>NZ_JBWDNK010000020.1:0-87663 GCF_056269165.1 Paenibacillus sp. J22R232 | reverse complement strand
ACGCCGCCAGCGTTCGTCCTGAGCCAGGATCAAACTCTCCAAATTGGTGTTTGACTTGCTCATTACTTGTTATCGCTTTTTCGCTTATCCCGAAGGATTTGCGAGGCAGTTATTACTCGTTGTTCAGTTTTCAAAGAGCAATCTTTTCTTTCGTTTGTAATGCTTGTTTTGCTTGTCGTCCGCGTGTTTCTCTCGGCCGGAATTAGAATATATCATGTATTACACTATCATTGCAAGTCTTTTTTTGAAATTAAATATAAAAAACTTTAAAAAAACGATTCAAAGCATGTATAAGTCATAGAAACCCTGCCAAAGAAGCGCTTCTATGACCTATATAAATGCCGGTAATTATCAACTATATTAAATATCGAAAAGCCTGCCGCCCGCCGCCTCGTAAAGGCGCGAATACATTTTCAACGCATAGGTATCCGTCATCCCTGCGATGTAATCGCAGACCAGCCTAGCATTCAGCCTCTCGGAGGTTGGGCTCCAGCTTGTCTTCTCGTCCTCTGGCAGCAGGTTTTTGTCGTTCAGCATGGCATCGAACAGCTTCTCGATAATTTTACCGCCGCGCCATTCGAAGGTTTGTACCTTTTGCGAGAAAATGACATGTTCTACGACAAGTGTTTTCAAGTCTTCCAAAAGCTGAGTCGCTTCAACTCCAATTACCGCCTTATAACGCAGTCTATTAGAAGCAAAATTCGGCTGCACGTCTTTTACCGCAATTTCGTGAATAAAACCCGATACCAAATCAGCAAAGAACCGCTTCGTCTGTTTGTGCCGGTCGGTACTCTCATCCAGGAAAATGCGCAGCGCCTCCGCTATCCTCACCGATGAGATCATTTTATGCCGCTCGACCACTTCGCATAGATCCTCCCGTTTGATCAGATTCAGCTTAAAAGCATCCTCCAAATCATAGGTCGCATACGCGATATCGTCGGCTAGTTCAATGATCGAGCACTCAAACGTTTTGTTTACTGTTTTTCTGTGCTTCCCGGCCGTCGGCTCCGATACGCTAGTGAAGTAAGCCTGTTCCTCCTTCGAAAACGCCTCTATCACCCAGTCAAACACAGGCTCGTCCTCTTCAAAAATGCTGCTTTTTGGCGGTTTAACCGTCACGTCCGGATTATTGAGCCGCTTCATGCTTGCAGGATATTTGAGAATGGATAGCAAGGATGCCCTTGTCAGGTCAAGTCCCGCCTCACGGTCTCCTTCCCTGCTGGTCAATAAACGAAAGGTATGCGCGTTGCCTTCAAAATTCAGATCGAAAGCGCTCATGCATTTGTTCAAAGCGCGCTCACCCTGATGGCCAAACGGCGGATGCCCCAAATCATGTGCTAAAGCGGCCGTTTCAATTAGAGAAATATCTATTTTATTCTCTGAATTCAGAAAGAAGCCGTCTTTTTCATTTAACGTTGTGGCAATTCCTCTGGCAATTTGAGATACTTCAAGGGAATGGGTAAGCCGTGTCCGATGGAAATCGCCTTCGCTGATTCCGATTACCTGCGTCTTGGATTGCAGGCGGCGAAACGCAGCCGAATGGATCACCCTGCCGAAATCCCGCTCGAAGCCGTCACGGATCGAAACCCGCTGCTTCGCATTCTCCGTATTGAAATGCCGCTCCGTATCTTGTTCATTATAGAACGGATTGGATGGATGATTGATCAGAATCATAGGTTCGCTCCCCGGTAAGTTCTTTTAGAGCCATTTTAGCAATATATGGTCATTAATGTAAGGGATTGTTGAACAGATCACAAAGGAGCGCTTACGCCTTGGGCAAAATATTCGCATTCTACGGACCGTCCGCTTCAGGAAAGTCCGAAATCCAGAGGGAGCTGACCGTCATTGGCTACCCCAAAATCATTACCGCTACAACCAGGCCTCCCAGATTGCATGAGGAAAATGGGGTCCATTATCTGTTCATGACGACTGAGCAATTCGAGCATGCGCTCGCTGAGCATTCATTTATTGAATGGACCAGCTACAATGAAAATTATTACGGCACTCTAAAGTCGAGTATAGAGGAGGTGCTTCGGCAAGACGGCAAAGCGCATATCGTCCTTGATCTAGCTGGCGTTCTCGCGCTTAAGCAGCTGTACGCTGATACCGTGGCCGTGTATATTGGAGCGAATATTAGCACCATAACGCGGCGTCTTAAGCTCAGAGGAGGCGCCGCGGACGAAACCGTTAATCGGATTCAAAAAGCTGAGCAGCACGAATTGAGCATCGAATATACGCAGCATGCCGATGTCATCGTCTGGAACCATGACGGCGTTGACTTCAACGATACGATGCTGCGCATAAAAAATATTATAGCCGGCAATCAAACCGATTAAAGGAAAAGCAAGAGCTCCTCTTGTCCGCTTGGGACGAGGGAGCTCTTTTTGATGCCTACGTAGTCTATGAAATAAGCTCTGACTTCTGTAATAGCCTCTGAATAATCACAGCAACCTCTGCCCTGGTCAGATTCGCTTGGGGAGCCAGCAGTTCAGGCGTTCTACCCTGTACGAGCCCGCCTTGCAGGCAGTCCTCAATTCCGCTAAGCGCCCATTCCGCAATAACCTCTTTATCTTCAAAATCATCCACAAGCGATTCCGTGCCAGCAGCCGGCAGCTTAGCCTTGAGTCCGGTAAGCTTCATTGCGCCAGCAAGAATCGTCATGGCCTGCTCACGGGTTATTCTCGCTTGAGGCCGGAATGTTCCATCCTCGAAGCCGTCAATGAGTTGATAGGCATAAGCCGTTTCGACCGCATCCGCATACCAAGCCGCTGACTCCACATCCATGAATGTATCGGCAGCCTTAACCGGCTTCAAGCCTAGCGCGCGGACAACCATCGCTGCGAATTCGCTTCTTGTTACGTTCTGGTCAGGTGCATACCGATCTAGGCTAACTCCGTTCAAAACCAACCTAGCACCTAAGTCGAGTACCGCTTCCTCGGACCAATGACCACTCATATCCGTAAAATGAACGGAATGACTCACAAGCGAATAGACGCTGTTCGTTAAGCTGTTTATTGCCGCAGCATATTTTCCGTCCTTCTGTACGATTTGGGTCGGCACATGGCGCACCGTTCCATCCGAATCGATGACGATAGCCGTCGTCACGGTGTTAGGAGCTACACCGTTAGGAATGGCTATGGATCTTTCTACGAATCCATTGAATTGGTTGATTACCGACGTTCGATCTCCATAAACGGCCGTAACCTTGAAATCGTAAGCTGAGCCTGCCAGTGCAAAACCATATTCCGATGCGGACGACTCCAACAGCGTCTGATCGCTTGCTGCCGGTTTGCTGATTTCAATACGGAGCTTTATCGCTTGGAGCTCAGCAGATTGGCCGAACGTCTCCGCTAATGCTTTTAGATTAAGCCGACCCGCCGGAAGCACGTATGCAGCTCCGGCTGTTTTGAGCTCAATGACGGCGTCCTTCTGCTGGAGCTTCTCCAACAGCTCAGCCGTCAATTCCGCGATCAGACTCCCCGTTTGAGCTGTCGCTTGGATCGAAATGACCGCATTAGCCGGCAGGGATGCAAGCTTATTCGGGAGCTGCCTCGCATCAAGCTTAACGGTAGTGACCGTTTGGCCGTCTGCCGTATTCGTTTCGACGGTTCCAAGCTGCTCTTCTATGCCATTCAGAAATACGGAAGAGCCTGATGGCGTTGGTGTCGATGACGGCGTTGATGTCGGTGTCGATGTCGGTGTTGGTGTTGGTGTCGGCGTTGGTGTCGGCGTCTCCGGCGGGTTGGTCGGCTCGACCGGTCCCGTGCTCGACTGTGGCACGGCGCTCACTTCATTAGAAGCAGCGCTCTCGCCCGCATCGTTAAATGCTTTTACCACGAAATAATACGCAGTACCATTACTCAGCCCCGTTGCTTGATAGTGGTAGACCGAGCCTGTTACGGTTGCGGCTTTCTCCACATAAACGCCAGATTGCGTGCTGACATAAACGTTATAGCCTTTAGCTCCATCGATCGCGTTCCAGCTCAAGTCCGCTTTTCCATCGCCAGCAGTCGCTCCATTAATAGCAGGAGCGTCCAACGGCTCTGGTTCTGTCGGGTCTGTTCCTTCTAAAATAGGCTTCATATATTCCGCTAAGCGATTTGCGATTTTCACATGCCCGGCACTCGATGGATGCTGGCTATCAATGAAATCGACTGACGGATAACCGGCTATCCAGCCCGTCGTGTCTACGTAATGAAGCTTCGAATCGCCTGCTTCGATCCGGCTGTTGACCGCTGCAAGCGTCGGCGCAGCCTTATAGCCGCCGAGCGTCCTCAGCGCGAAAATATGAGCATTCGGAAATTTGCTTCGAATGTCCGCTAGAAATGACGTATACGTATTTTGGAATGCCGCATCATCAACGTTGAACTTCGCGTCGTTCGTCCCTAGATTAATTACGATGGCTGTAGGCTCATACGTGCTGAAGTTCCATGCGGGCGAACCAGGATAATCACCAGTCTGCAGCTTAAAATATTGCTCGCTCATGCCAAGCTGATTCGGTGCATAACAAGCAAAGCCTGTCTGCAAGCAAATGCCCGTGTACGCAATCTGCGTATGGTCGGCATTCAACTGTTCACCCGCCAGCCACGCATAGGAAGCGATGGATACATTCGAAGTCATATAGCCAACCGTAATGGAGTCGCCAATAAACTCGATGAACTGCTCCCGCTTAGGCGGCTGCACCGTCGCTGTACCTAAGTCGAGCAGCAAGCCTTCGAAGGCGAGAACATCTAACACGTCCCGAGATGCAACAGTCAGCGTATGCGTTCCCTCATCAAGCGGAGTCGGTGTCAGAAGAACCGTACCGTTCGCGTTCGTGTACGACTGGTAGTCTCCATCGTCAATTTTGACGAAAAGGTTCGCAGCGCCGCCTAATTTCAGCCTCACGCTCGTCCCCGTGAATGACGTTCGCAGCGAAGCACCCGGCCAATAGCTTTTGTACACGTCCTGCGAGCTTTTGTCCCAGCGGCCAATGTACGCAATGTTAGCGTCATCCGGCGCAATAGCCGTCATCGGTGCTTCCGGCTCCGTAACGGTGAATGTCGTTTTCGCGCTTACGTCCCCATTTTGCGATTTGGCCGTAATGACGGCTGTCCCCTTACTAAGTGCCGTAACCAGCCCACTGTCGCTGACCGTTGCCGCGTTAGCATTGCTCGTGAACCAGATGACTTTTTTGTTTGTCGTTTCCGCGGGCAGCAGCGTCGCCGTTAACTGCTCGGTTTGGCCGGTAGCGATCGTAGAAGCCGACTTGTTCAGCGTTAAGCTATCCGGGAATACCTCTGGCCCGTAAACCTCAAGCTCCCATAGCGAATAGCCGTAAATGGTTGCCCGAACCGTACCGTACATCCGGACGTAACGCGCATCCACTTCATTAAAGGTGACCGTCTCAACGCCGCCTTTGCCCGTTGTCGTGCTGAATACCGACTGCCAATTGGATTCATCTGTGATATCGTTAGCAACTTGAATGCGGTAGCTCTTGCCATAGGCGCCTTCCCAGAACAGCTTCACTTCGTTGATCGCCTTGGTTTCGCCAAGATCAACGTAGATCCAGCCCGGATCAATGCCGCGCTTTGAGCCAAAACGCGTAGCCAAATTGCCATCGTTCACGTATGGCGACGTATCCTCCGCGCCGTCGTTCGACGATCCGATTGCAGGCTGGCGCAGCGCAAGGTTCGTGCGGGTACGCGGCTCCGGATTTTGCACAGGTTTAATGGTTACACCGCTGTAAAACTCTTTGCTGAGAAAATTCAGCTCATGCAAATTGGTCGCAGGCTGTGCTTTGCCCGGCATGTACACATTTTCAAACGTAATGTCGGAAATTTCAGCGCCCTCGACGCCTTTTAGCTTCGAAAAGCTTTCGCCAGCGTCGCGAACCGTAATATTTTTTACCGTAACGCCCGTAATCGGTCCGACTCCGGCATTGCCTCCGTTAATGGTGAACATCGTCATCCATGCGCTGTTGTCTTCATTCTTGCCGCTGATGTCCTCAACGTCTATGTTCTCGAAAGTTACGTCGCTCACGCTGCCTGCACCATATTTATGATGGATAGCGAAGCCAACGGCAGCCTTGTAGACGACGCCGTCCTTGAAGGTAATGTTGGATTGATCCTGCATGACGCCTTGCCCGATTTTGTAGCCGTAGCATAGGGTCCATGAGATCGCATCCTCAAATAGCACGTTCTTGACAGGCTCCGGACTGCCCGGCCATGGCACTTTGCCCGAGGAGATATCGGTATCCTCACGCCAAGCCTTGGTGGAATACGGATCATCGAGCGCGACGCCGATCGAATTGCGCACGACGACATTTTGCGATTCGCAAATATCGATGCCGTCATTCTCGCCCATGCCGAGGCTGTTGAACATTTTGAGATTCGTAAAGGTCAGGTCATTGGAACGAACGGGCACAACCGCCCAGCCCGACGATTCTCTAATAATAACGCCGTCCATGCGGAAGTCGCTTGTCGCGATCGGCACGACGAGATTGTTAATCATGCCTTTGCCGTTCGTGCTTTTGTCATCATGCAGCGCTTGCCCGTTGCCGTCGATCGTCCCTCGCCCGTAAATCTTAATGTTCGTCGAATCGAAGGCGGTCGAAATCCACCACGTAGCCGGACGGCCCATCGAGTCCTTGAACCAATGCTCGGTGTAATCGGCCGTTTTGCCCGTACCGACGAAGGTGGCTCCCGGCTGCATGTAGAGCGCCGTATTGCTCCGTAGCACTAGATTCCCGATGTAATACGTGCCTCTCGGAACGTACACGATGCCTTGCTCGCCATTACCTTGTGCCGTACCGTAGCTGCTTGCGTCATTAATTGCCTGCTGCAGCGCCACCGTTCTCTCGGTCACGCCTGTTTTCTCACCCGTAGCAGTGATGCCGTATGGCGCAGCAGTCACGTTGAAAATACCGGCACCTGACGCGTTCGGCACATCCGTTTCCGCCGGATCGGCAGCGATTACGATCTTGGTCGTACGGTTATTCATCATGACGATCAGATACTCATCCTGCTGCGTCGTGAACGTAATCGTCCGGCCGGCGACCGAATCAGCCTTAATGCCTAGCTTTTTCGGGCTGATCGCATACTCATGCACCTTATCCGTATTCAGTATCGTGAGCTCATACGTTATAGCCCCCTCCGACGCAGAAAAATTCGCGTAATCATAGTCGTTATACGCTTTGATTACCGGAATATCCACCCCGTTCGCCTTTAACGAATAGTTGGCCGAAGCCACGTATTTAGCCGATTGCTGGTAAGCATGGATCGTTGCAGGACCCGCTGCCTCCGCGGCCGAGTCCCCAGCTGCTGCCTGCGCATGCGGAGCCGGAATGACCACGGTCGATGCGAGGACCCCGAATACCAATGCCAAACTGAACCATTTTCGAAAAGCTAACCTCATCATAAATCCCCCTTTACTTTTTCGTGAAAGCCCTTTCACAAATAAGTATAGAGGGAAATGAGGATTGGCTTAATGCGGCAAATCCCACATTATGGACAGCTTTCTCAAGTAATTGGCTGCCGGAGAGGGGAATATAAGGGTAAGTCAGCTTGTAAGTGGCTTGGTTCCCCCTCCCCGTTATCCTGTCGATCAAAGCATGATTCGATGATTATTGAACAGGACTTTCCACTCCGCTCCAGTAAAGCCGAATACGGCGTCAACCGATGGCGAGCATATCCATAAGCAGCGCTTTCTGCACATGCATTCTGTTCTCGGCCTGTTGATAGATGATCGAGCGTTCAGCCTCCACCAGCTCGGCTTCAATCTCAAAGCCCGGATGAATCGGCATATCATGCATCATATAAGGCGAATGTCCGGCAAGATTCCGTCTGTTCAGCTGGAAAGGAAGCATCGTCGCCAGCCTTTTATTTTTCTCTTGCTCATAATGCTCCTCATGAAAAAACTCCATGTCGATCCATGTGTCCGTATATACGAAATCGGATTGCGAGGCTGCTTCGGACAAGCTGCTCACATTGACGACATACCCGCTTTGATAAGCCTCCCGCATAAGCTCTTCGTCCCAAGAAGGGGCGTTAATGATCGGCGTCACCAGCAGAAGCTTTATGCCCATGGTCATACAGCCGGCGACGAGAGAATTCGCTACATTGTTATGGATACCGACATACGTTAACGTCATTCCTTTGAACGTTCCCGCTACCTCGTAAATAGTCATCAGGTCCGCGAGCGCCTGGCAGGGATGATATTTCTCGCAGCAGCCATTGATCACGGGAACGCTAGCGTATTTTGCCAGTTCGAGTATGTCAGAGTGTTTCTTGAGCCTTGCCATCATGACATCGCAATTTCGGGAGGCATACCGAGCTTCATATTGGATGGGAGAGAGACTGAAATTGCTGGCATCCCAGTCCATGACGACCGAGTACCCGCCCATTTGGTTCATACCGGATTGAAAGGACAAGTTCGTCCTCGTCGATGTTTTCTGAAAAAGCATCAGCAGCCCTTTCCGCTCGGCGGCATGGTAGAACTGCTCGGGGCTGCGTTTAACCTCGATCCCCCGCTCAATGATGGCTTGAATCTTCTCCGCGTCCCATTCTTTTAATGACAACAAGTGTTTCATGGCTTCGGCTCCCTGTTTTGAATACTTATACATAGTAATGAATTAATATTCAATTTAAAGCGTGCACGATGTTTTGTCAACCGAAATGAAAAGAATCCCTGCAGCAGCTACAGGGATTCTTCCGAAACGAAGGCAGATCATAATTTGGCGATCCTTTCAAGATCGGACGGGTTCATGTCAAAAGCGCCCGAAACGGTTCTATTGGTAGAAGCGTTTTCCAGATATACATGTTTGGAGAGCAAGTACTCCATTATAAAATCGCCCTTACGATTCACGCTTTGAATCGTAAGCTTGCATTCCTGCGGGCTCATACTCTCTAACGATGCTGTTCCTTTGCGCGAAAGATGCAATTGAGTCACTGCCGACCGAAAGGCAGCGAAGTCACTCAAACGAAACCATACTTCCCGATTCTCGCCGCTATAACCGTTGTCCTGTATGATGATGGAAAAAATGATAGCGGGCAATGGCCCTTCTTCGGATCGTACAAAATCTAACGTCAGGAAGGCTTGCTTATTTACGGACTCTATTCGCATCGTATGCATCGTGTCGGTCCCCCTCTCAGCCGAATAACCATTACTTGCAACCTTTCGCTTACCCTAATCTACTCCCCTATGACCCTCGAAGGCAGCTGGGAAAAAAACGACCATACAGCCTGTGGAGCATTTAAGTCTCTGGTCGTCTGTCCTAGCATTCGAGATGCCCGGTAATGCGCAGTCGGAACGACATGCCCTCCTCCAATCACCGTATACTGGAGCACTGGTGCTTTCCCTGCCTCGGAATAGCTTAGCTCCAAAACGGAGGTGTCGCCCGACTTGGGATTATGAGGCAGAAATGCTGCAGTCGGCATAGACGCAATGCCATTCACCTGCGCATAATAACGTGCCGTTTCACTAGCTGATAGCGCAGCTCCGCGCGGCTGAAAACCGAACAGGCTCATGACGCCGCCGTTGAACGGAACCAGCGGGTCCTTCGTTCCTGCCACAAGCATAACAGGAATCGGCTCGCCCGTTGCTTGGCAGGAGAAATTATTAGCTGCCGGCTGTGCTGCGGCAATGGCTGCAACTCCAGCGAAGTCGCCCGCCATCTCAGCCGCTATGCGGAATACGAGCTGACCGCCATTCGAATATCCAGCGGCAAATACGCGCGACTTGTCGATACGCTGTTCAGCAGCAAAACGGTCGATCATCGCCCGAATAAAGGCGTTCTCGTCGATGTTCTCCTTGCTCGAAGGATAGTCAGCGGCGCCGCGGCAGTCATGCCAGTTGCCCTTATATCCATCCGGGTATACGAGCACTGCCCCATCCTCGGCAGCAAGCCTATCAAACTCGTAGCCCGAAGCTTCCCGAATAGTCTGCCCGTTCTGCGACGTGCCGTGGAATATAAACATAAGTGGGGCATTCTCCTGCAAATTATCCGGTATGAACGCTCGATAGGTTCGCTCATGCCCGTCTATGCTCACACTGCCGCTTATGAGCTTCGCAGCTAACTCGGGCTCCTCCGGTGCCGGCGCATATACCAAATATAAATAACCGCTGCCAATAATAAGGACTATAGCTGCCGCGATGCTCCCTAGAACGATTCCTTTTCTGCTTTTATTCCCTGTTCTCTTCATGTTAGAATTCTCCTCCAATGCTATTTGCTGAATGGAATCGATTCTAACACTTGGAGTCGACTCCAAGTCAAACAGAAACTGAAGTCAAAATGAGAGAGAGGCCCGCTTGCATAAAAGCCCGTCCAGGATGCATCCCTGCTCCTTGACGGGCTTTCCCATTCTTGCCTACGAATAATTTATCCCATGTTCCTCGAAGCTGGCTTCTTTTCCTTGCGCTGCTGCTGGATTTCGTCCAGGTATAGGGTGAACTTCGAATCTCCGCTGTAGGATATAAACAACCAGTCCAGCGCGCGGGTCATCGCCATGTAGAACCTTGCCGTCTCTCGTTCCTCAGCTTCTTCCAAGGCGTAGGGCATGTTCTCCGCATTCACTAGAAACACTGCGCGGTAATCGCTTCCTCTCGCATCGTCCACAGACGATATCGCTACGGCGTCAGTCAAGTCGCCTGAAGCCCGGACCGTATCGGCATTCTCCTCCGATAACCATTGGAACGCAAGGCCCTGCCGCCGCAGCTCTTTGCGAATCTGATCGATATAGGAGGAGTAGTAGTTATTTTTGACGCGATACAAAATAACCATCTCCCCATAGGGAACCTTCTTTTCGTTATGCAGGTATTGAATCCGTTTGACGACGGCCTCCAGCTCCTCCTGCAAATTTCTGCAGCGCAGAATTGCAGGCTCCGGGCCTTTCCGCCTCGTGCTATGGGGAGGAATCAACGCAACGCCGTCCATCGAGCCTTCCTGCATCTTATTGTCCAGCAGCGAGTGCTGTTGATAGAAATGCCAAGCGAATTGTACGATCTGGGCTGTATTCCGGTAGTTGACGGATAGAATGCGCGAACGCTCTTTGCTCTCCGTACTCGCAGCCGCCATGCTAGGAATCAGCAAATGGTTCAGCAGCCTTAGCCACTCGCGGTCGAACTGCTGGCCGTTGTCGATTAGAATCGCATCATACGTCGGAAGGATCGCCTCGTTGCTCTCCAGCTTCTCGATCAGGCCCGCAATGCCCGCTTCCCTTATATTCAGCACCTTGCTCAGCCACTCATGAAAATAATAGACCTCGACGTTATGCTTCCGTTTCTTATCGTCCTTTTGCTCTTCCAGCATCACCCAATCGAATAAATCCTCAGGCTCCTCCATAAGCTCATCGACCATGTTCTGAAGGCTTCCCGAAATCGTATGGCTATGGCTTAAAATGACAATTTTCCATTCCGGATGATGCTTCGCAATGATCTTGGCTCGGTTGACGAGCATAAGCGATTTGCTGCCAATGCCTGCCGCTGCAATCCCGTCATCCGAAAGCAGCTTCGCCGCAAGCTCCTGCTGCACGTCCATCGCCTCGATCCGGTGGAGCGACAGCAGAAGCTGGTCCTGTTCATCGCCGAGCTGGCGGAACTCGGAGCCCAGTCGTGCTTCGGGGTACAAATGGCTACGGATGGCCTGCATATCGGCAAGCGTCAGCATATACCTTTTGCGGCTCCATTCCGCAAACATGCCATGTATTTTCTCAATGAGCAGATCGGCCGAGAAGCCTTCCCGATCAGCATCCATTTCGTCACGGCAAAGCACAAACGTAGGGGAAATGACATCGCCGAGGCCAAGCCTCTCGAAATCCTCCTGCTCCATTCGGCTAAATACGGTTCCGTGACCGCAAGCAAACTTCAGAACATCTGCTCGTCCTTCCCGCTGCAGGGCCAGCTGCGGATCATCCTTAAGCCGCCTCGCGAGGCGGCGCGCTCTATCCCTCGCCTGCTTATAGGGGTTCTCCACCGCTTCCATCCGTCCCGCAGAAGCGTAAACCTGCCATTCGTCGATATCTACCTGAACGATAGAAGACTTCGTATAATCCTTCACATCGAGCACCAAGAGCCCCAGATCCGGACCTATAATGACAAAATCAGGCCGATCCCCCTCGATTTCCGGTTCGAAATAAACCACGTAATCTTCGGCCAAATACGTCTTCAGCGTCCGAAACACCGATCGCGCTCCCGGTGTCGCACTTGTCCGAATAACCTCAGGGACCATGTATGCCATCATTTGTCACCTCTCGTTCGCTTTAATCTCGTTCATTTAAGTATAAAGAATATTGCAGCCGATGGGTAGCCAATCCTGCGTAAAAGCAGCGTTTCTGCCCGCGAGTCATTCTTCCTTATCGCTCCGCGGTCATTGCGAAATAGACCGGAAGCACGCCTAGCCGCATCGAGTCCGCAAAGGTGTACAGCCGAATATGGCGGAACCCCTTCGCTTCCAGCATTTTGCCCAGCTTCCCCGTCGTCAAATAATTCGCCTGCGAGCGGCTAAGCGCTGGCTGTACGGTTCGTGAACGGAATAGCCTGCTTTTGACGAACGAGTACGTTTTAAGCTTGAGAATGCCCTTCCTCGTAAAAAGATAGTCCCAGCCATAACCGGAGCCATGAACGAGCAAAAACACCTTCCCGCCTGGGGAAAGCACCCGGTAAAGCTCCTCCACTGTCTGCTCCGCATCCAAATACTGCAGCGCTGCCCGGCATATGGCCAAATCAACAGCCGCATCGCCCAGCGGAATGTGATGCGCATCCACTGTTTTCGTTATAACCGAACAGCCCGGCGTACTCGTGTGCTGGAGCAGCGCCTCCAGCAGCGCAATTTGATCCGCATCGGAGTCAAAGCCATAGATCAGCTCCTGCCCCTGCTGGAGCAAGGAAAATATCGTCGCGCCTGCCCCGCAGCACAGATCCAGAATTCTGCGGCGCTCGTCCGCCTCCTGCCGAAGAAGAAGGCCGAAGGCGTCCGGCTTGTATCGCTGCCTATAGTGCTCGTAGCAGGCGTAGCCGAACGATGGATCATTGAGCTTTCCCTCGCTGGATATGACGCCTTTTGCCAGCAAGCTTCGCCTGACCTCAGGAGTCGGAAGCGGACCGCTTTCCCAGCGTATTCCGTTCTCTATGCTGAAGAAATAGGCCGTTGCCTCCAATAAAACGCTTTCCAAAATGATTTGCGCTTTAGCATCCAACTTGCCGCTCCCCTCCAACCTGCGGGTAATAGCTGCGGATCGACATGCATTTGAAATCGGACAAAAGCTGTTTTAACTTCATATGCGTATGGGCAAGGCCATAATACCGCCTGAAGCTGTTAAGCTTGGAGGTATCGTATATATGCGGCTGTTCGTGATCCAAATCGTACGGATGGATGTAAAAAACGAAGGAGTCGCGTTTCTTTATGATTTTTTTAGCGCCTAGACGGAATGCCTCGTACGGATATATGCGAAAATATCCGCCGCCGCCCCAAGGAATATGGATACCGTTCATATCGTAAACCGGCAGCGGTATTTCCCATAGTGCCTCCCGAATTTGGTAGGCATGCGTGCTGGAAGCCGGCAAATCGAACTTGGCGTAAAGCTTGTTGAAGGTGTTCGGGATGAGGCTTGAATCATATGTAAAGCCTTCTTCGGCTAGCAGGTCCAGTCCCCAATCCGTCACGGAAAAGCAAGGTGCGCGGTACCCGTTCACTTCGGCGCCTATGATATGCTCCAGAATATTTTTGGACATGCGTATGTCTTGCCTGAACTGCTCGGGGGACTGCTTGTAGACCAACCGATGGGAATATCCGTGCGATGCAATCTCATGGCCTCTGCGGTGTATTTCTTTGATGAGCTCGGGCTTTCGTTCGGCAATCCAGCCGAGTGCAAAGAAAGTACCCGTCGCCGCATGCTCGTCCAATAAATCCAGGATCTGATGGACCGGCTTCTCCAGCCTTAAAGCATAACCCTCCCACTCCGAGAGCGACAAATCCGGGCTGCAAAACCAGTCCTCCACATCGACAGTAAAAGCCATTCTCATGACGATCCCACCCTTCTCCCCTATTATTCCTCATACGTCGTATGATGGCAACATTTGTATGAGCTTGGATGATTTTGGAGGATGAGATGACGGCTGCCCGCTGTTCTTGCAGCAAAAAAAGAACAGAGCGCCAAGTAGAAAACTACTTGCTGCTCTGCTCGATTTTGTTGCCATGAAATACCTATTTGTTCATGCCGTTAAGCAAGTTCACGATCATTTGAGCGCTCTCGGCTCTTGAACCATTCGCTTTAGGGGCAAACAGCTCAGCCGTGCGTCCATTCATCAGACCAAGCTCCGCAGCCGATTCGATTGCGGTGATGGCCCAGTCGGGAGCTGATCCCGTGTCCGTGAATCTTCCCTTGCTTGCAAGGACAGCAGCCTGATCATTCATCGCATAGCGATAAGCTCTGACGAGCATAGCCGCCATTTCTTGACGGGTAACGGTCGCATTAGGCGAGAACATATTCCCGCTTACGCCATTCACGATCCCCGCTCGCTCGGCAAGAGCCACCTCGTTTGCATACCATTTCTGCGGAGCTACATCGGCAAACTGCGAGGTTTCTTGCCCTGTTATGCCTAGCGCCCTTACAAGCATAGCCGCAAACTCAGCTCGTGTTACCGCTTGGCCCGGGTTAAAACGTTCAGCCGATACGCCTTGAACGAGCTGCTTGGCCGCAAGCTCCTTCACCGCTTTCGCTGCCCAGTGCGTTTGCGGCAGGTCGAGGAAGGACTTATCATATTCCAGCACCGCATATTTGCTGAAATGGTTGACCGTCGCCGTCAGTCTTCCGTTCGCCAGCTTGCCTCCTACGTATTGAAGCTTGCCATCGTCAGCCAAATAGTAAATGCCGATCAAGCTTGTATCCGCTGACGGGTCTACGGCAAAAGAGATAGTGAGCGGCTGCTCGAACTTGCTTAACGTGACCGCTTGGCCGGACTCTGTCTTCATCGTCAAGCTGAATTCGAGCAGTCCGCCCGCGAGCTGCAGCCCGGCTCCAGCTTGGTTGCCCGCTTGCTCTAGTAAGCTTTCCACTTCATTGCCGGTTACAGCTTTGGCTGTCAAAGTAATGGTGCTCTTATTCACTTGATCTGCCGGAAGCAGCTGCGTTAATTGTGCAAGAACCTGCGCGGGAATGCTGATCGCTAGATTCATAGCCTCTACTTTAAACGGAGCTCCAGCCAACAGCTCAGCCGTGTTACCTGGTAACACTAGTTCTTTAAGCTGCGTATTCGTTACAATCGCAACCTCGCCATTCGCGTTTTTATCCGCCAGCTGCTTATCCGTCACTTTCACCACGCCGGACACATCAGTCGTTGGTGTTGGCGTCGGTGGTACCGTTGATGTTGGCGTCGGTGGTACCGTTGATGTTGGCGTCGGTGTTGGTGTAGCCGTTGGTGATACCGTTGCTGTAGGTGTTGCCGTTGGCGTCGGGCTAGCCGTTGGGTCTGGCGTCGGAGCCGGTGTAGCTTTTGGCAGCACCTTTATCGCAAGCTCCGCCTTTTTGCCGCCATAGCTTGCCGTAATCGTCGCTTCACCCGCCTGCAATGCCACAACGATGCCGCCATCCGTAATCTCGATGATGGATGGGCTGCTGCTCGTAAGCTCTGCTTCGCCGCTGACGTCTTTGATGCTGTCATCGCTATAAATCGCGGTCAGTTTTGCTTTTGCCGCTTGGCCTAAAACCATTTCGAGCGGCAGCTCGCTCAGCTCCAGCTTGCTCAACGTGATCTCCGGCTCATTCGCCGTAACCGTCAGCTCGTATTTGGCGCTAAATCCTTTGTAAGCTGCGGATATTTCCGTCGTGCCTTCTTTCTTGGCATGCACGATGCCCGCTTCGCTAATAGCAGCGACTTCCTCATTCGAGCTAGCAAAAGCAAGACCCTCGGAAATGGCCTCTTTTCTGCCTGAGCCGTACACTGCCTCTACCACCGTCGTATCCGCCGCTCCGATTTTAAGCGCCTTTTCCCCGGTAATCGCAATGCCTTGCAGCACATCGGTAACCGTGATCCTACTCTCTGCGAATACATCCGGGTACCCTTTAACTGCTGCCCTTACCGTCGCTTGCCCCGGCTTCACCGCCGTAACAAGGCCCGACTCGTTTACGCTAACTGCGCCCTCGGGCTCCGAATGGACGACAGACCATGCCAGCTCTTTCGCAGTCGCTTGATCAGGCCGTACTTCCGCCATAAGCGTGATCGACTGGCCTGCTTCAAGCTCCGCAGTTGGTTGATCCAGCGTAACCGTCTCCGGCTCAACCTTGGCGATAGCAAAACGGTCAATCTCGCGGCCATCCACAGCCCTGCCAATCACGACAATCTCATTTTTCGTAATTTCAACTGCCGTGAAGATTTGCGCATCCTCGTCAAAAATCTTCTCCTGCCAGTAGCGCGGAGTGAGCGCATAAAACTTAGGGCCCGATGAGCCGCCGATTACGTACCGCGTGCCCTGTCCCTCGGCAACCTGTTTGCCATCCTTCATCGGATAGGAGCGCATATAAATATGGTCATGCCCGTTCATGACGAGATCTACGCCATGCTTGTCGAAGACCGGAACCCACGTCGATTGAACCTTCTCATTCGCATATATGCTGCCATACGGACCTTGGTGGAAGAAGACGACCTTCCATTTTTTGTCCGTCTTCGCCAAATCATTATCCAGCCACTGCGCCTGCTCATCAAAAATCTGGTTGGACATTTCCGTATTCATCACGACAAAATGCGTATCCTTCACGTCGAAGGAGTAGTTCGAGCCTTTTACGCTTGCAGCACCGTTTTGCGGATTATGGAACTGGGCCAAATAGTCGCCTGCGCCGTTCGTGCCCATCACCTCGTGATTTCCGATAATAGGTACAAGCGTCGTATGAAGAAGCTTCTCCTGCGCCGCTTCGAACCACCAATCCCATTGCTCCTGCTCGTACCCTTTGTCGACGATGTCTCCCGCATGGACGAGCATTTCCGCATCCGGCATGTAGGCCGTAGCTTTGTCCAGCGTATTGCCCCAAAGCGCGAAGCCCGCCTTCGAGTCAGCCTGCGAATCGCCGATAAACAAAAATTTCATCGTATCGCCAACAGCCGCGCTCGTTCGGAACGCGCCTTGCTGGCTCACATTGGTCTTGCCGTCGCCAACGCGGTACACATAAGCCGTATCCGGCTCAAGCTGCGCAGCTTCCGCTTTGTGGACGCGCATCGTTCCGTCATTATTGGTGTTATAGATGGAGCTGACGCCTGTTATTCGTGTTACATTATCGTCCTCGAAGCTTGTGAATGCCGACTGCTTCACCAGCTCAAGAACCGTATCCGCCGTGAGCGGATCCGTCTGCCAATTGAATTGGCGTGACGTGCTCGGATCGCTGCCCATCGTTACATTCATATTGCGCGGCGCTGCCGTTCCGGCATATGGCGCCACCTTGAATGTCATGACCGGGCTGTACGCGCTGCCTTTTACCGCTTGCACCGTATACGTGCCTACTGCCCCGGTCGCTACCGACGTAGTCAGCCTGCCGTCACTTCCGGATGCCGCATCCGCAACCTCTGCTTGATTGAATAACAGCTTCGCATCCTGAACTGCGGCATCGCCCTGCATGGCTGTCACTTTGAAAGCTGCCTCGTAACCCATGCCGATCGCAAAATGATCCCAGTTCAGCTTCAGCTGCGTCTTCACATTCGCCTGCGCCGCAGCTCCGATGAAGCTAATCGGCGTACCCGTTCCCTCCGTGGAGATGACAGACCCTGACGTATTCGCAATAACGAGCGGCTTCGACACTTCAACCGCCACCTGCTCCAGCGTCAACGGGCCAATATAATCGTTACGAACCGTATATTCGATTTGTCCGATCAGATCCGTGTCAGCAAGATTAGCAGCATTTAAATTTAATAGGTTTAATCGAACGCTGCCTTGCGCCGCATCAATGACCGCCTCCAGCTGGCTCTCCTGCACCTTGCTGCCGCGGATGAGCTTCATATCCTTTACGGCTGTCGGGTCAAATTGAAAGGCAATATGCCCTTCCTTCAGCTTGCTCGCTTTCTCTGCGCGAATATTCAACGTATACGTGTTGCCGACATTTTGCTCGCTTGGCGTGTCGTATACATAATAGGGTGAGCCTAGGTTGACCATGAAATACCATTCTTTGATCGTCTGATTGCCGTCCATATCGCGAATCGCTATCTTCACCTTATGGCGTCCCTCCGCAAGCGGGATCGTCGGCTTATACGTAATGAGGCCTGCTGGCGGGTGGAAGCCATGCTCCACAGGCTGATCATCTACGTATACGCGGGTTTTCGCCGGATCAATTAGCGTCGTGCCGGGATGCTTAACCGGATCATAGCCGGCATCCTCGCCATGGACCGAGATCGTTGGCGTTGCTGTTTTGATAACCGCATTCTCCGCCGGATAAATATCTTTGAATACCGGAGGAGCCGTGTCCTCCTCAAGCGGTCCGTAAATCGCTCGTATATCGTCGACATACAGCGCGCCGTCTGTCTTTTTCACATTGCTTGTCTCCATGTAACGAACCGGCATGTCCATGGTGAGCGGCGTCGCTTTCCCTTTGGGTACGTTAACCTCAAGGTACTTCCAGCCGGTCCAATCTACGCCGCTGATATTATCCGTGAAATCAACCGGTATAGCCGCATTGTTGCCATCCCTTAGCTGGGCGCGAAGCCAGTGCTTCTTGCCGTCCCCGTATACCCACATGCTGATTTTCTCCGGATAACCGGGGATTTGAATCCGGTTCGGCGTGCTCGATGCCGCCAAGTATGCACCCGACGTGCCTGTTTTGCCGATAAAATCATACTCCAGCTTCAGCGCCTTATTCCCGCTTCGAATATAATCCTGATCAGTCACTTCCACGATTTTCACGGAATTCGCGGCAGCGCTGGATGCGATGTATTTGTCTAAGCCGGATTCAAAATCCTCCAGCATAACAGGCGGCAGACCAACGTTCACTTCGAACGAGGTTTCCACATCGCCGTATTTCACGAAGATTTTGCCATGCTGTCCGTTCTCCTCTGTCGCCTGGAAAATTCCGTTCTCATCCACGGTCCCAATGCTGCCTTCAACACGCCATTCAAAGCTATGGTTATCGGCCTGAATCGTTTGACCATTGCGCAAAGCTTTGACCGTCAAGGCCGCTTTCGCTCCCGAAGTATAGGTTTTGATGACATCGGGAAATTGGAGGCCAGTCAGTAGATCGACCACCTCAATTTCTCCTTGCCCCTGCACAGAACCAGCCACTGCTGTAACGGTTCCCGTCGCAGCTGCCGTGCCAGCCGTAAAGATACCTTCTGCATTAATCGATCCGAGCGTAGGATCAACTTGCCAGTTGAGCGCACCCGAATAAGCTGCTGGGTGTCCGTTGGCATCGATACCCGCTGCTTTGAACGTATACGTTGCGCCTTGCAAGATGCGCTGCGCGTTCGGCTGAACCGCCAGCTTCGATGCCGTCTGAAGCTCAGGAGCGGTGTTGATGAGCAGCAATCCGTTACCCGTTTTCCGCTCCCCGCCGTCCGAGCCTTGATTCAGCATCTGAACCTTGTTCGTTCCTGGGAGCTTAGCGACGAACGTAGAAGAGCCACCTCCGTCAAGGTTCATGCCGTTAACAACACCCATGTCCTTCAGCATCATGGCAAGCTCATCCGTTTCAACGCCTTCGCTAAAGCCCGGAGATCTCCCATCAATCTCGAAGAGGACGATGCTTCCATCGGCTTTTGTCCCGATTGCCGTACGTGGATGGACGCCCTCAGGCCCAACATTCAACTGCGGAATGCCATCCTTCACGAGAGGGCCTTGGCCTCCGATCGCTACCGTCACTTGGCTCCAATCACCGTCTAAGGCAAAGCTTGCGGTAAGCTCGTCACCCGTCTGGAGCCCCGCGATAACCGCGCGAGACGTGCCTGATGCAGATAGCACAACCTGACCTTGGGCGAGCGCCGAATCCCCTTGATCCTTGCGGACCTCTGCCACCTTCAGCTTCATCGTCTGCCCGCTTTTCGCATCACCCTCCACGATATCCAGCACGACCTCATCGCCAAGATTGGTCGACTTTGTCGAGGCATTATAATCTGCCGTGTAGAGGACAAGCTGGTTCGTATCCCTGTAACGGTTAATACTCGTAAGATTGGTCGTCACGCCGCCGATCGTAACCGTCTTCGTCAGCTTCGGAGCGCCATAGATCGAGGAACCGTCTGCTTTCAATCCGAAAGCGTAAGCGGAGATGGAGCTATTTAGAATACGGCCCTCATCCATAAACAAACCATTCGGCACGCCGGTTGCAAAGCCGCTGATTTCATAGAAATCACCGTTAATCCCGGCAATGACGCGGCTTCCCGGCGCATCCGCATGAGCAGCCATTTCGGTCACGCCCTTCATGCCGTACACTTTCCCATCCTTCGTGCCCGCACGAAGCTCTAAATTCGGATTCTTCGGGTCAAAAGCGACCGCGTGTATTTTTTGCAGTCCGCGTTCATTCTCCATATCCATCCAGGTGTACATCGCACCCGGAGCCAGCTCTGCTTGGCGAATGTCGATGACCTTGCCGTATTCCGTAGCTGGAAGATCTGTAATAGCCGCATGAACGATGAATGCCGGCTGAAGTAACGAGAGTAATAGAGCAAAGATTATGAATGCGTTCGTTTTCCTTAAATACTTACTCACTCTTTCATTCCTCCTCGTGAAGTACCGCTGCCCATTCCTTGGGCAACGTCATAGAAGTAATAATAAGTAGTGAGTATGTTTGGGATGTTAGTGGGGGGTTAAGAGATTGTGAAGGGAATACGTGAAGAAGGACGCGCACTATATAAACCTGCCAATTAAAAACTGGTTCACTATCGCTTCTGCGGCGTAAATTCATCATTTCTTTACTCAATTGCGCATCAGAGATAATAATCATGCTCTACTGTGAGGATATCATCCCGGAAGAGGAGTGATTCCATGCGAATTGCCGTGTTCTCCGACACTTATGTCCCGCAGATCAATGGCGTTGCGCTTACTTTGAAGCGATGGACCGATTATTTGTCCGATCATGGCGTTGAATCCATGCTGTTTGTGCCCACCGCGCCCGCGCCGGAACCATCCTATGAAGAAGAGGTGTGCAGGCTCGCCAGTATTCCTCTCTTGCTCTATCCGGAACATCGGTTTGCCATTCCCAATTTGCTGCGGATTCGCCATCAGCTTTCACGGCTCAAGCCTGATCTTGTCCATATCGCCACCCCCTTCAATGTCGGGCTCGCCGGCTTGACTGCCGCCCAGAAGCTGCATATCCCAGTAGTTGCCTCTTACCATACCCATTTCGACCATTATCTCGATTCCTATCGCTTTCCGTTCGCCCGTGCATGTTACTGGCCGTATATCAAATGGTTCCACCGCTCCTGCAGCGCCATATTCGCGCCTTCGCTCGAGACGATCAACCGACTGGAAGACAAGGGACTACGTAATCTTGCGTTGTGGACCCGAGGGGTGGACTGCGATTTGTTCACGCCCGAGAAACGCTCGAACCGCATTCGCGAGCTTTACGGAATGAAGGAGCAGTATCTGCTTCTGTTTGTCGGCCGTCTGGCGCCGGAGAAGGATTTGGATATTCTCCTTCAATTGATGAATCGACTGCCTGAAGAGATTCGCGGTCAGGTCCACTGGCTCATCGTCGGCGACGGCCCCATGATGGAGCAGGCCAGACAGGAGGCTCCTCCGAATGTTACGTTCGCCGGCTACCAGAGCGGAGAAGCATTAGCGGAATTGTACGCCTCCTCGGATCTATTTGTGTTCCCTTCATCGACCGAAACATTCGGTAACGTCGTGTTGGAGGCTGCAGCGTCCGGCCTTCCTTCTATTGTCGCCGACAGCGGAGGCGTAACTGAGATTGTTCAACATGGGAAGACCGGGATGCATGTGAAGGCCAGACATACGGAGAGCTTTCTAGTTGCATTGACCGATTGGATTGAGCGTCCGGGGGACTGGCAGGATTTCGGGGTAAAAGCCAGAGCTTTCGCGCTCACGCGCACATGGGACCTCGCAATGGAGTCGATTTACACACGCTGCGTGCAGATTGCCGAAACGGAGCATAATCAGCTGGCCGCTGCAAAACAAACGATGGCATGCATCCGGGAAGAAAGCGAAACGGCTTGAAGCTAAAACGGGATATGTTCACATCTGAGCTTCACTAGGAGGTACAGGGATATGGATACCGGAACACATCTTCTTACTGGCGCCACCTTAGGCGGGCTGGCAATTTCACTTGCCGATCCCGCTCTTCTCAGTCATTCGACCGTCGTTTACGCGATATGCGCGGCGACAATCATTGGGTCAAGCGCCCCTGATTTCGATGCCGTCATTCGAATTCGCGGGTACAAATCGTATTTGCAGCATCATCGGGGCTTCAGCCATTCTCTGCTTATGCTTGCGGGGTGGCCAGCTATCCTCGCCCCTTTGATTGCCCTCGCCTTTCATGCCTGGGCTTATCTGATCCCGATCTTTCTATGGACGATGGCCGGGGTCGTATTCCACGTGTTCCTAGATTTGTTCAATGCATACGGCGTGCAATGCTTCAGGCCAGTTTCACGAAAATGGTTTCATGCCAACACCATCCCGATCTTCGATCCGATTCTGTTCGTTTTTCATGCTGCGGGTCTGCTCTTATGGCTCTCCGGCGTCTTCGGGGCCACGGCTATTTTCCCGCTCGTCTATGCGTTAACCTTTCTCTTTATCGGATACCGTGTCCTGATCGGCCGCATCATGCTGCGTCATGTCCGCAGGCGATACGGAACTGCCGGTTATTCCTTTCTGATTCCGCGCGGACTTCCCCACAAGTGGAAATACGTCCATGAAACCGGGCAGGCCTATATCACCGGCTCGATTCGCGGATTGGCGTTCGAGGAAGAAGCTATCTTTGAGAAAGGGGAACAGAATGACGTGATTCAAGCGGCGATGGGCAACGACGGCGTGCGCACGTTTCTCCATTTCACGCATCATGTTCATATCACCTGCCAGAAGCTTCAGAACGGATACCGGGTCGAGCTGCGTGATCTCCGTTTTCGACATGGGCGTAATCTCCCGTTCGGAATGGATGTCATGTTAGACGAACGGCTGCAGGTGACCGGGGACACGATTGGGTGGAGAAAAAAGATGTGGGAGCCTCCTTTTGCTTGATGAGGGGGGAGGTTGAGGGGTAGGTATCTAAGAGAGGCGACTTGAAAAGCTGTGCCTCTAAATGAGGTCATAAAGCAAAGAGGGTGTGCCAATATTTCTTTTCAAATCGAATCGCCGAGGAGGATGTCTTGCTCTATGAGCTGACCTCGAGCGTATTTTACGAAATTATTTTTGACCGAACGGAAATTGCAATGGAGCCGATGAAGCTGTTATCCCTCCGGCTGCGCTCCACGAATGCGAAGGTTTCCTCTTCACTATTGGAGGTTGTTCAAGAGGTGGCTGCCTCTGAGGAAGATGCTCTTATATCGCTTGCAGAAGAGGATCGAAACGAGACGATTATTAGACGGATCTTGGTGCTGCAGAAAATCATTCTGCTCGCTCAAATGGTTGAGGAGTCGGTGTATGAGGCTGGTGAGAAGGTTTGTGCGATCGGTAAGGATGGGGACATTATGTACGGCATCATCGAGGGGACGATCCAAGTACATAAGGGCTCTGAAAAGCTGGCAGCGCTTGGGATAGGACAATACTTCGGGGAAATGGCGATTATCGATGGACAACCTCGCTCTGCCGATTGCACAGCCAGCAGCCGCAGCGTATTGCTGCGCTAGCAAGGGAGCAGGTATTCACTTTCTGCTTCCAGAAGCTGCATGTATTGAAGAGCTTAATGCGTGTGCTGGTGGAGCGGACGCAGGATACGGAGCGGTTGGTATAATCGTTGTATGCAAAGGAAAGACCGTCAAGATGCATAGCTTGCATCTTTGACGGTCCTTCTCTTATCTAGCTGGTTTTATTTCGCCGTTTGTCTACGGTATGCGTAGCTAGAGCAGTTGTAACGACAATGTACCACTGTAATCCTTTTTTAGAGAACTTAAGATGTAAAAAATAATAAGTCCAGTAATCATTTAGTAAAACTCTATAGACGCCGGTTGATTAGAAATCGAATTATCATACGTTTTATAGATTCAGAGCTAATTGGCTTTAATAAACCATGCTGCCTTGTTTCCTGTAGTCTTTCCACCATTAGGGCTAAAATTAAATCCATAGCCCTTCTTAGCCAAGGCCTTCATCTGGTTCTGACAATTAGGACTATCTATGACCCATAGACATCCTCCATTTAATCGTTTGTCAATGATCTCCAAGTTCGCTGACCTCAGTAAAGCTAATAATTCTGTAAATTCATCCTCTAATTCATACGAAGCATTAGCCTCAGCGACTTTTTCTTGCTTCGAGGCAGAAGCTTGACTACCTGCCTCCAACATTTCTAATATTGGTAACGAACATTTGAGTTTCATTTCCAACCAACATTCTTCACGTTTACACCATTGACTAATATTTGTCCCTTGAGCAGAAGGGTTCGATATGAAGTTCCAAACAAGTTCTGCTGTTTTCTCTAAATAATATCTCACAGCAGGGCTTACTTCTTGTTTATTCCATGTCTCAATCAGCGAAATATGATTGGAATTGTCATTGGTTGAAAGCAAAGCTATCGTATAAGCAACTACATTTGCCTTATAACCCGGCAAATCCATTTTTTGTACGATTCTATCCGTCTCATCAAATATAATACCCTTGGCTACTGCTTCTTTATAGAATTGGGCATCTATCGCACATTTACTCTTCTTAACATAAGACATAAATTCAGCAAAATTGGTTTCTGCACCTTTACTTACGATATGAGGTTTTTGCTCCCACGCCATAAAGTATTTAGATAGTTGCGTTTTAGAGATAACTTTCTCTTTCGGAAATTGCTTCTTAAACTTATCCTTTTGCGCTTTGGTTTTTTGACGATTATAATCGACCAGATATTGTCCTCGCGCTCTTTCATAATACCAAGCACATTCAGACTTTCTCCCCGTAGGTTCAGGGGCCCACACATTCCTAGATAACTGCTCTAGATGAATATGAACCGAGTTATTGGCACCTAAATCTGATAATGAGATTTTATTTTGAGTGTTTGCATATTGAGATATACTTGAGATAAGTTCGTTAACCATACCCTCATCACTTGTCTTTAAGACCGATAATTTCATTTGAACATAGACGCCGCTAATATCAATACCTAGCTTCCATGCATGGTGAAGTGATGCCGTTGTCTGACCACCGTTTACAATTTGCCATCCCGTCATGGATTTTAGATTGTGAAGTTCCGACATTCCTTCACCAACCACTTCAAAATCGGCATTTTCGGCAGTCGTTGATATTCCATTATTATAAGAAATAAACAAGCCCTTATTATCTTGAAGCGTTGCTTTAATTCCTTTATTGACAGCTCCTTTTGCTTGAAGAAAAGATCTTACATTACGCTCAATTAGCCTCTGGCCGAATTTGTCATACGCTTTAGCAAGTAACATTCCAGAAACATATCCAATAAAAACCTCTAATGGATTGGTAGCATGTTGTTTTGGCACCTTTAACAAGCTGACTTTCTCTTCAAAGTCCTCAGAAATGTTTATTGTAAATGAAGTTGATGCTTCTTCCATTTCATTAGAAAGCTGATAAAGACGTTCGATATCCCATATCTGAATAGAGATATCTTGCACTCCCTTTACTTTCAAATCAATGGTTTGGTTTGTTTTATAAATACAATTCGTAAGCAAAAAAATCTCTAGTTGCAGAGTCGTAGAGTTTTGTTCAATTATCGTAGCTAGATCGCAAACATCGCCATTAGATTCTTCGATGAAGTCCTTTATTTTTCCAGTAGCGCATTGCTCATAAAATTTAATTGCTCTTTTTACACCTTTTTCAACTTCCGTTTTACTTATTGTTTTTTGAACGCTATACGGCATTTCGTGCACAGCAATAAATAAGCTGAGCTTTGAATCATCATCATTATAGCTGTATGCATTCACTTTAATGCCACTTGAAACTTTTTGCCAAAAACTATGCTGTACATCATGCGTTACATTAAACTCAGAAAGGTCACTACACATTCGTTTGACGAATGCTTCTTCTGCACTATCCGAACTTATCTTCAAATCTTCATTAATATTCTGATAGAACTGATGTGTGAATTCTTGTAAGCTCATGATTGCATCCCCTGGATCGTATTAATAAATATCGATTCATCTGTTTGGAATTCGCTTAAGCCTTCTAATAAAATATCATAGCGTACATTTACGACATGATTTGGAATCATCTCTGTAGTTATTTTCGGAAATTGTTCATTTATAAGAAAGTATAAGGTTTCGTTCACATTATATCGATTAATTGAATATAGTTCATGTTGCACATCATGATATCCAACTGCTAGTAGAGCTGTTTCATACTGTTTACTGTAGGTTGGCCATTCACTCAATAGCTCTCGTATTTCCAAAATCATTTCAAATAACGTTTCTCCACTTTTCTCCGCCTCTTCCAACTGAAGAACGACTAAATATAGCAGTTCTAGTTCCTTAGCTTCAAGTTGATGTTCACTTGATATCGTAACCTTAATCGGCTTAACTGAAAGAGTCGTTTTCACCTCTAGCCCCATACCATCGAATAGAAAGTCGATATGTTTGCGGAATGGCCCTTGCCAGTTCATAACGATATCAGGATGGCACTCTTTCTTCAGAAAATACCTTAGCAAATACAGTTCACCATATAAGCCTCTCTGCGCTTCCAAAGAAAGTCCTCCATTATTAATTTTACTGAAAAATTGTTGCCACTGTTGCATACATTTTTGTGCCTCAGTATAAACACATTCAGCTTCGACTTCCCATAAAGATTCCAATAAATTTATTACGAATGATTCAAACAAATCGTTCGCACTACTGGTTTGAATAACGGTTACGCTTTGCTTATTGTTCAGGGGCCCAATCTTATCAAAAAGCACTTTCTGCACTTTCGTTCCTTGACATGTGGGAAAGTATTTGAGCTGTAGCGGACCCATTTTACTGGTAACCGGAATAACAAGCATTAACTTTTCCTCTAGCGGTTCTACCGCCAAGAAAAAAACTTCTCTGTATGCATTTCGCAACTCTCTAAGCACTAACTGATTGCTTATCCGATAATGATCCCGCGAATAGCTCATATCGAATCGAAGATTTGAAATTACGGATTTAATATCGTACATAATCATTCTCCATTAATTGACTTATTAACGAGCACAGCTCTAGTACTATGGGCAATTTTACTTTTTGGAAATGAAATTGCAAATCCGATTGGCAATTCATTCTCTGTTAGCCCTAGATACTTAGCCGCTTTAGTCATAACACCTTCATCAGAATTTGATATTGGTTTTGTTTCAATTGGGTATAGCAACAATAAGCCATTAGTCTCTTTACGTATGCTTCGTGCTTTAGCGTGCAGATTAGCTTTATGTTTCTTTTTGTTCCCTTCTTCAACATGATCAACGATCGCTTTTGCCTCTTTTTGCTCTTCTGCAGTGAAATCAACATATTCATGCCCTTCCGATGTCAAAATCTTGATGGAAAGACTTTGCGAACTCATATCATAATTTGTTTGCCCTTTACGCTTAACTCCTGAATTGAGCTTGACATCATCGATTTTTCTGGCACTTTCTTGACCGGGATTGATTATTACAACAGTCCAGTTTTTCAATTCATTTAATTCATTACAACTTTCAATATATTGCTTCAAGCTTCTCGTATCTACCCTCGAAATGAACGAGGGAGTATGATATTGTTCCAGGAACGATAGAATGAATGTCGATTTGACATTGTCCCAATAGATATTGTCGTTGCTTCCCCTTGTTGTCGAGTTTGCCGAACCGCCCAATCGTTTAATTAAGTTTTCAGTTGCCATAAAATTACTTCGAAATGTCTCTTTTTTGTTTTCAAAAACGGTTGTTTGAACTAAACTAGCACTGTACGATGTATGTCTAATACGTCCTGTTCTCATCTTATTTGGACTTGTTATGTCCATATCCGGATGCACGCTAATTTCTAACGCATATTGTTCAGGGGTTTGCCCCGTTTCAAACATTTGTTCTAATTGTCCACGAAGTTCTTCTGTTGCAACAGCTATATGATAGAACCACTCTGATAGCTCTGACGTTGTGTAAATGCGACATAGATCAAAATACCCCTCGCGATATCCAAACCAACGCCCCATTTGCATAAGCGTATCGTATTTATCTGTCGTTCTTAAATAATAACTGACAATAAGCCCATCCAACGTGAGTCCGCGAGATAACTTATCTCCGCCTACTGCCAACACATAATGCCCATCCTTATGTTCCTCGTATTCAAGCACATCCGAACTTTTCCCGTTTATTTCTTTTACCCTTAGCTTAAGAAGTACGTTCGGAATTTCTTTTTTCACAGCTTCCCAATCAAACATCTCCCCAGCGTCGAGCCTTGAATTCGAAGTCGTCATAAAGTCACTTTCATATAGAGACTGCATGCCTCGTTCTTGCTCCGAATTTCCTCTAGCGTATCGGATGGCATCTTTAATCGATTCAACGTAATCGTTTATTTTTCGATATACGCGATTTTGAACTTCTGTATATCTGGTCACATGCACAAGCATCGAACTGTGTTTCTTTTCTTGACCTCTTAGTCTCCGCAACGCAGTCCCAATCAAATAAGCGTAAATACTCTCAATTAATGATATCGGTATATCACCAGGTATGCGATCCTTTTTATGTTTTATCGGAACAAAATCTTCTTCATGGATGATGGTCCTAACTAATGTGCCTTGTTGCTCCTCCTCGCTATCGTAAACATTAAAATATTCTGCAGGGCCAGCATAACTATTTGGCTTTGGTAGTCCATATATAAAGTCTCTGGGGAAAAGATCATCTCCATGATCTTTCGACTGGGAATCTCTGTCGATAAACATATTCGCAAACGGGGTAGCTGTATATCCTACATAAGAACGCTTTTCAAACGTATGAAAAATATCCCGAATAAGCTTATTAATCGTAGATGGATCATATTCAGGGTTAATAATTGTATTGTCATTATCTTCATAGATATCGGTCGTATTTACCGTTGCCTGGTCTGCTTCATCATCAATAATGAGCAGCGGCAATTCCTTCACAACTTTGTGCGCTACTCCCTCTTTCTTTACTGCATAAGGGCTCTTCTTTTGCAAATAGTTTAATAAGTTCGTTAATACTGTCTTATTTTTTTTTACGACAAGTAAAATTGGTGGACTAAACATTGAGCCTGCTTTACTAATAGAGAAATCGCCGTTGTTATCAGAATTAGTTAACGATTTTACATCCGTGAATTGATATCCATTGAGTAATCCAACACCTACGAAACGATCTCTTACCTGCTGGCGTTTCATCGTAAATCCAATGACTTCCTCATCGAGTCTGATTTGCGTTTGACTTCTTAAGTTATTATGCAGACCGGCGAGAACGATAACTACTTGATATCCAACGTCAAACGCTTTGTTTATAACACCTGTAAAGTTAGCAGTTTTGCCGGATTGCACATAACCCATGACCAACCCTCGTCGATCAAACGGTTCACCCGACGTCGGGTCTCCGCATAAATCCAAAATTTCATCTGACGTTTCATCCAATGAATCAATAACGAGCTCAGGCCACATTTTCATTGATCTCAAATAATATTTATATCGATTCCAATGTTTTAAATCCTTATTTTCTTTTACGCTGTTTAACCAAGATAAATGATACCCGCTCCCACGTAATACTGAGGGGAGTGAAACAGTTGTATTAAAACTTGTTCTCAGGTTTTCAATCAACTTCTCTTTCATTTCATCATTGAATTCTAAAACTAATTGATATTTGGTAACTACAGCCTCGACGACCGCGTTTAATTCTCCGGCAGCCGGTTCAGCAAGTTTTACCTTTAAGATCGGGAGCAATGACTGCTTGTAATCTT
This sequence comes from Paenibacillus sp. J22R232, assembly GCF_056269165.1. Classification (NCBI taxonomy): domain Bacteria; kingdom Bacillati; phylum Bacillota; class Bacilli; order Caryophanales; family Paenibacillaceae; genus Paenibacillus; species Paenibacillus sp. J22R232. Next base: position 57,726 of record NZ_JBWDNK010000020.1, on the reverse strand, counting down.
CAAAGCCTAATCCTATCATCTACTTTCCCCCTGTATCACTTGTCTAATCGATTGTTCTGAGTACCGGTTGTATGCCGGCATGTCTTTTATCGTTGAAATTAACTTTGTAAGAGGGATATCCATTTCTTGATAGATACCATGTATTTTTAGTATTTGTTTGGCGTCTTCATCCGTAATTTCATCTAGTTCTTTAGTAAGAGTAGCCGGAACATACGTAAAAGTATTTATTGGACAAAACTCTTGAAGCATACTAAGATATGCGGTTAGCATTGCATCGGTATCCTCATCAATGGCGCTTTTTATTTTCGTTAATAATAGGTTTTCGCGATGTATCTGAAAGTAAGCCCTATCGTTTCTCGTTGTCTGAGACCAAAGAAAATCGATTTCTTGATCTTTTTTCCCATCCCGCTTACTACTGATTCCCGATATGCCTCTATGATAGAACACCTTTTGAGATAACATCCTCGCTTTCTCTCCCCATCGCTTTAGCGCTTCAATTACTTCTTGAGGAGGTCTGGCAACCGATTTTTTAACATCAATTTGCCAATCAAAGTCCGAGTCTTGACCAATATCAATTTTAATTCGCGCAAGCTTAGTAGACTCTTCCTTGGGAAATAAATTAAGCCAGCCTGCTACCAGAAGCATTCTCTTATTTCTATAAATATAAAATCCTTGCTGATCGTACCAACCTTCAGGACCTTTTGCTTCCTGGTACTGTTCTTTGTTTATCTTACTATGATGAGGAAGAACATACCCCTCGATATGTATCAATTTGTCATCAATAACGATAGACTCATCGCCCAATTCATGTGTTTGCTGAAGCTTACTGCAAAAGGGATCCCATGGTGCTAATACATTCCCATTAAGAATAATGCTTACTTTTTGCGAACCCGATAAAAAACGATGAAATACCATGCGAAGATGTAGCTCTAATATACTTAACTGTCTAAAAAATTTATTTCTTTTATGACCAGTATATGGTGGGTTTATTAACCTATCGAGTTTCTCAATTAAAACAACTGTTCCTGTACGGGTAGATACGGTATCCAAGAAAATTAATGAATCTATAAATGCTTGTTTCCTAAGCTTCCACTCATTTGTTTCGTTAATCGTATCCAAATCCCAGCAACGAACGTTTACTTTTTCTCCCAGTTTAGAGGAGACCGTTAATCGCTTTCCCAAAGAAAAAGAAGCAGTTTTCAATCCCATTCCAAATCTACCTAATTCTTTGCTCCCTCTTTCAGCAGATGGATCTTTAGAACCTAATCGCATAGCAACGACTAATTCGTCTTCTGACATACCTCTACCATCATCTTCAATCCGAACATAGCTTTTTTCTTCTTCCCAAATCATATCAACCTTTATCATTTTTGCGCCTGCATCCAAACTATTGTCAATAAGATCTGCAATTGCGGTTTCTAACGAATAACCGATCGCACGTAAGGACTGAATCACAGGAGAAGCTTCAGGCGTAACGATATCAAAATCCTCTATCAATGTTGTTTTTTTGTCGCGCTTCAGTTTTCTCGCTCCTTCAGTCATATAGTAAAATATTCCTAGTAATAGGATATCAGACTATAAGACTATGTGTAAAACGAACATATGTTTTTTTTGGAATTAATCTACTATAGTTAATGATTGATTTTATGCACTATAGTAGAAATAGGGTGATGAATATGAATTCTAACTATTTCTTTTGGTCAACTTTATTGCGTTGGTTTAACTATAATTGCCGCGAGTTCCCATGGCGTATCTCAAAAAATCCATTTCATGTATTAATTGCAGAATTTTTATTACAGCAAACTCACGTCAGAAAAGTAGAATCTGTTTATTGGAGACTCATAGAACAGTATCCAACACCAGAGAATCTTTCTGCAGCTGTAAGTGAGGACATCAAGAAAATTATCGCACCACTTGGTCTAAGCTACCGTGCTGATAGGTTGCATGCTGCAGGAAATCATATTTATGAAAACTTTAACGGCATTGTACCATCTGAATATAATGAATTAATCAGCATAAGAGGTATCGGAGATTATATCGCAAATGCAGTTCTTTGTTACGGATTCGGCCAAAATACTATACCTATTGATACAAACGTTATTCGATTGTTCACCAGATACTTCAACTTATCATCTAATTGTTCTAGACCGAGAACTGATAAAAGATTGGCAGCTAACATTAGAGATAAATTTCCGAGGTATGCAAACTATAAGAACTATAATCTTGCGATATTAGATTTTGCAGGGTTAGTATGTGTGGCAAATAACCCACAATGTAATGTCTGTCCTATGGCTGCAAATTGCTTGTATAATAAAAAAACCATCTCCACCTTATGCTAGATCTTACTTGCATAGGTAGAGATGGTTTTTCATACAAAATTAGCTGTTTTAGGAACAATTATATGCTCTAGTTCCTCCTCAGGTTCCATACCAAGCAGATGAAGCACATGCTCAGCGACTGCTCTTCCTAGCAATGGTGGAACCGCATTCCCAACTTGTTGATATTGGGCATCCTTTGGACCTACAAATACAAAATTATCTTGGAATGTTTGTAGCCGAGCAGCTTCCCTAATGCTGATTGCCCTATCCTCTCTAGGATGAATCCACATTGATTTTCTTACATTTACAACTGTTCCAGACGGCTCATTATATTTTAAACGCAGGTAGACCGTATTCTGGGTTCGATTTGGATTTGAATAGGTTGTTTTCATTTTTTCCGCAAGATGGTGAAAATTCTTTCCTTCATCTATTTTCTTAAATCTTTCTAACGCTATTACTGTGGTTTCTGTACATATGTGATTGTGTAATTCGTTAGTATTAGCATTCAGATATCTTGACAATAGGTTGGTTGGTTTTCGTTCAGGTTTTATTTTCAGGTCACTATTCATTATCGTTTCCGGCTCTATATGCCTCAAATCCTCAATAGCATTTTTCACTGTATAACGATTATCTTTTGTTATTATAGCCTTAGGGAGTGTCACAGTATTCATTCTATTTTCATTCAATTTTTCTTTTTTAACTCCTATTATAAACAATCTCTCTCTGACCTGTGGAGCTCCAAAATCTGCTGCATTCAGAATAAGTTCTTCACGTTCATTATTGAAGATATACCCCAATTGAGTAAAACTTTCTTTCAAATAATCTAATACACCGTATGTCTTCACCTTAATAAATACTTCCATTAAACTTGGTTCGCAGTACTCAAAATCAATTTGTTTTTGCACTATTTCGCACATTTTGTTGATTAGTTTTTGGACTTCAATTATTTCCTTCAGTGACTCTATTATCTGAGTTTCAAGTGAAAAGTTACCGTTGAAATAATCTTGAAAGTTTTCTTTCAAATTCAACCATAACTCCGTGTAATTGTCGTTCCAATCTGTTTGATGAAAACTATCCCATTTGTTTAGCTGACTAAATAGAAATGCCTTCCCTCTATGTGCGTATTCCTTGAATTGTTTTTCTTTTCTAACTAGATGAGATATTTTCGAAAATAATTTATCATCTGTGATTTTATATTTCTCTAACAAATCAGTGTTTATTTGATTATAATTTTTCAAGAACTTCATTAATGAATCGACCAATTCCGACCTTTTGGAAAGAATAACATTTTCGCTCTTCAACTTAATTCCTAACTTCGAAATTGTTTCTTCTTCTCCTTTGGCTAAGAAGAATTTATGAGTTGACGACTGCAGCATTTTGACGTTCTCCATAACGAATGCCTGGGGATCCATCAGTTCAATTGCTTTAACGTAGGCTTTAACTAATTCATTATTGGTAGACAAGAAACTCACCTTCTGCCTATTAGCATTTGAGAAACCTTGGCAAGGAGGACCACCACAAACGATATTAGCCTTTAAATCATGAGCATCTAAGTATCTCTTCAAGTCATCTAGTTCTTTAGTTACATCTCCGAACATTTTCACATTTTTATGATTTTTCAGGTAAGTTTGTTGCGCCCATTTATTATTCTCAAACGCAGCTATCACATTCATTTTATTTGTTTGTCTAAACCCGGCGCTCAGTCCGCCCGCCCCAGCGAACAAATCAACTACATTCAATTTGTCCTTTTGCATCTTACACCAACTCTCATTGCTATTCATCCTACTATTATAGCAGTTTGGCATATTCCTGCTACGAGAAATAATGACAAAAACCGTGCATTTCTGCACGGTTTCCTCTACAGGACTCGTAGGTTATTTAACTCCTCTTCAAGCAATTGTTCAAGTTCCTCTTGGGAGTAAGAATCCAATACGGTTACTCCCCCAAGTTGATTTAAATATTTCATTAATTCCCTAAATTCGTTTCGCGTGGGTTCTTGAATATCAGATTTTTCGATTTTTACTAGAAAACTTAGAATCGACTTAGTTATGATTGTATTTCTAGAGAAGCTGCGCTCTATGACGTTTTGTGTTATATCCAGCTTTGAAAGCAGCATTTTGGTCAGTTCGAATGGATCATCTCTCGTCTCGTCATAGGAAATGTATCCGTACCACCATAAACGAGATATACCGTTCCGAGTCAGAGCTCTATCCTTATTTGCCATAAAAAAATACCTTTCTCTTATAACAGATGAAGGATCTTCTTTTTCCAAATATGTATCAACCGACCACCGTTTACTCATATAGTTCCAAAATACTTTATGGGTAAGATATGCCCATAACCGTTCATCTATTGCTTGAGAAATGGTTAATTCCTTGAAAGCAGTATATAATCGTTTCGTATTTTCCAGATCATAATGCTGCGTGACACTCTGAGGCAAGAGCAGATCAATCTCATGAAATCTAAATTTCGTTGGTCGCGACCATTCTTGCCCTTCAAAGTAAGAACTCACCCAAGATTCCTCTTCTAAATAATGTTGGATATTAGTCCTAACGTTTAATTTCAGTTGATCTAAATAATTTGATTCTATATATTCCAGGTTCATTTACCTTAGTCCTCCGCTTCCAAGTTTTCAATGGCAGCTAGTGACTGCGTTAACGGGTCACCAATTAGCTTCTGAGCAATAACTACGGTCGAGTCTGTAGTAATAGCAAGATTAATATTGAGACTTCTCAGTTTTTGTTTAATCACTTGATACCAGCGGCAATCTTCATATTCAAGCGCATCCTCTAGTCCCTTAATAGATTCAATTATTGATACAAGAGACGGAACAATTATTAATGCTGACAGCAATGGTTGCAAATTTTGATCCACAGATAAATATTTATAGCGCTCAAAATTTCCAGGAGACAAGGAGACGACAATTTTGTTACCTGAAGCATCAAAATCCATCGGTAAAGCATCATCATTATAGTTTGGCACGACTGAGAATATTGATGGGATTTTTTGAAGTGGATCTGTATCATTATCTGCATAAAAAACCCGTTCATTATCGATGGCCAATATGTCGCCCTTTTTTATCGAAAAGTAATGGCCTTCGTAATCAGTATGGAACTCTTCTAATCTATACTTATCGTTATCAGCTGTGGAAATAATAAACGAACATATTTCCACTTTTCCATTAAGCTCGTCTGCTTTTATCTCGAAAGAAAACTTATCCTCAAACGAAGTGAACATCCTTCTGTATCGAGTGCTCTGGCATTCAATATGGAAAGCATATTTTGCTTTCCTGTCAGCCATATATTCTCTCAACCCGTCGCAACTTGTAATCGCGGATGCGTCGAACATATAAGTATTATGAGTCTTAGTCGGTTTCAGAGCTGTTTGAAAATCGACATCAGGAACATCATCTGAAAAATAAGAGAGCACAGGATGAGGATACTGTCTGAAATTAATTTGCATGGATGGACACCTCCAATGCACAACGTTTAGATCTTTGAAGCTTAATAATAACATTGCATTTCTTGTCCCTTAGAAAACTAATGGGACCTACTCTGCCATCGCCGACGTGAAGCGGCTCCTGCATACCTTCCAGTACCGCAGACTTGATATTTGCAAGCTCGCCACCAACTTCACCTGCGATTTTAACACTGAGATAGCCTAATCCATTATCGTCTGACTGCACGCTAATCTTGTACTCTCCATTTAATGCATCCGTACAAAATACACGCAAATGTTTGAGTTTCAACGATTTCTTAGGAGCATCGTTTTTTCTCTCGTCATTCTTTTGTTCAGGTTTTTCAGCGACATTATCGTCTGTAACATCGTCTTCATTCTCTTCGTTATTAGAATCTTTATCGGAGTTTTCATCTCCACTCTCGGAATTCGTTTCTTCATGTTCAGAGTCAAGCTCCGACTGATCGCTTGTAGCTGCTACTTCTTCATTATTTACAAGTACAGTAGCCGCCATTGGCCGCCTTACAATATCCAATTCAATTTCCTTTGACACCAACGGTTGTTTATTAGGTAAATTAAACATACTTACAGGCTGATTATCACCTACATAATCCGGTAAATGATCACCTAATCCCTCAACATCAAGCTCCTCTACATTATCTGGGATAGCTATAGACTTTACTTTATCGTTTATCCAAGCGTATAGAGAACGAATTCTACTTTTAGCGAGCTCAGGATCATCATGACGTTCTGCTTCCCAAGCAATATGCGTTGGAGGTTCTAATTGTCTTAAGAAAGAGTTCATTTCATCACCCTTCGCAATCATGACACCCGCAAACTTAAAAGGAGTTCTAAAATTACCTTTATCATAGATTTTCATCCCTGTTTGCCTTACCATAGCAACACGTTTAGGAAGGTCTTTACCTGGCAATACGAATAACTCAATACGTCCAAGTCCTAAAAAATTTTCTTCGTAGAAATAATGACGATTAGATAAGGTGTATGAATCAAAATATGCTGCCGACAGACAATCGGAATCTTGTCGAGTGTATCGATTAATTAACTCTGCCATCGTAGCTGAATTAATTAGTGTGTCTCCTACTTTTACTACTAGTTTTTGCTCAAGAATTGAAACAAAAAAGTTTTCCAATACAGACTTAATAACCTTTATCTCCCAATCCTCTTCTACCATGAAGCCCGCTACAAATATATCTGTTCCCATCTCTTCACGTTTAAAAAATGTATGCAACCCCTCAAGTTCATGAATAGGGCTGTTTCGATCCTTAATACCAAAATAACCGGTTCCCTGCGTTGGCTCTCCGTTGCTTCCAATATGAGTCACTAGTTTTGAAACTCCTTGGAATGCTCGATTACCATTTTTATCTAGCGTTCCATAATAGACAGTTCTCAATTGTGAGCAAGCAAAGGGTGCATGTTTACCGATGCCGAAGGAGCCACCAGATTTTGACCCTTTATCTGAAGAACCAACCGATTTAATCAGGTTATGCCAACCTCCTCGATCCAGTTCAGATGAGCCCGTTAATCCAGTCGTATTAAAATCGCTGATTTTTAAAAAAGGAATCTGATCTTCGCTCATTATCTTTAATGCGTTTGAAAAAAAGCTTTCAGTTTTCGCGTTTCCCTTCCAAAAATCAAAGCAAGATTCTAAAATTTGAACAAATTGTTCATGACCCGGAATATCAGTCCTTTTAATAAGTTCTAATTTGAATTCTACTTCTACGGGACGAGTACTGTCATCACCTTTCGCATCGCATGAATTTTGATTTATCTCGCGAGCAAGTGAATCCCAAGGATTCCCTTTGAATGTCTCAATTCCAGCATCGTTTAAACCGGTCGTTTGACCGTAATTATTAGATGGAAAACTCCAACCTATCATATCCTTTAGTCCTCTCTTCGGCTATTAATTGATTTTTACATTGAGCTGCCAATAGTTGAACAAGATCAACCGTTACAGCATTGCCTATTTGCTTGTATTGTTTTGTTTTTGCCATTTGAATTGGGAATGAAAACTCATGATCCTTAAACCCCTGTAATCTAAGACATTCACGCGGAGTAAGCTTTCTTATTCCCCAGTCATCTTCAATAACCGGTACATTATGGCCACCGCTCCCCATATTTGCTGTGAGAGTAAAGGCACAGTTATTTTTATTCTCCCTTACATAAATACGCCTTAATAAATAGACAGAGTCATGACGTCCTTCTTTTTTAGCCTCTTTAATTGCATCTGCAAACAAAGTTTCATATTTACTTCCAGGCTCAAAATACAGTTCAGATTCGCCTTTTTGTAACTTATCAAAAAAGGATTGAATATCCGTGAGCGGTAAGGTTCTCTCATCTGGGAATTTAAACATGTTTTTTTTGAAATAATCGCTGTTTAACGCAACCATGTATAGCCGTTCGCGATTTTGAGGAATAGTAGTATGATCTTTCGTATTCAGCACCTTGGCATTGGGAGTAGAGTTTAACAAATGACCATTCATGTCTTTATTCACTCGAAACCAATACCCTGCATTCCTTAGCTCTTCTTCTAATCGACGAATTGATCTACCGGAATCATGGTATATAAGATTCTTAACATTTTCTAATACGATAATTTTTGGTTTCTCATTTCCAAATTCTTTTATTAGCCTAATAATTTGAAAAAATAATGAACCACGTGGATCCTCGAAACCCAGTTGGTTTCCAGCAACTGAAAAAGACTGACACGGAAATCCGGCAGTCAAAACATCAACCGGATTCAATTTATCCATATTCACCGAAAGTTCTTCTATCGATTTTTCATGTAAGTCAACTTCAGGATTATTGTATCTATATGTCTCACACGCGGACTTATCAAATTCATTAGCCCATGCAATTTGAAAGCCTTCCCTTTTAAATGCAGTACAAAAACCGCCAATACCTGCAAACAAACTGCCTACGCTCATTGAGTACTTCTCTTCCAACCTAATTTCCCCTATGACTGATTTTTTTGTTCTGTCAATCAATAATAATAGAATTCCTCAACATTCATCATTATCCTTTATTATACAAGATCAAAATGTACTATTTTTATAAATATATTTTACTTCAACATTAATTTTAGGCATTTAGACTTGAAGAGGACTTATTATTCATTCTCCTGTTTGACTAGGCCACCGAGAAACACTAACCGCTTCGATGTTAACAGTTTAATTCAGATGCTTGTAAGTAAATCTGATTTTTATATTCAGAGTACGCATTCCCCGGCTATACGTCTATTTTCACACGCTCCGCTTCTATCAACGGAACAGTTAGAGCCATGGAATTAGACAGCTTCATCTTCTTGTTACAAACCTATATTTCAATGATCACACCAATAATTGTCATATATATACATCCCTATAGTTAATAAATTGTTTGTAGTAGGATGTAGTGTTATGTTACTTTAATCATACCATGATTTTAATATTAGTTTATTATCAAGCTTATTTGTATTTGCGCCACAGTAAGAAGTCTTGGCATCATCCATTGGAAGTCTTAATTGATTGACAGGGCATTATTAAACATGTTTTTAAATATATATCCTGAATAGTATTTGTTAAGTCTTGTTTTTTTGTTAGGAGAGCGATTTTCCCCCTCTCTAACTACCAGAAACCAAGCAACACTTGGGAGAATTAGGCATAAAAAGGTTGTTGATCGCAACCTGACGTTTAGTCGTGCGCTGAACTACGCTGGCGAATGTAAATCAGTCGTCTCCCATAAAATAAATAGAAGTATTTGGTCGATGACCAAATACTTCTCCCAAGCGTAAGATTTATTAAAAAACACTACCCCGCAGCAATTCAATCCTGCACAACTAATCGATCACCCATCCACCTTGAGAAACCTGAAAGGTAAACCGATCATCGTCAAACTCCAGTCCAAACCCTGCTTTAGGCGGAACATAGAACATTCCGTCTTGCACGGAATAAGCGCTGGCGTCCATCCCTTCGATCGTGATGTCATCCCATTCCACGAACTGAAAACCTTTGATGCTGGCAGATAAATGTCCCGTTGCGTATATGCCATAAGCATTGCCATAACAGTGCGGCGCAGTCAACAAAGCATGCTCATCCAGCTTTGCGCCAAGCTCCAGCCAGTGGGTAAAGCCGGGATGTATAATATCGTATTGCAACACGTCGACTCTTCCCTGTATAGCCCAGTCAACCAATCGGGGGGAGGCATACCCTTCTCCGTCCGCGATCAACACGCTCTGATTACGATCCTTCAGCCACGACTTCAAATCTTTGTACAATTCTTCGTCCTCGTGGAAAGCTTCTTCGATCCAATACAGATCAACATCCGATAAAGCGGTCAAAACTTCTTTTGTCAGGTTGAGATTGTAAGCATTGTTGGCATCGATCATTAGCTTTCCTGCCGGGCCGGCCACTTCCCTTACGCCCTCCACGATCGCGATGTCCCGTCTAGTCCCTTCCATCAGCGGCATATGCATCCCGCCGCGTCCTACTTTTATTTTAAAATGACGATGTCCCTTCGCGTAGCCTTGTTTGGCTTCTTCCTGAATGAGCGCGACCGCATCCTTGTCATTGGTCAGATGCAAATCGTCAAAATATAGAGAAGTATCATAGCATGGAACGGCCAGCCCGCTTTGCGTTTGACTGCTGGCCCCATTATATATTTCATACACCGGCTGGTTCCATCTACGCCCCAACCAATCCAGTAACGGAAATTCGAGACAGATGCGATAAGGCTCACGAATTTTCCCCATATCGTCGAATAAGTCGCGAATAGGCTTCCCGACAAGCGTTCTCGCCTGCTCCGTCGTGATGCGCGAGGCGCCGTATGCCGTTTGGCCGTCAATGGTGATTCGGACAAGGCTAACTTCGCAAGCGGTGCCATGAATGCCTAGTCTGGCATTTGCCCCGGCACTTCGCGCCCGCTGCCCGTGAAGCTTAGCGAATTCGATCTTCTCAATTACCCAATTTTTATTGATTGCTGCAAGATTCATTCCTATCCCGCTCCCTCATGATTAGACTTTACTGTTATCGTTATTTCACGTTCATGCTCCGGTATTCCCCCGGCGTTTTGCCTACCAGCTTCTTAAATACGCGGTTAAAGGAAACCGAATGGGTGTATCCGACCAGGTTGGCAATATGTTGTATGGGTTCCGCGGTTGCCTTCAAATATTGTTTGGCTTTCTCCATGCGGAAATAAATTAAATAACTGACGAAGCTCTCCCCGAATTCTTCCTTGAAGAGACGGCTTAAATAATTTCCGCTCATGCCGAATTTATCGCTAATCGAGGTCAAAGATAGGTTCGAATCATGATAATTCATTTCGATATAACTTCTAATGTCACGAACCGTTTCATGGTTGCTATGATTTTCCCGCATGCCTTGTATATCATTAAATAAGGTCATGAGTATGTTTTTTAAATTTTCCTGGGTATCCGTGACAGACTCAATGATGTACATCTCTTCGCGTATATGGGACAAGCTGTTTTCCTTCAAAGATTCGATGGACTCCATATCTAAGTAGGATAGTTCTCTATCCAGCTCGAAGAGCAGGTAATTCAGTAAATTCACCATATCCTCCGCGGTTAGTATAGCCCCCTTCACTTCGCTGAACAGCCGCTCGAAGGTGCTCTCCCATTTCGCGTCGCCTACTCTGAACGAGTCGGCGAGAGCATGGACAAGATGCTGGTATTCGTAATAAACCTTCCCTGATTTCCCCTCGACATCTTCGCGCGAAATGATTTTGCGGTCTTCAAGCAGCCACTTATAACGCAAAATCTCCTCGGCATCCCGGTAAGATCTTTTCAAATCGCGAATATAGAACACTTCGCGGCCGATGCCGACGGTAATGCTGAACGTCATAAACCGTTCCATCCAATCGAGCATTTCCCGCCAAAATCCGTTCGCGGTCTCGGACATATTGCACGAATCAGATTCGCCGAGGCTAAATAGGAGGATCAGCCTTGTTTGCGACATCCATTCGCAATAGATGCCGAATGGATAATACTCTGCGATCTCCTGAATCACTTTGGTCACGGCGTATCTTAGCAAATACTGATCCGATTCCGAGTATCGACTGTCGAACTGGTGGAAACGGTCGATCTCGGCGATCGAGAATTGAAACTGCTTGGACTGGATCAATAAGTGTCCGTCCTTCAATTCCGAAAGTAATTGTTCAACCTCACCTGTGACGTCCTCGCTCATAATTTTTTGAAATACATGCTTGCGCTTGATGACATCATCCTTTACCGACTGCTCCCGGAACTTGCCTAGCTCCTCCGCCATATTTCCGAACGTGGATTCGATAAACCCGAATTCATCCATATGCCGAACATCGGCAAATTCGTCTTTTTTGCTAGGAGCATTCATTCGAATTCGAGTGATAATCGATTCAATCGGTTTGTAATTTCTGCGCGTCGCATATACCACCCAAATTACGCCAACTACGGTGACCAATGATCCGAGAATGATCCATAAGTATGAAAAGGCAGAAGCGTAGCTGATTATGCCCCCTTGCTTGATACCGCTTTCAAATGTCCATCCCGTATAAGGCGATGTGACGCTTGCCAGCTGCACATGATTGTTCTTCCCCTGCTCCTTAGACCTTTCGCTCGTATCGAGCAGCATGTCCCCTTGCCTATGGATCGCGATAAAACCTAACTTCAAGGCCGTCTTTTCTTCAATCGACCTGGCAATGGCCTGGGTCCGGATATTGACGATGACCAGCCCCTGGCTGCCGTGCTCCAGCGGAGCCTTGCGTACAAGGGTAACCACCTTTTGCGACGGATCATGCGGCACGAACGGATCCTGTCTGCCAGTCCAATTGAGAAGGTTCCTGGCGTTCTGAGCTTCTTTAATGAACGCCTCGTCCGTAAATTCATCCAAACTCGCCAAGCCGCCTTGCGCTAGCAGCAGGCGATCGGACCATCGAACGACATAGATGGACGAAATCCATGGATTGGAATCCATCCATCCCCTCAGCTTCTCGCCCGTTTCGTAATTCTGGAAATACGTATTCGTCGTCCCCTTCTCGTTAAAGAAGGCGGATAACACCTCATCCGTCTGAATCCCTTGCATGATAACGCTGTCAATCGTCTGCAGCGACTGGTCCACGGATTGCATCACGGTCTGCGCGAACATCGTGTTGGCGCGTCCCGTCTCTTCCTGCGACAGCTTTACTATGAATAGGAAGCAAGAGATAATCAAACCCGAAACAACAAAGAGCACGATCGGGAGATAAGAGAACAACAACCGATAAAACCACTTATTGCGCTTCATTCTTTATCCCCCTGCCCATCGTTTGGATGTTGCGTAATCTTACTTCGTATATAAATCTTTGGTTAAATAGGCCGTGTCTTTATTTGCATTATACCAATCCCTCCACCAATCGTCGATTTGTTCGCCTCCTACTTGTTTCCATGCCTTTTGCGCATCGGCGATCGCTTGATCCGCGGTGTACGCATCCCCGCTGACGATCGCTTTCTTCAAAATATTATCGATCTGCCCGTTCACGGTAGAGGAGATGGTCTGCAGCTCTTTGGGCAGCACTGGCCTAAACTCCATGAAAGTGAATCCCGGGTAAGGACGGTCCGGACTCAAATAATTTTCCGTTGCTTGTCCGTATAGCTCCAACCATTTCTTTTCTATCGGATTGTCAAGGCTCAGAGAATTGATATAAGCAGGCACGCTCCCGAAGAAGGCCGGCGAATATAATAAATTAACGTCGTTTGTCCAGGAGAATTTCGGATTATCCAGCTGTTTAAGCGCGGGAAAACCCGCTTCGGTCAGCGTATGATCGGTTCCCTCGTCTCCGTAAGCCAATTTGGTCATGCTCGCTTTATCCGAAAGGAAATCGATATACTTCATAACGGCTGCCGGATCTTTGGCATCGGCATTGACGAGACCGACCACTTGGATCGGCGGGATCAAGCCGCCGCTGAACTGGCCGTATGCACTCGCAGGCAGCGCAATGCAAAGCACTTCTGCGTTCGGGTTATTGTTCATTAATGTAGCAAGGACCTGCATTTCGTCGATTCCGTCGATGGAGCCCCCGTAAATGCCCAGCTTGCCTGTTACCCATTCTTCCTTCGCTTTCGCCCCATCCTTATCGTTCAGGAAGTCTTTATTTACAATGTCCGAATCAAATAGCTGCTTTTTGAAAGCCAGCGCATCCTTTTTCCGATCCCAGCCGTTTACTAGTTCGTCATTTTCCACCACAGGGGTGATGTTCCCGAACATAGCGTCAATCAAGGCACCTGTAATAAAACTCATCGCGATGCCGCGCGTATCGTGCTTCCCGTTGCCGTCCGGGTCCTGGGTTGCAAACGCCTTGGCCACTTCAAAGAGCTCCTCCGTCGTTTGGGGAACGGACAGATTCAGCGCTTTCAACCAGTCCGCCCGAATAAACAAAGAATCATTCGGCTGCAATCCGTTCATACGGCCGATTTGATAAATATGCCCGTCCGGATTAGTCGTAAGCTTTTTCAGCCCCGGGTAGTCCTCCAGCAGCTTCTTATAAGTGGTACTCGTCTCGTTGATAAGCTCCTCGAGCGGCATAGCTTGGCGCTGGTTGATCAGTTGGCCTTTGAAATCGCTGCTATAAGACCATACGATGTCCGGGGCGCTTCCTGCCGCGAATAAGGTATTATACTTTTCCGTATCCGAAAAGCGCGGTATCGGCACGAACTTCACCTCTGCCGGTCCCTCTTCGTTGATCCACTTTGTCGCCCAATTATCCGCAATGGTGCCCTGATCGGCCGGGACATTGCCTCGATCGTATACGGCTGCAGTCAACCTGCCCTTTGCCGCGGTATTATTTCCGTCCGTGCCCGGATCGGGCTCCTTGGATGGAGTTGTAGAGCATCCTAATACCGTTACGCTGCACAATATAATGTAAACGAACGCCATCATTGAACCTCGCCGAAGTTTCCGATTGATCATGTATGAGCCTCCCCTTTCATTTCACCATGTTCCAAATGTAAGATGCTTCTGCCGCTCATAGCCGCAGCTAACCTTTCAATGACCCGATCATCACCCCTTTCACGAAATGCTTCTGGACGAAAGGATAGACGATCAGTACTGGAAAGACCATAACGAGTACGCCTGCAGCCTTCACGCCCTCCGGTGTAATCGCTTGCTGCAAATCCGAATCGATGGCGAGCTGCGGGTTCGAGGCAGAAAATATCATTTGCTGCACCAATACGGCCAAATTGTATTTGCTCGTATCATTGACGTAGATCAGTACGTTGAAGAAATTGTTCCAATACGCGACGCCATAAAACAAGGAGATCGCCACAAGCATGGGCAGCGACACCGGAAGCACGATTCTCATAATCAATCGGAGCTCGCCGCAGCCATCGATGCGGGCCGCATCCTCCAGCTCTCGCGGGATGTTTTGGAAAAATGTTTTTACGACCCACATGTTATACGTGCTTATCAGTCCCGGCAGCCACAGGGCCCAATAGGAATTGACCAAACCAAGCGATTTGACCAGCAAATAGTTAGGAATTAGTCCGCCGCTAAAAATCATCGTAAAAATGATAGCCATCGATAAAAATCGGCGGCCATAAAAATATTCTCGAGACAAGGGGTATGCGACGGCGATGGAAGCTGTCATGCTGCATAACACGCCGACAATCGTGATGACGAAGCTGTTCCCGAATGCATCCACGATCCGTGTCCCGAGAAATAGAGCTTTATACGAATCCCAATTCCATTGTACCGGCCATAGCGAGACCCGTCCCCCCATAATCATGCCCGGGTCGCTGAACGAGGTTGCAAAAAGATGAACTAAAGGCAAGAAACAAAGCAGTCCCGCCATCAACAATACGAAGTAATTAACTGCATAAAACACTTTTTCGCCAGAGGATGCGCGCATCGATCCATCCCTCCTTTACCACAGTTCTTTTCCCATTCGGCGGGCGATTTGGTTCGCCGTTAGGATCAATAGCAACCCTACCAGCGATTCGAACAATCCCATGGCAGTCGTAAGGCTGAATTGCGCCCCCTGCAGCCCAAGCTGATACACCCAGGTGCTGATGACTTCCGAGACGCTGGCCACGACGGGATTGCCCAAAATATAGATTTGATCAAATGATACCTCCATAATACTTCCCATGGATAGAATCAGCATCATCACCACGACCGTGCTGACTCCGGGCAACGTAATATGCCAGATTTGCCGCCATTTGCTTGCTCCGTCGATCGCTGCGGCTTCGTACAAGACCGGATCAATCGCGGCCAGGGCGGCCAAATAAATAATGGCGCTAAAGCCCGCTTCCTTCCAAACCCCCGATCCGAGATAGATCGTAACCCATGACGTCACCTCGTACATAAATGCATGGTTGTAGCCGAACCACCGTTCCAGCAACAGGTTCAAGCTCCCCCCTTCTTGCGAGAATAACGTCAGCACGATGCCCCCTACAATAACCCACGAGAAAAAATGAGGCAAAAACACCATCGTCTGAATCGAACGTTTAAACCACGTTTTACGCACTTCATTGAGCAGCAAAGCCAGAAGAATCGGAAACGGGAAGCCAACAACGAGCCGAAGCAAACTTAGCCATAACGTGTTAATAATGATATCCGTTGTGAGAGCGTTGCTGAAGATCAAGCGGAAATTATCAAGCCCGACCCAGGGACTGCGCACGATTCCGTCATGAAGGTTGTAATCTTTGAATGCGATTACGAGCCCCGCCATTGGCGTGTATTTGAAAAGAAGATAAAAGAGTGCTCCCGGAATAAACATCCATAAGAGCGGCACATTTTGTTTGAACCGTCTACTTGCGCTCGTTCTCATATTTCGCCTCCCGGTTGCTAGCATAGCCTGTTTTCAATTCATTGTACCTCCTCCGTCCGACATTGCATTCGAATTCTTATTCATCATCAAGGTTTTGGAATTCCCAGACAAGATACAAAAAAGGCGGAACTAAACCAAACAAGGAAAACGCGAACTAAACACTTTCAATAGAACACACATTTTCAAGAATCCCCCCTAAAATCCAGCTCAAATACGAGCAAAAATCAGGGTAGATACCTGAATTGTGCTCGCCGACGTTAATCGTTTCGTTTACTATTTGCCGTACATCGTATTACAACTCGCCATAAAAAAAGGAGCAGCTCCCGCCGCTCCTCCTCCCCAGCTTACACATTCCGAAAACGCTGCAGCAGCAAATTGCCGCTCACATTTGACGTTTTTTTCTGGTACACGATTTTGAAATCGTCCAGCAAGCAGTTCAAAGCCGTAATAAGCAGTCCGTTCGTTACCAAAGTAGCTTTGCAAGGCTCAGCGCTGCCAATGACGCGTACAGAAACGATTCGGCGTGCAGAGCCGGGAACAAGCGGATTCCTTGTCCAACTGATCAACACCAAGTCAGGCTGACGAACAGCTTTTAGTCCACCCATACCGATCACCTCGATTCTATTAAACTTCTATATATCAGATGCGTGATCGGCTCGCATGGTGCCAAGCAAAAGGCGGAGTGATATGTGGTGAAACGCAAAAAGGGACCCATCCTACTAGGATGAGTCCTAACGCCATACGCTTTTGCTGGGCTGCTACAAGGATGAGTACCAACGCCGTTCGCTTTTGCTGAGTTGCTACAAGGATAAGTACCAAAGCCATTCGCATTTGCTGAGCTGCTGCACAGCTCTACAGTCCCACTCTCTTACCGCTCCGAACGATAAATCTCCTTCACCAACCGGTATGCCAGCTTCGGCTTGCGATACTCGTTCAGCAACCCCTTGTTATTGAAGCTTCGCGCGCGATCGCGGAAGTAAGGTCTATCGCTCCGCACATCAACGCGAATATCGGCGAAATGCCAGATAAGCGTGCCCGCAATGCGAGGGTCGTCACGGAATATGTTGAGCGCACGCTTCACGGTATCGGCCTGGTAGTCTTCGCTGAACAAGCGCGGCTCCCAGCCCGCATCTCCGAATATCCCTGCTGCGCCGAACTCGCTCATGATGACAGGCTTGCCGCCCGCGCCCTGCTTCTCGGCATTGCTGTAGTAGTTCTTCAGCATGCTCCTGAATCCATCGACGCTGCCCTCATACCAGCCGTAATATTTGTTAATGCCGATGACGTCGAAATGGGATAATACAATATCCTCCTCCGGATGCATGGTTGCGTAGGTTACGAGCCTGCTGCTGTCCATGCTGCGGATTTTGCCCACAAAAGCTTTGGTCAGCTCGAGCGCTTCCTCCGTCCGCGTATCAATCTCGTTATGCGCCCCCCAGAAAATGATAGACGGATGGTGATAATCGCGTGTAATCATTTCGTCCAGCATATTGACGCCACGTTCCCTAAAGATCGGGCTAGCCAGCGTCTCTACGCTCATAAAGCATCCCCACATCGGGATTTCGCTCCACAGCAGCATGCCGTGCTCATCGAGCAAGTCGATCCAGAACTGGCTCTGCGGGTAATGAGATCCGCGTACGATATTGCAGCCCATATCGGTCAAAATATCAAGATCCTTCAGCATCAGCTTAGGCGGGAAAGCAAAGCCCCATTCCGGATGCTCCTCATGCCGATTCACGCCTTGGAGATACAGCTTTCGGCCATTCAGCAGAATGTCGCTGCCCTGCACTTCCACGCTGCGGAATCCAGTCCGGTCAATGAGATCATCTTCCCCCGCTTGAACCGTGAACGTATACAGCGCCGGTTCTCCAATGTCCCATCTACGGATCTGCGCAAGGCTGCCCCGAAGCGTCAAGCTCACAGCTTGACCGGCAGCGACTTGCACAGAGGAGGCAGAGAGCGAATGCCCCTCCGTAACGGCACTCACTTCTACTTGGCTGTCTTCCTTGCTAAGCGACTTTAGATCAACGTGCAGCTGAATATCGGCGGCATCACCCTTCAACTGGTAGTCGATTTTCATCAATTCGATGTACACATCAGGCAGCTCCTGCAGCTCGACCGATCGCATAATTCCCCCGTAGGAATGCCAATCCGCAATGTCCGTCGGCAGCG
Source organism: Paenibacillus sp. J22R232 (assembly GCF_056269165.1). Lineage (NCBI taxonomy): Bacteria > Bacillati > Bacillota > Bacilli > Caryophanales > Paenibacillaceae > Paenibacillus > Paenibacillus sp. J22R232. The sequence continues at coordinate 38,989 of NZ_JBWDNK010000020.1, read as the reverse complement.
TTTGCCAATCCACCGTATTATCCACGCGAATAACGAGCTCATGCTTGCCTTGAGCGAGCTTAGGGAGGATAACGGAGAATGGCGTAAAGCCGCCAAAATGATCCCCCGCATGCTGGCCGTCCACATAAACATCCGCATGGTGCAGAATGCCTTCAAAGACCAACCGAATATGGGATGCCTTCACATTGTCAAAATAAGTACGGTACCAAGCCGCACCGATATAATCGTAAGTACCTAATTCATTGTTCCAGCATGAGGGTACAACAAGCTTGCGGGAACCCGTAGGAAACCGGGACGCCCATCCTTCATTTTTGCCGATATCGCCTGCATCCGTTATGAAATCCCACAATCCATCCAATAGCCTTGTAGGCCGCAGCGTATGCTGCTGAAATGTCCGTATCACGTTTAACGAGCCCCTTTCCTATTCGCTTCGTAAAGCGTATCATAAAAGAAGAGCCGCATAACATGGCTAAACCTCATCTCTCTTTGTCAAAATCGCTACAAGGCTGGTGATCAATTCCCTTGTCTAACGACCGAATTTACCATCATCGGCTTTCCTATGAGAAGCTGCCTGTTCCAGGCTGGAAGGATATACGGAATACGACGGACGTTCATTCTCTCTACTGGGTCCAGAGCGGCGAAGGCGAATTTTTTTATGGGGCGGAGGAAGTGTCTCTGCCTGTGCAGGCTGGGGATTTATTGTATCTGAAGCGTGGGTTTACGCTCTCCATGTCATCCTCTATGGACAAGCCATTATGTATTCGGATGCTGCTGTTCGATGTGCTCGATATACCTTATGAACAGGATCAATGGCTGAAGCCTGTTCCGCTCGAATCTCTGGACGTGCCTTTTTATAAAACTTACTCGCCAGAGCAAGCAGACTGGGTCGAATCGCAGTTTGCACGCATGTGGTCTATCCAAGGAACCGATTCGCATGAGCGGCAAGCGGAGTTCCAATATGTGCTGACTCGCTTGATTTCATTCATGAAAGACAACGATACGTCGCAGAGTCCCTCTATGAAAGCCTTCCAGCAGGCGAAGCTGTGGATGGAAACAAGCTATCATCAGCCCATCCGGCTGGAGGAGCTTGCGCAAGACCTTGGTATTTCCGTATCGCAATTGCGCAAAATGTTCATGAAGCATACTGGCATTTCGCCCAAGGCTTATTTAAATCAAGTTCGGAATGAGCAAGCGAAGACGCTGCTATTGCTTACGGATGAACCGATGAAGGCCATTGCGGATGCGTGCGGATTTGCGGATGAGTTTCATTTTGGCAAAATGTTTCGCGTATGGAACGGGATCGCCCCCGCTCGTTTCCGCGCATGGAACAAGTCCGGGCGCTAGGTTGGACGCCTGGGAAGCCTGATGCAGCCCAAGAACCATATGATTGGCTCATCTACGATATGGGGCACGTCTTTAAACGCTAGAACCTTACTCCGCCCAAATTGGCTCCAGCTTAACCTCATCACCCGCGAATGAAAGCTGAAACACATCCGGATTGCTCAGCGACTGCCATTCTTTAAATCCGATTCGGCTATCAAAATGCTTCAGAATTAGCGAAATCAGATTGCCGTGCGACACGATCACCACATTGCTCTTCCCGCCTCCGCTTGCTTCCAATACGACCGGAACGGCACGCCGCATTGCTTCGTTACTCGTTTCGCCGCCTTCACAGCGCAATTCCAAATCATCATAGCTGTTGCTTAGCTTCTCCAGCCAATCCAAGCTATTCTCGGAAGATAGGACACGCTCGGTTAATCGGTCATCCAGCACGATCTCCATCCCTAAGCGGTCAGCTAACGGCTTTATAGATCGGCATGCTCTCTCGTATGGGCTTGATATCACATGATCAATGTCTCTTGTCGAGAAAAATGCAGCCAGCTGCTCAGCCTCCCGAGCGCCGCCTTCGGTTAACGGAGCCGACGCCTCTTGCCCTGTTGCCTTGCAATGACGGACGATATATATATTCACCATAAACGAGCACCTCGCCATACGACTTTCACATCATCGTATCACATTTTTCAAACGCACTAAATAAAAGAGTTGAAGAATGAAAGAAGCGCGGAGTAAGCACGAGGGAAGGTTTGGAACTGGAGGAGCGTCAGCGTTCGCCTTTGTCTCCGGATTTCAACCATAGGCAGCGGTACAATCGAAGAAATCTGGAGACAACAGCGGCCGGAAGTCCAAACGTTCCCGAAGCTGCAAACGACGTCAGCTCGTTCATGCTCCTCAACTCATCCCCTTACCCCGGATAATCCGTAATCACGCCATCTACCCCAAGCTTCTTCATCTTCACCATGTCCTCATCATTCTGAATGGTCCAAGCGATCACTTTGCGACCTCGATCATGAATTCGTTCTACGGTCTGCTTGTCGAGCAGCTCCTTCGGATAATGGATATAAGCGGAGAAAGAAGTGAGCGCATCGAGCGTCGCGTCCGAGAGCGGATGCTTGTCCTCATGTACAAGCGCCGCGATGGGAACGTTCGGCAGCAGGTTATGCATAAGTCGTGTCGATTCAAAATCATACGATTGAATCACAATGCCCATACTGTTCTTCCTCTCCGCAAGATCCACGATGGACTTATGCCCGCCCAAGCCGGCAGCGGCTAAACGCTTCTCATAGCTGCGTATTACCTCAGCGACTTGCTCCTCGATGCCTGGATACAGCTTGGAATCCTTAATCTCGATCAGCATCGCCATTTTTCCTGCAAAACGGTCCAGGACCTCCTCCAAGGACACAATTTTCTCTTTCTCTTGTTCCTTGTCTTTCTCCTTTTCCTTATTCTTTACTTTCTCTGTTTCCTTATCATTCCCAGTTACGTTCTCTTCCTTATCCGTTCCCGTCCTCTCCTTCTCCGCTTGGCGCGAGCCTTTCCCCGCAGGAGCATCCATATTCTCCAGCTCGTCCAGCGTATACTCATCCACCGCCCCTTGATGATCGGTCGTCCGATCCACCGTGTCGTCGTGAATAACGACAAGCTCCTTATCCTTGCTCAGCTGCACGTCGAACTCGATGAAATCAGAGCCAAGACGCTCGGCCTCCTCGAAGGCGGCCATCGTATTTTCCGGCTCATGCCCGGATGCGCCGCGATGCGCAATTATCAGAAAGCCTTCCGGCGTGTTGGGATTGGATGCGGATACGATCAGCGTCGCGCAGCCTAGCAGCACGAGTACGATGCCGATTCTTCTCCATACATAAGCTTTGTCCCGTGTACTCATCATGATAGCCCCCTATGTGTGTCGCCTAGCGATCTAGACGCAAGTAGTCTTATACCTTACACACGCGGAGCGGCCACCGAAACAGCAAAAAGGCCAAAGCCGCCTTTTGCCAAGGCTGCTCTGACCTGATGAAACGATTCGACGAAGCTAAGCCGACCAACCGATTTCCATATTCTAATTACTTAGCGCCGTACTCCGCAGTCGCTGTATCCAGCATCTTCTGCCAGTTTGCGAAATCCGTATCTCTGGCTACGTGACGGTCAAAAAACTCATCCGGGATGTCTAGAATATCCTCGCGCGTCTGGACTTTGAAATTGCCTTTCTCCAAAAACTCCGCGAAGCTATTCGAGCGGGTATGCTTGCTCATGAACGAATCATGAAACAAAGCTTCCAGTGAAACGTGGCTCGGATCCTCTTGTATGTCTTTCTGGCCTTGCAGTTCCTTCAGTAGATCCTCAAATGACATTGGTTTTTGCTTTCTCAAATGATCAACTCCTCATTCTCATTAGTGTATTCCAGACTGCCTATTGCCGTTCCCCTATACGGTCAGCACCTGATTGGTTGGTACGGTTGCTACGGGAATCGTTTTCTTGATTTTTTTCTCTATGTCCTTCAAATACGGCAGCTCTTCGGTCTCGCAGAAGGAGATCGCGATACCGCTTAATCCCGCTCTTCCGGTACGCCCGATCCGGTGCACGTACGTTTCCGGTATGTTTGGCAGATTGAAGTTAATCACATGCGACAGCTCATCGATGTCGATTCCGCGCGCTGCGATGTCCGTTGCGACAAGCACTCTCGTAGCGCCGCTTCTGAAGCTGGCAAGCGCATTCTGGCGCGCATTCTGCGACTTATTGCCATGAATGGCCTGTGCCGTAACGTTTACCTTGTTCAGTCCGCGCACGACGCGGTCAGCGCCATGCTTCGTGCGTGTGAACACAAGCGCCGATATAATTGTTTTGTCCTTTAGAAGCTCATTTAATAAGCCCTGCTTGCTGGATTTTTCAATAAAATATACGGATTGCTCGATACGGTCCACCGTCGAAGACGCTGGCGTAATTTCCACCTTGGCCGGATTAACCAGCAGCGCTTTGACAAGCTTCGATATTTCGGGAGGCATGGTCGCGGAGAAGAATAACGTTTGCTTCTTGCTAGGCATCTTGGCGATGATTTTCTTCACGTCATTAATAAAGCCCATATCCAGCATGCGGTCTGCTTCATCCAGCACTAGAATTTGCACGGCGCTTAGATCGACGAGTCTCTGGTTAATCAAATCGATGAGCCTGCCTGGCGTCGCAATGATAATATCCGCGCCTTGCTCAAGCGAGCGCTCCTGCGCTTTCTGTGAAACGCCGCCTACGATAGCCATGCACCGAATATCGGTAAACTGGGCATACGCCTTGATGTTATCATCTATCTGCAAAGCCAGCTCTCTGGTTGGAGTTAGAATGAGCGAACGCGTACGGCGTCCTCTTCCCCCTTTGCTGGGCTGGCTGCTTAGAAGCTGGACAATCGGCAACGCGAATGCGGCCGTCTTTCCTGTACCCGTCTGCGCGCAGCCGAATAAGTCCCTGCCTGCCAGCACGACGGGAATCGCCTGCTCCTGAATCGGCGTAGGCTCGGTGTAGTTCTCTTTGGCTAGCGCTTTAAGAAGCGCGGGGGAAAGCAATAGATCGTTAAAAGTCATTTTGTCTCCTTCATGTTTAAAAAGCAATAATGATGAATCACGCTGCTTATTTATACGGTTAATTATAAGTCATCCACACGGTGCCGCCCAAAACCTCAAAGCCTTGCTTAAACCAGAAGTTTCTGGATTTCTCGAGTGAATAAACGTACATTCTTTTGTTCGGGTATTTCGCTTTGAGCCAGTCGATGAATGCCGCGGCATAGCCCTTGCTTTCGAATTCCTTCAGCACATCAAGCGCCTCTATAAAGACGAAGTTCTTCTTGTTCTTAATATCAATATAGAAGTCCTTCTCCAAATATTTCTCGTCATCGCTGAAATAATCGGCTTCCGCCTTCTTAATCAGTTGTTTCCCGTTTTCGTATTCCCATACGACGCCGTAGCCCACCATCTCATCTTCTGCTTCAATGACATAGATTTGATCCGGTAATGCCGAGCCGTCGCGTTTGCTAAGCTCAGGCGCATGATAGGCCGTCACAATCTCGCCAAGCAGCGCCTGCATGTCTGAATCGAACGGTTTTGCGGTAATTGTAGCCATTATGAGCTCCCTTTGTTCGGTTTATTACGTCTATCTTCATCAAAATAAAAGAAGCGGGGTGTTAATTCGTCCCCCACTTCTCCTATTGATTGTGTATGGTCTATTGTCCTTAGTCATCTTACCACAAAAGTGCGCCATCAACTAGCTATTCTCGATATATAAGCCCGCTCCGCACGGAAATGCTCCAATTTTACCCCCTGCGAAATGGAAATATACCCCTTCCCATCTTTCCCTGTTCGTCTCATGATTATAGTAGGTTAACCGAATCTTAACTTTTCTCCAAAAAGGGGGGACCGCTTAAACCCGCGATCTCAGTCAGGCACCAGCACCCAGACATTTACATGACATGCCATGCTGCAATGTTCAAAAAATGACGATCAGAGGTGATAAGGTGAACGATTTGGCCCAGCTACAAAAGACGAAAAGATTTGTCCTGCTTCTATGCTTCGCGCTCTTATTCAGCTCCTTATTCAACGCTTCAGCCTCCTACGCTGCCGACAATGATCCTCCAGCTATCGACCCTGCCGCACCGCAAAATTTACGGATCGTACAAGATTCCCTGACACCCACAGCTGTCACCTTAGCATGGGATATTAACCCAAATGTGAACGATATCGATGTCTGGGACGCCAACACCAATGAATACCTAGACTTTGGAAACAGCGGAACCCGCACGCTCACCGCGCTTAAGCCGAACACCGCTTACCGTTTCTATATTACCTGGTATGAAAGGCCCGCAACCTTAGCTCACAAAAGCAACATCGTGGAATTCACGACGCCGGACGGGGAAATCGTGGCACCGCCTGCTTCAGGCGCACGGAATTTAAAGGTGCTGGAGGTCACCCACAATACGGTATCCCTTGCTTGGGACCCGGCCCCAGACATTGCGCATTACTGGATATGGGACGAGAATAACAAATACATTACTTGGGCGAATGATGGCGCTCAAACCGTCGGCGGTTTGACCCCAGAAACCACTTATTCCTTCTACGTGGGCCCTGACGGCATTCAAGCGCCCAACCTGACTCCGGAACAAAAGAGCAATTTGGTTACGTTCACGACACTGGCGGATGTGAGCGAATACAAAGAATCTCCGCTAGCGCCTCCCCAGAATGTGAAGGTGTCCGCCGTATCCGGCTCCTCCGTTACCTTGAGCTGGACGGGAAGCCCCGGTGCCGACGGCTATGACTTATACGTAGACGGCGCTTGGAAGGCCGGCGCGTGGGACGGCTCCAACACGATTACGTACACCCTGTCGGAACAGCAGACTGCTGCCGAATCCGTAACCTTCGTAGTCGGCGCGCAGAACTCCGTTAAGAAGCAAGTGTCTGAGAACAGCAACGCCGTCAGGCTGACTTGGGGAGAACTTGCCGCCCCACCAGATGTCCAGGTCGTTACTGCGAACCGCACGACCGTATCGCTCGGCTGGGCCCAGGTTCCAGGGGCAACGAGCTACGAGGTCTTCCAAGACGGCGTGCAGATAGGCATCAGCGATTCGAATCGTTATGTCGCTGGCGGATTGCAGGAAGGCAAATCTTATTCTTACAAGGTTATTGCCCGCAACAACCTGTGGGAATCTCCTGCCAGCCATGCGGTAACTGCCGTTCCTGGCAGCGACTATAACATCGTCACTTACTATACGTCATGGTCCGTGTCCCCAGCAGGACGACATTACTTGCCAACCGATGTCGATGTGTCGCAGGTCACGCATATTAACTACGCTTTTGCCGATATCTGCTGGAAAAAATACGGGACCGGCGCGAACGCTTGCGAGAACACGAATGTGCCTCTTCAGAACCGCTACGTGTATGACGGCGAAATCGTCATCGGCGACTCCGAGGTTGACCCGGATAATTTTGCGGCTTTTGCCGAAATGAAGAAAACCAATCCCCACCTGAAGATGATGATATCCGTTGGCGGCTGGACATGGTCCAAAAACTTCTCGAATATGGCAGCCACGGAAGAAGCGCGCCGAACGTTCGCGAACTCTGCCGTAAAGTTTCTACGTGAATATGAGCTGGACGGCATCGACATCGACTGGGAATATCCGGTCGAGGGCGGCGAATCCTACAACGTTCACCGTCCAGAGGACAAAGAAAACTTTACGCTTGCGATGGAAACGATCCGCGAGGCGCTTGATGCGGCTGGCTCCGAGGACGGCAAATACTATTTGCTGACGATCGCATCCGGCCAGGGCGATAACTTTGTCGTGAACGCAGATCTTGCGAACGCGTCGGGCTACTTGGATTTCATCAACATCATGACCTACGATTACAGCGGCAGCTGGGAGCTGCTTGCCCATCATAACGCCCCGCTGTATGCGGATAAGAACCATCCGAAGGAAACGGCTGCCCGCAACCATGTCAGCGGCGGAGCCCTTGGGCACCTGAACGGCGGAGTGCCGGACTACAAGCTGGTGCTTGGCATTCCTTACTTCGGCAAAGGCTGGAGCGGCTGCCCGGAACCAGGCGAGTATGCGACATGTACGGCGGTACCGACCGGAACGTGGGAAGCAGGTATATTCGACTTCACGGATCTGGAGGAAAATTACGTGAATATGAACGGCTTTGTCCGCCACTGGAACGAAGCATCCAAGGTCGCTTATTTGTACAATAGCGAGAGCCAAACGTTTATTACGTACAACGACAAAACCTCGATGATGTATAACGCTTCCTTCGTGAAATCACTGAATTTGGCAGGCGTGATGAACTGGGACAACAGCGGCGACCGCAATCTGACGTTATCCACGCAGCTCGCGCATGATCTGCCGATTAACGGCGCAGTGAATACGGATGCCCTGCCGGCTCCCGCCAATCTTGTGCTCGTATCAAGCAACCACAATGCCATTGCGCTGCAATGGGATGCTGCCGAGCATGCGACAGGCTATGAGGTATTTGTGAATAATCAATACGCGGGTTACACAACGGTATCGAAATTTACGGCAAGCTCGTTGGCGGAGAATACCAGCTACAAGCTTCACGTGCTTGCGGTTGTAAAGGACCAAGATGAAATATTGAAGGTATCCGCCGCCAGCAAGGCACTTTCTGCAATGACGCTTGCTGCTCCCTCCTCTGGTGGCTCAATGCCTCAGCCGCCAAGCAAAAGCGCGGATGAGCTGGATGCCAGCATCACTAAGGACGGCAGCAAATGGACGTTAGACGTACAAACGGATGCCGCAGTGAAGAAGATTCAAGCGTCTGGCTCGGCAGCCTACCACATTACGATTAGCAGCGAGGCCAAGCAAATCGTAATCCATGTCTCCAAAGCAGTCATTGAAGCGCTTGCCCAAAAAGGCGAAATGCCGACTCTCTCCGTGGTGTGGAACGGGGTAACCTACAGCATCCCGGTTCATGCGGTGCATCTCTCCGCCGATATTAGAATTTCAATCGCTGCTCCGGCAACCAATGTGATCGACCAGATCAACAGCTTAGCGAAAAACAGCGAATTCAAGCTGCTCGCCGCGCCGCTGGATTTCAAGATCGAGCAGCTGGCTGCAGACAAAACGTATATCGAGGTGAAGGATTTCGGCAAGCATGCGTTCAGCCGCAAATACACGCTGAAGGCTGCCGACATTGATGCATCGCATACCACAGGCGTCGTGTATCTCCCTGAGAGCGATGAATTCCGCTCCGTACCGACTAAGATCACAACGAACGCCGACGGTACGGCTTCAATCGAATTGATTCGAAACGGCAATAGCATCTACGCCATTGTCGAAACGAATTTCAGCTATAACGACGTGACAGCCGAATGGGCGCGCAAAGACGTTGAACGCGCGGCTGCGAAGCTGATCGCGTCCGGCGAGAGCGCTGATACATTCGGCGTGAACATCAGCATTACGCGAGCTGAGCTCGTGTCGATGATCGTGAGAGGGCTTGGTATTTTGCCGGATACATCCAGCCATCCTTTCAAGGATGTTGACAGCAGCTCCGAGTATGCCGGCGATATTGCAGCTGCTAAGAAGCTGGGCCTGATCAAAGGCATATCGGCCGATCGCTTCAATCCAAGCGGCACCATTACGCGACAGGATCTGTCCGTTATGTTAGCTAATGCTTGGCAATATGCAGGTCACGCGAATACGGCAGACCCTGTGGTGCTTGAGCGCTTTGACGATCTATTATCCATTGCGTCTTATGCCGAGGCTTCCGTTGCCCTAGCTGTCGAGCAAAAGGTGCTGCAGGGCGTTTCGCCAACCACCTTCAGCCCGCTCTCCAAGGTGACCAAAGCCCAGGCTGCCGTGGCGGTTATGCGATTGCTGGATGCTTTGAAATTAACGTAACAAACAAGTAAGCAGCAATGGTGCTGGCTGTCCCCAGAGGCTTTTCGCGAAATTCCAGCTCCCTTTATCTACGCCCTATAGAGCTTAAAAAAACCATCAACACCACTTCTTATCGTGGTGTTGATGGTTCTTCGTGCGTGTTAGGAAGCTGGTCAAAGGTTCTTTCGTGCTGGTTAGGGGGACTAATACGCTCCGGTTTACCCTATTGGGAGCGTCTCTTTTGCATTTGTTGCATTTGTTGCATTTGTTGCATTGGTTGCATTGGTTGCATTGGTTGCATTGGTTGCATTGGTTGCATTGGTTGCATTGGTTGCATTGGTTGCATTGGTTGCATTGGTTGCATTGGTTATATTGGTTGCATTGGTTGCATTGGTTGTGTTTATTGCATTGGTTTCACTTGTTGCACTATTAGCATTAGTAACATTTGTGACATAAGTGGCGCTAGTGGCGCTTCTTAGTAAACGATTGAACCGCGTTTTTCAGCTTATCTCGCGCATCTTTATTTTTCATCAGATAAGTGACACCCATTCCGATTGCAGTAATCAGTACCTTTTTCTTGTTCATGGTTACTACCTCCTTGCAGCTCTTTCTATGTATATACCCAATATCACGCCGTTTAAGCAGCGGCGACTAGCGGAAAGGCTTTGACTTTGGCTTTGACTTTGGCTTTGGCTTTGGCTTTGGCTTTGGCTTTGGCTTTGGCTTTGGCTTTGGCTTTCGAATTTACTCAAGCTTCAGCTTTCACAATTAGAGCGGGGAGCACATTTTCTCATACTTATTAAATTCTCCCATGTCATTTACGGCTGAGCCTTTATAATCGTAGCCGCAGCTCAGATAGAAGCCGTTCAGCTTCTCATTGTTCGCGATACAATCAAGCCGAATACGGTCCTTCCCTTCGAAAATAATGCCGGAAGCCGCCCAGCGGACGATCGCTTCACCCAAGTTCTTGCCTGCCGCTTCGCGGTTAATGGCAAGCCGGTGCAAATAGATCGAGGACTCATGCCCCTCAGCTCCCCATAACTCGCGATCCCAAGCGCTCTCCTTCTGCATAAGCATGACGATCCCTGCCAGCATGCTGCCCTGCATAAACAGGTAGACCTCACCGCGCTTAATCGCCTCCGGCGTCTGATGGGAATCCTCCCCTTGCAGCAGGCCGCTCCACTGCTGGGAACCTTTGCTCCGCAGCCATTCCGCGGTTTGAACGAGCAGCCGCAGCACCGCTTCCGTATCTTCCGGCCTCGCCCGAAACACCTCGATATCCGGCTCTATGCTTCCCAATGAATCCGTACGTATAGAAATGGTCATAATCATTAACCTCCTGAAATACTAGTGCTGCTACTAGTATATCCTATCCCCAGGCGAGATAAGATAGCTAAGGGCGTTCGGAGTATGAAGCTTTTGTTTACGGGTATCTGCCTTCAACTAGATGTAAAACGCAAAAAAAGAAGGGAACGATGTCCCTCCTCTTTTGATGCCTAGCTGTATGGGATTCAGCTTGCCTATTTCAATGCATCCACAATAGCTGCTAAGCCGTTGATTTTACTAATCGGACCATAGCCATAAGCAAGCTCACCGTTAATCGCGTACACTTGGTTCTGCTGGACCGCCTTCAGCTTCTTCCATACTTCGCTTTGTTCCCACTCGTCTGAGAGAGCTGGCATCGATTTGTCATTGTAGTTGAAATACCCTAGGAAAATATGGTCCGGGTTAATCGCGCTAAGCCCTTCAAGCGTAAGCTCGATGCCGTCGCCCTTCGCCTCTTCTGGAGCATTCAGGCCGAGCGGCTCATAATAATCACCAGCATAGGTTGTGCCCTGAAGCCAAATCGCCTTGTCTCTAACCTGCAAATAAGCAACTGTACCTTCCACATTGCCTAGCTGCGATTTCGCTTCCTCCACCTTTGCGGTAAAATCGCCGATTGTCTGCTTGGCAAGCGTCTCTTGTCCGAGAATGTCGCCGAACTGGGTAATTACACCTTGCCAATCCGTCCATACATTCGTTTTTTCTTCATCGATCAGCACGGTAGGCGCAATCTGCGACAATTGGTCCGTAATGTCCTTATTCGTGACGCTGCCCGCCAAAATAATATCCGGCTCATATTGCAGAAGAGCTTCCAAGTTAACAGCCGTATTCTCGCCAACAATTGTCACCTCGTCAAACTTCTCGACATAAGGCTTGTATACATCCGAATCCAGAAAGGAATTTTTCTCTGTGAACGGGAGCGTTACCGCAATGGAAGGCAGCTCAAATCCTAGCAGCTGCTGCGTTAGTCCCCAATGCACGAGGGCGACTTTTTTCGGCTGCTCGGCAATCGTAACTTCTTTGCCGTCTGCGCCCGTCACCGTTCTTGGAAAAGCGGCGCTGTCTCCCGCATTCGCGTTATTTCCGCTCGTATTTTCTGCCGCATCGGTCGCAGCCGGCGCTTCCGTCGCCGCATTGTTCGCCGTTCCTGCATTGGAGCAGGCACTTACGAGCATAATAACAAACAATAGCAGGCAGGCTGCTGCCTTACGTAATGTAGCTGTCTTCATTTCATTCTTCCCCTCGATGTCTCTCATTTAGTTGATAACGATTATCATTATCGAATTAATAATACCATCGCTCCACTTATGAGCAAATAGATAATTTCCCGTTTTCAGGATGGATTATTTCTACTCGCCCTGCAGCCTCACGGAAGAAGGCGACATGCCGTAATGTTTTTTGAACAGCCTGCTGAAATAATAAGCATCCGAGTAACCGACGCTTCTCGCAATTTCGCGAATGGAGAAGTCCGCCGTCGTCAGCAATTCATGGGCAAGGTTCATCCGGTATTGAATCAAGTAATTAATCGGTCCGATACCGGTATATTTGCGAAATAAATGCGAGAAATATTTGGCTTTCATCTGATGCTGCTCTGCCAGGCTCTCCAGCGTTATCGGCTCCATGTAATGCTTCCTAATATGCGCAATCGTCTGCTCCATCATCGGTTGGCTCTCGCTATTCTGCTGGTATCTCTCAAATAGGAGCGCTTTATTGAGCAGCCGGTAAAATAACGTTTTCTTCTCCAGCTGCTCGATATTGCCAAGGATCGTAGAAAGCCCTCGGAGCTGCTCCATTAATTGAAGCAGAGCCGCATCCAGCTCGATATGAAGCTCGTTAACCTTTTCGATAAACGTCGGATCTTCCTGCCTCGCATGCGTAGGCAAATAATGCACGAGAAAATATTCGAATTCACTCGTCCGGACCTCGAATTCGAGACTGCGGTTGCAGCCGCCAAGCAGCGTTTTCCCCGGATACATCGGATAGCTTACGCCGTCATAGAAAAAGACAGCCTCTCCCTTCAGCGCAATCAGCAAGGCGCACTTGGTCGTAGGCTGAAACTTGTGTCCTTGGTAAATCCCGGTACGAAGCAACGTCTGGTGCACGCCATATACGTCAACGGGCACCTGCAAGAAATAAGCAGCCAGCTCATCGTACTGACTTTCCATACCAACACCCTTTCTTGTCCCGTTCAACCGATTATTCCCTTATTGTACTCGAGAAATTTAGGCGACTCAATGTTTAATGGGCATAATGCTTGAAGCGTTGATGCATGCAGTCGCTTTATTGTCCGAGACATGCAAAAGTCCCCAGAGCATAGCTTCTGAGGCGTTGTGGTTGGTTATATAACGTTCGGGCTTCTAGCGGTGTAATTGGCTGCAATAGCCTCACCTATTTAGAACGGTTTATTTCTTCTTTTTCAGCTTGCTGTTTGCTTTCTCGATGTTCTCTGCAACTCTGTATTTCACGATCTCGCTAATTAATTCGTAAGGCATCGGTTTATCCAAAGGAAATTGAATCGATCCCTTTGCTCCTTTATACTTTGCCAACTGCTCCTTGAAGGCAACGATTCCGCTTGGAGCCGGATATAAGCCGATATGTTTTTTGAATGCTGCAAAATGCACCAAATTCCCGTTATGCACAAATGTCGGCATTTGATAGCCGATTTTCTCTGTTGCTTCGGGTGCTGCCTCTTGGATCACATGCCTAATCTTCTCCAATATGGCTTGAATCTCGGCTGGAAAGGTAGAGATATATTGATCGATCGTCTCGAATTTCGATTTAGCCTCGTCCATGGTTACTCCTTTCCATACCGAATTATTTCCGGCGTTTCCGGGCAATTCTAGTATAAACAACGATTGCAGCGATAAGCATGCTGATAAACCCGATATTTTCTGCCTGCGCCTGCGCCATCCCAAATACCATGCAAAGATTCGTAATCAGGCTCTTAACGAGCAGGGCAATGACAATCAACATGAGCGGCCGGATAAAATTATATTTTCTCATCTTTTCATACACTCCTGACGAAAACCGAAATTAGACATGCTCCCTCAAAAATGCGAAACTGAAACCGCTTTTACGGGAGTAACCCCGGCAAGTATACCAGTTTCCGGGCCAATCGTCCAACCTTTCCGCATTACCCGATGTTAAAGCGTCATGGCCTGCCCATACCTGGCCAGAAACTCCTCTTTTTCTTTATAATCCGGCATGATGCTTCCCACCCGTCTCCAGAAGGATCGGTCATGGTTCATATGGGTGAGATGGCATAGCTCATGGATAATGACATAATCAATTACCTCGAGCGGAGCCATCGCCAAGCGGTAATTAAACGTCAAATGCTTCTCTGAGCTGCAGCTTCCCCACTTCGTCCTTGATTCCACGATCTCTATCGTTTTGGGCTTCACCTTAAGCTGTGTTTGATAGGGTTTAATCCGCTCGCCAATGATTTTCTTGCAGCTGCCGAAATAAAACTTTTTCAGACTGACCTTTAGCTCCTCTTCGGTCAGCTCCTTCGTCTCAATCAGCTCATGCAAATAATAATATTTCCCCAAGTGAAGGAACTTCCCTTCATCTTGATATTCCTTCGCCTTTGGAGCCGAGCGTGCCGCTTCTAGCGCCTGTAACTTTTGTACAATCCGTTCCCCGTTTCGTTCCACGGCGGCCATTACCTCATCATCGCTTGTGCCGTTAGGCGCCTTAATGGTGACATGACCCGTAGAGTCGATATGGATATACAGTTTTTTTCTATTCGCGTATAACACGTTAAATGCAATCGTCTGATTATTGAATTGTATTTTCATGGTAACCTTCATTTCTGTTCAGTCATTTCTGCAGCTCAAAACAAAGAGGAAACAGAGTCTCGATCCAAGATTTTCGCTTTGCTTCCGTTATCGCTTCTCCTATTGTATCAAAAACAGATGTGGTTTAGGCAGCCGTTTAAACAGGCGTTACAAATACTATTCTCCCTGCATGTTCATAATAATCGAATGAAACAACGGTTAACCAAGAAGAAGTGCACAGCTCTGCTAGAAACACCAAAGGTTAGTTTCATTGTTTTTTGCATATTTCAAAACATAAAAGAGGGTGTGCCAAAAGCTTATGGCACACCCTCTTTCATTTATTCGAAGATACAATTAGCTGCAGCCTTACCTAATTGCTAATTGTTGCCGCTTACCAATCAGCCTTCCACTGCTGCCGATCCAGTCCTTCTACTGGATCATTCAACGTTAGAAGCATGCCGTCTTGGGATGCCTCTAGCGCTTTTCCATTATGCACCGATAGAATGCTTGCCGTGCCGTTTGCATTTTTCTTCACGATCCAACGCTGGTTGTCGTAGCCCAAGTAATTGTACAGCTGGATCGTATTCTGGCTCGTATTCAAGTCCATCGCTTTTCCGCCCTCGGCTCGAATCGAATAGGAGCCAAGCTCATCCCCTGTCGGAATTAGCAACCAATTCGTGCCTGCATCAGCATTTATGGTAACCCGCTCACCGTTCTGCCCGCCTGCTGCATGCAAAAACTTGCCTGTCGCATGGTTTGTAAAGAAAGTTGAGGTTACATTCGCTTCCTGCCTATTGGTAGCTAGAACGTTCTGGTAGGACGCTTGCCCTCCAAATACGTTTAAGCCAAAATGCCCTTCCGCGAATGTGCCATCCTGAATATTTATCATGCTCTCACCGTTAACAGCTATTTGAATATGAGGGCCTTTGGCTTCAATTTTCACATGATAGGACACTCTGCGCTGAATAAATGCAGGTACCCTAGCAATGACCATCCGTTCCTCGAAAGAGCCGTCAACCTTATAGAACAGCCGGTAAGCCTTCATATTCGGATCCAGATTAAAATAATAGCCGCTGCGCCCGTCAGCGCTTGCCCGAAACAGAATGGAACCCGCTCCCCCGTCCTCCCCAAGCCTAATATCAGCCTCATAGCTAAAATCCCCAGCGGTCTCCTGTGCGATATAATTCGCATCGCTCGAATAGCTGCCCCGGATTCCATTACTCGTCACAACCCAATTGGCAAGCGCAAGATCCGGCTCGTAGCCGGTCAGATTGGTCATAAATTGACCGTCGTACACCCGAACGACCACACTTGCGGAGGCCCGGCCATCCAGCGTAGAAGCCGTTATGGCAGCTTCCCCCGCACCCATGGCTTGCACAACGGCCTTGCTGTCGCTAGAAGAAATGATTTTCACGACGCTTGGATCACTCGCAGTCCATCGCAGCAGCTTCTTTCCTTTTCCGTTCGTACCGCCGTGATGCTGATCCACGGCCACGTACAGATGTTCACTTTGACCGACATTCAGTTCCCTGTCGCTTGTATCCATAACGACCTTGGCCCCGGCATCCTTCGACAAATCATTCCAAGCATTCGAAAGGGCATACACGTTCAGCGATACTACTTTTACCGGGCCACCTTTCGCATAAAAGCTCATTCCGCGGCTTGCTGGGTCAGGGAATATAACGTCAGAGAATACAACCTCCCCCTCATTGCCGAATACCTCAATGGAAGAATCATCAACGAAAATGTTCATTTTCACCCGATTCGCCGCTCTCTTAAGCGGCGCATTCTGCAAGGTAGAGAATAAGCTTGAAAAATCAGTTACCCCCGATAGAGTTCGGTCAACGAACAGCTCGCTTTCAGCCGTTCGATAGCTTACGGCCGTCTTGTTCGGGTTGCCGCCTTCCCTTACGTTAAAACCGAATTCCGTCACCGCGCTTCCTGCAGGAATTTCGATTTCGGCTTCAATCTCGAAGGCGCCCGAGGATAAGCCTTCAAGCAGATTGGAAGAATTAGCGTCTACTTTCTTATTTTTAGCCTGATACAGCTTTGTTCGCAAAGACTGCAGCTCTTCAATAGGAGCTTGAACGAGTCTGGCTCCATCGCCGGTATTCCGAAGCTTCACTTCTCTCGGAATAGTAAGCTCGCCCTTCCATCCCTCCGTAGGAAAGGCGAAGGGGTAGTCCCAATTCGTCATCCAAGCCAGCATGACTCTGCGCTTGTCCGGCATATTCGAGAAGGACATTGAGGCATAAAACTCCTTGCCATAGTCGGTTCTAAGTACTTCGCCTGCCGCATTGTCGTTTACAAACTTCCCTTCCGCTGTCAGCTGGCCTACAAAATATTCAGCGTCTGAGCCTTTCGTTGCCGGATTAGCGCCGGTGCTAATCATCAGAACCCATTTCTTCTCATTGGTTCCCTCAATGGCCAATTCGAACAAATCCGGGCATTCCCATACCCCTCCGCGCACATAGTCGCCATAGCCAAAGTTATCGGTAAAAGTCCAATCTATTAAATTGGTTGACGTGTAGAAACGGATATGATCCCCACCGGAAACGACCATAACCCAGCGCTGTCTCGCTTCATCTCTAACGATCTTCGGATCGCGGAAATCCCAGCCGCCCGCTTCCTCTCCTTGCTTGCCTGGATTCTCGATCACGATCGGATGCTCATTCGAATATTGCCAGGTTCGTCCTTTGTCCGTGCTGTAAGCAAGCCCGATGCGCTGATTGCCATTGATAGCATCAGGATTATACGAGGTATAATAAGCCAGCAGTCCCGTGCCCCCTGATCCTGTGAACAGTCCGGAATCATTATTCAAGTCGGCAACTGCGGAACCCGACCATACATGGCCAAGCTCATTCCAAGGCAGGCTGATCGGAAGCCGTTTCCAGTGGATCATATCCTCACTGACGGCATGTGCCCAAGTCCCTCCATCCTGATGGAATAGATGATATTCACCCTCGTAGTAGACAAGTCCATTCGGGTCGCTCGCTGAACCCCGAGCCGGAGTATAATGATAATCCGGGCGGTACTTCTCCATGTAGTAATCAGAAGCGCCAGTCAGATAAACGTTCTGAAAATAAGCTTGCCCTGACAGAACCATAAGCCCCGCGTATCCTCGCGAAAAACGATGATCGACCATTTGTATGGCAGCATCCGAATAACCATCAATATAAATCGCCACCTGCTTCCCTTTGGCGACAATCTCAAGATGATGCTTCGTTGCTTCTTGAGTCGGATAAACAAGCTTGGACGTGCGAATAACCGAACCGTCCATTTTCTTCAGCTGTACGGCGACGCCACCGTTCTTTTTTACTAATACAGCGGCATAACCCTCCGTGCCTTTAACATTTGCTCTGAAGACCAGGGCTGCTTCAGCTTTCCCAGCTTGAAAGGAGATATCGCCTTCGTAGACGAAATCGTCTGCCTGTTGACTGTGAATCTGAATAGCCGCTCTGTCAGCAGCTTGACCTTCCCAGCCCTTCAGATCCGGTTCCCACGCTCCTACAGCATAAACGATATGGCCAAGATTGCTCATTAGCTCGCTTACTTTCACATTTTGGAATAATGCCGAGCCATCCCATACATTTAGCCCAAGAAAACCTGATTCGTAAGCAGTATCATTCGTATTTATAATTGGCGTATACTGATTGTTCCAATACACTTTCAAGCTGCTTCCATTCGCGATGACTTTAAGATGGTAGATTTCACCCTTCTGCAAGGTGACTTGACGTTCTTCCCTTAGCCCGCTGTCGCTAGCAGCGTCCCTTAGACGGATTAAGCCAGCATTGGGCACGATTTGTAGCATATAGGAAGCCCAGCCATCCTCATTGGAGCGGAACACCAAAGACGCATCCGCATTGGGATCGGTTATTTTAACGTCAGCCTCAAAGATGAAGTTATCGGAAGACACGCTGGAGATCGCCATCACGTTTTCCTTTCGATCGGAAGTAAGGAGCATTCCCTCCTGCGTATGATCCATCGTTCCTTTTCCTTTGACTTGCCAGCCCGTGAGATTCGCGTTCAAATTGGATGCGCTTTCAAAAATAGCTGAGCCCTCCCCGTTAGCTACCATGCCCTCTGCTGTCCTCCCCGGTGCCGGATTAATCGTAATAGCAGCCGTCACGGTAGCAATCATAACCAAACCAGACACAAGGATGGATCTCCATTTATTCCGCTTTGCCTTCATTATTTTCCCTCTCTTCTTGTTTAAATGTTCGATTGACCCGTTCAATGGAAAGAGCGGGAAATCACCATACGACGCTAGACAACACGCAGGCGATTCCCGCAATCCTTTGACATTCACATGTATGACTGAACAGAGCTGTTCTACTGTGCCTGCTTATAGGCTCGTAATCCAAGGGCTAGTGCCCCGTATAGTCCCGCTTGATGTCCAAGACCCGGCGGTACGATGTATCGCTCCATGTGGCTCGTTATTTCGTCTGCTTTAACATAGCCGCTCAGGTTGTGCTTCACGGCTTCCCTGATCAGCGGAAATAGCTGGGATTGCTGCATGACGCCTCCGCCAAGAATGATTTTGTGCGGCGAGGTCGTTAGTATCGCATTCGTAATGGATTGAGCGATGTAATAGGCTTCGACTTCCCATGCCGGATGGTCTGAAGGAAGCTCGAATCCCTTCTTCTGCCAACGCGCCTCGATAGCGGGTCCCGCTGCCATCCCTTCCAGGCAATCCCCGTGGTACGGGCATGTGCCAGCGAAGTCATCCTGCGGATGCCTTCTGGTCAATACATGCCCGCCTTCCGGATGGACAAGCCCGTGCACCAGCTGGCCTTCAGCATATACGCCTACGCCAACCCCGGTGCCAATCGTATAATACAAGCAGCTGCGAAGCCCCTTCGCCGCTCCCCATACGATCTCTCCATATGCGGCGGCATTCACGTCCGTATCCCAGCCATACGGTACATGAAAATGGCGCTTCAGCGTTCCGAGAAAATCATTATTTTCCCAGCCCGGCTTAGGCGTTGTCGTAACATATCCATACTGAGCGCTTTCGGGATGCAGCTCTATGGGACCAAAAGAGCCAATGCCGATAGCCTCAACCTCTTTATCGGTGAAATACTGAATCACCTTGCCCAGCGTAATATCCGGATGCTCCGTCGGAAAACTGACGGAATCCTCGATTACCCCCTGCTCATTGCCGATGCCGCAAATAAACTTGGTGCCTCCGGCTTCAATGGCTCCTATGCGCATGACTGCGACCTCCCCTTAGTTCGCCTTAGCCGCAGCAGATGGGATTAGCTTGTATAGGCTTAGGGAAGGAATGATAGCGTCACTCTGAGCCGGGAAGAACGAAATGCCTGTCGCATCCGCATCGGGATAGATCAGATCGGTAATCACTGCCTGGCCGTCGCCGCCAAACACTTCTACGGAACCCGCATCTACGAATATGCGCAGCGCCAAATTCTCACCGCTTGTTAGTAGCTTTGCAGCATGAACACCAAGGAAATGAGCATGGAAGCTGTGCAGGCCGGACTTGGTACGATCGACATAAATCGTATTTGCCGAGGCGTCTGCACCAACAATTGTCTCATTTGTTGCTCCCACTCTAACTTTGAAGCCTAGCGACTGATTAGGAGGAAGCTCCGCATGAATTTCATAGCTTATCAGGTTCAGCTGCTGCAGCGCTTCTGCCACATCGCTAGCTGTTACATTCTTTAACGTAAGGATCGGCCTGCGGGCACTTTCCAGCTCAACCGCCGGCTTCTGTACTAACGTGGCAATGTCGTTAATCGTCTCAAGCGTCAGTACTCTCGGAATCGTCATTGCACCGCGGAAGCCTTCGGTAGGCGTCTGATTGGCATATTGCCAGTTGCTCATCCAGCCAATGAAGAGGCGCCTTCCATCCTCCGCCGGCATATCGGACCAGGTAATGCCCGCATAATTATCGCGTCCGTGGTCAGCCCATCTCACTTCCTTGGATGCGGCATCCGGCGTAAAGGTAACGCCGTCAAATTCGCCCGTAAAATATTGCGTTCGGGAGCCTTCAACGAATGCAGGATCAGCGCCGATACTAACCAGCATCACCCATTTCACACGGTTAGCATCTCCGTCCACTTCCAGCGGAAAGAGGTCCGGACATTCCCACACGCCATCATGAGATCCAATGCCATTGCCGAACTCGCTGCCAAATGTCCATGTCTTCAGATCAGGCGAATGATACAAACAGACCGTCTGGCCGCAAGCAATGATCATCCCCCAGCGGCTCTTCTCCTCGTGCCAGAACACCTTAGGGTCGCGGAAATCGATAAAGGCCTCCTGCTCCAGAACCGGGTTCCCCTCGTATTTCACCCATGTTCTGCCCTTGTCCGTACTATAAGCCAGACTCTGGCGCTGAATCGGATGGCTGCCCTCTACTTCCAAATGATGGGTGAAAATCGCGACAAGACCCGGGCCATTCTCGAAAAATCCCGTCGTATTATTCCAATCGACGACCGCGCTGCCAGAGAAAATCGTACCGTGCTCGTCGGGAGAAAGCGCAATATCAAGCTCTTCCCAATTGACTAGGTCTTTGCTAACCACATGTCCCCAGTGCATAGTCCCCCACGTATCGCCATGCGGATGATGCTGGAAGAACAAATGATATTCCCCTTCAAAATAAACCATGCCGTTAGGATCATTCATCCAGTTCGCCTGCGGCGAAACGTGATAGGCACCCCTGTAGTTTTGTTTAGCCAGTATAGACATAATGATTCCTCTCCCTTGCTCCCATTTATCTTTACGATCAGCTGTTCTAGCTTAAACATGTCTTGCAGCATACGCTGCCGAACATTGTATTCTGTTAACCTTTTGTCGCCCGGTCATAGCCGCCTTGCTTAATTTCAAGCCATTCCTGCAGGCCAAGACGATCCAGTTCTTTCAAATATTCCGCCCATTGCTCATTTGCCTTCCCATTCTGGTACCATTCCGTACGCATTCTAAGCACATAAGCGAACAGATCCGTTTCGATGGTGGTCAGGCGATCCAACTCATCAATTGAGTTGAACACGCTAGGCATAACGTTCTCTGCTTTCATTTGCGGAGCCATAATATTTTTGATAATATCCATTCTTCCTTTGGCATCGTCCGGCATCGTTGTATATTGGCCGTAGTAAGAGTCTAGAATAGCCAGTGGCCCGCCGATGCTCGTTTTCTCGCGCAGCTCGACCGGCGCAGTGCCTTCCAGCGGCAAATGCTTGAGGGAATGGGTCGCTTCATCGAATTCAAATATATTTTGCTGCTTATCGTCGCCATAGGTTCCCCAGTTATTTTGTACCGACTGCACAGGCTCAAAGAGCTGATCCACCCACTTCGCTGTCGACTCCAGATTCTTATTAGCGCTTGTTACAACCATCTTGCCCCTGCCGAGACCTAGCCCGTTCGTACGGGTTACGTTAATCTCCCCGTCGGGCCCTGCAAGCGGAGGCATAATCGCATACGATTCGTTCGCTCCCGTAATATTCGCTTTATCCCAGGAGAAGTACAGGCCGTATTTCTGGTCCTTCCCTTTCGCCAGATACGTGCTCCAATCTTGCGTGTATGCTTCAATATCGATTAAGCCCGCTTGATAAAGCTCATTAATGAATTGAACGGCTTCTTTGTACCCTTCTTCAGCAGCTGTGAAGATAACCTTGCCGTCATTGGAGACGACCGCATGGTCAGGGTTTTCACCGAGTCCGAAGGAACCGAACAGGAATGCCAAATCCTCAGCTCCCGGCTTATTAATGAAGGACAATGGAATTTCATCCGCTTGCCCGTTGCCATTCGGGTCCTTTGTTTTGAAAGCGATCAGCACTTCCTTCAATTGCTCCGTCGTTGTTGGCATTTCAAGGCCGAGCTTGTTCAGCCAATCCACGTTAATCCATGGCATGCTGTCTACGGCTTGAATTCTTTCCTTGCCGCTGCCGAGCTCTTCGATCCAAGGGAATGAATAAATATTGCCATCAGGAGCCGTAATCATGCTTTTATACTCAGGCGCTTCCTCCAGCACTTTCTTAAAGTTAGGCATATATTGCTCGATCAGATCATTTAAAGCAATGATTGACCCGTCCTTTGCAAGCTTCAGAAGCTCATAATCGCTATAATCCGCATTAAAAATAGCATCCGGCAGATCGCCGCTTGCAACTGCAAGATTTCTTTTCTCTACGAAAACGTCTTTCGTGAAGTTTTTCCAATTAATATGAACATTGGTTTTCTCTTCGAGCCGTTTGTTAATCAGCTTCTCGTTCGGATCCGGTGGAGCGATCGCAGAGCTTTGCGTAATAAAGTTGAGGGATACCTTCCCGCTCGGATCTTGCTCTTTGCTGGCCGCGCCCCCGCCTCCATTCCCGCTGCAAGCCGAAATCAGAATAGTGGCTGTAAGAATAGATACCGTTGCCGTTCTGGCTGCAAATCTCGATTTGTTCATTTGTGTCATAACCTAAGACCTCCCGATTAATAGTGGATAAAATGATTTCTCTCTAACGCTTGGCTTGGCTTGCCTTTGCTTATGTGAAGGTCCGACCTATTTCAAGGACCCGACCATAACACCTTTTTCGAAGTATTTCTGGAAGAAGGGATACATGATAATAAGCGGCAGACTGGATACTACAATTGCTGCATATTTGATAATTTCCGATAACCGTTTAAGCTCCGCCGCTGCCAGCTGATCACCAATCATGCCCGGCTCGACCTGATTCTGGATCAAGATCGAACGAAGAACAAGCTGAAGCGGATGCAGGTTCGGATTATCGAGATAGATCATGGCGTCGAAGTAAGCGTTCCACTGACCTACAAAAGCGTACAGGGCAAGGACGAATATGATCGGCTTCGATAACGGAAGGACTACCTGCCAGAAAATTCTGATCTCCGATGCACCGTCAACGTTGGCTGCTTCCTTCAGCTCCATGGGGACCCCTTTAAAGAAGGTTCTCGATAAAATGATGTTCCATACGTTCACAGCCCCAGGTATGATAATGGCCCAGATGGTGTCCAGCAATCCCAATGTTTTCACCAGAAGGTAGGTAGGCACCAACCCGCCGCCAAAAAACATCGTGATAATAAATAGGGTCATGAACGCCCCTTTGCCCTTCAAGCGATTGTCAGAAAGCGCATATCCCGCACAGACCGACACGACAACCGTCATAAGCGCAAAGCAGACGGAATATAAAACAGAATTGCCGAAGCCCTTGAGCATGGCCGGATTGGTCAAAATCATTTTGTACCCCTCCAATGACCAGTTGGACAGATCAAAGGACAAGCCGCGGCTTAAGAGAACGGACGGATCCATAAAGGAAGCAATGACAACATAGAAGAGAGGCAACAGAACAAGCAAAACGGCGAAGATAAGAAATATTCCGTTTAAAATAAGCAAAAATCGATCCAGCTTGGAATGCTTAATAGCCATAACCTGATTCTCCTTTCTTAATAAAGACCGTCACCCTCGTTCAGCTTCCTCACAATGAAGTTGACCGTAACGAGCATAATGACGTTAATGACCGAATTGAACAATCCAACAGCGGCCGAATAGGCATAATCACCGGATTGCAAACCGATTTTGTAGACATACGTTGGGATAATTTCCGATGTCGGTAGATTCATTGCCGTCTGCATGAGATAAGCTTTCTCGAAACCGATAGACATGATTCCGCCGGCTGCCAGGATAAAGACGATCGCCATAATGGGCCGTATCGTAGGCAGATCGATATGGCGAATGCGCTGAAGCAGATTGGCGCCATCCAAATTAGCAGCGTGATGAAGCTCGGGATCCACATTAGCCAAAGCGGCCACATAGATAATGGATGCCCAGCCTGCCCCCGTCCATATATCGGACAAAATGTAAATGACCCTGAAATATTCCGCGCGTGACATGAACATGACCGGTTCTCCGGTCAGTAAGGTGAAAATCTGATTGACCGGTCCCGTTGGGGACAGGAATATAAACAGCATGCCGACCACGACTACGACGGAGATAAAGTTCGGCGCGTACAGAAACAATTGAATGTTCTTCTTCACAACCGTTTGTCTAACCAGATTCAGCATGATTGCAAGCAAAATCGGTATCGGAAAGCTTAACATTAGGCCATAAAAGCTTAATTTAAGCGTATTCATAAAAATGACGTCAAAATTCGGCGACGACAGAAACTTTTCGAAGTTGTACAAGCCGACCCATTCGCTTCCCATGATGCCTTTGATTGGACTGAAATCCTTAAAAGCGATAATGGCCCCATACATCGGTCCGTACTTGAAAATAATCGTTAAAATAAGTGCCGGCGCTAGCAAAAGATAAAGGAAGTAATGTTTTTTCAAATACTCCATACCCGGACTCGCTACCTTGCTCGCCCGATCGGCTTCCATCGTGTTATGCAACGCATTTGCCTCCATCCATTTACAAAATTTAATGCATTTGCGCAGTAAGGGCTTACAATGATGTGTTTTGTCACTTGCTGCTTTTACAATTTATCAAACAAAAAGACAATCGTCAATACTTTTTGTAAAATTATAATTGTGCATTTGTAATAAACAATTGTTCAATTGCCCACTGAATTATAGACTGATTTTAGTAATAGGGGATTGAAAACCGATCTCTTTTGGAATATTAACGATACACTAAAGTCAAAGAAGAAATATTGTCCTAGCACGATCGTTCCATATAGATTCTCAATTGAATTTGAACAATTATTTTTATATTTTTGTAAACTAAAATACGCAAATGTAACTATCTTATTGCTATTTGTTGCAAACTATTATACATTTGAGATACTTATATAAATGTGTGCGGTTTCTAATAAATATATAGTTAGCTAGAGGTGGTTTTCACATACATGGCCAAGGAAAAAGTTACGATTCAAGACATCGCCGACGCACTCGGAATATCTAGAAATACAGCCTCTAAGGCACTGAATGGAATTGATACGATCCCAGAGGAAACGAGAAACAAGGTCGTAAAGAAAGCGATCGAGCTAAAATATAAGCAATTTGCTTTCTTGGAAAGCGATCAGCTCCTAACTAAGCAATCAGGGAACATCGCTTTACTGACAGCCAATCTTCCGAACACGTCGCATTTTGGCTCAACGTTAATGAGCGGCCTGGAGAAGCGGATCAGCTCCGAGGGCTACAACCTGTCCTTCCATATTGTCAGAGACGTGGATCAGGTTTCCTTATCGCTCCCTAACAATTTCGATGTCGCTAACGTAGACGGCATTATTTGCATCGAGCTGTTTGACCTGGCTTACAGCGAGCTTATTAC
The DNA here is from genome assembly GCF_056269165.1 of Paenibacillus sp. J22R232. Taxonomy (NCBI): domain Bacteria; kingdom Bacillati; phylum Bacillota; class Bacilli; order Caryophanales; family Paenibacillaceae; genus Paenibacillus; species Paenibacillus sp. J22R232. Next base: position 12,966 of record NZ_JBWDNK010000020.1, on the reverse strand, counting down.
GAGTCTCGGCATACCTACTATTTTCATTGATTGTGCCGCAACGGTTTGTTTTCCGAATTTCAAGGCGGACATTCTGCTGATGGAGAATCAACATAGCACCTATCAGCTTACGAGAAAGTTAATCGAAAATGGATATGGCAGCTTTGGTTTTATCGGAGATTACAACCATTGCCTCAGCTTCAACGAACGGTGGATCGGCTTCAACCGGGCGCTGACAGAGTCCGGAATGGCACTTGACCTCGCAAAGTGCATCGTAGATGATGATTCTCTCTTTTTCTCTAAGCCAAGCTGGCTGGAGGATCGTCTTCAACAGATGAAGGAGCTCCCATCCGCTTTTATATGCGCCAATGATTACATTGCCGTCAGCTTTATGAAGGCACTGAAGAACAACAACATTTCCATCCCCCAGGATGTTGTCATTTGCGGCTTCGATAACGGACCCGAGTCCAAGATTGTTGAGCCTCATCTTACAACCGTTCATATTTACAGCAACGAAATGGGGGTCAAGGCGGCAGAGATGCTTCTCTCCCGAATGAATGATCCGGCGCAGCCGTACCAAATCTCTCATATTTTCACTAAGCCTATGATTAGAGAATCTACTCCGCATCTCAGCTAGACGAGAATGTTTCAAGGTCTGCTAACCGCCGCCCTCACTCCAACGTGGCCAGTTTCGATCTCTTGAAGGAGAATCCATTTTTCCAAAGCGTTCCGTTTATTTCTAGGCATAAAAAATGCTCCCCTACCGTATACAGGCTTTAATTCTTTCACCTGTCTACCGTATAGGGAGCCTATCATCCCTGCATCGCCATTATTTACAAAATGAAAATGGGCTGTCCCCAAGTCATTTATGACCTGTGGGACAGCCCTCTTTTTATACTCCTGTTTAGCTGCGAAGCTTATCTGTCTATTATTTTTGCGGAACCATATTGTTGTAGATATTCGTTGCGTTCACTTTTCCTGTGCCTACGTCCTCGGTCGTAAATCCGGACACGATATTGCCGACCTTGAATTCTTTTTGCAGCAGCTCTTCCGATGGCGCAGCCGCCGTTGGTCCACCGATGCCGAGCTCCGTTGCCGGCGTTACGGTTACCCACAAATCGCCAACCTTGAAGCTTTTGCCGTCTACGCTAACTTCCGTAATTACGCCTTCAATATTGACTGCCGCTTTTCCCGTAGTTGCCGGTGCCGTGTCAGCATCCTTCTGCGGAGCCATATTGTTGTAGATGACGTCTGCCGTCACCTTGCCCGTGCTCACATCTTGAGAAGTGTAGCCGGATACGATATTGCCGACTTTAAATTCTTTCTGCAGCAGCTCTTCAGACGGCTCAGCCGCTGTCGGCTCTTTGCTGCCCAGCTCCGTTTTATCCGTTACCTCTACCCAAAGATTACCTACCTTGAAGCTTTTGCCGTCTGCACTCACTTCGGAGATGACGCCATCGATATTAACGGCCACTTTTCCAAGAATAGGAGGCTGTGTTATAGCCGCCGGGGGCTGGGAGGAAGCATTCGTAGCATTTTGGCTCATCGCGAAGATGCTTGCCGATAAAACCGCGCACGCTGCAATGCCGACTGTCCAACCTGTTATCGTTCTCTTTTTCGTTGTATCCATGTGAAATCTCTCCTTTAGTATGTTCGTTTTGTATGTGCCTATTCGTACTTCGTGATTGTAGAGCCAGCCGCGCAATTCATTGAGCTCTAATGAATTGTGCGCCTCAGCTCTTCCTTACACTAGTAATACAACTGAGAGCCCTTATATTTTTCATTGCGATCAAAAGATTTGGGATGAACATTTTTCCAGCAAAAAAAAGACAAAGAGCGTTCCCCCTCCTTGTCTTCGTTCGCATCCTATTCACAAACCATACTGAACGATGCCCTCCGCCTTATATTCCCCTTCAGTTGTCTACCTTCTCATTCGTTATTTTTCACTAAAAGGTTAAGCTTATAGACCGTGCCTACTTTCGAGCTTTTCTAATTCCTTAACGATGTTAATATACCTTGTCGAGCCCAATAACAGCTCATTGAACAAAAACATATAGAGCATAATGTTCTCATTATTAAAATCATCTATCGTAAATCGTTTTAACAGCTCCGCATATTCCGCATAAAATGATACTTTTTTCATTTCACGCTTTAAAGGAGCTATATCGATTAAATAGGCGGACAGCGCCTCGACGCGCTCGGATATATACGTTACAACCTCGTCTATCTCATCCTCCGGTACTCGTCCCTCCTGCAAGGAAAAGCGTTCCCACTGCTCCTTATACCAATCCGCTCTCTCGCCATGCATGATGAGATAAATAGGCTTGGCTAGCAGCGATTCCCTATACAGCCTTCGAATGGACAATCTTCGAGTAATCAATTGCAGCATCATATCACCTTCTCCCGCCTTGCTCCATCGCCGCTTATTTTTAGGCTTGAATTCCTAATATCTATGCTATAATACTCCCATTAAAGCCATATATTCGCGAAAGGATGGAAAGAAAATGAAAATGACCGTGGATCAGCAAGGCGAGTCGAGGGTAGCTATCATCGAGAGCGACGAAATCGTCATTGCGAACGTGCAGGATGCGCTGGATTTGATGGCAACCGTCAGCTACCACGAAGACTGCTACAAGATGTTAATTCGCAAATCGAACATCAACGAGGATTTTTTCGAGTTAAAAACGAAGCTTGCCGGCGATATTTTGCAAAAATACACGAACTATAAAGTAAAGCTCGCCATTGTTGGCGATTTCGACGGCTATGACAGCAAAAGCCTGAAGGATTTCATTTATGAAAGCAACAATGGGAAACAGGTTTTCTTTGCCAAGGATATACCTTCGGCGCTGCAAGCCCTTCACCAAGCCGAGTGACCACATCAGCGATGTGGTCTATTTTTTACCCGGCTAACCTGAGCGCCTCTCAAAACAAATCCAACTGCTCCACAGTAGGCGCAGGAGGCTCATTCGGGCTGCTGCCATCCGGCCTTGTCAGCCCCAGAAGCTCCATCAGCCGCTTCGCGTTTGATGCGGCATCCCCGCCGGAATTGTTGTTGAAAATAACATTCACCTGCTTGCTTTGCTGCTCCAGCAGCCTTAGCTTCTCGGCCCAATCCAGCAGCTCCTCGTCGCTGTAGCGGTACAAATAGCGCACCTCCCGCCAGTTCGGCGCGCTGGCTTGATTCCAGCCGGATACGTTGCGGCCGTGAAACCTTACGACCGTCATCTCCGAATCCGTCGCTTCGAGCACCTCCGGGATTGAACCGATTCCAGCCTGCGGCTCGTCGCATACGCTATGAATCCATTGCTCCTGCTTCATGAACGACAAGGTCCTCCCTTTGTATTCCTCGGTGAACCAGCTCTGATGCCGGAACTCGAGAGCACAAGGAATGCCGCTCATCCGTGCCTTCGTCTCCCTGAGGATACGCACATTTGCCTGCGTACAATCGAACCAAGGCGGGTATTGGAACAATGCGGCGGACAATCTTCCGGCTTCCATAACCGGCTCAAGCATCGTCCGGAATGCCGCGAACATCTCATTCGTCTCTGCCGCAGCCACGCTCGGCCCCCGCTGATGCCCAGTCATGCCCTGATAAGCCTTCACGACAAAATGCAGCGTTGCGGGCGTATCCTCCAGCCATTTTATAAACCGCTCCTTCGATTGAATCGCATAGAAGGTGCTGTCTACCTCCACTAGTGGAAAATGCTTCGCATATTGCCGCAGCTTGCTGCCGGCCTTCGCCACTGACGTATACAGCTGATCATGATCGCCCCAGCCCGCTAAACCAATATGTATCGACATATGTATATCCTCCCACCCTGCTTTTCCATTATTATACCGAAATTCCTTCGTAAAAAAAGAAACGGCTTCGCCGTCCTTTCAACAGACGCCATCGTTACGACGAAACGTAAAGAGAATGGAGGAGCACGCTCATATACTTCCCTATACGTCAAGAAGAAACGGCTTCGCCGTCCTCTGCAAGAGGACGGTATCCGTTTTTCGAAGTAATAGAAAAATACTTTAACGCGTGAAATATATAAAGTCTTATATTTTAAAAAAACAGCTCCCACGTAGTTGACCTACTAGAGAACTGCCCGTTTGCTATTTCAAAGCCTAAGCTTACAAATATCGATACTCCGAGAACGCTGCGGCTTGCCCAAGATAAGCACCGGCATCGTCAACCAAATTCCACACCGTTGCGTTCACGATATAGAAGCGCCGGCCTGTGCTTGATATCCTTATGCCGGTGTAATTGTCGACAAAGCCGTTGGCCGTTACTGCCTCAAAAAAACGATCCCGCTCCTCGCGTTCCATCGGCTCTGCCGTCAGGCGGGAGGGCGTGCGGGTGAACCGCTCCCATTCCATGTCCCATAGCTCGAGGCCAAGGCGGTTCCCTTAATTCACCACGGGATCTGCTTCGGTCCCGTGAGACAAGATCACGATAGGCGCTTCGAATAGCTGATCCTTCACGCTCTCGATCCCGTTAAGCGGCAGAAGCGCTTTCCCCGTCCACTTCCTATAGCTTTCTGCTAGCAGTCTCGCATGCTCCTCGGTTGCTCCCGCACCTGTCCGCGGCAATGGCATCACCTATGCTCCTCCCCGTTTGTTTCACTTCCATTTATATATCACGGAGAGCCGCAGATGTCCACTATCCAGTAGGCGCCCGTTCATGGCTACCTCTAAGCGCGATTCAGGCTGCGCAAGCGCAGAAGCGCCGTTAGAATCATAAGAAAAGCGACAAGCGCCAGCATCGGAATCGTAATAAAGCCGAACCAATTCAAATAATCGCCTTGACAAGAAACCGGTCCGCATGAAGCTAGCGGCGAATCATGCGGAAGCTTCTGCAGTACCGTGTGGTAGAGCGAGAATCCTCCCCCGATTGCGACTAGCGGCAAGGCATAGGAGACGATGCCCGTGTCCCCCTTCGAATAAGCGATGCCTAGCAATAGCGCCAGCGGATACATAAAGATGCGCTGAAACCAGCAGAGGCTGCATGGCGCGAAATGCATAACCTCACTCAAATACAAGCTACTCGCCGTCGCAAGCACGGCTGTTGCCCAAGCCGCGAACAGCCAAAACGACTTCTTCTTTTCGATCGATTCTTCCACCCTATTTTCCCCACCTTCCCATTAGCTCCTCATGCGCAATCTTATGTTTATTGTCGCTCATTGGAAGGCGGTTCGGCATGACTCGAAAGGGCTACTCCGCATGGCTTAATCAAATATTCACACAATCGCCTGCAATTCTGCGCGCTTGATAGACGACATAAAATAAGGCTGCTCCATAAGGCACTCGCCTTTTGGAACAGCCCTGCTATTTACATCTACAGTAAGAAGCGTCTTCTTCGTTAAAAAGGATTGGATTTATACACCCTTGAATAGACGCCTGCTTCGCCCGATAGGCCGTGCGCCTTGACGCGGTAATAGGCTTCCTTCGTATGGATACGGGTCGGATCGATCCAAGCCCCGGCATGCTGAACCGGCTGCTTATCGTATACGATGCGCCACGGACCGTCCTCGCCTTCCGTAGATTTCTCGATCGTATAATAGGCTGCACCTACCGTTCCGCGAAATTTCACGGCAGCGGCGGCATCCGTTATGATCGGAGCATCCGGCAGCGAAATACCGGGCAGCGACTGTCCCCCCATCCGAAAAGCATGCTCTCTCAGCCGTTGAATCCGCTGCTGCAGCTCCTCGTTGATGCCGCAGCCGGGATAATGAACGGCAAAGCCGTCATAATGCTGCACGTACCCGCCTTCGTCATGATGACCGAACAACGACCAGAAGCAGGTACCGGAAACAGCCTCTTCCGATTCTGCCGCAGCCAGGAAACTTTGCAAATCGCAATCCGGCCAGCCGTATTCTCCTGCAATATAGACTTTGCCGGCAGCTTGCACCGCTTTCGCATCCTTCAAAAGCTCCTCGGCATTCGCCGGATAATAGTGGACGTCAAGAATATCCAAGCTCGGAATCGCTAATTTATCGGCATCAAGCTGGAATTGCTTCCCATGGGCGGTTAAGTGGCGCGGCGCTATTTGCTTCAAGAACGTGCAAATCTCCTCTACCCAAGCCGCCGGAGCATCGTTGAGCTCATTGCCAAGCTCCCATGCCAGAATCATCGGGTCATCCTTGTAGGCAATGCCCGTATACGAATTAACCCGGTTAATAATCGTATAGATATACGCTTTGAAATCCCGTATGACTTCTTCGTCCGTATAGAAGGCATTCGGGTCTTCAAGCCCTCTCCAGCCAGTAAACGTCGATCGGCCGCCATGATAGTAGCTCCAGTTGCAAACGAACGGAATAATGAGCCTCAGTCCGCGCTTCCCCGCTTCCTTAATCGCGAAGTCGACTCTGCGGAACGCTTCCTCGTTGTACTCGCCAAGCTTAGGGGCTATGGCCTTCGGGCAGCCTTGCGAAGCCGCCAGCGTATGCGAGCGCACGACCGTCGCGCCCATCTCCTTCGCCGTATCGAGTGCGTCAATGACGCGGAACGGCGTCGGCCAATCGATCCCGCCTACATTTTCGTCAAGGCCAAGCCAATAAATATTAGGACCGCCGAAGCGGAATGGCTTGGCGCCTTCCATCAGCCTGGACCCTTCCCGCTTTATAAATGGCTGCTGTGTCATCGGTTATCAGTCCCTGCTTTATATGATTAATCTTTCATGTCGGTAAATGAATAGAAACGCACGTCCGGCAAGGGCTGCCGCAGCCCAATTCCAGCAGGCCCCTGTGCCCTTTCCGTAAACAGCTCATCCGCCCGCCTGCGGCAGGTTACCGTAACGAGCCGCTGCTCGCCGGGAAACAACGTGAAATGGCTGGCGCTTGCCGTCATCCAATAACAGTCGCTCTTCTCCTCCGGGTGAACATGCAGCGCTGCTTGAAGGCCTTCGTTCCGAACGGTAAAGCTGCTTTGAAGCGTTCCCTCCGGCAGTCCTTCGCCAGACCCGGCAGCTTGCCATGGCTGTATCAGCTTCGCGGATAGGGCCGCAGCGGTGTTCGCCCACGCACTTGCATAGAGGGCTTCCGCACGGGTGGAGAAAATATATAATCCCCGGTCCGGCTCTTCCGCCTGCTCGAAGCGCAGCCGCACATAGAACAATCCATCCTCCGTTCGCGGCGCTTGAACAATAAGATAGCCGATTGGGAGCGCCTCGTTCCTCCGCGTTCTCCCGCTGAACAATTGCTCATGAATGAGCTTTCCCCCGCTGTCCAGCACCTGGGCAAGTACGGTACAAGCTTCTCCGCTAACGTCTGTCATGACATACACCGGCAGAATGAGCTGCTCATCCGGTAAATAATCCAGCTTCCGGTAATCGAGCCACGCATGCTTGGGAGCAAATGCCTCACTCACCCAATAGTAGGCCATCTTGGCCTCATTGTAATAATCGATGACATTGGTGCAGCTGACATTCGGCCAAGGCTCGTTCATCTGCCAGATGAGGCTGCCGCTGTTACGAAAGGCCCTACGGCGGTTCGATTGCAAAATAAAACGAAGGCCCTCGGCCTGCATCCACTGACTGGCTGCTGAAAACGCGGATAAATGCGCCATTTGTCCAAATAGCTCTGTATCGCGGTCATACGTATCCCACCACTCGCCGTGATGGCGCCAAACCAGGCTCTCTTTCATCGAGACGGGCTTGCGATGCCGTTCGCTGATAAACTTGCGAATGCTCTTTGCCGCGCTCAGCCCATCAACGCCGAACTCGCTGTGAAACAGATGGTCTGCCTCGCTATATAGCTCATAGTGCCCGGGGTTTCCTTGATACTTCCAATGACCGTGCACATCATGGCTGACGCCTTTCTCGGCCGTAATGTACTGGACCGGCCCCGAAGCCGAGGTCGGCAGAAACAGCCGCTGGCCGTCATGCTGCCGAACCAGCCGCTTCAGCATGGCGAGGTTCTCGTCCTCATACGTGGACGGTACATTCGGCTCGCTCATCAGCTCGTTCCCGCCGCTCCATACAGTCAGGCTGACATGGCTGCGCCGCGTCTTCAGCGCCTGCACGGCTGTCTGCTCCAGCAGCCCCAGAAATTCCGGACGCTTGGACGGTGTATTATCGATGCCGGAGCTCGATTGAATAAATTCCTGCCAGATCATAATGCCGTGCTGGTCGCAGAGCTCGTAAAGCATGCTTTTTTCAATAATCCCGCCGCCCCAGATGCGCAGCACATTCATATTCGCTTGCTTCACCGTGTGAACGAGCCACTCGTAACGCTCCCGGCCAACGTTCCCATACAATTGATCGAGCGGCGTAAGATTAGCGCCCTTCAAGTAGATCTTTATGCCATTGACAATAACCGTATACGGCAAAGCGTCCTGCGGGCTTTCCTCATTCTGTGCATAGGCAAGGCTGCGAATGCCTGCTCGAAGCCGCTGGCGATCATAGATAACCGATTCGCCATGCAGCGTAATCATGACCTCGTATAGAGGCTGCTCACCGTAACCGTTCGGGTACCAAAGCTGCGGACGCTCGATGCAGATGTTTATTTTTTGCATGTTATGAACATCCTTGACCTGCTGCGTACAGCTCGCTGCTTCGGCGCCGTTTGGGGCCGTTATTCGGACGGTCAGCCGCAAATCGTCAACCTTCTCGGCAATCTCCTCGATCGCGACGGCAAGCTTAATGTGGCCGCTGCCTTCCTTCGCATCGGTATGGAGCGCTGTTTCGCCGATTGCATACGCTTGTTTGACAATGAAGCAAATATCATCCCAGATTCCGACGTTGACCAGCCGCGTCGAGAAATCCCATTTGTAGTTGAAGCGGCTTTTCTGCGTGAAATTGTCCGAGGTTTTGCCGATTTGCCCCATTTCATCCGGTGCGTGCTTCAGCACGATCATAAGCTCGCCGGACTGACGGCCGCGCGTCTGTTCGGGAGTCAGCGCATAACGCGCCGGCACATACATGCCTTTGTGCTCGCCGAGCAGCTCACCGTTCCAATAAATAAGCGCCTCGTAGTCCAGCCCTTTGCACAGCAGCTCCAACTGCTTGCCCTTCGCCTCCGGAACAGGGACCTCCGCTCTGTATACCCACCACCGATTCTCGACCCACTCGCAGCTTAGGCTGTTTAAGTCGACGTATGGATTATCGATCAGGCCCGCCCGAAATAAATCCTGATGAACGCCGCCCGGCACCGTCGCCGGCATCCATTCGGTCACGCCTAGCAGTTCCTCGCCGATCTCCATGCTTGTTCCCTTTAGCGGCACCCACGGCCAGAAGCCCTTCAGCTCCCATTGGCAGTGGCGAAGCGAATGCTCCTGTCGTTCATATAGCTCGTCTTGCTGCATCGCGCTTCCTCCTTACCCTTTCACCGCGCCGTTCGTCACGCCGGAAAATATATATTTTTGCAGAAATAAATAGAGCAGCACCGTCGGGATCATGATGATCAGAATTGCCGCGCATATGTTGCCCCACTGTGCCTGGTTGTTGCCCGCGAAGCGCATAATCGACGTGGAGACGACGACCAGCTCCTGCTTCGGCATATACAGAAACGGAATATAGAGCTCGTTGTAGATATTGATTGTTTTCAAAATAATAAGGGTAGCCGTTGCGGGACCGAGCAGCGGAAAAATGATGCCCGCATAGATGCGGAATAAGCTGGCCCCATCCATCATCGCGCTCTCATCGAGCTCGTAAGGGATATTTTTAATAAATTGCAGGTAAATGTAGATCTGGATCACATCCGCCCCGATAAATAGCAGAATAGGCGCGTACAGCGAGTTGTATAGGCCCATGGATTGAATGAGCGAGAAAACGACGACCTGTGTCGTAATCGTCGGAATAATCGTAGCGACGAGAAAGGCGCCAAGGATTTGCGTCTTCCCCTTGAACTCGATCCGTCCGATCGCATATGCCACCATGGTGCCCAGCAGCACGTTGCCGGCTAGCGATGCAATGACGATGACGAACGTATTCGAGAACGCCTGAAGGATGTCCGCACGCTCGATCACCGTTGCAAAGTTGCTGAAGTTGAAGAAGCTCTCCGGAAGCGCAAACGGGCTAGAGCCTTCGTTCTCTGTCTTGAAAGCATTGACGAGCACGACATAAGGCGGGAACAATACGACGAAGGTCGCGAGCACGAGCAGCAAATATTTCAGTACATGGATGGGATCGAACCGTTTCGCTTGCATTCGTTATTCCCCTTTCCGGTTAATGACTGCATTCTGAATGCCAAGTATAAGAACGGTAAATAACAGCAGCACGACGCTCATGGCGGAAGCCAATCCGTAATTGTTGAACTGGAACGCGGTTTCGATTGTCTTGAGCAGGAACGTTTCGCTTGCGCCCGCAGGCCCGCCCTTGGTCAGCACGAACGGCAGGTCGAATACGGCAAGCGCCCCGCTTAAGGTTAGGAACATATTGAGCTGAATGATTTTGGTCAAATTCGGAATGGTTAAGTACCATAACGTCTGGAAGCGGTTGGAACCGTCAATTTTGGCCGCTTCGTACATATCTCCCGGAATCGACTGCATCGCGCCAGGTAAATGACCATGTTGTAGCCCATAAACCGCCAGAAGCCGATCGATGCAAGCGAGAAGTTAACAAGCGACATATCGCCGAGCCAGCTTTGCTGCAGCGAAGAAAGTCCGATCATGCCGAGCAAGCTGTTAAGCGAACCGTTTGTCGTGTCGAAAACATACTGAAACATGAAAGCGACCGCTACGGCGTTCATAATAAAGGGAAGAAACAGCATGACGCGAAATACGTTTCTTCCTCGAAGTTTCGAGTTGAGAATAACCGCGAACACGATGGCGATTATATTTTGGATGACGCCAATGATGACGTACGGGATTTGATGGATAAATACGCCGAATAAATCGGAATTCGTGAAAATTTCTTTATAATTGCTAAGGCCTAGCCACTCGCTGCTTTTGCTGATGCCGTTCCAGTCCGTGAAGCTCAAGTAAATTAATTTGGCGGCTGGGTAATACGTGAATAAACAGAGCAAGGCAAGCGGGATCGATAGGAAACTGATCAGAATTAGCTTTCGTTGCGCTTTGTATGACAGGGCGTTCATCGTTCCACTCCATTTCTCATCCAAAAAGGGCTTATAGGTGCAAAGGGATGACCAGACTCTATCGTCGATCATCCGCGTTGCTTATCTGTCTATAGTAGAGATAACATTATTTCGCTACCGCTTTGCGTGCTTTTGCCCAGCTGTCGTTGTATTTGTCCAGAATCGACTGCGGGTCCTTCGATAATACGAACTCCTGTACCATCGCCTCTTTCGTAATTTGAGCTTTGTTGACGATGTCCGTTGCAGCAGCGTCGTCGGCAACCGCTTCGATGTATGTCGGGTTGAACGAGTTGAACTCCGACAGCTGCGGAACATTCGGCTCTTTATCCTTCAATACCGGGATAAAGCCTGCGAAGTCGTCAAAGCCGGAATCCTCGACCATCCATTTCACGAATGCTTTTGCAGTCGCCAGGTTTTTGCTGTTTTTGTTCACGCCGTATGCCCAGTCAGGTGCAAGCGCCACATTGGTTTTACCGGAATTGTCATAGGGCAGCGGGAAAAATCCTACGTTGTCCGACGTTGTTCCGCTGTCCGCTACCTGTGGGATAACCCAGTTGCCAAGCATGTACATCGCGAATTTGCCGCTTGCGATATCTTTCTTCGATTGCTCCCAGTTTGTCGAGTTGACGTCTGGCTCAAGGTAGCCTTTTTCGTACATGGTGCGGATGATGGACATCGCTTGGCCGTAAGCATTGTCCATTGCAAAAGGCGCGTCCGTGTCTTTGCGCTCGTTGTTAAGGTTCGCATTGCCAGCGATTGATGTGGCAACCTCCGATGCCCATGGGTAAAGCGTCCATTGATCCTTAAAGTTGGATGCAAGCGGCACGATGCCCTTTGCTTTCAGCTTCTCTGCCGCAGCGTAGAAGGCATCGAGCGTCGTCGGAATTTCCGTAATGCCGGCGTCCGCGAACGTTTTTTTGTTGTATACGATGCCTGTTGTGCTTGCGCCTGCGGCGATGCCGTACACTTTGCCGTCATGTCCTTTGTAATCCTTGAAGTAGATGCGGTCGTTCAGGCCGATATCATCAAGCGGCGCGAAATATTGCGGAAGCTCGGAGTTCGGGATTGTTGGAATAAGAACAACATCCGGGAATTCGCCTGACGCGATGCGGATCTTCGTCGTTTTGTCGAGGTCGGTTACCGCTTCGAATTTCACTTCCGCGTTCGGGTATTTTTCTTTGAAGCGATTCGCGTACTCTACATATTCCTTGTCAACCATGTCCGTACGGTTGGTCAGGAACGTAACCGTACCGCTGATGTCGCTCTCCGCGCCGCCTTCGCTATTCGCGTTCGTTGCGTTGTTTGCCGGAGCATTCGTTGCCTCTGCTGGCTTGTTGTTGTTTCCTCCGCATGCTGCCAATAGAGCAACGAGCATCATAAGCGTCAAAACTGACAATAATGGCTTCTTCATTGTGCTTCCCCCTAATAGATATGGTATCGTTTACATTTCGAATATTAACATACTGAAACTTTTAATTCAACATATTTAAATTAAAATAAACAATAATTATATTTTTAAATGTGTGGGTGTTGGGGGGGCGTATGTCGGCTGTGTAAGAACCTATGGGTTCTTACACGTGCTCAGGTTGGTTAGTTTAGAGGCTGTTAGCACCTATTTGCGCTCACGGCTGCTTTTCGTGAAGCCACCGATGAGCGCAGAGACTCTCGGTGGCTCTGTAAGAACCTATAGGTTCTTACAGCTGCTTTTGGTAGGGCACGCGGAGCCGCGGAGCTGCTTTTCGTGAAGTCACCAGTGAGCGCGGAGACTCTCTGCGGCTCTGTAAGAACCTATGGGTTCTTACAGGTGCTCAGGCTGGTGTGTTTGGAGGCTGTTAGCACCTATTTGCGCTTACGGCTACTTTTCGTGGGGCACGGGGAAGCGCGGCGGCTCTGTAAGAACCTATAGGTTCTTACAGGCGCTCAGGCTGATTGGGTTGGAGGCTGTAAGAACCTATTTGCGCTTACAGCT
>NZ_JBWDNK010000034.1:0-8096 GCF_056269165.1 Paenibacillus sp. J22R232 | reverse complement strand
GTAGCTGACGAATACTAATCGGTCGAGGGCTTATCCTAAACAGTTTGAGAAGCAAACGGACGTCGTAAGCATAGACTTACGTTTGCCCCGGACACATACATCCGGCAAACAACAGCAATAAAGGTTCAGCAAACCTGTTCTTTCGTATCCAGTTTTCAGGGCGCAAACGGCTTTGAACACATCAAGCACGACTCCCACAGCTTGTGGGTTTTATTGTTTCCATGGAGGATTAGCTCAGCTGGGAGAGCATCTGCCTTACAAGCAGAGGGTCGGCGGTTCGATCCCGTCATCCTCCACCATGATACGAGTCATTAGCTCAGTTGGTAGAGCACCTGACTTTTAATCAGGGTGTCGTAGGTTCGAATCCTACATGACTCACCATTTTTTACATGCGCGTATGGCGGAATTGGCAGACGCACTAGACTTAGGATCTAGCGGGCGACCGTGGGGGTTCAAGTCCCTCTACGCGCATCATATGGATTAGTAAAGGCTTCTTGGATCAGTTAGTTGATCCGAGAAGCCTTTTTGCATATTTATTTTCACCCGGACAAAGGTTTGAGCCATTGAAATTTATGTTAAGCTTATCAAGAAATAATAATAAATAAGTCCAAGGTAAGAAGAAAAGGTCTGATCTCAGCAGAAAGGAAGTTGAGCGATGCGTAAGCCTGATACCATAAGGATGCTTGAAAAGTTGATATTCCCTTCAATAAGGAGCTATAGCTCTCAAGCTGCAGCGGACTATTTTTCAATCCCAAGAACGCTCCATACGTACGGCATATGTGAAATTACGAGCGGCCGAGGCATGATTATTGTAAATGGTACACCATTAACAGCCAAAAAAGGCGATCTGTTTTACGTTCAGCCAGGTATGACGATCGAAGGTGAGTTCAGCAGCAAACAAGCCATTCAATTTTCGATTATTATGTTCAGCGCGATAATGGTGTACAAAGAAAATAGAACTTGGTCAGCGAGTCAGCCAATGTTTCCGTTCCCGGCAAAGCTGGATATTTCGAGCCATGCTGCCTCCATCAAAGAGGCTATGGATGATTTGATTACGAGGGAAAGTCCGCATCGATCAGACAGGCTCACTAAAAGCGGAATGCTCAGCACTCTGCTGCATGTCGTTGCAAGTTTGAATAGCACGCAGGGTAAAGGCGAACCGCAAAGCGTGCTGGGAATGGAACGTACTTTGGCTTATATAACCCAGAATTATAGCAAGGAAATGAGAATTGAGCATCTAGCCAAGATGGCAGGCTTTAGCATGAATCATTTTACGAGAAGCTTTAAACATCAAATGAATATGACGCCAACAGAGTATATATTAAAGCAGCGGATTTCAAAGGCGAAGCAATTGCTGTTTTCATCAAAAAAAGCGAAAGAAGTAGCGGAGCAAGTCGGATATAAGGATGAGCATTATTTTAGCCGGGCGTTCAAAAAGGCAGAAGGCGTGGCGCCAACTTTGTATATCAAAAATAAATGCCATCGCTTTGCCGCGCTCTACTATGGGATTGACGATCATTTGCTGACGCTTGGGTTAACGCCTGTTGCAGCCTTATCTTACAAGGAGAGAGTTTCTTATTCTTATCCACTGCCAGGACTGAGTCGAGAAATAGAGAACAAATTCAAATTGGATAGCTTTAAGTCCAACTATGAAAATCTGCTGAGATTGAAGCCAGATTTGATGCTTACGAGTGATCGCATGCTACAGGATCATACATTTAACCAAATTGCACCAACCGCCGTTTTGGCACATTCGAATCAATATGGTCAAATGCTGGAGCAGATGGCTAAAATATTGGGGAGAGAGCAGCAAGCTGCTGATTGGATGGATAGGTATCGCGAGCAAATGACAACGATTAAACAAAACATTAAGACACGCTGGGGAACAACATCCGTTTCTTTTATTAGAGTCAGTCCACACTTTTACCGGGTTTACGGAGCACGAAACCAGACGGGTGCCTTGCTTTATGATGACCTTGCTTTGGATTTGCCACAAGGCTTCCCAAACCGGGAGTGGGCAAGAGACTTGCAGCTGGAGGAGGTAGCTTCCTTCCGGGCGGATCATATTTTTATAATGACTGATCCTACGGCCGAGGCTAGACAGCGGCTTCAATTGCTGCTTCGTTCCGAGCAGTGGGCTTCAATAGAAGCTGTTCGGAATCAGCGGGTTTATGAGGCTAGCGATATATTTTTTAAGACTCTCGGTCCGGCAGGTAGGATGTGGGCGATGAATTATGTTGCATCACAGCTAAGAGGGGGCGCTGGGTGAATAAGTCCACTAATAGTGGATGAATTAGTCCATTGCTCATAAAGCGATCCTTCTTTATTATTAATGATAATGATTATTATTATTGACAATAAGAGAAGAGGAACAAAACAAATGCTTAAGAACAGATTCATCCCTCTCATTGCTCTTAGTATGCTGCTGCTTACGTTAGCGGCATGCGGAGGCAATAGCGAAAAGCAAGTCCTGAAAGAAACCGCAGCACCAGTAATAGAAGCATCGGCTGATCCGGTAGCCGCGGATTTGACACGAACGGTTACACATTTAAAAGGCGAGTCGATCGTACCTGCTAAAATTAATCGAATCGTCGTGCTCTCCGCAGCATATATTGATCATCTGCTCACCATTGGGGAGAAGCCAGCTGGCGTAAATGTTGAGGTGAGGTATGGAGGCGACTATCTTCCTTACTTGGCCAATGAGCTCGAAGGCGTCAAGCTGGTAGGCTCAGCGGATAATCCTAATCTTGAAGCAATCGTAGAGATTAATCCTGATGTTATTCTTGTTGAGAGCCGCACGG
This sequence comes from Paenibacillus sp. J22R232, assembly GCF_056269165.1. Classification (NCBI taxonomy): domain Bacteria; kingdom Bacillati; phylum Bacillota; class Bacilli; order Caryophanales; family Paenibacillaceae; genus Paenibacillus; species Paenibacillus sp. J22R232. Next base: position 5,295 of record NZ_JBWDNK010000034.1, on the reverse strand, counting down.
CAGAGGAGACCTACGAGCAGTTGGAGAAAATAGCCCCGACCATAGTTCTCGGTACAGAATGGCTTGAATATGAGGATGATACAACCTACTGGACAAAAGATTTGCTAACGGTAGCGGAGCTTTACGATAAGGTTGAACTAGCGGAACAAAAAATAGAAGAATTGCGACTGAAAACGGCTAAAGCAAGCGAGATCGTCAAAAAATTAGATCACAAACAGCTGGCATACCTGCGGGTAAGAGAAAAGAACCTTCAGATCTATGCTGGGAAAGGGCATCCCGCGAATACGCTCTTGTATCACGATCTTGGGTTTGAGCGCACGGAGCTGACTCCTGAAGAGCAAAGAGCTGATTTGTCATTAGAGGTTGTTCCTGATTTGGATGCGGACTATATCGTTTTGGAGGTTGACCCGAATGGACGGGACAATCTTAGCAGCATGAACCAAAGCGCTTTATGGGCAAAGGTGCCTGCCGTTGAGAATGAAAAGGTTTATGAAACGGACTCCTTCTGGTTGTTCAAGGGATGGGGCGTTATCGGCCGTGGGCAGATTGTTGACGATGTGTTGAAAATGATTGAATAGAAAAGTGCTTCTACTTGGGGTGAAGGACGTTCGATGATTAATTATACAGGAGCCCAGACCGCACAATCCTTTTTGCAAAATCATTTTCGGATTTCTGTGCGGCAGCCAGAAGAAGAAGGTTATTCTTTTGCAGTAACTGACCTGCTTGATTCCATTTCCCGAACCGCGATTTTGGATATTCAATCCGAGCTCTTAGGTCATCCCGACCGGGATGTGGTAGGCAATCTGTTTGCGAAGCGTTATTCCGTCTGGTTTACGGGACTCGTTGCAGCAGTTGGATTGTTTGATTATAGGCTGTCATCGAGTCCGGCAAATGTTCGCTTCCATATGTCCAGCCAAGCGGTAATGGCATACCAAACGAAGCCAGAGGCGCCGGCATGGATTTCCCATACGGATTTGGCAGAACGAAGGAATCAATTAGCTAATTATTTTCAAGAGCTACGGCAAAATACTAATCTAGTTTTCGCTTCCGTATCGGAGCATACGAGCGTCCCCATGAAAGTGATGTGGTCCTTGGTAGCCCACCAGCTCCAGCAATATTATGCACGATTGGAAGAGGGGCATAAAAGGGAAATTACGGAGGAACGGCTGCAGCTTATTGCATCGGATCAAAGCATGCTCATGGGAGATAAAAGGGAGTATCCGATATCTGCGCGATTTCGAAGCGTGCAGCATCCGAGACACGGAACCATATTGTATATACGGCGTTACTGCTGTCTGGCATTCAGATTAAAGCACCATGGATATTGCCATACATGTCCGAGGCTCAGCTCGTCGGATAGAGAACGGATGCTCATGCAGGAATGATAAGAAAGCATAAGCCAGATCATATTTGTCATATTTTTATAAAAGCCCTGCTAAGCGGGGCTTTTTTTGTATACCGGGATAAGCAAGCAGGCTGCTGTAATTAGAAACGTTCATGTTCTGCTTTTTGTCAAAGTGGGTGGCATCGCGTATAATTAAGCCATCAAAGGGAGGCTGATCCATGAATTTTTATGTCACGTTTTTTACAAACATTAGCATCCTCATTACCTGCGCCTATTTATTTAACCTCCTATATAAAAACCTATTCCAAAAAGCGTCCGTTACAACAAAAAACGTTGTTCTCATTTTAACCTTCATCTTCTCGGGCTGGCTTGCTATGAAGGTTGGATTACAATTACATAAAGGTCCTGTTTTTGATTTAAGGGTCGTGCCGATTATATTTGCGACATTAATGATTCGGAATCCTGTGCATGTTTTTGTTATCGGTATCGGTATTGCGGCTTCGAGATATGCCGTTAACGGAATAACGCTAAATGCATTGACAGGATCGATTAATATTACCATACTCGCTTTCGTTTCGGCAGGACTTGTAGTGCTGTATAGGGGCAAGCAAGCATGGAGTTATCCTAAAAAAGCGGCTATATCACTGCTTGCGATCAATATTATTCAAGTAACGGGCATCGCTATATTCGGTGCTGTCGATCGTCAGGAATATTTGAAAAACATTATGCCGTACACTCTGCCTCTTTCCATTTTGCTAGGCGCATTCTTCATCTTTATTATTTATGATTTCTATAAGGAGCAGCTGCTTGTCGATGAACTCCGGAACAAAAACCTAATACTGATTGAACAGAAGCAGGAGCTTCTTTGCACGCAGAAAGCATTGGAAGAAAAGGCTGCTCAAATACTTAAGGATTCCAGATATAAATCAGAATTCATGTCCAATATGTCGCATGAGCTGCGAACTCCGCTAAATAGTATTATTTTGCTCTCCGAGCTTATTGGAGATAACGAAGCAAAGAATGAGGACAGCGAGAACAAGCAGTATGCTGATATCATTTATGGCTCCAGCCAAGAATTGCTGCGGATTATCAACGATATTTTGGATTTATCCAAAGTAGAGGCAGGCAAGATGGAGATCGATTGGGGGGAGATATCGATGGAGGATATCACTCAGCTGCTATACCATCAAATCGCTCCAATGGCAGAGAAAAAGAAGCTTTCCTTTCATATATCGATAGAGGATACAGCTCCCGAGCTATTTGTTTCTGATGGCTTAAAACTAAGCCAAATTCTAAGGAACCTATTATCCAATGCCGTTAAATTTACAGACAGCGGAAGTATCCGTTTAGAAATTAGGCAGGATTCATTTGCGGAGAGCATCGTATTTTCCGTGAAAGATACGGGGATTGGTATTGATGAGGAGAATCAGAAGCTCGTATTTGATGCCTTTTTGCAGGAGGACAGTACGCTTAAACGGAAATATGAGGGTACAGGGTTAGGCTTATCGATCAGCCATCAGCTTGCCAGGCTGCTTGGCGGCTCGCTAGCACTGAATAGCATAAAAGGAGTGGGCAGTGAGTTCACGCTTCGTTTGCCGATCCGGCCTAAGGTCGAACAACAGCTGCCAAGCAATAGTCCAGTATAATAAACTTGGAGGTAAGCATGCTCGTTTATGGATGTGATTTCAGCGGGGCTAAGGATCCGAATGGCAAAATATTTGTAACGGTAGCTGAGTTAAAGCATCGTGTTCTAACCATTGAAGCTGTAATCCCTTGCGAAGATAGGCTTGATTTATATTATCGAATTAAAAATCAAGGCGGACCTTGGGGACTCGATTTTCCGTTTTCCATTCCGATTGTACACTTGGATGAACACTATAAATCATCTTGGGAGTATTTTATAGAAGAAGCCTACGCGGATACGCGCCTGCAATTCAAGACGCGATTCGGAAAGGTTCATAGCGGTAGGAACAATTTCCGTGATTGTAGGGTGACTGATATAACGGTAGGTGGAAAAAGTCCGATATCCGAAACGCCAATTAGCATGAACGGCATGCTCTATGGCGGGAGGAAGCTATTAAGTAATCTGCGTAACGAAGCAGCTGTTTACCCTTTTGATCGCCATAAGGAGAACATGGCTCGGTTATACGAGGTATATCCTAGCCATGGCTGGGCGAAGCTTGGCTTGAACCGTGAGGATGCAAGCGCGGTCGCGAGACTCCCTGAGCAGTTCAAGCTGACCGTGGACGCCATGTTCGATATCAGGCTGAGCCCTTCTCTCATTCCGATGCACGCCAGCGGTCCCAAAATTGGCAAGCTAATTGACCACGCTTCTGATTCGGTAATGGCATGCATTACTTTGGCTTACAGTATGTACAGCGCAAAGATCGACGAGGATTGGGAATCGAAGCCGGCATTTGCAACGCCTGAGGAATGGGTACATCGGCATCAGGAAGGCTTGGTTGTAAGAATTGGTTGACAAAATAAGGCGTGCCCGGATCTGAGTTAGCCCGGGCACGCCTTATTTTGCAGGATGTTATGACTCTTGTCCCATGCCTGTATAGAGGAGAACAGCATCTCTTAGAAATCTCGCTGCGCCTGGCTGGTGTTTGTCGTAGTATGCGGTGAACCGTTCATCATCGACGTACATTTGCGCAACGCCTGCATGCGCTTCTTTACTGTAATGTCCCCAGTAGAAGCTGAGCCATTGCCGGTGCAAATCGGCGGTCTTTTGCGCAAGCTCGCTTGCTGGATCGCCAGCAGCATAAGCCTCGACCAGTGTGCTAATGACTTGCGCTCCCAACTGCTCGATCTCTGCATGCTGCTGCTCGGACATGTTCTTGAAGATCTGATTGGAGCGCTCGATTTGTTCATCTCCGTATTTCTCTCTTATTTCTTGTCCATACAGCTTCTCATTCTCATCCATTGATTGCTGTTTGAAGCCTTCGAATTTTTCCTTGTCGGTCATCGTAATTCTCCCTTCATGCTGAGCTAAAGTTTTATCGACGTTAGCGATGAGCGAGTCGAGCTGCTGTCTCTTTTCAAGCAGTTTTTGCCTGTGCTCGCGCAGCGCGCTTTTTCCGTCAAAGGAGGGAGCGGTCACCATTCTTTTTATCTCCTCAAGACCAATGCCCAGCTCTTTATAAAATAAAACTTGCTGCAGCTTGTTGACCTCCTCCTGCCCATAAATGCGGTACCCCGAGGAGTTGATCCGAGCGGGCTTCAGCATCCCGATTTCATCATAATAGCGCAACGTCCGGGTGCTGATTCCAGCAATCAGTCCTAACTTTTGTATCGTGTATTCCACAAGCTCGCCTCCTGACAAAATCATCGTACACCTTCACGCAACGTGAAGGTCAATCATTATTTTTAGTGTATCAAAAATGGCCATACCGTCAAAAAAGCTGTAATTGATCCGCATTTATTTGATTTAATAAAGACTTTGTCGCAGGAGCGCAACGCTTGCTCGAATAGATTACAACATGCTGCATCAAAATTTCATGATTGAAAAAGCATCAATCAAAGTTTGATATCCGGAGGCCAATAAAATTTGAATTATCTGTTACAGGGTTTATAGAAGCATGAGCGTTGCTGGGAACGAGTCATGGACGGGTGGAAACCAGCTTTAATGGGTGTTTGAAGCAGCGTATAGTGAAACGAAATAACGGATATATACGATTCTTTTATCCGTTTTAATGCTGAATATATGCGAAATTTAAATAAAATGAATTAATTTTAAAAAAAGACTTGCAATGATAGTGTAATACATGATATATTCTAATTCCGGCCGAGAGAAACACGCGGACGACAAGCAAAACAAGCATTACAAACGAAAGAATAGATTGCTCTTTGAAAACTGAACAACGAGTAACAACTGCCTCGCAAATCCTTCGGGATAAGCGAAAAAGCGATAACAAGTAATGAGCATTTCAAACACCAATTTGGAGAGT
>NZ_JBWDNK010000035.1:0-8019 GCF_056269165.1 Paenibacillus sp. J22R232 | reverse complement strand
CCAATTTGACGGCTCTCGTCCCATTCAATCCGGGTTACAACTCATCCTCTGGTGAGATTCTGTGAATAAGCGAGCATTCGTGAGATAACTGCATCGTACCGAGGGAGCTTAGTCCATGATCTTCGTCAATTTTCCATGAGAACTCCTTTGCAATGCCGGTAGCAATATCAGCTATGGTCTGCTCCAGAATATCATCAATGTATCTGGGTAAATCAATCTCAATTAAATTAACTTCTTCTATCCCTTCCAGTGTATCGAACCCATAGGTACCATCGTTATCAGCAGGTATTCCTCTTATCTTGATATGATCTCCATTGATTTCTTTGAAAAATGTTAGGTGACTTGCCTTTTCGAATTCCAAAATATGAGTTAGGTATTGCTCTAGAACCTTTGACTTTACTTTTTTCGTGTAATCATCAGAATGGATACTAATGTAGTAATACATTAATTTTACCTCGCATGTCTTATATATCTCTAATTCGTGACATGCCAAATGTATCCCTTTAAGCAACGGTTCATTAATGTAATCTGCCAGATAGCTCAATAAAGAAATGGAGCAGCTGCCGTATGATATGCTCCCCTTACGGTAGACAGGTGAAATAATAAAACCTGCTACTGGAAGGGGAGCTTTTTCATGCTTAGACGACAATATTCTGCTTCAGAGAAACTCGCTATCCTTGAAGAAATTGAGAATGGTGAGATAGGTGTTAATGCCGTAGGCAATAAACACGGCATTAATACAGGGACCTTATGGAAATGGCAACGTCGTTATAAGGTCTACGGATATGAAGGTTTAGAGAGTCGTACTCATAATCGAAGTTACAGTGCTGAGCTTAAGATCCGAGCAGTGCAGGAGCACCTTGAGGGGAGAGTGTCTCCGTACCAGATCATCGATAAATACAAGATTGCTAGTAGAACGCAACTTTCCAATTGGATAAAGAAGTATAATAGTCATAGCAGCTTAAAAGCCTATAAAGGGGAAGCAAAAGCTATGACAAAGGGTCGCTCTACGACGTGGCAGGAACGGATCGATATCGTCCAACATTGCCTGGCAAATCAGCAGGACTACCATAAGACAGCGGGACAGTTTCAGGTCTCCTACCAGCAAGTGTACCAGTGGGTAAAAAAGTTTGAAGATGGCGGTCAGGATGCGTTAAAGGATGGCCGAGGGAGAAAGAAAGCCCCTGAAGAGTTAACGGAGGCCGATCAACAGAAACTCAATATGAAGAAGATGGAGCACGAAATTGAGCGGCTTCGGGCGGAGAATGCCTTTCTAAAAAAGTTACGGGAATTCCAAAGGAGGCGAAACTAAGCCAACAAGAGAACGTCTATCTTGCCATTCAAGGGCTTCGGGAAGAAGCGTTGTTCAGCGTTCAACTTCTGTGTGAAATAGCAGGTATTGCACGCTCAAGCTATTACAAGTGGCTAAATCGCAAACCCAGTTCCCGTGAACAGGAGAACGCAGAGCTGACACAAGTCATGTTGTCCATTTACGAGAAAGTTGAGCATATCTTTGGCTATCGTCAATTAACGCTACATATGCGCAGTCAGACGAAAAAAACGATTAACCATAAGCGCGTCTACCGCCTGATGAGGGTACAGGGAATCCAGTCTGTTATCCGGAGGAAGAAAAAGAGATACCCGAACGCCACTCCACAACAGGTGGCGGAGAACTTGCTAAACCGAAAATTCCATGCCGATGCACCGAATGAAAAGTGGCTCACCGATGTTACGGAATTCAAGTGCGGCAATGGCCAGAAAGCGTATTTAAGCGCTATTCTTGACCTTCATGATAAATCCATCGTCTCCTATGTACTAGGGCGTTCTAATAACAATCCACTTGTATTCCAGACGTTGAAACTGGCCCTGAAAGCAGCTCCAGGAAGCAGACCCATGCTTCATAGCGACCGAGGCTACCAATACACCTCCCTAGGCTTTAAGAAGCTCTTGGATGACAACAAAATGATCCAGAGTATGTCCCGTGTTGGGCGGTGCATCGATAACGGTCCAATGGAGTCTTTCTGGGGGACCCTCAAATGCGAGAAGTATTATTTACACACGTACGATACCTATGAGGACCTCAAGAGGGACATTGAGGCCTATATCCGTTTTTATAACCACGAACGATTACAAGCAAAATTAAACGGCCTCAGTCCAATGGAATACAGGACCAAGGCCGCCTAACTATTTTTATTATTTGTACTGTCTACTTGACGGGGTGCAGTTCAGTAGCAAACTGCTCCATGTTTGTTAAACTATCATTCGCCGATAGTTCAATTCCTTGTTGTATAAATTTAGATTCCAAAATGAATAATCAGTTGGTTATTACTTGAAGCTTTAACAGCTAGGTTAATTAATTCTTCTAATTCACTCTGCATTGTTTCTCGATTCAACCAATTTCTCGTCTGTTCCCAGTAGCCATCTTCATTCTCTTCTTCTTTCCAAACGGTTTTTCCTCTTAAACTAAATGTATTAGGTGCTTCTTCGATTAATTTAAGCCATTTATCTAATATCCTTATTAGCTTCTCTGCTCCCGGCTTGTTAATAACGGTTACCCCATAGTAGTTTAAGCCTCTGTGACTTTCTTTTGTTTCGGGATTAAATGAAGGCAACCAGTTCAAAAAGTCCGTCATGTATTGAATAATATCATCTGATATTACAGACTTCTCAATCCATGTATAACGATTAGCTCGGTACCATTCATATCTGTCATTTAAATCAAAATCGCCGCTAAGCAGAAAAAATTCGTGGGTTAAGCTCATGGAAATCACCTGGGTTTGCCCGTGTAAAATTATTGGTCCTGCAAAAACTATTTTACCACACATTGGAACTAAGCTGCGCGTTAGCTCAACGAGGCTGCCGATTTATTCCGGCAGCCTCGTCCTGGTGATTATGAAGCTATAGTTCGCCGTTAGTTCAAAGATTTTAACTTAGCTGTCCTCTATCCTTTTAATTACTTTATGAAGCATCATCGGCTGTGTCTTTGAGAAACAGCTTAAAAGTTTATCCCCATAAATAGTAATGGTATTCTCCCATGGATGACCTAAAATCCCCCAAGAAAAGTCACTGGCTAGAAAAAAATGATAATCTCCATTCGGATAAATTGAAATTATCCATTCTCCATTGTCTACTCTCCAAGGTACATGTCTAGGGAACTCTTTTCGAGCATCTACTAAATAGCAATCATGTTGCCAATCTAGTGCGTAAATATGCTCTCCAGGAGTTGTGCAATTTTGAAATGCTGAAGCAGCTTTGTCTTCGAAATCTTGAATGAATTCTTCCGTATAACAATTAGATATATCATACTGGATAAACGGAGTTGGGATATATGAAGGGAAAATTGATTTGCTTGGTCTAGGATGAAATACCTTATTAAATCTTGACCACAATTCTTTTTCTTCTTCATCAGTTAACAATATCCAACCGTAATCCATTATTATCTCCCTCTCTACAGTACAACTTATATATAAATATTCGGTACAGTAATAACATCACCTTTTATTGCACTAACCTGTCCGTTATCTTAATGAAGCATCATCAGTCTAATACTCTATTTTCTCAGTCAAGAACTTTATTTTCATCTGACACCGCCATCATCCCCAAAATAAGTTGATTACTATTAATAAGTTACTTATTTAAGTTATGATTTATGATACGATATGTCCATAAAGCGAAACAGAACACGTACGCCAATACAATATGAACGCAAACAGCGTTTATTACTCATATTTTGAACAGGATATACTTACCGGGAGCAAGCTTTGGAAGCTATACAAAAAATGATGTTTACATCATATAGAGGAGGAATTACGATGCCAGCCATATTAGATCCCCATATTTCGCTAGGCGAAGTGAAGCTGAAGATTAGCCAGTTGGAGAGATCCATTCGATTCTACGAGGAGGTCGTTGGACTAAAGGTACTGTATCTGGATGAGGCTAAACGCGAGGTCTCCTTCACCGCTGACGGTAAAACTACGCTGCTTGTGCTCGAAGAGGTGCCGAACGCGCTTGTACCGCAAAGGCGCTCGCATGCCGGGCTGTACCATTTTGCGATATTGCTCCCGGACCGCCAAGCTTTGTCGCTCGCGCTTCGCAATCTGATTCGCAGCGGCATTCATATCGGCCAAGCCGATCACCTCGTGAGTGAGGCGCTCTATATCGAAGATCCCGACCATAATGGCATCGAGATTTACCGGGACCGTCCGCGCAGCGAGTGGCGGCAGGATGCGGGCGGCAATTATGTGATGGCAAGCGATCCGCTTGATATGGACAGCTTGCTTACAGAGAGCAGCGGGCTTGAATGGAGCGGTCTACCGTCCGGTACGGTCATTGGCCATATCCATTTGCATGTCGGCGATCTGCGTACCTCGAAAGCCTTCTATGAAGGCAAGCTCGGATTTGACGTCGTTGGCGATTATGCTCAAATGTCCGCTGTTTTTGTTTCGGCTGGCGGATACCACCATCATATCGGCATGAATATTTGGGCCGGTATCGGCGCCGTATTGCCACCTTCCAAGGCCGTTGGCCTTTCTTATTTCACAATCGTCTTCCCTACCGCAGCCTCTCGCGAAGCTTGGCTTGCAGCACTGCAGGCAGAAGGAATCGAGACGAAGCAGCAGGATCTCGCCGTTGTCGTGCTTGATCCATCAGGCATCGCCATTCATGCGGTTGTCGCTGCCGGTTAATGGAGCGTCGCGCCTTGTCCGTATATCATTCGGTACACTTTGGGAGAAACGCCCTCCGATGAGCGAAATACCCGAATGAAATAGCTTGCTTGCGAGAATCCGCATCGCGCCGAAATCTGTGTCACGGATAGCCCCGTTGTCGCCAGCAGCAGCTTCGCTGCATCGACTCGGCATTCCGTGACGTAATGGTTCGGCGTTTTTCCCATGACCTGTTGGAATAGCCTTAGAAAATGATACGTGCTATAACCCGCCAGACCTGCCATACGCTCCAAGCTCCAAGGCTCCGCGCAGTTGTGCCGAATTTGATCCGCCGCTACCCGAATCGCATTCTGCTTCTCTAGGGCAGACGAGCCCTCCAGCCTCTCCGAATGCTGAACCAGCTCTACCAATACCTCATACAGCAGCGCCGAAATACGAGGCTCATTGCTTGTCTCGAATGGCTTGCAAAGCGCGTACAGCTCCTCCGTCAGCTGCATGAACCGCTCCCGGTTCGAGAAGGTAAACAGCCATCCGCCGGTTTCGTCGGCTTCTCTAAGCATGGGCAGCGGAATTTGCGTCTCGAAATGAATCCAGCGCACGTCCCAGGCATCGCTCGCGCTTGAGCCATACTCCTGGAAAGCGTTTTTCGGGAACAAAAAACCGTCGCCTGCCCTCAGCTGCAGCCGCTCCCCCCCGCTGCCATTCATGACATAACCGCTCCCTTCAAATATCAAATGCAAATTGTAATGCTTCAACTGGCCCTGTTCCCTTCGCTCGGCATGCTGAGGAAATTCATTGTATCTTCCTAGCAGGTCAGGGTAACATACATACTGGTTAAAAGACGGGCTAGGTACAATATAGTGCTCCCGCATCACGCTGCACGCCTCCTTTTCAAGTTCGCAATATTGTATCATTAATCGCATGATATTGTCATTTACGTATGCATGCATTGATTTTAAAATATTAAATGAAAGCAATGATTCGCAATATATTCCTATGCCTAATCAACTCTCATACTGGAGGAGCATAATATGAAACCTATCGATGCCTTGAAAGAATTCCGCCTCGGCACCTGTTATTATCCGGAGCATTGGCCGGAATCGCTATGGGAGGATGACTTCCGCCGGATGCGCGAGCTACATTTCTCCATTGTCCGCGTAGCGGAATTTGCTTGGTCCATCTTCGAGCCGCAGGAAGGCGTCTTCTCGTTCGACCTGTTCGACCGCGCTCTTGCTCTTGCCCACAAGCATGGCCTCAAAGTCATCATCGGAACGCCAACGGCTACGCCTCCGGCTTGGCTAACGCATAAGTATCCAGAGGTGCTCAACGTGACGCAGGACGGCGTTACGCTCCAGCATGGATTACGCCGTCATTACAACTATAGCAGCACCAAATACCGCGAGCTGTCGGCGATCATCACACGCCAGATGGCTGAGCATTATAAAGACCATCCTGCCGTGATCGGCTGGCAGATCGACAATGAATTCAACTGCGAGATCAGCGAGTTCTACGCGCCTGCCGATCATGACGCGTTCCGGGCTTGGCTGCAGGAGAAATATGGCACGCTGGACAAGCTGAATGCCGCTTGGGGCACCGTTTTCTGGAGCCAAACGTACACGGACTGGGAGCAAGTTTTCCTGCCGCGCCCAACGCCTGCGCACAAGCAGCCTAATCCGCATCAGGCGCTGGATGAGAAGCGGTTTATTTCTGACAATACCATATCGTACGCAAAGGTACAGGGCGATATTTTGCGCGAGGTCGCTCCGCATCAATGGGTAACGACAAACGGCCTGTTCGGGCATTTGGACAGCCATCGGATGAACGACGAGCTTCTCGACTTTTTCAGCTATGATTCTTATCCGCAATTCTCAACGCTGTATGAATCGAAAGGCGAGGAAAATCCGCTAGCCGACCGCAGCTGGAGCCAGAAGCTTGGCGTCGTCCGCTCCATCTCTCCGAACTTTGCTATCATGGAGCAGCAATCTGGACCTGGCGGATGGGTTAACCGAATGGATATGCCATCGCCTAAGCCAGGCCAAATGCGGCTCTGGACGTACCAGTCCATTGCGCACGGCGCAAATATGGTCCTTTATTTCCGCTGGCGGACCGCTACCTTCGGCAACGAGATTTATTGGCATGGCATCAATGACTACCATAACCGTCCGAACCGCCGCGTCCGCGAGGCAGGGCAGATCGGCTCGGAGCTTGCGCTTGCAGGCAATCGCATCGCAGCTTCCGCATTTAAGGCCGACGTTGCGCTCCTTCGCGATTATGACAATGATTGGGACGGCGAATACGACATCTGGCATGGCCCGTTTGCTTGGCAAAGCGCATCGTCGTGGTTCAAAGCGCTGAACAGGCGCCATATCCCTAGTGACACGCTTTATGTACGCAGCGGTACCACCATTGAGGATCTGAAGCGCTACAAGGTTCTCATTTACCCGCATCCTGCGATTATGCGAGATGAGACAGCCGCGCTGCTGGAGCAGTACGCACGCGAGGGCGGCATTATTATTTTTGGCTGCCGAACCGGCTACAAAAACGAGCATGGCCACGCCTATATGCGGCCATTCCCCGGGGCGGCTGCCGGGCTTTGCGGCATTTCCGTCGAGGAGTTCACGATGGTGAAAGGAACGCGTGCCGCAACCTCTATGAAATGGAACGGGGGCGATGAGGCGCTTACAGGCGCGGATGCCTTTAATGAAATCCTATGCGTGGAGACTGACTCCGTCGAAGTAGTAGCCACTTATGCTTCTGACTACTATGCCGGCAAGCCTGCCGTGACGAGAAATGCTTTCGGCGAGGGCGAGGCATGGTACTTCGGAGCCGTATTCAACGATGCTTCCGCGGGGCAGATCATCGATCGCCTCGGACTTGCCGCGCCGACCGCGGGCTGGCTGTCACTCCCGCCTGACGTAGAACTGGCCATTCGCGAGGGCGAAGACGGACCGCTGTACTTCCTGCTGAACTTTAGCGAGCAGCCTGCTATCATCACGCTCGATGAGGAGAAAACCGATCTACTCACCGGCAATACGCTCAGCGGAACCATCTCGCTCGAAGGCTTCGGCGTTATCGTGCTTAGCTAGTTAACCTAAGAGAAGCCCAAGCTCGGCTCGAGCTTGGGCTTCTTGCGTTGTGTTGTCTCTGTTGTCTCTGTTGTCTCTGTTGTCTCTGTTGTCTCTGTTGTCTCTGTTGTCTCTGTTGTCTCTGTTGTCTCTGTTGTCTCTGTTGTCTCTGTTGTCTCTGTTGTCTCTGTTGTCTCTGTTGTCTCTGTTGTCTCTGTTGTCTCTGTTGTCTCTGTTGTCTCTGTTGTCTCTGTTGTCTCTGTTGTCTCTGTTGTCTCTGTTGTCTCTGT
>NZ_JBWDNK010000036.1:0-7946 GCF_056269165.1 Paenibacillus sp. J22R232 | reverse complement strand
TTCCAATTTGACGGCTCTCGTCCCATTCAATCCGGGTTACAACTCATCCTCTGGTGAGATTCTGTGAATAAGCGAGCATTCGTGAGATAACTGCATCGTACCGAGGGAGTTGAAATACGTCATCAACTCTCATCGGTAAGTAAATCAGTTAGAAATTTTTTGACATCTCGTAAAACCAGTGTTAGAAATTTTTCCAATTCTTCTATTCGATCCTTCAAAACCTCTTGATTCCACAAATGGTATTGATCAATCATTGGTAAATGCTACATATTGTCATAATGCTCAAGACACACAATGTCAATAAAATCATAGCCTTCATACCAGAGGGCACTCAACTCCATGCAACCGAGAATAACATGCTTCTTTTCGTCTAGCATGTCTTGAGGATATGAATGATCTTACTTTTAACTAACCTTCATTCACTTAAATTCTCTCCTCAAGTTAATTTTGATTTCCATCATTTATGTTGGATTTATATATAGCTTGATACTAAAAATGCAGCTAATATATAATAGTCACTCATAGGACCTTCCTGCAGAGAGGATAATTGCGAAAGTACTCCAATCTGGCTCAAGACTAGCGCCTGTATCCTCAAGCCAAGCCTGCATCCCCTCTAAGAATGATTCCAAATCCGGGTTTTCCCACCCATTTTTATTAGTATCAAAATCTATCTTCAAGGCAGCTACAAAGTGAAGAATATCCTCTTTTGTTTTCACCTCATAAGGATTTAAGTTCATTATTCTAAATCACCTCATGAAAGCTATTCAGCTTATCTTTTATTTTCACTCTTTTCGTAAATGTTGTCGCTAAATGGGTTAATATCGTTTTCAATTTCAACGAAATAGCAGGATATTTGAGTTGCAAAAATACCGTTTGATGAAATTTAATAGCGTTTCCTTCAATGGCTACAATTATTTGCTCAACTCCAACAATTGCCGCCTCTGGTTTCTCAACTATTTCATCAATCCATTTGCTGATAGCTTGAAGTGTATTTTCATGAAACTCCGTAACAGCATCAACTGGTAAATCTGAGTGAGAAACGGGGTAAAAAGAAACCATAATCTCTCTTGAGCGATAAATTGAAACAACAACCACTGGACCTTTAATTATTGGCTTGTTTAAGCATCTTGAATCAAACTCGAATTTTCTACGTAAGCCAAAATTAACAATAAGCATTTTGTAGTGACTTAGAAAAGCTTTAACGTCCTTTTTCGAGGAAATGTAAACTTCTCGTAAACGTACTCTTCACTCACACCAACTCCCAAGTTGAGCTATGCCGTTCTGAAAGTTTGCACTCTGTTCCAGTTCACTTTTTCGCAAGAATCGAGATAAAATCACTTACTCCTCTGGACCACCAACATATTTGGTTTTGCCATCCCAAAAATCATTAAGGTGATTCCACCATTTTAATGATTCTTGTTTTAAATATTGATTAAAGATATTCGTATTTATCTCATTACTTCAATCAGTTCTATAAATACAAAGCCTTGCTATGACTAGCGTTTTAGGGCATAGAAAAAGGAGTACCTCCCCAAATCTCGAATAGGTAAAGTTACCACACCATACCGAAAGAGAAAGGAAGGAGAACTCCCTATGCCATATATACGACATGAGAGCTTATTTACCCTGCAAGAGCTTTATAAAATGGAACAAAAAGATCGTTTCCGTGAGGTTTTCGCCACCATTGATATTACGCCTATTTTGCGCTTGGTCAGGAAAACATCCCTTTATGGGGACCCGGTTGAAGTGAATTACAGGGCGATGGTCTATTCCTTAATCGTTAGAATCATTGAACGAATTCCTACGATTAAGATCTAATAAAGCGACTTCAAAATGACATCTTATTCCGCCTGGATTGCGGCTTTATGCTTTCAGAAGCCATTCCATCTGCCTCTTCCTATTCCAGGTTGGTGCACAAGATGAGTCAAAGCTATGCGCTAGAAGAAATACAAGAACAGCTGTTAAGCAAGCTTTGGTTGAATCATTCATTACGGACGATACCATTGCTATAGATGCAACCCATATCGAAGCTCGAGATCAAGCACCCGCAAAACAAGAAAAAGAAAAACAAAAAACCAATCTTCAAGAAAGAAATCGCTGCACAGCTTAGTGAGTCGTTTCATGTTTTAAGAGATGAAATGCCTCTTGACCCGCAGTGGGGAATTAAGAAAAATAGTGATGGAAAAGCCGCGATTCCGCTCCTAAAAGGAATTGCTTTGCAGTATCCACATTTCCATTTTAACTATGCAACCATTGACGCGGGCTACGATTATGAGCCCATCTATAAGCAAGTTCGCGAAGCGAAGGCTCATGCCGTTATCGCCTATAATCGTCGGCGAGAACCCGAACTTATCGGGTTTGACGAGCACTTCGCCCCTACCTATGTGAGAGAGCATTCTTATCAATACGACAGCTACGATAAGAGATATGAAACGCTCAAATACGTTCGACTGAAAGAATGTGAGAGCTGTCCATTAGCGCAAGATTCCCTTTGCCAGAAGGTTTACAAGATGAAGATCACGATAGATCTTCGAAAATACAGTGCTCCGGCTCGAGTCACGAAAAGTTGGAAAGAAATCGCTAAGAAACGATCTGCAGTCGAGAGAGTTAATGCGTATCTGAAGGAGTTCTTTCAGTTGAAAAATATGAGACATCGAACAGGTCAAAAAGCAAAAGCACATTTTAACTCGGTAACGCTTGTTTACAATTGCACAAAGTTAGCATGTGATCGTCTAAGTCGCCAATTACAAGAACAAGCAGCCTAATTTTCAAAAGCGAAAATGCTCAAATTCGGTTAGTCTGTGATTCTGTAACTAAGCATTATGAAATTGATTCGTATAGTAATTTAAAAAATCCCGATGTGCTTTTTCCGCATCATCGGGACTCAACTTATTGTATTAGTAATCACTTTGTAATGAATAGCAGAACTTAACTATAACGTAAAATCACATTCTAAATTGCAATATAAAAGTTGGAAACCAAAATTCCTAGTTACATAAGCTCCTAACAAAGTTACATTCTATAAAAACCTACCATAAACTTCGTTTGTGCACGCCAATCGCTCAAACTCGTTTCCTATATTCCTTGGCTCGCATAATTGCCTTAGCCCGGTTATTTACCCTTAACTTGCGATAAATGTTCTTCAAATGGAACTTCACCGTATCTTGAGTGACATTCAATTGATCAGCAATCTCCTTATAGATGAATCCCTCCGCAAGCAATTCAAACACCTTCTCTTCCTTCTCGGTCAGAGCCTCGTTAGACAAAGATTTAGGAGACGAATTGCTGCTCACAGCGTTGAGAAGCAGACGGATATAGTTCGAGGGCAGCAATGTCAATGCTGTCTTTTGCTGCTGATTCAGAAGCTCGGCCAGCATCTCAACCATCTGAGAGCCTTCATCAAGGAAGCTGCGGATGTAGCCCAGCGGTTCAGAGAGTCTCAAGGCAATAACAAGCGGCGCAAGGGCTGCTTGGGGCTCCTCGGATTGCCGAAGCACCATGCTATGCAAGATCTTCAGCCTGATCCGTTCTCGCAGACGATTTTCCTTGTCCGCAAGGCGCTCCAGCTTCTCGAACAATTGCAGCGCATTCTCGATCCGTCCGTTCTCCGCAATCACCCTGACCATTACTAGATACTCCTCGAAATACCGCGCCGAAACCTCGTCCGAATGCGACATTCCACTCTGTTCGAGCCAATCGTATGCCTTCTGACGCTGACCTTGAAGCAGATACAGTCTCGCTTGCTCCGCCTTAATTCTTTTCCAAATAATAGGCTGATCAGGCGAGTCGACGCTCGAACCGAGTTGGGTAAGCGATTCGATTGCTTCCTCTTCTCTTCCGAGGGCCTGCTTGAGCCGGGATGATACAACGCCCAGATGAATCCAAGTCCATACGTTGGCTCGAAGATCCTTTCGGCTGAGCGCTTGTCCAATGTACGACTCCGCCTCGTCCAACCGATTCCACTCGTGCATAAGCGAACTATAGGATAGATACGCGTATCCGACAAAGGGATAGTTCGGCTTCTTCCCCCACATCGTTATCAGCTTAAGCTGGAATTGTTCCATCTCGTGCAAATCGACGGTCAGCGAGAGCGGATCCCCGAAGCCCTCGTGACCTAAATAACGTTTGGTCGAGGCTTTCTGGAGGCTGCTCCCTTCTGGCAAATAATGCTCCAACAGCTCAAAATAATGAAGGGCTCTAGGTATATTTTGCTGCATTCGAAAGAAGAGTGCATTTAAGTAATAGAGATTGCCCATCAGTTGCTTCCACTCCGGCTCAGGGATGAACGCCTTCATGGCTTCGAACCGTCTCTCCGCTTGCTCAGCCTTACGCAGTCCTTGCTCCCAATCCCGATCCATCAGAAACTGCGAGATGCGGTACAGTTGGAACATCGGCCTATGTTCAAAGCTGCTCTCCGGCAAGGCTTTAATCCATCTTCGAACCACGTGACTCCTCGATTGCAAGAGTTCCGGCATGATGCGGTCGATAATCCGGACGGCATCTTCAGCCTGTTCCGTCCTAATATAATGCTCCACAGCTTCTTCATAGAGCCCCTCGTTCTCGTGCCAGGCCGCAGCCCGATGATGGGAAAGTCTCCACAGTTCCGGGTAGTCCCTAGCGCACAACTGCTGCAAGAACTCGGACAACAGATGATGATAGCGGAACCAATCGCGCTGCTCATCCAGTGGAATGATGAACAAATTTAGTTGCTCCAACCGCTCCAGTTGAACCCGACTGTCGGCTTGTCCCGTCACCGCCGCGCACAGCTCCCCGTTCATGCGGCTCAGAACCGAGGTAGCCAGCAGGAATTGCTGCGAGGATTCTGACAGATGCCCGAACACTTCTTCCAATAGATAATCGGAGATTTGGCGCTGCCGGCCGCTGAACTGGCGAATCGTATCAGCGATATTGCCACTTCGTTTGAGCGTGATAGCCGCAAGCTGAAGTCCGCTTACCCAACCTTCCGTCTGCTCAAACAACGTAGAGATTTGCCTTATCGATAGCGATAAGTTCGTCATCTCTCGGAAGAAAACAACTCCCTCCTCCAACTCGAATCGCATGTCTTCTATTCGAATAACGTTGATCTCTCCCTTGGCAAGAAGTCTGGTCGTGGGAAAAGACAGCTCTGTGCGGCTTGCGATATAGAGATGGAAGTACGGAGGCAGATGCTCAAGCATATATCGAATTGACTCGTTAACAGACGCATTCTCGATGACGTGATAGTCATCCAGAATGAGTACAAAATCACCGCGAATCGAGCTTAGCTCGTTCAGAAACGCCGATACCGCGAAATCGATAGAAGACGCAGACTCTTGCTCAAGCAGGAATTCGATCGATTCCCCGAACAACGGCAGTCTTTCTCGTATGGAAGCTAAGACGCAGCTCCAGAATGCGCCCCAATCGTTATCGTATTTATCCAGGGAGACCCAGGCAACCGAACATCGGCATTGCCTCGCCCATTCGCTCAAAGCTGTCGTTTTGCCGTAGCCCGCTTGGGCCGATAGCAAAGTCAGCTTGGTCTCCATACCTTCTTCAAGCTTGCGCGTCAGTTGCGGCCGAGTCACCAAAGATCTGCGCGCTGGGGGAATGAGATATTTGGTACTGCGAATCATATTCAGAGCCTCCAAACGCCTAAAATATAAATTCCATATAACCGATTATATTCGATTTAATTGGACAATACCCTTTGACAATTTTGTGACAATTGCAAAACCCCTGTGCTATAGGGCACAGGGGTCTCTCGTCAATCCGGTTTATTCATTTGTTTTCTGCTGCTCTAGCATGCGTAGGAGAACCGTCACCGCTTCCGCTCGGCTTGCTTTGGCTTCGGAATCGAACCGATTGTCTCCCGTTCCATGCATCAGACCGGTCTCCTTGAGAGCGGCAACCGCTCCCTTCGCCCACGCCGGAATCTCGCTGTTATCCGCAAATCCGGTCGCGGCATTCGCTTCGACTGTCAGATTTAGCGCCTTAACGATCATCGCCGCGATCTCGACTCGCGTAATCTCAGCGTTCGGACGGAAGGTACCATCGTCATAACCGTTGATGATGCCAGCTTGTGTAGCCTTCGCCACGGCATTCTTTGCCCATGCAGGAATTTGTGATGCATCCTCGAAGGCCAATTCCTCCGTTGCTCCTGCAGGCTTAATCACATTAATTAGCATCACGATGAATTGAGCTCGCGTAACCGTGAAATTCGGCCTGAACGTTCCGTCCGGATAACCAGTCGTGATCCCTTGGCTAGCTCCTTGACGAATCGCTTCCTCCGCCCAGTGACCGGAGATGTCGTTGAATTCGATTACCGGCTTCGCCTTATCTCCTACAGCTAACACGGCGAATTTCGTGAAGTGATTGACCTCTGCGGTAATGAAGCCACCGCTTACGTGGCCGCCAACCTCCACCCATTCTTTCTTCTCTTCATCATAATAGAAGATGGAAGCACGCTCGCCGTCGCCTAGCTTCGTCGGATCGAAGGCCAGCTTCAACGTAATGTTTTTCTTGAAGGTACCTGGGACATTCTTCAACACTTCGAAGACTTTGCTTACCAGCACTTCGTTATTCTTCAACAATTCATCCGTGTCCAACAAGGTCTCGACTGTCACTCGCAAACTCGTGTCCGTCGCGTCGGCTGGGATCTCGATAGTGATCTCGTCATCGCTCAAGCTAACCGATCCCGGTCGACCAACAGGAAGCGTCAACTCTCCATTGTTGGAGATGACTGGGCCGTTATCAGGAACGTTTATGCCTCCACCACTGACGCCGCCGCTTGGAACTTTCGTCCACTTCGCATACAGAGTCGTATTCGCGCTTACCGTATCCGTGGAGAAGTTCCACGCCGATGCATAGCCCTCATCCTTATACCAACCCGAGAACGTGTAACCCGCTCTCGTTGGATCGGATGGCTTCGTAATCGTCGCTCCCGCAGCAATGCCAGTCAAGCTCGCTATCGCGCTGCCTTCCTTCGAATCGAACGTTACCGTGTACGTCGACACCGGAATCGCCGTCCACTTCGCATACAAAGTCGTATTTCCAGTAACCGTATCCGCCATGAAGTTCCACGCCGAGGCGTAACTCTCATCCTTATACCAACCAGAGAACGTGTAACCCGTTCTCGTTGGATCGGATGGCTTCGTAATCGTCGCTCCCGCAGCAATGCCAGTCAAGCTCGCTACCGCGCTGCCTTCCTTCGAATCGAACGTCACCGTGTACGTCGACACCGGAACTGCCGTCCACTTCGCATACAACGTCGTATTGGCACTTACCGTATCTGTCATGAAGTTCCAGACCGATGCATAGCCCTCATCCTTATACCAGCCTTCAAACGTGTAGCCCGCTCTCGTTGGGTAGGATGGCTGCGGGATCGTCGCTCCCGCAGCGATGCCAGACAAGCTTGCTACCGCACTGCCTTCCTTCGAATCGAACGTTACCGTGTACGTCGACACCGGAATCGCCGTCCACTTCGCATACAAAGTCGTATTTCCAGTAACCGTATCCGCCATGAAGTTCCACGCCGAGGCGTAACCCTCATCCTTATACCAGCCCGAGAACGTGTAGCCCGCTCTCGTTGGGTCGGATGGCTTCGTGATCGTCGCTCCCGCAGCGATGCCAGACAAGCTTGCTACCGCACTGCCTTCCTTCGAATCGAACGTCACTGTATACGTCGAGATCGGAATCGCCGTCCACTTCGCATACAACGTCGTATTCGCACTTACCGTATCCGTTAAGAAGTTCCACGCCAATGCATAGCCCTCATCCTTATACCAGCCCGAGAACGTGTAGCCCGCTCTCGTCGGATCGGTCGGCTTCGTAACGGTCGCTCCCGCAGCGATGCCAGTCAAGCTTGCTACCGCACTGCCTTCCTTCGAATCGAACGTCACTGTATACGTCGAGATCGGAATCGCCGTCCACTTCGCATACAACGTCGTATTCGCACTTACCGTATCCGT
>NZ_JBWDNK010000021.1:0-77310 GCF_056269165.1 Paenibacillus sp. J22R232 | reverse complement strand
ACTCTCCAAATTGGTGTTTGAAATGCTCATTACTTGTTATCGCTTTTTCGCTTATCCCGAAGGATTTGCGAGGCAGTTATTACTCGTTGTTCAGTTTTCAAAGAGCAATCTTTTCTTCCGTGTCGGCCGTGTGTCTCGTTGGCGACCTAGATAATATATCACGTTTGCCTATGGCATTGCAAGTGTTTTTTTCAGATTTAGTAAAATCATTTTTCCGTTCATAAAATTGAAGAAAAACACCAATCTCGATATGAGCTATATTAATGAAGGAACAAACAAAAAAACGAGCAAAGCGTATATACGCCTGCTCGTTGTTCTAACCCTTAATATTGTTTTGCGACTGTGTATTTCGAAGCATCCTTAATTTGCTCGAACTTCTTGTTGCCCTTTTTAAGGCCTGCATCAACTGTTGTGTCGATGATGACCCATTTGCCATCCAAGTAAACTTCGTTCCAAGCGTGATAAACATCAACGTATGACGAATTTCCCATCATCAACTTTGTCGGAATATCCAAGCTGCGAAGCATTCCTGCAAACAATGCAGCATATCCGTAGCAAATGTCCTTCTTAGATTTGAACGTACGATCGATACTTGGCAAGTAATCAACCGAAAGGTTCGCGGCTAATTGATTGTCGTAGTTAATGTTTGTAATAACATAATCATAAACGGCCTTTACTTTCTCGCTATCCGTTTTTTTGTTTTTTGTAAGCTCTTTAGCCTTCAGGATCGCGTTGCTTGTATCGGTCCAATTAATGTTTTGGATCGAGTTCAGATAAAGTACTGTACTGTCTTTCAAGCTCAGGGTAACGGTTTGTTTTGATACCAGCTTGTACTTGTTTGCCGACGCGTTTTCTAATACCGATATTGTATATTGCCCGTTACCAAGCTGCAGCGGAAATTGTTCTGTTTTTCCACCTGCAGTTAGGTTGTACGTATAGTTAGCTTGTCCTTTTGCAATCATAAGTTTCGTTTTCACTTTAGCGTTAACCGGATATTTAACAGCCACGACACCGTTGCTGAGATTAGTCGTATCCAGCCATTGGTTTGCTTCACTAGCCTGAGCAGGCGTTACATTAATAGAAGCAAACAGGATAAAAGCTGCGATCAACATCATAAATTTACGCATAAAAAAAACCCCTTTCGGTAGCTGGCTGCCATCTTTCGGAAGGCCCTTTAGCTTTGCGTCCCTATCTTTCGATAGGTTTGCCGTTATCGTATGAAGCTTTACTCATTCATTTAAAGAGAAAATAAAAAAAAAGCTTGTCCATTCGGTAGCTGGCTGCCATCTTTCGGAAGGCCCTTTAGCTTTGCGTCCCTACCTTTCGATAGGTTTGCCGTTATCGTGCTCTGCTTTATAGTTCTAATATACCATATGAATCTCACAAATCAATAGGCCTATTAGATTTCAGGGCATATTTTGGTAGATTTTAAGAATTGATGCCGTAGAAGCTAGATATTAGTCAATAAAAAAACGCCGAGACTAATCAGCCCCGGCGATTCTATACACTGTGTTATTCAGCAGACTTTTGGTCTCTCATATGAGGGAACAGCAGCACGTCACGGATGGACGGTGCATCTGTCAACAGCATAATCAAGCGGTCTATCCCGATTCCAAGCCCCCCAGTAGGCGGCATACCGTATTCTAAAGCACGGATAAAGTCCTCATCCATCTCATGTGCTTCATCATTGCCATGCTCACGTTCAACTAGCTGTGATTCGAACCGTTCGCGTTGATCGATAGGATCATTAAGCTCTGTAAAAGCATTCGCATGTTCGCGAGCCACAATAAACAACTCGAAACGATCTGTGAAACGCGGATCTGCTTCGCTCTTTTTCGCAAGCGGTGAAATAGCGACCGGATGTCCGGTTACAAAAGTCGGCTGAATTAGAGTGTGCTCACAGAACTGCTCGAAAAAGGCGTTAAGGATATGGCCAAAGGTCATATGGGCATCAACTCCAACCTTATGCTCCTTTGCCAAGCGGTGTGCTTCCTCATCGCTCATTTCCACGCCGAAATCAACGCCAGTCGTTTCCTTAACAATCTCAACCATGGATACTCTGCGCCATTGCGGAGCTAAATCAATTTCTTGCCCTTGATAAGTGATCGTCGTCGTACCGAGCACTTCTTGGGCGATATGTGCAATGACATTCTCTGTCAAAGCCATAATGTCCTTATAGTCCGCGTAAGCCTCGTACAACTCAATCATCGTAAACTCTGGATTATGCCGCGTGGACATCCCTTCATTGCGATATACGCGGCCAATTTCGTATACCTTCTCCAATCCGCCGACGATGAGGCGTTTCAAATGAAGTTCGATCGCGATACGCATATAAAGCTGCATATCAAGCGCATTATGATGTGTCTCGAACGGACGCGCTGCCGCACCGCCTGCAATGGAATGCAAGGTTGGCGTCTCTACCTCTAGATAACCTCGGGAATCCAGGTAGCGGCGCATCGATTGAATGATTTTGGAACGTGTAATAAAGGTTTGCTGTACGTCAGGGTTGACGATAAGATCAACATAACGTTGGCGGTAACGAAGCTCTACATCCTTCAGGCCGTGATATTTGTCAGGCAGCGGAAGCAACGACTTCGTCAACACTTCAATATCATGGGCTTTGACTGAAACCTCGCCCGTATTTGTTTTGAACACAACGCCCTGCACGCCGATGATATCTCCAATATCGAGCAGATCGAATGCGGCAAACTTGTGCTCCTCGACGGTATCTTTACGTACATAGATTTGGATCTTTCCGCTCAAATCCTGAATCGTGGCAAAACCGGCCTTGCCCATTCCGCGTTTTTGCATGATACGTCCTGCAATGCGCACGGAAACGGCTTGTCCCTCCAGTTCTTCCTTGCTATGACCTTCATTGGTTTGTACGATTTCTTTTGCGTTATGCGTCCGCTCAAACTTCCGTCCGAAAGGATCGACGCCCAACCCTCTAAGCTCGTCTAATTTGTCTCTGCGAATTTGCAAGAGCTCGCTTAGCTCCTGCTCATTGTTTTCATGTTCCACTTCTTCATCTCCTTGATCATTCGGCAAGCATAAGCAGCTGTGGCCAGATTATTGCGGCATTCAATCATTTTCCGATAAAATATAAGCGCCGCATCAGTATCCATCTATACGTTCTTATATTTTAAACGTTCAAAAAGCTTCCTACAAGGAAGCTTTTTGATCCGCGCATAGCAAACCTTACTTTTTGATGTCGAGAATTTTGTATTGAATGATGCCGACAGGTACGCTGACTTCGACAACCGTTCCTTTTTTCTTGCCCAAAATCGCTTTGCCTACCGGACTTTCATTTGAGATCTTATTTTGCAGCGGATCAGCCTCTGCCGTGCCTACAATGGAATATTCCATTGTGTCGCCGTATTCCATATCTTCAACCGTCACGATCGAACCGATGCTAACGGTATCAATATCAATATCGTCATTATTTATTATACGCGCGTTGCGCAGCATTTTCTCAAGGGTAAGAACGCGTCCTTCGATAAACGCCTGCTCATTCTTCGCATCCTCATACTCCGAGTTCTCGCTTATATCACCATAGCCAATCGCTACTTTAATACGTTCAGCAACTTCACGACGCTTGACCGATTTTAGGTTTTCTAATTCATCTTCAAGCTTTCGCAGCCCTTCTTGAGTCAGAATGATTTGCTTATCGTTCATCTTTCCGATTCTCCTGTCATGTGACTAATTTTTCATACCTTGTATGAATTCACTGATACCTAATATATTACGCTTCCTGATCCTCATACCTACTGTTAATTGGAGCGCTCTTGATGTATTCGTTAGATTATATTGCACGATTATATTGCAAGGTTCCCTGAATGTCAATCAAAGCCAGACGAGCCATTGAAACCGTTTCAATTCTTAAAACGGAAGCAGAAGCCGCTCGATAGCAGCTTTTGTCGAATGCTGTCGGTAAGCTTCGATTTCCATCCGCTGCCTATAACCGGTCTATGATTGGATTAGTATACGATCCCTTCAACAGTACCTGATGTTCCGTCAGCTGTAATAGCAGCTGATTAGTTCTCCTCGCGGCTAATCATTGCGCCGTCGCAGCCGGTATGATCCAGAAGGTGCTTGGCATTCTCAAGTAAGATTACGTCTCCATTGCTTATATCAGGAAAAGATACCGCTTCTTTTACATCTTTTATGATGTCCAAATTGGCCATGCCTGTATACAGCTGCTCGCGACCGTGCATGCTTACCGCCTTGCCTCCCGCGTGCCCAACGGCACGCGCATTCTCAACAGCAACTATATGCTCATCGTCCCAGCTGGTACGCATTTTCACTGTTACTCGCTTCTTAACCGCATCTAAAGCTGACGAAACCAATTCGTGAATTTTTATCGACAAGCGATTCCGGCCCCGCCGAATATTCGAAGGCTGAGCGGCTTCTCGCGTTCGTCAACGAACAGCATTTCAAGCGTTCATTTGTTGCCGTGAAGAATAGCGTTGTCACTAACCATCCCCGCACATACAAGGCCCTGTTTCATATTCCTTTGCAATCAATCGATAAGCAGGATTGCACTCGCCTGCCATCGGTGCTAGCCCCACTCTGTTCTTCATCTCGATGTCTCCGACTTTCAGCATGTCGCTCCTCACTTCCCTTCTGATTGGTTATTGTTCATATGAAAGAAATGCAGCATCGCTATTCGCGATCATCCGACATTAACTCCTCGTAGCTGATTCCTAGCGTTTTGGCGATATGGCCGAGCAGCTTCGGATCGGTCTTTCTTGTTCCGCGCTCTAAAGAGCCGAGCACGGCTACTGATACGCCAAGCTCCTTGGCCAGCTCCTGCTGAGTGTAGCCCTTCAGCTTTCGAAAGGCTCTGACGCGCTGCGCCAATTGATTGTTTTCCATAATGTAATGCCTTCCTTTCCATCCAGAAGCGCCGCTTCGGACGCTGCGCCTACCTCCTGCTGCAGCAGATGCGATTGATCAAGCACATCATGCAGCGGCACAAGGACAAACGCCCGCTCCATCATGCGCGGATGCGGCAAGGTTAGTTCCTCTTGATCCATTCTGACATTATCATATAGGAGCAGATCGAGGTCAATGGTTCTAGGTCCCCAACGTATTTGTCGAACTCTCCCTAATTGCTGCTCAAAGGCTAGAAGCTGACGCAGCAGCTCTATCGGAGATAATGTCGTTTGTACAGCCAACACCATATTGAGAAAAGGCGGTTGCTCCGTATAGCCTACCGGATCCGTCTCATACAAACCGGATACTCGGTTTACCTTGATGCTTGAATGCTCGTCTATTAAGCTAATCGCGGACAACAGTAGTTGTTCTCTGTTCCCCATGTTCGAGCCAAGTGCAATATAAGCTGCTGCCCCATTATGCGGGAATAGTTCGTCCATCAGCATCCCGCTTTCTACGCAGCTCCACCGTTACTCCGTCAAAATGGATATCGAACGGCGGGTTCGGCTTCGTTACTCGAACCGTCACTTCATTTACCATAGTATAAGCTTCCAATACCCGTGATGCAATGTGACCGGTTAAAGCTTCTATTAGCTTAAAAGGAGGACCTTCCACAATCGTTTTGGCCAGCGCATGAATCTCAGCATAATTAACCGTGCAGGTTAGATCATCGGTTGCTGCCGCTTGCTCCAAATCCATGGCAAGTTCGATATCGACTTCGTATTTCTGTCCGAGCTTGTTCTCTTCGGGGAATACGCCGTGGTATCCGTAAAACTTCATCCCTTTAATGATCATGTTGTCCATTATATCCACTCTCCCAACGTTATAGCATGCCTATCTGTCGAAAATAACGCATATGCTTTTGCTGCTTTTAATCGCGGTATACGATAGCGTCAGCCATCCGTGCAGCGCGCTTGATTGCGCCTACGTCATGAACGCGCATGACTTGGCAGCCTTGTGCGATGCCAAGGACGACAGTCGCTGCCGTGCCTTCAACAAGCTCTTCAACAGGCAGATCTAACGTCTGCCTAATGAATCGTTTGCGCGAGGTACCAAGGAGAACAGGGTAACCGAGTCCCGCTACCTCTGATAAACGGCCCATTAGTTCGAGATTATCCTCATGGGTTTTGGCAAAACCAATACCCGGATCAAGCCATATTTGATCTTCCTTCACTCCGGCTGCCTGCGCCAAGCGCACGCTTCCAATCAGATCGGCAAGCACATCAGGAACCAAATCGTTATAGTCCCTCGCATGCCGGTTATGGCTAATAATGACCGGACATCCGTATTCCGCTGCCACCGGCGCCATATTGGGGTCACCCTTCAAGCCCCAAATATCATTGATGATATGGGCTCCGGCCTCCAACGATTGACGAGCCGCCTCCGCTTTATAGGTGTCAATTGAGATTGGCATATGCGGTAGCGCTTTACGTACTGCCCGAATAACGGGAACGATCCGGCGCAGCTCTTCTTCAAGACTAACCGGCTCGAATCCTGGACGAGTAGACTCTCCCCCAATATCGAGCATGTCCGCTCCAGCCAACGCCATCGCTTCTGCGTGAGCTACGGCTGCCTCAATATTCATGTATCGCCCCCCATCCGAGAACGAATCGGGTGTCGCATTCAGAATGCCCATGATGAGTGTCTGATTGCCTAGCGCAAGCGTCGCTCCGTCTCCAAAGTCGTATGCTCTATTGTAGAAAACCGGTTGCTGATTCACTTTATTACCGCCTTCCTTTGTATGTTCTCTAAATCTGTCCTTTAGAAGGTACAGGCTAATACATCTCACCATTTGCCGTCGTCCATTTCCTATATAACGTTAAGAGCTGCCTGGTTATAGCGCCAGCCTCCCCGTTGCCTACAATACGGGCCTGTCCCAAAATATCGGTTAAACTCGTAACAGGAACGAGCTCCTGAATGGAGTTGGTCAGCCAAACCTCGTCAGCCTGCAGCAGCATGTCCCAGCTGTATAACCCTTCGTCCGTTTGGTATCCTTCGCCTCTCGCCAGTTCCAGCACACGCTCCCGCGTAATGCCAGGCAGTATGCCGGTTGATATCGCAGGCGTGCATACGACGTTATCCTTCACAAAAAACAAGTTGCTGACAATCCCCTCTGCCAGCCATCCCTCATGGCTTAGCATAAGTCCTTCCGCTCCCGCCGAAGCCCCGCTTGCGAGCAGCTCCCGCTTCGCAATAATATTGTTCATATAATGGAGAGACTTGTAGCGAACGTCACCTTCCGGGGTGTTCCGCCGCGTCTGCATAAGCCGCAGCTCCCTTCCGCGCATATGAACCGCATCATTTATGGGCGGCAGAGCCTTCACTAACATAAGTACAGTCGGACGCTCATAATCACCGGTCGGCAAGCCCAGTTCCGCTTCCCCCGCGCTAACGGTCATACGGACATAAGCGTCCTCCAATCCGTTTGCTGCAATCAACTCTTTTACCCATGCAGCAATATGTTCCGGATTGCTCTGGTATCGAATGCCCAGCTGCTCGCAGCCCGCATGCAGGCGGTTCAAATGCCGGTCCAATAAAAAAGGTACCCCATTATAGGTGCGAAAGGTTTCGAACAAGCCCATGCCGTACAAAAAACCGTGATCATAAACTGAGATCACGGCTTCGCTTGCTTCCAAAACGGTGCCGTTCAGCCCGATTTTCATCGCACTGCGCCCGTCCGGTTTTGCAAGAAATTACGAAGCATTGTAAGCCCATGCTCCGTTATGATCGATTCAGGGTGGAATTGTACGCCCTCAATCGGATATTCCTTATGGCGAAGGCCCATAATTTCGCCTTCCTCTGTTTCCGCTGTAATCTCCAGACAGTCCGGCAGCGTTTCTCGACGCACGATAAGGGAGTGGTAGCGCGTTGCCGTAAACGGCGAGGGCATTCCCTCGAATATGGATGTCCCCTGATGATGAATCGCGGATGTCTTGCCGTGCATAAGCTTCTCGGCGCGAACAACCTCGCCTCCAAAGGCCTGTCCGATAGACTGATGCCCTAAGCAAACACCGAAAATAGGAATTTTTCCTTTGAAATGCTCGATAAGGGATAAGCTGATACCCGCTTCATTCGGAGAACATGGACCTGGCGATATCAGAATATGATCGGGTGCCATCGCTTCGATTCCTGCCAAATCGATCTCGTCATTGCGTTTCACCGTAATGTCTTCACCAAGCTCACCCAAATATTGAACGAGATTGTACGTAAAAGAATCATAATTATCGATTACCAATATCATGTTAAGGCTCCCCCTTTATCCGGCTCTGCCGCCTGTCTATGCGCCGCATACCGCTCGCTGTATTGAATGGCCTTCCATAACGCCTTCGCTTTGTTCAATGATTCCTTATATTCCCGCTCCGGATCCGAATCAATCACGATACCAGCACCAGCTTGAATATGAACGGCCCCATCCTGCAGAGCCATCGTTCTAATGATTATATTAAATTCCATATCGCCATTGTAGTCAATCCAGCCAAGCGAGCCCGTGTAAGGGCCTCTGCGCGTTGGCTCGAGCTCCTCGATGATCTCCATCGTCCGAATCTTCGGGGCACCCGTAATCGTCCCACCCGGAAAAGTAGCTGAAATGACATCATAAGCGTCCTTGCCTTGCGCCAATCGCCCTTCTACTTGCGATACCAGATGCATGACATGCGAGTACTGCTCGATAACCATTAGCTCTTCTACTTTGACTGTGCCATAAGCAGAAATGCGCCCTAGATCATTTCGCTCCAAGTCGACCAGCATGATATGCTCAGCTCGTTCCTTCTCATTCGAGAGAAGCTCGTCCGCCAAGCGGCGGTCCTCCTCATCCGTACGACCGCGCCTGCGTGTGCCGGCAATCGGCCTTGTCGCAAGCTTAGTCTCCTTAAGCTCAACCAATAGCTCGGGTGAGGCCGATACCAGCTGGAAATCAGGACAGCGAAGGAAACCCATATAAGGAGAAGGATTAATTAATCGCAGCCACTCGTAGAGCTCTTCCGGCGATGATACGATTTCTTTGCTCTGCCGCACCGACAAATTCACTTGGAACACGTCGCCCTGCTCTATATATCGTTGGATACGGCGAACAGCTTCCATATAGGCCTCCTTCGGAAAAGGAGAAGTTATATCAACAAGAGAAGACGTATCCATCTGCAGTTGATCATCGTCAAGCAGTCGTTGGCGTTTCCTCCGAGTTGACGCAGCCCTTTCCTTGGCCTTTTCCTCATCAAACCAAGTCAGCCAATAATCGGTCATGCCGCTCGCTCTGAAAAGGGCATGCTCATACGCTGCGCTAAGCTCCGTCTCATCAAAGTCAGGATCAATCTCCGTATGAACAGCGCAGTAAACCTTCTCATCCAGATGGTCT
This sequence comes from Paenibacillus sp. J22R232, assembly GCF_056269165.1. Lineage (NCBI taxonomy): Bacteria > Bacillati > Bacillota > Bacilli > Caryophanales > Paenibacillaceae > Paenibacillus > Paenibacillus sp. J22R232. The sequence goes on along the minus strand of NZ_JBWDNK010000021.1, from coordinate 68,024 downwards.
ATAATCCATAGCTCATTGACTTGCATGAATAAATAATCCGGTATGCTTCGATCATCCAAAGCAAGCAACGGCAATCGCTCTATGGAGCGAATAACGTCATATCCCCAAAACCCGACACAGCCGCCTATCCATTTGGGAGCATCAGCAGCCCTAGGTCCGACTTTGCCGCTCATCCATTCCCGTACCACTTCAAGCGGCTTTCCGCTCCATTCGCGCTTGCTCTGCTCCTCTAGTGACCGAAAGGCAACCGATTCCGCGGTCAAGCCCTTGCCACGAATAATCGCATCCGGATGCAAGCCCAAATAGGAGTATCGTCCGTCCTTGCCGCTCTCTAATACGAAAGCATATGGCGAAGCATCTTGCCACACCTCTTCCCACGATAAAACCCCTGCCCGAAGTTCGAGCTGAAAGGGTAATTCCATAATCAGCGGCAGCGTTGTATATTTCCGTTCGGCGTGCCACCGAGTCCACTGCTCCATAGCGGTGACCATCACCCTCAACCCCCGATATCTACACTTATTTTGCTCAGTATACCGAATAGCCAGTTAAAAAGAAAGCCTTCCATTCCGAGGAATGAAAGGCTGTTCGCTATGAGCTTCAGAAATTAGTTTTCGAAGTTGAATAGTGGAGTTGAAAGGTAACGTTCGCCGTTACTTGGAACAATCGCTACTACGCGTTTGCCTGCGCCAAGCTCTTTCGCCACTTGCAAGGCTGCATAAATCGCAGCACCGGAAGAAATACCGCAAAGAATGCCTTCTTCTTTTGCAGCACGACGAGCATATTCGAATGCATCCTCGTTCTCGATCGTAATTACAGCATCATAAATTTCGCGGTTCAAAATGTCAGGTACGAAGTTTGCTCCGATGCCTTGGATTTTGTGCGCGCCCGGTTTGCCGCCGGATAGGATCGGCGAAGCAGCAGGCTCGACTGCATAAATTTTGATACCTTCAAAGTTTTTCTTAAGTACTTCGCCCGTACCGGAAATCGTACCGCCCGTACCGATACCTGCTACGAATGCATCCAATTTGCCATCAAGCGAGTTAATCGCTTCAACGATCTCAGGTCCAGTTGTCTCGCGGTGAACCTTAACGTTTGCTTGGTTTTTGAATTGCTGCGGCAGGAAGTAGTTAGGGTGTTCAGCTGCTAGCTCTTCCGCCTTGCGAACAGCGCCGTTCATTCCCTCGGAGCCTGGCGTCAATACGAGCTCTGCGCCATAAGCACGTAGCAGGTTGCGACGCTCAATACTCATTGTTTCTGGCATTACAAGGATAGCCTTATAGCCTTTTGCTGCTGCTACAAGTGCTAGTCCGATTCCTGTGTTGCCGCTTGTAGGCTCAATGATCGTATCGCCTGGCTTGATAATCCCTTCGTGCTCAGCTACTTCGACCATGCTGATTGCAATACGGTCTTTGACGCTTGCGCCCGGATTCTGGTACTCAAGCTTAACATATACCTCCGCGCTACCTTCAGGTACAAGACGGTTTAAACGAACTAACGGAGTATCACCGATAAGATCTAGAACACTTTGTACAATTTTGGCCATGGAAATAACTGCCTCCTTATTCCGACTAATTCAGTTGGTATTTTCACTAATTCCATCTTAACAATGTCTTGCATCCCTTGTCAATAGTGACTTTCTCACTCTATTGAAAACGTTGCCCATCTCGGATGTCATTCCATTTTTACAGCTTCATATTTAACAAGCAGCTTATCTTCCATTTCGGCGAGCGAGTCGGCTTGTTCAAGCGCCAGCTGCTTACGAACGGCATCATGAAGCCTTCGTCCCGTTACCGTGGTCGTCATCTGTCGTTCGATTAATCGTATAACGGCAAAGCCTCCATCGACCTTTATCGGACCGGCCATCTCGGCAACCTGCAGCCTGCTCGCTGTTTCGAGCATCTCCGAATTGTAGAACGGATCATCCGTATCGATTAACCCGAGATCTCCGCCTCCGTCCGCTGTGAAGGAATCGATTGAGTAGGTACGCGCCAGCTCGGCGAAATCCGCGCCTTCCGTAAGCAGCCCGAGCACCGAACTGGCTTCCTTCGATGTCTCGGTCATAATCCATTGCAAGTGTAGCTGCGTTCTCGCTTCAAACTCCTCGGGATGGTCCGCAATGTAGCGATCAACCTCTTCGTCAGTAACGTTAACGCTGCGGATAACGATTTTCTCCATTAGCAGCCGGTAATTCAGCTCATCCAGCACTTGTTCCTTACTCATGCCGAGCTGCTCCCGCATCACTTCATAGTAGCGTGATTCGCTTTCATAGCCTTCAACCATCTTCGCCAGCTCACGGCTTTGCTCATCTGCCGATATGCTTAGATCAAACGCCGCCGACTCTAGATCAATCGCTCTACGCACCATTAATGATCGCAGGGTGGCCTCCCCATATTGCTTCTGGAGCTCGCCCTGCAAATCAGCTGCCGTAATCGTCTCATTGCCTACCCTAGCAATAACTCGCCTTCCGTTTTCCTGATCAGAAGGTTCTCCTCCAGGCGAAGGCTCCACTTTGCCCGGGTCTATAGGCTCTTCTTCGCTCCCGACATTCGTTGGTGCCTGATTATCCAGCTGGCGGTCATTTCCCGGCCACACCTTAATGATCACGACTACCGTCAATACGACCATACAAACGGCTTGAAGGATAACAACGGTCCTAAGCACCTCGTATTTCCTCATACCCCTAAGGCCTCCAATTTATTGGATCGGCTTCGGTTTCGCTTGAGCAAGCAGCAGCTCCAGCTGAGCCCGTTCAAATGTATACGCTTCGTTGCAAAATTGGCAAACGACTTCCGCTTTTCCGTCTTCATCTATAATTTGCTGCAGTTCATGCTCTCCTAAGCTAAGAAGCGTCTGCTCCACGCGCTCGGATGAGCAAAAGCACTGGAACTTTAAATCCATGGTATCGTGTATATGAAGCTCGTTATCGCCAACGATTCGGCGAAGCAGGCCCTCAGGCGTTTCACCTTCGAAAAGCAAGGTCGTCACAGGCGGCAGGGACGCTATCGCTTGCTCCAGCCGCGTTATTTCTTCATCCGATAGTCCAGGCAGAAGCTGAACGATGAATCCGCCCGACTCCAGCACGGCATGACTATCCGTATCCACCAGCACGCCTAATCCAACAGCGGATGGCGTCTGCTCTGAAATGGCGAAATAATAAGTAAAGTCTTCACCGAGCTCGCCCGAAACGATCGGCACACTGCCGCGATACGGCTCCTTCATCCCCAAATCCTTTGTAATATGGAGATATCCGCTGCTCCCGACTGCGCCTGCTACATCCAGCTTCCCTTGCGCATTGCTAGGCAAATGCACGTGGGGATTGTCAACGTAGCCGCGAACCTCGCCTTCCGCATTCGCATCAACGGCAATTTGGCCGACCGGCCCATTACCCTTCACTTGAATCGTCAGCTTCTCCTGCCCTTTCAGCATGGCTCCCATGATGGCTCCTGCCGTCAATGTCCGACCAAGGGCGGCCGTAGCCGTTGGATGGGTATCATGCCTTTGTCGGAGCTCCTCAACGAGCTGAGTCGTGCGAGCCGCGAACACCCGTATTTTACCGCCCCATGCCGTTCCTCGCACCAGCACGTCCTTCAGCTGATTATCCATTATAATCCCTCCTGATTGCGTTCATATATGATTCGAAGACCTTCTAGGGTCAGCAGCGGATCGACCTCTTCTATCGTTTCCGATTCAGCGGCAATTAACTCCGCAAGCCCTCCAGTGGCAATTACGCGCGGTGAAACACCGAATTCGGTGCGTATACGTTTAACAATGCCATCTACCTGCCCCGCGTAGCCAAAAATAATGCCCGCCTGCATCGATGTAACCGGATTTCTTCCAATGACGCTCTTCGGCTTAACAAGCTCAATACGCGGCAGCTTAGCCGCACGCTGGTAAAGCGCTTCAGTTGAAATCCCTATGCCCGGAACAATCGCCCCGCCTAAGTAGTTGCCGCCTTCATCAATATAGTCGAATGTCGTTGCCGTACCGAAATCAACGACAATAAGCGGCGATCCGTATTTAACGATACCCGCCACTGAATTAACGATGCGATCGGCGCCGACCTCGCGCGGATTTTCATAACGGATATTCAATCCGGTTTTCACTCCAGGACCTACAACTAAAGGGATTTTTCGCAAATATTTCAGACATAGCTGCTCCAGAGTCCGCATTAAAGGAGGCACCACGGAGGAAATAATGACCCCTTCCATCTGCTCAAGCTTCACGCCCGCATAATGAAACAGGTTGTGGATGTTTATACCGTATTCATCTACCGTCGCAGAACGGTTCGTACTAAGACGCCAATGATGAAGAAGCTCTTTTCCTTTGTAAATGCCTAGTACAATATTCGTATTTCCGACGTCAATGACGAGGATCAAAGTAATTCCCCACCCTTCTTCGCATTCAAATCCAAGCTAATGTCCAGCGCGTGGAAGGAATAGGTCAATCCTCCAACGGAAATGACATCGACGCCACAATCTGCAATACCCTTAATGGTTTCTAATGAAACGCCGCCTGACGCTTCCACGATAACATGGGGAGATGCCTGCTTGATTTGGGCTACGGCTTCTTTCATCAGAGCCGGAGCCATATTGTCCAGCATGATAATGTCCGCTCCGCAAGCGAGCGCTTCATCAACCTGCTCCAGCGACTCCGTCTCCACTTCAATTTTCATCGTATGGGGAATTTTGCTGCGAGCAGCCTCAACAGCAGCACGAATGCCGCCTGATCCCTTAATATGGTTATCCTTAATCATAACTGCATCATATAAGCCGAAGCGGTGATTGGCTCCGCCGCCTACGCGCACTGCGTATTTCTCAAGCATGCGGTGGCCTGGCGTCGTTTTGCGCGTATCAACTAGTCTTACCGGCAAGCCTTCAAGCGCACGGACAAACGCATCCGTCTTCGTCGCAATGCCGGACAGCCTTTGCATCAGGTTAAGCGCTAGTCTTTCTCCTATTAGCAAGCTGTGCGTACTGCCTTCTACTGTAGCAAGCACGGTTCCTTTGACGACAGGATCCCCATCGTTAACGAGAGGCTGGAATTCAAGTGATGCATCCACAACCTCGAATACAAGCTTAGCGATTGGAATTCCAGCAATAATGCCGTTTTCTTTGACATGTATAACAGCCTTAGAACGTGAATCCCTAGGTATAGTCGTCTCTGTCGTGATGTCTCCACTGCCAATATCCTCTGCAAGCCAGCCGCGAATTTGCTCGCGCACCGCTATATCATATCCGCCTGCCGCCCATTCAAACATTCTCTATTCGCTCCTCCGTCAGTCCATATAGACGGTGTAACACCGTATGCTTTCTCCACATTTCATCGTCGCGAGCCGGGAAATCCTCACGGTAATGCGCTCCGCGGCTTTCCTCGCGGGAGAGCGCAGCCTCCGTAGTCAGCAAAGCGCATGTGAGCAGGTTGGCAAATTCATATTCCTCGCGCTCAGTAAGCACTGACTGATAAATGGGAAGCTGGCGCTTCAATTCCTCCAGCCCTTTGATTAAGCCTTTGGCATCTCGGCGCAGGCCTGCATAACGAACCATTATTTTTTGTAGCTTAAGCCGTCTTTCGACGACCGCTTGAATCGAAGTGCTGCTGCGCTCCGTATCTTTGTCGATAACGGGGATAACGGTGTTTTCCGAAAGCTCTTCGATTCGCTTAACGATTCTCCTGCCAAACACGATCGCTTCAGACAGCGAATTGCTAGCCAACCGATTAGCCCCGTGAACGCCGGTTGATGAAACCTCTCCGCAGGCGAACAAACGCTTAATGTTTGTTTCTCCATTTAAGTCCGTTTTCACTCCGCCCATCATATAATGCATGGCTGGCGCTACCGGGATCCAATCCGAGGTCAGATCAAGGCCGTATCTCAAGCAGTATTCGTATATAGTAGGAAAACGGTGCTTGACCATCTCCGGTGATTCATGCGTAATATCGATGTAAACAAAGGTTGACTTCGTCTCTTCCATTTCGCTGACGATTGCGCGCGCAACAACGTCCCTAGGAGCCAGCTCTAGCTGCTCGTGATAACGCTCCATGAATCGTTCTCCCTTAATGTTGCGAAGAAAAGCACCCTCGCCCCGGACTGCCTCCGAAATCAAAAATCTCGGCGCCCCAGGGTAACAAAGCGAAGTGGGGTGGAATTGTATGAATTCTACGTCCTGTATGTATGCACCGGCACGGTATGCCATGGCAATGCCGTCACCTGTTGCGACCTCCGGATTGGTCGTATAGCGGTACAGCTGTCCGGCTCCGCCTGAGCTGAGAATAACAGCTTTGCCTTTCACGAATAAACGCTGTCCGCCTGGTTTTTGTACGATGGCTCCGCAGCAAACGCCGTCTTGCGTAACCAAATCGATGACAAAATGGTCATCCCACACCTCGATTTGGTCATTCGCAACCGCGGTTTCCGATAAAGCCCGAACAATCTCGAAGCCGGTAGCATCACCATTGGCATGCAAAATCCGACGCTGGCTGTGAGCGCCTTCCTTCGTCAGCGCAAACTCGCCATTCTCCAAGTCGAATTGCGTTCCCATCTTAATTAGGCTGCGAACGCCTTTCGGACCCTCGTGAACTAATACATCGACGGCTTCATCCGAGCATAGTCCAGCCCCCGCTATAAGCGTGTCTTGTCTATGGTAAGCAGGGGAATCCTCGTCCGATATAACGGCGGCGATACCGCCCTGCGCGTACCTTGTATTGCTGTCGAGCAGCGATTTTTTCGTAATCATAAGTACGGAATTGTTCTCGCTTGCCCGTATAGCGGTAAAAAGACCGGCAATGCCGGCCCCGATTACGATGACATCTTTTTCAACAACCGGCAGCTCACTTAGCTGCACATCTACTAAATATCTAGGAATCATCATGGCTCCCCCAAGCGTAAACGGTGAAACCCGGCTCACTGCCGTCTGCTTACGTCTTTTCATGGAATATAGGCATAAATTTGCAGCGAAGCTAATCTTGCGAGCATAAAAGCAGCGTTTCTTACTTCACAAGCAGCATGCGCTCCAAGGAAAGACGGGCTTGATCCGCAACATGAGGCGGTACGTAAATTTGTGGCTGCATCGTTTCCAAAGCTTTCACAAGCTTTTTCAAATTATTTACCTTCATATTCGGACAAACCAAGTATTTGGATGCAAAATGGAAGGTCTTGCCCGGGCTGTCAAGACGCAGCTGGTAGCCAGTTCCGTCCTCCGTGCCTACGATGAATTCTTGGCAATCGGATTCCTTGCAATATTTGATAATAGCTGTTGTACTGCCGACAAAGTCACCTAGCTCCACAACTTCGGGACGGCACTCCGGATGGACAACAAACTGTGCGTTCGGATATTTCGCTTTCATTTCCTCTACGTCTTTTACCGTAAGCATGTCATGCGTGTTGCAGTAGCCTTCCCAGATAATCATCTTCTTATCGGTGTTCTGCTGCACATAGTGGCCAAGGTTTTTATCAGGTACCCAAATCACTTCATCGCCCTCAACCGAATTCACGACCTTAACCGCGTTTGCTGACGTACAGCAAATATCCGTCTCTGCTTTAATTTCTGCAGACGAGTTAATGTAGGTTACGACCTTTGCGTTCGGATGCTGCGCTTTCAGCTTGCGCAAACCATCAACACTGACCATGTCTGCCATTGGGCAACCGGCGCGCTCATCGGGAATAATAACCGTTTTGTTAGGTGCAAGAATCTTAGCGCTCTCACCCATGAAGTGAACGCCGCAAAAAACGATAACGTCAGCATCCGTCTGGGCTGCCTTCTGCGCTAGCAAAAAGGAGTCGCCGCGGAAATCCGCTACCTCTTGTATTTCATCACGCTGATAATAATGAGCTAGAATAATAGCATTCCGTTCTTTCTTCAACTGTAACAACCGTTCACGCAGCTCGCGGTTTTGTTCCGCTTTGCGTTCCAGCGCCAGTGCTTCCACAGTAGATCCTCTCCTCTTATGAGGGATGGGGGTGTACCCATTCCGTTATACGGCAAGCTCAACTTTGTGAATTGATGCACAAACTTAGAAAGTCGCTTACCTATAGTTTAAACCAAAAGGGATAAATTCATTTGATTAAGTTTTAATTTACACGCGGTAGATGCTACTGTCAATGCGTGAAAGCCCTTTTTAGGCCCGCTGCTTCAAATTAATTTTTCTTATAGCTGTATCCGGGCAGCATTCGCAGCAAACGGGCTTTCTTAGCATAAAATCCGAGCCATTTCGACGATCCTAGCCTAATATGGCGATATTAGGCAATTATGCAGGTGCGATCGGAAGCACTTCTATATAAATAGAAAAGTCTCTCTCCTCAAGGGAAAGAGACTTTTGTCATCCATTAACGTTTTGCTGGATCGTATGGCTGACCAAGCGCAGAAGGCGCATTGGAACGGCCAACGGCACCCGCTAGAACGATCAAGGTCAATACATAAGGCAGCATATAGAAGAACTCTGCCGGAATTTGCTGTGCGAATTCAAATCGCTGCATAAAGCTTCTGAGCGCTTGTGCGAGACCGAAGAACATGGCCGCGCCTACTAGGCCAAGCGGATTCCATTTGCCGAATATCAGAGCAGCAAGCGCGATAAAGCCTTGGCCCGAAATCGTATTATGCGCGAAACTGCTTGTCGTGGTCAACGTAACCGTCGCGCCGCCGAGACCGGCTAGTGCTCCGCTAAGAAGAACCCCGATATAACGATACTTTGTTACGCTAATCCCTACCGTATCCGCCGAGCTTGGATGCTCGCCAACCGCGCGAAGACGCAGCCCGAATGGGGTACGGAACAGAATGAAGTAACTGATAACGGCAAGGGCAAGCGCGATATACGTTGTTGGGTAAGCGGTAAAAATTGCCCTGCCAAGCAGCGGTATATCGGATAGAAACGGAATCTGCCATTTATGGAACACATTTTCAAGCAATGGTGTCTGCCCCGAGCCCGCGTACAGGCTCTTTGTCAGGTAAAGGGATAAACCTAACGATAAAATATTAATAACGACGCCCACGACCGTTTGATCCGCCCGAAACGTAATCGTCGATATCGCATGAAGCAACGAGAACAGCATGCCGTAGATGGCTGCCGCGATAAAACCAATCCACGGCGAAACGCTGCCAAGACCCGCTTGAATCGCATATTCGGTAGCGACAGCCGCAGCAAACGCGCCTGACACCATTAAGCCTTCAAGACCGATGTTAACGACACCCGAGCGCTCCGAATACATTCCTCCAAGCGCCGTAAAGATCAGCGCGGTAGAAAAGACAAGCGTTGTATTTATGAGCTGTCCAATAATATCGAGTACGTTCATCTACGCCGCCTCCTTCCGCTTGCTCGCACGTTTATTTAGAAAAGGCTTAAGGAACCACTTCACCAATCCGTGCGAAGCAACGAAGAAAATGACGGCGCCGATTACGATGCGAACAACCTCCGGAGGAACGCCTGCACCAAAGCTCATACCGGCTGAGCCGTAGCTTAGCCCGCCGAATAAAACAGCGCCAAGCAGAACGCCTATCGGAGTATTTCCGCCAAGCAGCGCTACTGCGATACCGTCAAATCCATAACCAGGAGAAGCAGCCATCACAGTCTGGTTGCCAAATACACCAAGAATTTCAAAAACCCCGCCAAGCCCTGCGAACACGCCGCTTATGAACATCGATTTCACCATCGTTACGTTGACATTCATTCCCGCATACAGCGCTGCATCGGGATTGTGGCCAACCGCACGCAGCTCATAGCCTTGCTTCGTACGCCAAAGTACGATATAAAATACGATGACGCAGACGACCGCTATGATCGTTCCCCAGTGCATGCGTGCATTATCCGTCAGCTTGATCAGCCAATCGATTTTGACCATGGCGGATTCATGAACCGTCATCGATTTCTGTTGTCCCTTCTCTACAAGGAACTTCGCTACGATAAAGTTCGATAGAAACAATGCAATCCAATTGAGCATGATGGAGGAAATAACCTCGTTAACGCCGCGTTTCGCTTTCAGATAACCCGCGATGCCTGCCCACAAGCCGCCGAATACCGCGCCTGTTATGATGGCAAGCGGAGCGTGGATGTACCACGGTAGATCGAGCAAAACCCCTATGATCGTTGCGCCTGTCATACCCATGACAAACTGACCCTCTACCCCGATATTGAACAACCCGGTGCGGAATGCAAACGATACCGCAAGACCGGTAAATATGAGCGGCGTAATCGCTCGTATTGCTTCGCCAAGATTGTAAGGCGTGCTGAACAGCTTATCAAGCAGTGACGAATAGGCAAGAACCGGATTGTATCCGCCCGCCAGCATCGCAATTGCTCCTACAATTAGTCCGAGGACAATCGCAACCAAAGGTATGAGGATAGACGATTTGCTAAATATTTTTCTCAACGTTTCCATGCGCGCTATCCCCTCCCTTCGGCTGTTGCCTGGTTGCCGGCCATCATAAGGCCCAACTGTTGATCGTCTCTTTGCTCCGCGTCTACCTCGCCCATCAGCCTGCCTTCATACATAACCGCTATGCGGTCGGACAGAGCATAAAGCTCATCAAGCTCGAAAGAGACCAGCAGAATCGCCTTACCCTCATTCCGGGCTTGTACTAGACGCTTATGCACGTATTCAATCGCACCGATATCAAGCCCCCGCGTCGGCTGCACGGCAATGAGCAGATCGGGATCCTTGTGCAATTCCCTCGCGATAATCGCTTTTTGCTGATTGCCCCCAGACAGCGCGCGCGCATACGTATGGATACCGGATGAGCGGACGTCGAACTCTTTGACCAGCTTATCCGAGAGCGTATCCATCGCTTTATAATCAATGAACATTGTCTTTCCGAACTCAGGTTCGAAATACGTATTGAGGATCATGTTTTCGCTGACGCTGAAGTCTAGCACGAGGCCATGCTTATGCCTGTCCTCCGGGATGTGACCTACGCCCGCAACTGATACATCTCGTGGCGAATGATTCGTCATATCGCGCCCATTCAGCTTAACAGTGCCTCCATCGACCTTCCGCATCCCCGTAATCGCATAAATAAGCTCGCTTTGCCCATTGCCGTCAACGCCTGCGATACCAAGAATTTCTCCTGCCCGAATATTCAAATTAAGGCCGTTCAATACGTTTTTCCCTTGCTCGCCCTTCATCTGCAGGTTGTCCACCGCAAGAATAACCTCGCCAGGCTCGCGTTTTGTTTTCTTCACTTCAAAAGAAACGTCCCGGCCCACCATAAGCTCAGCAAGCTGCTGTTCATTCGTTTCATCGGTTGTGACGGTCTTGATCACCTTGCCGCGTCTAATTACGGTTACGGAATCCGCAAGGGCCATGACCTCTTTCAGCTTATGGGTAATGATAATAATCGACTTGCCTTCTGCGGCAAGATTCCGAATAATTTCAATGAGCTCTTCAATTTCCTGCACGGTCAATACGGCTGTCGGTTCGTCAAAAATAACGATTTCCGCTCCGCGATACAACGTTTTTAAAATTTCTACGCGCTGCTGCATGCCGACCGTAATATCTTTAATTCGCGCCTGAGGGTCTACCTTCAGACCATAACGTTCAGAAATTGTCCGAACCTTCTCATTTGCAAGCTTATAGTCAATTTTCAACCCTTTGACGGGCTCATTGCCGAGCACAATATTCTCTGCAACCGTGAAAGGTTGTACGAGCTTGAAATGCTGATGCACCATTCCGATACCTAATTCTATTGCCCGCGAAGCACCCTCGATAACCGTCTGATGCCCGTTAATCCAAATCTCGCCTTCATCAGGCTGATATAAACCGAACAAAATATTCATCAGTGTTGATTTGCCTGCACCGTTCTCGCCAAGCAATGCGTGGATTTCGCCTTTTTTCAACTCGAAATTAATGGAATCATTAGCTACCAACCCAGGAAACCGTTTCGTTATTCCTTTTAACTGTACTGCCGTTAAGCTCCGGTCCATTCCTTATCATCTCCCCGGTTCTGCCGCTATAAAAACATGTAGCGCAAGCACATTATACACATATTTCTTAAAATAAAAAAGAATAAAGACCGGCCGAAGCCGGTCTTGTCTGATGCAATCTGCGAACGAACCTCAAACAAAGGATACCATGGAGTAGCGAAAACTATTCAGTAGGTACTTTGATTTCGCCGCTAACGATTTTCGCTTTGTATTCTGCCACTTTTTCAAGTACATCAGCAGGGACGTTCTTGGAAGACGTATCCGGCAAGCCTACAGCATCATCTTTCAAGCCAAGCTCTTGCGTTGTACCGCCTGCGAAGTTGCCTGCGATCAAGTCCTTGGATACTTTATGAACGGCAGCTTCTACGCCCTTCATCATCGAAGTAAGCGTGATTTCATCGCCGAACTCAAGTGATTGGTCTTTATCTACGCCGATAACCCAAACGGCATCGCCATTGTCTTTGCGTGCTTTCGCTTCATTGAATACGCCGTTACCCGTTCCGCCGGCTGCGTGGAAAATAATATCTGCTCCGCCATCGTACATCGTCGCAGCAGCCAATTTGCCAAGGTCAGGCTTACCGAAGTCGCCTGTGTAGTTAACTTCAACTTTAGCGTCCGGCTTAACAGCAGCAACGCCTGCTTTGAAACCAGCTTCAAACTTTTTGATAACCGGAATTTCCATTCCGCCTACAAAACCGATTTTGTTTGTTTTCGTCATCAGCCCTGCAACTACACCTACCAAGAAGGAGCCTTCGTGCTCAGCAAAAGTAATCGAAGCCACGTTTGGCGCTTCAATTACGCTGTCAATAACAGCAAGCTTAGCATCCGGGTTCTCTTTTGCCACTTTGCTTAGCGCATCGTTGAACAGGAAACCGATACCCCAAGTCAGGTTGTACCCTTCTTTAACGAAGCTGTTCAGGTTTGGCTCCATGTCCGCTTCGCCTTTGCTCTCTAGGAACTTTGTTGTAGCACCCGTTTCGGCTGTTACAGTCTCAAGAGCTTCCCATGCGCTTTGGTTAAAGGATTTGTCATGTACGCCGCCGACATCCGTTACCATACCGATTTTGAAGTCTTTGCCCGTTCCGTCGGACTCTACCTTAGTGCCTTCATTGGTACCGGCATTTGTTCCGCCCTCATTGTTATTCTTTGCTCCACAAGCCGACAACACAAGTGTCAACGCGATCATCATCACGAGCATAAGACTAAATGTTTTTTTCATGCGTGTTCTCTCCCTTGCTTCTTGTTTTGTTAAAGCAGTGCAACCCCTGTTATACCTTCTTATTCTTGCTGATACCGGCCGCTATTATTTCATTATAGTTACAAAAAAATAAACGTCAATGATTTAACGTCAGGTTTCGTGACACAAAATCATCATTTTCATTTCGATGTAACATTTATGTAATATACGGCCAAAAAAATATAAACCTTCACGTTAGCTTTCTTGTTTTTCCGCTTGTGGTTTATACTCGTATTATAGGCTAAATCCGAACATTAATAAAGTAAAAAATAGTCGTCCCGCTACTCTTACAAGTAGCAGAACGACTATAGCTAGCCATTAACTCCAATAATCTACTCGTTCTTATCTGGTTCGTCTGTGTTGTCGCGTTTCTCCAAGCTTGGACCCTTCACTTCATCCTGATCACGAGTTTGGATCCGGACCTTTACGTCGCCAATCGTTTCTACAATCGGCTCCGTTGTCGGTTCAACCGTATCCGTTGCTCCGTCGGAGGAAGACGAGCCATCCAAAGAACCTGTTTCGACTAAACGTTTGATTTGCTCAAGCTCAAGCGTCTCTTCGCTAAGCAGCGTTTGGGCAATCAAATGCATTTCCTTGCTCTTCTCGGACAATAGCTTCTTCGCACGATCGTAACAGCCCGTAATAATGGACTGCATTTCTTGATCGATCTCATAGGCAATGGCATCCGAGTAGTTCTGTTCATGCCCGATATCGCGGCCAAGGAACACTTGACCTTGCGAACTGCCGAACTGCATCGGTCCGAGCTTGTCACTCATACCGTATTCCATAATCATTGCGCGTACGATGCTTGTTGCTTGTTTAAAGTCGCTGTAAGCGCCCGTTCCAATCTCTCCAATAAAGAGCTCTTCCGCAACGCGTCCAGCAAGCAAGCCCGTAATTTTATCGAGAAGCTCTTGCTTCGTTACAAGCATACGGTCTTCCTTCGGCAGCATTATGACGTAACCGCCAGCGCGTCCGCGAGGAATAATCGTAACTTTGTGAACCATATCCGCATGCTCCAAGAAGAAGCCTGCAATTGTGTGTCCCGCCTCATGGTAAGCGACAATTCGTTTCTCGCGATCACTGACAACACGGCTTTTCTTCTCCGTACCGACAATGATCCGGTCAATCGCATCGTCAACCTCAACCATCGCGATATCTTTTTTGTTCCGACGTGCAGCAAGCAGCGCCGCTTCATTAAGTAAGTTTTCAAGATCTGCTCCGCTAAAGCCAGTTGTGCGCTTCGCAATAACCTCTAGCTTAACATCCTTAGCTAGCGGCTTGTTGCGCGCATGTACTTTCAATACCGCTTCGCGGCCTTTCACATCTGGACGGTCAACCGTAATTTGACGGTCGAAACGGCCCGGACGAAGAAGGGCTGGATCGAGAATATCCGGACGGTTAGTTGCCGCAACGATAATAATTCCCTCGTTAGCGCCGAATCCATCCATTTCAACCAGCAATTGATTGAGCGTTTGCTCGCGCTCGTCATGGCCGCCGCCAAGTCCGGCGCCGCGCTGACGGCCTACAGCATCGATCTCATCGATAAAGATAATACAAGGAGCGTTTTTCTTCGCGTTCTCGAACAAGTCGCGAACACGGGATGCGCCGACACCGACGAACATCTCAACGAAATCAGAACCCGAAATGCTGAAGAACGGCACGCCTGCTTCACCGGCTACTGCACGGGCAAGCAAGGTTTTACCTGTACCTGGAGGACCCACAAGCAATACGCCTTTAGGTATGCGAGCACCAACCAAGTTGAATTTCCGCGGATCCTTCAAGAAGTCCACCACTTCGACGAGTTCTTGCTTCTCCTCGTCAGCCCCGGCTACATCATCAAACGTAATCCGTTTCTTCTCGTTGTCGTAAAGCCGCGCTTTGCTCTTGCCAAAGTTCATCACTTTGCCGCCGCCGCCCTGCGCTTGATTCATTAAGAAGAAGAACAGGACAAAGATGATAACAAACGGAATAATGGAGGTGAGGAACGTTAGCCAGATGCTAGGTTGATCCATTTCCTTCGTTTCATAAGCAAAGCCGTACTGCTTCGACCATTCGGCAATCTTAGACTCGGCGCTAATGCCCGTCCTCGATACGAATTGATCGTTTTCTGCATCTGCAGGCTTCACTTTATATTTACCGGAAACAAAATAAGATTGGTTCTCGTACTTAAGACTTAACTCTTTAACATTTCCTGATTCAATCGCATTTACGAGTTCGTCGTATCGCAATCCAACGGTCGTGTTATTTTGGCTGCTGATAAATTGAAAAATCCCAACGGTCACCAAAAATATAATTAAATAAAAACCAGTATTACGGATGATCCGATTCATCCCCAACCTCCTCTCAGACGCTTAAAATATTTTACCATATCATGACTTTCCATAACAATAGAGGTGTACGGAGAAGGGCATGTACGGGTGAATCGCAACTATTTCTCATAAACCTGCGGCTTCAAAATGCCGATATAAGGGAGATTGCGGTATTTTTCCGCGAAATCCAAACCGTAGCCGACAACAAACTCGTCAGGCAGCGTGAATCCCTTGTAGTCAGCCTCAAGCTCAACGGTGCGGCGAGCCGGCTTATCGAACAAGGTTACAACCGTAACCGACTTCGCGTTACGACGCTCCAGAACATCAATCAGGTAGCTGAGCGTTAGCCCGCTATCGATAATATCCTCAACAATAAGCACATCGCGGCCTTCAACCGAGACGTCCAAATCCTTGATGATTTTCACGACTCCGGAAGATTTGGTTGATTGTCCATAGCTGGACACAGCCATGAAATCGATTTCGAGCGGCACTGTAATTTCCTTAACCAAGTCGGCCATGAAAATAAACGCGCCTTTCAAAACACAAATAACGAGCGGGTTGCGCCCGTCGAAATCCTTGCTTAGCGTCTCGCCAAGCTCTTTTACCTTATCGCCGATTTGCTGCGCGTCGTACAATACTTCTTGAATATCGTTCTGCAAAGTAGAAATCCCCCTACGCCTTAACTATGTTTATGAGTGTACCAGTGCTTCTTATTCGCTCCGCGCCTTTATGAATAACACGTCCTTGGTGTGCTCGTTCGTAAGCGCGTGACTCGATCTGCGGATGCCGGGAACCCAGAGCAATTTCCCTGCCGCGTCGAACAAGAGCGGATAAAGCTCTCGCTTCAACGGTGCGATCTTCTCGTCAACGAACATATCTTGCACTTTTTTCGAGCCATTTAATCCTAAAACTTGAATTCTGTCGCCCGGCCGCCGATTTCGAACGACGAGCGGATACGTTAACTCCGAAGCATCAAAGCAGGCCTCGTAGCGTGAAACGGGTTTGCAGTCGTCACTCGCGGACGATCGGACAAACTCAAACGTCCAGCCGCTCGGTACAACAGCAAGGCTATTCTCATCCAAAACCGCCTCATACCAATAGTCGCTTGCCTCTCCTGACGAAAGCTGGGATTCACGAACCCAACGCATCCCATCGTACTCGCGAACACAGCGAATACCGGCGCCAGCATCCGTACGCCAAGTTGCCTGCGCATGCGCGGAAGCGGCTAGCCGCATCGTCTCAATCTGCTCGAAGGATATCTTTTCCGTTTCCTTAGAAAGATAACTTAATATTAGTTTAATCAATCTCCTTTGTAAAGCGACGTGGAGACCGCGCAAATCGAGGCAGCTAATCGCGCATTCATTGGGGGATAACGTTACGAGCTGCGCAAATAATGCATCGGTTTGTTTCTCCATCCAATCATCTTCCGCACCCGCCACTTCGGCAAGCCGCTGAAGCGATTGGGAAAGCTGCGGATTATGTCTGGACAGATAAGGCAAAATATCTAGCCGAATGATATTTCGGAAATAATAGCGTTCCTTGTTGCTGCTATCCGTGCAGTAAGGAATATGATGCTCTTCGCAGTAACGCAGAAGGTCTGACTTGTTCATACGAAGCAGCGGACGAATAAGTTCCACGTTTTTTTCTCTTCTTTTTAAAGCCATACCGGCAAGTCCCGTTAAACCGGCTCCCCTGACTATCCGCATCAGCACCGTCTCGGCTTGATCATCCGCATGGTGTGCAAGCGCAATGCGCGAGGCATGATAGCGACTGGCAATTTGATGCAAGAATGCGTATCGCCGCTCACGCGACGCAGCTTGCCCGTTCATGCGCGTTTCTTCTATATAAGCCGGCATATCGAGCGTAACCGACTCAAAAACGACGCCAAGCTGCTCCGCAAAGGATTGAACGACCTTCATCTCACGCGCGGACTCCTCCACGCGAAAACCATGATTAACGTGGGCTGCAATAACGGTGATTTGACTTCTTTTTGCTATAGAAGAAAGCATATGCAGAAGCGCCATGGAGTCTGGACCGCCGGAAACTGCAACAATGACGCAATCGCCAGGTGACCAAAACCCCCGGGTCTCTGCTTCCTTCTCCAGTTCCATCTGCAAATTCATAGGTAATACCTCACCTTCATTTCCAGGCTGCCGCTACATCATGTTACGCAGCAGCCAATATACCGATATTCCTAACAGCACCGCGGAAGCGGCCGCAAGCCCCTTTAGCCAGAAAGGCGTCGAGGAGGATCTATGGGTATCACGCCTATGCATCAATGAACGCCATGCTGCTGAAGCATCGCCCGCATCCGTGAATTGACCGGCGAATGCCCTCCGCAGCCACCCTGCAACAGGCTTCAAGGCCGAACTGTTTTCCACGATCTGCATAAGCTCCCCGGCAGAGCGATTCTGCGGCAACAACTCTACTGTTAAGTGCTGCAGCCGCTTTGGCTCATGCAGCTGTATGCACAAGACCGCGAATGAAAAAATATCATACTGCGGGTCCGCAGAGCGGGAGCCACCATTCCAATAACCACGATCATAGATCTCCGTAAATTGTCGGATGCTCTTGCCTAGTGCCGTCACGCCGCCATAATCTACGAGCTCGACATGCCCATAATCGGCAACCAGCACATTCTCCACTTTCAAATCGCCAAACACCCAACCTGCTTGATGCAGCTTCGCCAGCTTCCCTAGCAAATTAAGGCCTACCAGCGGAAACCATTCTGCGCCTTGCCGCTTCAAGAAGTCGTCAGCTTTGGAGCCCAACACATACCGCATTACATAAAAAGGATATTCTTTGCCGTCCGGTCCATATAAATCGTCCACGTCAAATAAATAGGACTCCTGTCCTTGCTGTTTCTGCTTGGCTATGGACTGCAGAACGTTAACCTCAGACTGAAGTTCAAGCGCATCGATACCAAGCTTCATCGCATACCAGCTGCGGTCGCGCTGTACGAGATATACTTTACCGTTCGCACCCTCGCCAAGCAACCTCTCAACCCGGTATCTCCCCTGCTTCCACTTACCGGTCACCATCATCCCGCGGCGAAGGTCAACCTTAAACGACGTAGTCACTCATCATCCCATCCGTTTCATCTCTGCTCTGTCTACCATAATCGCCCTTGCGATAAAAATCAACAATATGCATAATCGCAGGACCTGTAGGTGTCGTTCCGCCCATCTGCAATTTCGGGAAGATGGCATGCATGCCGTTTAGGTGACTCGTCCAATCGAGGTCCAATATGCAGTCGTCGCCATGCCTGGAGCCTGGGAAATGAAAAACCGATATTTCGCTTTTCCCTTGCCTTGCTTGAAGACTCAGCATCAAATCATGGATAGCATCCTCTACGGCCGCAAGCTTCGGCTTCATACTGGCGCTGGCATCGATCAGCAGAGCCACTTGGAGCCTTGATGTCTCTCCGAGCTCATCGATAACGCGCACCACGTCGCCGCGCTTCTCCGGCGGCAGCGCCTCTATCGACGAGTTCCCCAGCACCTGCTTCAATTCCTTCTGCACCGCGAGTTGAATCGTCTGCACCACGGTCTTGCGCGTCATCATTTGCACGGTCTGAGACAGCTGGCGCATATTGACCATTCTGCTGAGTCCGCCGCCCGCCCGCGCAATCTCATCAATCTCCGCAGCGCCGAGCTCTCCCACATCCCCGTGATCGAGCACGCCGACCACATTAACCGATATTCCCTCCGATTGTGCATGCGCGGCCGCCACCACCGGGCTAAGCCCCACATTCGAACAGCCATCCGTAATCAACAATATTTGTTTCATTATCGTTTACCCTCCTCAAGTGTTTGAGAATCAAACACAGCTTCGTAAGCCTAGGCTTTGTGTTTGAGAATCAAACACAGCTTCGTAAGCTTAGGCTTCGTGTTTGAGAATCAAGCACAGCTTCGTAAGCTTAGGCTTCGCCTCAGCCTTTCTATTAGCTTTGCCTTTTTTGAGAGGGATAAACAACTAGACTAGCAAAAGATCGATATTCCGTCTTTAATTCGGCACTTGCCGCTCAATATGTATGTATATGTTCCTTATATCTTTCATCGGCTTATTCATTATGTATGCTAAATAGTAGCATAGACCCTGTTTCATCGGTTCGCTGCCGTGGTATAGAGTAATAGGAGCAACCCGCCATAACCCTCATTTTCTCCATAAGCCGAGCAAACGAATAAAAGCCTCTTGGCCGCCAGCCGTAAATAAGCCGACGAACAAAAGGCTTGATCTTGATCATCCGAAAGCGCGCACCAGCTCACCGTTCAAGTGCCGCCCATTTTACTCTATTTTCTACATAACCATCAACTAACCGTCCTCGGCCGCTCCATGCGTGTCACGCCGGGAAAACGGAACGATGCCCACTCTGGCAAGTGCTTCTCAATCCGGGCCACAAGCACAGTCATATCGTCAACGATCTCGCCATTATGGTGACGAACTACTTTCTCGAGCAGCGCGTCTGCCATCTCTTGCGGATCATCCGTTGCCAGCTCGCTTATTATCCGTTTCATCCACAGCTCCTTATTGACCGCCAATCCAGGCGCGTCATATATTCCGTCGCTCATCATGACTAGCGTATCTCCAGACTGCATCTGCATGGAAACAAAATCAACGTCGATATCTTGAAGAATGCCGATAGGCAGGTTGTTGGCCGTAATGGGAATAACCTCATTTCCTCGTTTGATAAAGCTTGGCGTAGAACCTATCTTCATAAACGTCGTTTGTGCCGTGTACAAATCTACGATCGCCAAATCGACGGTAGCGAATACTTCATCGGATGAGCGCAGCAGCAATACCGAATTCACGGATTTCACCGCCAGCTTCTCATCCATGCCCGACTGCAGCAGCTGCTGCAGAATCGACAGCGCCGCACTGCTTTCCTGCCTTGCCCGCTCACCATTTCCCATCCCGTCGCTAATCGCCACGGCGAATTTTCCATTGCCCAGCTCAACCATGCTGAAGCTGTCTCCTGACAGCAGATCTCCTCCCTTGGCAGCCCCGGCGATACCCGTCTCTACCTCATACTGCTTCGCCGATCCGAAAGCCACCAGCGTAGGCTCACCGTTCCTCGTTGGCGGAATCTCCGACTTTACAGCTATATGCTCGCCCAATATGTCGCTAAGCAGCGGTGCGATGATTTTACGGCATTCGTCATAGCCCTGTCCGAACGAATGGTACACCTCAATATCTACATTTCCCTCCTCTAAACTTACGATATCGATGCCTTGAACCGATAACCCCAGCCCTTCCACCGCCTCACGAATTTGTTCCTCCTGCAAATGCAGCGTCTGCCCCTCCCGTTTAATTTCCTTCGCCAAATCCTCCATAACCTGCGACACCCCTTGCAGCTGATCGGCTACAAGTTCGCGTGAGTC
This sequence comes from Paenibacillus sp. J22R232, assembly GCF_056269165.1. Classification (NCBI taxonomy): domain Bacteria; kingdom Bacillati; phylum Bacillota; class Bacilli; order Caryophanales; family Paenibacillaceae; genus Paenibacillus; species Paenibacillus sp. J22R232. The sequence continues at coordinate 47,187 of NZ_JBWDNK010000021.1, read as the reverse complement.
GAATATTTGCTTCTTCCAGTGCATATTATTCTGATATAGCTCGTACTGCTGGGTCATATCGGTAAGCACCTGCGAGGCCTTCACGCAATGCGCGGACCACGCCCTAGGCATTTCCTTGGCAGACGGAATCCTGTCCTCCTCCACAACCGTCATCATATCCGTCATCATTTTGTACGTATGAAAGAACTTGTCCTCCCAACAAGCATTTTGCCGATGGCAGCTTGCGCAGCTTCGCTCGGCAACCGCATTCATAAAGTGGCCGATCTCTTCTTCCTTGTTTAAAGTTGTTGCGCTGCTGTTAAGCTGGCCAAAGCTCCGAGCAAGCTGCTTGAACACCTCCGAATATTGCGACACGCGATCCGCCGTAACCTCGCGCACCCGCTTCGCGTAATCATGCTGCGATTTTGCATGCTCATTCGTGCCCGGAACATAACGGGATATCGTTCGAATCATGCTTCGCGGCGTCATCATAAGCAGCGTAGCGGCTGCTACCGATTCCCAGGTCGAGCTCATAACATCGGCCTGGCTCCCTACATATATGGATAAAATTGATGTGCCAAGCAACATTCCGAAAGCCGCCGCCATTTTGCCGCCGTCACGCAGCAGGCCAGCCAGCAATCCCGCAAAAGCGAGTAAGCTCATTTGAACGACTGCGCCAAAGTCAGCCAAGCTTAGAATGAGTCCTGCAACCACACCAACCGAAGCGCCAAGCGGTGCTCCTCCCGCCAAAGCAAACAGAAGCAGCATATAACGCGACATTACGTGTTCTGCCGACAGTCCGTAAAACACCCAACCGACAGCCCCCGTCATGACTGAGGCGAGCAAAATCATCAAGCATATGATTTCTTCGTTTTTGAGCGAGGCGGATTTCTTTGTCATCGTCAGAACGGGGATCGCTTGGATGAACACCAACGTAAGCACGAAACCGAGAGCAGCTTCTACCACAACGAGCATGAAATTGTACCAGCTCAGCTCGTCCCCAATAAAGACGCTAAACATCTGCACCAATATCGTAGATGCAAATACCAGTATCGGTGCCGAAGAAAGCTCCGCTCTCTCATACGCCTCAAGCCCCTTCAAGAATAGAAACAGCACCGCGATTTCCATCGCAATCCACATAGGCGCCGGATCAGCCGCCAGCCAGCTGCCTGCCACAAGAGAGATGGCCACCCAAGGATAAATATCCCTCCGCATAAAATAAATGACCGCAAAGTATGCAATTGCGAACGGCATCAGCGATTCGAGAATAACCGCTCTTCCAAGTAAGAAAGCTACGCCTACGAGTAAAAATGTCCACTTTTTGGCCAAAATGACTTGAATGAACCGGCGTGCAGCCGCCCACTCCCGCCCTTTCTGCATCATCGCTCTAGCTAAACCAGTCCGTTTCACACCGGGAAGCACAACCGCGTTTTCCTTTTCCATGAGCAGACACCACCATTTCCGAATGTAATGTGTTTTTCATTATAGGAGGTTGTCCGCATGAAGTTTGTCAGTTAACGTAACACGTCCAAAAATTTTTTCCGACAAAAATAATCGGCTCTGCGGCGCATAGGAATAAGCTTCTAAACATGCGCCCCGTATACGATTACCGTGGCTCGTCCATATCCGCCTAGCTTGTATGTGCCAACAAATTCTGTGTCGACTGCTTTCCATATAGTGGCGAAAGGACGTTAGATCGTGTCGGGAATGAAGGAGGATGAGAGAAAAGTATTTTTTTCAAGCGTAGCATCAAAGTTTAAACGACATTGACCGTGCAAAAGCGTAGCAAATACAAGGAATCACGTTCTATATGCACGCTTTTTCCCTCGCTTCGACAGCATTCAGTAAGCGCTTTCTTAATGGATCAAGCAGATATGCCCAATGAACCAAGCGTAATCCGTTGAAGCCGTCCTCTGGCGGATAAGCTTACGTTTCGCGTAGAAATAGTAGAATACTTGATCGCGTGAAACCTATAAAGTCTTATATTCGCAAAAAGAGCAGAACCGGTTAGGTTCTGCTCCATGTATAGTGTTATGACGATTCAGCTTATACTCGCTTGGCACCGCGTCCGCCGCGTTTGCCCTCCGTATTCTTCTTCAAAGAGGAGATGCGTTCTTCGCTATCTTTCAGGAACCGTGACACTTTATCCTCGAATGACGGTTTACCGTATGCCGGTCTGCCAGCCGATTGCTTGTTGAAGGGACGTCCGCCGCCACCGCCACCACCGCCGCGATTGAAACGTTCACCACCACCACCACTACCGCCAGTGCTTCCACCGCCGCCTCCGCTATGACGCTCGCGTTGTTGTGGCGCTGGTTGGCCTTCTGGCCGGTCAATGGCTTGCTTAATGGAAAGTCCGATCTTTCCGTCTTTGTCCACGTTGATCACTTTAACTTTCACGACATCGTCGATTTTCAGGTGATCCTTCACGTCTTTGACGTAATTATCAGCAATTTCCGAAATGTGAACAAGACCCGTGACACCTCCCGACAAGTCGACAAATGCCCCAAAATGCGTAATGCCTGTCACTTTTCCTTCTAACTTAGCGCCCACTTCAATTGCCATAAAATAAAATGTTCCTCCCTAAAAGTTATGCGAAGCAAAACTGAGTTCATAAGCATATGCTAAAAGTTTTGCGAAAACGCTATTAACGTGATTATAACCGAACCGTTCGAGTAAGGTCAACAGACGTTCACCCGATTCGGAGCCCTATTTAGTCACTAAAAATTTGCTGTACGCCCTTCTTAACCATGCCTTGCTCTTTGGTTGCTAGCTGTTCAATATATTCTGGGTCGTTTAATCGTTCAACTTGACGTTTGAGCGCTTCGGTTTCTTGCACCGATGCATCAATCTGGCTCTGAATTGCGTTTAGCTTGACGCCTGTAGCATTCTTCTGCTGCATCTGGCCAAAGATCGTATACGCCGCCCAGCCCATAAATAGCACGATGAACATCATCCAAAGCTTAAACCGGCGTTTCGTGCCAGCATTCCCTGGCATTTTATTATCTGCTGCTGTTGCTGCTGCCATGAGCGGTGTTACCTCCTAAACCATTTGCCCCACAATCGAGCGATTTGTTGTCCCATTCTGCTGGCTTTCTCGCTCAGCTGCCATTTGGATGCATAACGCGATAGCCAGCGGCCAAGCGGCCGGGTGGCTGGTCTTGCCATCCAAACAAACAATTTCCAAAATGGACGGACTAATTGTATCACAATTTTTAAGATGAAAATAGTGAGCGCAGACCCAAACGCAAAAATAACCATCAGCACTTTGTAGAGCAGCAGAATAGGCTTTACGACAAGAATATGCAAGCATTTGAGAATAAATCCGATTAGCTTCCTCACCGCTCCAATCATCCATTTCACGATTGCAATGACGATTCTGCTAAGCAGAAAATAATAGATGACGATGCCGATAGCCAGTCCGATAAAAACGTACGCCCGCACCTCGCCATTGTTGCTGGCGTACAGTACCCGAAAGACAATTAGCCCCGCCGCAATCCAATAGATGACGTCAAGCACCGGGAGCCACCAGCGCGGGAACCGCAGCTCATTCGTTACGACCCGATAGCCGTCGAATACCGTTCCCATGCCAAGGCCCGACAGCAGCATGACAGCCATCGTCAACCACTGCATACTAAGCGTCACTTAAATAGCTTCCCGAACAATCCCTTGGATTTGGCCGAGGCATTGCTGCCATCCATATAGGCGAGCGAATGGACAAGCCCCTCAATTGCCACCATTCCCTGTTCGAGGCTGAGATGCTTCATATGCAAATTTTGGCCCTTTACCGCCAGGAAGCCAAGCTCTGTCTCAAGTAAAAACTCCTCGCTGTCGAAGCTCTCTACGTTCACGACGCCCGTAAGCTCCAGCAGCTTTCGATTAAGCATTTTGACTTCCTGACGCTTCTGCCCCTTGCCTTGGTCAACCATAGACTCGTCCTCCGCTTCCTTAACATGTCTAGGCGCAAACGGCTGCCTGCAGGCCTGAAGCGGCGCGGCATGCGGTTTGCGTTGAATATAAGAGAGGGGCAAGCACAAAGCTTAACCTGCCTTATATGTTAAGACTAGCTTATGGGGCGGTGACGAGAATTAGAACTTAACTCGCTTGTTCGATCGCATCCTGCGGCTGATCGTCTCTCTCTGTCTTCACTTGCAGGAAGACTAGCAGCAAGACTACAGTTACCAATTGGTATATCCAACTAAAGCAGACATCAAACAGCGTAGCAGTAATCCAAGTCTGGCTCACGAAAAAGGAAAAAAGCAAGCCTTGGGCGATTATGAGAGCGGCTAATGCTAAAAACGCAGCCAGCCCGTACAAGACAAGCTTGAAGTAACGCTTGCGCGCCATGTCACGGCTAATCGTCATCGGGTTAACGCGTGAAGTATCCATAACAGAAACGATAATCGGGAGCAGCATGAGCCACACTATAAATAACAGGCACGGTATGACAAATACAATAATACCTGCAACGATAATCGCGCTATGCAGAAAATTGTACACGATCATGCGCGGCCATTTTTTCAAGCCCCATAACAATGACGGTTTAATCCCCGCACCTGTACCCGTTTCCGTCATTCTACCGAGGATGTAGTGAACGACCATTGGCGTAATCGCGCTTAGAAACAGCAGGTTAACGAAATTATCCATTCGATTATCCGGGAAAAACAGCGCACTGTCATCCGGTTCGAAAAAGTAATAATTTTTGATCGCTTCTATCGGCAAAGCAATAAAGGCTACGATAAACAAAATAGGCAGCGCATTTTTGAAAAATAACGAAAGGGCATGACCAATCAAATAAAAGCCCTTCCGTCGATACTCAGGAATAGGGAGCTGCAAAACATTCATGAAAGAGTCCTCCGACTATGTAAACCGAATCGAAATGATTGAAACACCTAAAAGAGGATAACTAGAAAAATAGTTCTGCGTCTAAGAAGAAACGCCTGACGGCGTCCTTTCTATAGATGCCATCGTTTCGGCGAAACGTATAGAGAAAGGATGAACAAATTCATATCCTTTCCTATACGTCAAGCGTAAACAGCTAAAGCCGTCCTCTGGCGGCCAAGCTTACGTTTGGCGTAGAAATATAGAGAAAGTTTGCGAAATCATATCCTTTCCTATATTTCAAAAAAAAAGGCTGCCTACAAGTATTATGCTTGTAGGCAGCCTCGTTGTTATTGCGGTTTCTCCCAGTCGAGCGTGTTCTCGCGCTGGCGTTGTTCTTCTTTCACCAAGGTATAAAGCTCTCCGGCTTCATCCTTACGGGTCGTCTCCGCTGTGCGTTCGATACGTACGGTGACGATTTTCTGGCCGTATTGGATTTGGAGCTCATCCCCTGCTTTCACGGCGCTGCTTGCTTTCGCTTCGCGGCCGTTGATCCATACGCGTCCTTGCTCGGAAACATCCTTTGCAACGGTACGGCGTTTGATCAGCCGGGATACCTTAAGAAATTTATCTAATCGCATAGATTATTGGATAGCTTCTTTCAACTTGTTGCCTGCTTTGAATGCAGGAACTTTTGCTTCCGAAATTTCGATTGGAGCGCCTGTTTGCGGGTTGCGGCCAGTGCGTCCAGCACGTTTGCGAGTTTCGAAAGTACCGAAGCCGATCAATTGTACTTTGTCTCCGCCTGCAAGTGCATCGGTTACTTCGCCCAAGAAGCCGTTAAGTACTGCTTCAACGTCACGTTTAGTCAAACCGCTTTTTTCTGCAATGTTGTTGATCAAGTCTGTTTTGTTCATTATAAAATCCTCCTAATTGTTTACCATTATTTGTGGTCGACGCTTGTGGCGCCGCCGTTGCTTCCAATTTTTACTCTCTCGAAGAATACTTATTCTGCCTACCTGCAAATAAATCCTGCCGCTGCTTGAAATTTTTTTGCGAATGGTGCCGAAAAAAGGCGATTCATGAGAAATCAAAACGATGATTGGCGCTTTGCCTCTTCCCATAAGCGATCCATTTCTGTTAAATCAGTCTGGTCAAATTGCTTGCCGCTTATACGAAGCTGATCCTCAATATACGCGAATCTGCTGCGAAATTTTTTGTTCGTGCGCGCAAGCGCCTCTTCGGGATCGGCATGAATGAAGCGCGAGGCGTTGACAACCGCAAACAGCAAGTCGCCAAGCTCCGAGGCTTGCTCCTCTTCTGTCTGTGACGCTATCGCTTCGCGAAGTTCGGCAAGCTCCTCTTCAATCTTCGCGAGAACAGGACCAATCTCATCCCAATCGAAGCCTACCTTGGCTGCTTTCTTCTGAAGCTTATAGGCTTTCATCAAGGAAGGCAAGTCAGGCGGGATGCCATCGAGTACCGACTTGCGGCTCGCATCGGTTCCTTTCAGGCGTTTCTCCTCGGCCTTCATTTGTTCCCAGTTCGCCAGCGCTTCTTGCGAATTGCTGGCCCCTTGCTCTCCAAAAACATGCGGATGGCGGAAAATAAGCTTCTCGTTTAGTGATTGTATCACATCATAGACAGAAAATGCGCCCGTCTCTTCTTCCATCTGGCTGTGAAGCATCACTTGGAGTATAACATCGCCGAATTCCTCCTGCATGCCGTCCGGATCGTCATTGTCGATGGCTTCAAGCGCTTCATACAGCTCTTCGATGAAATTTTTGCGAATGGATTGATGCGTTTGCTCCCTATCCCACGGACAGCCTTCCTCACTGCGCAGAATGGACACGATCTCATGCAGCCTCTCAAAAGAACGGTTGCGAAGCGATGCGTCCTCCGAGCGCGGCACCCAGATCAGCGACAGATTCCCGTAGCCCGGCGTGCGGTCAAGCTCATAAAGCGGAACGCGAAGAATTCGCTGCTCGACGGGCACGCCCAAAGCATGTCCGACGACGACTTCGTAATCATCCGGATATCGCTCCATCAGTGCCAGCTTCACATCCGATGCCGTGTACGTATCATACACCTGACCGATCAGCGTGTGAAGCTGCGGCTGAAGAAGCGAGGGCTGAAGCTCTGCCGCATCAAGCAGCGCGAAGCCTTCGATAGGATCCATGCCCAAGCTGACGAATGCTTGGTCAAGGAAGCTCTCGCCGCCGATAATCTGCAGCTCAATGCCGGCTGCAGGGCATTGCTCGCGAAGCAGCTGAACCGTGCGCTCGGCAACCATCGGATGGCCCGGCACGCCGTAAATAATGCCTTCTGCGCTGCTTTTGGCTTCCGAGATCAGCGTCTCAGCGATAGCCTTGTATACGTCCGGAAAAGAATCATACTGCTCGTAAAGCGAGTCAAACGACTTATACGCAATATCATTTTCTTGGAGCAAAGACATGGCCGGATGCTGCTCCGTGCGTACGAAAACACGCTCCGCTGCAAGCAATCTGCGCCATACGCCAAGCGTCAATTGATCCGGGTCGCCCGAACCGAGTCCGACAACCGTAAGCTGTGCATTTGCCATCCTTCGACAGCCTCCTCATGGATTCATTCGTTTTATGGTTACGATCACGTTAAGGCTGCTTGTTGCAAGCAAGCCGGCGGCAATCCTTTAAGATGCTGCATGCTTATGTAAATCCATGCCCCTTGCATGCCAAGCTGGCGGCAACTTTCCGAGAGATAGGCCATATTTTTCTCCAAAAAGTAATAATGGACCATATTAACGAAAACTTCAATATCATTATGAAAAATTAATAATACTTGCGGGCATTATTACAAAAGAATTGCACTCGCGGCCCCTTGTCGCGCCGTCATTCCTCTTCCCGCGCCCGCGGCATAAGCCGCCAGCGCTGCAGCCGCGCGGCAAGCACGCCGCCGCCCGGCAACGCGCGCAATTCACGCGCGCTTACGGCGCCGCCGCGCAGAGCCGCGGCGCCAAAGGCGCAAGCGCCGACGGCCACGCACGTCAGCGCAAGCGCAGCTGCTGCCGCCCTAGGCGGCAGCCCGCCAAGCGCGGCGCCAAGCGCTCGCTCGGCGACAGCAAGCGCCGCGGCCATGACCGCGAGCGCAAGGGCCGTGCCTGCGGCCGCGCTGCCGAGCAGCGGCCTCCGCCCTTCTCCGGCGCCGCTTCGCGCGCCCCAGCTGCCGGCGAGCGAAGCGCCCGCTTCGGCTGCCTTAAAGCGGACCGCCAGCGTGCCAAGCAGCGCGGCTGCCGTTAATGCCGCTATGCCGGCGGAAGCCGCCCCCTCAATGCCGTAGAGGGGAACAAGCGCGGCATTGAACACGCCTTTGAGCAGCGCTGCAACGAGCAGCAGTACTGCGGGAACGCGCACCGCGCCCAGCCCCTGCAGGACCGGCGCCGTAATCGCATTGACGCTGCCGGCTAATGCCGTGCAGCCGACAAGCGCGAACGAAAGCGTGCCTGCGGAATCCTGGTACAGCATCCTATTCATCGGTTCCGCCAGCATGACGAGCCCTAAGGCCGCTGCAGCTCCGATGGCCCATGCCGCCCGCTCCGTGAACGACAGCTGGACACGCAGCTGGCCGTACGCTCCGCGCATTCTGGCAAGCGCCAGCCCCGGAACGAGCGCAGCCGCAGCCGCTCCAGCAACCATCACAACGAGCTGCACAAGCGGCTGTGCTCGGCTGTATATGCCAAACAATGCCATAGATTCCGCCTCCGTCATCCCCACTTCCTGCAGCAAGCGGGGAACCATAAAGGCGTCGACCACACCTAGAACGGGAACGACAGCCGCTCCGAGAGCGACTGGCAGCGCAATTACGGCGAGCTTTTTCATTTCCGCGCGCAGCAAGCCAGCTTGCGGCGACAGCCGCTCCCGCCTGCGGGCGCGCCATGATTGGAATGCCAGCACGACAAGCGCCGCGCATGCCCCAAACGCCGAGCCGCTCATTACGCCGGCCGCTACCGTCGACTCCTCCCAGCCGGCTGACCAACTGAGTGCCAGCACAAGCAGCATGATGCCTACGCGGACCATTTGCTCCACGACCTGCGAAGCAGCCGACAAGCCCATTCTGCCAAGCCCCTGCGCGTAGCCCCTAAGCGCAGCGACAAACGGGGACAGCAGCAGGGCGAAGGATACGGAGCGAATAGCTCCCGCTGTCTCCGAATCGCCAATCCAGCCGGCAGTCGTTTCCGCACCGGACCACATCAGGCCAAATGCCACAAGTCCCGTGACGCCAAGCAGCAGAAGCGCTGCGTAAAGCGTCCGCCTAACGCCATCTGGATCGTTGCCCTTACGAAGCCGTTCCGCGATCAGCAGCGAAACAGCCGTAGGCAAGCCAGCCGTCGCAAGGACAGCCGCCAACTGGTAGAACGGGTAAACCGCGTTATAAATGCCGAATACCCGGTCTCCGGCCAAATTTTGCAGCGGAATTTTCTGAAAAACGCCTATCAGCTTAGATAGCAGCGCTGCCCCTGCCATCAGCACAACGCCGCTGGTCAGAAGTCCCTTTGCTCCTCGAGTCGTTTCAACGCGCCCTTCGGCAAGCGAACCAGACAGCCCGCCTGCCTCCTTCGCTACCGCAGATTCCTCGAGCGTAGCAGCGGTTATGCGTTTTTCTGACAAAGACATCTGCATATCTCCATCGGCATTTTGCCTGCTTGCAGGCCCGGACGATCCCGTCATTCGTCCTGATTTCCCCAACCTGCGTTTCATTCCCCACACTCCCGCTGTTCTGCCATTGATATTGGTAACTATTATACCTCACAAAAGCAAACGTTGAAAAAGCTTCCCCAATCGAAATTTCTTTCGATCAAAGAAGCTGTCATTTTCCGATTTTTTCGGTTTTCTTCCCTTTTCGGCAGCTAACAAGCTAACCTACTGCTCCATCTGCTTAGCCAAAAAGCCAGCAGCCGTTTCTGCCATTTTCGTTTCCATATTCGCCATTTTGACCGACTCATCCTTGCTGAGCAGGACGACCGTCCCTATCGGGTCGCCACCCGCGATGATTGGCGCAATCACGAAAGAGGTGTACGTTTCCTGCGTATCCTTCACAATTTCAAAGGCTCCGCCATTCGGTTCAGCCAGCGTCTTGCGGTTCTCCATGCAGCTCTCCAGCACAGCGCCTACTTGCTTATCCAGCAGCTCTTTCTTTGAAGCTCCTGCCACAGCGATTATGGTATCCCGGTCCGTGATCAATGTAATGTGGTTGGTGCCCTCGAATAACGATTCTGCGTATTCCTTTGCGAAATCGCCTAGCTCGCCGATAGGAGAATATTTTTTCAGAATAACTTCGCCATCACGGTCTACAAATATTTCCAGAGGGTCACCCTCGCGAATACGCAGTGTACGGCGGATCTCCTTCGGAATCACCACACGCCCGAGATCATCGATGCGACGTACAATTCCAGTTGCTTTCATTTCTTGTTGCCCCGCTTTCCTAGAGGATTTTGAATCGACTGGACACTTGCTGCTTGTTTATAACGAAGAAGAAACTTCCTTCAAAAGATTTTGAATCTGACCATAGTATTCATCCGCTCCCAAATTCTTATGCACGGATTACAGTTCTAGCCAAACGTTCCATCTCTTTTCGAAAAGGCGGCCAACCCACTTAACGGCCTGCGTGCTTCCGCTTCCTTATTATCCTTTTTCAGCATTCCCCATTTCTCCCTTTTGCTTGCATCCGAAAGTTATTTTGCGGCAGAATCCGAATCAGCGCTTCGCCCCGCTAAACAAAAAACATCCTGCCGCTCCGGAGAGAGCTGCAGGATGCCTGAAGAACATGGCGATAACGATAATGCCCAGCACCTTAAGAAGGCGCGGCCGTGCTTGGGGCGAAGAAGTTGATATCTCCGCTTGATCCTTTCGAACTCGTCGGTCTTTCCCTGTTCCACTCGTTTTTGCCATTGTCACGCCTCCTATGATGAATCGCTGAATAGCTGAATATTGGAATGTTGAGGATGAGCTTAATGCTTCAGCAATTGTCCCAGCTCTCGCTTCAAAGCAAGAAAATCGGGATGCTCGCGCACTTCCGGCGTGCGGCCTTCCGGCAGCTCTACGCGGAATTCCTTCAAAATACGTCCAGGGCCCGCGCCCATCACCACGATTCGCTGCGATAAGAAAATAGCCTCGTCAATATCATGCGTAATGAATAATACCGTCGTCTTCTCTTTCTCCCACACCTCGAGCAGCATCTCCTGCATTTCCAGCTTGGTCTGCGCATCGAGCGCGCCGAACGGTTCATCCATCAACAGCACCTTAGGCCGATTGGCTAACGCTCGCGCGATCGCTACCCGCTGCTTCATGCCGCCTGACAATTGCTTCGGATAAGCCTTGTCGAAGGATTCCAGCCGAATCACCTTGAGGAAATAATTCGAAATTTTACGCCGCTCCAGAATGGATATCCCTTTAAGCTTCAGCCCGTATTCGATGTTCTCGCGTACGGTCAGCCAAGGAAATAGCGTGTAGCCTTGAAATACCATGCCGCGGTCGGCGCCTGGCCCGATAATTTCCTCGCCGTCTACCTGAAGTGACCCGCCGCTTGGCTCATCAAGGCCGGCAACCATGCGGAGCAGCGTTGATTTCCCGCAGCCGGACGGCCCTACTATGGTTAGGAACTCATTCTCGCCAATCGTAAGATCAATATCCCGCAGCGCTTCAAACCGACTTTTTTTCGACTCGTATACCTTCTGCAATCCTTTAATTTCAATCGTTCCGCTCATCGATGGCGCAGCCAGCATAGGATCACTCCCTCTATCGTGGTTTGAAAATAATGAAAAGCCTGGGAGTAGTCTCCCAGGCTTTTATCCTTCCGTGTTATACAGCCTGAAGCCTATCAAGCTTTCATTGCTGTACGCCGTCTCTCGGACCAGAACTTAAACCGCTTCGCTCCTAGCGGAGAACTGCAAATGGCTTAAACGGAACCCTAGACAACTTGTCGCTCTCACTAATTTAGCTTGTGAAAGCCTTTATTTAGTTGTGATAAAACCTGACGTTAATTCGTAGTATAGAGCGAAACATACGGAAATGTCAATTCATATGTTAGGTTTTATTACACAACGTTAAAATATACCTTTTTTTCGTTCAAAAAGCGGCTATCGGACCATTCCCGATAACCGCTTTTCCACTCTTCGCAAATCCGATTCATTCATCCTCTTTGGTCGGTCGCTTCAGCCTGCCCGCTTTGCCCAGCGCTTCTCTTAGCAAAAATTCAATGTGCCCATTGACGCTCCGGAATTCATCTGCAGCCCACTGTTCGAGCGCACGGTGAAGATCCGGATCCAATCGAAGCGGAAATGCTTTCTTCTCTTTTGCCATAGGATTGGCCTCTAGCCGTACAACGTTCCAGTATTAATAACCGGAGTCGCGGCACGATCGGACACGATCGCCACCATCAGATTGTTCACCATCGCGGCTCTGCGCTCATCATCAAGCTTAATGCCGTTCTCTTCAAGCTGGCGAAGGGCCATATCCACCATCCCTACCGCACCCTCAACGATCTTCGAACGCGCCGATACGATCGCGATAGCCTGCTGCCTCTGAAGCATTGCACTTGCAATTTCCTGTGCATACGCCAAGTGAGTGAGACGAGTTTCCAGCACCTTCACCCCCGCTACCGATAGGCGGATTTGCAATTCACGGTTAAGCTCCCCCGCCACCTCATCCGCGTTCCCTCTGAGCGACACGGCCGCATCGTCGGAGAACACATCGTACGGATATTGCGCCGCAATATGCCGAACGGCCGTCTCGCTTTGAATTTCGACAAACCGCTCATAATTGTCGACATCAAAGCTCGCCCTAGCCGTGTCCATTACTTTAAATACGACGACTGCACCAATCTCTACCGGATTTCCTTCAGCGTCATTCACTTTAAGCGTTTGGCTGTTGAAATTGCGTACCTTCAAAGAAATATTCGTTTTGCTCGTAAGCGGAAGCACCATCCACAAGCCGCTTTCCAGCACCGAGCCCATATACGTACCGAAAAACGTCACAACCTTCGCCTCATTCGGCTGTACGATTGTAAGCGACGACAAGCTGAGGGCAGCAAGCAGCAATAGCAAAATGCCGACAACAATGAGCAACGGCGATACGCTTTCCTTGGAAGCCTCATAAATGATTAAATATGCACCGGCTGCCATAGCGACGACCGATAATAAAAGAGCTAAATAACCACTAACATACCAGGCCTTCTTTTCATTCATTTAATCCCGCCCCTTTTTGAAATATCATATTGTTTTGATATAAAAATGATATCACTTTTTACATAAATAAGCAATTGTTAAAAAAGTCTATTTTCATTTGGCGAACGCTCGAAAAACAGTTGACCCTGACACTAATGTCACCGTTTATACTGTATCTAAACCATTTCACAAACCCGGGGGCCCCGCCATGAGAATCGGTGAGTTATCACGCTTAACAGGCGTAAGCATACGGTCCTTGCGCCATTACGAGAAGCAAGGGCTGATCGCATCCATCCGTTTGCCTAACGGATACCGCGACTATTCCCCGCTTGCGGAGGACACGGTCGCAACCATTAAGCTTTATTTGAATCTCGGCCTAACAACAGAGCAAATTTCCAGCTTCCTTACCTGCGTATTAAAAAACAAAGAAGCATTCTGCGCCGAGGTCATGCCCGTTTATGAGCAAAAGCTTGCTGAAATCGAGCGGCAGCTCGCTCAGCTGACTCAAATCAAAGCCAATTTAGTCGATCGAATAAACTCGATTCAGCAGGGAGATCAGGCTAAAAAGTACGAGGAGGATCAAAATGACCATTAGAAATGCAGAATCGGACCATATGCTCGAATCCATTGTAAGCAGCGGTGTCGTCCTAGTGGACTACGGAGCACCATGGTGCCCTCCCTGCAAGACGCTGCTCGGAATTTTGGAAGAGCTGGATCGAGATCTGAATGGAATAATTGATATGGTAAAGGTCGACTGCGACAATTTGCCTGCTTCCGCCTCAGCGGCAGGCGTGCTAGGCATGCCTACGGTTATCGTCTATAAGGACGGGGTACCTATGGATAAATTAGTCGGACTGCGTCCTAAGGCGGTTTATCAAGCAGCCATCGAGAAATATTCGTAATAAGAAGAAACGCCTGACGGCGTCCTTTCAATAGACGCCATCGTTTCAGCGAAACGTATTGAGAAAGCATGAACAAAACCATATACCTCCATATACGTCAAGAAGAAACGGCATTGTCTCCCCTGCAAGAGGAGGGCAATGCCGTTTCCCGTAGAAATAGAAGAATACTTGATCGCGTGAAACATATAAAGCCTTATTTCTTAAAAGAAGCGCATCTGCCCTTTTGGCGGATGCGCTTCTTTTCGCTATTTATGAGGGCCGGTTCGTTACTCTATACAGTCAAATATTTTCGAATGACCTCATCGTCCAACGATTCTAGGCCACCCTCCCACGCAATGGCACCCTTCTCCAGCACGTAGAAATAGTCGCCGACGCTCTTCACGAAATCAAGGCTCTGCTCAACAAGCAGCACTGCCGTTTGGCCATCGGCTTTAATCGAGCGGATGACATCGCGAATATCATCCACGATGGAGGGCTGAATACCCTCGCAAGGTTCATCCAGCAGCAGCACCTCAGGCCTAGCGGCAAGCGCCCTTGCGAACGCCAGCTGCTGCTGCTGCCCACCGCTCAGATCGCCGCCCCGGCGCTCGTACATGGTCGGCAGCACCGGGAATTTAGCTATCGCCTCTTCCGGCACAGTCGATACCTTAACCCGGGACGCCTCCAAGCCAAGCAACAGATTTTCGTAAACGGACAGCTGCGCAAATATCTCGCGGCCCTGCGGCACGTAGCCGATCCCACTTTTGGCCCTCAGCCCCGGCGCTTTTTTCGTTAAGTCCTTGCCTTTATAGGAAACCGAGCCTTCCCTTGCTTTCAACAAACCCATAATGCTTTTCATAAGCGTCGTCTTGCCAACGCCGTTGCGTCCAAGCAGGCAGACGACCTGCCCCTGCTTCACCTTCATAGACACATCGCGCAAAATAACACTTTCGCCATACCCGGCCTCAAGCTGTTGAACGGCTAACATCGGCATCCCGCCTTTTCCCCAAGTACACTTCGGCTACACGGTCATCCCGCTGAATTTCGTCCATAGAACCTTCTTTCAACAATTTGCCTTCATGCATGACCGTGACCTTGCTCGCGAAATTCCGCACAAATTCCATATCATGCTCTACTACGACAATGGAACGCTTGCGCGCAATCTCATGCAACAGCTCACCCGTCTTATCCGTTTCCTTGTCCGTCATCCCCGCCACAGGCTCATCGAGCAGCAAAATTTCCGGTTCCTGAAGCAGCATCATGCCAATCTCCAGCCACTGCTTCTCGCCATGCGATAAGCCGCCTGCCCGCCAATCAGCCTTATTCTGCAAGCCAATCATCGTAAGCTGCCCATCGATGCGCGAACGCTCCTCCTCCGCCATTTTGGCAAAGAGCGTCGCAAACACCGTCCTCTTCTGGCGCATAGCGATTTCTAGGTTTTCTGACACGGTCATGGACGGAAAAATCGAAGGCGCTTGAAATTTACGGCCAATGCCGAGCTCAGCAATTTGATGCTCCTTCTTTTTTGTAATATCCACCTTGCCAAAGGTCACCCGCCCTCCGGTTGGCCTTACTTTGCCGCAGATAACGTCCAATATCGTCGTTTTCCCCGCTCCGTTGGGCCCGATAAGAAACCGAAGCTCCCCCTTCTCCAGCTTCAGGTTCATCCCTTGAACAGCCTTAAACCCATCAAACTCAACCGTAACATCATCACACAGCAGGATTGCGGACTCCTTCATGATTCGGCTCTCTCCTTTTTCTGCGGAACTTTATTTGACCAATCAGGCCGGCAACGCCTTTCGGGAGAAACACGACGACGACCACGAACAGCAAGCCCATGAAAAAAAGCCAGCCTTGCGGATATGCCGTACTGAATTCGCTTTTTGCCCAGTTCATTAGAATTGCGCCGAGAGCCGCTCCAACAAGCGTTCCTCGCCCGCCAATCGCAACCCATAGCACCATTTCAATGGAAGGCACGATTCCCAGCATGGACGGTGAAATAATGCCGACATGGAGCACAAACAGCATGCCCGCTACTCCTGCGATGCCTGCGGATATGGTGAACACGACCATTTGATAAATCGCCGGGTTGTATCCGATGAATCGAACCCTGTTCTCTCCGTCGCGAATGGCGCGGAGCACCTTGCCGAACCGGCTTCCAATGACGTAGCGGCAGAAGATAAATATAGCGATAAGAGCTACAACAGTGACATAATACAGCACGCGCTTCGTTTCCGGAGATCCAATCGAATAGCCAAGCACGGTCGAGTATCCCGTAATCCCATTCGTCCCGCCCGTGAACGCTTGCTGCCCAATAAGCAGGGTTGTCGTTATAATCACAAGCGCTTGCGTCAGTATCGTGAAATAAACGCCGCGAATTCGGTTGCGGAAGGTGAAATACCCCAGCACTAGCGCCAGGAGAGCCGGTATGGCGATACCCATAGCGACAGCAAACCAGAAGCTTTGGAACGGCTGCCAGAATAAAGGGAGCTCCTTGAGCCCGCTCCACCCCATGAAATCGGGCGGTTTGCCTCCGCTTGCCGCAAGCTTCAGATACATAGCCATGGCATACGCGCCAAGTCCGAAGAAAATGCCATGCCCCAGGCTTAGGATACCGGTGAAGCCCCATATTAAATCAAGCCCCAATGCCACAATGGCAAAGGCTAGAAATTTCGCAAGCAGGTTAAGCCTGAAATCACTGACGAAAAGCGGTGCAGAGAATAGCGCCGCAGCGGCTGCCGCGTATGCGATCAATATCCATATACGCTGTGGCGTGAATTTTTGCATTTGTAAACGCATGAGCATCCCCCCATCTTTTCCTAATCCAGCGACCGCGAGCGCATCGCAACAAGTCCCATCGGCTTCCACTGCAGGAAAGCGACGATGCAAACAAACACGAGCACTTTGCCTAGCGATGCATTTGTCCAATACTCAAACAGCGTATTGAACATGCCGATTCCCGTCGCTCCAAGCACGGTTCCGACAAGCTTGCCGACACCGCCAAGCACAACGACCATAAAGGCATCGACAATATAGTACGTCCCGAGCGAAGGCCCGATTGGGCCAAGCAGCGTTAGCGCACAGCCAGCAATACCCGCAATACCCGATCCGATAGCAAAGGTCATGGCATCGACTCGCCGCGTCGATACACCCAGACAAGAGGCCATGTCACGGTTCTGCATAACGGCACGCATTCTTCTTCCCTCATGGCTGCGGTAAATATAGAAGTACATGGCAACCAAGCAAGCGATTACGAGTGCAATAATAAAAATGCGCTTGTAAGGCAAGAGCGTGCCGTCCATAATCTTCATGCCGCCATTCAGCCACGCCGGGCTCGTCACCGCTACGTTGGGCGCACCGAAGATGGATCTCGCCAGCTGCTGAAGCACAAGGCCGACGCCCCAGGTGGCAAGCAAGCTGTCTAGCGGCCGTCCATACAGAAAGCGGATGAGCGACATTTCAAGAATGAGGCCAAAGATAAAGGCGATCACAAAGCTGACCGGTACCGCTAGCACGAAATACCAATCAAACATGGATT
Organism: Paenibacillus sp. J22R232; assembly: GCF_056269165.1. Taxonomy (NCBI): domain Bacteria; kingdom Bacillati; phylum Bacillota; class Bacilli; order Caryophanales; family Paenibacillaceae; genus Paenibacillus; species Paenibacillus sp. J22R232. The sequence continues at coordinate 29,771 of NZ_JBWDNK010000021.1, read as the reverse complement.
TGGGCAAATAATCTTGAAATAAATTTTGCGTAAGGTACGTGGAGTAGGCACCAATCATAATCAACTCGCCGTGCGCCATATTGATAACCTTCATCAGGCCGAACGTGATCGCCAGACCTAAAGCAACCAGCAGCAAAATGGAGCTTATGCTTAAACCATTGAATAGCTGCAGCAGAAATACTTCCATATGACCACTCCCCTCTAACGTAAACCGCTGTAGCCGTTCACCTTTTTTTAAAAAGATAGGGAGTATTCGAAGTTAGCCGAATACTCCCCCGTGTATCGCTGCGTATTAGACCACATCTTGCTTATGAATTATTCTGTCGGCTGAATGCTAGCCGCCCAATCGTAACCTTTCAAATACGGATCCGGCTTAACCGCTTCGCCCGAATTCCACAATTCCTTGAATTGTCCGTCAGCCTGCACTTCGCCAATCCGCACCGTTTTGTAAATATGCTGCGTCGCACCATCGATTTTGACTTTGCCTTCTGGCGCATCCCACTCCAGCTCTTTCGCAGCTTCCTTTACTTTATCCACCTCGACCGAGCCCGCTTTCTCAACAGCCGCCGCCCACAAGTACACCGCTGTATAGCCGGCTTCTATCGGATCGGCAGTTACGCGCTCGTCTCCGTATTTTTTCTTGTAATTATCCACGAACGTTTTGTTAGCCGGCGTGTCTGTCGTTTGATAGTAGTTCCAAGCCGCCAAGTGGCCTTCCAGCACATCGACGCCGATGCCGCGAATCTCTTCCTCCGCAACCGATACGGACAGGGTCGTCAAGTCTTTGGCCGTAATTCCCGCATCCTTTAATTGCTTGAAGAAAGCAACGTTGCTGTCACCATTCAGCGTGTTGTACACAACATCCGGCTTCGCTTCTTTGATTTTGCTAATTAATGTACTGTAATCCGTGTGGCCAAGCGGCGTATATTCTTCACCTACAAGCTCGCCGCCTTCCGCTTTCAACTGCTCTTTGATGACGAGGTTCGCGGTACGAGGGAATACGTAGTCCGAACCGAGCAGATAAAACTTCTTGCCCCGGTTCTCAAGCAGCCAAGAGACCGAAGGAACGATCTGTTGGTTCGTCGTAGCACCCGTGTAGAAAATATTAGGGGATGATTCCAATCCTTCGTACTGCACGGGATACCAGAGCAGACCGTTCAGCTCTTCGAATACCGGCTTCATTGCTTTCCGGCTTGCCGAAGTCCATCCTCCGAATACCGTAGCGACCTTATCCTCCGAAATCAGCTTGCGTGCTTTCTCAGCAAAGGTCGGCCAATCGGATGCGCCATCTTCCAGTACGGGAACGATTTTTTTGCCCAATACGCCGCCGGTTGCATTGATCTCGTCAATCGCCATCATTTCTGCGTCAATGACAGAAACCTCACTAATGGCCATCGTGCCGCTCTGCGAGTGCAAGATGCCTACTTTAATTTCCCCCTCCGCGCTTGATCCCGAATTTGCTGTGTTCGTTGCTTTATCTGTCTCCCCATTCGTAGATGCCGTTTTGTTGTTATTGCCTCCGCAGCCTGCCAATACGATCGTTACCGCCACTAGCAACAAACTGAATTGATAAAACATTCTCTTTTTCATCTTCCCACTCCCCAATTCTTTATATTTGTCTCTATTTCCGAACATTCTCTACAAAACACTTTCTAACGTTCGTGGATTCATTATAGAATGACCAGAATATGTATGTCAATATACTTTACACCAAAATTTTCAAGGGATAGATTTTCACTCAAAAATAGGCTTTTAGGGGGATTTTTATTGTTTTTGAGTTAGGTATATTTACACAATAAAATGATATCCTTCTTAGTTATTCTTAACCAGCTTCTTTTATGATATATTTACTTACATTAAAACAAAAAAAATCACCTGGAGCTTCTATTACGCTCCAAGTGATTTTTCATGCATCTTTTATTTTTATTTTCTTCGGCCCGCTGAATCAGCATCGTAACGAATAGATCTATCTGCTCCGTAATTGCAAGCTAATCGCCACTATGCTTGGCGCTGTAATATCAAGCACGGTGGACGCATCGCCCGCTTTACACACGAGACTTGTCGCCTTGCGGAGCAAATACTGACTCGTTTTCATCCTGCCATCCTTCCTTGCCCCCATACTTTACAAAAAGACCCCTTAACCATAGAACGGTTAAAGGGTCCGGCAAGCCTCTATACTTCTTATTTCGTCGCAGGTGCCTCTGTAGGCGCATCCGTAGCTGGAACATCTGTTGCCGCTGCATCGTCACCGGCAGGCGCGTCGCTTGCAGGTGCTTCTTCTTCAGCTTTCGGCAGCTTGCTGACAATCTCTTGTTTAGGCAGCTCGTCCGTCATATATTTGTTCATGAGCGTGTATGCGACAGCGCTTTTCACTTCTTCTTTAGTCGCATCGGTCACTTTGTCGTATGCCGGCGTATCGCGTTTTTCCACAAGAATAACATGGTAGCCAAACTCGGTTTCTACCGGCTCGCCTACAACGCCAATTTCTTGTTTGAATGACGCTTGTTTGAATTCTTCTACCCAATTGCCGTTCTTCTGGTCTTCATAAAGCCCGCCTTTTTCCTTGGAGCCTGGATCGTCAGAATATTCTTTGGCAAGGGCTGTCCAATCTCCGCCTGCATCAAGCTTCTGCTTCACTTCTTTGGCACGTGCCAAAGCCTCTTCGGCTGTACGGAGTTCTTTCTCCTCTTGCGTCGTTTGATCCGTTGTTTTTGTTGCAACAAGAATATGACGCACCGAAACGGTAGCGTAATTGACTAGATTCGTTTCATATTCCGTTTTCATTTGCTCATCTGTTACTTGGGAATTCATATGTGCCACAACCTTCGAGGTGAGTAGCAGGTAGTTTTCCATATCTTTGTTTTTTAGTTTCTTCTCATCCAAAGCCGCTTTCAATTCCGTATTCGTTTTTAGCTGCTCCTTGAATTGCTTCATTTGCTCAGCCACTTCTGTCTCAGCCGTCTTAACCGATGCCTCGGAAGCCTGGCTGCCAAGAATTTTGTAAGAAATATACTGCTGGAGCAACTGCTCCTTAAATTGCGGAATTTCAATGAGCTGCGCGTAAGTAGGCTGAATAACCGTGAATACATCCAAATACTTATTGAATTCCTTATCGGTTACGTTACCGCCTTTGTAGGTTGCTACTTCCGTTTCTTTCGCGCCGCATGCCGCCATTGTCATGACTAGCAGCACTGCCACGATAAGCAGCGCGCTCTTGCGCCATGCCAATTTGCGTGAATTGTGTAACATGTTGAATCCCCTTTCATTTTGTGAACTTGATAGTATTGTATCAGAAAAGGAACATATAAAGCGAATATTGTCTATGGGGTCACATTTTGCAATTGGTCCTGATACAGAAGCGTATCTTTATAGCCTTGCAAAAACTGCTCGATCATATGAATCTTCTGCTCCATGTTCAATCCCTTGCCTCTGAGCAGGATGCTTGGATTCGGCTCTTGGTCGCTTCCCTGCTTGAATCGGTTCTCGTGCTTCAGGCATAGCTGATCGACCTTTTTTCGGTCGATACGGCGCTTCTCGCCCGTTGCGAAACGAAGGAGAATATCATCGCCCTTGCCGCTGATTTGCTCCATTCCGTATTGCGTCCCATATACTTTCATTCGCGCAACGGCAAGCAGATTGCTTACTGCCTGCGGAAGATCGCCAAACCGGTCTACCAGCTCGTCGATTACATCATCCGACTCTTCGAAAGTACGAATGGCAGCGACTTTTTTGTAAATCTCGATTTTCTGAATGCTGTCGTAAATGTAATCCGACGGCAAGTAAGCGTCGATGCTGACATCGATTACGGTGCTTACCGGCTTCTCTTCTTTAATTTCCTCGCCGCTCATCTCTGCCTTGCGCTTCGCAATCTCATCGGCAAGCATCTGTGAATACATATCAAAACCTACCGAAGCTATGAAGCCATGCTGCTCGGCTCCAAGCAGATTGCCCGCCCCGCGTATGGACAAGTCCCGCATTGCGATCTTGAAGCCGGAACCGAGCTCCGTGAACTCCTTTATCGACTGCAGACGCTTCTCTGCTACCTCGGTAAGCACCTTGTCTCGCTGGTAGGTAAAGTAAGCATAAGCTATTCGGTTTGAGCGTCCAACACGGCCGCGCAGCTGGTAGAGCTGCGAGAGTCCCATCTTATCTGCGTCATGAACGATAAGCGTATTAACGTTCGGAATATCTACGCCCGTTTCGATAATGCTCGTACTGACCAGAACGTCCGACTCGCCATCAAGGAAATCAAGAATCGTCTTCTCCAGCTCCTGCTCGGACATTTGACCATGCCCAACCGCAACTCTAGCTCCTGGTACGAGAGCATTAATCTGCTCGGCCATTTGATAGATGCCTTGCACCCTGTTGTAGAGATAATAGACTTGGCCGCCGCGCGCAAGCTCCCGCTCGATCGACTCTCGTACGAGGGACGGACTGTATTCCACGACATACGTTTGAACCGGGAAGCGGTTCTCCGGAGGTGTCTCAATGACCGACAAATCCCGCACGCCGAGCATCGACATATGCAGCGTTCTCGGAATCGGCGTCGCTGTCAGCGTGAGCACGTCGACATTTGTTTTCAGCTTTTTCAGCTTCTCTTTATGGGAAACGCCGAAACGCTGCTCCTCATCGACGATCAGCAGTCCCAGTGATTTAAATATAATATCCTGTGAAAGCAGGCGATGCGTACCGATAACGACATCAACCGTCCCTGCTTTCAGACCCTTCATCGTATCGTTCTGCTCTTTGCGCGAGCGGAATCGACTAAGCACCTGAACATTAATCGGATAACCGGCAAAACGCTCCCGGAATGTTTCATAATGCTGCTGTGCCAGAATCGTGGTCGGTACCAGAACGGCAACCTGCTTGCTGTCCATCGCCGCTTTGAATGCTGCACGGATAGCGACCTCCGTCTTGCCATAGCCCACGTCGCCGCAAAGGAGACGATCCATCGGCTGCGTTTTTTCCATGTCCTTCTTAATCTCTTCGATCGCACGAAGCTGGTCACGCGTTTCGTCATAGGGGAACATCGCCTCGAACTCATTCTGGTACGAGGTATCTTGTCCGAAGGAATAGCCTGGCGCCGTTTGCCGCTCTGCATACAGCTTTATGAGATCATCTGCAATATCCTGCACAGATGCCTTTACTTTGCTCTTGGCCCGCGTCCATTCGCTGCCGCCGAGCTTGTTGACCTTTGGCTCTTTGTCCTCGTTGCCCACATACTTCTGAATCATGTCCACTTGCTCAATCGGGACGGACAGCTTATCCCCGCCCGCGTAAAGGATATGCAAATAATCTTTATGAATGCCTGCTATCTCAAGCGTACCGATGCCTACGTATTTGCCGATACCATGATTATGGTGAACGACGTAGTCGCCGACTTTAAGCTCCGTGTAGCTTTTAATGCGCTCGGCATTGTCTACCTTTTTATCCAATCTCCTAGCTTTGCGCTGCTTCTGCGAGAACATCTCGCCTTCCGTAATAATAACAAGGTGGGAAGACGGCAGCTCGAATCCGGACTGCAGGTTGCCCTCCAGCAGCGTCGGCATTTCAATGCTGTAATCATCAAGAACACGCCGCATCCGTTCCATGCGTTCCGCGTTGCCCGCAAGCATCATGACCGTTGCCCCTGTTTTATGCCAACGCTCCATTTCCGTCTTGAGCACATTCATCTGTCCATGGAAATTTTGCATCGAACGGCTGGTCATATTTAAGATGTTTTGAGGCTGCGAATGCGGAATTTGTCTTAAGAACAAGGATAAGAACAAAGTTGGGAACGGACGGTGATGCAGGATCTCTTCCGTATCGCGCGCCAATACAAAGCCTGGCAGCGATTTGCCGTTCTGAAGCAAATGCATCGACCATTCCGCCTCATCCCGCTCCAACTGCTTGGACGTCTCGATTAGGCGCGTTGGCTCATCTAGTATGAGCAGCGTATCGCTCGGCATATAATCGACAATCGTTTGCCGCTCTGGATACAGCAATGAAACATACTTATAGATCTCAGGGAAATAAACATGCTCGCGCAATCTCTCTATCTCGCCGCCGAGCTCCGTACGGAGACGGTCCTTCGCCGTTCGGTCCGTCATCTTGTCGAGCTGCTTCTCAAGCAGCTGCTGCGCGTGGCCAGCCGCAACTTCCATACGGTGCCCGTCTGCTAGAAGCTCCTGGCATGGCGGAACGACAAAAGACTCCAACCTGTCGGAAGAACGCTGATCCGCCGGGTCAAAGGTGCGAATGGAATCAATATCGTCTCCGAACCATTCAATGCGATACGCATGAGAGGCCGTTATGGGATAAAAGTCAACAATGCCTCCGCGCACGCTCATCTCGCCGCGAAGCTCAACCCGGTCAGCCCTCGCGTAGCCGAGCGCTGTCATTTGGCGAAGGAACGTATCGATTGGCAGCGAATCCCCAACCTTTACATCGATTTGTGCTTCGGCCATCACGCCGCTGATCGGCAAATAACGACGAACCCCTGAGAAGGGCACGACAACAATCCCGCGATAGCCTTTGGACAGCTTGATCAGCACGTCCATTCGCTGCGCCAGCGTCTCGGGACTCGAGATCGCTGCTTCTGCAGCCACCAGCTCATTGGCGGGATATAACAATACGCTATCTGGAGAAAGACATTCCTGCAAATCCTCTGCGATCTTCTGCGCCGAGAACATATTATGGGTAACTACGAGCATAGGACGCTCTACATCTTCCTGCAGCGCTGCAATAAGCACCTGTCTGGAAGAGCCTGCGAGACCAGATATCATCTGTTCACGCATGCCTTTACGAATACCGGATATGACGGACTGAACGTCCGCATCCGCGGCAAAAGCATTAATTAACGCTTTCAACTTTTGCGACACCCCGTTTCTATACACAATCGGAGAGTGATACGATCGCTCCCTGTACATTGAAAAGAAGCCTCAGCCAAACCGCTAAGGCTCACAACATTTACTTGCCGTCATTGAAGTGGACTTGTTACCAAATGAAGCTCTGGGTTCGCATCAATCGCCTCTCGGCAATAATCGCAAACGACCTTTACCGTTACATCTCCATTTGGGTCATACGCTATTATATCGCTGCGTTCTTCGGGGGTCAAGAAATGGAAACCGAGCTGCTGCTCAGTAATATCCGACCCACTTAGGGAACCGATTGACGTTCTGCAATGCCGACAGATATAGTTTACAGCCATATGTATGCCTCCTGAAGGGTTGTTATTCCCTTCAGTATGCCCGCTTAATGGCAATTTAACAGATTAACGGTTAAACTTTGCCATTGTTTCCTCGAATGGAGCCTTCAGCCTGAATTCTATTGCATCGCATGCGTCCGAAACCATTGCAGACAGCTTCTCTTGCTCACTCTTCGGAAATGACGAAAGCACATAATCGGCAATGTTCATGCCCGGCTGCGGCCGAGATATGCCCATTCGAACGCGATCGAATGTCTGCGTGCCCAAATGCTGGATGAGGGACTTGATTCCATTATGGCCCCCAGCACTTCCTTGATAGCGAAGACGCAGCTTGCCGATTTCAGTATCCAAATCATCATATACCACGACCCCGTCTGCTAGATCCGCCTTGAAGTAGTCGAGGAACGATCGAACGGACTCACCCGATAAATTCATATATGTCATCGGCTTTATAAGGATGACTTTCATCCCTTGCACATTGCCCTCGCCGATTAATGCTTTGCATTTATTTTGCGTTACGTTAATACCCCAGCGCTTTGCCAGCTCGTCAATGACCATAAACCCGACATTATGCCTAGTCCCTTGATAAGCGCCGCCAGGATTGCCTAGTCCTGCAATCCACCTCATCGCTTGCTCCACTCCTTTACGGACAAATGTAACATAATCTATTGCAAGCGTAAACACGTAGACGTATCCGGCGTAGGCAGTATCTATTCGGTTAAGCCTCCGATAAGAAGCGTCTACGACGTTCTGCAAGAGGAAGATATCCGTTCCTCGTAGAAGCAGAAGAATACTATATCGCGTGATACATAAATAGTTTTACCTTTCAAACAAACAGCAAACAACGCCGTCCTCATTCTGGACGGCGCCGATTGCGCTACGCATCTATCTCCTGCTAAGCAGATATCACTACAAGCTTTTGACGCCTTCAAGCTGCTCTTCCTTGGAACGGGCATCGGCCTCTGCAGCTTCCACTGCTGCATTCTCTGCTTCTTCCTCGGTAAGCTCCTTCTGCGGCGCCAGTATAGTTACGACAACCTGCTCTGGATCAGCTAGCGCCTCTACGCCTTTCGGCAGGCTCAATTCGCTAACCAGCAAGCTTCCGCCAACCTCTAGCGCGGAGATATCTACAGCCACCGCATCAGGAATACTGCCCGGCAAGCACTGTACCTCAAGCTCATGTAGGATAATTTGGAGGATTCCGCCTTCACGCACCCCTTGCGAATCTCCTTCCGCTTGTATGCGGACATTGGCACGGACATTTTCATTCATATTTATTTGATGGAAATCCACGTGCAGCACCTGACGGCTTAATGAATCCCGCTGGATCTCCGATATCATCACAGACGTTTTTCCGTGTGAAGGAATATTAATCTCCAGCACGGCATTCGGATGGCTACGCAGCAGCGCTTGCAGCTCTTTGCCATCCACAGCCACTTGCGCTGCTTGGTCTAATTGTTTTCCGTAAATCACGCCTGGTATTTTTCCTTGGAGCCGCAATTGGCGCAACTCGCCTTTCGTCGCGACCGTTCGTTGATCCGCCTTCATAGCTATCGCCATATCGATTACCTCCTAAAGTTTGCTTTGTTTAGAAATACTAAACGAAGCATCGTAAATCATTTCCCTATAACTTACCCACTCCCGTCAAAAATTAAACTTTTAATTCCTTCTCATTACTTAAAAAAACATGCAGGGGAGAATTCAATTAAGAATTCTCCCCTGCATGTTTTCGTTAAGAACCGAATTATTGCTTGCCTTTATCTTTCTTTGCTTTGGCACGTCCACGGATTTTGTCCGCGTAGCCCGCTTTGTTCACTTGACGCTCGCGCGCGATAGCAAGATCGCCGGCTGGAACGTCATGCGTTACCGTTGAACCCGCTACGACATATGCGCCATCACCGATTTTTATAGGAGCAATCAAGTTGACGTTGCTTCCGACAAACGCATTGTCGCCGATCTCGGTTACGAATTTATTGTAGCCGTCATAATTGACCGTTATCGCGCCGCAGCCGATATTTACGTCTTTGCCGACCTTTGCATCGCCGACGTAGCTTAAATGGGATACCTTGCTACCGTCATCAAGCGATGCATTTTTAAGCTCGACAAAATCGCCGATTTTGCAGCCTATGCCGAGCTTTGAGCCTGGACGCAGATTGGCATAAGGTCCCACTGCGCTCTTATCGCCAACAATTGATTCCGCTACAACCGAATATTTGATGGCTACGCCATTTCCTACCGTACTGTCCGCAATGTCCGCCTGCGGCCCGATCACGCAATCTTCTCCAATAACCGTTGAACCGCGCAGCACGGTACCCGGGTAAATAACCGTATCCGGTCCGATTTGAACATCAGCCTCTATATAGGTTGACGATGAATCGATTAGCGTTACGCCGCCTAGCAGATGATTGCGATTAATCCGCTCGCGCATAAAGCCTTCAGCCTCTGCAAGCGCAACGCGGTCGTTTACACCAATCGCTTCGGCTAAATCAGTCGTACAGTAACCTTGAACCGATTGTCCGGTCTCGCGGAAGATGCCAATTACATCGGGTAAATAATATTCACCCTGCGCATTATGGTTCGTTACCTTTGCGAGGGCCGCGAATAGCTTTTTGTTGTCAAAGCAATATGTGCCTGTATTAATTTCTTTAACGGCAGCTTCCTCGGCAGAGCAGTCCTTCTGCTCTACGATCCGCTGCACGGTGTCGTCAGTTCCCCGAATAACGCGTCCATAACCGGTTGGATCGGCAAAAGCTGCCGTCAATACGGTTGCAGCCGCCCCGCTCGAATGGTGAAGCTCAAGCATCGCTGTAATCGTTGCAGCTTTCACAAGCGGAGTATCGCCGCAAATGACGATCGTCGTCCCTTCTTCATCGCCAAGCAGCGCTTCTGCTTGGCGCACGGCATGCCCCGTACCGAGCTGCTGCTCTTGCAGCACGTATTCTGCACGGTCACCCAAATACGACTTAACCATTTCCGCACCGTGTCCAACGATGACGACTGCACGTTCTGCTGCCGCTTCTTTGACTACGTCCAGCACATGGCCGACCATCGGCTTGCCGCATACCGGATGCATCACTTTATATAACTTCGATTTCATTCGCTTGCCCTGTCCGGCAGCAAGCACAATCGCCATAACCTTCAATTAAAAGACCCCCTAGATCGTCTATCGATATTCATTGCAGCATTTCGCCATTTACTAGCTATATTATATTCCATTATACGAAGATGTTCTTGGATTTCCAAGCGTTAACGCTAATGGGCCGTCTATTCCTACTTATATCTAGGCTGTAGCTCAATTACGCCGATCCTATGTATCGACTCTATCAGAAAACTGCAAAAAAAAGAAAAGAGAGCCATGGCTCTCTTCTCCAATCAACCCCAACCTCGAAAAAAACTTTGTTTAAGCGCCTTCTTCAATGACTACTTCTTCTGATTCTGCGGCACGCTCGTATTCAGCGAGAACAGCAGCCTGGATTTTCTCCCGAGTTGTTGAAGAGATCGGATGAGCGATATCCCGAAATTCTCCATCCGGAGTACGTTTGCTTGGCATTGCAACGAACATACCATTGTTTCCATCGATGACACGAATATCGTGAACAACGAATTCATTATCAATAGTAATGGATGCGATCGCCTTCATACGCCCTTCGGAATTTACGCGGCGGAGTCTGACATCAGTAATTTGCACTTGTGTTCACCACCTTTGTCTATCAGAGACTTGGTGTATACTTCCACGTTTTTGTGCCAATTCCTTCTACATTTTTGGTAAAATCATGCTCTATTTAAAATATTTTTTTTAAATTGAATCTTTTTCGTTTTCATTCGACAATTGTCGATGCAATGACCTCTATTTCGACAAAAACATCCTTTGGCAGTCTTGCTACCTCAACGGTAGACCGAGCTGGCTTATGCTCTCCAAAGTAAGTGGCGTAAATGCCGTTTACCGTCGAGAACTGGTTCATATCCTTCATAAATACAGTCGCCTTCACGACATCCTGAAAGCTCGCACCGGTAGCCGCAAGCACGGCCTCCAAGTTGCGGAATACTTGATGGGTCTGCTCTTCAATGCCGCCCTCAACAAGTTCGCCCGATGCGTCAAGCGGTATTTGTCCAGAAGTAAACAATAGCCCGCCGAGCTTAATCGCTTGCGAATACGGTCCGATCGCCGCAGGCGCTTTGTCCGTTGAAATAACTTGCAATGGTTGTTTTGTTGTCACTTAGGTCCCAGCCTTCCATAAGAGATAATATGAATGAGTATGCTGCTGCACATCGTTACGTTTGAAAATAATTGCCTGGAATGACCGTCGTCTGCTTGGTCTTCATATCAACAGCCGTCAGCTTGGCGAGCGAAATATAGTCCTCAAGCAGCCTTTCTTCCAGCTCTACCTCGCCAGACTCGACAAATACGCCGACGCCCGCAACGATAGCCTTGAACTCGAACAGCAGATCCATCATGCCTTGGATCGTCCCGCCCGCTTTCATGAAGTCATCAATAATAAGGACGCGTGACTGTTCCTTGAGCGCGCGTCTGGCCAGAGACATCGTCTGAATACGCTTGGTTGAACCCGACACGTAGTTGATGCTTACCGCTGAGCCTTCCGTTACCTTATTATCGCGACGCACAATGACGACCGGAATATTCAAGCAGGCAGCCGTTGCATAAGCAAGCGGAATGCCTTTCGTTTCTACGGTCATAATGACATCAATTTTCCGGTCTGCGAATGCGGTAGCAAACATCCTTCCGACATCGGCAAGCAGCTCCGGTTGGCCTAACATATCCGTTATATACAAATAGCCGCCGGGAAGAACCCTCTCAGGCTGCTCTAGCTGGCGGCATATGCTCGTCATAATCGTAAGAGCCGTCGCTTCTTGCATTTTTGGCGTATACTTCACTCCGCCCGCAGCTCCTGCATGGGTATGGAGCTCACCAATGCCTTCTTCCTCAAACACTTCTTTAATAATCGCCAGGTCCTCGCTTATAGAAGACTTTGCCGATTGATATCGATCAGCAAATGCTGTCAGTGAAATTAACGTGTGGGGACGACTTAACAGGTATTGAGTCATTTCTACCAACCGCGAGCTCCGTTTCAACTTCTTCAAACACATCTCCCCCCACTAAATCCGAATAATATAATGTCAATATAACATTTTTATACGGATTTAATCAAGAAGAACGTCAGTCCTATGTCAGCATTCTTACCACATATACTTCTTTGCAGAAACCGCGAAGCCCATTATAAATGCGCGGAAGCTTGGCTTCCTTCGAAACAAGCCCGAATACAGTCGGCCCGCTCCCCGACATAAGGACGCCGTCAGCTCCGAGACGAATCATGCTTTCCTTCAGCTGCATGACCTCCGGATAGAGGCCTAGCGTGACATTCTCCAGCACATTGCCGAGCCCTTCGCAAATATCGGTGAAGGAGCCCTGCTCAAGCGCACGGACCATATTGGGTATGGATGGATGCTCCTTCAGCTCATTGGCACGGAATCGTCCGTACACGTCTGCTGTCGATACGTTGATTGGCGGCTTTGCAAGCACGACCCAGCATTGCGGCGGATTCTCGATATGCTCGAGCTTCTCGCCTCGGCCGCGGGCTATAGCGGTTCCGCCTGTGACGCAGAAAGGAACGTCCGAGCCGAGCTCCGCTCCTAAACGGCATAGCTCGTCCTCTGGGATTTGCAGCTTCCATAGCCGATTGAGCCCGCGCAGCGCGGCGGCAGCATCGCTGCTGCCTCCAGCAAGACCTGCAGCGACCGGTATTTTTTTGTCCAAATGAATATAAACGCCTTGCTTCACGTCATAACGTTCTTTAATAAGCCTAGCCGCTTGAAAGGCCAGGTTCTTCTCGTCTAGCGGTATGTAGCCGACTTGGCTAGAGATAATGATCGTATCTCTAGGCAGCTCTTCCATTTCAAGTCGGTCAGCGAGGTCCACCATTGTCATAATCATTTCGACTTCATGGTACCCGTCATCACGCTTGCGGAGCACGTCGAGCAGTAAATTAATTTTGGCTGGCGCTTTTTCATAAATTTTCATCCGATGAGTTCACCCGTTCGTCCATAAGCTTTAAGCAACATTATATCAAACGAACGCAATAAAAGCTAAGAGATGACAATCCGTTTATATCCGGACGTCTTCCGCTTAGCTTTTTTATGCCGAAATACGCTATTGATCTAAGGCTGGTTGTTCTTGGCAGCAGCTTGCTCTGCAAGCTGTATCGCGCGTTTAACCATGTTTCCGGCATCCTTCGCACGAATGCCTCCCCAGCCTTCTTGCTGAACCGTATCGTAAAATCCCAAGTCCTTGGCCAGCTCATATTTCAATTGCTCCGACATGACGCCGCGTCTGCGTCGACCCATTCGCAAAACCTCCGCTTCTGAATTGTCACCTGATTCTCTGTGCCTTTGTCACAATTGCCTAGCTAGTATGCTTCCGTTCAAGGATAACGATACACAGAGGGCCAACCAGCTATATTGCGGGAGCTATGCTTATTTACAAAAAAAAAGCGCAGATGCTTTCTGCGCTAACATGCCTTAAGGCGATATATATTCTACTGTTGCAAATGGGCGATACGGACTTGACCTTCATCATTGCATACGGTCACTTCCACCGACTCAGTCAGTATATCCGCATAACTGTATGAGACACGCTTGAAGGCGTGTTGTTCTTCATCCAGCTTAACAATGAAAACAGAAGGGTAGGTTTCTTCCAACGTACCGGTTCGTTCGATGGTCTTTCGTCGGCCACCGTTCGCTCGAAGACGTATTTTGGAGCCAACATGAGCTTCCAAGCTGCGTTTAATATCCAATAGCGCATTTTTTGCCATTGTCCACTACCACCTCTTTCCTTGTTCATTATAACCAAAAAGAGGAGGCTTGTCAAACAAAGCAAAATATTATATCAGTAGGAATATTTACTTGTCAACGGTGATTTCACCCATTTTTTAAAAAATGATGCATAGGCATGCAAAAAATATACATATTAAGAAGTTGATTACACTTCAATATGTATATTTACGCTTATCCAGCGGCTATTTTGCACCCTACTTCGTAGGATAAGGGTCATCTTAACCAAAGCTACGACTGACTATTTATTGCTTTAATACCGAGCTGGATGCCGTTATTTTGGGCTTAGGCAGCCCTACACGGAAGCGTCCCATCGTCTCGATGCCGCCTACGCCGTCGATCCCGCTTATCGTACCATGAATAACATCAGACAAATTCACAGTGTCTTTAATGGATGTATAGCTGGCTTTAATCGCGATATAGACCGGATCCAGCGCATGAATCAATATGCGGCCAGGTGAGCTTGCAAAGTTAGAGCCTACCTGCAGCAATGCCTCAAAATGGGACTGGCAAGCTCCGGCAATTACGATCAAACCATCACGGTTCTTCTCATATTCGCGCGCGACACGAACGGCGTTCACGAAGTGCTGCGAGTTTTTGTAGCTGCTTAAGCTGTACAGATCCATTTGGCCACGATTTTTCAAAACACCGTCATGACCCGTAATGACGACAATATCAGGTTGTATTTGCGGCAGCAGTCGGTACAGCACATCAGCCATTTGCGATTCATGTACGTGAAGTCCATGCGAAGGGACATGCATCGTATTGTACAATTGCATGCTCTTCTTCAAATAGTTACCGTCGCCGTCGAGATGAAGCACCTTACCCGGCACTTCAAAAAATGGCTGGCTCTGCTGCATCGCATGCCGGATATGGTCTTCATTCTCCATAGCTTGACGCTCTCGCTCGGAATGCATCCGTTTTAAGGAATCATTGACTTTAATTCGCACTTCTTGAACCGCGCTTGTCGTTTCCGGATCTCGTATGACCGATAGGTCAGGAATCGGAGCATCCGCAAGCAATCGATAATCCGTGCCCTTCAGAACCGCGGTATGTGTACGAACAGCCTCTACCTTGAACAGCACGTCACCGCCATACGATTTGCGGACGACCAGGTCCCCTTGCTTCATGGGTAAATCACCTCTTCGTCTATCCTATGGGCAGACAGGGCGAATGGTGAGTATTTTTATGACGAAACGCTCTGGGTACCCCAGCCAGCTTCAATCATGCTGCGGCTAATGCGGGCAAATTCCTCAAGAGACAGCGTTTCTCCCCGTCTAATCGGGTCAATATCGTTTTTTAGGAGCATCTCTGTCAAAGCTTCCCGGCGCTCTTTGCCGACAAACGCGGTCAGATTATTAGCCAGCGTCTTTCGGCGCTGTGCGAAGCTCGCCTGCACGACGCGGAAGAAATGGTCCTCATCAGGGACATCGACAGCCGGCTTCTCTCTCAGGGAAAGCTTAATAACAGCGGAATCGACATTGGGCTGCGGTATAAATACCGTATGCGGCACCGTACAAACAACCTTAGGCACGCAGTAGTACTGTACGGCAACGCTCAGACTTCCGTATTCCTTGCCGCCTGGCTTTGCAGCCATACGCTCCGCTACTTCCTTCTGGATCATCACAACGATATGCTCAAGCGGCAGCTTCTCCTCAAGCAGCTTCATCAGAATCGGCGTAGTCACGTAATAAGGCAGGTTCGCTACGACGCTCACACCGGATACATCTGCAAAGTGCTCCGCAAATAACTGCTTCAAATCAAGCTTAAGCACGTCGCCATGGATAACAGTCGTATGGGTCTCTTCTGCAAGGACATCCTTCAGGATCGGAATAAGCCTATTATCGATCTCTACGGCCGTCACCTTGCCAGCTGCCTGTGCCAGCCTTTGTGTAAGCGCGCCAATACCCGGGCCAATCTCAAGCGCCCCTTTTGTTTCATCAAGCTCGGCAGCCGCGACAATGTTGTTTAGAATATTTTGATCGATCAAAAAGTTTTGACCTAGGCTTTTCTTGAATGAGAAACCATATTTGGCGATGATCTCTTTGGTCCGTTTCGGTGTAGCCACTTCAATCGCAGCTTGCTTCACTGCCGCTTTACTGCCCGCTTCATTCCGTTCTTGACTGCTCATCCAATCTCGCCCTCCAATTGTTCTTCCATTTTCCGATATGCGGCAATAAACTCTGCTTTCGTTATTTGAAAGCTTATACAGCGCTTATAAAACTGCTTGCCGTTCGCATAACCGATCCCTAGCAGCTTGCCTATAATCAATCGCCGATTAGACGCATCCGGATGCACGATCAAGCCCGCTTCCATTAAGTCCTCCAAGCTTACTTCCCCCGCTTCATCCATCGACTCTGTACGAAGCTCAGAGAGTGCAGTCCGGATCGCTTCCGGGCTCGCATTCTCTATTCCGATATCCCCCTTGTACAGGGCCTTCTCTTGCGGCAAGAAGGCATGCTTGCAGCCAGGCGCATGACGCGCAACGATTTTACGGATACGCTCGCCCGCATGGTCTGGGTCCGTAAAAATAATGATGCCGCGGCGCTCGTTCGCTAACGCGATTCTTCTGAGGACATCCTCGCCAATAGCCGAACCATTGGTTTCTATTGTATCCGCCTCCACCGCACGTTTGATAGCAACGGTATCAGACTTGCCTTCAACGACAATGATCTGTTTAATCATCAAGCCAATTCCTTTCTACATAAGCTCCATTTACTCCGAAACATGCAAAAAGAAGAGGCAGTGCCTCTCCTTATGATGGCATATTTAATTAATAATGGCGATAAGCTGATGGTAACGCTGCTTTTTTAGCTTGCAGTAGGCTTATTCGGCCCAAGGACATAAACGGTTATGCCTTTCTTTCTGCCGAACTTATTCGCGACCTTTGTACTATCAAAGTATACGTCAATTTTGTTTCCTTTAATCGCGCTGCCCTTATCCTCGGCACGACGGAAACCTATTCCTTCTATATATACCCACCAGCCGATTGGAATGACTTTGGGATCTACGGCAATCGTTCGTCCCTCTTGGACCTGCGTTCCCGAAGCTGTAATTCCGTATTGAGGATGGCCCTTTTCTTTGCCTGTCGAAGCTACGCCTGCTGAATAGGCAGTTAGCGTAACGTTTTTAAGAACGCTTTTGGCCTTGAAATTAACGCCGCCTTTGGTTAGCGATGCCATGCTCGGGCTTTTGCTGGAGAGAACCGTCACCTTAGGCTCTTCCTTCTTCGTGCCAATGGCTACGACCTGATCAACTGCAGCTGTCTGGACAACCTTGCTGACCATCTTCTTCGAAATAAGAACTCCGTCCTCATATTGCTTCTCGATGCTCTCAACGATGAGACCTTCCTTACCCGTCTGCACAAGCTTTTCCTTGCCTGCAGTCAGTGTCGGGTCTGACTTCTTCACGATCGAGAATGGCATGGAGCGCTCGGACTCTGCCACCTTCGTGTCGACGCGAACAACGGTTACCGTAAGCTCTTCATCCAGAACGGTATGTAGCGGAGGTTGAACTTTATCTTGATCACGAACTGGAATATGTAATTCCTCGATCGCTGCCTGCACTGTTCTCTCTGTCGTGTACACAGTAGAGGTCTTGCCATCAGCCTTCACAATTACCGGTATCGCATGAGTCACCTCAATACGATCTCCGTCCTTTATAGCCGCATTAAGCGGTATGGACACCTCATCATGTGGTCCAATTGCGATAGCTTGTTCATCCAGTAGGCGTTGCAGGACCCATTGCTTCGTTTCTACAATGGTTTCTTGTCCGTTCACTACTACGGAGACGCTTTTGACAGCCGTTCCGTACAACAACACCAAAAACATGAAAGTCATAGCGATTGAGATAGTAGCACTCAAAAGAATCAAACGCAAGTTTTCACGCTTCCATCGCAATGCGAAAGACATGCTGGATGATCGTTTCCCATGGGTGTCCTTAACCTGGAGTATTCCCACTTCATCGGTCCTCCTTCATAGCCCCGCCGCCAAGTGTTACGCATGATACAACTGACGCGACTATAGTATATTGGCGTGCAAGCACGCAATCCAGTACTGCTATATCGATCCAGGCACCCCCATCTTTTATCCCTATGTCGACAAATTCTCGATTATTCGAAAATAAAAAGAAGCCGTCGACAGAGGATCTGTTTCGTGGCTTCCCGAGTAATTGATTACACTGGGATACAGAAAATGGATGCACGAGGTTGATCACTCTCTATAACGCTTACGAGGTTAGCTGACGGATTCGGACAAGAGAGTCGCCCTATTCGCAAAACAATGCTCATGGCAATGGCTGCAAAATTCACCCCTGAAGAATTCAAAACACGGAACGCTTTCCCGCATCTGGTTCCCCCGCTCTCCAACTTGGAGATTAAGCGCAAACTGGAAATCCAATACAAAATTTTAAAGCTCTGAGATGAATCATACCCTCATACGAGGTGAATTGTAAAGATACGATAAAAGACGATTTAAGCGAAAAAGGTGGATAAAGACGGAAAAATTAAGCGATATTCGCTATAAAAATTAGTTTTTACGCGATAAAGGTCTCTCATTCTCTCCATTTCTCTCGTTTTTATACAATACCAAAACATTTTTTACCGTTTTCGGTCGTAATTAAGGCTATTTCTTCTACAGATTTGCCTAATAATTCAGCTGCCGTCTCCGCTACGCGCAGTACGTAAGCTGACTCATTTCGCTTCCCTCTGAAGGGGTGAGGAGACAAGTAAGGAGCATCGGTTTCAATCAAAATCCGGTCGAGCGGAACCTGTTTAAGCACCTCTTTTGGCGCCCTTGCATTTTGGAATGTAACCGGTCCTCCGAATGAAATATAGAAGTTCATATCCAGGCATTGCTTAGCCGTTTCCCAGCTCCCTGAGAAGCAGTGCATGACTCCACCGATCTCGGATGCATTCTCCTCCTGAAGTATGCGAATAACATCCTCGTGAGCATCTCTGTTATGAATGACAATCGGTTTTCCAACCTTGCGGGCTAGTCGGATCTGCTCCCTAAATACACGCTGCTGAACATCCTTGGGCGAGGTATCCCAGTGATAATCGAGCCCTATTTCGCCAATGGCAACGACCTTCTCATGGGAGCAAAGCCGTTCAATCCATTCCAGATCATCTGGCCGCATGTCAATGCTGTCTACGGGATGCCAGCCTACCGCTGCATAAATAAAATCGTATTTCTCGGCTAGAGCCATCGTCGTGGGGATCGTTTCACGGTTAAAGCCGATATTGACGAGCATGTGCACCCCAGCGTCCTTCGCGCGCTGAATCACTTCGTCACGATCCTCGTCAAATTTATCTGAATCCAAATGGGTGTGCGTGTCAAATAGCAATGTCATGTTCGTGTGAGCTCCTTTAATCAAGTTTAAATATTTTTTTTAATGAATCCGGGATGGATGGTATATTTTTTTTGAGCGGCTCTTCCGGATAATAGAGATGATACTGGCCTTGGTGCAGACCTGTTATCGAGCGAACGATGTCGGATTTGGCAGATATTTCGCTTATTTCATCCTGGCCATCAAGCAACAAAATCGGCGCTTTTTCTTTCTTTTCGCCTTCTTTCTTATCCGGCCTGTACACGTCATACGGCAAGTCGAATGGGTAATCAATTTCCATATGGTATTCGGGATTCATTCCTATAGAAGAGAAGCAATCGCTTATCTCATTTAATAGCGCTTCATCAGGGTTATCAATGGTTATGTACTTATATAATTGGCGGTTCATAAACCGACAGCAAAGATCGCTTAATAGGGGATCAGTCTCCTCCGACCATTGCGTGAATGCCGTTTGAACCAGTGCCTCGTCAAGCTTCAAATAATCCTGCACCGTCATTGTATTCTGAATTAGCCGCATAATCGGTGTCGGCATCCATTCAAAAACATAGCCACCCACATAAAGCTCCTGTGCTCTACGAAATATTTGACGTAATATAATTTCCGAGCTTCTTGTAACAGGATGGAAATAAATCTGCCAGTACATTTGGTAACGGGACATCAAATAATGCTCAACGGCATGCATGCCGCTTTCTTTAACTACAATTTTCCCTTTATAGGGACGTAATACACGCAAAATGCGCTCTAAATCGAAGGTTCCATAGTTAACGCCTGTAAAATAAGCATCTCTGAGCAGATAATCCATTCTGTCCGCATCCATTTGACTCGATATTAAACTAACGACAATGGGCTTGGGATACGTTTTTTGGATGACAGCCGCCACATGTTCTGGAAATTGTTCAGATACGGAACGCAGTACCCGGTTAATCTCCGTATCCTCCAGAATAATTTTGCAGGTCCACTGCTCGTGATCCGTGTCGAATACTTCTTCTAGCGAGTGGGAGAATGGGCCATGGCCAACGTCATGAAGTAAAGCTGCACATAATGAGACCAGTTTCTCCTCGGCTGGCCAATCCGGATAACCATTGCGCTCAAACTGCGATATGATTTTACGTGTAATTTCATAGACACCGAGCGAATGCGAGAATCGACTATGCTCAGCGCCATGAAAAGTTAAATAAGACGTTCCTAATTGCCGTATTCTGCGCAATCTTTGGAACTCCTTTGTATTGATTAGGTCCCAAATCGTTTGGTCCTGCACATAGATATAATTGTGAACCGGATCCTTAAAAACCTTCTCTTCTGTCAGCGGTTGCTTCATCGTCTCTCATCTCCTTTGTTCATATTTTCGACACATTAACCGAATATGATGTCGAATAGTGTCGTAATTTAGTTTCCAAATTGTCGAAGCTGTTGTATTCTATTACAGAGTAATATGACCTTTGTATCTAGTCAAATACTCACTACTACGGTACTTATAAGCAATATTCTTAGTTGACTATTATGGTAATCGTTG
Organism: Paenibacillus sp. J22R232; assembly: GCF_056269165.1. Classification (NCBI taxonomy): domain Bacteria; kingdom Bacillati; phylum Bacillota; class Bacilli; order Caryophanales; family Paenibacillaceae; genus Paenibacillus; species Paenibacillus sp. J22R232. The sequence goes on along the minus strand of NZ_JBWDNK010000021.1, from coordinate 8,880 downwards.
GTATTATAATATTCATAAAAGTAAAAACAATGTCGAACGATGGCGAATCGTATTTTGAGAGGGGCAATGATAGATTATGATGAAATCTACTGGTATTGTTCGTAAAGTTGATGAGCTGGGACGCGTCGTTATACCAATCGAACTTCGCCGTACACTCGGTATAGGTGAGAAAGATGCGCTTGAGATTTACGTAGACGGTGAGCGTATCATGCTTAAGAAATACGAACCTGCATGTATCTTCTGCGGCAACGCAGAAAACGTTTCCTATTTTAAAGGAAAAATAGTTTGTCATATTTGTTTGTCAGAGATGCCAACACCTGTGACAAAATAAAAAAAATAGGTTATACTGTACTTATCAACTTGTTAATTCTAACCTTTTTTATACTCCTTGATACCTTCCTGTGCTTGAACCCGGCCAGGAAGGTCTTTTTTTGTCCAAATTTCCTTTTTTTAACTCATTTTCATCTATTTACTTCATTATATACGTCACGCTTAGGTAATCCCCTGTCAATCGCAGCTCTTTTGATTGCTTCCTTGCGATCGTATTGCTCTTCGTAATGAGCAACATGCGCCTCTAGGTCTAGTTCAGACCACCAGTTCTCTGCGACGGGCTGCTCATTTGCGCCTATTCCTCCTGCTCCCTCTACAACTACGCAAAATTCCCCCTGGGGCAGATGCTCCTCGAACCAATCTATACATTCCGAGATACTTCCGCGTATGGCTTCCTCATGGCGTTTCGTTAGCTCTCTTACGCATGCGATCTGGCGGTCTCCAAGAACTTCGCGTAGAATGACAAGCGTTTTACTGATTCGATGCGGAGATTCGTAGAATAGAAGCGTCCCAACTTGACCTTGCAGCTCTTGCAGCCATTTGGTTAATGATTTTTTCTCTCGTGGAGGGAATCCTGCAAACAAGAAGCGCTCAGTCGGCAAACCCGATATAATTAGCGCAGACAAAGCAGCGTTAGCGCCGGGAATGGGAATGACCGGAATGTTATTCGCGATAGCTTCTTTCACTAGGTCTGCACCTGGATCTGATATCGCCGGTAAGCCCGCATCGCTAACGAGCGCAATCGATTGTCCTTCCAGCAGCAATCTGATCAGCTCAGGACCGCTAGCCCGCTTGTTATGCTCATGATAACTTACAATTCGCGTCGGAATTTCAAAATGGGTAAGCAGCTTGCGCGTTTGTCTCGTATCCTCTGCTGCAATGAGTTGCACCTCCTTAAGCGTTCGAATCGCACGGAAGGTCATATCTTCCAGATTTCCTATTGGCGTAGCGACGAGATAAAGGCTGCCTGTGCCGGACGCTGCTGCGTTAGCAAAGCTTTTTTGTATATTCAAACGATTTGCACCCCATTCTCATAAACCATAATAGGCGGGAGAAGCTTAATATCCGGTTTGCCATCACGCATCGCTTCTATGAGCACCATATTAGCCTCAGCATTTGCATGTGGATGGACAAATTGGATGCGCTTAGGCTCAAGTCTCCATTTGCGCATCGTTTCAACAATATCCAGCAACCTGGACGGACGATGCACCATCGACACCTTTCCGCCTGGACGTACAAGCCTCGAGCAAGCCTCTGCCACATCCTCAAGCGTGCAATGAATCTCATGTCTGGCTATTGCGTAATGCTCATTTTCATTCTGCTCGCCTGCTGTGACCGGCATATAAGGCGGATTAACGGTAATTGCATCATATACCCCATTTCCCGCCAGCTTAGGATACAATCTAAGATCCTGCTCAATTACTGTAATTTGCTCCGTTAACTGATTGAGCTCAACGCTTCTTCTAGCCATGTCGGCAAGTCTTGGTTGAATCTCAACCGCATCAATCTTTGCATTCGTTCTTGTCGTCAGCAGCATAGGAATAACGCCATTTCCCGTACATAAGTCAACGATACGGCCATGCTTCGGAATACTTGCAAATCGGGAAAGCAATACAGCGTCTAGCGAGAAGCTGAACACTTCCCTGCTTTGTATAATTTTCAAGCCTGATTCTGTCATGAGATCATCAAGCCGTTCATTTGCTGCTAAAATTATTTGTTCCGACACGTTGTAAGCCGCTCCTCGTCCTGGTTTGTTTTCATTATTGTAAAGCTATATGTGAATAAAAATACCGCCCTTTGCGGCAAGGACGGCATGTCGATATGGATTCCATTATTTATTTAGAAAGGAAAGACAGAATAAACAGTCTCCCTCCGTCCGCAAATGCCCGTAATATACGTTGCATATGTGGAATCCTTCGTGGTACAGCCGGGTCAAATTGTCATGTCCTTCTCCGATCGCGACGCTCGCTTCTGCGAATGCTTGATCAGGTGGAACAAGAATTTCTTGGTTTGCCCCAGGCTTCTTGCCTTTGGCTGGCGCTTTAACTACTTCGCGCTCCAGCTCTGCTTCTCTCTTAAACAACTGACGCAGCTGGTTGTTCTCCTCACTCAGACGCTTATTATCCTCGAGCAGCTCTTTTACCTTCTGCTTCAAATCGGTAAGCTCCTTATGGAACACGCCTACTTGGCTATCCAACTCGTCCATTTTCGCAAAAATCTTGTTCTTCTCCAAGTTCCCACCCCAGAGCTTCAAGCGTGAGTGTAACCTCACCCGTGAGAATCGCACTCTGCCGCTTATTTGATGACAACATCATCCATCGACAGTTCTTTCGGTTTACCTGGTGTATCAAATAATTGCACATACACGCTTTTGGTGGATGTGTTAATACCCGTTACTTTACCTTCACCATATGAGGTGACTACGAATTTACCAATTGCCGGAAGCTCCTCGCGGATGCTCTCGTAATTGTCATGCTCATATTTCAGGCAGCACATGAGGCGTCCGCATAATCCTGATATTTTCGTTGGATTAAGCGATAAATTCTGATCCTTGGCCATCTTAATGGATACGGGCTCGAAATCGCCCAGCCAAGAGGAGCAGCATAATACCCGTCCACATGGGCCAATCCCGCCTAGCATTTTCGCCTCATCACGAACTCCGATTTGTCTGAGCTCAATCCGGGTACGAAACACGCTTGCAAGATCCTTAACTAGCTCACGGAAGTCTACTCTGCCTTCTGCCGTAAAGTAAAATATAATTTTGTTGCGGTCAAACGTAAATTCGACATCAACCAGCTTCATTCGCAGCTGATGTCCTTTTATCTTTTCAAGACAAGTAGAAAACGCATTTTTGGCTGCAGCGCGATTTTCTTCAACAACTTTCGCATCCACATCGCTTGCAATACGTATCACTTTCTTAAGAGGAAGAACGACATCCGATTCACCGACTTGCTTCTGTCCCACCACCACTTTACCGTATTCGATTCCGCGTGCTGTTTCAACAATAACATGTTGCTCCTTATCCACGGGATGCTCAACCGGATCAAAGTAATAGATCTTGCCCGCTTTCTTGAAACGGACACCGATGACATTATACAAGAATTAGCCCTCCTGTAAGTTTACCAATAGTTGCTCAAATGCGAGCTGAGGCGTAACATTTGCGCGCATACGCTTACTCGCTTCTAACGTATGCTCGATGCAGGATACCCAACCTGCGAACGAACGATTGAATGCATGCTTGCTTAACCAATCCAACTGATCTATAAAAACGATGTTGTCCTGCCTTCCGGCCTGGAACTGTATCAAATCTTTAAACCATATAACTAATAACGACAGCAGCAGCTGTGTATGCTCCACTAAATCTGTTTTGAAAAGCTGCTGTCCAGCAGTGATCATCGCCGCGGTGAATCGGGTCAAACTCTCCTTGCCTAATTGTATCACTAGGGTTCTAATTTCTGCAAACTGATTCTGCTGGAGAAATTGTCTCGCTCCATCCAGACCCGACGTTAAATGGACTGCCGTTCGAGCCAGAATGGATGGTGCACCCTCAGCTATCAGAACCTGCAGCATGCTCTCAGGCGACATTGGAAGAAAAGGTACCCACTGCGTTCGTGATCGGATCGTTGGAAGAACAGCTTGTCCATTGTCCGTTATCAATATAGCAACTACCGGTGATAGGGGTTCCTCCAGAAACTTAAGCAGACTGTTTGCCGCCTGCATCGTCATCTTGTCAGCCTGCTCGATCATATATACCTTTCGCTTCGTTCCACTATTGCGATAGGAGAAATCACGTTGCAGTTCCCGTATTTGGTCGATTTTTATCGATTGGCCATCCGGTGCTATAATCGTTAAATCCGTTTGATTCCCATGTTCGAACTTTCTGCACTCCAGGCATTCTCCGCATGAGTCTGCGCCTCCTGCCGTACAGAACAATGCCTTTGCGAATTCACGAGCCATCGCCATACGTCCTGTGCCTGAAGGTCCGTTAAATAAATAAGCATGAGAAACCTTTCCGCTTTGCAGTGCATGCGAGAGAATTCGCTGTGCCTTCCATTGCCCTGGAATTTGTTCAAGGCTCATAGCCGTTCCTTACCTTTCCCTACGGCCAGCTAATCAAAACAACAAATTGATTAGCAGGCCCCTTATCTCGCCAATTTTGTTAAGCAAGTCGATTCTTCCTTGTTCGCTGTCGAGCAAGTCTTCGGCCATGGCTATCAGTGTGGCATCAATCTCATCCAAGAGCTTATATCGTTTGATACGCCCTCTGCGATCAAAGCCTTTGACCTCCTTCAACACGACACCGCGCCTGACCGTATCCTCCAAAAACTTTTTAATCATTTGACGGTATAGCTTTAATTCCCGCACTGTCATAATTCGGCTCAGCCGCTCGCCTTGCCTGTGAATATCCTGCAGCTTCAGCTGAAGCTGTTCTGCAGTGCGGTCAGCATCCTGTTGTATCATGACGTCCGCAAAATTTTTAGGCTGAACCTGCTTGCTTGACGCATCGTTATTTGTACGGTTTTGCCCTAACGGCCTGAAACCCTGATCAATTTTCATTTTTTGTCACGCCCATTCAGAAATGCTCGAATCGTTCAACTGGTATGACGAATACTGCCGCGCCCCCAACCTGAACTTCGACGGGGAAAGGGATATATGAATCGGTTGAACCGCCCATTGGCGATACAGGAGTAACCAGTTGGTCCCGCACCTTGCAATTCGCATTTATAACCTGCAATACTTCATGCACTCTTTCGTCCTCTATACCGATCATAAAAGTAGTATTGCCCGCTCTTAGGAATCCGCCGGTGCTTGCAAGCTTTGTCGCTCTGAATCCTTCGCGCACAAGCGCGTTTGACAGTCGATTGCTATCCTTATCTTGAATAACCGCGATTACTAATTTCATCTTCATTCCCCCTTGACTACTATTAGAATAGGTTATTGATGGTTCATGCTCATGCTCATCGACCGCAAGCCCCTTTGAGAGCGATCTCAAAGTGAAAGCTGCCTGCAATAAAAATGTCTACTCTTTAAAGTTTGACATCGGTTGCATAAAATCCTGCAAATCGACCGTCGATTGCCCCTAAAACGTCATTAAACACCATTTCCGGACGTTGTTCGGCATCAATTAACACCATTCGATCCGGATTTTGCTGCAACAGCAACAGATAGCCTTCTCTAACCTTCTCATGAAACGAATGTTTCTCAAGATCCAATCGGTTAATCTCGCGCTCGGAAGCATCGGCGATACGCTTAAGACCGACATCTGGAGAAATATCCATGTAGATAGTCAAATCGGGCATAAGCTCCTGAATCGCAAATTGATTAATCGACCATACTTCATCCATTCCTAGACCGCGAGCATGCCCCTGATAAGCCAGACTGCTATCTACGAACCGATCGCATATGACCATTTGTCCTTGCTCCAGCGCTGGTGCGACCTTCTCCACCAAATGCTGTCTACGGGCTGCTGCATATAACAGTGCCTCTGTTCTAGCATCCATTGCCGTATGACTGCGGTCCAGAATAACGGCTCGGATCTGCTCCGATATTGGAATTCCGCCAGGCTCTCGCGTTGTAATAACCGCTACTCCTCTTTGAAGCATTATATTCGAAAGCTGTTCAATCAGTGTCGATTTGCCGGCTCCTTCGCCGCCTTCTATGGTGATGAAAATACCTTTTCTCAAAGCTAAGGCTTCTCCTAACGTTTATGTTAACTATACTTTCTTCTATATTAACAAAGCAGTATGCCTTGCACAATGAAGAAATACTTCATTTTTCAAAAGCATCTGCCAATCCGTCTACTCGCGGTATATCGCGATTGTTTTCATTTGACTATCGCTTGCACCTTGGAACTTAGCACCTGCCGACGACAGCTCCTTAATGCGTGTTATCGCTGCAGCCATAATCTTTTCGCCGGGATAGAGCACGGCAATGCCTGGCGGATAAGGTACAACCAGCTCGGCCGAAATATGGTGCTCCGAATTGTCTAAATGTATGCGTTCCGTTGCTTCATTCTTAAACCTGGCTCTCGCAAACGAAACAGGCTCCGAAATCCGGTTCTCATCAGGCTTAATGAAGCTGCATTCATATCCTTGTTCCTTAATACCCTTTCCCTGCTTCGAGCTTCTCTCGTCCAGCTGTATAATTGCATTTTGAAGCTTCTTTATATCAAGCAATGAGGTCTGAATTCCAAAAACCAGAACAATATATCGAGGATCTGCCATCTCTATATAACAACCATGCGACTCCAGCATTATCTGCAGCTCAAAGCCCGTCTGCCTGCCTGTTTTATCGAAAAGCACGACTCTCAATGGATCCACGCTAAGTTCAGGCACGGTTCCTCTTTCTATTATCATTTCGCAAATATCTGTATCTTGGCCGATTAACCACGTACGGAAGGCTTCTGCCGCGTTCAAGCTTTGTTCGAACATAGCCGGGCCTAACGCATCAATCATTGCTCGGGAAATATCGATAGACGCAATAATCGGAAATGATGGACTTGAGCTTTGAATCATCGCTAACGACTGGCCTAACACGCTTCTCGCGATTCGGTCACCTTTAACATGTAGAAGTGCTCCCATAGTCAAAGTAGGCAGCGTCTTATGAGCCGACTGTACGACTGCATCTGCCCCCTCTAATATCGCAGACCGCGGAAAGTCGCTGTGCATGCCAAAATGCGCTCCATGTGCCTCATCAACTAATAACGGTATATGATATTGGTGGATAGCTTCTGCATAGGGAGCAAGACTAACCTTCATCCCATAATAATTAGGGTTAGATAAAAAGACTGCTTTCGCCTCCGGGTATTTAGCAAGCGCTGCTCTCACATCCTGAACAGAAGGTATGGTCGCTAATCCGGAATTCGATTCCAAATCAGGCGATAGAAACACAGCACGGGCTCCTGCTAAGCGCAAGCCGTTAAGAACCGACTTATGTACGTTGCGCTGTACGATCACTAAATCATTCGGTTCGCAGACCGTTAGCAGCAAAGCAATATTCCCTGAAGTACTGCCTCCTACCAAAAAATAAGATTCATCTGAGCCAAAAGTAAGGGCCGCTAACTGCTGAGCTTCTTTAATGGAAGCCTCCGGATGATGCAAGTCATCTGTTGACGAGAGCTCTGTCACGTCAATTTCCATCATTTTTTGAAAATATTCAATTACCCTCGCATTTGTTGAATCGGACCATCCTGGCTGGTTGAGCGCTTTTCCACCATGATGGCCTGGCACGTGGAACCCCGTACCTGCTGATTTGGCATACTGGAGTAAAGCTTCGAATACAGGTGCTATAAATGGCTTCATTATATAATGACAATCCCTTCAATATGCATGCATAACTCTGATTTACTCTATTGTACCTTAACCTTATACAAAAAAAGAGCAGCTTCTGTAATCAGAAACCGCTCATGCATTTTTTCCTAAAAATATTTGTTTCATCTGATGAATGAAAAATGGATACTTGGCATCCTTAACATCCGTTTTGACCATCTCCGTCTCACAGCTTTCGCAGATGAAACCCGTCACAATTCGGATACCTTGACCTTCTTCTTTCGTTTCGCTGCAAATATTGCATTGATATTCGCGATTATCGTCCATAACAATCCCCGCTTTCTGCTTGTTCCTATATAGCTACTATTATGACACATAGTCTATCTTTTTATACTTGTTTCATAGTGCATTTCAAATATTTATATATCGTATGCCCCATCTGGGCTAATGGTTACTGTTTCTAGAAAATTGTTTCGTCAAAGCTATGGATAGTTAGCCAGTAAATACCGATATAGTTAACGAGAGTCACTTGTCAGGTTGATAAAGAAAGGACGCCTAACTATGCATCAAAAATTATCCGAGCAAAAAAATGCTACCATTTATCAATACCAGCTTGTAAAACGAACGCTTATTCGTCCTGAGCTCATCCAAAGCCATATTCTCATAGCAGCGATATTTCTCGCTTTTCAAGTACTCATGTATCAAATGGACGGATTATTCTCCTGGTTATTCGGATTTGCGGTCGTACAAATCATACATATCGCAATTATCCTTGTTACCTTTATTGGAGTAGACGAAGCTGCCGACCGCAAATGGATTTGGAGAATTACGCCTCCGTGGATTGGGTTTAAGCCTGCCAACGATATTAAGCTTCTTTTATTTCGCCGGGTGCATCGCCATATGTTCTGGATTGGCTTATGTACTGTAGCCCTTCTATACCCTTGGATTAAGGAATCATTGATGATAAGCATCGTAAGCTGGCATTTATGGCTGCTCATTCCGCGGTTGCTTCTATCCTTCTCATTTCGTAAAGAACAGAATGACGGCGTGCTTCGGCTTGAATCCAGAGAAGCCTCCTATTACCGCCGCTAATGAAAAGGCCTTAGATGCTCGCTTAGAGCGTTCTAAGGCCTACTTGTTTTATCGCGTTTTTGGTGATAGTAGAAAAAACAAAAAACCTATCGCATCACATGCGATAGGTCTCTCGTGCTTGGCGACGTCCTACTCTCCCAAGACCCTGCGGTCTAAGTACCATTGGCGCTGGAGGGCTTAACGGTCGTGT
>NZ_JBWDNK010000022.1:0-72676 GCF_056269165.1 Paenibacillus sp. J22R232 | reverse complement strand
ACGCCGCCAGCGTTCGTCCTGAGCCAGGATCAAACTCTCCAAATTGGTGTTTGAAATGCTCATTACTTGTTATCGCTTTTTCGCTTATCCCGAAGGATTTGCGAGGCAGTTGTTACTCGTTGTTCAGTTTTCAAAGAGCAATCTTTTCTTTCGTGTCGGCCGTGTGTCTCATTGGCGACTTTTATAATATATCACAGATGCCCAAGTTAATGCAAGTCTTTTTTTAATTTCTTTTTTTTAAGCTTGCTTGCTTACTCTTGGCGCGAGAACTAATGTAGCATATAAACGATATGCGAGTCAACCTTTTACTTAAACCTTTTTGCAAATTCATCATACAACGACCCACTGGAGACCTGCAATCAAAGCAATCCCTGGTACGCCTAATGCAATGACTGTTCCTATGGTAATCGGATTCAAGGGGATATAAATGCCGGGCAAGAGGTCTGAGTAATTAAGTAAATAGAGCAAACCTGCGGCTAGCACAAGATGGAGCGTAAAGCTGCGAAGCATTCTCCATGAAAGCTTGTTCTTGAATAATACAATAGCCAATAAAAGAGAAGAACCCACAAATAAGGTTAACCAAATCGCATTCATATTCCAATCCCTCCCCAGCGCGGCCATTTTTCATTCGAATGCTTCGCTAACCGAAGCAGCATTTCATATCTTTTCTCTGCAGTAATAATACTGTAAATAGCGTAATCGATTTGATCCTGTCCAACCGCATACTCGAAAAAACGATTGGCATTCTCCCATTCACGGTGTGCTTCCCCTATTTCCTTTCGGATTTCCTCCATGTGCGCCGAATCCTTATGTAGTGCTTCTCGCTGCTTTTTGATCAAGCCCATCCCCTCCCGCATATCTTCGTCAATTACAACCCATTACTATATGTATAGGCTTGGACTAAGGAATAGAACGGCAGATTGGACGGCTGCGTATCTGTCGAAACAACAAAAGCGGCCAGCCCAGTAAATACCGGGCCGCCGCTTTCGGAGGAACATGATTAATTAATTTCTCTTCGACCTTCGAGCGCTTTCGATAACGTAACCTCGTCCGCATACTCAAGATCTCCGCCAACCGGCAATCCATGTGCAATGCGCGTCACACGAATGCCAAATGGCTTAATAAGCCTTGAAAGGTACATCGCTGTCGCTTCGCCTTCAATGTTCGGGTTAGTGGCTAATATAAGCTCCTGCACGCGCTCATCGCTCAGTCTTCGCAATAGCTCGGCAATTCGAATCTCATCCGGCCCAATGCCCTCCATGGGAGAAATCGCACCCTGCAGGACGTGGTATTGCCCTTCATAGTCTTTCATACGCTCGATGGCTACAAGGTCCTTCGAATCCTGAACGACGCAAATGACCGATTGGTCACGCGATTTATCCTGGCAAATCCTGCAGGGATCGGTATCCGTAATGTTGCAGCAAACCGAACAGTAGAACAAATTACGCTTAACGCTCACTAACGCCTTAGCGAAATCAATAACATCGTCTTCTTTCATTCGAAGCACGTGAAACGCCAGACGGGCGGCCGTTTTGGGTCCAATACCCGGTAATCGCGTAAAAGCATCAATCAACTTCGCTATCGGTTCGGGGTAATACAAAACTGGGTACAGCTCCTTTCAAACGGAAGCAAGACTGCTGCTTAGAACAATCCAGGAATTTTCATTCCGCCAGTAAATTTACCCATATCCTTATTCGCAAGCTCATCTACCTTAGAAAGTGCATCGTTCACCGCTGTGAGCACAAGATCCTGCAGCATTTCTACATCCTCCGGATCTACTGCCTCAGGCTTAATGGTAATGTTAAGCAGCTTCTTATGGCCATTGGCCGAAACCGTCACGACACCGCCACCAGCCGTACCTTCAACTGTTTTCGTTTCAAGCTCTTCTTGAGCCTTCATCATTTGATCCTGCATTTTTTTAACTTGCTTCATCATTTGGTTCATGTTATTCATTTCTATTCACCTCATCATTAGTATTTAATCATTATCCTTCACAACTACTAGGTCTTCGCCAAAAAGCTTAACGGCTTCCTCTACCCACACCGGCCTGCCGGATGGCTGAGGTGCATGAGGCGAATCCGCTGACTCATGCTCGAGCTGCAGAGTCTCGCTCTTCTGCGAAACCGCTCCCTGTGCGGCAGCCTGCCAGTCCTTCATCATGACTGTGACAATTCGGAATGATCCACCTAGCACATCGTGCATCACTTTCTCAATAATATCACGATTCGCCGGTTTTTCGGTCGTTTCCCGGTGCATTGTATTTTTGAATGCGACAAGGATGGCATCATCTGCCGAAGCGACGGGCTCTCCATCCTTCAACCAGGCATGAACGGTAATCTTGGCATCCTTCACGCCTTGAAGGACATCATTCCATTTCATACGGAATTGATTGAACTCCGGACTGCCTGCATTCGCCAAATACGGATCAAGCTTAACGGTTCTCGCCGCTCCCCCAGATCCGCCGAACGACGTGCGAACCGCATTCGTTCGGGCGGCTTGCTTGCTTGCCGCCTGATCAGCAGCCGAGGATTGCCCTCCGCCCGCTATTCCATTCTGCATGGCCTGTTCCAGCTTGCGCTCAAGCGCTTCAACCTGCTGGCGCAATCGTCCCACTTCCGCGGCTTGCGCTCCGTTAGAAGCTGCAGGCCCCGTGCTTGAAGCAGCAGTACCGCCTGCGGATTGCTCATCGCCAAGCGTACATAGCTTCATAAGCGCGACCTCAAACAAAGTTTGGGGCTGGGAAGCATGCTTCAGCTCGACTTGATAGCGGTTGAGCGTATCGATCATAGAGAACAAGCGCGCTGGCGTGAAGGCATCTGCCATCATTTTGAAGCGTTCCGGATCCACAATTCTTTCCGTTACCGCACCGCCCTGAGGAGCAAGCTTCATTACTAACAAATCTCTAAAGTAATAGATCAAGTTCTCGAGGCATTTGTCAGCACTTTTGCCCGCTTGCATCAAGCTCTCTACCAAAGGCATCACAGCCGAAACATTGCGATCCTTGACCGCTTCCGCCAATTGATAGAAGTGATCCGCAGCCATGCCGCCAGTCACGTCTACCGCAGCTTCAAGCGTGATACGATTATCAGCAAATGCGGAGACCTGCTCCAGCAAGCTGATCGCATCACGCATACCGCCTTCGGATAATCTGGCGATATACGCAATAGCGTCCTTATCTGCCTCGATACCTTCCTCCTGGCAAATCTTAATCAAGTGCTCCGTCTGCTCTTCAAGCGAAACCTGCCTGAAATCAAACCGCTGGCAGCGTGAAATAATCGTAGCAGGCAGCTTATGCGGTTCGGTCGTCGCCAAGATAAATATCACATGCCCCGGCGGCTCCTCCAATGTCTTGAGCAAGGCATTGAACGCCTCAGCCGTAAGCATATGTACTTCATCTATAATATAAACCTTGAACCGCACTTCCGAGGGCGCATATCGCACTTTGTCACGGATATCGCGAATTTCGTCAATTCCACGATTAGAAGCAGCATCGATCTCGATTACATCCATAATATGACCAGCGGTAATCCCTATGCAAGCATCGCATTCATTACAAGGTTCCTCGGCAGGACCGCGTTCGCAGTTAACCGCTTTCGCTAGTATTTTGGCGGCGCTGGTCTTTCCTGTTCCCCTTGGCCCGTTAAAGAGATAGGCATGTGACACTCGTTGTTCACGAATGGAATTCTGCAGCGTTTGGATAATGTGCTGTTGTCCAACCATGTCCTGAAACGTCTGCGGACGCCAGGCACGGTATAAAGCGATATGTGACACGCAGACCTTTCCTTTCATGTTGCCTTTTATTGCAATAAAAATTGCCGCATTCCTATTATACAACAACTGTGTAGCAAGCAAAACTTTCTTTTACCTGTCAAATCCATATTCTGTTACAAGAAAAAACGGCTTCGCCGTCCTCTGCAAGAAGAGGGTATCCGCTTCTAGTAGAAATAGAAGAATACTTTATCGTGCGAAACATACAAAGGCTTATATTTAAACAAAAACACCTGCTTCCGCTAATTCCGACTAGAGCATCGAACAGCGTAACCAGGTGTTGCTTCTGTTATTGTAAATCATGATTTGAAAATGGTTAGTACCGTGCACCTACTCCTGATAAATGCGACCCAGGCGACATCCTTGCACTACAGCTCGAGTCAGGCACTCCTCCGGCACATGAACTAATTTGCTTATGGCTGCTTCCTTCCGGACCTGACCGGGTTCACAAACGTCCATTGCGGAGGACCCAACTGTCAACACTGCTCGCAAGTGCCAAGACCCTACATCAGCATAACCTCAAATAGGAATTCAACCTCGCTACAGCGGATTGCGAGTTACAGGGCACCGCTACCTCCCCATCTAGCACGGCAAAAATAAGTATAGCCGATTCGCGCACAAAGCGCAACTCGTACCGCAAATTGAGATCATATGGCTATTCTTATCGTTTGGCTTCCACATGAACGTTATAGCGTGGCATATTATGCTGCACAACCGACTGAGCCTTCGCACGCAGCTGCTCAACCTGCCCGTCCGACAAAGAACCTGCTACATCCAGGTTCACATGCAGGTCCGTGCCGTTGAAGTAAATCCGCGTATGCTCTATGCCGCTAATCGGCTTAAGCACCTGCTCGATCATATCGCCGTCTGCGTTATAATTCAGATATTGAAGGCGGTTAGGCAAATTCGGGTTGCTGTTCGAATACCCCATATAACCGTCATGACCATATGTTTTCATTTTGTCCCGCTTGCCGCCGCCGCATGCAGATAGCGTAACGGCTAAAGACAGCACGAGTAACAGCATTAACGTTATTCGATATGAAGCCAATCGATCCGTAAAAACCGTTCGTTTCTTTTCCAATCAAAAAACCTCCCTTCTAACCAATAGGATGGCTGAGGGAGGCTCTTGTATTCTGCCAAATAAAGGCGGAACGGTTGAATGGATTAAATTCCGTATTTCTTCTTGAAACGATCGACGCGGCCGCCAGCATCCAGGAACTTTTGCTTACCCGTGTAGAATGGGTGGCATTGGGAACAAACCTCTACGCGAAGGCTCGGTTTAATCGAACCAGTCTCGAAGGAATTTCCACAAGCGCAAGTTGCTGTAATGATGTGGTATGTCGGATGAATTGCTTGTTTCATCTCGTTCACCTCTTTCTGCCCTGAGTCGCATGCGGACCCAGAGTTAAATCACACATCTCGGATTATAGCATGAACTCTTTTACAGTTGCAATGAATAATCGCTCATATGTTAATATTAGCTGAAATTACTTAATAAGGGACTCTTATCTGCGCAAAGCGGCAGGCGGGACATGCGTATATGAGCCAATCACAACATCCGGCAGCTCTTCGCGGAAAATCTCCAGCATCTGCTTCATCCCATAAATCTCACCCTGAGCCTTTGGTATAATAGCCAAATAGCTTTCCGGATCGATATTCAAATTACGCATTTGGATGAGCTTAAGGCCCGTACGCTTGACGAATCCGATCATCGCTTCAATCTCTTCCTCGCGATCGGTAACCCCGGGAAAAATCAAATAGTTAATAGAGGTATATACCCCATTATCAGATGCATATTTCAACGATTTCTCTACGTTCTTCAAGGTGTAGCCGCGCGGCTTGTAATAAGCGTTGTAGTGGTCATCGAGGGCGCTAATCGTACTTACCCGCATCAGGTTAAGTCCCGCATCCACGATAGCACGCATGTAATCGGTCAAGCCCGCATTGGTGTTGATGTTGATATAGCCAAGCGAGTTCTGACTGCGAACGCGTTTCATCGCTTCCACAATAATTCTAGCCTGCGTCGACGGTTCGCCTTCGCAGCCTTGTCCAAAGCTGATAATCGATTCCGGCTCGCGAAGATGCTCCAGCATGATCTCCACGACCTCTTCAACGGTCGGTTTAAAGTTCATGCGAGTTTGCGGAGCGACAAAGCCGCTGTCATCCGGCTGCTCGGAAATACAACCGAAGCAACCGGCATTGCAAGAATAGGAAACCGGAACGGCTCCTTCCCATCGGCCAAGGAAGGTGTTCGAAGAGGTCAGGCATTCGTAACCCAATGCGCAATTGGATAAGTGCTTATACAGCCGATTTTCCGGGTATTTGGCAAGAATGCGTTCGACTTGGATGCCTAATTCGCCGCGGTCGCAATTGAGCGGATCCCATCTTTCCGGATCATCGCATTGCTCCGCCGTAACATAAAAGCCTCCATCCTTCCACACCACTGCCGTATATCCGAACAAAGGAAGCTTCTCATTCTTATCGGCCTTCACGTACCCCGGCAGACAGAGACGGGTAAAGCCCTGTGGCAGCAGCGCCCCAACCGCTTGCGAGCCGCCAGGCAGCATTTGCATTTCGCCGGAATCCGGATTTAGACCAATCGGCCTAGTGAAAGGAAGGCTGACTAAGGTTGCTCCATTAGGAAGAGGAATCAATTCCTCCTCCATAATCTCGACAATCATGTCGCCGCTTCTTCCAAGTGCTATATAATCGGGATGGTCAAAAACATTGCCGTTCTCATCCGCATATACGAGATTCATGTTGTTCTCCCTCCTGCGGCCTTACGATCCGTGCGTCGTTCTAGGCGTTGGCCGCCTGCTGGTCGCTGTCGTGCTGCTTTTGATACCGGACCGCTCCGGCTTCGCTTCTACCGTTGTATCGAGAGACATGAGGAACTGTTCGTTGTTCTCGCTGTCCTTTAGTTTTTTCAAAAAGTTATCGACATAGTCAGGCGTATCCGTCATGCCCCTCCGGATGGCCCAAACCTTCTCAAGCTCTTCCTTTGTAAGGAGCATCTCTTCCCGCCTCGTGCCTGATCTGCGTAAATCGAGCGCTGGGAAAATACGTCGTTCGGAAAGCTTCCGGTCGAGATGGAGCTCCATATTGCCCGTACCTTTAAATTCCTCATAAATAATATCATCCATACGCGAGCCCGTTTCGATTAGCGCAGTTGCGAGAATCGTCAAGCTGCCGCCTTCCTCGACGTTGCGGGCCGAACCGAAAAACCGTTTCGGTCGGTGGAACGCCGCAGGATCGATACCGCCGCTAAGCGTACGTCCAGATGGAGGAATAACCAAGTTGTATGCTCTCGCTAGACGAGTAATACTATCCATTAAGATGACGACGTCCTTCTTATGCTCAACCAAGCGAAGAGCCCTCTCGAGAACAAGCTCCGCTACTTTAATATGATTCTCCGGAAGCTCATCAAAGGTCGATGCGATAACTTCGCCTTTTACGGAGCGCTGCATATCGGTTACTTCCTCGGGACGTTCGTCAATAAGCAGGACAAACAATTTGATATCAGGACGGTTCTCTGAAATGCTGTGGGCAATTTCTTTGAGCAGCAATGTTTTACCCGTCTTCGGAGGAGCAACGATCAAGCCGCGTTGCCCAAGCCCGACAGGAGCGAGTAAATCCATCATGCGCGTGGATAGCTTCGACGATGTCGTCTCCAGAACCAGCTTCTTTTCTGGATAAAGAGGAGTAAGCGCAGGAAAATGCAGCCGTTCCGATGCTGTCTCCGGATTCTCGCCGTTTACAGCATTTACTTGGAGCAAGCCAAAGTAACGCTCGTTTTCCTTAGGCGGGCGACACTTTCCAGATACAAGATCCCCGCTGCGCAAATCAAACCTGCGGATCTGCGAGGCTGAGATGTAGATGTCTTCCTTGCTCGGCAAATAGTTGATAGGCCGTAAAAATCCGAAGCCCTCTGGCAAAATATCGAGTACGCCTTCCATAAACATGAGGCCGCTCTTCTCCGCTTGGGCACGCAAAATGGCGAAAATCAATTCCTTTTTCTTGAGCGTTCCGTAATAGGGAACCTGAAACTGTTTCGCTAATTTGTATAAATCAGTTAACTTCATCTCTTCTAGATCCGCGATCTGAAGGTCTGTCATGTTCTCACCACTTTATTCAATTTTCATTATGATTTCGTATATCTAGTAAAATCATAGAACTGATTAATCATCATTGCCGAATTAGACACCGTCTATTCCACGGCGTCCGCATCATCCTATTCCCTAGGAGGTGGCTTCTGTCTCGCGCCACACTTCAGCACCTAACCGGCATAGATTTTCTACTAGATTATCATAACCTCGGTCAATATATTCAACGCCTGTAATTTCCGTAATACCCTCATCTACTGTTAATGCAGCAACAACGAGCGCAGCACCTGCGCGCAAATCTGCAGCCTTCACTTTGGCTGCATTGAGCTTACCGCCTTCTATCACAGCGGAGCGGCCTTCAACACGGATATTAGCGCCCATGCGAGAGAGCTCTGGTACATGCTTGAATCTTGTGCCGTACACGTAATCCGTTAGAATACTGACTCCTGTCGCTTGTGTAAGCAGCGTGGTCATGGGAGATTGAAGATCAGTTGGAAAGCCCGGATACACGAGCGCTTTCACGTCAATAGATGAATACTCCGGTCCACCGATGATGCGGATAGACTCATCCATCTCAATAACCTGAACGCCCATTTCTTCCAGCTTCGCTGTCATAGCTTCTAAATGCTTAGGGATAACATTATCAATAAGGACATCGCCGCGAGTAGCCGCGGCAGCTATCATGTACGTACCGGCTTGGATTCGATCAGGAATAATGGAATGGCGGCAACCGTGAAGCCGATCGACCCCTTCAATCCGGATCGTCTCGGTTCCTGCGCCTTTGATTTTTGCGCCCATAGCATTGAGGAGAGTAGCTACATCTATAATTTCAGGCTCTTTTGCCGCATTTTCAATAACGGTCAGCCCTTTGGCCCTGGAAGCAGCAAGCATAATATTAATCGTAGCACCGACGCTTGACACATCGAGGTAAATCTTCGCGCCGCGCAGCTCTTTCGCTGATATTCGTATAGAGCCGTGGTCATTGGTAACCGTTGCGCCAAGCGCTTCAAAACCTTTGATGTGCTGATCGATCGGCCTAGGCTCGAAGTTGCAGCCTCCAGGCATGCCAATCGTTGCTTCTCCGAATCTTCCGAGCATAGCTCCCATTAAATAATATGAAGCGCGCAGCAGCTTTACCTTTCCATTGGGCATCGCCTTGGAAACGAGCTGCGATGGATCAATCCGCATCATATCCCCGTCGCGTTTCACAACCGCGCCAAGCTCTTGCAAAATTTCTCCGTAAACGGCAACATCGCTTATTATGGGCAAATTGTCGAGCACAACTTCCGATTCTGCCAGAATCGCCGCTGGCACGAGCGCAACCGCGCTGTTCTTGGCCCCGCTGATCTGGACAGTTCCTCGAAGCGGCCGTCCGCCTCGTATCATTAATTTCTCCATCTAATTATATTTCCTCCCGTAGATTGGAAGGGAATAAAGGAAGAACCGCCAAAGCAAGCGAGTGTTCTACCACTGGCCGGTTTGAGGCGGTTTGATTCCTTTACTCCTGTTATTGCGCTTGAATGTGACTTATAAGACAAGCGTTTGGCTTCATTGGATACCAGCCTTCTTCGCATTGCGAAAGGGCTGAACATATATGCATCGTTCAAGTACTTTGCCTTTGAGCATAAAAAAATCGAGGGTGCAGCTTGTCATTCTGAGCCATTATACCATACTGCAACTTGAAATAGTAACGCTTGTTTTCACGCTTCCAATAAATGAAAAAAACGACAGCGCCCCAAGCAAGCGACGATGCCGTTTTTGTTGTCTGGATTATGAGCCTATTGCAAAGCGACTTGTGGAGTTTCCTCCGCGCAGCTGCATATTAACCGCAATTCGCATCTCGTCGATGTCGAAAGGCTTCGTAAAGTGCATCAATGCGCCGAGATCTGTCGCTTCTTTAATCATATCAAGCTCGCCGTATGCCGTCATCATGATGACTTTAATGTTCCGGTCAATCGTTTTTACATGCTTTAAAATTTCCAGACCATCCATGCCAGGAATTTTCATATCCAGCAGTACAAGATCGGGAGATTCGCTCTTCACGATTTCCAAAGCCAGCTTGCCATTAGACGCTTGGAACGTATTATAGCCCTCGCTGCTGAACACTTCCATTAGCAATACGCGAATACCGTTCTGATCATCAACGATCAACACTTTCTTCTTATCCAACTCCAAATCCCCCCGCGACTGAGTTTACCTACAAAAATGGCCAACTCTTCCATAATCGTTAATATATTCGCTAGGTAGGGTATATAATCCTTCTCACTCCGAGAAAAAGTTATCAATAGCTGTTATGGAATATGTCATAAGCAGAAGTGACCGTTGTTTATTCGGAATAGCTAAGCGCAGCTTGTACGAATCCACGGAACAAAGGCTGCGGACGGTTCGGCCTGGACGTGAATTCTGGATGGAATTGAACAGCCAAGAACCATGGATGATCAGCCATTTCCACCATTTCGACAAGACGCCCGTCAGGTGAAGTACCCGAAATCGACAAGCCCGCTTTCTCAATCGTCTCGCGGTATTCATTATTAAACTCATACCGGTGACGGTGACGCTCATAAACAAGCTCATCGCCATATTCGCGTTCCGCAAGCGTTCCCGCTTTCAGCTTGCATGGATATAGCCCAAGGCGCATCGTGCCGCCCATATCTTCAATGTCCTTTTGATCCGGCAGCAAATCGATAACCGGGTACGGTGTGGATGAGTTAATCTCGGAGCTGTTCGCATTAGCTAGTCCAGCTACGTTGCGCGCATATTCAATTACAGCTACTTGCATGCCTAAGCAAATACCGAAGAACGGAATTTGTTTTTCGCGCGCATACTTGATTGCCGTGATCTTGCCTTCGATTCCGCGATCGCCGAAGCCGCCTGGCACAAGGATACCGTGAACGCCTTGCAGTTGTTCCTCGACATTCTCTTCTGTCAGCTCATCGGCGTGCAGCCAGCGAATCTTCACTTCTGAATCGGAAGCGATCCCCGCATGCTCAAGCGATTCCACAATGCTCAAATAAGCATCATGCAGCGCAACATATTTGCCGACAATCGCGATTTCCGTTTTCTTGTGAAGCGATTTGACACGCTTAACAAGCTCTTCCCACTCGCGCATATCCGGCGGATCGGTTTTTAGCTTCAGGTGGTTCACGACGATCTCGTCAAGACCCTCCTCGCGAAGCATTAACGGAACCTCGTACAAAGTCGAAGCATCACGGCATTCCACTACGGCATTTGCGTCGATGTCGCAGAACAAGCCAATCTTGCGTTTCAAATCATCGGCAAGCGGATGCTCTGTACGGCAAACGATTACGTTAGGCTGAATGCCGATACTGCGCAATTCCTTAACGCTGTGCTGGGTAGGCTTGGTTTTCACTTCGCCTGCAGCCTTGATGTAAGGGATAAGCGTAACGTGGATATACATCACGTTATCACGGCCGATATCGCTTTTAATTTGGCGAATCGCCTCAAGGAATGGCAAGCTCTCGATATCGCCTACCGTGCCGCCGATTTCTGTGATGACAACGTCGGAGCCCGCTTCTTTGCCCGCGCGGAAAACGCGGTCCTTGATTTCATTCGTAATATGCGGGATAACCTGAACCGTTCCGCCCAAATAGTCGCCGCGGCGCTCTTTGGTAATGACGTTGGAATAAATTTTGCCGGACGTTACGTTATTGTTTTTGGAGAGGTTAATATCGATGAACCGCTCATAATGCCCAAGGTCCAAATCCGTTTCTGCGCCATCATCGGTAACGAATACTTCTCCGTGCTGGTATGGACTCATCGTTCCCGGGTCCACGTTAATATAAGGATCGAATTTCTGAATCGTTACTTTGAGGCCCCTATTCTTCAGCAATCTGCCGAGCGAGGCTGCCGTAATCCCTTTGCCCAAGGACGACACTACGCCGCCGGTTACAAATATATATTTGGTCACTGTGATGATACCCTCCAAGCTCCTATGGTTAATGTTTAGGTTTGCCCATTTACTCGATAAACATGGATGCGGATAAGCTCCGCGTGTCCATCCAGTTTGTGGGAATGCATCCTACAGACCCATCCCTCACAAACAAAAAAAGTGACACCCGTAGTAACGGGGCACTTTTCCATTTTGGCATATATAAAAATATAAGGAGCATCTGTGTGGCATGCTGCTGCGCTTATATTTCGCCGCGCTGCTAGCTGACTGCCTCAATTGAACGGCACCAGTCGCCTGCGCTTGTATGCATTATTAGTTAACCGAATCTTTAGCCCATGAGATAGTTTACTCTGCGCTTGCAGCACCTGTCAAGCTAAACCGACAGGATGCAACGCGTATCCGTGTTAATTGTTAGAGACAAGGCTCGTACGAACAAAAAGGACAGAGATGAACGAGACGATTACGCCGGCTTGGCAGCCAGCAGCCTACTTCTCGTCGCTATCGTCGTCTTCGAAATCCTCATCGTCGGAATCCTCGTCATCCGCATCCAATTCGCCGTCGACCTCTTCCTCGTCCAGCTCCTCGTCATCGATGCCGACTTCCTCGTCCACTTCAGCTTCCTCTTCCGCTTCTTCGAAGTCCTCGCGATCTTCGTCAAATACGTCATAGTCTTCTTCGGCTTCAGCGTAAGTATCCTCTTCCTCGTCTGCGAATACGTCATCGTCCTCAAGATCATCATCATCGTTAATGATCCGGGTACGCTTCGCATTGCCTACAGGATCCTCGGAACGCTCAACTGGATACCAGCGTTTCAGTCCCCACATGTTGCTGCCGACACAAGCAAAACGGCCGTCAATGTTGATCTCCGTATAAACCTGTGCGATAAACTGGTTGATTCCCTCCGCGTTAAGACCGCGTATTTTAGCGATCTCCATCATGAGATCGCGATAGTAATAAGGTGTATTAGCCGCTTTCAGCACTTCAAAGGCCAAATCGACCATAGGCATTTCCTTCATACGTTCAGGATCCAGCTTTAACGTAAAATTGCTGCTGCTCATATGGACACATCCTCTCTTGCCAATCAAATTATGTACGCGTTCATTCCATTAGAAATGCAAGGACCGTGTACGTTTTCCTCGTATACACCGCTCACATATCATTGCGCGACGAGCGGTTGCTGCCAGTAGATGGCACCCGTCGATTACGCTAGTCAAAGTATAGTAAAACCTATTTCCTCTAAAAAAGCAAGCGGCCCCTGCCGCACCCATACAGCTTGGACTTAAATGCAAAAAGCGAAAGGATCATCCTTCCGCTTTGACTGTATCCATCCGGCCATGACACGAGGTAACGCACCTTGGACGTAAGAGCCCCTGAGAACTCTTTGTTCATGGTATGTCGCCAACCGGATTTTGACACGGATTGTTGCCTAATTATGCGAAAAAAGGCAAGTGGCTCATGCGATATGGAGCGCTCGGTCATACAATAGTGCAGCACGGTCCGTCGGGAGGGGAAGCCAAGTTTGGACACCGCCGCTTTTATCCGCTTGTTGCAGGATACAACGGCTTGCACGGACAGATCCACTGTGAAACGAATCATTCGTTTCCAGCGTGCGAGCGACTACCGAGACTTCCTGAAACAATTGCCGCAGGTCGCTTCGTCATCATCGCCACATAAAAGCATCAGACAAATGCCAAGCATTCGCGGAATTGCTTGCCGATTGCATCCCGAGGAGACGCTGGAGCGTTTCGCTGGCCGGGTATGGATCGAAAAAGACTGCAAAATCAGCGTTCATTCTTCATCGCAAAAATCGATTAACTTAGATAAAGGCATTCCTTGGGGCGTTAATCAGATCAAGGCCCCGCAGGCTTGGGGCACAACAACCGGCCATCGCATCAAGATTGGCGTCATCGACACGGGGGCTGATTTCAGTCATCCCGATCTTCGCCATTCGCTCTCGCGGGGCATTAACCTATTGAACCGCAGCATGCTTCCGCATGATGATAACGGGCACGGCACGCATATAGCAGGCACGATCGCGGCAGCCAACCAGCTTCAGGGCATGATCGGCGTAGCGCCGCGTGCTTTGATTTCGCCCGTGAAAGCATTCGACCATAATGGGAGCGCCTTCGTCTCCGATATCATTCTCGGGATCGAATGGTGCATCCGCAATCGCATGAACGTGATCAACATGAGCTTCGGCATGAAAACCAGAAGCAAGGCCTTGCTCGGCGCGGTTAACAACGCCCATAATGCAGGCATCATTATCGTAGCCTCCTCCGGCAATGACGGAAAACGGCGGTCGGTCGATTATCCGGCACGCTACCCGCAAACGATTGCGGTTGGCGCAACCAATAAGCTGCGCCGCGTCGCGGCGTTCAGCAACAGAGGCGCGTACATTGACGTCTATGCGCCAGGCGATAAAATCGTTTCGGCTTGGCTTCGCGGCAAATACAATGAAATGAGCGGCACGTCCATGGCTACCTCGCATGTCAGCGGAGCGATCGCGCTGCTGCTTGCGCATAAGCCTGGGCTTTCGCCAACTGAGATTAAAGCGATCATCAAACGCTCCGTGCAGCCCCTTAGAGGCAACAAAGCCCGCCGAACGATCGGCGAGCTCGATGTGATGCGTATGATGCAGGCCGTGGACAAATCATGAGTCCATGGCTTGTTTTATGTGGATCAAGCTACATCCGCTCCGGCGCGGATACGCCAACTAGGCGCAAAACGTTAGCAAGGGAGATACGTACGGCAGACAGCAAGGCAAGGCGTGCATGAGACTGCTCGACATCCTCCGTGATGACGCGCTCTGCTCTATAGTAGCTGTGGAACTGGGAAGCCAGCTCATATACGTAACGGATGAGGCGATGCGGCGCGTATTGCGCGGCTGCTTCCGTAATTTCCTGCGGCAGCTCGCCGATTTTGCGCAGGAGATCGAACTCGCCTTCCGCCGTCAGCTTGCTGAACTGAATCTCGCCGGCGGATTTCAGCACCAAGCCCTGCTCCTCGGCTTGTCTGAAGATGCTGCAAATACGGGCATGCGCGTACTGTACATAAAACACCGGATTCTCGTTGGAAGTCGAGATGGCAAGGTCCATATCGAAATCAAGATGCGAATCCATGCTCCGCATGGAGAAGAAATAACGGATCGCGTCAATGCCGACCTCGTCCATCAAATCCTGCATCGTCACGGCTTTCCCCGTACGCTTGGACATCTTCATTTTCTCGCCGTTCTGGAACAGGCTTACCATCTGAGCGATTAAGACGGTCAGCTTCTTCGGATCATTGCCGAGCGCCTCCATGGCCGCCTTCACGCGCGGAATGTAGCCATGGTGATCGGCTCCCCATATATTGATCATTTGATCGAATCCACGGCCGTACTTGTCCCGGTGATAAGCAATATCCGGCGTCAAATACGTATATGAGCCGTCATTTTTTACGAGCACGCGGTTTTTGTCGTCGCCGAAGGTCATTGTCGAAAGCCAGGTTGCGCCTTCTTCCTCATAAACATGCCCTGTCGCTTTCAATGCTTCAAGGCCTTGCTCGACTTGACCGCTTTCGTAAAGCGCGGTTTCGCTGTACCATACGTCGAAGCCTACGCGGAATCTTCCTAGATCCCGTTTGATCTTGTCGAGTTCACGCTCGAGCCCGAATTGACGGAAGAATGCATACCGCTCTTGATCAGCCAGCTCCAACAGCTTGTCGCCTTCTTGCTCAACCAGCAGCTTCGCAAAACCAATAATATCTTCGCCGTAATATCCGTCCTCCGGCATCTCCGCAGTTTGTCCCAGTGCTTGGCGATAACGCGCCTCAATGGAAATCGCAAGGTTCTCGACCTGTTTTCCGGCGTCGTTGATATAGTATTCCCGCGTCACATCGTAGCCTGCGTAATCCAGTACATTGCATAGCGCGTCGCCTACAGCTGCACCGCGCGCGTGGCCGAGGTGCAGGCTGCCTGTTGGGTTCGCGCTCACGAATTCAACCTGCACGCGTTTGCCGTTGCCAACCAACGTCCGGCCGTAGTTTTCGCCTGCTTCAATAGCCTCAGCTACTACGGGATAAAGGTAGCTGTTATCCATGCGGAAGTTGATAAAGCCCGGTCCTGCAATCTCTGCGGACTGAATGGATGCTTCCTTCGTATTCAAATGCTCGATAATCGCTTCTGCGATTTGGCGAGGATTTTTCTTCGCAAGCTTCGTTAGCTGCATAGCCGCGTTTGTCGCCAAATCCCCATGCGTTTTGTCCTTCGGCACTTCGATAACGAACGCGGGAAGCTCTTCCCGCGACGCAAGCCCTGCCGCTACCGCCGCATCCGCGATAGCTGCCTTAACCTGCTCGTACATGTTTTCCAATACATTTGCGCTCATTTATTTTTATCCTCCTGTATATGGAGCCTGATATGGAAACGGCCCGACTTTTGTTCTCCTACGTGCATCTCGTACTCCCACTCCAGCGTAAAAGGCAGCCGATCCGGCAGCGATTCATCGTTCCTGCCCGGATTGTCAGGCTCCTTCAGCGATAGCTGCAGCGTATCCGTTTCAAGCGTAAACGAGGTCATCGAAGAATGGTATTTCCCCGTTCTTCGGAGACCGGGCACGAACAGCTGCTCCGACTCAATCACGCCGCGCCTCGTAATAGACAGCTCCCCTTGCCGATATTTCACAAGAGTTCGCACCTCGCCGGCGTTCGGATCTCCTTCGACGGCTGGCTCGATGTAACGGATATAGATGGAGCGTTCCTTTCGGAACCAGTCGCCTCCATAAACGTGGATGTGCGAGCTTCCATCCTGTATGCTCTCTAATGTAATTCGCACTTTCCTGTTCTCTGCCATTATCTTGCTCCTGTTATCAGTCTAATCTTATGTAACTACTATATACAGGTAGACTCTTAATTTCAACGCTAGAACACGGTTAAGTTGCGGCATATGGAACAATTGCCCGCCACGCTTCTACCCGATCCTCCAGCGTTCGCATCTTTGGAGTAGGAATCGGACTGGAGGAAGGAAGCTTCAATAGCGAGATTTGCTTGAAGCTCTCATGCCCCCGGTAAAACTTATGAAAGGTGTCATAGGCCTTCGCTCCGTTAAAAGCAAAACAGCGCAGCTCTGGATAATCAGCAATGAGCTCCGGCAATTTCTGCGGCACTTCCGCGCGTATATTTACGTCCAAGCTGCCTTCACGCTCGCAGGACTCAATGACGTCCCAGAGCGCCAAGCGATGCTCCTTTAGAAAAGCAAGACGGTTTTCATACACGGGGTCCATGTCCGAATCGTTGAACAATCGATATATAATCCGCCACATAAAGTTTTGAGGATGCCCGTAAAACTGCTGGTGCTCAAGTGATTTCACGCTTGGTGCCGTCCCTAAGATAAGCACGCGCGCACGTTCATCAATAACGGGCGGGAACGAATAAATGCGCATAATAATCCCCCTTTACGTTCAATTCCACTATGATTCCTGCGATAAAAGCTCATTTAATCCCTGCCTAGTTTACACATTGGGATCTTTCCTTAATCGCATGGGGCCACAATAGGCCGGCGAGCTTTTTCCATATGATATAAAAGCAGCTGTCTTTCTCCGGCATTTCGCCTTCTTCGACATCCGCTGTGGGCCAACGGCCTCCACGGTTAGGCTGGCTTTGCCGCGATTCGATTCTCACGCAACAAGCTTGTGTTCCTCAATTAATTATAACACGCCTGCTCCAGCCGCTCTTTAAGCTCAATCGTTGAGAGAAACACACGGAATGCTTATTCAATGGTTTCGGAGGGAAATGCGTATCTTGTCGAACGAATCAAGGAAGCGCAAAAAACCGCGCGGCTGCTGCCGGCGGTTTAAGATCTTGATCGCTTTTAAGAGGTGAGGTACATAAATTGAAGCTTCTCCCGGTCTGCCGGGGTGAGACCCAGCCCCTGCTCCCAGTACTGCTCGAAGCCGCCATAGCGCGCATCGATCTCATCAAAGGATGCCTGCAAATACGCCGGCCTTGCTTCCATGAGCGCTTGCGCCACTTCAGGCGAGAGCCTGCTCATCATCGGCGCATGGGCCTGGCTGGCGCCCTGCATTTGCTCTTTGAAGCGATCCGCGAACATATTCGTCAGTGCATAGTCATTCAGCACCGTGCTGCGCGGAACGCCTACCGCTTGCAAGATGACAGCAGACACAAAGCCTGTTCTGTCCTTGCCTGCCGCGCAATGGAACAAGGCTGGGGCACCGCCGCCCTCGATCAGCTTTTGCAGAATGGAAGCCGTAATCGCCGTGTTGCTCACCATATGGCGGTTCATATCAACCAGCATCGATACCGTTATGTCAGTCATTGCCGCCATCAGATCCGGATTGGCAGTCGGCATGAAAGACAAGTTTTCATTCCGTTCCGAACCAATTTGCGGGCTCGGGCTAAGCGTGACCTCCGCGGCCGTACGCAAATCACAAATCCATTGAATGCCCAGCTCCCGCAGATAGGGCAGGTCGCTTTGCGACAAGCGCGACAAGTCAGCCGAACGGAACAGCGAGCCCCATTTCACTCTTCTTCCATCCTCCGTTACGTATCCCCCCATATCGCGGAAGTTCAGAGCTCCCTCCAGCGGCAATACGCGGTCCGCAACGGCTATGATGATGCTCTCGCTGAACTTGACATAATAATAGCCTCTCGCATTCGGCTGCGGATCCTGGAACGTCCACTGGCTTCCCTGCGTGACGATCGCAATGAGATGGGATTCTGATTCATTAAATGCAGGAGCCGCGCTTCTGTAAATAGCAACCTTCTCCAGCTTGACCGGCGGATGCCATGAAATATGAATTTGGTTTTGTCCGATACGCTCCATTTTTAATTCGATCGATTGCGCGGTGATTTCCGTCTGTTGAAGATTCATCCTAGCTCTCTCCCTGTCATTGAGAACGTGCCGCGTTAGGCACGCTTTCTCATTTTTAATTTTAGCCGGTTAGACACAATCTCTACGCTGAACACCATTAGGAATATAACGAGGCCAACAAATAACGCTTGGTCAAAATGATAGCTTCGCATCGCATGCGACAGTTCAAATCCGATACCGCCCGCACCTACCGCGCCTAATATCGTCGATTCGGCAAGATCCCCCTCGAAGCGCATGACGCACCAAGCAAGCAACGCCGATAAGGCACAAGGCAGCACCCCTTGCAGCACGATTTGCAGCCAGCTCGCCCCTGTCGCGCGCATGGCCTCAATAACGCCATCGTCTACCTCCTCAAGCGACTGGGCGAACACTTTAATCAATCCGCCGACCGCATGCACCATGATCGCAAGCACCCCGGGCAGAGGCCCCATGCCGACCGCAACAATAAAGATCAGTGCCCATATTAGCGTCGGAATGGCTCTAAGCAGAGACGCGAAGCTGCGAATCAGCCAGCTGATCATTTGGTTAGGCGCGATGTTGTCCACAGCCAGAAAAGCGAGAAAAAAAGCAATGACAATGCCGATAACGGTGCCTAGTATCGCGACTTGAATCGATTCCACGGCAGCCAGCAGCACATGCTTCCATTGCGAAGCATCAGGCGGAAACATAAGGCCCACTGTCTTCGCGAACTTCCCGATTCCCGGCAGCAAGCGGCTGTAATCGAGCTGAAGCTGAACCAGGCTGAAGACAAAAAACAATGCAGCGAATATACCGTACAGTTTGAGCGTCCGATTTCTTTTTGATCGAACACGCATGCTTCGCGCCGGACTTGCCTCCTGCTTGGACAATTCATCCGTCCGTATAACAGTAGCCATTAAATGATCCGCTCCCTAATCCGATTCGTCATAAATTCCGTCGCGAGGACAATGGCAAGAACTAGAAGCACGGCCATGCTTACCTCTTTGTATTGGAACAGCTTCAGCCCCGACTGAATCGTAAAGCCTAATCCGCCACCGCCTACCATGCCTACAATCGTGGACGCCCTAACGTTAATTTCCAGGTTATAGAGCGACCAACCAACAAAGCTTGGCAGAAACTGCGGAAGCACCGCTTGCGTCATTACCTGCGCATAGCTGGCGCCCGTTGCCCGCAGCGCTTCTACCTGTCCCATATCAATTTCCTCTAGCGACTCCGCAAAGCAGCGCACAAGCATCCCAATTGACACGATAATAAGCGATAGTGTGCCGACCAGCTTGCCGAGGCCAAAGGAAGCAACGAGCAGAATCGTCCAAATAATAACCGGGATATTGCGAAACAAAGCCGAGGATGCACGGAGCCCGATTTGCAGAATGGGATGCGGTGACGTCGTCGCTGCGGCAAAAATCGACAGAAAACCGGCTACGACAGCGCCAATGACCATGGCTACGAAGCTCATATAAATGGTATCTAGCGCCGGCTCAATCAACCCAGGGAATGAAGCTGCTTCGGGAGGCATTAAGTCGACGAACAAAAATCTTGCGCCATCGCCAATGCCGCCCCAGAGCGCGCCAGGCGTGAAGTCCGTGCCCACTGCAGACCATACGGTCAGCGCAGCCAAGAACAAGGCCAAGACGATGAGCTGATTCCGTTTGCTGCGCTTTACCATCTGAAGCTGCTCTGCTTTCATGCTTATGCCGTCTCCTTCTGCTGCCTATTCATAGAATCCTCGTGCGCTGCGCTAGCTTTTTTATTCTGGTTATATATGAGATCAATCATATCGTCGGTCAACTGCTCCGGCGTGCCGTCAAACACCTTTGTCCCTTTGTAGATGCCGATAATGCGAGTTGCGTATTTTTTGGCCATATCGACCTGATGCAGATTGCATACGCAAGCGATGCCGTCTTCTTTGCAAAAGGTGTACAAGCTGTTCATGACGATGTCCGACGACGCCGGGTCCAGGCTTGCTATCGGTTCATCTGCCAAAATCAGCTTTGGCTTCTGCGCGAGCGCTCTAGCGATCCCGACCCGCTGCTGCTGTCCGCCGCTAAGCTCGTCAGCCCGCTTATGCACTTGCTCGCCCAGTCCTACCCGCTCCAATAGACGGGTCGCTTCCCTCACATCCGACTTGGCGTACATACCGAGCGCCCCCCGCCAGCTGCTCATATAGCCGAGCCTGCCATGAAGGACATTGGTGAGAACGGACACGCGCTCAACTAAGTTGAAACCTTGGAAAATCATGCCCATTTCCCGGCGGATGCGCTGCAAACTACGATTGCCTGCTCCAATTGTTTCTTTTCCTTGGAACAGCACCTTGCCCGAGGAGGGCTGTACCATCTGGTTCAAGCATCTGAGCAGCGTACTCTTGCCCGCTCCGCTCGGTCCAATCACGACGATGAATTCGCCTGCCTCCACCTGCATATCAATACCGCTTAAGGCAGCCGTTCCGTCGGCGTACACCTTTTTCAAGTTCTCAACCTGAAGCAATGCCATGTCACTTATCCTCCTTCATCCTCGCTCGATCTCTATTTCAGCATTTCCTCTGGCGACATCTCAAGCAGCTTCGCTACCTCGCGAACGCCATCGAATTCCGAATCGTCCGCTGGGAAGAAGCCGGCTACTCCCATCGCTTTGAAATACTCCGGATGCTCTTTGCTATAGCCAAGCGCGAACTCGCGCATTTTCTCAACCAGATCCTCCGGCAAGCCCTCGCGGTAAGATAAGGCTCCGCCACCCGCAACCGGGTCCGATTCCGCAATAACGCGTACGTCATCTTCCTTAATCAAACCGGCATCCGCAATCATTTTGATACACTGGCTGCATGTGGCTGCTCCATCGGCATCGCCATTTGCAATGGCAAGGAGCGATTTGTCATGTCCGCCCGAGAACGATACGCTGCTGAAGTAGGTTTCGATCTCGTCTTTGGTGATGCCCAGTTTCTTCATTAGTGTCGCACGCGGATACAAATGTCCGGTAGTGGAAGCCGGATCAGCGAACAAGAAGCTTTTGCCCTTCAAGTCTTCAACCGTCTGGGCTGGGGAATCCTTCGGCACGACGATGACGCTGGTGCCTTCGGTACCCGGACCGTTGTTCATCGCGGCGAGCAGCTTGGCACCGCTTCTCTCAACCGCAATGATGTAACCGAACGGGCCAAACGTCGTAACGTCTATTTTTTTGGAGCGCATCGCTTCAATCATCATATTGTAGTCCTCGCCCTCGAACGTCTCTACCTTGATGCCGAGATACTCGCCAAGATCCTTGGCGAATTGATCCGCATTGCGGGAGGATTCGCCATCCTCCATTGGAAGACTTCCAATTCGCAGCACTTCCGGCCATTTCGCTAGAGCTGATGCTTCTTCCGCGTTCGTTTTCCCATCCGCACTTACGCTGCCGTTATCCGTGTTATTCGATTTCTGCCCGCACCCTGCAAGCACCAACATTAACGCTGTTATCACAAGAGCCATGTGTACACCTGTTTTCTTTAGCACCGTATAGCCTCCTATTTTCTATTAAACATTCATCTGGTACACAACTAGAATACAAGTTGAGTGTCAATGCAATGTTCGCGTAGTTTTGAGATATTGTTAAATTCGAAATCATATTGCGGTGGGGAAAGCAGGACTGTTAAGATGGGGTTAACCAAATGAAAAGCAATTATGAACGTGAAAGGAAATAACGCCATGACATCGCAATCGCTCATGAATACGGCATACACGACACTGCGCGAGAGAATCGTAGGCGGAAGCCTGATGCCAGGAACGCTATTATCGGAAAACGAACTGGCAGAGGAACTGCAGATGAGCCGAACACCCATCCGGAACGCCATTACCCATTTGGAATCGGAGGGCTTTGTCGTCTCGCTCAAAAACCGCGGCGTGCTGGTAAAGGAAATCAGCGGCAAAGAAATGCTTGATATGTATGAAGCGATGATGTCCCTGCTCGTCTACGCCATTGACGTTAAGACGGAAAGAAACAGCAGCATAGACATGGCGAAGCTGGAGGATTGCTTAGAGCATCAATTCAAAGCGGAGCAAGAAGATGATTATTTCACGTATATCCAAAACAACTTTATGTTCAATCGCATCATCGTATCCTCTATAAATAACCATGCGATGATTGCCATTATGGACATGTACGTAGATAAATTGGCTATGGCCTCCTTTATCAATTACAAATTGACCCCTCATATTAAGCATTATTCGGCCAATAAGCTGAACAAATCGATCTACGACGCCTTGAAGGCGGGGAACGATGCAGAAGCCAAGCTTATGGCGAAGAGTGCATATGTATACGCGCGCAGCCGCATGTTCGACAACGGACGTTTCTAACGACCGCAGCAACCCAAGCGTAAACGGCTGAAGCCGTCCTCTGGCGGCTAAGCTTACGTTTCGCGTAGAAATATAGAGAAAGTTGGCGAAAAGATATACTTTCCTATATTTTAAAAAAAGGCTTCGCCTCCATGCGGAATGTTTACCGCAGGCGGCGAAGCCTTTTTTGAGTATATGGTGTGAAGCGAACGGTTATTTCAAAAAGCCAAGCAGCATCTCGCGGATAACCTTAGCCGCTACGATCTGCGTTTGCTCCGTCGGATCATAGGCAGGCGCTACCTCAACGAGGTCGAAACCGACAATGTTCACGCCGGAACGGGCAATCGCATGTACCGATTCGATCAGCTCTTTCGACGTAATGCCGCCTGCTTCTGCCGTACCTGTACCAGGCGCTGCAGAAGGATCAAGCACATCGATATCGATTGTCAGGTAAACGGGACGGCCATCCAGCTCTGGAAGCACCTTTTTCAAAGGCTCCAACACCTCGAATGGATGGAAATTAATGTTCTCGCGCGCATATTGCCATTCCTCGCGGGAGCCTGAACGGATACCGAACTGGTAAATGTTCTGGCCGCCCATTAGGCCTGCTGCTTTGCGAAGCGGCGTAGAGTGTGACAATGGCTCGCCTTCGTACGATTCGCGCAAATCCGCGTGAGCGTCGAAATGGATGATCGCAAGATCAGGATACTTCTTGTATACCTCTTGGAAAATCGGCCAAGAAACGAGGTGCTCGCCGCCGAGTCCAACCGGGATTTTGCCATCGTCCAAGACGCCGCGTACGAATTCACCGATAATTTCAAGGCTTCGTGCCGCGTTGCCGAAAGGAAGCAGCAGATCGCCGGCGTCGAAATATTCAATGTCCTCCAGGCTGCGGTCTAGGTAAGGGCTGTACTCTTCAAGTCCAATGGACACTTCGCGAATGCGCGGAGGGCCAAAACGCGAGCCTGGGCGGAAGCTGACCGTGAAATCCATCGGCATGCCATAGATAACCGCTTTGGAGGCTTCATAGTTGTCCGAGCTCAGAATGAAGACATTGCCGGAATATTTTTGATCCAATTTCATGAGGGCTTGTCCTCTCTTTCGTATAGCGTAGCCGCTGGTTACTTAATCAGGTCTTCAACGAATTTCGGCAGCACGAATGCTGCTTTGTGAAGGCGCGGCGTGTAGTATTTGGTGTCGATTTCCGGAATTGCCGTCTCGTCAACAGCTGTCGGATCGTATTTCTTGCTTCCCATCGTGAACGTCCAAAGGCCGCTTGGGTAGGTTGGAATATTAGCGCCGTATACGCGAACGATCGGGAATACTTCCTTTACGTCTTTGTTTACGCTTTGGATCAGGTCAGCCTTGAACCAAGGGTTGTCCGTTTGCGCAACGAAAATGCCGTCTTCCTTCAACGATTCGTAGATGCCTTGGTAGAAGCCTTTCGTAAACAGGTTGGCAGCAGGGCCGACTGGCTCCGTGGAATCAACCATGATGACGTCATACGTATTTTTATGGTCATGAATATGCATAAAGCCGTCGTTCACAAGCACTTCAACGCGCGGGTTGTCGAGCTCGCCAGCGATGGATGGCAAGTATTTTTTGGAGTACTCGATTACTTTACCGTCGATGTCGACCAGAACAGCCTTCTTCACCTTCGGGTGCTTCATTACTTCACGAATGACGCCGCCATCGCCGCCGCCTACAACAAGCACGTTCTCCGGGTTCGGGTGCGTGAAAAGAACAGGATGCGCAACCATCTCGTGGTATACGAACTCATCCTTAACTGTAGTCATAACCATGCCGTCAAGCACGAGCATCGTTCCGAACTCTTCCGTTTCGATCATATCCAGCTGTTGAAAATCCGTTTGTTCATTTACATAAGTTTTCGTAATCTTCGCCGTAATGCCGAAGCTATCTGTTTGTTTTTCCGTATACCACAATTCCATGTCGTAAAATCCCTTCTTTCCCTCAATCGTTCAACCTGTATTATATGCAAATTATTCATTCACTACAAGTATTCCTTGGTGCGCTTTTTATTAAGGTTTTCCGAACGTTTCAAATGGTTGTTGGATTAGTAATTGCGGTATGCCCTGCCGTTAAAACGCTGCCGCATGGCAAAAAAACGTTCCCCGCTTAGATGGGGGAACGTTCATGATGTGCACATATGCCTTGCTTAATGGTCATTTCCAACTAGGCTATTGCAACCCAGATAACATGATCCTAGAATAGACGGGCGTATTGATTTGAACGTTGGCCGTTGTTAGCTGCTCTTCCAGCCAAGCTTCATAAGAGGAGTTGGCAAACGGTTGATCGGGTACCAACCCGGCAGCATTCCCAGCTTCTCCTCCATGCTCTTTTAGCTTGGTCACCATATTCGCCATTGTATAGGCAAAATAGACTTTCTCGCTGTACTGCTTAGGTCCATATATGATTTGGCCTTTAGCCAAGCGGCTCTTACGCTGGCTGTTCTCCGCCTCCATGCCGGCAAGGAAAGCGTCGTAGCTAATATTCTCGACGATGCCGGCTTCCTTAGCAACGATCTGCTGTACCTTGATCTCGGTGAACCGATCCAGCGCAAGCTTCCGCAAAGCCTCCATTGGCGTGTGCCCGTGCTGAGCCTCATACCAGAAAGAATCCGAACTGACGTCCCCTGAGGGCGTCGCCCATTCGGCAGCGACTGTGCTGCGCAGCTCCAGCATGCGCGGCATCCACTCTTCAATGGTAATCGGCTCGCTATTGATCCAGGCGACAACTGAAGCGGAGGCTTCCGTCGGAATCTCCATATCGGACGCGGACAGAGTTGTTGTCGCAGCTGCGGCGTTCCCCTTCGTATCTGCTCCCGCATGCTTCGCTGCAGGCTCAGTAGAGCAAGCAGCTAAAAGAAGCGGCAAGATCAACAATAAGAGCAAATACGACAACAAGGCCGAACTGCCGGGATGGCTATACAGTTTGGACAAGTCGGCTTGCGATGCGTCTGCAGCCGGGAGATTGCCCATTCCTGCAGCGAGTCGTTTGCCCGCTTCAGCAATCTTCCTCGGACCGCGTTTGTGAAGATCTTGGCACGAACTTTCCATCAACCGCATGATCCATGTCCCTCCTCTTTGCACTAATCGGCTTGCGAACTAGTTATTGTAGCACGCGTACGTTATCGTAAGATGCCGGCGTGGAATGGCTGCGCAGTCCAATCTTGCCTGTCTGCAGCTCTGACGGATTGCCCGCCCATGTGAGTACCGGCGCACCATTCACGTAGCCCGTTACATTTCCGCCGCTTACCGAAGCCTTCAGCCGAATGAACTGGCCGGCGCTAATCGGCGAGGAGGCACTGGTCAGAAACTGCAGCGTGCCTGCTGTCTTCTTATAAAGATCAACAGTATTGCTCGTATCGTTCAATCGAAGCATATAGAAGTTGTTCGCATCTAGATAGCGGAACAAGATGCCAGCATTGCCGCCCAAGGAATTGATTTTGATATCGGCTTCTACGCTGTAATTACTCCAGGAAATATCGCCTGCGCTCGCAATAAACTCTCCCGATGCTGCAGTCTGTACAAAGGAGAGCGTCCCATCGCTCTGCACGGCCCAGCTGCCGCCGCTTGTCGTCCAGCCGTTCGCGTTCCCGTCTTCGAAGGTGTCCGAGAACAACGTGACGGGAGCCGTTACCGAACCCGCATATTCATGCACGCCGATGTCCGGAGCGCCGTTGTACAACGGATTGCCGAAGAAATCCCGCCCTCCGTTGCTTGTGATAGATCGGCCTTTGTTGATGGCGGGAGACGCCGAGGCTAGCTTGTAGGCATCGGCGGTTGCGATGCTTGATGCGGCCCCTCCGTTGACGAATAGCGGATTGCCAATCACTTTATTGCTATCGTTGGCGCTGCCGGTATTGGCCCCATAGAACAAGTTGCTATCATATTGCACATGCGGGCTGACTTCATAGTTGCCGCTGCCCATATTATAGAAGATGTTGTTGCTGTAATAAGCCATGCCCGAATTGCTGCCCTCAGTCAACAGATTGTACGTACCGTTAGTCCGATAGATGACGTTGTTATATACGTACAGGCTCCCGCCGTTGTCGATCAAATCGAAGGTACCGAACGCATCACCGTCGTTCTGGCTGATATTATAGCGGAAGATGTTGCCGTCTGTATTGTTCATGACAAGCAGCGTGCCGCCTTCATTGTGATGACTGAAATTATATTGATAAATGCTGTTGTACACATCGATATCGAAGTCCCAAGCCTGTCCATCGCCGTTGATGACTCTTGTATTGAACGCTTCATTGTTCTGGAACACGGCCCCCGTCGTCGCATAAGCCCACTGCGCCGCCACGACGTAGATCGGATCCAAATAGCTGACGATAGCCGTGTTGATATCGCAGCTAACTCCGATTTCGTTCGTCGTATTGTATTCGATCAGCGGGGAAATCGCTGCACGCACGAGAATGCCGTCCCTGTGAATGCGCTCAACGTAATTGTCACGAATGACTACGTTCGTAAAGGCGTTGTACTTATGCGTCCAGGAAGCATTCGCGAAGGCATCCGTCATGATCTGAATGCCCGTATCTGCCACGTTCATCACGGTGTTATTCTCAATCAGCACATCATCCCAGGTGCTCTCCGCCATCCAATTGCTTCCCCGCGCATAAAAGTTGATGCCGCCGGTTCTGCGGTTCGTACCGAATATATCGTGAATATCATTGTTGCGGATATAGATATGTCGGAATGCTCCGGCTCCCGTACCTTCCCCGAGCACCAGGATGCCGCTTCGTTTGCGGTCGGTCGCATGCTGCCCGCTCGTAATTTCCAGATTGTTGACTTCCCAGTAGGAGACGTTTTTGAGCCGGACGCCGAACCCGTCGCCACCCACCTCCGTATCGCCAAAGTTAATCAACGGCTTGGGGCCCGTACCGTAGCTGTCTACCACAATAGGATTGCCGCTCGTCCCCGAGCCTTGCAGGTCCAAATACTGATCGTTCCAGAT
The DNA here is from genome assembly GCF_056269165.1 of Paenibacillus sp. J22R232. NCBI lineage: Bacteria > Bacillati > Bacillota > Bacilli > Caryophanales > Paenibacillaceae > Paenibacillus > Paenibacillus sp. J22R232. The sequence goes on along the minus strand of NZ_JBWDNK010000022.1, from coordinate 44,767 downwards.
CGAACCCGCTTTGAGTAGGATTCGGTCTCCCGGACTGAACACGGTGCCGTTCACCTTCGGCAGCGTACGCCAGGCATTCAAGCTGCTTGTTCCTGAATTGGCATCATTCCCTGCGGCTGCATCCACGTAATAAGTCGTACCGGCGGCTTCCACCGATAGCGTAAGAATAGGTCCCCCTGGCGCAACGGCTGAGAGAGAGAGGACCACGAGCATCAACGATATTTTAAATAATAGCGCTTTCATAAATTCGCCTCCTAAAGTCAGATGATTTTGACCAAGTAGATAGATTCGTCAAGAACCCAGGATGCTTTGCAGCATCCCTGGATCTCCTTAATCTCCCTTACTGCCCTTTGAATTCGCTCGGGCTTTTGCCGCTATACTTTTTGAATACTTTAGAGAAGTACGCACGGTCCGAAAATCCGATCGTATACGCGACATTCTCAACCGTTTCATGCTCCTTCTTCAGCATGGCTATGGCGAGATTGATCTTGTATTGGTTGACGTAATCCGTGAAATTCACGCCTGCCAGCCGTTTGAAAAACCGGGAAAAGTAGCTTGTATTCAAATGCAAATGCGCGGCCATATCGAAGGAGGTGACCATTCGGTCGGCATGCGCCTCCAAATACGAATCTATGGCCTGCAAGCGAATATCCTTCTCGCTTCCCGCTGGAGGTCCTTCGAACTGCTGCCCGAGAAGATTACGCAGCTCGCGTTTCGTTAACCGCGCCGCTTCGTCTGCTGTAAACGCATGGCTCAGAAGGACGTAGAAGCCGTCTTCGACTTCGGCATTTGTCTCGAAGGCGGATTTGCGAACCATATCTGCCATTCGTTCCTTCACCGAACGCGGGGACAGCTGTTCAGCCGCAGCCTGCTGGGTCAAGCCATTGATCGCCAGATCGAACAAGGACATATTGCCCTCTGAGAAGCCTAGCGACAACAGTGAGCTCTCCTTGTCTCCCCTTCCTTCGGAAGGCTGCCGGAAACGGACTGGCGTCTCGGGTACTTCCGCAAATAGCGCCGGGACGTAGAAACCACTGTCGCAGCGACTCATTAAAGAATGGTACGAAGCGCCAATCTGATGAAAGGGGCAAGCTTCCTTGCTGTATATGCCGCGCAGATGCACCTTCAAATACTGATCTGCCTTCTCTCCAACCTTCGTCAGAAAAGCTCGGAGTGAATCGTTCAAACCGGTTGTCCCCTCGACGTTCGAGATCATGTATAAATCCAATCCTCCGCTAGGCAATGCCGTTATGGCTGCTCCCTCCGATAACTCAGCAGCGATATTGGCTACAGCGAAATGAATAAGCGGCAGATCCTGGTGCCGATAGCGCTCCAGGGCACTTGCTGCGTCGATATGCAGCACGGCATGCTGAAAATACGGAAGCTTCCAGGAGATGCCAAGCCGTTCCCCGAACAGCAGCAGCTCCTTCTCGCTGCTGCCTGCCAGCAATTGCTTGAGAAAGCTTTGCTTCAATGCTTCCTTATGACGGGTCATATCCTGCTGCAGCGTATACCGATCCAACAATTCGCGGCGGCTTCTGATGCGGCGCATCGCTTTGTCCAGACTAGTCGCGAGCTGTTCAGCCGACAGCTCATCCTTGATGATGTAATCATCCGCATCCAGTTGAAAAGCTCGTTTCGAATACTGGAAATCCTCGTAACAGGTCAGAAATAACAATCGCACTTCCGGATTAATGACCCTGAAAGCTTCGGCCAGCTCAAGCCCATCCATGCCCGGCATGCCAATGTCAGTCACCACGATATCGGGCTCCGTGAGTCTGAACAGCTCCAGCGCTTGCTCGCTCGCGGATGCTGAGGCAACGAGCACCAGACCCAGCTTCGACTCGGCCAGCAGCCGGCCGACGTATTCCAGCATTGGAACGTCATCGTCAATGAGCATGATCTTCATCATGGTGCTCCGCCTCCTTTCTGTTCTGCACGGGGATCTGCAGGGTAAAGCTCATTCCTCCGGTCTTGCCTTCTGCAGCCGTCAAGCGCGCACGGTGTCCGTAAAGCACCCGCAACCGCCGTGCGGTGTTGACCAATCCTACGCTTTTCTCCTGCGTTGGCATATTGGACTCCGCGTCCAGCAGTCTTTGATTCAGACTCGTGATTGCCTCTTCCGGCATCCCTCGCCCGTTATCGCGAATCTCAATTTCCGCCATTCGGCCTTCAATACGGGCAAATAACGAAATAACCGGCCATTCGGGACGAGAAGAGAAGCCATGAATGATCGCATTCTCCACAATCGGCTGCAGCAGGAGACGCGGCAGGGATAGATGCGACAGGCTTTCATCCAGCGTGACAACGAAGCGAATGTCGAGCCGGTTGCGAATCTGCATCACCTGGATATAGCTATCCAGTATTTTGACTTCCTCGGCAAGTTCCAGCGGCGCATCTACCCTCACGTATGCGCGCAGCAGCTTCATTAGCGAATCGAGCATCCCGCCATGGGCTTCGTCGCCAGCCATCAGAAGGTTAACCTTGATCGAGTTAAGCGTATTGAGCAGAAAATGGGGCCGAATCTGTGCCGCCAGCGCCTGCAGCTCCAGCAGCCGCTTCTCTTCTTGTTCGTTCTCCATTCGCCGCAGCAGTTCATCCATCTCATCTAGAATCTGATTAAACGCTCCGGACAAGACAGCGACCTCGTCCTTGCCTTTCACGGGAATGCGTACGGACCGGTTGCCGCCGACATACTGTTTCACGCTCGATCTCAGCAGACTGATCGGCTTGTTAATCTGTCCGGCCCAGAGCATGGAGAGAATTAGAAAGCATAGGAAAAACAAGCCAACGAGCGAGATGGAGACTAAAAACTCCTTATTGATCTGCCCGACCACGGAGCTCTGCGGCATGTGGCTCTCGAGCTGCCAGCCTACTCTCGAGAGAACCGTCTTGCTTGTCAGCATGCTGCCTGATGATACCGAATTACTGCCATCATGCCTTGCAATCGGCGTGCCCGCCCGATCGGACAGCGTGATGGAAACCGCCGGATTGCCCGTATCGAGCAGACCGCGGAAGTAGTCTGCGGGGATGCCGATAAACAAAGTAGCCAGCCGCTCGCGATCAAGCGGATCGACAATGAAACGCGCCGCATAATACGTATCCGGCAAGGCTCCGTCCTCACCATCCGCGAACCAATGAAGCTCAGTCGTCTTCTTGGCGTCAAGCTTGCCTAGCTCCTCCTGAAGCCGGGATGGCAGCATAGTAAAGACGGGCCTGCTTTGGCTGGACATGATGACGCGGTCAAGATTGTTGGCGAGAAGAATCTCAACATTGACGTCAAGCGACTGAATGGAGAGGATGCTCGCCATCGCTTTCAGCTTCGCTTGATGCGCATACGTCTCGTAACTCGCAAAGCTCGCCGCGTCCTTCAGGCCGCGCAAACCTTCAAGCACATCGGAATCGTAGGATTGAGCGAAATAGATCGACGCAAAGGAAATGCCGTCGATCGTTTTCTCCATTTGATTGGCAATAACATTCAGCGTCTCCTGATTGGAGAGGGTAATCTTGTCGCTTACATTGCGCCCTACGGAAGAGTAGGACCAGAAGGTGACCGCTATGAACGGCAGCAGGATAAAGATAATGAAAGAGAACTGCAGTCTGCGATAGAAAGAAAATCGACTCATCCAATCCAAGCTGACATCCATCCTCGCGCTGTTTTTTGTTTATTCTCCATTATATCTTACCGCTGCCGCTGCTCGGCCAACTTTTATTTTTGGTTCGCTTGCACGACCTTCTCGACTTCGGCGGCCATTTCCTTCTGGACATCCTCGAAGCTGCGCTCATCCAGCATGAAGCTGGCAAAGCCGTTCTCGACGATCTTCTTAAGCTCGCTTCCATAAGGGACGCTGAAGCTGTCAGGCATCTTGTTTCGCGGATCGAACAACGTCTTCGCCAAGGAGTCGATATCGATTAAATCCTTGTTTTCGCTGAAGAAGGTATTGAGCAGTGCAGTGCCGTCCACGTTTTTGAGGTTCGGAATTTCCTGCGTATATTTGTAAGACTCCATCGTCATCCAGCGCATAAAGTCAAAGGCTGCATCTTTGTTTTCCGACTTAGCGCCCATTGCAAGGCCTCCGCTGGATATATTCGTCATGCCCACATCCGCAGCGCCCACCGAACGCGGCAGCGGCGCGTACACCATTTGGAAGTCATGCGGGAACTTCTCTAGGTTCAGACCGGCCCGAACCGCGTAACTGGGAACGGCCAGCATGCTTGCGTTACCGGCAAAAAATTGCTGCAGCACATGATAATTAGCGGCCAATACGTCGGCATAAGGCTCAACGCTCTTGTCTTCCTTCTCCATTGCACGACGCAGATTAAAGAAGTAATTAAACGAAGGGTCATCGAATACCGGCTTCAGATCGTCGCTCAGCTGCGGATTGGAGCGCTCGGTATAAGCGATAATATTCGGATACTCACCCCAAGTATGGAAATAGGTTCCGTAGTGGTCCTTAGTGGTCAGCTTCTTGGCATAAGTCCGGAAGTCATCCCAGGTCCAGCCCATCTCAGGCAGCGTAAGCCCCGCTTCTTCAAGGTGTTCGCGGTTGAAGACCGTGAACCATTGCGTAACGCTGTTCATCAGGCCGTAGACCTTCTGATCCATTTTGAGAACTTTAAAGTATTCATCCTCGGCCTTAATGCCTTCTGCTTCCAAATAGCTGTCAAGCGGTTCGACCACGCCGCGCGAGGCGCGCTCCATAAGCGTTTCTTCGTTGCCCGTCATAAAGACGTCTATGACCTCGCCGCCTGCGATCAGCACGTCGAGCTTGCTCAAAAATTCTACGCTGTCGCTGTTCTGCACGAGCGACACGTATTCAACCTCCACCTTGTCCTGCGATTTGTTATAAGCCTCGACTGCTTGGAATGTCGGTTCCTCCGGCTTGTTGGCTTTAAAGGTGTAAAATTTGATCTTGGACTTCGCTGACGGCTCAGCCGTTTCGGCCGCCGCTGTCGACGTACCCGCATTAGCGGATGGGCTGGCCGACTGTTCATTGCCATTGTTCCCGCCGCAGGCTACAAGCGTTACCATAATCATCAAACTGATAAGCAAAGCGGATGCTCTCTTCAAATTGAATCCCCCTATTAGATGGTCACTGCAGGCTCATTATATAATGGCCGGAATTGAAGTACCGTGTATCTTATTGCATGTTGTGCGTGGATATTTTTGACTTCATGCTCGCGCCTCGCTCGCAGGCCATCACGCAGCAAGGAGCCGAGTTCGCCCTTTACTCGTCAGCCCTTGACGCCGCCGATGGCAATCCCGTTGATGACTTGCTTCTGCAGCAGCAGGAATAGCGCCAGCAGGGGAACGATCGCAGACAAGGAAGCCATCATCATGACTGAGATTCGGGTGCCGAACTCCTCCTTGAAAAATTGCATCCCGAGCGGGATCGTGAACAGGTCGTTCGAATACAGGAAGATAAGCGGACCTTGGTAGTCGTTCCATGTCCAGATGAACTTAATGATGCCCACGGTCGCCAGAATAGGCTGGCTTAGCGGAAGGACGACACTCCAGAAGACGCGAAAGAATCCAGCGCCATCCAGCTCTGCGGCCTCTAGCATATCGCTATGGATGCTGAGCATGAACTGACGCAGCAGGAACGTGAAGTAACTGGAGAACAGTCCGAGCAAGATGAGCGAGGTATGTGTGTCGTACAGCCCCATCTCTTTAATCATAATATAGCGCGGAACGAGGGTCGCCTGCTCGGGTATCATCATAAATGCCATCATCAGACTAAACAGCAAGCCTTTTCCCTTGAAATTCAGCTTGGCGAGCGCATAGCCAGCCATCGCACAGACCAGAATCGTGCCGAGGGTAGACAAGATGCTGATCTTCAAGGAATTCATGTAAAACAGGCTAAAAGACACATCGCCCATCCAGACCGCCTTGAAGTTCTGGACAAAGTTCCAATGTTCCGGAATCCATTGAATCGGAAACGTCCAGACGTCCTTTTCCGTCTTGGCGGCAGCTGACAGCATCCAGAACAGCGGCAATAGAAAAAAGACGGAGAGCGCGGCAAAGAGCAGCGTTAACAATAGATTGCTTACTTGTATTTTTTTCATCACAGCGGGCCTCCATTAAGTCTCAGTAGGGTCAAGCGTGGACCTTCCGGCTTTGCGTTATCCAAGTAATCGAAGTGACGAGGAGAATAAGAAGGAACAGCACCCACGACATCGCTGAGGCATAACCCATCCTGAAATTTTTGAAGCCTTCCTCGTAAATTTGATAAACGATGACCGTGCTGGAGTGAACGGGACCGCCATTCGTCAGGAATTTAATCATGTCGAACACCTTGAAGGAAGAGATCGTACTCGTAATCGCCAGAAAGAAAGTTGTCGGCGCAAGCAGCGGCAGCGTGATCAATCTGAACTGCTGAGTGCCGTTCGCCCCGTCGATCCTCGCGGCCTCGTACAGCTCATCCGGTATATTGGTCATGCCTGCCAAGAAGATAATGATCTGATAGCCGATCAGCTGCCAAATATAAATAACCATGATCGCAATCAGCGAGAAGCTCGTATCGACCAGCCAGCGCGGCGGGTCTGATAGGCCAAGCTGTATAAGAAGCTGGTTCAGCGGACCCTTCGACGGGTGGTACAGCGCCGACCAAACGGCTGCGATCGCGACTGTGGAACAGATATAAGGCACGAAAAAGGCAACTTTGAAATAGCTCTTGGCATACAGCTTCTTATGAATCAATGCGGCCATAACAACGCCCAGCAGCATCGTTATCGGCACTGTACCGAGCGCGAACAGCAAATTATTCTTCAGGGCACGAAGGAATAGATTATCTCTGAACAGCTCAACAAAATTGTCTAGACCAATATAATGAATGGCGGACAGACCGCCGACGAGATTCCATTCGGTCAGGCTGAGGAACAGGCTGAATCCGAGTGGAAATACGGCCAGCAAAAGCATGCCAATCGCCTCGGGGGCAATGAAAAGCCAGCCGGCAAGCGTCTCACGGCGCTTGCGGTTCCAATATACCTTTTGGGGTACGGATGCCGCTTTTCGAAGCTCGGCTCGTTCGTTTATCATGGAATACTCCCTTCCTATCGTTAAGTACAAACAAAGACATTCATGTTAGCATTTGTGCACCAGCTCAAATTTCTGCTTATGCGATCGTAGACGGGGCTTCTTCAGCCGGAAACGCCGGCAGATAAGCGCCTTCTTCGCGCAGGCGATTTCTTAGGAGCTGTACGTCAACGGCATGAACGTCTCCTTTGTTGCCCGAGGCTGCCAGCGCTGCTGCGAGACCCGCCGCCTCGCCCATCGCGAGGCATACCGGCATGACACGCACGCTGCCGAGCACCTTGCGCTCGCAAGAGATAGAGCGACCGGCTACAAGCACATTGCGCAATCCGCGTGGCGTGAGGCAACGGTAGGGAATGCCATGCGATTCGCCCGGTCCGTAGAGCTCAATGCTGAGCGAATTGCCACTCTTCTGTTCCTTCTCTGTCCCATGCACGTCAATGAAATAGCTATTGCGGCAGATCTCATCCTCGAAGCTTCTGCGCTCGACGTAATCTTCTACCGTGAGAATATAGTCGCCGGTAATGCGGCGTGATTCGCGCGTGCCCATTAACGTTCCCGTACTCATAATATAGGCGTTGCCAAACCCAGCCGGATGCTCCGCAGCCAGCATGTCCCGATAAGCCGCAGCCATGCGGCGGCCTTGAATCAACGCCCGGGACACCGATCTGGAGTCCGTGTTGTCAACGCCCCAGAGATGGCCGGCGTTGAATCCAACCGCGCGTGGCGCGACGAGATTGTTGCACAAATGGGTATCTGGAATGAGCGGATAATTCCCTGATCTGACGGCTTCGTGAATCGGGCTCCGCGGATTGACCGCGTAGAGCATTGGCCCGTTCAAATAGGCATATTCGTCTACATTGCCAAGGATGAAGCAGTGTGTGGCTGGCTGAAGCTCGCCTGTCACCTCGTCTCCCTTGTGATACTCGGCGCCTGCCCACGCCGCAACATCGCCGTCGCCTGTGCAATCGATGTAAACCGCAGCGCGGTATGCCTGCAATCCCCCCTTGTTCAACACGACCAGCGCCGTAATATTGCCATCCGCATCCGTCTCTACTTGCGCGAGCGAAGTCAGGAACAGCACATCTGCACCGGCCCCAGTGACGAGATCGTCATATACAACCTTGAGCTTCTCGGGATCGATTGGAACCCAGTCCATCGCATCCGGCCTGACATGGGGCATCTGAGCCTTCAAGGTCTCGAACACACGCGCCGCGAGACCCCGGTAAACCATCTTTTCTTTGTCCGAGAACGGACACCAGGCAGGAACAAGACCGGAAGTGCCCATGCCGCCGAGACTGCCAGTGCCTTCAATCAGCAGCGTGCGCGCGCCTTCGCGTGCAGCGGCTGCCGCAGCAGTGCAGCCTGCCGGTCCGCCCCCAACGACGATTACGTCATAGAAATCATCTAGCGGTATCTCTGTTTGTTTCATTAAATAGTTCTCCATGTGTACCATCCTCTTTTCGAACTGCGTATTGCCGTTCCCCTGAACCATTCCGTTTTGTATCTTGCTTCATATGTATTGTAGCAACCCGGTTCGTTCAAGACGGTATAGGTTTCATACGCGTTTTCGTGTATTATTTTGACCTTGCCCATGGCATGTCTCTCCTAATTTCCAACATCATCTAACAAATATTTGCGTGAATACGCGCGGCGTATGAATAGGGAGCTCCCCCTTTTTCCATACTAAGGAAAAGCGAAGCATTGCATTGAAGGGAGTCCGCTCCATGACCAAATCATCCAAACGGCAGCGCAAGACATGGCGTCGGCCTGCATTTCCCATGCTATCCGAAAGATTCCTTCCCCAAATCCTGCATATGAGAAAATGGCTTCGATGGTCGGTTGCCGCAGTCTGCCTGCTTATCCTCCTTATGGCTGGCACGCTGATTTACCTTCGCACGCAATCGCTGCCGGTTACTGCCATTAGCCAAACCTCGCAAATTGTTGATCTGCAAGGCAACGTCATCGATACTTTCCATGCGGGCGAAAACCGTCGTTCCGTTCAGCTCTCGGACATTAACCACTATGTCCTTGACGCGACGCTCGCCATTGAGGATAAGCGTTTCTATGAGCATCGGGGTTTCGATATGAAGGGCATGGCGCGTGCGGTTGTCGTCAATGTCCAAAGCCTCTCTAAACGGCAAGGGGCCAGCACGCTCACCCAGCAGCTTGCGCGCAACCTGTATTTGACGCACGAGAGAACGTGGCAGCGCAAAATGAAAGAGGCCATGTATACGGTACAGCTCGAAATGAGCTACTCCAAGGATGAGATTCTTGGCATGTATTTGAATCAAATTTATTACGGGCACGGCTCTTATGGCATTGAAGCAGCGTCCATGATGTACTTCAACAAGCATGCCTCCGAGCTATCGCTGGCGGAAAGCGCCATGCTGGCCGGAATTCCGAAAGGGCCCAAATATTATTCTCCTTATTTGAATATGAAAAACGCCAAGGATCGCCAGCTGACCATTCTGCAAGCGATGCTCGAGGGCGGATCCATTACATCCGAGCAAGCGGATGCCGCTTATGCCGAGGTTCTGGCTTTTCAGCCGCTTGGAACGGGCTCCCATGAAGGGTTTGCACCGTATTTCCGCGATTACATCCGATATATTGCCGTCGACAAGCTTGGTATCAATGAGCAGCTGCTGAACGAAGGCGGCATTACGATCTATACGACGCTGGATCCCGGGGCACAGTCAACCGCCGAGGAGGTTATCGCCAAGGGTATTCCCGAGAGCTCCGAGCAGCAGGCTGCGCTCATCGCGATCGATCCTCGGAACGGATACATTAAAGCCATGGTTGGCGGCAGAGACTACAAGCAGAACCAATATAACCGCGTATTCGCCAAAACAAGGCAGCCCGGCTCTTCCTTTAAGCCTTTTCTTTACCTGACAGCCCTGCAAAGCGGCTATATGTCGCCAATTACCAAATATAAAAGCGAGCCGACGATTTTCACTTACGATGAAGGCCGAAAAACCTATGAGCCGCGCAACTACGGCGATAAATATGTCAATGAGCTGATTGATATGCGCAAGGCGCTGGCAAGCTCCGACAACATTTATGCCGTCAATACGATTATGACCGTAGGTGCTGACAAGGTCATTGAAACGGCAAGAAAGCTCGGCATTGACAGCCCCATGCAGCCCGTGCCTTCCCTTGCATTAGGTACGTTCCCTGTCAGCCCCTTCGAGATGGCCTCAGCCTTTGGGACATTTGCCAGCGGCGGCCTGCGGATTGAGCCTACTGCGATTATTCGGATCGAGGACCGCAAAGGACAGGTATTATATGAAGCGAAATCGCAGACCGAGCAAGCCATCACGCCTGCCGAGGCTTATGTCATGACCAGCTTGCTCGAGAGCGTGTTTGACGAGGGAGGTACCGCGCATCGCGTATCTTCTATTATTAAGCGCCCAGTCGCAGGCAAGACAGGTACTACGTCTACGGATGCGTGGCTGGTTGGCTATACGCCTGAGCTTGCTACAGCCGTATGGGTCGGTTACGACAAGGATCGCAAGCTTACCGTTGCAGAGGCGTACCGCGCAGCACCGATCTTCGCCAAATTTACGGAGCAGGCGCTAGCCAGCGTCCCGCCGAAAATCTTTCCGATCCCTGACGGTGTCGTGAATTTATTCATCGAGCCCGCAAGCGGCAAGCTTGCCATCGGCGACTGTCCGAATAAGCGGCTGGAGAGCTTTTTAGCCGGAACGGAGCCTACCGAGGTTTGCGGTAAGCCCGCCTCGGCAAACGGGAGCGGCGGCGATGGAGACGGCGGCAAAGGAGCCGGAGGACATTCCTGGTGGACTGATTTGAAACGGTGGTGGACAGACTAATGAAGCAGAAGCCTTTTGTCCGATGGCTAGGTTTCTGCCTGCTGCCGATCATGCCGCCTGCCGTGACCTTAACACAATTTTGTCCGATTTATGATCAAAAAGTGAATTTTCTTTGAACAAAAGCATAGTGTTGTGGTATAGTAAACATAAGAAAACACTTACAATTGACCGGGAGTGTTCAATATGACAACAAAAACAGCAACTATTAGCCAAGTTCAACATTCAAAATCAGATGTCAAGCGTCTTGTCAAGGCAATGACCGCCATTGCATGGGTCGTTCTAGCTGTTGGCGTTCTGCTTAGCCTCGTTAATCTAAACCATTTCAGCGATCGGAATGTTGGGCTCATGGTCGGCATCGGGTTCCTAATCGGCAGCGTTCATATTTATGTAATTGGTACAGCGATCGGACTCGTTCATGCTCGCCTAAACCAAGAACAATCGTCGAATCATTCGGACATGGAGTAACATTAAGAAACAATTGAAGATGGCTTCATTAAATAGACAGCTCCGCTCGGCTAATGCCAAGCGGAGCTGTCTATTTATATGAAAGGGCAGGACAAGCTTATCCATTACTTTCCTTATCCCCAACTTTTATGTCCGGCATGAGACAAATCCCCGCCTTTTGGGTAATGATAGGTAAGAGAATACTTGGATTGGAACGCCCTAAATCTAACAGTTGTCTAAGCCGTGAACTTTGTATTACAGAATAAAGACGAATTATTGACGTAATTGTTAACCCCGCAGTTATTGGCTTGAAGATCTGTTATTGTAGTCGTAAGCAGTAATTTTGAGGAGTTGAACTGATGATGAGACCGTTTCTTCGTGTGCTGACACCCGTATTTATTATGCTAATGGCCGTATTGCTTTCCGGCTGCGGCGAGCAGTTTATTGTGCTCGATCCCAAGGGGCCAATCGGCGAGTCTCAAAAAGATTTGATTTATTTCTCAACCATATTATGCGCGGTCATCATTGTGCCCGTACTCATCCTGACAGCAGTTATCGTCTGGCGCTACCGCGATAAGCCCGGCAGCAAGGCTTCCTATAAGCCGAACTGGGAACACAGCACGAAGCTTGAGATTACTTGGTGGAGTATTCCGATTGTAGCGATTCTCATTCTTGCGATCGTTACCGTTAAATACACGTACGCGCTCGAGCCTTCCAAACCGATCGAATCGGCCAAGGCACCTATTACGATTCAAGTAACGTCTCTGGATTGGAAATGGTTGTTTAAATATCCGGAAGAGGATATCGCGACCATCAATTATATTAAAATACCGGAAGACGTGCCGATTAAGTTCCAGCTTACCTCCGACACGGCAATGAACTCCTTCTGGGTACCACAGCTTGGCGGCCAAATCTATTCCATGTCCGGAATGGCGATGACGCTTTTCCTGCAAGCGGATGAGCAAGGCAGCTATTACGGCTCAGGCGCCAACTTCACGGGCAAGGATTTCGCGAAAATGACGTTTAAAGTCGACGCCACTTCCGAGGAAGACTATAAAGCGTGGGTCGATGAGGTGAAAGCAACTTCTCCTGCCCTTACCATGGAAGGCTTCGAGAAATTGACGGAGCCAAGCACATCTGACGTACAGCTGTTCTCCAGCTTCCCTGAAGGCTTGTTCCAAAAAGTAGTTATGCAATATGTGAATGGCGGCGGCGGAGCTCACCAGCATCATGGCAGCAGCGAGACAGAAGCCACCGGAACGACGGATACAGAGGCCGCTCCGGCGGACACCACTGAGTCCCATGACCACAATGCCAGTAATACGGATTCAAATACCCATGCGGGCCATTAACCCGCTAACAAGCGAATGCTTAAGAAGCGAGTTTGTTCCACAAACTTTTAGGAGGACCCCTCATGTTAGACAAAATTAAAGAATTCGCATCCGAATTTTTCGTCACTGGCGATCCGCTTATTCTAGGGGCTCAAGTGTCCATCGGCTTGTCGCTCGTCGCGATCATATTCGTGCTTACGTTCTTCAAAAAATGGCGCTGGCTCTGGACCGAATGGCTAACCAGCGTCGATCATAAGAAAATCGGTATCATGTATATCATCGCATCTATTCTAATGCTGTTCCGCGGCGGCGTGGATGCGCTGCTCATGCGGGTTCAGCTTGCCGCCCCAGAGGTGGAGTTCCTGCAGCCTGAGCATTATAACCAGATATTCACCACGCACGGCGTTATCATGATTTTGTTCATGGCGATGCCGCTCATGTTCGGTTTGTTCAATATCGTCGTACCGCTCCAGATCGGGGCACGCGACGTCGCCTTTCCGTTCCTGAACTCCTTAAGCTTCTGGATGTTCTTCTTCGGAGCCATGCTGTTCAACGTTTCATTCATTATCGGCGGATCGCCGGATGCAGGCTGGCTGGCTTACCCGCCGCTCTCCGAGCTTTCGGGCAGTCCAGGTCTCGGTCAGGATTTCTATATTTGGGGTATCCAAATCTCGGGTATCGGCTCCTTGGCAACGGGTATTAACTTTGTCGTCACGATTCTCAAAATGCGCGCGCCAGGCATGAAGCTCATGCAAATGCCGATGTTCGTATGGTCCGTGCTTTCATCTTGCATTACGATCATGTTCGCCTTCCCGATCTTGACCGTAACGCTTTTCCTGCTATTCATTGACCGCTACCTCGGCGCGCATTTCTTTACGCTCGACGGCGGAGGGAATCCGATGATGTACATCAACCTCATCTGGATGTGGGGACATCCCGAGGTATATATTGTCATCCTGCCAGCGTTCGGTATATTCTCCGAGATCGTATCGGCTTTCTCTAAGAAAAAATTGTTCGGCTACAAATCGATGGTATTCGCCCTCATGTCCATCAGCTTCTTTTCCTTCTTTACTTGGGCGCATCACTTCTTCACCATGGGCTCCGGGGCTAACGTTAATGCGTTCTTCGCTTTGACGACGATGCTCATTGCCATCCCTACCGGGGTCAAAATATTCAACTGGCTGTTCACGATGTACCGCGGCAGAATTACGTTTACGACGCCGATGATGTGGACGATTGCCTTTATACCGTGCTTTGTCGTGGGCGGTATGACCGGCGTGCTATTATCCGTGGCGCCAGCAGACTTCCAGTTCCATAACAGCTACTTCCTAATCGCGCATTTCCATCAGGTGCTGATCGGCGGCGTCGTGTTCGGATACTTCGCGGGCCTATACTACTGGTGGCCAAAAATGTTCGGTTTCCGCCTTCACGAAGGCCTTGGCAAATGGGCTTTCTGGTTCTGGAACATCGGCTTCTACGTCTGCTTCATGCCGCAGTACGCACTTGGTCTAATGGGTATGACACGCCGCTTCAACGCCTATGACTTCGATATGGGCTGGCAGCCGCTTAACGTCGTATCTACCGTCGGCGCATTCTTGATGGGTATCGCGTTTATTTTCCAAGTGTGGCAGATCGCCCATAGCATTCGTTTCTTCAAAAAAGAAAAAGATGGCGACGCATGGGATGGCCGCACGCTTGAATGGTCTATTCCGTCACCTGCGCCGCTCTATAACTTCGCCCGCTTGCCGCAGGTCACAAGCCAAGACGAGTGGTGGGAAGAGAAGCAGCGCATTGCAAACGGCCAGCCTGCCAAGCCATTGGCACCGCTTGAGCCGATTCATATGCCGAAAAACTCCGGTATCCCGTTCATCATGTCGCTCTGCTGGTTTACGGCTGGCTTCGGCTTCGTATGGGATTGGCTGTGGATGGCCATACCAGGCCTGATCGGCGTAGCCATATGCATGCTCGCCCGTTCGTTCTCCTACGATACCGATTATTATATTCCGGTGGATGAGATTGAACGTACGGAAGCCGCATTAAGGGGGACAAAATAATGGCACATGCAGTATCCAACCCGGCAGGAGCACATGGCGGACACGGCAACGGCCACCATGAGGAGCATCACGATCAAGAATCGATGAAAATGTTCGGCTTCTGGCTGTTTCTCATAACAGACGTTATTCTATTCGGTACCTTATTCGCTACCTTCGTCGTCCTCCGTCTCAATACAGACGGAGGCCCGACAGGCGCAGAGCTGCTTGAGATGAACGGGATTATTATCTCGACCTTCATCCTGCTAACCAGCAGCTTCACGAGCGGAATTGCGGTGCTTGAGATGAACAAAGGCAATAAGCGCGGTCTAATTCTGTGGCTTGCCATCACCGCTTTGCTCGGTGCTTCCTTTATTTTTCTTGAGGTTAACGAGTTCATCCATTTGGTGCACGAAGGTGCGAATATCGGCACCAGTGCTTACTGGTCCGCGTTCTTTGTTCTAGTTGGTACGCACGGACTTCACGTTTCGGTCGGCCTTGTGTGGATGATTGCGCTTATGCTTCAGCTTAGCCGCCGCGGAATAACACCCGTTACGAAGCGCAAGGTCGGCATTATCAGCTTGTACTGGCATTTCTTGGACGTCGTTTGGATTTTCGTATTCACAATCGTTTATTTGATGGGGGTGATGTAGGATGTCGAACCATAACTCGCATGGTCATGATGCGCAGCACGAAGCCCATGGCGGCTCGATGAAGTCCTATGTCATCGGCTTCCTGTTCTCCATCATTCTGACGATTATCCCGCTCGTCGTCGTCATGAACGATATGCTCGGCAAAACAGCTACTACCGTGCTCATTCTCATCATGGCCATTTTGCAGTTCGCCGTTCAGCTTATCTTCTTCATGCATATCCGCGATGAAGAGAAGCCTCGCTTTAACCTAATGGCGCTCATTTTCGGACTCGTGATTCTGCTCACGATCGTAGCCGGCTCCATTTGGATTATGACCTACAATGCAGTTGGCTAACGCTAACTACGCTTGATCAAGACCGTACCGAAGTCATCGCGACCGGTACGGTCTTTTTTTGTGCAGGGATAATAGTCCTCCCCTCGTTCTTTGTTGGCTATAGCCAAACTCTCCCTAGCGTCTTCCGCAGTAGGTGTGCAACAATCTTCCTATAAACGAGTGAAATAAAATGATGAGGTGATCAAGATAGCCATTTCTCTTCGCCCCTTGCAGCTCCCAGGCGACTACGAGCAGCTGGCCCAGTTATTGAACCAAGCGTGGTCGGAGCCGACCACGGCGCAGCGCCTGCTAGAAGATGACCAGAAGCTATACGAGGTAGGACACACGTGGAAGGATGAGAATGGATTGCTTGGCGGGTATGACCGCGAGCGCCAGGCAGCCGTGAATGAACACGGAGAAATCGTTGGTTTTGCGTGGTCCTGGCGAGCGCCATGGACAGAACCAAGCTATTTATGCAATACGCTCATTGTAGACGAGGCTTACCGCAATCGCGGCATAGGCGGCTTGCTTCTTCGGCATATCATACAATGGGCAACGAAGCTCGGTGCAGCCGCGCTGCTCGCCGAAGTGTGGGACGACCATGCGGAGGCTAGACAATTCGCAACCAAACGCGGCTTCGCGATTGAACGCCATGCCTTCCAATCGCTGTTTCAGCTTGATTCAGAAGAAAGCCTGCACGCCGCTCTTATGCCGGATCAGCCCGATCTGCGCTTTCTCACGCTCGCCGATGAGCCGGGCAACGAAAGCGAGCAAAAGCTTTATGCGCTGTACAAGGAATCGTTAGTGGATATCCCGGGATTTATAGGCGAGGTACCCGCCTTTGAAGAATGGCTCAAATGGTACCTGCGCGTCGACGGCTACGCTCCCGAACGAGTCATAATAGCAGCGGACGGCCATACATTTGTCGGCGTGACCAACGTGCTGCATAATCTTCAAACGAATGGCATGTATCACGAATATACAGGTGTAAGCCGCGAATATAGAGGCAGAAAAATCGCTTTGGCATTGAAGATAAAAGCGATTGAGCTTGCCCGCCAGCATGGGGCTTCCTACATTCGTACCGATAACGATTCGCTGAATGCGCCCATCCTATCCATTAATCGCAAGCTAGGCTATGTGCCTCTGCGAGGCTCTTACCGCCTCCTCGCTCCTCTTGAGACCGTAATAGCAAGTCTGAATCAGCAAAACCCACTTCATAAGAGCGTAAAATGACCAGTCCTGCAACAGAGGGTGTAATGAACAATCCTACAAAACGGTCAGTTTTCACACACCTACACGAATAAGAGATTGAAGGCCAGTTTCTCAATGACCGGTAAAGCAAAAAGACCTTGTGGAGAACAAAAATTCCCCAAGGTCTTTTTGCGAGCTATTCAAGCCAGCGCTAACGTCCTTTTTCCACTACCTCAACGCCTTTCGGCACAATCAGCGTCAGCCTAGTATCAACCGAATCTGAGATGAGCCCGCCATCACGCCGATCGACCGCACCGACCATGACATACATGGTTGTGCCAACGATCTCGGTCTGCATGATCTTGCTGTCCAGCCGTTCCATCTTCTCCGAAGAGCGATAGCGAACTTGGCCAATGAGCTGCAGCTCCCGAGCAGCCGTCTGGTCCAATTCAATCCCATCCCATGCTTGCACGACGATCTTATTGATGCTCGCAGGCACCTTTACCGTTTTGGTCTCGACGAAAGCCGTACGCTGCGTCATATTCAGTCCTCTTTGCAGCTCGTCGAATAATCCGGTAGACATGAGAAGGGCAAGCCCTAAGCTCACCGTTCCGATTGCACCGACAAAAAACACGCTCATCCAATCGTAGCGAACGACCGTACGATTGCTATTCGAAAATTTCAAATAAAGCAGCAGCTCAGCTCCGAGCATAATAAATACAACGGGTGCAACCCACATGAGCACCTCGAATGCCTCCATGTCCTGCCAAAGCGATACGGCGAGCGCCGTGCCGATGAGCATCAGCGTTACCCCCATGGATAGGGAACCTACGCGCCATGTCCTCGCGTTTACCGGCTCATGAACGGCTGCTTGAGCTGCATGCGGAGGGATTACCGAGTTCAATGCGACTCCTCCTCACGCCTTGGAATTCGCGACTTTGGCAGCTCAGGCGGCTTACCTCTGAATACATCGGCAGATGATCGATTGCCGAACGCTAGTCGCAAGCCCACAATAATCATAATAAACGCAACGACAGCGGTCGGAATCATGTATTTCACTTGCATATATTGATTGTACAGCTGACTCGAGAAATGAGACGTAACCTCGGCAGCGACACGGTCCATTAAATAATAAACGCCGAATCCGAGCAGCCCGATCCCAAACCATCTTTGATAAGGAACCAGCTGCGTAAGGACAGGCTCGTCAGTAAGCTCCTCCCGCTCATAACGCGAAGCCTGCTGCAGGGCATCAAAGAACGCATAACACCAGAACAGCGGGAGCAGGAAGAAAAACAGCGACAGCCGCAGATTGTCCATAATGAAGATGGTCAGTAAAAACCCGCCCATCAGCTGCAGCCCTCGTTTTTGCAAGCCCAAATAAAGATGTCCCGCTCCTGGGAAAATAGATAATGCGATCGCCAGCACCTTGCTCTTGCGTCCGGAGGCGATATACGATTCCATATCCTCGAATATAGCCCGATCCATAAGAAGCTCGCCGCGATGCTTGGCATTCAGCTGGCTTATCGCATCGAACATGCTGTAGATCCAAATCACGGGCAAAGCAAGCAGAAATACAAGCAGCTCTCCCCTATGAATAATCGCGCTCAGAAATACAATGATCGCAAACCATCCGATAAACGAAATAAGTATCGTAATTCCGCGCTGCATCAGGCCCATGTTCATATGGCCCAGTCCTGGTATGAAGGAGAACAGGATCGTTCTTGTTTTCTCCCGCTGCTGCTCAAGCGCAAGCGGTACGAAGCCGGGACCGAAATGATCGCCAGGGTGCTCGAATGGATGCTGAACTACATGCGGCGATACACCTTTGCCAACAAGCAGCGTAAACAGCATATCGACCATGTTCACGATCCATGTGATGAGCGCCACAAACACCAAGAAAAACATAAATCCGTCGTCCATACTGGCGCCGGTAATGGCAATAAGCAGCATCAGGCCGAGTGAGCCAAAAAAACCTCCGCCGTACAGCACTGCGCGTACGGGACGATTGATATATCCATGCCCGACACCAGGCAGAAAAGCGAGAAAAAATGCCAATAATGGGCTTTTGATCATGCTGTATCATTCCTTTCTATTATGGTTTATGGTTTAAAACGAGACGCCTTCAAGCTGTCCAGCCATGAACCGGTTTGGTCAACGATCCGATCCGACCATGATTCCGAATATTTGCTGTCGCCCGCTTCGGGCTTCGGCTCCACAATCTGCTGACGATTCTCGTTCAGATCATGTTGAACCAGTTTCTGCGAGAAGGAGGCGAATGTTCCGCTTATAAGCAGCAGCAGCGTAATGGAGGCTGCAATCGTATAGTGCGTGATCGGATGCTGCAGCCAGGTGCGCAGGCGCGGCGCCTTTTCCAGCTTGGCTTCGGATGAATCCTGGTTAGAAGCAACGGCTTCTTCCTGCCGAAGCTCTTCCATTAGCTGCCCTACCACACGCTGCTCGAGCAAAGCCATGTCAGGAAGGATTAAGCGAGGAACGCTATTCTCGGCGAATGAGGCTGAAAGCTCCTCTTCCTCCGACCATGCAATGGCATCCATCAAAAGCTGCAAGCACAAATCGCAGCCGGCCAAATGCTGCTCTGCCTCTGACCGATCTACACCCGTCAACTTGTCCTTCACGTACAGAATCATTTGATCCTGCGCGATATGCTCATTTCTCATTCGAAATCCTCCTTCCGCCAGTGGCGCCTCATCCAGCTTCTAGCCCGGTACAGCCTTGACTCTACGCTTTTAAGCTCCAGTCCCGTTTCAGCAGCTATCTGCTCGTACGACTTATCTTCCATATAATAAGCCATGACGACCTCGCGATAATTATTCGGCATCTCGCCTACCCGGTCTCGGATATGCTTCCGATCCGCTTGTTCGATCGCCACCACCTCGGCAGCGGGCATAACCGCGTTATCCTCCTGCTGTTTTTCCGATAGGGTGTCGCTGTCCCCAAGCTCTTCCGGCCTTCGCGCCCTGCTTCGTTTGAAATCAATCGACCGGTTAACGGCAATGCGCGTTATCCATGTTTTCAATCCATCTAATCGGCAATCCGGAAGGGAGCGATAGATTTGCAGCAGCACTTCCTGCGTAACGTCCTCCGCATCATGCGGAGAATGAAGCACTGCGAAGACTGTTCTATATATATAAGGACCATAGGCTTGCACAAAAGGGCCATAATGCTCGGGCCCGCCCCTCTGCACCGCCTTGATCCAATCTTCATCTTGAATGTCGCTCCCCTCCTTCCCAATCCAATAGACGCCAGCCAGTCCCTCTTCCCCTGCACTGCCGTCAAAAATAATTTCATTCATTGCGCAAAAGCGTCCGCTCACGCAAAAACCTCATCATTCGCAAGGCGTGCCCCTACGAACGATGAGGTTCTTATCCTTTATTACCACTAGCGCATCTTGCTTCTTGCCGCTGCTGCGCTTTCCTACCCGCCAAGCGACTGCTTAAGCTCTTCGGGAGAGCGGTCCCACCATTCTTGGTTGTGCTCGACCAGAAGCTTCCGCAGCGCCGCTCTCTCTGCCTCGCCAAGCTCAGTCAGGTTATAGCGACGTTTGATGGAATGATCCAGCTTATTAACATGGTCGGCTAAAATTTTCCATCCGCGGCGCGCCTCGGAATCAATCAGCATCTCGCATGCCGTTGCGCCGGCGTAATATGACCCTTCCTCGTTGCGGTCAACGGCTACCCAGACGATCCAGCACTGGCGCCCGTTCGGCGTATCCTCTTTGTTTGGCGTGAACTTGATGCCGCGCTCTACCTTGCTTTTGGCATGCATGGCCCCGACATCGATATAAGCGACTCCGTCATCGATAATGACACAGGATACGGCGCTTAGATCGATCGTGCCTGCACCAAAGCCTTTATGTTGTTTGCTGCTCACTACGTTGAGCGACAGTGATTTCTTTTCCTTTTTTTCCGGCTGAGCCGGCTGTCCTTGTTCTTCCGTCATGCGTATTCACACCTTCCCCATACAATAATTCCATTTTAGCTAATAATCATCGAAAAGCAAACATATACATGCTGTAGATGCTTGTCAACGGGAGGGAAACGTTCAATGACTCCACGCTATTTCAAACGAATTTTACTCGTAATACTCGCAGTCGTCATGCTCGGCTTATCGGTGCACTACGGCTTCGGGAATGCTTGGCAATCCCAATATACTTATGCTTTTGCCCCCGCCGCCAAAGCCAAGCAAGCACCTGCTCCTGCGCCAAAATCGGCCAAGCCGCCTACCGTGCAGGAACCAAACACCGTCATGACGCCAAAGCCGCAGGAGCTCAGCAATCGTGTTGTTGAGTACCATATTAGCGTGCACTTGGTCGATGATGCCAAGGGATTGAACGGGGACCAAACCGTCACTTGGAATAACCCCGGGAAAAAAGCGGTGTCCGAGCTCTACTTCCATCTATATCCGAATGCCTTCCAGTCCGATCAATCCACGTTCATGAAGGAATCGGGAGGCAAGCTGAGGCAGGATGAGGCAACGTTGAACAGCAAGGGCTACATGAAGCTGCTTACGCTCGAGACGCTCGATGGCGAGAGCCTGCTGCCTCGCCTGCAATACGTTCAGCCTGATGACGGCAACGATAATGATTTTACCTTGGCCAAAATACGGCTGCCTGAGCCCGTAGCCCCGGGCAAATCCGTTACGCTTCGCATGGGCTTTGAAGTAAAGCTGCCCGAAGTGTTCGCCAGAATGGGCTATTCCGGAGATTTTGTCATGGCGGGGCAATGGTTCCCCAAAATTGCAGTCTATGAGCCGACCGGCACACGCGGACGAACGGCTGAAGGCTGGAATGTTCACCAGTATCATGGAAACTCCGAATTTTACAGCGACTTCGGCATTTACAGCGTAAGGATTAAAGTGCCGGAAGCTTACACCGTGGCCGCGACCGGATTTCAGACCAAGCCCATCGAGATCAAGGATCAAATGAAGGTCTATCAATTTTATGCGGATGATGTGCATGACTTTGCATGGTCGGCCTCGCCCGATTTTGTCTATGAAGAGACGGCCTATTCCGATACGGGCATACCTGGCGTACGCATAAAGCTCTATCTTGATCCGTCGCATGCCGCCTTGAAGGACCGCTACATGCATGCTGCCAAATCAGCTCTCTCGAGCTACGCCAAATGGTATGGCGAATATCCCTACAGCACGCTGTCGATTGTCGTACCGCCTAAAGGCGCAAACGGCGCCGGCGGAATGGAATATCCTACCCTCATCACGGCCTTCGCTGCGGAGAAGCAGAATCCGGGCTACGACCTGGAACGTACAGTCGTTCATGAGATCGGCCACCAATATTGGTACGGCATGGTCGCCTCCAATGAATTCGAAGAAGCCTGGCTGGATGAGGGGTTTACGTCCTATGCCGAGGATAAGGTAATGGAGACGGCTTACGGCGTAGAATCCAATCTGCGCGTGGAGGCCAGCTACATGACCGATCCCGCCCCTCTGAAGCAGCCTTCGTGGGCTTACGGCAGCCACTCGCAATATGCCGAAAACGTCTATATGCGGGCCAAGCTTGTGCTTATCGGCATCGAGAATCAGGTCGGCTCCCGAACGATGCAGAAAATTCTGCGCACCTACTTCCAGAAGTATAAATTCAAGCACCCTACCTCCTCCGATTTCCAGCGGATCGTGGAGCAGGTGACCAAGACCAAATGGCATGAATATTTCAGCCAATACGTATATGACGATCAGATGGCTGACTTCTCCATTGAATCCATTCATGTCCGTCCTGTCACGCAGGATGGCGCCAACATGTACGAGTCTATCGTCCTTGTCAAAAAGAACGGCGGCACCAATGGCGACATAAAAATTCTCATGCGCTTTAAAGACGGCTCCGAGGTCACGAAGCTATGGCATGCAGAAGAATCGCATATGCAATACAAGCTCCTGCACTCCGCTCCGCTCGAATGGGCGATGGTTGACCCCAAATACAGCAACGTGCTCGATAACAAGCTCATCAACAACTATATGCAGGCCCAACTGCCCGAAGACACGCGAACGAGATGGAGCCTCGGCACGGTCAAGCTGATTGAAGGCCTGCTCGGGTCGCTGAGCTGGTAAGTAACTGCGTTCAAGGAGCGATAAACGATGAAGATACATGTGAAGCAAGGCTGGCAACTGGCAGTCAAGCATTTCTACCTAGTCATTTTATTATTTCTGTACCAGCTGCTCTGGGGATTTTTTCTCTACCGCTTTATCGATTCGGTCGTGTCGCCTTTGCTGCGAAGATTTCCGGGCTCTTATCCGTCCGACACGGCAGCCGAGGTCTTCATGACCGAAGCGCAGTTCCAGCTGTTCAAGACCGATATTATCTCTCCTTACGTATGGATGCTAGGAGGCCTTTTGGCGGCAAGAATGCTGCTCACCCCACTATTCAACGCCGGGCTTTTCTACTCGTTCAATCAAGCGCGCTCAGACGGCAGCACGCGCTTTCTGGAGGGCATCAAAAAAACGTGGAAGCCGGTCGTCCTGCTATACTGGATAGAAGCCGTACTATCCCTTGCGCCTGCTTGGTATGTACTGCCGCGTTCGTTAGACGCTCTCCTTGAGAGCAGCTCCACGACTGAGCTGCTGCAGGCCGTTCTTCCAGGGGCCGCATTGTGGCTGCTCTGGGGCACCGTGCTGCATTTGGTGTTCCTCGCCATGCAGTTCGGCGCCGCATCGGGAGAAGGCGTGTTCCGTTCCCTGTGGCGCGCGCTCCGCAACTTCCTCTCCTATGCGGCCATTTCGCTCATCATGTGGGGAATCGGCGCTGCTGCCGGGCTCGTGGTAACGAGCTTATCCATGCTATGGGCTGGGCTGTTCGCGCTCATTCTGCATCAGGGCTACCACCTCGTTCGCACGCTAATGAAGGTGTGGACGATAGCCGCTCAGTACGATTGCCTTCAAACCAAACAGCTTTAGCGCGAATAGGCCTTCAACTCCACGAATGATGTGGGGATGAAGGCTTTTTATTTGAAATTGCAGCGCAACTAAATGATGTCATTTCTGTATAAATAGGTGTATGAAATTAAAAGTTGGAGGATAGACGCAAATGATGCGTAAAAAATTGGTAATCCTATCTATGGCCCTGCTCCTTGCCGGCGGTTCAATCGTTGCGGCAGACAAATTAATGCAGAAAGTTACGCTGCTTTACAATAATAAGCAATCGCCGGAAGACGGTCTTCTTGTCGACGACAAAGTGTATATCAACATTCGCTCGTTATCCGACTCCTTGCAGGCTTTTATCCAGTGGAAAGGCAGCGAAAAGAAGCTGGTCATCCAAAAACCGAATGTCCACATGTTTATGATGAACGAAAAAAGAACCATGTTCGGGCAAGTTGAAAAGGGAAGCATCCAGAAGTTCTTGGTACAAGCGCAAATCGACAATCTGAATGTAGCGATAACGGAATTCAAGGTCACGCTTACTGATCCTAACGATAAAGAAATAACGATCGACAGGCGCAGCCAAGCGGATGATGATTTCAAGGAATTTGTCGAGAAGGATACCTTCTGGTTCAGCTCCAAGCTTGTCTCATATGATTTCAAATACGCCGGAAGATACAAGCTCCGCTTCTGGATGGAACAGAAGAATGCCGAGCCTCAGCTGATATCAGAGAAAATCATCACGGCCAAATAGAACGCCTTACTCAAGCGAAAACTTACGAATCACAACAAAACCTCTGTTCATTCAGAGGTTTTTTGTATGAAAATTTTCTAATCTTTTTCTCGCAAATCATTCATTTACCGCCAATTGCGGGACTTTAGACTTGTCTACGCCATTCACAGCCGGAGGACAAATCGGTATATTTTACAAGGTATTCACATAATTAATGAAATTGAGTTAACTCGTTTAGTAAGAAAGAACTACTAATGATCGTTTATCTTACACAAAAAACGGTTAAACGAAGGAAATAGTCAAAAGGTTACATGAGAATTATTAGAATTTGCAATTAAAGGCAGGAGATCAATGAAAATAATCGAATAATTCTCAAGAGCAATAAAAAACGGCCTAATTCCCTATCGGGAAACGGGGGAACCACTCTGGGTGAATTGATTCCGACGTCTGATTTATCGCAGCGCCTGAGGAATCATAGGGAACCTTCAACCGAACCCCACAGCTAACCTCGTCGGCATTGGAAGGAGTTTCACAATTGAAAAAGATTACCGCAATACTCCTGGGTCTCGTTCTCGTGCTCGCTTTCCAAGCGGGAAGCGCTTTCGCAGACTCAAAACTGAACGGATTCATCAATGACGTTATTGGTAGTCCGTACAAAAGCGGCGGAACAACGTCGAGAGGTTTTGATTGCTCCGGTTTTACGAGCTATGTGTTCGATAAAATGGGCATCGATCTTCCACGCACATCCGGTTCGCAAGCAAAATCAGGCACGAAGGTCGCTAAGGCTGACCTAATTCCGGGAGATCTTGTGTTCTTCGACACAGTCGGTGGCAATAACAGCACCGTATCCCATGTTGGCATTTACATCGGAGACGGCAAGTTTGCACATTCTTCCTCCAGCCGAGGCGTTGTGACAGACAAACTTAGCTCCTCTTATTATGAAGACCGTTATGTGACAGCACGTCGTGTCATGGACGCGGATTCTTTCCAATCGTATGCCGACGCACAATAGAGCAACCTATCCCCTCTCTTAGAGAGCTGCAAAGGTAGACTCAATCAGCAAAGCCGCAGTTTTTTGTCCTCTGACGACAAATGACTTGCGGCTTTGCTGTTTCATTTCAAGCTGATTGCAGTAAGCATGCTGCCGCATTCAGGGAAGGAGAAATACCCGATGTATCTGTTTATTCACCGCAAGGATCTGCGTACCTCGGATTTGCGCGCTTTCGATTATATAAAAAGAAAACATACGCAAGGCATACATTTGCTGATCATAGACCCCATCCTCATCGGAGAGGGCCGGCTGACAAGCCATAGCGGCCGCAACTTTATGGCGCAAGCCGCTTCCTTGCTCTACAGCTATTCCAGCGCCGGGAAAGAGCTTCACGTGCTCTACGGCGATCCTGCTGCGATAACGGAGTCGCTCCTGCTTGCCCATCCTATCGAGGAGGTTATCGTCCATACGGACTATACCCCGTATTCTAGGCAGCGAGACGACCGGATCGGACAAACTGTTCGCCGCTTAGAGCGCCGATGGATGCCTATTGCCGACGCGCCGCTTGCCGATCTTGAAGCCTTCCCTGCATACGCAACGAGATCGGAACCATATAAGGTATTTACGCCATTCTACCGAAAGTGGAGCAGCTTTATGCTGGAGTCCTACAGCCCCATAGGCAGCACCACAATCAACGACCTCTCCACCTTGCAGGAAATAGACCAAAGCGCTTGCCATGCATTCGCACTTCCGGAAGCCGTATCCTGCGCGCTTGGAGGCACGAATGTGGAGGGCTCACCCAAATCGCTTGCTAGGCTGGATCGCTTTGTAAGGGAACGCCTTGCTTCTTACGCGGATGTCCGCGACGCGTATGCCCAAGATCAAACTAGCGGACTTGCGCGCTTTCTGAATACAGGAGCCATATCAGCACGCCATGCCTATGAGCTTACGCAAGGCTTGCAGGGATCCGAAGCTTGGATACGCCAGCTTGCATGGCGTGATTTCTACCTGTACCAGGCGATGTATCATGAAGATTTTTTCAAATATGAGCAGCTTGCTGATCTGAGCCCGCTAACAGGCACGAATTTCAAGGCGTGGTCGACGGCTGCAACCGGCATCCCAATCATAGACGCAGCCTTGACGCAATTGAACCGGACGGGTGAAATGCCGAACCGCTTGCGAATGGTCACCGCTATGTTTTTGACTAAAAACCTGCTCTGTCCCTTTACTCTCGGCGAGCAATATTTCCGGCTCCACCTAAGCGACTACGATAACACCCTTAACCGCGGGGGCTGGCTATGGTGCTCCTCGCTCGGCTACGACGCCGCACCTTATTTCCGCATTATGAATCCCGCGATCCAATCCCGGACGCATGATCCGAGCGGAAGCTATATTCGGCGCTGGCTTCCTCATCTGGACCATTTATCCGATAAAGAGATTCACCTGCCGCAAAGCGGCGCAATCGTGGACTTGAAGGCTTCGCGCGCCAGGGCGATTGAAGTGTATAAAACGATACTGAAATAAACAGCTAGCATTTCGTCCAAATATTGGACAAGCAAGTAAACCATTTCATGTATTTACTAATAAATAAACCTCCGTATTTGCTTTGAAACAGCAAATGCGGAGGTTTTTCAACTTTTTTAGCGGGTCATTCCATTTCACCCTTCGGCGTTTATTTCCCGCGTCTGCTTCCTGCCCAGAATGAGCATGACCGACAGCAGCAGAAGCATGCCAACCACTAAAGAGGTGATGTACCATAAAGTAGATTGCACATCGTATTGGTCCATGAACCAGCCTGTTACACGCGGAAATATCGCGCCGCCAAGGCCGCCGCAAGCTACAAGCAGGCTCGTCGTTCGTTCGGTCATCCCCGGAATGAGCTCGTTCGCGTACACGAGGGCGATTCCGAAGATGCCGGAGAAAAACAATCCGCTAAGCGCAACGAGAGCCAGCATCCAGCTCAGCTCGCCCAATAAAGCCATGAGAACAAAGATAACGGATGCGCCTGCCGTAGCGATCAACAAATATTTGGAGTAGCCCATTCGGTCAGCCAGCACTCCTGCGAACAGCCTTCCAAGCACCATAGTGCCCCAGAATAGGCTGAGTGCCGCTGCAGCACTGGACTCACCCACATCCGAGCGTACGATCAAGATAGAAGGCAGATAGTTGGAGAAGCTCATTTCCATGCCTACATATATCATAAAGAACAACGCGGATAGCAGCAGAAAAGGAAGAGCCTTACGCGGATAGCCGAAAAAGAACGATGCGCCTGCCGTACGCGCATTTTTGTTCATTTGCTTGTCCGCATGGTCTGCATTCTCTTCCTTATTTTGCGGAATATAGCCTAATTGATCGTCTATTTCTCCAAATGACATCGTCAGCCATAGAACAAAGGTAATGCCTGACATAGCGGCCAGTATCGGAAACGATACCTGCCATATGCTTTGCTGAATCAGATACGCGGCTGCGATGGGAATCAATAGCGCGCCGACGCCGAAGAAGGTTTCGAGGCGACTCATCGCCGATGCCTTGCCATTCTTCGCCATATCGATAATCATAGCGCCAACTACCGCCTCGGTCATGCCGAAGCCAAGCCCAGCGAGCGGTGCAATCGCAAGCATCCATCCCCACGGAAGCAGAAGGCTGTAAGCTGCTTCACTGAGCGTAAGCACGCCCATCGCGATAAGCACCGCGCCGCGTTTGCCAACTCTCGCCGTAATGGATGGCGCAAGCAAAACGCCGACCAAAAACCCGAGAAATTGGTTCATGATCCATTGACCGCCATCTTTATATTCGAGATGATAATGCGCGATAAGCTGCTCTAATATAGATCCCCCCACAACATGGGCAACCCCGATAATCAGGTAGGACAGGCAACCAAGCCAAATTAACTTCTTCATATTCTTGTTTCTCCTTATGCACGCACGATCTTCTTGCGCCTATCTGATATAATAAACCTATTTAAAGCCTTTTACCCATTAAAAAAGGCCGTTCAGCCAAACGGAGGTGCCGGGCCCGTGACAAATATACAAAGCTCCAACCATTATAATCGAGAAATACTCGATATGACCATACATCCGCTCGAGATCTCTCATGCGGTGGAAATATGCGGCTGGCGTTATGAGTCTCCTTTTGATTGCTATAATTGGCCGGCTTGGGAGCAAATGAAAAAAGACGAAATCGAATTTGGCGATTCCGTCCTTCGTGCTTCTCAGTATGCGGCGGTGTTGGATAATCGGCTTAAGCTGATTGGCTTTGCGCAGTTATTTCCTATTGCCGGCGTCACCCGCCTTGGGCTTGGGCTTCGTCCTGACCTCTGCGGCCGCGGACTAGGACCAGCCTTTACCAAGCTGATTGTATCGGAAGCAAAGCGCCGCGCCCCGCTCGATGAAATTGATTTGGAGGTCATCGCTTGGAATACGCGTGCCATTCGCGCCTATCAGCAAGCAGGCTTCCAGATCACGGACACTTACTCGCGCCCTACCCCAGCTGGCTTCGCTGAATGCCACTGCATGGTTTACGGAATTACGGAACCTTAAATTCGCTGGGCTCCTCGCTCCGAATCCTTTAAGTCCATAAATAATATAAGGCCAGGCGCAACCAGCACGGACACCGTCCGAATCCAAGCATGGGAGTCGAGATCCGCGTAAGCTCGCGATACGATTGCCCTTCTCGTTTCATTTAGCTGCACCAAGTTAGGCACAAAATAAGGGCGCCAGCTCCAGTTCGCCCCTCTGTACTGCTCCTCACGATGCCAATCTTGATCCGAGTCGCGCCCATAATTCGCCGAAAGCTGGATACCTTCCTCATTGCACAAATAGACCCGAATGCAGTGTCCGTACAGCTTTGGAAGCAGCTCCTCTATCCATTCATCCTTCTGCCCCCGGTATTCCGCTTCCTTCACGAGCTCGACAAGCTGCTCGGCAAGCTGCTCCGATTGCCTCTGCCAATAGCGCTCCGATCCCAGATAATGCATCAGATGCCGTTCAAGCTCAGTCTCGATTACCGCCGAGAAGCACGCAGGGTCACGGAATTCAGGCTCAGCCCTGGCAAACATAAAACCTTGTACATACCTTGCCCCAGCTTGTATCGAACGAGCCAAATCTTCTCGCGTTTCTACACCCTCCACCAGCAGCGATGCTCCAATCTGCTCAGCGAGATCCGAGAAAGAGCGCAGCACGCCGAAATACCCGTCATGCGTCGCGCTCTTTTTGATCATATGGATATCGATTTTGAGCAAATTCGGTTGAATATGAGCAATGCGATCCGTACTGCTGAATCCGCTACCAACATCATCGATGGCAATCAAGCAGCCTCTTTGGCGGTATATATCGACAACGGTGCGCAGCCTCTCCATGGATCCGTGAAAGCTTTCCTCCGTTATCTCGATTACGATTCGCTTCGGATCGATATCGTACTTATCAAGCAAAGACAGCGTATAAAGCTCGCCGTCATCCTCGTAGCGATAGATCCAAGACGGCTTTAAATTAATGAAAAGCATTGGCGGCTCTTCCATGGAAGATAGCTTTGAGAATGCTTGCTCGCGGAGCAACCGGTCCACAAGAATGTGGTCCTCCTCCGCAATCTCCTCATTGCAGAAAAAAGGACCCAAGCTGCGTACCGAATCATCCTTTACCGCTCGGCCAAGCACCTCATAGCCCATAATTCGCCGTGTATCCATTGCAATGATGGGCTGATAAAATGCGGCTAGCGTTTCACCGTCTAACCCAAGCGCCTTCGGCAGCAGCGATGATGAGCACTCATTCATAGCGATCTCCTCTATGTTATATCTACGTTAAATTATCTGTCATGCTTCGTTGTATAACATTGTAATAGAGTCGACAATAAATGTAAAGATCCGACAGTAATCATCATTCATACGCCGAGTGGCTGTCGAATATTATATCAATCTAATAATCTGCGTAACTTTATCATCCTGCGATACCTCAATTACGTGATGCTTATTATTGTAGGTAATCACGCCAGTGCCCACTTCAATGACCGGGTTTTCGCCTAAACCAAAAAATACGTCATCGGCTAATGCTTCCATAACCTCATGTCGATCCTCGTCAGGCAGCGCTGCCCATTCATCCGCTTCCATCTCAAAAAAAGTATAGCTGCTCTCTATTTCGGCTACCGCTGCTGTCAAATCCTTCAATATATCTGCATATTCCCTTGCATGTCTTACGCCCATTTGTGTTTACCACCTTTATCAAAGTTCATTTTTGAGTGTATCTCTCTACTATTCTACCGCATTTTAGAAATTTTAACGTGTATGTCATCAAAACGTTTCATTTACTCTAACTTCAGAATGCCCATTTGACGATAATATAAGAAGTAGAGAAATGTCGAAAATGATTTGGACGGGGTGTATGATGAAAAATTCAACAATTATCGGTCTTGTACTAGGGTTAGTCGCTGTGCTCGGAGGGATGGTTTTAAAGGGAGCGCATCTATCGTCTCTTTTAAATCCAGCTGCCTATATGATTATTATATTGGGAACCGTGGCATCGGTTATGATCGCCTTCCCAATGTCCGAGCTCTCCAAGGTCGGTAAGCTGTTCAAAATGGTTTTCTCCGAGCAAAAGCTGCCGCAGCGTGATGAGCTTATCCAACGATTCATGGAATGGGCATCCATTACCCGCCGAGAAGGCTTGCTCGCTCTTGAAGCTAAAGTCGATGAAATTGAAGATACATTCCTTCGGAACGGCATGCGCATGATTATTGACGGCAACGATCAGGACTTCGTTCGCGACGTATTGCTTGAGGATATTGCCGCAACGGAAGACCGCCACAAAGCAGGGGCGCTTATCTTCACGCAAGCCGGCACATACGCGCCAACGCTCGGGGTACTCGGAGCGGTTGTCGGGCTAATCGCGGCACTGGCCGATATGAGCGATATGGCTAAGCTCGCTCATGCGATCGCGGGTGCATTCATCGCGACGCTGCTCGGTATTTTTACAGGTTATGTGCTATGGCATCCCATTGCGAACAAATTGAAGCGCATGTCGAAACAAGAAATTCAAATTCGCCTGATGATGGTAGAAGGTCTTCTCTCCATACAATCCGGCGTTTCAACCATTGCTATCAATCAGAAGCTATCTGTATTCCTTACGCCTACGGAAAGAATCAAGATGAGGGAGAAGGAGGAAGGCGCCGTTGAGCAGAAAGCATAGGCATGAAGAACATGAGGAGCATGTAGACGAATCCTGGCTCATTCCTTACGCCGATTTGCTCACCCTGCTGCTTGCGCTCTTTATCGTGTTGTACTCCATGAACTCAGTCGATGTAAAGAAGTTCGAAGAAATGTCCGAAGCGTTCAGCGTTGCCCTTAGTACGGGGAGCGGTATTCTAACGGAATCCGCTATCGTCAAATCGGGTGACGACGACGGCAAGAAACAAGACGAGGCCGGCGGCGTAATCGACTCGAAGGATGAAAGCAAAGAAGAAAGCGAAGACAAAGACCAGACCGCTGAAGAAAAAGCCCGCGAGGCAATCATGGAACAAGAGCAGAAGGATCTGGAAGATCTGAAAAAGAAGATTGACGCCTATATTGAGAAAAACGGTCTCACGACCGATTTGGAAACACAGCTCAATCTCTCCCAGCTCATGATTACGATTAGCGACAATGCTTTATTTGCTCCGGCACAAGCTACGGTTAAGACGGAATCGAGAGAGTTAGCCGTCGCGATCGGCAAAATGCTTCAACAATATCCGGATTATGAAGTTATTGTATCCGGTCATACCGATACGACTCCTATTTCGACCGTGTTTTTCAAATCGAACTGGGATTTAAGCTCCATGCGTGCTATTCGCTTTATGGATATCCTGCTTGAGAACAAGCAGCTAAAGCCTGAGCGCTTCAGCGCGATCGGCTATGGCGAGTATCGCCCCGTAGCCGATAACAAGACGGCGACAGGCAAATCCAAAAACCGTCGCGTAGAAGTATCGATTATGCATTCCTATTCCAATGAGGCGAGCGCTCAGAAGCTAGCCGTTACCAAGTAATAGAACAAAAGCCTTGAATCCACTCCCAATCAAGAGTGACATTCAAGGCTTTTGTATGTAATGGCCACCTTTAGACCGGTTTATAATTCAGCGTTTCGAATAAAGCGGACTTCTCGGCGTCCGTCAAATCTCTCCACTTCCCAACATGCAGACCGGCTAGCTGGATGTTCATGATGCGCTGCCGCTGCAATCTTCTCACATGATAGCCAAAAGCCTCGCACATTCTGCGAATCTGACGATTGCGGCCTTCCGTTAGAGTAATGCGGAACACACGGTCCGTCACTCTTGTAACCACGCAAGGCAGCGTCATACTGCCTAGAATATGAACGCCGCTCGCCATTCCTTTCAAGAAGGCATCCGTTACCGGCTTGTCAACGGTCACCAAATACTCCTTCTCATGCTTGCCTTCCGACCTCAGGATTGGATTCACGATATCACCGTCATTCGTGAGAAGAATTAAGCCCTCTGAGTCCTTATCCAGCCTTCCAATCGGGAATATACGCTCCGAATGCCCGACGAAATCCACAATGTTTCCTTTAATGTGAAGCTCAGTCGTGCTAGTAATGCCCACTGGCTTGTTGAGCGCGATATAGACATGGTTTTTTTGCTCACCGATCTTCTGTCCGTCAACGCGTACATCGTCGCCCAGCTCTGCTTGGCTTCCCAGCTGTGCCGTAGCTCCGTTAATCGTAACGCGGCCGCTGTCAACCAGCTTATCTGCCTCGCGTCTAGAACAGTATCCCGTTTCACTTATGAACTTGTTGATTCTCAAAACTGATTCACCCCGTTGTATGTACTGCCAAATCGGCAATTTGGTCCGATGGAAAATACCGCATGGCTGCTTGCCTATTGTCTAGAGGTCTTGCCGCGTCTCTGTCCAATGCTTCTTCTGCTGCCTTTACCATTGCCCGCGCAACATCCTCGCCTTTAATGGGACGATACTTGCGCAATGGACCGACCATTGCAAATGCAAGCCCTTTGGAGGCAATCGCCCCGAAGGCTTCCCCAGGCCGTACGTCATGTCGCTCGCCTAGCAG
Source organism: Paenibacillus sp. J22R232 (assembly GCF_056269165.1). Taxonomy (NCBI): domain Bacteria; kingdom Bacillati; phylum Bacillota; class Bacilli; order Caryophanales; family Paenibacillaceae; genus Paenibacillus; species Paenibacillus sp. J22R232. Next base: position 11,288 of record NZ_JBWDNK010000022.1, on the reverse strand, counting down.
CAGGGAAGGCTGAAAAACATGAATGTTCGGCAAGCGCAGCCCTGCAAGCGCATCTTGCAGTTCGCCCTTCACACGGCTATAAAAGATACGCGAGCCTGAATCTGCCCCCATTGCCGTAACGACAGAGAACACAGGAGCACCGATGCGCTCAGCATACTCTGCCAGCTTAAGCGGATACTCGTAATCGACCCTTCGGAAAGCCTCCTTCGTTTTGGCTATCTTTATGGTCGTACCTAGCGTACAAAATACTACATCCGCCTCTACCTGCGCTAATGCTTCATCCATACTCGCAAGGTCAGCCACGATCATGTGTAGTTTTGCTTTTTCGCTTGCATCGACTGACCGGTCCATATCGAATACTCGCCTAGAGAGCACCGTTACCTTCCTGACCAGAGGATTGCGAAGCAGCTGAACAAGCAAAGCATTCCCAATCAAACCGGTAGCTCCTGCTAACACGACACGGTAGCCGGTCAGTTCTTTCCCAGGGGTCCTGCTTTGCGAATCCCTTAATGATTCAAGCTTCAATGAAACCCCTCCTTCGCCGTCTACATGAAGTCCGAATCATACTCATGCTTCCAGTATACCGTTCTCTCTCGATTCTTTCAAAGCCGGCAGCATTAAATTAATCGTCGTTCCCACATTGACCTGGCTTTTAATCTCCATTGTTCCTCTATGGCTATTAATGATACGCTGGGTAACCATGATTCCCAGACCGGTCCCCGTCTCTTTGCCCGTAAAAAAAGGATCTCCAATCTTCGAAATCATTTCCTCCGGTATTCCCATGCCTTCATCCGTAATCGCTATCGTGATGTGCTCGCGCTTATGCGTAATGTGGATATGAATCTTCCCGCCGCTTGGCATGGCTTCAATTGCATTCTTAATGAGGTTGATGAAAACCTGCTTCAGCTGGTTCTCTTCACAAGAAATCAAGCATCCCTCTTCGGTCAGTGAGACACGGAACTCAATATTGTGAAGAAGCGCTTCGCTATTCATTAAGGCAATGACATCCTGCAGCACGTCTCTCAAATCCTTGGTTACGAATCTTGTTGCCTGCGGCTTGGCCAAAATCAGAAATTCCCCGACAATTAAATTGATGCGGTCGAGCTCCGATAGCATCAGTGCGACATGCGAGAGCGCAAGCTTCTTGCTCTCCTGCTGCAATTGAAGAAATCCGCGGAGCGTCGTCAGTGGATTGCGTATCTCGTGGGCTACGCCTGCTGCAAGCTGTCCGACCGTCGTCAGCTTCTCCGACCTGCGCAGCAGCTCCTCCATTTTATTGCGGCTTCTCATATCTCTTGATATGCTGGCAAAAGCTCTTATGGTTCCGTCCGAATCCCGGATTGGCGATATGGTTACGCTGACGGGAATCATCTCGCCAAGCTTGGTCATTCGCATCGTTTCCTGTGCGGGCAGCACCTTTCCCGATAGGATTTGATTCAACATTTGCCTAAGCTCCGCTTCATGCGAGATCGGAAGAATCGGATGAACGAGCCCAATGGCTTCCTCTTCTTCATAGCCGAATAGCAGCTCGAATGCTCGGTTAACCTGTATCACTTTTCCATCTAAATCAACTAAGTGGATCGCGTCGCTCGTATGGTTAATAAATGACTCCAAATGCTCCTTCATGCGCCTATTTTCTTCAAACGCCCTGCGCAGCTTATTCATATAGATGCTAAGATTCTGCGACATGGCATTGACCTTAAGGGCGAGCAAGCCGAATTCGTCCTTCCGTTTTATCCGAATCGGCTGTTGGAATCTGGCCGAGGATACCTCGTTCACCTTCCATAAGATATCCTTCAGCGGCCTGATCATGACGCCAACCAATGAATAGCTAATGACGAATACAAGTAACATCATAATCCCGGTAAACATCAAGGAATCGCTGCGTTTCTTGCTGATAAGCTGTTTAATGCCCACTCCGTCATAAACAACGCTTATCATATAATTTCCCGTAGGTTTTGTATAATAAAAGCTTCTATAGTATGTCTTCCCGTTAATTACCATTTTTCTTAGCTCGAAGCCGCTTTTCCTTGCTTTGGATATAATGGACTGATCGCCTAACGCATCTACATATGTATATGAACCATAGGGAACGGACAGGGTGTCTTGCTCAAATACCGTTATTTCCTTTATATTTGGATTTATTGTTTTCACTATTTCAAAAACATGTTCGGGTGTTGATGGGTTCCCTTCTTGAAATATCGTCCCGAGTCCAGGCTTCTGCTCAAATGCAGAAAATGAATTGGCAATATGCATGGATGTATCCTGCATCGTTTGACGCGCTTGCTCCCTCATACCCTGCATCATGGAGTACTCGCTTAAAATGTGGTGTATGATAAAAAAGGTAAATACAATAAGCGTAATCAAGACGGAAAATTTCATCTTAATCGACAATGACCGACACATCCTTTTACACTAAAACGTGTTTATTAACAACTTATACACACTATCAACAGTTATTGTACACATCCCTGAATAAAATGTGAGTATTTATGTGCATATCGTCATACTTATCCACAATGTTATCCACTACATGTTAACAACAGAATATTTGTTCGTTGTATAATGATTAATTTGTAAAGGAGCTTTCAATCATGCTGAGAGAACAAGAGGACGAAAAATGGATGCAAGAAGCGATTATAGAAGCAAAAAAAGCCGAGCAAATTGGTGAGGTTCCTATCGGAGCGATAATTGTCAGAAACAATGAAATCATAGGGAGAGGCTACAATTTGCGAGAAACGCAGTTTGATCCAACCGCGCATGCCGAAATGGTAGCTATCCGCGACGCCTGCGATCGCATCGGCGCTTGGAGATTGTTGGATTGTACATTATATGTCACGCTGGAGCCTTGTCCAATGTGCGCGGGCGCCATCGTCCAGTCCCGTGTCAAACGTGTGGTATACGGTACTGCCGATCCAAAAGCAGGATGCGCGGGCACGCTTATGAATTTACTGCAAGAGCCCCGTTTCAACCATGAAACGGAGCTCACCAGTGGTATTCTGCAGCCTGAATGCGCGTTATTGCTCAAACAATTCTTCCGCCGACTTCGGGAAAAGTAATATGGCCTATTAGTCGTTGCGGCTTATCGTAATGTGGGTTAGCTCATCTCTTTGTATATACTGTAACGCAACAATAAGCTGATCGGCCTCTTCGCTAATTGCTAGAACATCCGGATCTGTCAAGCTGCCGCGTGCTTCGGCTATTTCATGAAGCTTTAGCCGCAGCGACTGCAATTGTTTAAGCAAGTGTTTTTTGTCCATAGCTCGCTTCGGGGCACGCTCCTTATTTAGCACTCGTGTGGTAATGCTTCTATTATACTCGTAGCATAATAAGGAGTTTGTAAAATCCTGTCGACGAAGGTAGACAATTTTCGGGCATTATTCGACAAAATGAAGTTATTTATTCCAAATTATAGGTCTTTATAACTAATTAAATCAATCATTTTCTGGAAATTAAATCATTTGTAGTTAGCGCCTAGTTATATATGCACATCGATTTATTGATATTGATAATCATAATCAATTGATATATAATTAACCTAATTACTTTTTTATAGCGGAGTGTATGCCAAATGAGTTCTGCCGATAAGCTTCAAACCTTTTTGACGCTCGTTGAATGCCGCTCGTTTACCGAAACAGCAAAGCGGTTGTATACATCCCAGCCTACGGTAAGCAACCATATTCAACAGCTGGAAAATCAGTATGGTGCTGCTTTGTTTCATCGATCCGGTAAAAGTGTCGTTCTCACGAATAAGGGTAAAATCCTATACGATTATGCCCAAAGAATTATGTCTCTCTACCAGGAAGCAGCTTCCGAGCTTCAGAATGATACGCAGCAAGGCTTACATATATACATTTGCAAGGATTTAAATACCTATTTACTGTCCGATATGATCAAACGTTTTATCGACAAATACCCCGACAAATCGATGCCCTTGCACGTCGTCGAAAATGTCGAAATACAGAAGAAGCTTCAGCAAAAGAAAACAAACCTGGCCATTATGCCGCTGACTGAATCGAGCGACTATAACGAGTACGGTTACGATAGCGAAACCTTGTTCGCAGAAGACTTGCTGCTGGTCGCATCGCCTGAGCATCCATGGAGCAAACGCAAAATGCTATATCTAAGGGACCTGAGCCATCAGAAGCTGCTCGTTCCTAAAAATGAGCAGCTGCAAGCTGTGATTACTAAAGCGCTAAACCGGAGTCAAATCCCAATTGAAATCATCTATATGAAGAACTTCGACGAGATTAATGAAGAGCTTAAACGTAGCCATGCCCTTGCCTTTTTGCCTTATTATGCGGTCAATATGAGCATTTCGAGCGGCGAGTTGATTACCCGGCCGGTAGCAGGCATGCAAATTAAACGAAGCAATGGCTTCGTCATTCGGAAAAACACCGTTTTGACCGAGCTTGAGCAGGCCTTCTATTCCTTTGCTAAAGAAGCTTTTTAGTCCCTATCCCCCATGATTGCTTCCTTCTCTGGGAACGATTCGTCCCCCACGGGTTCTATGCACAACTCGAATACAGAAGCAAACAGAGCAGGTACATCCCTTGTACCTGCTCTTGCCTTTCGAATGTCTAGTTTTGATGACAAACCCGCCATCCTGCCGCTATTTATGAGGATAAATCCATTTGTATTATAAGAATGTATGAAGTAAAATTATTAAAAACTGAATATATATACGGATGTCGGGATGTGCCTTTGTGAATAACAAGGCAGTAATCGTCGGAGAGATTGATATCTCCTCACTATGGAAGACATTGCAGCATTCATACGCTTTTTGAAGGACTATTCGAGCAAGCAGAGCGCGCCTCCCGTTCTTATTCGGTGCCATGACTCCTATCTCGAGGTCATCGATGAGTATCTGGAGGAGCCGAGAGAGCATTACCTTATCCCGCAAAACGCACCTGGCATATATTCGGATATGATGAATAAAGAAATACTACAGCGGTTGTCGCTCAAAAACGGTGTTTGCGTTACGGAAACGGTCCGTGTGAACGAAGATGGCTTTTTCCAGAGAGAATTGATTATGCCATAAAGTATCCACGTATCGTAAAGCCGACCGACTCGCCTTCCTTTGTTGCCAAGTTCAGAAGAAAGCTCTTCAAAGCAAACAACCGCGCCGAGCTTGAACAAGCCTTGGATATGCCATCTGGGATTGGAAGGACCCTAAGCCAGCTTTCTCATATGCTGCTATCTTCGGTGGCAAGCTAACGAAAAAGCTCCTTAGGCGGTAGTCGAAGCAAGACAGGTACAGGTGACTAGAATGGAGCTGAACGTATGTTATTGAATACCTTACTTACTGATCTGGAATACACGCTCGTGAAAGGTGATTTACATAGAGAAGCCTCTGCTATTGCCTATGACTCCCGAGAGGCTTCAAAAGATACCGTATTCGTTGCGGTTTCTGGCTTCTCGGTAGACGGACACCAATACATCGATAAGGCGATTGCGCTTGGTGCAACAACCATTATTCTAGAAAAGGATATTGCTGTTCCAGAGGACGTAACCGTTCTTAAGGTTGCGAACACGCGCGAGGCGTTGGCCCGAGTATCTGCCAACTTCTATCATCGTCCTACGGAGCAAATGAATCTCCTAGGCATCACCGGGACAAATGGGAAAACATCAACAACTTATTTTCTCCAATCCATATTTGAACAAACGGGTACCTCACTCGGTGTCATCGGTACCATCGGGACAGTGATTGGTGATAAAGTGTTCCAGAACAAAAACACAACGCCTGAATCACTGAATCTCCAGCAGATCTTCGCGGAAATGATTCAGTCCGACATGAAACACTGCGTTATGGAGGTTTCTTCGCATGCGCTTAATTTGAACCGGGTAGCCCACTCCAGCTTCAATACGGGTATCTTCACGAACCTTACGCCGGACCATCTCGAGCTGCACCATACGATGGAGGAATATTTCGAGGCTAAGGCAAAGCTATTTGACATGACAACGGACTATAATATTATTAACGCTGACGATTCTTACGGCCGTAGGCTAATCGATCGCTTGCGAGACAAAGAGCCAAAGCTGCTTACCTACGGCATCGAACAGGAAGCAGATATTCACGCGTCTGATATACACTATTTTGCAGACTACACCGTTTATACCGTTCATACGCCAAGAGGCAGCGCGACCGTTAAAGTGAATCTCCCAGGTACCATTTACGTATACAATAGCTTGGCCGCAGTCGCAACCGCGTATGCCAACCAGTTTAGTCTTCAGCAAATCGCCCAAGGCATAGCAGCCGTAGAAGGCATCAAAGGCCGCTTGGAAGTCGTTTATCAGGATGAAGACAGCAAGATCATTGTCGACTTTGCACATACCGAGGATAGCTTGGAGAAGGCTTTGACGACGATCAGACCATTTGCCAAGGGCAGGATTATACTCGTATTCGGCGTATATGCTTCTGACGGAGAGTCCGGTACAGAGAAACGCAGGGCGATGGCCAAGGTTGCCGCTGCAAATGCTGACTTTTCCGTCATTACTTCAGATAACCCGAAATTGCAGGACAATAATCTTATTATTCGTGAGATCGTTGAGGCCATGGAGGCTTGCAAGGGGGACTACGAAGCGGTCGTCGATCGCCGGGATGCCATTGCTTTTGCCATTAACATCAGCCAAAAAGGCGATGTGATCCTGATTGCGGGCAAGGGCCATGAAACTACGCAAATTATCGGAAAGACCGAGTATCCTTTTAACGAAGCGGAGATTGTTAGGGAAATGAAGTTAAGAGCCAAGTGACCCAGCCACATTCAATACGAGCCTTTTAAAGGACCAGGTATCCTGTGGTCAGGATTACCACTTTTAACGGCTATGAGGAAATGGGAAGCCATGTTATGATGCTCGGTACTTCAATATTTTCAGTTATATAATTCATTAAAAGTAGGTTGAACAATGGAAGCTAAAAGCTTAGGCGTCATAGGCGGGATGGGACCGAAAGCAACATCCGTATTTTTCGACATGATTATCGAGCAGACCGAGGCGGACAAGGACCAAGACCATATCGACATGGTCATCCTGAATCATGCTACATTACCCGATCGAACTGGTGTTATTCTAGGCAAGAACGGCGAGCTGTTTCTTAAGGCGGTTGCCAAGGATTTGAAGCTGCTGGAATCATCCGGTGTATCCAATATCGCCATTCCTTGTAACACCTCGCATTATTTTTATGACGACATGCAGCGGATGACTGGCGTTAACATCATCAATATGGTAGACGAAACCTTAAAGGAAATTCACAACAGATTCGGAGAACACTGCAAGGTAGGCATACTGGCTACCAACGGTACGGTGAGCAGCGGTGTTTATCGAAAAGGCTGCGGACAATATAACATGCAGTTGCATGAGCCCGATGCCGCGGTACAAGAACATGTTATGGATATCATCTACAACAAAGTGAAGCGCAATTTGCCAGTTGAACCCGCTGAATTCGAGGGCATTATCAACCATTTGCTCATTCACGACGAATGCCAATGCGTTATTATTGCCTGCACCGAGCTTTCTTGCATCCCCATTCAAGGCGAGGTTGCAAAAAACTGCGTGGATGCGATGTCTGTGCTTGTTCAGAAGTCCATTGAGCTATCCGACAAACGTTCTATCTCTTCTAAATAAATAAATAAATTGGAACAAAAAAATCCGGAGAACGTTCTCCGGATTTTTTTTGCATTATCGGATGAGGCGATTGCATCACTTACAGAACATTAAGCTCAACGTCTATGTTGCCGCGGGTCGCTCTCGAATACGGACACACCTGATGCGCTGCCTCAGCAAGCTCCTTCGCAACCTCCGGTTCTACGCCTACGATTGAAATATCGAGCTTTGCTTGGAGCTGATAATTCCCGTCTTCTATCTTTCCTAACGTTACGTGAGCGGTTACTTCGGTTTTTTCTACTTTGATTTTTTTCATGCGGGCCACGACATTAAGCGCGCTCTCGAAGCAGGCTGCGTAACCGCCGGCAAATAGCTGCTCCGGGTTTGTAGCGCCCCCTGGGCCCCCAAGTTCCTTCGGCGCTCTCACCTCTACATTCAATATGTCGTCGCTCGATACGATCTTACCGTCTCTTCCACCCGTTGCCGTTGCTGTTGCTGTGTATAATTTCTGCATGATAAATTCCTCCATTGTAATAGTGTTGTGAATCGGGACTTCATAGTCGGTCCGTGTACATGGCTTGTGCTGGCAACAAGAAAATGCATCCTGATTTCTTATTACCCAAATGTAGCTATTCTATTCCATTAGCGAAACGCGACTGCCTTTCTTTTTTAAATTGTATATAATTTAATTTTATAAAATTAATATACACTTATTGATGTTCGTTGTCAACAAATAAGCAAGCTCCCCTTCATTGTTGCTGAAGGGAGCTTGCTTGTTTGTAAACATTTATTATTTAACGAAATTTTACTGCAACGCCTTTTCGTTCTTTTTCTTGCCTAAACGATGATTCAAATAGGAGCGGTTCGCTAATATCCGTTCATCCGTAGGCCTGAACTGTGCTGCTTTCTCGTTATGCTCATGTGCCTTCTCATACTCGCCTATGCGGTCAAAGCAAACGCAAAGCTGAAGATGGGGCAGCCATGTGGAACAGGCGAGATTCTCAAAACCCCAGTTCTGCTCCGGCTTCTCAACGCTGAGTGCCAGCTTATACCAGTAAACCGCCAATTTAGGCTCATTTTGTTGAAGGAAATGATAACCGAGTCGACAGCAAAATTCCGGCCGCGGCTTATCATAATGAAAGGAGCGGAAGATGGAGTCAAGCGCATTCCTAGCTTCATTGAGCTCGCCATAACAATCGGCCAGTCTGCTGCAGGCGGCTATGTTATCCTCAATCCAGCCTTTTCCCGTTGCCAGAAATTTATCGTAATACCGTACGGCTGCTTCGTATCTCCCATGATCCTTAAGCTCATTGGCATAATAAAATAAGTCGCGTGGAGAAAAGATTTCTCCTTTGGCCAGACGCTGCTCATAAATGTTTACATTACGGTCGCTGTCATGGTGAATACTGCTGTGCGTTACGGCGACATCGCTGTGGAAAATATCCCCGTACACTTCTAGATATTCGTGAACCGGCCCGATCCACTGAAAGGCCCGCTCCCGCTTCACAATTCGATTGCGTCTTAGCTTCGAGGTGACATTGCCGAATTCATCGAATGCCAGATGGTATTCCATCGATACAGAGTCAACGGCGGGGTTCAGCTTTTTCTTTAATGCTTTTAGCTTTCTTCGGTCAGACTCCTTCAATATATCATCGGCATCCAGCCACATGACATGCGATTTCGTCGCCAAGGAAAAAGCATAGTTGCGAGCAGCGGCAAAATCATTGATCCACGTAAAGTGTTCAATACGATCCGTAAACTCACTCGCAACCTGTATTGTCGAATCCGTAGAACCTGTATCTACAATAATGATTTCGTCGACGATGTCCTTCACGGATGAAAGACATCGCCCGAGCGTTTCTTCTTCATTTTTGACAATGAGGCACAAGCTGATCGAGATCAATTTAACCACGCTCCCGCGAGTTGATTGCATTGATTCATCATATTCTCGTGCTACAATCCTGTTACTGTCTTGCCATTAGCTTAAGCGGATGATTGTCAATGCTGCGCCTGCGCTTCCTCCAAGCAGTGTTGCGGCACCGAGCAACCCAAACATTTGAAGCGTAATCGTGTTGCCTGCGGCTAAGGTTACAACAACATCGTTATTGAAGTTCGATAAGCTCAGAACCGGCGCAATCGTGGATGCGGTATTCGCTGCGCCGTTGATAAGCAGTCTCGTACTGAGAAGCAGTGCGGCTGTCGTGTTGATTTGATAGCTTATAAAATATCTGCCCGCATTGGCAACCGTGAAGGTATCATTGGCTCCATTGACTGTAATACCCGTACCCAAGTTCTGTGCGCTTGGGAGCGCTACGTTTGTTCCACCAAGAACGACCGCAATAATGGCCCCAGTCGTATTCGCCGCAAACCCTGACTGATCCGTAAGAGAAGTACCTGTCGCACCCGTTGAACCTGTGCTGCCTGTTGCTCCTGTTGCACCTGTTAATCCCGTAGCTCCAGTCGTACCCGTTACTCCTGCTCCTGTCGCACCTGTAACCCCAGTCGCTCCCGTCTCACCTGTTGCTCCTGTTGACCCCGTAGCTCCAGTCGTACCCGTTACTCCTGCTCCTGTCGCTCCAGTAACCCCAGTCGCTCCCGTTTCACCCGTTGCTCCTGTTGCACCAGTAGCTCCAGTCGTGCCCGTTACTCCTGCTCCTGTCGCTCCAGTAACCCCAGTCGCTCCCGTTTCACCCGTTGCTCCTGTTGTCCCCGTAGCTCCAGTCGTTCCGGTCACTCCTGCTCCTGTCGCACCCGTAACCCCAGTCGCTCCCGTTTCTCCTGATGCTCCTGTTACACCTGTTGCTCCAGTCGTGCCCGTTACTCCTGCTCCTGTCGCTCCAGTAACCCCAGTCGCTCCCGTTTCACCTGTTGCTCCTGTTGACCCCGTAGCTCCAGTCGACCCAGTTACTCCTGCTCCTGTCGCTCCAGTAACCCCAGTCGCTCCCGTTTCGCCCGTTGCTCCTGTTGTCCCCGTAGCTCCAGTCGACCCAGTTACTCCTGCTCCTGTCGCACCTGTAACCCCAGTCGCTCCCGTTTCTCCTGTTGCTCCTGTTGACCCCGTAGCTCCAGTCGTACCGGTTACTCCTGCTCCTGTCGCTCCAGTAACCCCAGTCGCTCCCGTTTCACCTGTTGCTCCTGTTGACCCCGTAGCTCCAGTCGTTCCCGTTACTCCTGCTCCTGTCGCACCTGTAACCCCAGTCGCTCCCGTTTCGCCTGTTGCTCCTGTTGCTCCTGTTAATCCCGTAGCTCCAGTCGTTCCCGTTACTCCTGCTCCTGTCGCTCCAGTGACTCCGTCTGCACCCGTTGCTCCTGTTGCTCCACTTGCCGCGAGCTGCGTATAATCCGGCGATGTGTCCGGCGTGCCTGTCGGTGGCGCTGTGTTTACGATATAGGTGCTGCCGTTATATGTTACCACTTGACCTACTGGGTACGTTGGTGCCGCTAGCGGATCAAACGCAACGATGCCGCTTAAACCTACTCCTGTCGCCCCGGTTACCCCAGTTCCCGTTGCACCTGTTGCTCCAGTTACACCAGTTAAACCCTGTATGCCTGTCGCTCCAGTAGCTCCTGTTGACCCCGTAGCTCCAGTCGTTCCCGTTACTCCTGCTCCTGTCGCTCCAGTGACTCCGTCTGCACCCGTTGCTCCTGTTGCTCCACTTGCCGCGAGCTGCGTATAATCCGGCGAT
>NZ_JBWDNK010000023.1:0-68267 GCF_056269165.1 Paenibacillus sp. J22R232 | reverse complement strand
TCCTTTGAATCAACTTGAAAAGGTTGGAATCCCTTCACAAAAACGACCGCTGACGCTTCTCCAGAATCATTTACATGCTCCGTTTACCAATGCAATATACCCATTGTTATTTAGGCTAAACGGCAAACTGCGCATAAACTGCACATTAAATGTTCTTCCGATCGTCATTGCTCAGGGATTCCTTTGAATCAACTTGAAAAGGTTGGAATCCCTTCACAAAAACGACCGCTGACGCTTCTCCAGAATCATTTACATGCTCCGTTTACCAATGCAATATACCCATTGTTATTAAGGCTAAACGGCAAACCGCACATAAACTGCACATTTAAATGTTCTTCCGATCGCCATTGCTCAGGGATTCCTTTGAATCAACGGGGAAAGGTCGGAATCCCTTCACAAAAACGACCGCTGACGCTTCTCCAGAATCATTTACATGCTCCGTTTACCATCATTTGCTGATGAAGCGGCAAGAAACCGAAAGCAAAAATAGGGGCTGTCTCCAAAGTCGTAGATGACTGAGGGACGCCCCTTTTGGACGACCAGATTTTTAGGTATGCTTATCCTGGTAGAGAGCCGGATTTTGCCCCAAACTTTCCTGCAAACGCCCCTATGCCAGCATAGCAGTCTTTTCTATCTACTATTTTCCAACATTTAATTCACTTAACGGTTAGGTTAACCGATATATAATTTAGGTAAATAGACCTAGCAACCAAAGATCAACGATGCCCTTTCAAAGAGGCCGAAGCGGCTGCTTCTCATGGAGATCATCCATGTACATTCTAGAGGAGGAAGACTCGTGCACCTTAGCTTCAAAGCTAAACTGATGACCATTATGGGCATTTTCAGCATTTTGCTGACTCTCAGCGTGTCTCTGGTGAACCAACATCGGTTAAAAAATAATTTAATAGCGAGCTATGCCACAGAATCAGCTCTAGTCGAAGATACCGTCGTCACTGCCGTATCGGCAGCCGATAAAGCGTTTCAACTTTCTGACAAAGACATTGAAGCTGAAATGAAAGCTCATTCCGATAAACTGCTGCACAAATACCGCGAGCAGCCCGACGTCTCCACATGGAATTACCAAGCGCTCAAAGAAGAAACTGCCGGCATGGATATTTATATGATTGACCGCACCTTGACCGTTCGCTATAGCAGCTTCCCGCTGGATGTCGGGATGAATTTCAGGGATACGGGGGGCACGCAATCCTCCTTCGCGCAGCTGCTGATGGATAGGCTTAACGGCAACCATTTCTCCGCAGACGGAATCGATCAGGAATCCAATACGGGAATGCTCCGCAAGTACAGCTATATGCCTACCCCCGACCATAAGTATTTAATCGAGCTGGGCCTTTATCTGGATGATAATCCTGTTTTCCAAAGCTTTAATTTCCTTGAGATCAGTAATGCCCTTATCGAAAAATACAGCTATATCAACGATATTACCGTGTATACGACAACCGGAAAATCAGTGGGCAAAAAAGGCGAGAACGGCAAATCCCTCCTTGTATCCAACCAAAATATCCCTGCTTTTAATTTGGCGCTGAAAGAAAGCGCCGTACGGGACATCAAGGGGGAGAGAGACGGTAATCCAGTCACCTACCGCTACGTTCCATATACCGTTCAATTCGACACAGAGGTCAGCCGCTTCACCGATCAACGGATGATTGAAATTGTTTATAACGATTCCGAGCTCCAAAACAAGCTGCAGCAAAACAATCAAATTTTTCTGCTGCAGCTGTTAGCTACCATCGTCATTGCGCTTATGATCTCGTACTTTATTACCAAATTAGTAGCCAAACCGATGTATCTGGCTTCCCATGACTTATTAACGGGCCTCTCCAACCGAGCGGCATTCGAGAACGCTCTCGATTCAACCATCGCCAGAAGCAAGAGAAAGCAGCATAAAGCGGCCCTTCTCCATATCGATCTCGATAATTTCAAACGGGTGAATGATACGCTTGGGCATGACGCGGGCGACTCCTTCCTCATCGAGGTCGGCAGACGGATTCGCGCGGCCGTCATCAACCCCAATCATGTTACCGCTCGCCTTGGCGGCGATGAGTTTGTCGTTATTCTCAACCAGGTGGATGATACGCAGCATGCTTTGGATGTTGCGAACCATATCATTCAGGAGCTCAAGCGTCCGATTGAAATCAAAGGGATTAATGTCATCAATGATCTAAGCACAACCGTTTCTATCGGCATTGCCGTTGCGCCTGAGCACGCTCAGGACTCCGAAGAGCTCTACGCCTGTGCCGACAGAGCGCTTTACCATGCCAAGCGCAGCGGCAAAAACACCTTTAGCGTTTACGATGAAACAACGATGCAGGTTGCTATCGTGCAATAAAACATGATACATAACAAAGCGCGGCCCTCGATTATACTCCGAGGGCCGCGCTTGTTTCTTATTAGCTGCCGGTCACTTTCCAGGAAGAGATGCCTGTTGAAGCAGTCGCCTTCGCCGTGACGTTCAGCCGAAGCTTGTTCGTTGAGACCGGTGTGAACGTTGTCGTGTTGTACTGGTTAGCGAGCAGTCCTAGTCCGGACGGGCTTGCGACGTTGACCCAAGCGGTCCCATTCCAATATTGAATCGTGTAAGACGCTGGCAGATCCAGTCCTCCGCCGTCCGTGAACCAATACACGTCTACGCTGGAAATCGTATAGTTTTGCGCAAAGTCGTATTGCACCCACTGCGTCGTGTTCGGGTTATTCCAATTCCCGTAGATGGGATGGCCGCGGTCCGTTGAGCTGGTTGGCGAGTAGCCGTCGTTAAGGCCAGCCAAGCTCTCCCAAGCAGATACAAAGGAAGTGGAAGCCGTTCCGAGCGGCGCTATATTGCCAGAGCTAGTCGTTCCGTTGAACAGTGTTGCCAGTTCCGTTGCGCTCAGCGCTCTGCTGTAGATTCGGAAATCATCTACCGCTCCGTCCAAGTAAGGATCGGAATATTGTGATTTGCCGATATAGTTCTGCGTTGTACTGCCGAGGCTCGACGGCTTCAGCGTCATTGCAGTGTTGGATGCTACTTGTACGCCGTCTACATAAAGCCTTCCCGTCGTGCCGGAGAGCGTAACCGCAACATGCTTCCATACGCCGGTCGGCAGAACAGGCGCATTCAGCTGCTGCTCCGATCCGTTCCCGCTTGTCGTAATGCTGAATCGCATGCCGGATCCCCCAACCTGCGGAGCCAGGAACATGTAGTTGCTCGTGCCTGTGCCGAAATCAAAGATGCGGCCCCAGTCGCTTAGCGTATCGATCTTCACCCACGTCGCGATTGTGAAATCGTTAACCCCGCTAACAATGCCCGTCGGCAAGCTTGCATAAGCGTTCGTACCGTTCAAATTCAGCGCATTTCCGGCTTTTCCGGCTGCCCATGACGTACCTCCGCTAAGCGCTGCATGCTTGCCGTTGCCCGATGCGTCGCTCGCGGACGTTCCGCTCGTTTCGTTAAACAGATAATTCGCGATAACCTCCGGAACCGGAACGGCCGGATTGACCGTATGGGTTACTGTGTCATTTGCCGTCAAGGCTCCGTCGCTCGCCGTCAAACGGAATACGTAAGTACCCGCAGCGGATACGGTTGCCGTCGTATTTACAGCCCCCGCGTTGGCAAAAGAAGCTGTTCCCGGACCGCTTACGAGCGTCCACGTTTGCGTGACCGTGCCGCTCGGCAATCCGTCATCCGTTACCGTACCTGTCAGCGCTACTGCTGCAGGAAGCGTAAAGGTTGCATTCGCGCCCGCATCAACGGCTGGAGCCGTGTTCGGAAGCGGCGTGCCTTGCTGCAAGCTGATTGCATAAGTAGCTGCCGTGCCGATGCTCAAGCTGATTGTCGCCGCGCCATTGGCAGCAACATTGACAGATCCAGCCGCCACGTTATTCACAAGGATGTTATACGAACCCGCAGCCAGTCCTCTGAACGTCGCTTTGGTCGTATGGGCCGTGCCTGGCGTCGAGCTTTTCAATGTGAAATTCAGCGCGTTTTTCGCTTTGTTCACGGTAGCAGTCGTATACTTATCCCGCTCCAGCTCCATGCCGAATTTCTCCGTAATCAGGTTCA
Source organism: Paenibacillus sp. J22R232 (assembly GCF_056269165.1). Classification (NCBI taxonomy): domain Bacteria; kingdom Bacillati; phylum Bacillota; class Bacilli; order Caryophanales; family Paenibacillaceae; genus Paenibacillus; species Paenibacillus sp. J22R232. Next base: position 64,210 of record NZ_JBWDNK010000023.1, on the reverse strand, counting down.
GGCGCTGGAACACGCCATCCTTCGGTACAACCGTGTAAGCTGTGCTGCTATCCGTAACTTCGCAGCCATAGCAGTACACGCCGAATATAGGGTCAACTGCAACGTCAGCGCTCAATATTTTGATCGCTCCGAACAAACCGAGGTCGGCCTCGCCGGACATGCCTCTCCAACCGTTCTGAAGCGGGCCTCCGCCATGGCCAAGAGCCGGATAGTTGCCTTTCTCCGCTTGGTACGTCCAAGCAACGGCACCGATATCAGCAGGATCCGAACTGATTTGGCCGGAGTTGATTGCGCCTACGTTTGCGATTTTGGCTGCATAGGACAACCGCTGCTCTACCTCGGGATTCGTAGAGTTATTGCGAATCCAATCATCCATCGCATAACCTGCCAGCGAAACGGTGTATTGAAAGTTCCACCAGTTCTCCCCGGTAATCGTTACCGGATCGGTATAGTAATACCAAATCGGCATATGGCCGCGCGCAGCCCGTGTCTTCGCATTGATCTTGCTTTTCATTGTATTGTTGTTGTTCATTTTCGCGAGCGTATAGACAGCTTCCTCGCCCGTATTGTCATAGTTATATTCAGAACCGTAAGGATAGGTTGTATTCGCAAAGTTGTTGTATTTGGTTGCCATCTTGGCAATGAGGTTATTGGCTTGGGTGGTATAGCCTTCATCTTGCAGCGCTTTGATAATCTCAGGGGTCGTAAGTTCGCCCATTAGCCCTGTGTTCCAGTTGTAAGCCACGCCTGATCCGTATAGCGCATTGAAAATATTGTAGGCCCGGAGCAGGTACGTGTTTTTCGGATTGTCATACGTAATCAGATTCGGGTAAAGCTTAGCAATCTTATACATGCTGAAGTAGGTGTTGTAAATGTGGGGATACGCGTAACCCCGGTATGTCGGCGTATCATTGGGTGCAGGCATCAAGAAGTCATGGATCAAGTAATCGGTCTGATGCTCGCCCATCAAATTGGTCCAAATCGCAACGGTTAAATAATCGTCGACTGCCTGCACCTCGGAAGCTACGGGAGTCTGTACGTTTTTCTCCGCCAGGAACTGGCCATGCGTTAAGCCCCAATCGTCTCCCCAGCCCCAGTAGCCGTTGAATACGTTCCGCTTCGAGTTGGAATCCATCATCCAATCATCGAATACTTTGTCGCGGAGGTCGCCCGGCACGTTCCATTGCGTGCTGTTCACCATAAACGTGGAATGCCGCTGCAGCGCTGCGCCTACCGGCTCAATTGCATAAAATTGCAGAACCGTTTTCTCGCCGTTGCCATAGCTCACCGTCACGTTATTCGGTCCGAGCTTGTTCATTTGGATGGAGTAAATCTTATGGTTCGTTCCCGTTGTGCCAAGCGATGTGATCGTCGTATCGGACGGGAATTGCGCCGTAACGGAATTGATTGTTTTGGTTGTGCGAAGATCGAACTTTGCCGTCTGGTCCGTCGGCACGATCATGCCGGGAACGACCGTTACGTCGATATGGCCTTCATTGTAAAGGCGATCCTTCACTTCGTTCTCGCCTGTCACTTTGAAAAATTTAAAGGCATAGGTTTTGCTTGCGCCTGGCGCAAGCGTCAAGCTTGTATTCGGAAGGTACCCACGATTGGTACTTTTGATGACATTGGAGTGGATGTAGAAAACGTTCAAGCCTTCGATCCATCCGCCTTGATCCATTGCCCATTTGCTGCCCGGATGCTCTTCGATTCTCCAGCGATCCTGGTATTCGAAGCCTGCGCCCGTGCTCGCGTCCGGCACCATCAATAGGGAAGGGCCGATTCCGCTTGGGCGGCCAGCCGTGATATAAGAGCTGTTATTGCCGACGAAGGAGTGGGTAAGCACCCGTGTCTCGTAGATTTGCTCGTTGCTCCCGCCTGACCAGAATTCATTGAAAGGAAGCGGCAAGCCGACATCCCCGAATTCAATCGCTTGGGTGCTTGTATTGGTCAGTTCGATCTGCCAGAGGAAATAATCGCTTACTAGGGAATACGTATTGACCAGCTTAAAGTTTTTCACGCCGTTCGCGTTCGTTGAGTTCTGGTACGTAACCGTCACGGTGTTGCCGCTTTGCGACTGCGTTCTGGCATCCGTTGAGCTCTGCGTCATTGCGGTTTGCCACGCGCCAGTGCCGAAGCGGTATTTGAACATCAGCTCCCCAAGCCACTGGTGATCGGCTGTATTCTGGTTAGGTGTTACCGTCGGATTCATGACATACTGCGTATTGAACGTGTCGCCTACCAGCCTGAGCGAGTTGATCTCGCCGTTCGTTCCGGTAGTAATATTGAAATTGCTGTTTGATAACGTATAAGCGAACGCCAACTGCGGGTAAAAAACCATAAATAAAGCGGTTACAAAAAAAGATGCGGCAAGCATAAGCATTTTTCTGTTAAAAGGTAGAGCTTGTATCCTCATTAATGATGCCTCCTATAATGGATTGTAAGCAGCCTTTTTGTCTACACATGATGACCAGCCTTTGTTTCAAACGGGCGATGATCCACGCATTGCCGCTACTACCACTCCCCTTCTCGAGCACATGGAAAGCAGCCTCACCTCCTCTCATTCCTGTACCGCGCCCAAAGACCCCTATCTAGCGTAGCCATGCTTTCCAAAAAAGCTGCTGCTAAACATAGGGGTCTTGAACATGAAGTCATGTATTTCTAGTTCGTGCTTTTAATCCATACGGACATTTCACCCGGCTCGCGGTTAGCCCATGCAAAATAAGGAATGAACCTCAACTCCGTTTCTTCCGTCGTCCACTCTGCGTCCCGCCGGTACAGCTCCTCCTGCCAATGCTTCGATTCGTAGCGCTCGCCGGTGCCCGTAATGACCTGCATGCCGCCAAGCAAATCCGTATCAAAGGTGCTGGACAGCTCGCTAGACGCCGGCAGGCTTAGCTGGAACAGCTGGCCCCCGTTATCGGCTTCCTCTAAGCAATAGACGAACGGTCCGCGCTGCAGCGCCACCTTGCCCGCGTTTTGGCGAATAAGCGGATGTCCCTGCATGCGCAGGATAGGCATCTCAAAAGCGATAGCAACCGTATCCCCCGTTTGCCATGCTCTCTTAAGCTTGATGTAGCCGTTATGGATGTCCGCATCATTAACATGGTATTCGGCTCCGTTTACTTGGATCGAGGCAGCGCCGCTCCAGTCCGGAAGCCGCAGCGCCAGCGTGAACGCCGTTTCCTGCGGAACGGTGATTTGAAAGCTCACCTTTCCGTCCCACGCATAATGCGATTGCTGCTCTAGTTTAACTTCCGTGCCTCTGATATCCAGCTCAGCCGTGCCGCCGATATACAAATGCGCGTAAATCTCCTCGCCTCTGACGCTGTAGACATATTGCCCTAGCGAGGCAAGCAGCCTTGCAATATTGGGAGGACAGCATGCACAGCCGAACCAGCCCTGCCTTTGCGGCTGCACATGGTCATAATTTTTGTTTTTGCCGAGTACCGGAGGGTATACCTCTAAAGGGTTAACATAGAAGAACTGCTTGCCGTCACGCGACATCCCGCTGACTACCGTATTGTAAAGCGCCCGCTCTAGCACATTCGCATATTCGCTGTCAGGCTCAATCTGCAGCATTCGCTGCGCAAAGAATATAAGTCCAATGGATGCGCAGGTTTCCGCGTATACCGTATCATTCGGCAGATCGTAATCCTGCGTAAAGGCTTCTCCCTGCGCCATCGAGCCGATCGCGCCCGTGAGATACATACGCTTGGAGACGATGCTGCTCCACAGTCTTCTGCAGGCAGCGAGCAAAGCCTCGTCCCCCGTCTCCGCCGCAATGTCCGCCATCGCGGTACACATATAAACGACGCGCACGGCATGTCCGACTGCCTGGTCTTGCTCCCGTACGGGAAGATGCGCTTGGCTGTATTCCAAGTCGGTCGCGATAGACAATTGCGGGAAATGAACCGTTTTACCCCGATTCTCCCACTCCTGCTCGTAGAAGTTAGGCTCCGCTCCCCGTTGATTCAGGAAATAGCGGCTGAGCTCCAAGTATTTTCTCTCGCCTGTGGCGTGATACAGCTTTACCAGCGCAAGCTCGATTTCCTGATGGCCGTCATAGCCGTGAAGCTTGCCCGGCTCCGATCCGAAGACATCGTCGATATAATCCGCAAACCGGCAGGCAACATCGAGTATGGCGTTTTTGCCCGTGGCTTTGGAATAGGCAACGGCCGCCTCGATCAAATGGCCTGCACAGTACAGCTCATGGCATTCCGCCAAATTTGTCCAGCGCTGATCCTTTTCTTTAATGGTGAAATACGTGTTGACGTAGCCATCAGGCTGCTGAGCCTTAGCGATTAGGGCAACAACCTCATCCGCTACTTTCTCTAACTCCGGATCAGGCTCCGTCTCCAGCAGGTAACCTACGGCTTCCAGCCACTTGGCCACGTCGCTGTCTTGGAATACCATGCCATAGAATGAGCCCTGCTCCACGCCTGCTGCTATCTTGAAGTTTTTAATCGCATGGCTCGGTTCAGCCTCTTCGACCCGGTCATTCAGTACCTCCCATTGGTAAGGCACGACAACCTCCCGTACCAATCGGATATATTCGGACCAGAAATCGTCGCTTATGCTCACCTTCCCAACGCCCGATGGCGCTGTTCGTGAATGGTTTTGGTTTTGTTTGATCATGCCTCTCTCTCCCTCTTCTTTCTATCGTTATCCCTTTACGCCGCCTACCGTCAGCCCTTCTATGAAGAAGCGCTGGAAGAACAGGAACAGCAGCAATATGGGCAAAATGGTCAGTATGGAGCCAGCTAGCAGCACCTCGTAATTGTTGCTGGTTGGCGAGAGCAAGCCTGCAAGACCGATCGGCAGCGTAAACTTCTCTGTTGATCGCAATACGATGACAGGCCATAAGAAATTGTTCCAGCTGAACAGCGCTTGCAGGATCGTCATGGCCCCGTAAGCGGGAAGCATGAGCGGTACCATAATCCGCAAGAAAATGCCCATTTCCGTGCAGCCGTCGATTCTGCCTGCATCCATAAAGTCTTTGGGCAGGCCCATGGCGAATTGGCGGAAGAAAAAGATCGGCAGTGGCGCCACAACAAAGGGCAGGATAACGCCCCAGATGGAATTAATAATCAACAAGTCAATGGATAGCTTATATAGCGGCAATATAATGATCTCTACCGGAATCATCATAACGGCCAGCACAAGCGTAAATACGAGCGTTCTCCCTTTGAAGCTGTACATGGCAAGTCCGTAACCTACCATCGAGGATAAGAATAAGCATAGAAAAGTGAACACGGCCGTAATGACTAGACTATTGCGATACCAATCAAAGAAGTTTTGGGAGCCTCCTTTGCCGCTGAAGATCGCTTTGTAATTCGCCCAGGTCATCACATCGAAGTCCAGACGAACGTTCAGCCCGTAACGAAACAGCTCAGAGGCTGGCTTGATTGAAGCCAGAAATAATGCAAACAAAGGGAATAACGCCATAATGGACAATGCCGTAAATAAGACGATTAACAATAAGGAGGGTAATTTCCCGGACCGCTTCTCTACCATCTCGCTAGTCCTCCTTCTTAAAAAATCCGAGCACGTTCAGCTGCAGCATGCTGACCAGCAGCGTAATCGCGAGCAGCGTAATACCGATCGTGGAGCCGAAGCCCAGATCGAAATATTGGAATCCCTGCTGATAAATGTAGCCAACCATCGTCAAACCGATATTTTGCGGTGATCCTCTGCTCCCCCACAGCATAAAGCTCTCGGTAAACATCGCATAGCCGCCGTAAATGGTAATGGTAAATACGTATATCGTGATTGGACGCAATAACGGGACCGTTATTCTCAGAAACTTGCCCATCGTGCCTGCCCCGTCTATGTCCGCCGACTCGTACAGCTCGCGCGGAATGCTCTGCAGCGCGGACAGGAAATACAGAATGTTGATGCCTGCCCACCGCCAGGTGGCGAGAACGACTAAAGCAAGCATGCTCAGCGATGAGCTCAGCAGCCATTTCTGGCTGTCGAAGCCAAACCATTTAATGAAAGAGTTCATAATCGCGCCGTCCAGCTCGCTGAAGATTAGGCGGAATATAATGCCCGCCACGACAATCGAGGTAAGCGCCGGGATAAATAGGCTTGCTCTAAAGAAGTTTCGTGCGCGCATAAGCTTCGCATTCAGAAACACCGCGAGCAGCAGCGGCAGCGGAATGAGCACGAGCAGCGTCCAGAACGTATACCTTGTGCTATTAAGCAGCGCTTTGTAGAAATCGGGATTAAGCAGCTTCTTGTAATTATCGAGCCCGATAAAAGCCACATCGCCGGGAAGCACCCGCTGGAAGCTCATCATAATGGCATTCACTAACGGATACGAGAAGAAGATGAGAAACGATAAAATAAACGGCAGAATAAATAGGTAGGGCGCCAGCTTTTGCCCGTTGAATCTTCTAGTCTTGAAGGTGCCGCCGCCTTGCTGCCCTTTTGGGGCATGTTTACCGGCATTCATAATTGCCTCACTCCTACGCAATCTGTTGCAGCGTGTGGCCCGCATGACGTCTTCCTCTCGAATGCAAGCCATGCCGGCCATTGCTGCACGATCTGTTTAACTACATATGATTACTGTCCCGTATCCTTGCGGAGAGCCTCCGCTGCTTTCTTAATAACCGTCTCTGGGTCTTCGCCGAATTGAAAGATCTTAGGCACGATCTCATTGCGGACCACGTCGAATACCTTCGGCGACGTCTCACGGATATTAACCGGATAGATCTCATCCTTGATCTCAGTCAGCGTTGCGAAAATATCCGTACCGAAGTAGTCGGTGAATTTATTAGGCTCTGACATTGCCGGATCGCTCCATACCTCTGTACGGATCGGATCCATGCCAAGCTGCTTCCATACTTGAATGTTGCCTTCTTTGGACAGCTTCGCATACGCGAGGAACTTCTTTGAAAGCTCCAATGCTTTGGTTTGGTTCGTAATCGACAGCCCCGTACCGCCCATGCCCGCGGAGCGGTTGCCGCCTGCTTCCCATGCCGGCATCGGACGAATAACCATTTTGCCTTTCAGATCCGGCATTTCATCCGTGAAGCGGTTCATAAACCAGAATGGCATGAACACCGCAGCGGCTCCACCGGCATTCATGAATGCTTTGTACTCCGGCGTATCATGGCCTACGCCTGGCGATACAGCCGCGATTTTCTCATCGACCAGCTTCTTAAAGAAGCTCATCGCTTGAATATTGCGCGGATCATCCACAGTAATCTCGCCGTTTGGACCCACTTGATCGGATTTCATTTGGTTGATCGCCGGCCACCATGACCAGTTGCCCGCGCCCTCGAACGTAATGAACGGCACGCCTGTTTTCTCTGCAACGGTTTTGCCTAAAGTCTCTACATCGCTCCACAGCTTGATATCATCCGGGTTAACGCCCGCTTTATCCATCAGCTCTTTGTTGTAATACATGACCGTTGCCCCTACATGAAGGTCAACGCCGTAATATTTGCCGTCTTTGCTATAGATATCTACGCGCGACTTCACGATGTTCGGAATTTCCGGCTCTACGATGTCGTTCAGCTCTGCCAGTTGAACATTGCCCTTCATGTAGTTCGGAAATTTGCTTTGCTCGATATCTACCAAATCCGGCGCCCCTTCACCTGACTGGAGAGCCAGCAGCAAGCGCGTGTGCATATCATCGTACGGAATGTTTTGCGCATCCAGCTCGATCTGTTGGTCAGGATTGCCCTTGTTCCATTCCGCTGCCATAAAGTTATAGAAGTCGGCATGCTGCTGAACAAAGGTCCATAAAGTGAGCTTCGTCGGATCTGCCGCTGGCGATGCTTCTGTTGCCTCCGTTTCGGCAGGCGCTGCTGTTGGACTTGCATTCGTCCCGCTATTGTTGTTGCCCCCGCATGCTGTTAATGCCGTAGTAAGAAATAAAGTCAGTGCCGTTAATGCGATCCCCGTCTTGCGCATTCCATCATCCCCCGAATCGATTTTTATATGCTCAATCCTATTGGATTATAGCCCTGAGTAAGGTAAGCGTTTTCAGCATAAATCTAAACGTTTAGATTGTTTCTTAAAAAAAAAGGTTTTCACCTTTTGGGCGGAGCCACTGAATCTCTCTCAATTAACCTGCACATCGGTTTCGGGCTAATGCCGGCTTCTTCACCTTGCAGTATGCGGGATAAGGCTTCCATCGCCTGATAGCCAATCTCGTGAAGCGGCAAATCCATCGTCGTAATTCGCGGCATTAAATACTCACTGAATTCCCGGTTGTCAAAGCCGATCAAGGACAGCTGCTTCGGAATCGATACGCCCATTTCCGAAGCAGCCCGCAGGACGCCTACCGCCATTACGTCGTTCATGGAGAGGATTGCCGTCGGCGGCACCGGTAGCGAGAGCAATTCCTTCGTTAGACGATAGCCCGATTCCGCCTCCCAATCGCCCATTTTGATAAAGGATGGATCGAATGGCAGTTGAAACTCCGTTACTGCTTTATAAAATCCGTTAAACCGCAACCTCGACGGGATGGAATCCATGACTCCGCTTATGATTGCAATACGGGAATGACCCTTTTCTACCAGATAGCTCATAGCCTCGTAAGACGCCTGCTCGTCATCATATTGAATGGACAAATCATTCTGCGTGTAGCAGTACGTATACACGATGGGCTTTCCATCTGTATCGCAAAGTCCCGTTAAATCACGGGGATGAACGCCGATGTAGATAATGCCTTCCACTTGCTTGCTCAGCAGCTCCGATACCGCGTTCTCCGCATATTGCCGATAAGTGTCCATGTCGTCGAAGCTTCTTCCGATTCGTTTGTCCAGCCTGAGGTTCGTTAGCAAAATATGCATATCAAGCCTATCCGCACAATCGTTAATGCCATCAATAATTTCCGGAACGTTAAACACGGTTACGTCTTCGGCGATAACGCCGATCGTGTTCGTTCGCCTGCGTTTCAGGCTTTGAGCTGCATTATTCGGCTTGTAATTCATCTCTTCAATGACCTGAAGCACACGCTCGCGTGTTTTTTGCCTCACGTTTCGTGTCCCGTTCAATACGTAGGATACTGTCGCTGTAGATACCTGAGCCTTCGCGGCGATGTCTTTAATGCTTATGTTTGGCAAGCGAGCACCCCTTTTATTTAAACGTTTAGATTTTGTATAATTTGGTTATATCATAAGATGCCTATTTCTTGCAAGCGCTTTTTTTCTAACGGATATAGAAACGGAAAAACCCGGAGGATACTCCTCCGGGCCGACTTGCAACTAAACCATAACTTTGCAGATATCATTCGTGAAGGATACCGGATCTTGAATCGGCAAGCCTTCGATTAGCAACGCTTGATTGTAAAGCAAGCTCGTATAAAGGCTAAGCTTTGCCTGGTCTTTTCCATGGGCATCCTTAAGCGCTGCGAAGATTTCATGGTTCACGTTAATTTCAAGTACCTTATCCGCTTTTACATCCTGGCTGTTCGGCATCGCCTTCAAGATTTTTTCCATCTCGATCGTAACCTCGCCTTCGGTGGAGAGGCACACCGGATGCGATTTCAGGCGTTTCGACGCTTTTACCGCCTTTACTTTATCCTGCAGGATGTCCTTCATTTGCTCGAACAGCTCCTTGTGCAGCTCCTGCTCTTCGGCTGTTTCCTTGTCCTTCTCGTCAGCTTCAATGCCAAGATCGCCGCTTGAAACGGACTTGAATTCCTTATCCTTATATTTGGCTACGACCTTGATCGCGAACTCATCGATATCGTCCGTGAAATAAAGAATTTCGAAGCCTTTGTCGGAGACCATCTCGGTCTGCGGCAACCGCTCGATACGCTCGATCGACTCGCCGGATGCGTAATAGATATATTTTTGATCCTCGCCCATTCTCGACACGTACTCATCAAGCGTAACAAGCTGCTTTTCTTTGGAGGAATGGAACAGCAGCAGATCCTGCAGCACGTCTTTGTTAGCGCCGTAATCGTTGTACACGCCGAACTTCAGCTGTCTGCCGAAGCCTTTGTAGAACGTCTCGTATTTCTCGCGCTCATCCTTTAGAATACCGAGCAGCGCGCTTTTGATTTTGCTGTTAATATTTTTGGCGATCAGCTTCAGCTGGCGGTCATGCTGCAGCATCTCGCGCGAGATGTTGAGCGATAGGTCCTCGGAATCAACCATCCCTTTGACGAAGCTGAAATAATCCGGGAGCAGGTCCGAGCATTTATCCATAATAAGCACGCCATTCGAATATAGCTCCAGCCCTTTCTCATATTCCTTCGTATAGTAATCAAACGGCGTATTCTCGGGAATATAGAGGATCGCGTTGTAGACAACCGCTCCGTCCGCGCTAATATGTAGATGCTTGATTGGTTTATCGAAGCCATAGCGCTTCTCGAAGTAGAACTGGTCGTAGTCCTCCTGCGTCAGCTCGTTTTTGTTTTTGCGCCAGATCGGTACCATGCTGTTGACGGTTTGCTCTTCCTGGTACTCCTCGAATTCGTTGTCAGCGCCTTCTTTCGGACGCTGGCCTTTCACATCCATTTTAATCGGATAACGGATGAAATCGGAATATTTCTTAATAATCGATCTCAGGCGGTATTCTTCCAGGTATTCGTCATATTGGTCGTCCTCGGTGTTTTCCTTGATGTTCAATACGATTTCGGTGCCTGCCGTTGCTTTCTCGGCCGGCTCGATCGTATAACCGTCTGCGCCTGTCGATTCCCATTTGAACGCTTCTTCGCTGCCGAAAGCCTTCGTCGTGACGGTAACAACGTCCGCTACCATGAACGCGGAGTAGAAGCCTACGCCGAACTGGCCGATAATGTTGTGGCCGTCCTTCAGCTCGTTTTCCTTCTTGAATGCAAACGAGCCGCTCTTCGCGATAACGCCGAGGTTATTCTCGAGCTCCTCCTTTGACATCCCGATGCCTGTATCTGTAATCGTCAGCGTGCGGCTCTCTTTGTCAGCCACCACTTTGACATAATAGTCCTCTTTGTTGAATACTAATTGCTCATCCGTTAGTGCTTTGTAATACAGCTTGTCAATCGCATCGCTTGCATTCGAGATCAGCTCTCTCAGGAAGATTTCGCGCTGCGTATAAATGGAGTTAATCATCATTTCCAGCAATCGTTTCGATTCTGCTTTGAACTGTTTTTTGGACATGGATAGATCCCCTTTCCATTCGTTGGTTATTTAATCAATATGGATTCGTGACAGGCAGGCCTCGTTGGCCTTCTGCTATTAACCGTCACCCTCTATATTAGCACTCAAACTCTCTGAGTGCTAATCCCTCTTTGTATATATCACAAACTATTTTTCGATGTCAACCTGATTTGTCAAAAATCACTATAAAAAGAAGCCGCCTGCAGGCCGTTTAGCCGCGGGCAGCTTCTATTTCTTGCTTAGAGCAGCCCTTCCTCGAAAGGCCTTTTCAGCTGCTCGCGATACCGGCTTTGATAGGCATAGAACCGCTCGCGGATCGTATTCCGTTCTTTCTCGATTTTACCTGCCCTGTCCATGATGCTCGCACAAAGCTGCGCGTCTCCGGTTGAGAGTACGTAATCGGAAAGATCGACGGATAAACCAAAATCAACGCACTTGAAGCGATATCCGAGACAGATGAACGGAACGCCGGCAGCTGCCGATATATAACTCGCGTGCAGCTTGAAGTTGATGGTGAACGCATACCCCTTTAATTTCTCAAGCAGGTCCTCGTGATGATGCAGCTCAAGGTCAAGCTCGACGTTCTGAGGATCTCCGAGCTTCGCGTACAGCCGCTTGCATGCCTCTCGATCCGGCCCCCATACCGAGAAAATGTTAACCCGGTAGCCCTGCGCAATCAACAGCCGCAAAGCTTCAATTAGATGCTGCTCTACCTTCTCCTCGTTCCCGCCAAAAATCCGGTTATAGGCCGTTCCCCAGTTCACGCCGATCGTTCTGCTTCGCTTCGAGGCGCTGAGCGGGGAAGGAGCAGGAAGCAGAAAGGCTGGATCTCCGCTTATGACAGCATGCTTGGGAGAGACGCCGGAATCTTCGAGAAACTGATAGGACAGCGGGCCGCGGACGCCAAAGAAATCGGATAATTTCGCCAGCTCCGCCAGCTTTTCATTCGTTCCGGCATGCTCGGCCGCGTAGGCTAGGTTAGCCTCTGCCTTGCCGGTCGTGTCCAGCGCGGGAAACTCCTGACGGTCGTGCCCGCTTCCCCAGACGATTACTTTCTTTTTTTTCAGCGCCGCCTGGTAAGCAACGTCGATATAGCCTGGAATAAGCAGCGACCCCCCACCCAGCACAACCGTATCGTAAGGCCCGGGATTGCGTATGTCCACGCCTGGGATCGAAGGGATCACATCGTATTTCTTATCCGGCAGATACGCCCTGCACAAATCGCGGAACAAGAGCCACATCAGCTCATCACCCACGTTGTTGAATCCAATCCAGCCTACATACAATATCCTTTTCATAGCGTACCGCCCTTCACTGTGTTTTGCCGATTGCCGCGCGATATACGTCTGCCACTTGTTGAATATTGGAATCGATATGGAATTCCTGCTCTACCCAGCGCCGCCCATCCGAGCCTAGCGAACGCAGCCATGCAAGGTCCCGGCAGCCATGCCCAATCTCGCTGGCAAACAAATACCGGGAATAGGCTGCATTTGAACCGTGGTCTCCAAAATAATGCGCCCATGCCTGCTCGTAGCTGCCTGGCTCGACCCATCCGAAGTAACCGTGGTTGCCGATAGCGAGAACCGGTTTGCCGCATGCCATCGCCTCCAGCGCGACACGTCCCGTTCCGACTACAATATCCGCTGCGTTATAATACTTGCCCATGTGCGCTTGTTTGCCAAGGACATGGATAAACTTACGGCCGCTCTCCTCCTCGATGAACGAAGCTAGCGCTTTGATCGCTTCAAGCTTGGGTCCGTCACCGACGACGACAAGCTCCAGCCGATGCCAGCCGTAACGATGAAGATCCTTCATCGCCCGCAGAAGCGTTTCGCATGCGGTTGCTTTTCCCCATGCCAGCCTGCTTGCATAGACGAGGACGATCGCCTCCTCTGATATGCCCAGCTCGGAGCGCAGGCCCGAGCTTGGGGCGGGATAAAATTCCGACAAATCGATGCCGTTCGGCACAACCGTCGAGGGAAAGCCAAGCCGCTGCGCATAGCTTTGAACGGGCGCGCTTACGCTAATAACCGCTTGCGAGAGCTTCATCAGCGATCTCGCGCTGCTCTGCGGGTAATACGTGCCGTGCGCTGTGAACACGATAGCGATTCCCAGCTCGCTGGCTGCCCCGGCTGCGAGCAAGCCGGAGGGTGTCTGATGGACATGCACGCAATTCACCTCGCGCACCCGAAGCACCTCCTGCAGAGCGGCTAACCGCTGTGCCTGCTCGGACATGCCAAGCGGCTCGAAGTCAAAAAGAAAGACGGGACAGCCTGCCTCCTCGAACTGAGGACGCATAAGCCCGTCTGCCGAGATCAGCGTCACGCGCTGACCCATTCGAATCAAAGCTTTGGCCAAACTTAGTACATGCGTTTCCGTGCCGCCGGCATCCATACTGTCTAGAGCCATCAACACGGATAACCGCGAGCTCTCCATTTCGCTTCACTCCTTATGGGGATAATAGGCCAGCGAGCGCTGGCTCGCATGCCGCCTGTAGTAGTAGAGAACTTCAGGAATGTTCGCAATCTGATCTTTGTTGTGCAGAAATTTGACAATGAATTCGTAATCCTCTGCGCCGACGATTCGGCGGCTTAACCCCCCTATCAGGTCAAAGGCAGCACCTTTGAACATAATCGTGCCATGGCACACGCAGTGCCCGCCATTTTGGTATACCTTGCGAATATCCTCGCCGTAGCGAAGCCATTTCGCCTGCTCGAATACTCGTTTATCCTCGTCCGCTGCATCCTCAAACGTCGCATAGCTCGTTCCGACCAATACGATCTCAGGGTGATTCCTCAAGTAGGAGACTTGCTTCTCGAGGCGCTGCGGGTGAGAGAAGTCGTCAGCATCCTGCACGGCAATAAACTCTCCTCGCGCGACGAACAGACCTGTCGTTACCGCCCCGGAGAACCCCATGTTTCTCGGCATCCGTACGAGGACAAACGCTTCGGTACCCGCTAGTCCATTTTCCTCGCACCAAGCCTGTACGACATCTACCGACCGATCCGTCGAAGCGTCGTCGACGAATACGATTTCCGTATTTACATAAGACTGCTGCTTCAAGCTGTTTAAGCATTCAATTAAATAGGCTGCCCGATTATAGTTGGTCATCACGATGCTCACTTTGCCTGGTTCGCGCTGCATCCTATCTCTCCTTCCGATTGCCTTCTGCTATGAACGGCATGCAGTGCCTCCAGATGATCGCCGATAATTTGCATCGCCGCATGCGAATGCTCCGTCCCTGCCTTGCCGTGCTTATGGGGACGGTAGCGATTCAGCCGATCTACCTCGACCGTATGCACCGGCTTGATGCTTAGCCCCGCAAGCATGCCGAGCGCATAAGCCTTTGGCGGGCATAACAGCGCCGACCAATGAATCGCTTCAAGCGCCTTCCTATTCATGGCGAACGGAATCGGCACCAGCGATGCATTCTTCAAATCGCTTCGGCCAAGCGCCGTGTTGAGCGCCGCCTTCAAAGCCGTCACCGCATGCCAGGGCATACGCATGCCGAGGTGGTGATCAAGCCGGTTTACGGCCAAATCACAAGCCTCCAGTACCGCGCTGCAAAAAGGGACCAGCTCGCCCCAAGGGATATAGAAGTCGCTGTCCAGAAACAGCAGCGCATCTCCAGAGGCCGCATAAGCCCCAATTGCACGGCCGACGTCCGTACCGAGCGGCTCTTGGTAGACGATGGTCGCTGCGCCGAGCTGCTTCGCTATTACTTCCGTCTGGTCCGTGCTGCCGTTCACGACAACGATAATCTCAATCGGAGACAGCTGCTTGGCTTCCAGTATGACGCGCCCGATTGTCCTTTCCTCGTTCCGAGCCGGAATAATAACGGACAAGCGCTGCTGGCTGCCGATTCTTTTGCCGCTTTGGGAGAAATCCATACCCTGCCCGATTGGCGGCAATGCGGCGGGCGTCTTCATCAGCAGCTCGACTAGATCGCGTCTACGGCCATCATCCGTGCACCCTTGCCTATAAAACACGCACATATACGATAACTCTGGAACGGATTAACACGTCATCGGTTCCGCCATATCCCGGTACGCTTAACGCTTGGACCACAACATAGGAGAAGCCCACTGAAAGGAGAACTCCTGCAATGACTTCGCCATTTGCGAGGACAACCTCTACGTCTCTGCCTTGGTACGAGAGCAACTTAAAATAAAAGGACACATGATCAACTCCTATCGTTAGATACCCTCATCGTATTCGAGAGTTTGATAGAGTGAACGGCTGACGACTATTTTGAAAAACTTTTCATAGAATAAGCGTTTGATTGGCCATGTCTCTTCTGCTGCCGCACAACTAAGCATACAAGCGTAAACGGCTGTCGCCGTCCTCTGTGGCAAAAGCAGCCGTTTCGCAGAGATAGATAAGCACATTTATTTGTGAAATCATATAAATGCTTATATATTAAAAAAATAAGCTGTCACCGCTTGGCATCATGCCTGCGGGACAGCTTATTTCCGTAAGTCGATTACGTTATTTGTAATAAATCGCGTACATAATGACGGCTGCTTCCGCTCGCATTGTGAAGCCCAGCGGGTTAAGCTTCGAGCCGTCACCCTTCACGATGCCGTTCGCCGCAAGCAGCGCAGCGCCTGCCAATGCTCACGCGTGCTGTCCTGCTGCTTGCCATTCGGGAAGGAGCCTCCGCCGCTCAGTACCGAGCCGATAAAATATTGCTTAACCTCCTCCGGTGAAATATTGCCCTTCTAGGGCTGTATCATTTGACCCGCGCGTTCCTCAATTGTCATTCTTGCAAGCAAATCCGCTGCCCGAATCTCCACGCTTTTGGACGGATCCAGGTAAGCGGGAAGTCCTCCCGCTGGCTGTGCCAATGGCGCCGCGCCAACCGGAAAAAGGCTCGTCATTAGCGATACGACCACTAGCATTGCCGTCATCATCGACATCTTTCTGTTCAAGCCAAACCCTCCTCGAAACTTTAATAGCCGTCTCCCGTACCCGCCATTCCATGTTCTTAGAACCGCACAGACGTGATTATCTACAAGTATAAAATTGATAAGGGTTTGAAAATATGGCGCATTCTTGCGATTATGTGCGTTCTTTTTCAGCATTTTGCAATTGATTTCAAAATGATCTCCACTCCCTTCATCCACAAATCTAGGCACATCCATCACCGTCGGACGTCGGCACAACAACCTGCGCAAAAACAGACTTATTTCCTCAAAATTTGCTAATTACCCCCAAATGAAATTACAATAGAGGTACAACCTAAAATATCCGCTCAGGGAGGCTGAACAAAATGAGTTCATTTACATCGTGGCTGTCCAATACGAAGCAGGGCTTGAATGACCAAGTCAAAAAGTTTAAAAACAAAGATTTTCTGGATGCAGTCGTTGCAGGCTGCGCCATCGTAGCTGGAGCAGACGGCTCCATTGATTCGAACGAGAAGCAAAAAATGACCGGCTACATCAGCCGCAGCGAAGAGCTTAAAGTGTTCAACATGACTGATGTCATCAACCGTTTCAACCATTTCGTAGGCAATATTGAGTTCGACGGCATGATCGGCAAGCAGGAAGCGCTTAAAGCGATTGAAAAATTCCGCAGCAAGCCTGAAGTTGGCCGTGTAATCGTCGGTGTATGCAGTGCCATTGGGGCTGCTGACGGTGATTTCGATCCTAGCGAGCAAGCCGCTGTCCGAGATATCTGTAACACACTGGGGCTCAATCCTAGCGAATTCAGCCTGTAACAGCGCCGAGGGGCTGTCCTAAACGGATAGCCCCTTAGTGGACAAGCCTATAACATGCAAAAGAACCTTCAACGCCACTAAAAGTGGAGCTGAAGGTTCTTTTGCGCTATATGCTGCGTAATTAGCGGGTATTGCATTTTCCAGAAATGACATTGGAGACTGCACTTTCGTTTGCTGTTTCGTTTTCAGTTTCAGCCAAGTACCTGCTAAGACTTGCGGAATGCCTCATTGTAGCATCGCCTGCACACCGGCTTGTAGTCCTCATTGCCGCCGATCTGAATCTGCTCGCCCGCATTCATTGGCTGACCGTCGCGAAAACGAATAACCATTGTCGCCTTTCGGTCGCAGAACCAGCAGATCGTCTTAATTTCCTCGATCTTGTCTGCCTGCACGAGCAGGTTGTAGCTGCCTTCGAACAGCTGGTTCTGGAAATCATTTTTGAGACCAAACGCCATAACCGGTATGTTCAGCTCATCGACGACTGCCGTCAGCTCCAGAATGTGATGCTTCTTCAAAAATTGCGCCTCGTCAATCAGTACGCAATAAATGTTGGAAGGCGCCGCAGCCGCGACAAACTCCTTCACGCTCTCATAAAGGTTGGTGTCCGCCTGAACCGGAATCGCCTCCCGTTCAAAGCCGACACGGGAGCCGACGCGGTCAACGCCTCCTCTTGCGCTGACGGAGGGCGAATAAATAAGCACTTGCTTGCCCTGCTCCTCGTAATTATGGGCCACCTTGATAATTTCAAATGACTTGCCGCTGTTCATCGTACCGTATTTGTAATAAAGCTGTGCCAATCCAATCTCCTCCACAAACAGTCAATGCTCCTATTATACAGGAAGCGGCACCGTTATTGAATCGCGAGAAGTCTTGACTTCGCTTCACCGTAGGTTTTGACGATTTGTTGGATTTTTTGAAACTCGGGATCGGTTGGTCCTAAGTCTGCCATAAACATCCGATGCAAAATTTGATTGTACATGTTTTGGCGCGACTCTATCAGCTTGACCTCCATGCCGATCAAGTCTTCCAGATCATTATCCTCTATTAATCGACTGATATCGATAGGTTCACTGCCGGAGGAAGATGGCTGCTCGTCAAAAATCCGATCGGAGCCCCTTCTGATCCGGGGAAGCTCCTCATATTCCACTTCCGGCTCCGGCTGCTGGCCGAGCGGAATGGACGTATTCAGCTCAGAGATCATAATGCCCTCCTTGGCAAGCATGACCTGGAACGGACGATGCTGAATGAGATCGGCAATAACGAGCCTGCTCATATCCTTGTTGCGGATCAGGGATGAATCGAACGGATGCAGCACCCACTGCTCGTCGCGATTGAACAGATTGAAGGTGAACCATTCTCCCCCGTATATAAATCTGATATTGATATTCGATTCCGATATAATTTCATAGGTAAATTCCACGTGGCATACCTCCGATCCATCAGTATAATTTTTTTCCATTATACCAAATCAGAGATAGGCGTAACCAGTCGTTACCGCATATCCTGCAAAATCGCTTCCGTTCTCTCCGAGCTTGCGACGACAATCAAGACGATAAGAAGCGTTGCCAAAGCAATACCGCTAATCATAACAGGATCACCTCATTTTTTCTTTAAAGCTATGCAGGCGATTCCCTATATATGCACGTACCGCGTGGGCCTAGCCCTCCCAAAACAAAATAGACGAGCCCCTTGAGGACTCGTCCATTCCGCTATTTTTAGAAGATGCTTATTCCAAAAAACCTTTGGCCGCATGAGTTGGAAGCTCGCGCTGGCTCGCTCCGGCACCCGCTTGGATGCCTAGGCGCTGTCCAACCTTTTGATTGATTTGGGTCATCTTTTCCGTTTGCTGCGAAACGGTTTGAATAATTTGGCGGTTGGAGTTCTCGTATTTGTCCATTGCTGAGAATAAATCCGTCATCGCCCGTTCCACGAGCTCCATGCTCATTGCCGGCTTGGTCAACGCTTGGTTCGCTCGCTCGCTTGTTTCGTTCAGCAGGCGCGCATTCTCGGCAAATTGATTGCCCAGCATCTCGTTCGTTGAATTAACCGCTTCAATCGCTTTCATCTGATCGTCAATCGCGCTGGCAATAAGCACGGATACCGACATCAGATGCTGCGTTTTATCAATCGAGCTGTCGAGCGCATCCATCAGCTTGTCATTCGTATCATTAATAATATCCGTAGCGGCAATAGCCTGTTGATAAAGCATAATCATTTCCGTATACGTCTGAAGCTTCGTTACGACCTTGCGAAGCCCACGCTCCAAATGCGATTTCCGATGGTCATTCTCCGGCTTCGCAATTTCATCCTCGAACATTTTCTTGAGACGGTTGCCGTATTCGACCAATAGTTGGAGGTCATACACATTGTCCAAGCTGCTGCGCTTTAAGTTGCGCATATGAACGACGTTTTCCTCCAGATTGTCGCGTCCGTCCCGCAATGATTTGACGATAACCTGCACATTCGACTTGGCCGACTGATATTTATAAATATAGTTTTTCATCGGCGCCTTGCGCATGAGCTTCTGTACGAGCGTCAGCTGCTTGCTCCGGCTTAAATCCTCTACCTCGCTGCGCAGCTTAAGCATATTGTTCGCAACCTCGGACCGCTTGCCCGACATGAGATCGGAGAGCGGACGCTCCAGCATCGTTAAGGTCTGTCCAGAGCGCTCCAGCGTCTTCTGTCCTTTTTTCGTTATTTCATCCATGAGCGAATCCAGATGCATCGCATCCGTAGTTGCGACCTTCTGCATCGTGACCTGTACTTCCTGTTCCAGCTTCTGGAGATCTTCATTTCTCAATTGGACGAGTTGTTGTGACATGGCTTGTTTCCCCCTTCATTAATCGGAAAGTCGATAACGTTGTTGAATCAATTCAGCCTTCGTACGCAGTTCCATCAGGTCCTTCTGCTCTATCGTTTTCGTGTAAAAAGTCAACTTCGAATCTACGTCCTTAATCCCATCGAGCAGAAGCCGCCTATTCTGGCGCTTCGCTTCACCGCTTAGCCTAAGGAACGGATTGATCGTCGAGTTCAGGTCCCTTCTCACCAGACGAACGATATTGTGGTTGATGCTGGCGTCCCCGAGCGCGACCAAATCCGGAATCAATCGGTTTAAGCGAGCCAGCAAAGCTAGCGTTTTCTGTACGATTTCATCATCTAAATTGTTTTGCTTGCCTTCGAGTAAAATCATGTCTTCGATAATGCCAATGTACTCCAAGGCAGAAGCCAGCTCGGGATCCGTAATAACCGGCGCGGCGTCTACGGCTGGAGCAGCCGGTACGGCTTGCGGTGCCGGAGCTACCGTTCCTGCATTCGTCTGCTGCAGCGGCGGGCTCTGCTGTCCCTGCTGGAGCTCTGGTCCTTGTGTCCGCTGATCGATTTCTTTCCTGCTGCGCTGTCTCAACGACAACGCGACAAGCAAACCGACCGCTGGTACGGCAATCGCTATATAAGGAGAAGTAACCCAATAAACAACAAGTCCTACGGCATAGCTGCCGGCTGCGATGCCTAAGGTTTTTTTCAAACCGCTCATTGCTGCACCTCCATTTCACTTGCACCCATCTAACTTTATATACGTTCGTTATGCTTAATTATCTCGTTTTTCTATCATAGAAGTCAATTTTTAAGAAACAAGCTCCGGCAATGATTATTCGACTATCCTATTCAAGAGGATGCACCGCTTAAAAATAAACGGCAGTCCCGATTTTTCGGTGAACTGCCGTATGATACCTTTATTTAACGTTGAACGTTGGCGTCAGGAGCCTTGTCCGGTACGAGGTTCAATATAATGCCATGCTCAAGCAGCGCTTTAAGGCCGCAAAGCACGATCATATATCCGCCCATGCCATCAATGGCCTGATTTACGACCTCATCCCCGTCACCCGTGAAGCCCGAGTTCGTAATCGTGACAAAGGCTTCGCTGGCTGCCCTCGCAGTAAACTGCCACTCGGTCAACGTATGATCCGACCATTCAAGCACTATACGTTTGTTTTGTTCGAATTCTTTTACAAAAACGTTATCCGATACCCCGTACATTTCCCAATCCCAGCGAATACATGCACCCTTTTCCAGTCTTCCGCTGCTCTTCGTGAACCAAAACTTTGTCGTAATGGCCGGATTAACAAACGCCTCGAATACTTCCTCAACTGGCTTGCGGATCAGCATGTCCGCTTTCACAATCGGTTCGTGATTTAGGATGATCATCTATCTATCTCCTTTTCGCAAAAGATTTCTTTCATTATAGCATAAGCAGAACGCAATACTTTCTCCTCCTGCACTCATCATACGCCGTAATGCCGTAGCGCTTTAAGCGCGCCTTTAACCGCCCACCACATTCTTTTTTCCATATTTTCAAATAGAACGGTGTATTTGCATTTGATATTTGCTTATGCCATTCGGAATATACCTCAAGCATCGCTTCAAGCAGAAGCCTGTTATACCATAACGGTGGATTTCTGCGTGGTAATGCATAGGAAGGATGAATCCACAGCTTCGCATAGTCTCTATGGTAATTGGATTTTCCTTTTAGATTTATCGTACAAGATCTTCGCTCCCAAACCAACCTATGTATTGCAATCGAATACCGTATCAGAAAATAAAAAACTTCTTTTTCGGTTTTTCCGCCACTCCCCAGACTAAACCTAAAATGATTGGTGGATAATAGATCGGATTGATCCATGAGTATGTACCATCGAGGTCTAAGCTCCCTAATAGAATCTCGTCCTTTTGATCGACCTTTAGCGCCCACTTGCCACTCAACACCAATTGCCCTTTATTTTTTTGCGCATACTTAACCGCTTTCCCGAACGGGAATGTCATCTGCAACGACCTGTCTACTTCCGTGCACATCGCTTTATGCTTTGATTCCTTCTCCTCCCATGAGAACTCAGAATCCCATATTTCAATAAGCTGATAGCCCTGAAGGTTCGCTTCCACCTTTGCCTTTAGCCTATCGGATATATAAATATTCGACATGACTTTATTCCCTTCGTGCATTTTAATTCGAAAAATATCATGGTCCTGTATGACCTCTTGACGTAAGGCGAGCTCTTCATAGTCCATCAATGTACCTGAGCCCGTACGTCTCATCTTTGAACCACTAGGGTCTACGGCATCCAAACCGTTTAACACGTTCATGACGAAGTATTCTCCATCGGGACAATCGAGAGGTAGATATTCAACGGGAAGATCGGAGAATTGCGAGAAAACTTCCATAGCTCGTTTTGTTACAGTAAGAGCCCCTCCAAATTGACCGAGTATATCTGCATGTTTATTTTTTCGATCCAATACCGCTTTATAGCTTGTCCACTCTTTAGATAGGGAAGCAATTTCCCTTATTCTTTCTCTGACTGCCTGAGTTTCTTCATACTCTACCAAATCCACCGTATCAAAGGCAGGATGATAATCTAACCACCATATTTTCAAGTCGAGCACTCCTTCGTTTTTCATCTTGCAATAGTTATATATTACCAGAATACGTATATAAATCGCTGTTTTTCTACGTATCTAATGCTTTTAACAACAAAGAAGAGACTGTCCTAACTGCGCGCTCCTATATCATCCATCTTCACTTTTTCTTCAATACCTCCATTCATGAACCGACTATATCACCCAATAAATAAAACCAAAATCCCGACCCCTGAATCCAATGAAGGGATTTTGTTAATAAAATTGAATAGAGTTAAACGTACGGTTCCTATCCACGGCTCTTAGGAGGTTTTAATGAAACGCGCATGGACGATATCGCTAATCGTTTTGGGATTATTACTCATTGTACTGGGTATGACACGTCCGGATGAGGACGACTATAAAGCGTGGCTTGCAGAGAAGCACGACATTTTATGCGAGGTTGGCGGTCCTGGCCAAATTCTGGTTTGCACGCGAGGCGAGCATGCGATCGAATGGCACTCTAAACATGTCCGATCTCTTCCATTCTATATGCAGGTAGAGGATAAATACTCCGAAGGCAATAAAGCGTTCACCATACGCGCATTCGGCATATTGAATAGCTTCTTTGATCAATCGGATTTTAACGCAGCGGATTGATCCCACAAAAGACTTAACTAAATTTTCTCGATTCCAATGAAAAGAGGTTCAGCCAGAAAGCGCTGGCTGAACCTCTCCTATGAAAGCGCAGGTTATTATAGTGTTTAAACACTAGCTCGTATGCAACACATACCACCCATAAACGATTCAGCTTTGTTGCATTAAGCCCAATGCTTTAACACACGCGTGACTTCATTTGCCCCCAATGGTTTGCAGATGTAATCATCCATTCCGGAAGCGAGGCATAGGTCGCGGTCTTCCTTCCGGGCTAATGCCGTTACTGCCACGATAACTGGACGCTTCGTTTTCCCTTGCAACTGCCGGATGGCAGCCGTTGCTTCCAATCCGTTTTTTCCTGGCATTTGCAAATCCATAAACACGATATCGAAATCCTCCCGCGCGACGGCCTTGACGGTTTCATCACCATCCTGGGCCAACTTAGGCTCATACCCAAATTTACGCAGCAAAGTGGTCAGCAAGAAACGGTTTACTGCATCATCATCCGCGATTAGGATGTTCAACGGCCCCTCATTCACTTTAGAATGAACGGCTGGCCACTTGCCAGTCTCGATTCCTTTCAGAGGCGAAAACAATGGCTCCTGAGCCGATTCTTTTTGAGTTGTCCGGAATGGCAGCGTGAAGCAAAAGGTAGAACCCACATTTTCGCGGCTTTTCACTCCGATTGTACCGCCCATCAGCTCCACCAGCTTCTTCGATATCGCAAGGCCTAGCCCGGTGCCCCCGTATTTTCGGTTCATCGCGGGGTGCAGCTGAGAAAAGGACTGAAAGAGAAGGTCGAGTTTGTCTTCTGGAATTCCTATTCCCGTATCCGTTACAAGGAACTGCAATACGCACTCGTTCGCATTACGGGTCGATAGCTTTTCTAATGTAAGCGATACTTCGCCTTGACTTGTAAATTTAACCGCGTTCCCGATGAGGTTCACCAGAACCTGGCGCAGCCTGCCGCCATCGCCGATCAGAGTGGACGGGATATGCTCCTCCAGCCGAAATGACAGACCGATGCCTTGATGCAATGCTCGGGGAGAGAAAAGCTCAATGGTACTTTGAAGCAGCGGCTCCAAATGGATGTCCTCCATATGCAGATCCAGCTTGCCCGCTTCAATCTGGCTAAAGTCAAGAATTTCGTTCAAAATCCGGAGCAGGGCGTAGCCGCTCTCTTTAATCGTCGCTGCATATACGCGCTGCTCTTCGGATAGCTCCGTTTCGATTAGAAGCTCCGTCATTCCGATAATCCCGTTCATCGGAGTACGTATCTCATGGCTCATCATGGCTAGAAATTCCGACTTCGCCCGGTCCGCTTTTTCCGCAGACTCCTTGGCACGCAGGATTTCCTTCTCCCCCGTAATGTCGCGGAAAACAACGACCGATCCTTTCAGCTCGCCTTTGTCCCACAGCGGTGCCGCATGATATTCCGCCAAAAACGTTGAACCGTCATTGCGCCAGAATATCGCTTCCGAATTGTAATGCGGCCTCCCTTCCCGAATGGCCTGAACCAACGGATGGTCATCGGTCGGCAGAGAGCGGCCTGAATGAACATTCTCTTCCTCCTTGAACCCGAGCATCTTTTCGCCGGCTGGATTCAGAAACATCATGTTCCCAAGAGAGTCTGTGCCGAGAATACCTTCGAAAACGGAATCTAAAATCAGTTTGTTTTGACCGCTGAGATTCTCGATATGTTCCAGATAACGTTGACGTTCCGTGATGTCGACCGTGATGCCATACACGCCGACGACCTCACCGTTTACAATAATGGGAACATTCGTAGAATTAATTTCTACAAGATGTCCGTTTTTGTGGATGATGGTAAGATCGTAGCTTTGCGGCTCGCCCTGTTTGGCCAAATTGAAATGGGTAAGGGTCTTATGCAAATCCTTTTGGTGCACGATTGGGCCCCAATACATGCCTATCAATTCCTCCAGCGTGTATCCGGTAATCTTCTCCAGATTAGCATTGGCCGTGAGGTAATCGCCGTCCAAATTCATCGAATATACGGCAGCCGGATTGTGGTCGAACAAAGATTTGTACCGCTGCTCGCTCTCCTGAACAAGCCGGTCCGCATAGATCGTATCCGTTATGTCCCGCGAAATGGCGATTATTTCTCCCAGGTTGCCTTGTTCATCAAACGAATACCGGATAGAAAACTCCAGCCACTTATATTGTCCGTCCTTATGGAGGCAGCGAGATTTCAGAATACGTCCTTCCGGGTCCCTATCGAATAAAAATTCCCGAACGTTGTCCCGATCTTCAGGATGCACAAGAGACATGCAGCTCATTCCGATCATCTCTTCGGGTTCATAACCCATCAGGTTCCGACAGCCCGGAGATGAATAGATGATAGTGGTGTCCTCTCCTGGCTTGATGAGGGAAATCCAATTCGGAGATATTTCCGTCAATTTACGGTGCCGTCGCTCGCTGTGCTTAAGTTCTTCTATCTGGGAACGCAAAGCGGCGATTTCATAGGCCTGTTGGGTAATGAAGGAATCGCGGGGATCATCCGCCATGCTTTTGCAGCTCCTCGCAGCTAGGTAAGTTTCCTAAGCTATATAAATTTATATTCTATATAGTACACGTTACAGTGGCGCTTTAAAACAGTTCGCAGGTATATAACCGTATGAGTCCGCATTCATTTCTTATCGTTCAATAGTCGTACCCTATGTATTCTACGTATACCTGACATAAAAAAAAGAGGCGGCCGCCTCTTCTTATTTATGATTGATTGGGCATTAACAAAGGCTGCTCGACATATCCGGCCTGTATGCCGAATTGCGGCGTCGGAGGAACGATTGTTTTTCCTTGCAGCGCTTGAACCGCCAGATATGGCATGTTGACGCCGGATAAGCAGGTGATGTACAGCCCGCCAGACATACGCGGGTTAATCTCAAGCAGCTTTGGTAAGCCGTTGTTGTATTTCACCTGAATATTGAACGCATAAGGAATGCGCAGGCTTGCCGCAATCCGATTCGCGATATCCAGCAGCTCAGGCGACTCCTCAAGCAGATAGGTACGTCCGGTCGATTTGCGGCGCGGAATCGCTGCCAGCAGCTCTCCCTCGACAGTTGCCACGCAATCAATGCTGTATTCCGTTCCTTCCAGCAGCTCCATTACCATAATTGGCTCGAAACGGTCCGTCAATGCAAAAGTATCATACGCCTGCTCGAAAGTCGTCGACAAGGTCACGTAGCCGTAAATATCCTGGAGGGGATCGCGCTCGTTGTCAATAATACGAAAACCCATCCCCCCCTCTGATTTCGTCGGCTTGAAGCATACCTTGTGGCCGGCAGCCGTAAGCTCCTCATAAGCGAGCTTAAACTCTTCCGCAGTAGTAGCTACGCGGTAATCGGGGATCGTCACCAAATCCTTGCCTTGCAGCGCCTCAAAAAACTTATCCTTCTCGATCATGGCATCCAGCAGCTCAATATCGCGGCATACCATTACCTTCGTCCCTATCTCATCGAATAGATGCGCATATCGCGATATCTCTTCCATGTGCAAGCGCGGGATAAATATATCGATTTCATTGCTTCTGCAAAAATCTACGCAAAAGTCCACATAATCTCGGCCAAAAACAGCCGGCTCCGTTCCGATATGGTCCGATGCAAGCAAGGACATATGATTGATATCAGGATGGGTGCCGAAAAACTCAAAAGCCTCTCCATCCGGATTGTCCCGAATCATATTAATGTAGTGGTATGCGACCGAAAACCAACGATTCATATAAACGCGTGTCATCTCATCACTCCTTCTTCCCATTCATTAAATACTTGCCGCTAATAGGTTTATGACCATCTCGCATGCTCAAGGATCGCTCCAAGCAGCTCCTCGGAGGCAAGCGCGCCTCTCGCTTCTGTAAACCGGATATGCGGATGCTCCGAGTAGAAACGGCCGAGCTCTCCATGCACGGGTGATAGTGCGTAGTCCGCCGCAAGCAGCAAGCTTTCATCCAACAGGCTGTCTCCGGCCGCATATACGAAGGCAGCCCCCAGCTTTTCCTTTACGTACTGAATGGCTGCTCCCTTGCTCACTTTCTCGGGCACCAAATAAATTTTCCGTCCCTGGAGCGAATAACTCCAGCCGAGCGGTGCCAGCTGCAGCCTAAGAGATTCTAACTCGTCATGCGGCAAGCGGTCTCTTTCCACCACAATGGAGTAAAAGAGCTCATCGCATAGATCATTTGATTTCACCCAATGTGTGGAGGAGATTTTGGCGAAAAGGCCAGCTATCTCCGTATGGTCCGCACAATGCTGCTTCACGGCATCGCGTACGACGCTTTGCCAGTCCTGGTCAACTTCACCGTCTTTAAGCACCGTACCGCCATTGCTTACAATCACATAAGGAGGATTAAACCTCTCCCTGATGCCGAATATACGGTTGTATTGCTCCGGTATGCGCGTCGTCACGGGAACGAAAGCCATCATCCCCGCCAGCTCCGTCAGCCTCTGTATGGCGGGTTTTGTCATGTATGAAATGTATCTGCCCTCATACAGCTCTACGGGAAGCATGTCCTCAAGCTCGATTTCGCCTTTGGACCTTACGGAATAAATTAACGTTTGATCCAAATCGCTCGCAAAGATCATTCCGCATCCCCCTTGAGCGCTTTAATAATGCCGCAGCAGGAATAGGTCATATGCGGGTATTCTTCAACCGGCACGCCGCGATCCTTCGCAAGCAATAAAATATGCTTTAGATTAGGGTTGTCCAATCGGTCGACGAGAATTTTCCAAGGCACCCTGCGCAGCAGAACGCGTGTCGTCTCGCCTACGCCAGGCTTGATGAAATTAATATCGCTGACCGCAAACTCGCTTTGGATACGGGTAATATCCTGCATTCCCTGCCAATTGGCTTCATGAAGCCCCGGACTCGCTTCCATCCTCAGCGCTTCAGCTTTGGATATATCGGCCGTTTGATCGAAATACGCGGAAACGGTATCTACGAACGCATGAGTTAAATCAGCTTTGGCCCATTCCTTGTAGTACTTCGCACCGTGAAAATCATAGGCTCCGATCAAATCGCTCCGCAGGACGGTCCGACTGATTAAGCCGGATACGGTTGCGTTCAGGCATGCACTTGGGATAAGGAAGTCGTCCCTCGTACCGAACAGCGCTGCGCAGTGCCCTGGATCCGCGAGCACGGCAAGCTCAGCGCTAAGGTCAACGCCGTATTTCCGTTTCATTTGGCCGCAAGCTGCAAGGAGTACCTTCGTAATGGCGCCCTTCCCTGTCCAGCCATCCACGAACTGCACGGGCTGACCGGGGTGATTCTGATTCATGTACAGCAGCGCATTCTCGTCGATGCCTTTGCCTCTTATTATCGATAGGCTGTAATGCGGAATATCCCTGCCATGCACCTGCTTCATGTAGCGTTTCATTAATACGCCTATCGGGGTTCCGCCTCTAGCCAAAGACGCAAGGACGACGTCGAAGCCGCGTCTTTGAATAATCCGCTCGGATACGGTTCCTATCGCTTCGGCGATCCGGCGCGCAGAGTCGCTGAGCGCATCGTGAAACAGCTGGATATATGCTGCACTAGGCTGATATTCGATCGGCAGGCTCTCCGAATAATGACCGCCGGACTGCATAGCGGCTTCCCGCTCCTCTGTCCGCTGCTCCAAAGATATGTCGCTCAGATCCTTCAACAGAAAAGTAACGTCCTCTTTGTTGTAGCTGCCTATCGGGGCAGGAGATGCTATGCGTTTCCGGCTAAAATAAACGATATGAACGCGAGGAATGCCAAGGGAGATCAATACCTGCTGAAGCTCTGCCATTTGCTCGAACGCCAGCTCCCGTTCCATGAATAGAAACATTTCATCATACGAACCATGAGGAATATTGTACATGAAATTCATGACACCGGGATGCTCGGGCGAGGCAAAGCGGTATGCTGATTGAACGGCGTAGCCGCTATTGGAATTCGGGTGAATCGGGCTGCGCGTACTGGATTGGTACCATGCGTTTCCGCCAAGCTCGGCAGCTATCCGCATCGGAATGTACATGAACTCACCGGTTCCCATGCAAAGCGTCTTGCCGCCCGTCCGATGCTCGCGCAGGAATGCGGCTGCTTCCTCCACTTCTCGGTCAAGCAGGCAGCTATCCTCTGCCGTTAAACCGAATCTTCCCGTGTGCTGCACATAGGAAACGTCGCCATCTCTCGAAGTCAGGGCCGCGAAACGTTGATTTGCGTACAGCACGTTAATATCCGGAGCCTGAATGGTATTACGCAGTCCTTCCGCCTCTCCCGTGCTCTCGATAGGAGTCCCGGAAACAATGATTTGTCCCGTTATCAAAGAAAGGCAATGAACCTCCACGCCAAGCTCGTCCTTCAGTTCGCTGAAGCGCTGAATGTCTTCATCTGAACGCCAGTCCAGCAGGCTTGCAACGATATAATCTTTTTTTCCGTACCTCGCATGCAGATCATGAATAATGTTGACCGCCGTTTTGCCCGTTGTCATCTCATCATCTACCAATACGATCGTTTCGGCTTCTTGAAAGATGGCAGGATCAAGCGCGTAGCAGCGATGGGTTGTCGCATGTGAGTGTTCTTCCTCGAAGTCGATGCAGGAGCTCATATACGCGATGCTCTCACGAGTGGTGTGCAAGAAAGAAGCGTCTCCTTCAAACATATCGAACATGCTGTGGCCAAGCGCCGTTGCCGTTTCTGCAAAGCCGATAAACAACGTTTTCTCGTTTACCGCCATTTTGCGCTTCTTCATGCGCACATAAATATCTCCCGCGGCCTCAGGTGCCTCGAACGCTTCCAGAAGCTCTTCGATTCGCACGGGCAGTTCTCTTCCCTTAAACTGCTGATACAACAGCCCCAGCGCCGCTCCTGACAGCAGGGAGACATGAGGATTGACCGGAATATGCTTGCCAAGCACCTTGCTCACGAACAGAAAGCTTCGTTTTTTGTTGATGCGGGCTGCCATCTGGAAGAGCTGCTCCAGCGGAATATCAAAAGCGTTGCCCGTCACCTGGATCGTAACCTCTAAATCTCCAATAATATTAAACGATTGCGGTTTCCCGTTCTTCTGCGAGTAGGCAGGTGAAATTCTGGTTTTCATTTAGCACCCCATATATGTTCGATCTGATCAATATGCGCTTGGCCCATGTCATATGCGGCTTAAACTCATTCATTTTATTCGAATAGCGGCTTTTCATAACGCCTAAGTCACCCTGGCTGTTCTCCATAATATGCAGCGCGTCCATGTATTCCTCATGCGTAACGACCAGCATTGATTGTACGGGCTTAATATGCGTCGGATGAATGATCGTTTTCCCGATAATGCCATTTTCCTTATCCATCGCGACTTCGCGTATAAGCCCGTCTACGTATTTATTAATATAATCCATGCGTAAAATGCGGCCATGCTTGCCCATGCTCTCTTCGAACGGCGTTTGCCTTAGCTGCGGCTTAAACACGCGGTCGCTCTTGAAATACTCCCATACCGGTCCGGATATGACATAGTGATTATCCATCCGACCGAACACGTTGACTATATCCGCGATGCAATCACGAATAACCGCGATATCGTAGATCGTATGGTCGGGGCTTCTGCGAAGCCCAAAAAGGCTCGAGAAATCAGTAGCTCCGATCCTTACGTTAAGCACATATTCCTTATATTCATTCAGCAGCGCCGATATTTCCATCAGCGTCTCGATCCGCTTCTCGCGGTAGATCACGTCGGAGCTCTCTAGAATAGGCATGCCGTACAGCGTAGAGCTCGTTACTAGATTCCGCTTGTTGTACTCTGCAAGCAAGCTTAAATAACCTCTGCCTGATTCGATATTGAATTTCGGAAATACGATTCCTGTAACATGTTGAATTTCCTCGCCAAAACAAGACAACAGCCGTTTTAACTGCTCAACGGAGCGAACTCTGATAAAAATAAGCGGAATTTCGTTTACGCGCAGCAGTCCTATCGATAGATACCTTCCTATCGTCAATAGCGTTGCTTTCAGATTCTCTTCAGCATATTCGAGTTGATTATCGCCTACTGCATCTTCAAGGTCTATCACCATAGACACGAGTCCCTCGTGTTTATCGGCTACCAAATCGTCTGCTATATTAACCTTGGTCGCTGGCATATAGAGAGCCGCGCCAATCGCGTGAGCAATAATTTCTTTGTCAGCATCATTATTGAAATGAGTAGGGAGGGAATAAAAGAAATTCTGCTCTTCTTCATTGGTAAGATAGTTGAAATACCTCAAAGTGATCCCTCCTAAAATGTTGGTAAAACAAGCTGAGAGTGAAAAAATATCCCTCGCGTTCCATTGAGGGATATTTTTCGATAATCGGTATATTTGCTTTACTAGACGGCTTTCGAGCCTCTTTTGTTACGTACTGCGCTGAAAATAAGCGTACCGCCAAATACTGCAATAATGACACCGAAGAACAGTGCATGCGGCACATGGAAATCGTATGCTCCCGCGATCATCTTAGCAGCGATCAAAATAATCAGGATGAAGGCTGCTTTCTCCAGCTCTGGGAACTTATCGATAAGCTTGAGGAATACTTGAGCCACTCCGCGCATCATAAGAACGCCTAGAATACCTCCGAGGAACAATACCCATACTTCTTCGCTTACGCCGAATGCGGCAAGCACGCTGTCGATACTGAACGCGATGTCCATGATTTCAACGGCAAGCACGGTACGCCAGAATCCGTAGCCTTTGTTTTGTACCGTTTCTTCTTCTTCGTTGCCTTTTTTGCCAATGTAGGGAATCAGCTTAATGCCGCCTACGCGTGCAAGCTTGAATTCGAGATGGAATAGATTGCTAAGCGCAATCCATAACAAATACAATCCGCCCGCGACTTTAATCCACGTAATTTGCACGAGATAAACACCGACGCCAATCGCGATGAACCGGAAGATGTACGCCCCGATAATCCCGTAGAACAACGCACGCTTCTGCTGTTCCTTCGGCAAATGCTTAACCATAACTGCCAGCACCAATGCATTATCAGCCGAGAGCAGTCCTTCTAGAAGGACCAGCGTCGCGATGATTCCCCAGTTCGTAGGGTTGGTGAATACGACCGATAAATTGTCCCAGTGAAAAAATTCACCAAAATTTTGTATGATGCTCTGAAAAAAATCAACCATTCTAAAAAACCTCCGGCATTAGCATTATTTGCTTCCTTGTACCCATCTTAGACCCCAGTTAAACGCCTCATCGAGATCCTTATGTCCCGAGAAATACTGTACGAGCCGCTGAATACTAAAGGTTTGGTCATTTACATTCTCGACCATCGCAATCGCGCACATACCCTTGCGATTGTTATGCTCGTCCATTCTCACCTCGATTTCAGGACCGCCTGCTTGGCTGATGGTAACAACGCCTGCTGCCTCCGCCCAGTTAGTGGCACCTTCGTAAATGTACGCGTAGATGACAATCCTTTTAATTTCTGATACTTTATTGCCATTTATTCTAAGATTTTCACCTGTTTGGATTGAGCCTGTCCGATCATCCCCATCAAGTGAAACGTATGGCGCCCTGGAAAGGTCTCCAAAACTATTGCCTAACGCCTGTACGGAGCCCTTCATGCCATTTTTCAGCTCGTACAAGCAGCCCACATCAAGATCGACGCCGCTGGATCTTCCGAAAAATCCGGTGGAGGCTTTCTTTTGATTCCAATTCAAATTAACGACGATCTCGCCTAGCGAGCCGGCGCCCTTCTGTAAATTAATGACGTCGCCGCGCTTCGTTAATGAAATCTTGCTAAGGCTAATCGGAGCTGCCTTCGGCTCAGAAACGGTTGGCTCTGGCGGTTTTGGCGGAATAATCGGTGCCTTCACCGGCTCTGGCGGTTTCGCCTGCGCAGGCGAAGGAGCATCCGCCTTCACTTCAATGCCGAAGCTGCTGCAAAGTGCAGCCAGGCCGCCGGAATATCCGGATCCAATCGCATTAAACTTCCACTCGCCATTATATCTATATAAATCTCCTACGACAATCGCAGTTTCAATAGAGAAGTTTTTTCCAAGTTCATACCGCAATATTTCGCGTCCTGTTCCTTCGTCAATTATGCGGATATACGCATCGTTTACGCTAGAAAAACTTTGTCTCTTTGCTTCCCCATCGTAGATGGTTAACGTAAAGGATATACGTTCAATCGCTTGAGGCACATCGTTGATGCGAATCATTACTTGTTCCTGATCAATCTTTCCTGCCAAGCTGCGTTTGTTATCTCCCGCGAGTACGATTGAACCGGTTGTTTCCTTTGGGTTTCCGTAGAATATTAAATCCTGGTCTCCAGCTGTTTTTCCGTTTGCGCGCAGCAAAAAAGCAGAGAAATCAACATCCACGCCTGCCGCGCTGTTCCATCCCATTCCAACGAGAAGGTTTTTAAAAGAAGGATTATTTTTGGTAATATCTGCTTTCTGGCCTTTCATTAGTGACAATTCCATGCGCTAACCGCCTTCCAGTAATAATAGAATAGGGTGACCACTGCTCACCCTGCCACCCTAAACTTCATTCATATTAGACCGATAGTCCATAATTGCGGCAAAGCGCAGCGAGTCCACCCGAGAACCCTGAACCAATCGCTTGGAATTTCCACTCCAAACCATGGCGGTACAATTCGCAGAAGACGATTGCCGTCTCCACGGAGAAATCTTCTCCAAGATCATAACGCAGCACTTCTCTTCCCGTCGCCTCGTCTACTAAGCGAACAAAAGCGTTCGAGATCTGACCGAAGTTTTGGTGCTTGGTTTCAGCATCATGAATCGTAACCGTAATTCCGATCCGATCAATCTGCGAAGGAACCTTGACGAAATCAATTTTAATCTGCTCGTCATCCCCGTCGCCTTCGCCTGTCCGGTTGTCGCCCGTATGCTCAACGGCACCGTTGTAGGCAATCAAGGCATTGTAGAAAACAAAATCCTTTTCATCCCTGGCCTTGCCATCCTGGTGCAGCAGAAATGCACTTGCATCCAGATCAATTTCACCGCCGCCAGTATACTTATTCGTATCCCAGCCGAGACCGAGAACAACCTTAGTAAGCCCTGGATTGGTTTTGGTAAGATCAATCCGTTGTCCCTTGGAAAGATTAATGGACATCGTTTACTCCTCCTTGAATATAGCTAGGTTCGAATTGCTGATACGGACAATTGTCATTTCAAAAAAGGGCCGCCACTGGCGACCCTTTACGGGTTGTTGCTAAAAACGTATTAGTTAGTCGAAAGACCGTAGTTGCGTGCAAGGCCAGCTAGTCCATCTTGGAAGCCGCTTCCAACCGCGCTGAACTTCCACTCGCCGGAATGACGGTAAAGCTCGCCTACGATAACCGCTGTTTCAATGGAGAAATCTTCGCCCAAATCATAACGGATAAGCTCTGTTCCGCTTTGCTCGTCCACGATGCGAACAAACGCATTGGATACTTGTCCGAAATTTTGGCTGCGTGCTTGCGCATCATGAATGGTGATGCCGAAAGCAATTTTATCTGTCTCGGCAGGAACCGCGCCAAGGTCAACGCTTACTTGCTCATCATCGCCATCGCCCGCTCCAGTACGGTTATCGCCAGTGTGAACGACTGAACCGTTGCTGTTTTTAGGGTTGTTGTAGAAAATGAAGTCGGAATCGGAACCTACTTTGCCTTCTGCATTCAAGCAAAATACCGATGCATCAAGGTCGAAGTCTTTCCCTCCGTCATATTTATTAGTATCCCAGCCTAGACCAACCGTAATTTTCGATAGACCCGGGTTTGTTTTCGTAAGATCGATTTTTTGACCTTTGGATAAGCTAATTGCCATTTTAAATGCCCTCTTTTCTCAATATAATTATTGGTATTGACGAGCAAGAATATCAACATGAGGAGCATGAGTGCCTTCCCCAATTGCGCTAAACTTCCATTCACCATTGTTCCGGTAAAGCTCACCCACAACCAAAGCTGTTTTGCCCGAGTAATTATCCGTCAAGTTAAAGCGAATAAGCTCTTGGTTGTTAGCCGGGTTAACGATACGTATGAACGCTGATTTAATCATTCCGAAATCCTGACGTCTGGATTCGCATTCGTAAATGTTCACCACGCAAAGAATCTTGTGGATATGCGCAGGTACCTTGTCCAGCTGCACGATAATTTGCTCATCGTCGCCATCGCCTTCGCCCGTGATGTTGTCGCCCGTATGAACGACCGAGCCATCACCGCTCTGCTTGTTGTAGAAGCATACAAGATTACGCTCGCCGCTAAGCTTTCCTTTTTCGTCCAACAAAAGCGCTGAAGCGTCACAGTCAACGTTCGCAGCCTTCTTCATTCCGAAAAATCCGCCCTTAACCTCGGCAGGGTCCCAGCCTAAGCCTACGATCACCTTGCTAAGTCCGGCATTTCCTTTGGTTAAATCTATCTTCTGGCCTTTTACGAGAGAGATTGCCATTGTCTTTGCACCCCCTTTCCAAATGGTTCAATACTTAATCATGATTCGATAGCACATTTAAACTCAAGTACTCTACAGTTGCTATACGCCCATTCGACAAGCAAGTTCCAAAAAAAAAAGTGTGAACGTTACATTATTCTACAAAAGCTGAATAATCCCTTTTCTTTGTGGCCACGATGCTTGAAATAAACGGAGCAGCCATGCTGGACGCCTGCAGGTACATGCCTATCTTAATTTTATAACAATTGCCTGCCCAATTACAAATTCCTACAAATTAAGAAACAAAATGATGCGGAAGCCGCATCGTTTGTGTCCAATTCAAGTAAGCATGATGAATGGCAAGCTTATAGAACTCTTTTTTTACAAAAAAAAGGTGGAAAAATGAGCCCATTAACGAGATAATTAAAGGAGTAACTACGAAGACGCGGGGTGCTTGCGATGGAATTCATAAAAAAGAATAAAACCAGTCTCATTTTTGCTGCCTTGCTGCTCATTAATGGCTTGTTTTTATTATCGATCGTCCTATCCAAAAATTAGCCTCAATGATACATAAACGCCGCAGCCTATTCCGAATAATTGTCGCCGCACCGCTACATGAATCCTGCTTGTCCAAGCTTCTCGTTTCCCCTCTCATTCCTTCATTTCTCATGGTCCCGTCCCTTTGCCTGTCATTACCCAGATCGGTCCATGCTTCTTGAGATAAAGACGCTTAGTCCATCTCCCGCGGCCTTATTTTTTTTCCTGACCACATTGAGCTTGCTATATTGCGCATCAACGAATGCTGTTTGGGCACCTTCCTTTTGCGGAAACATCTTACTTGTACAGCAGGCGTAAATCGAGTAAATTACTTTTATACCGTTTAAAGGAGCATCACCATGGCCATCCGTGAAATCAATGAAGCATCCTTGTTAAATCTCCTGCAGTCCGACAGCCGTAGAACGGCCATTTATTTCTTCACGCCGCTTTGCGGTACCTGTGCCATTGGAGAGCGCATGCTCGAAATTGCTGAAATGACTGGCATATCGGTGCCGCTGTACAGGCTTAATATCAATTACGCGCCGCACCTTAGAGACAAATGGAAAATATCCAGCGTACCCTGCTTGGCATTGCTTGAGGAAGGCGAACCCGTCCGCTTGGAATATGCCATGCATTCAGTGGACCATCTATATCTCATGCTGAAGTGAGGGACCACGTCGATCCTGGCCCCTCCACTCGCTTACATAGGGCTATTCAGACCGAATTTCGAGGAGCGTAATGTCTTTCCCGGCTCCCCCGCAGCCGTTCAACACATAGGCGTAGCCGTTATTCGCTTCGTTTTTCTGCAAGGAATGACAGACATAGGACTTTACGGATGATGATCCGAATTGATCCTGCGAAGTGTCATAGCTGACTTCAATTCCTTCGTCCTGCTTGGTTAGGCTGTAGAAGAGCGGGTCGCCCTCAGTCGTATAACGTACGACCCTCAACTGATCTCTAGCCCCTTGAACAAATGCGTCCAACAGCCCGACATTCTTCACATTCCCATGCGTGTCAATCACATCCTCCGTTTCATGGACTGCGGTCTGCCGGGAACCGCCTTGTTCTTGCCTCCCGCAGCCAATCAACGCTAGCGCAATAAGAACAACCACTGCCGTTTTTCCAGCTGTGTGCAACAAACAATCACCGCCTATACAAAATATTCATAAATATTCAAACGCATATCTAGCAAAATGGGTTTCAACCTTCAATAGGCATCTTTATTGCTGAATCTCCCTTTCCACATTCGAAAGGCTGGCAATCTGGAGACGAAGCCCGCGAATTTCCCGAAGCAGCTGCTCTTGCGCCTCTCGTTCATCCGGCTGCGCGACGCTCATTAGCTGCGTTAATCTCAGCATCAGCATCTCCTTCTCGTTCTGGATATCCTGCTCCTCCGGAGACATGGCCCGGCTGCGGTCCTTAGACAAAAATTCCTCATAGGTGCCCGGGAACCATCTTGGAGCGTGATCGTCGCTAAGGATCAGCAGCCGATTTGCCGCTTGCCGAATCAAGTAGCGGTCATGCGTCACGAGCAGCACCGATCCGGGATAATGCAGAAGAGCCTCCTCTACCTGCTCTCGCGTTCCGATATCCAAGTAGTTGGTGGGCTCATCGAGTACAAGCAAGTTAGCTTTGCTAAAGTACAGTTTAAGGAACGCTACCCTGCACTTCTCGCCCATGCTCAAATCTCCAATGCATTTAAATACATCATCCTTTGAGAACAAAAAGCAGCCTAAAATCGTTCTTGCATAGGTTTGCGTCATATCCGGCAGCAGCAGCAAGCTTTCCAAAATCGTCATCTTGTGGTCAAGCTGCTCAAGCTCCTGCTCGAAATAACCGATTTTGGCCTGAGGGTGCAGAACGACCTCGCCCGTGTCCGGCACCAGCTTGCCTGTCGCGAGCTTCAGCAGCGTTGATTTGCCCGCTCCGTTCGACCCTAGAACGGCTAGACGGTCTCCCCTGTTGATTGAAAGGCTTAGCTGGCTGAACAAAGGATTGCGCCCTTCGTAAGCAAAGCCTACAGCGTCCATCCGAAGCAGTGTCGCGGCCGAGAATTTATCCGAATCCAGCTGCATGCGCAGCTGCGTTTCCCTGCGGCTCACCTGCACTTTATTGCTGTCCAGGCGTTCCAGCGCGGATTCCTTCGCATGCAAACGAGATACGTTTTTCTTTGATTTCGACCGAAGAAAATCATTTTGGCCGGCTGCTCTATGGGCCTGCTGGAACCACTCTGCATACATCCGAATGCTCTCGACAAGCTTCTCCCGCTCCTGCTCCTGTTTCTTATGCAGCGCTTCCTGCGTCTTCAGCTCCAATTCCTTCTGCCTCTTGTAATCGGCGTAACCTCCCGGATAACGTCTGCAGCCATTCTGCCCAAGCTCTAAGACAGACGTAGCCGTTCGGTCGATAAACGTCCGATCATGCGACACGTATACGATCGTCCCCGCATAGCCCATCACCCAATGTTCGAGCGCATCCAGTGCTTCCGCATCCAAATGATTCGTCGGTTCATCCAGCAGCACAAGCTTCGGCTCCCTGACCATGATCGCTGCCAGCTGGGCTTTCGTTTTCTGGCCTCCGCTTAGCTGCTGGAACGTTTGGCCCCATAACGCACGCTCGAAGCTTAAGCGGGTTAAACATCTCTCGACCTTTACCTCCCAGCTATACCCGTCAAGCTGTACGTACCTCTCGAACAATGCACTGTAGCGGCCGAGCTGCATCTCGCTGTTATCGCCGCCCTGCATCTGGATCGTAAGCTCCTCCATCGCTTGCTTTAATCCGAACAGCTCACCCGATCCCGCTTGCACGAACTCCTGCAGCGTAAGCGCCGAATCCAGCTGTGCCTGCTGATCCAGCCAACCCCATTCCTCTAGCGGAAGAAGCCGCTGCACTTCGCCCCCATCGAACTTAAGCCTGCCCGTCAACCCCTTCAGCAGCGTCGTTTTCCCAGAGCCGTTTCGTCCGAATAGCGCAAGCCGCTCATTCTCCTTCACTTCAAAGCTTATATTCTCGAACAACAAATGGCTGTCCCATTCTTTGTTTATCTGTTTAACCTTTAATAGCATCAACTTTCATTCCCCATTTCGAAAAACATCATAAAAAAACCGTGGCCAGCGGCACACGGTCGAATACGCAGGGGAATATCAGGTAAACGGAAATAAGGATGTGTCATGCCGCTTTTTCACGGGTAAACATCTCTTATGAATCGCTGCTGATAGCTATTTCGCAAGTCCCCAAATCGACGCACGTATCCCTGACCGGTTCTCGCTAATCGAGAACGCCGCTTGTACTTTAGACAAGTTGTTTGCAGGAATCGTGTACTTACTTCATCGGCTGGGTTACCTCCGTCAGTCATCAGTTTTGATATGCGTCTATTATATCGGATGGCCGAATATGTATTCAAGTCCAACTTTGTTCGCGGTACCAAATAAAGTTAGTACTAGGCCTGAATTGAAGGATCAACGATCATAAGAGTGATCAAACTATCTTTTTACGGAGGTGCCTTATGAACCCTGTTTACATGACCAGCATCGGAAAGTTCCTCCCCGGCGATCCGGTCGGCAATGATGAAATCGAGGATTACCTCGGTAGAATAAACGGCAAAAGCTCCAAATCCATGCGCCGTATTCTCGAGCAGAATAAAATTAAGTATCGACACTACGCATTAAACAAGGAGCAGAAAAGCCTCTATTCCAATGCGGAAATGGCGGGCCGCGCCATTAACGACGCCCTCGCGCGAAACAAGGCTGAGCTTGGCGGCAAAGTGGATTTCCTTGCAGTCGGGACGACGCAGGGGGACCTGCTGGTACCCGGCTTTGCCAGCATGGTGCATGCTCAGCTTGGGTTGCCCGTTATGGAGGTAGCGACGCATCACGGCGTATGCGCAAGCGGCATGCAGGCGATGAAAAACGCCTATCTGCATGTGCAATCTGGCGAGCAGCAAACCGCTATCTCCTGCGCCAGCGAATTCCCGAGCCGCGTGTTCAAGCATACGCGGTTCGAGGCCCAAGAAGGGCTTATAGACCGTCCGGTGCCGTTCGACACCGACTTCCTCCGTTTCATGTTATCCGACGGGGCTGGGGCCGCTGTCCTGCAGCATCAGCCTGCCGCAAGCGGCTTATCGCTGCGTATTGAATGGATCGATAACAAATCCTATGCGAATCTATATGATGTCTGCATGTATGCCGGCACAAACAAAGACCATGAGGAACACGCAAGCTGGCTCGACTACCCTTCGGTCCATGACGCTGCCAGCGACGGTGCCGTCAATCTGAAGCAGGATATCCGTCTCGTAAATGAAATGCCTAAGGTCGGCGTGAACCGCTTCTTCGAGCTCGTGGATGAAGGAAAGATTGATCCCGCAGCCATCGATTGGATGGTCTGCCATTACTCCTCGCATTTTTTCCGTGAAGAGATATTCAGGCTGCTCCAGCTGGGCGGGCTTACGATACCAGAAGAGAAGTGGTTCACGAATCTGTACACGAAAGGAAATACAGGCGCGGCATCCATCTACATTATGCTGGAGGAGCTGCTGAACGAGGGGCATCTGAAAGCAGGCGAGCAGGTACTCTGCATGGTTCCCGAGAGCGGCAGGTTCCAAACCTCCTACATGCTGCTGACCGTGGTCGGCTCTTCATGCGAAAGCGCTGCCGCGTTCGAAGAACGCGTGCCTGAGGCCCCGCATCTCGAATACGATGAAGCCGACGATGTGCAAGCCCGTCTCGTGAGGCAGCTTGTGCAGGTATGGATCGATTTCGAGCAAAAGCTCGCCCATGTGCCGGTTATCCAAAAGCTGTATAATCAAAAATTTACGCTAGACGATTATAAAGCGCTGATGGAGAACATACGCCAGCAGGTCATCGACGGCTCGCAGTGGATAGCCCGCGCTGCTTCCTATATCGCAATCGAGCATATTGATCTTCGCTCTACGTTCATTGCCCATGCGCGCGACGAGCATCGTGACTTTCAAATTCTTGAGCGCAACTATGTAGCGGTCGGCGGCGATTTAAGCACGATTCAAGCCGGCGAGAAAAACATCGGCAGCGAAGCGCTTTCTGCCTATCTATTCCAGCGAGCAAGCCGCGAGAATCCCATTGATCTCATTGGCGCGATGTGGATTATTGAGGGTCTTGGCTGCCGGATGGCCCGCTACTGGGGCGAGATGATTCGCGATCAGCTTGGCCTCGGCGATGATGAGGTCTCCTTCCTGCTCTACCATAGCGATTCCGACGAGAAACATTTCGAGCGGCTTGAAACGGTCGTTCAGCATCCGATGCTGACTGCGGACATCGCGGCGCGTATCGTGAAAACGGCCAAAACAACGGCCCGGCTGTACCTGCTGCAATTAGAGGAGCTGGGCAACGTATGAGTGACGCCGATTATTTCAAAAACATGCCGCATGACAAAAATGATCCCAATCCATTTCTCGCTATATACATGGATCAGAGCATTCCGTTCAACGAGGAGGCAAAGGCCGCTTACCTGAAGGACTGCTCCAGCAGGTCCAGGCAGTTTCTTCTGCCTGTCCTACGGCCCTTCGCCAGACTGATGATTATCGTGCTGCAGCTCTACAAAATCATCGTGCCCAAAGCGCTCACCTCATCCCGCCTGCTGCACCGTGTGCTGCATTTCGGCATGAAAACGTTCGTGAGCCCTAGCGCTAATTTCATGATCCTCCGCCATTTCTATCTCGGCTCTGAGGTACTCGGTTTCATCCGCGACAACGTACCCGGCGTCCAGATTGAAATGAATCCGCTTAAGCCAACCAAGCTGGAGCCCGTGAAGGATGATCTCTTTCTCATTCATGACCTGAATCTATACAATTTCGTCATTAACCTGAACCGGGAGCTGCGTGAGAAAGGAATCGAAGTGACGGTGCAGCAGCAGCTCAATTTCAACTCGATTACCTCCTCCCGCATCCCGATTGAGCAAATGCCGAGGCGTTGGACGAATTTTATGGATTTAACGACCGCAATCGAATGCTTCACGCCTGTCTACCAGCTCTTCCTAACGGACAATGATTTCTGGCGTGCAACCAACTCGCTGCAGCTTGACGAGACCATCGGCATACTCGCATCCAAAATCATCGGAAGCAACGACCGGCTGGCACTCATTAACAATAAGCACCCCATGGTGCCGCTCACGACGCTCAAGGCAGGCTTCCGGCTTGTCCTGCACGGTCTTGCAACCGAGCAGCTCCACGCGCTGCTTGTAGAGCTTAAGCTCAAGCAACAGCAGCAGGCTGCAACTAGCCGCTAGCTTCGCCTGAACTAGAAAACGAAGGAAGGCAGCCTCCTCATTCGGAGACTGCCTTCCTCTTAACGTTATCTTGTTCCTATTGCCGCGTAACCGAAAACCCCTGCTTCTCAAGCAGCGGAACGATGCCGTTCTCGCCCAGCATATGGGCAGCGCCTACAACGACGAAGTAGCTTTTACTTGCACTGTCGTTCAAATAACCGGTTATTTTATCCACCATCGGCGCATTGCGGTCCGTAAGGAGCGCCTTGTTCAGCTCCTCGTTCGAGGACGTTGATTCCGTCAGCTTCAGCAGCTGCTCCTCATTGCCCGTTGCCCACATCTCCGTAAGGTCGTCAATGCCGGAATCCTCCGTGTAATAACTCGCAATGGAGGCAACGAGCATCTCCTCCTGCAGCTTGTCGGAGAACCGATCGAACATTTGCAGCTGATACTCGATCGATTCCAGCTCCAATATTGGCTTTTTGCTTGAGATCGACTGTTCCAGGAAATGAGCGTCAATGCCAATCCCAATATCGTAACCGGAATGGGAGGAGGACAGATAATCAATCGACGAAGATACGCTCCAAGGCTTATAGGTATCGAGCGCGTTCGCCTCAAGCCCGTTCTCCTTCAGAATCTCGCCAAGCTTCTTGTACGCATCTGCGGAAATATGGTCCTTGAGCGTCGTTTGATCCTTATAGACGCTTAGATCCAGTACAAGCTTCTGCACTTCCTCGTCATTCATTTTGGTAATGTCGGCCTCTACCACCAAATAATCAGATAAGTCATATGCCTTCTGAATTTCTGGGCGCAACGGATACATCGCTTTATTCGCAATATGTATCGAGCCTAGCAAATAAACGGTATTGCCTGCTTTCTCTACCTTCCAAAGGAAGCCTTGGCTTGGCTCCTTGACCTGGAGGGTAATTGTCCGCTGCTCCTTGTTCCAGATGATCGCATAGCCCGCTGCTTCGCTTACGGTACGTAGCGGAATATAAGCAGTGCCCTTCACAAGCTTAGGCGCAGTGAGCAGCTCCTGCTCCGTATCGTTCACCGTCGCTTCTGGCTGACCGATTTGGAATAAAAGGACGACACCTTCCTTTTTGCCCGTAATGGTCTTACTCTTCTGGTCCCACGCCACTTGGAAATCCAGCTTCTGCAGCACGAGCTTCGCCGGTACGAGCGTAGTCCCCTTCTCCATTATCGGCTGCAGGCTGCCGAGCTGCACCTGCTCGTCCCCTATCCAAACGGAAAGTGCTTTGCCTTCAGCTTGAGTCGGCGACACGAATGAGAATAACAATGCCAATGATAGTAATAATGCCGAAAGCTTTCTCATAAACGGATTCTCTCCCCTTCTTGAACCGAATTAATCTATCGCGCTCTCTTCCTATTTATTTTACCTATTCATGCCGCGCAATAGCCAGTTCGGAAAATACGAATCTCGTTTTCGTTGTCATTCAGCTGGTAGATAGCCTATAATGCCGCCATACGCACAGCGTTGCCCGTCATTCAAACCGATAGCCCAGAAAACGGTCAGCGTTGCGCATGCTGGCCCAAATGTCCGGACTCTCCCCTCCGATATACCAATAAGCCAGCCCCGCCAGCCCCGCTTCTGCCGCTAGCTTGTATTTTGCCGTAAGGGAACGGCCCTCTTCTACCCATATTTCATGCTTTACGCCATCTTTCATATAAGTCGCGGTATACTGGCCCGATTGTCCGTCCCATTTCGGTTTGATCGCATATTTGCTCAAGATGGCATTCTGTTCGTTCAGTGTAATAAACGCGGTCGACTCTACCGAGCCGTCCTTTCTCAAATCCCAATCACGGTTATAGAACGGAAGCGCTAAAATAACTTTAGAGCTGGGAACGGCTTTAATCAGCTTGGCTATTCCCTCTTTGTCAAATCCGAGCGAAGCATTGGGACCTGCGCCTG
This sequence comes from Paenibacillus sp. J22R232, assembly GCF_056269165.1. Taxonomy (NCBI): domain Bacteria; kingdom Bacillati; phylum Bacillota; class Bacilli; order Caryophanales; family Paenibacillaceae; genus Paenibacillus; species Paenibacillus sp. J22R232. Next base: position 20,276 of record NZ_JBWDNK010000023.1, on the reverse strand, counting down.
AGCCCGCTCCCCAATGCTCGTCATAGCCCATGAGTACCATATAATCCGCCTGCTTGCCAAGCGCGGCGAAATCAAAGGCATCCGTCCAGTCCGTACCGCGATCAGGCGATACATCCATTGAAAGCGTGACGTTCATCGACTTCAGCTTTTTCGCCAGCTCCGCAACGAATGCGGTTAACGCGGCACGATCCTGCGGAGCCACATTTTCAAAATCGAGATTGAGTCCATCTAGATCATATTTCGCAGCATAGGCGGCAAGCTTTGTCACTAGTCCGCTGCGTAAGCTCGTGCTCGACAATAGCTTATGCGTTGCCGCTTGATCGGATCGATTGCCTACCATCGGCCATATTTTTTTATTGTATTTTTTAGCCCAAGCCACAAGGGACGGATCCGATACATCCGTTATCTCTCCGGAAGCTTCTGCGAAAAACCATCGGGGCGACAGCGTATTTACGTTTGAAGCGAGCACACTGGTCTGGTATTGCTTCGTCGTTTGGCCGTATTGCCAGCCGAGTTTGATCGTCTCTGCAGGTTTGGCTGCCAACATGGCTGCCCACTTCTCATTCTGGAGAACTCGGTGTACCATAACAACCGTTTCCTGCCTTGTAATCGGATCGGTTGGACGGAAATAACCGTTGCTGTCGCCTTGCATTAGACCTAGGCTCTGCACCGCAGATGCAGAGGAATTGGCCCATGACGCAATGAGCCCGTCGTCTGCGAAGCTTGTTCTTGCTCCCGTACCACCCGATTGTTTCTTCAGTGCCCGCGCAAGCAACACGGCCGCTTCCTGACGCGTTACCGGCTTGTCCGGCGCAAAGCGGCTGGCGCTCACGCCATCTGCCAAGCCGAGCTGAACCGCCGCTTGAATCCAACCATAATGCCAAGCCTTCGCCGCTACATCCGAGAATGGCGTGACCTTGCTTGCTGCCGGCTCAAGTCCAAGCAGCCGATCAAGCACGGTAATGAACTCCGCTCTCGTAATGGATGCTGCCGGAGAGAAGCTTGTTTCGGAAGTGCCCGTTATTATTTTTTTCTGATACAAATCAATGATTTCCTGCTTTGCGTAGCTCCCGGATATATCGTTGAAAGGCAGCTTGGTTTCAGCATGAACCGTATGTATGGAAGCGGCAAGCAGTCCCAGCAAAACACTAGCAGTCACATACCATCTATTAAAAAGATGCTTCATAGGGTCCCTCCTAAAGAGATTAATCCCCGAAGCATATCAAACTTTCTATGATTACTCATTGCTCAATTATTGGTAGACTGCTAGAAAAGACGGCCGTCCCTTGGTTATTAGGGATGGCCGTCTTTTATAAAAAGCCGATCTGAGCGCATTACGCGTCTGCTTTGGTTTGGAGCGGTTTCAGTCTGGATTCGATCTGCGCACGCTGCGGCTCAAGGAATGGTGGAAGTGCCAGCGATTCGCCCAAATGGTTGATATCCTCATCGGTATCGAAGCCGGGACCGTCTGTAGCCAGCTCGAACAATATGCCGTTAGGCTCGCGGAAGTAGAGCGAACGGAAGTAGAAGCGGTCGACGAAACCTGAGTTAGGGATACGCACGCCGCGAATATGCTCGATCCATTCTCGCAGCTCCTCATCATTGTCTACGCGGAAGGCTACGTGATGCACACCGCCATATCCCTGATGCTCGCGCGGCAGATCATGTCTTTCCTCCATATGCACCTCGGCGCCGCTGCCGCCCTCGCCGGTCTCGAATACGACGATATCCGGCTGGCCCGCGATTGTCGACGGGTAGCTGCCTTTTTCCTTGAAGCCCATAAGCTGAGTCAGGACAAGAACGGTCGGCTCCGGGTTTTTGACCGTAAGCTGTACGGGACCAAGTCCCAGAATGCCGAATTCGGCTGGCACTGGGCTTTTCTCCCAAGGCACTCCGCCTCTCACGCCTTCATTATGCTCATCGGAAACGAGTACGAGCCGTTGTCCTTCAAAGTCGCGGAACGCGATCGTCTGGCGGCCGGCTCTGTCCATGATGTCATCGTGATCAACGCTATGCTGCTCGAAGCGTGCTTTCCAGTATGCGATCGCCGCATCGTTAGCGACCCGCAGAGACAGCGAAGAGATGCTGCTTGTACCTGCCCGGTTTTGCGCTGTCATCGGGAACTCGAAAAAGGTCAGCTCCGTGCCCGGGTTTCCTTTCTCGTCTCCGTAGAACAAATGGTATACCGAAGTCTCGTCTTGGTTAACTGTTTTTTTGACCAAACGAAGGCCTAACAGCTGCGTATAAAATTCGAAATTGCCAGAAGCTGTGCCTGTAATGGCGGATACGTGGTGAATGCCTTTGAGTTGCATATGAACAACCTCCTAATGGTTTATTGAATCATTGCGTTTCGTTTATGACGTTTATTATTCATGCCGTATTTTCTTAAGCAGCTCAAGCAGCTGCTTCTTCTCACCGCGGCTCAGCGCATTGTACTGCGAGGCTTGGAACTGCTCCTGCACCGGAACGACATCGTCAAACAACGCTTTGCCCTTATCGGTGAGCGACACATATTTGGTCTTCCATTCCTGCTCGCGTTCGATAAAGCCCAGCTCCTCCAGCTTGCCAAGCAGCTGCGTAATATTCCCTTTGGTGACGAAAAGCTTATCCGCCAGCTGCTGCTGCGTAAGGCGGTCATGCGCGCCAACTTGGGCCAGCATATCGAACTGCGCGGCGGAAAGGCCCCATTTCTTCAAGTGCTGATGCGTCTCCCGCAAGCTATGGTTATAAACCCGCGATAAGCGAAACCATATCAACAAGCCTAACCGCTCATCGCGCTTCGATAACCATGCTTCCGAATCTTCTTGATTCACATAACCACCTCCTGCGCTGCTTCCTGTTATCAGTTTAGATATAAACTGATATTTTGTCAACACGCTGCATGAATCCCCTACCTCGGACTAGGGCATCGCCAACTTCAATATGATAAGATGAACGGATATCAAGCATAAGGAGATCGTACATGCTCGAACGCAATCAATTCTCTCACCAACCGCTGCCTGTCGGGCGGGCTCAGCTGGACCTCGCAGCAAAAAACAGACGCAAGCGGAATCGATTGCTTCTGTTCATCATTCTGGCCATTACAGCCGCATTATTATGGAAAGCGATACTCACGTTCGAACCGGCTGCGCCTTTTATCGACAACACTCCCGTCCCTCCCGTAACGGAGCTGAATCCCATCGTATTCGCCAAGCAGGCCGAGCTGATCGCCGAAACGGGCAAAGCCGGCATCACCATCCTCATAACGGATGGATTCCGCTCCAGCGAAGAGCAGGATGCCATATATGCAAAAGGACGCACTGCGGAAGGCAATGTCGTCACGCAGGTCCAAGGCGGACACTCATACCATAATTATGGCCTCGCCATCGATTTCGCCTTGCGTACCAAACAAGGCGAGGTCGTGTGGGATATGAAATATGACGGCAACAAAAACGGGAAAGCCGACTGGATGGAGGTCGTTGCAATCGCCAAGCGATTGGGCTTTACTTGGGGCGGTGATTGGGACAATTTCCCTGACTATCCGCATCTCCAGATGGACTTCGGCTTGTCGATACGCGAGCTGCGAAAAGGCCTTCGGCCACCGATGGAATAGCTGCTGCCAGCGTCGCCATTTACACGTCAAAGGGCAGCCTCCCAAGGTCAATTGACTTTGGGAGGCTGCCCTCTCTCGTTCATTAAGCTGCATTCATCCTGCTGCTTATTAAAGTCCCGCTATAATCTCATAGGAGCGCAAGCGCGCCTTATGGTCGAAAATATGGGCCGCAACCATAATCTCGTCGGCTTTCGTCGCTTCAATATATTGTTTCAGCTTGCTTCGTACCGTGTCTGGACCGCCGACAATGGAGGAACCGAGCTGCTGCTGCAAAGCTATTTTCTCCTGCGGCGTCCACACCGTATCCATGTCACGTACAGGAGCAGGCAGAGCCCCGCGCGTATTGCGAATAAAGGACAGGAATAGCTGCTGCATGGATGTTGCCAAATACGCAGCCTCCTCGTCCGTATCCGCCGCAACGACGTTGACAGCAACCATGCCCTTAGGCTTATCAAGTACCTCGGACGGCTTGAAGCTGCTTCGGTAGAGATTCATCGCAGGCACGGTAAAGGTTGGGGAGAAATGGCCGGCAAAGGCAAACGGAAGACCAAGCTCAGCGGCAAGCATCGCACTGAAATCACTGGACCCGAGCAGCCATATTGGAATATCCAGTCCTTCGCCCGGGATGGCGCGAACCGGCATGCCGAGCTCGGTGCGGGTTGGATCTAGGAAAGCGCGAAGCTCAGCGAGCTTCTCGGGAAAATCATGCCCATTGCCGCCTCTGTTGCCGCGCAGCGCTGTTGCAGTCAATCCGTCGGTACCCGGTGCACGCCCAAGCCCTAGATCAATCCGTCCTGGAAACAAAGATTCGAGCGTGCCGAATTGCTCGGCAATTACGAGCGGAGCATGGTTAGGCAGCATGATGCCCCCTGATCCTACCCGGATCTTGGACGTCCCTGCCGCGACATGCCCGATCACGATAGACGTGGCGGAGCTTGCGATGCTTGGCGCATTATGATGCTCGGCAAGCCAGTAGCGGTTGTAGCCCCACTGCTCCGCATGCCGTGCCAGGTCTAACGTGTTGCTGAGAGACTCTGACACGGAGCCCCCTTCAACGATTGGCGATACATCGAGAACCGATAGCGGGATAGTAAAAGAAGAATTGGTTATGATATGATCTGACATGACATTCACCCTTTTCATTGTAGTTGCTGCTTCCATGCAGACTGGCGGATATCCAATCAACTGTATGAATATTTCATACATATATCATATGAAAAAGGCCCGCCCAACAAGCGGTAACGCTGCGGCATGCCGCAACGTTACCGCCTCTGTTGTAACCAGCCTCTTCATGAGTGATTACACCTGCTGATTCTTTTGCTGAAGCTGGCATTTGCGGATTTTGTCGAGCGCGGTCTGCAGCGTATTTTGCTCCAGATAAGCCACATAATGCTGTTCAGCTTCATAGAAGAAATGATCCATCACGCCTTGAATATTAGCGGATACCAAACAATCCTCGTCTGGATTGCCTGAACACCAATGCGGCTTCAGTGTTCCTCCGGAAATCGCACGGTAGATCTGGGCAAGCGTCACTCCGCTCGGCTCGCAATTCAGGATATAGCCTCCGCCGATGCCTTCCTTCGTTGTGACGAACCCTTGCTTGCGCAGCGTGCTCATAATTTTCCGAATCCGCGTTGGATTCGTCGACACGTTTCTTGCTATTGTCTCGCTGCTAGCCATATGGTCAGGCAAATAGGCTAACAGCACCAAGCTGTGAACCGCTACCGTAAATTCACTATTCATCGTTGCAACTCCCTCTCAAGAAGGATACTGTAATTTTATTGCATACAGTTGTTAAAGTCAAACCTTCCTCCCATAGGATAGCATAGAGAGAGGCATCGGTATAGGCTTTGTCTGCAAGATGGAGCAACTTTAGCGGTGCTGCTCGTAGCGGTTTGCCTCGCTCAAGCTGCGAATTGCCGTCCATTCCTCCGGCGTCAGCTCTGCCGCAGCACCTGCAGCGATATTATGAATCAGCTGCTCGGCCGAGCTTGCGCCGGGTATCACCGTCGCGACCGCCGGATCGGCTAACGCATACCTAATCGCCGCATGCGCGACATCGCGAGAAGGATCGATTGCTTCAAGCAAGGCAGCATGCAAGGCTGTCAACTCATCCTTGCCATAGCTCAAATAACCCTTCTTTGCCTTCTCTGCACCCGCGCCAGTCAGTATCCCCTTAGCAACCGGCCCCCGCGCTATTAAGCTGATCTCCTTCTGAGCAAGAAGCGGAAGCACCTGCTCCTCCGGTCTTCTATCCAGAATGCTATATTGGCTCATGACGCTTACGATATTCGCGCGATCCGCATATTCCCTAATTACATTCGGACGTATGGAAGAAATGCCATAATAACGAATAAGCCCTTCCCGCTTCAGCTCCTCGAAAGCCTCAATGGTCTCCGATATCGGATCGTCCAGCGTGCCGCCATGAAGCTGATAGAGGTCAATATAATCCGTTTGGAGTCTCCGCAGGCTTTCCTTTACAGCCGACTTGATATACGACTTAGAAGGGTCCCATGACCAGCCATCCTTCCCCTTCTCCCATCTGTTCCCTACCTTTGTCGCTATAATGACGTCCGAGCGCCTGCTTCGAACAGCTTGGCCAACGATCTCTTCGTTCAGCCCTTCATCATAAAGATCGGCCGTATCGAGGAAGTTAACTCCATTATCTATCGCTTCATGGATAAGCGAAATGGCTTTATTCTTGTCCTGGCCAAGGGACATGCAGCCCAGACCGATCTCGCTCACGTAAAGCTCTGATGTACCAAGGCGATTGCGTTTCATATCACATCATTCCCTTCATTTTTCTTGCCCATTCTCAGCTAAGGCTTATCTGATCCAAGATGCGGTGCAGCGCTTCATGAGAGTGCTTGCTCTGCCCGTAGCGCAGGCGAATCTGCTCGGCGGATTGGATATAAGGCGCCGGGACAAGCTCGGCAGACCAATTCGCGAACATGGACTCCATACATGCCGGCGTCGTTTCCAAATGAAATTGCAGTGCGAGTACGTGGTCCAAATATGCGAATGCCTGCACCTTGCAAGCATCCGAGTATGCGAGCAGCCTCGTATCCTTCGGAAGCTCGAACGTATCGCCATGCCACTGGAAGGAAAGGAAGGCCTCATCCAATCCAGACAGCCACGGGTGCTGCCCGCTTGTCCGATTAACAGGATGCCAGCCTATTTCCTTATATTCATTCCTGTACACGGAACTGCCGAGCAGCTCGGCTATCATCTGGGCCCCAAAACAGATGCCGAGCACCTTCTTGCCTAACTGAATCGCCTGCTTCACGAACTGTTTTTCTTGAACGAGCCATGGATAACGCTCCTCCTCGTATACGCTCATTGGGCCTCCGCATATAATCAGCAGGTCAAGCCCCTCCATCCAGTCCGCATCAACGCCAAGGGAAGGCTCACGCATCTTTAGATGATGCCCATTCCGATTCGCCCACGTACGAAACGCATCCTCATCATCAAAGTCGAAATGTTTAAATGCAACGATGTTCATCGGATCATGCTCCTTCAATGTGCGTCATCGACGCTTATTGAAGCTAATTATAATTCCAATATTCGATATCGTTAAGATCGGTTTCCCGCATAGTGGGATACATAGCATAAAAACTATTTATTAGGCCTGTGACGATAACCTAGCTCATCCGAAATGGCATCTGCGTATTTTTTCACGAGCAGGCTGTATTTCCGAATGGTTTCCTCCGTGAAACGAAGCGTTGGCCCCGCTGCATTCAAGGATCCGATTACCCGGTTCTCATATGAAAATATGGGAGCGGCTATGCCGGTCGTTCCTTCCGTTGCTTCACCTTCGGTAACGGCATAGCCTTGTCTATGAATCGTTGAAATTTCTTCCTCGATATAGGCTTTTGTCAATGGCTTAAGGGACGGAACGCTCCCCCAGTCCGCCTCATCCAGTATGGATTCCTGCGCTTTCCTAGGCAGATAGGCAAGGATCACCCGATTCGATGCCCCGATAAACAAAGGGAGCTTGAGCCCAATCGGCTCGGATATTTTGAGTATTTGCGGAGAATCCACCGAATCGATATAGACCCCTTCCGCATTTTCCCTCGTGGCCAAATAAACCGTTTCCTTCGTCTTCTGGGAAAGTTCCTCCATGAACGGCCTCGCTACCGTGCGCAGCATGAGGCTGTCCCACATGAGGAAACCGTACTTCATGATAGACAAGCCGAGCTTGTACTTCTTCGTTCTCGCATTCTGGGCGACAAATCCATGCTCCATTAAGGAGCCCAATATGCGATGTACGCTTTGCACAGGCATTCCCAGCTCCCTGCTCATTTCGGTAACGCTTAATTCCTTCTCCTTCCCTTGCGGCAGCAGAAGGTCAAGCAGCTGTATCGCCTTTGAAATAACGCCTGACATCGCAAGCTTCCTCTCTCTTCCTCGAACGGTTTGCCCCTATAGCAAAAAGTCCCGCCGGCTGTATCTTCGGGACTCTGGCTCTGCTTGCTCGATGTAATGAATCTCCCTTTATTCCGCTGGGTATGGCTTCCTGCCGGCGAAGCCGTCATGCAGGCCGTGGTAATGGCTGACCCGCTCTTCGCCTTCTTTCCAACAGATGAGGATGTCCTCCCCGTCCAGTACCGATGGGAAATCCATCAAGCCGGGATTGATCATTTTCAGCTGTACCCCTTTGCGGGCAAAGTTTTCAATGAGCAGGTCCGCCTCCATTTTCATAAATTCAAGCTGGCTTTCCTGCTCAAAAAAAGGATCCCTGCTGCCATGGCCGGAAGCTGAGGCATGCTCTAAAGCGGCTCTTTCCTTCTGATAGTCCAAGTATTTATCCTCGAATTGCGCCGTCAGCTGCTGAAGCTGCCGCAAGGCCGCCAGCAGCTCGGGCAGCAGCTCGTTAGCCTCGCTTAGTGTAAAGGTTCTGTTCCCCATCCGTCACTCACTCCTCATCCGCTAACCGCTCATGATCTTTCCATCCTAAGTATCCTACTTGTTCCTGCTTATTGATTAAGTTTAACCATTATAGGCTTGTGCGTGCAAGCTCAGGAACTAAACGGTCTAACCCAATGGCGCTAATCAGCATCCGTTCCCTGCGCCGACTGAGCAGCCGATTGGGCCAATCGACAAAGCCGCCGTCACCGATCGTATAGGTATTGCCGTTAATGACCGTTTTGACCGTGAATTGAAGCCCCTTGTAATATTCATTGGTTTCCTCCGAGGCGGAAACGGATAACGTTGCCTTTATCCCATGCTCCCTGCCGTAATCCACGATCCGCTCAACAAGCCCATCAGAGTCCGTATATCCCTGTCGAGCGCTGAGTACGATCTCAATATCGGACCGGAACAGCTTGCGGAAAAGGACTTGATACACGTTTGCCTGCTCCAAAAAAGCTTGTTTCTCAAAGGAATACGATCCGTTATCCTTACCCGAAGTTACTAGACAAAAGACATGGAAATGCGGAAGCATGCCCGGAGCATGGCCAAGGCTTTGGGCTCTAATATGCCTGTGGGTCGTGCTGAATCTTAAAAAGCCGCTCTCGTTGTCCGCTTTTCCCGATTTCAGCAAATGCGTGACATGCAGCGCCAGCAGATTGGTTGCATCGGCAACGACCTCCGTACCCCTTAATGCCGATATGACTTTATTCTGGTCGACCGTAGCGATAACCGAGCAGGAACCGAGAGGAGCGGCAGGCGATAGCTGTATAGGGGAAAAGGATTGTTCACTCGCGATTCGCAGTGTATCGAGCTCCAACTGCTTCAACGTCAAGGGATCAGCCTCCGCCGGGTGAACGAATCGGTTGGCCTCGTATTTCTTCAACAACTCCTTGGGCGTTGTCTGTTTCGTTTTCTCCCTGAACACCTCCAGCAGCAGGCTGTTCAGATCCGATGCCGGTATGCGTTCCGCCAACATCTCAATCACTTTATCATGGCCCAGTTCGCGCATAATGCGGTGAAGGTTAGGTGTTTCTTTCTTTTGCATAAAATATCTCCTTTGTTTGGCCTTCTATTTTGCTCTCTTCGCCCGCGCAGCTCATTCATTAGTTCAACTTATATAGGTTAAAGAGGACTTGTTTCGTCTATAACGAATTGTACAATAGCTGCCGTTTAGACAATGTGTGGATGGAATGGATAAATCGATTAGGAGCTGAACGCTATGGATATGAAAAAACTAAACTCATTAACCAAGTATCCCAGTATTCTGACCTACCATCGCCTTGGCGAGAAAGGAAGGCTGACCGAGGCGTTAACGGAAGAAAACGGGCACCTGCATGAATCGGAGCTTGTTTACTTGTATGAGAAAGTTGACGGTGAGAATGCCAGAACCATTTCTTTCAAAACGGACGAAGGCGAAGTCGATTATTTGATTGGTTCACGGGAAGAGCTCTTGTATGCGAAGGGCGACCGTATCGGCAACCCGTACGGCAATATCGCAGACTTTCTTAAACCGATAGCCGAAAAGCTGCGGAACAGCATCTTCGCGGGCAATGATTGGGCACTGACCGTCATTTATCAAGAATCGTACGGCGGGAAAACAAAGGCTGCCAAAAATTACACGGCTAGCAAAACACAGCATTATCGTTTTTTTGATGTCTTCTCCATAAGCAAAGCTGAGCTGGATCAACTCCTGGCTATGCCACAGGAAAAGATCGCCGAATGGCGCGATCATGGCCGCCAGCCCTTTTATAAGGAAGAAGAGAAAACGGCATTTGCTCAGCGACTGGAATTAGACGCCGCACCGTTGTTGGCAGAGAAACTTGGCCTAGACTTTCCGCGGACGATCGCGGATACGTATGCCTATTTGAAGGAATTCGAGAATACGCAGGTCGGCATGGATGCCGCTGGACGGTCAGAAGGCATCATCGCCCGCTCCTCCGACCGAAAGCATATTCGAAAAATTAGATTCGAAGATTATGAAAGAACGCTTAGATCATAGTAGAGCCATTGGCTAAAATTCGAATCCTCTAACTTTTGCAAAAACCAGCGTGTCCCGGAGAGAGCCGTCGACAGCCGCTTTCTCCTTGCGAAGAATACCTTCTCGCGTGTATCCGCTACGCTCCGCGACCTTCGCGCTTCGGCTATTTCTCGCATCGCATCTAATTTCGATTCGGTTTGCTGCAAGCTCTTGTATGGCGAAGCCGGTTATCGCTTCAACCGCTTCCGATATATATCCTAGCCCGCTGCATGAGGTTCGAACCCAGTAGCCGATTTCAAACTTTCGTGCCTCCCAATCGATCCGGTGAAGACCGCTGCTCCCAACCAATTCGCCCGTGTCTTTCCGATGCAGCAGCAGCATAAGATCGGTTCGCTCCAAATACTTTAATCTCGCCCTTCGAATGACGAGTTCGGAATCCTCCACGGTCGGGATATGCTCTGCCCATGGCATCCAAGGCAGTAGTTCCGTCCGGCTTTCAATAACGGCTTGGTTTAATGGAGCGCCATCTCCCCATAGTGGTGCACGTATGAGCAGACGGCTGCTTTCAAAGCTCTCAGGAACTGGAATAAGCAAAGGGTTCATGTTTAATCCGCTCATTCTACTCCTCCTCCCCCTACTTAGGCTGCTGGTTTAGCAGCTTATAATAATAAACCGTATCATGAAGCTCTCCATTCGCCGACATCGCATATCGAGGAATTCGTCCTGCTTCCATAAAGCCAATGGAGCGATATAGCAAATTAGAAGGATCCTCTGCACGAGTATCCAACACTAACAAACTTCGGCTTTCGGCTATCGCGCGCGCTTCCGCTTCCGCCATCAGCAGTTGTCCAATCCCCTTCCGGCGGGCGCTCGGATGAACCATAAGCTTGGCAATCTCAGCACGATGCATGCCATTCGGCTTCGAGCATAAATGCAGCTGTACGGACCCGACAGTCTCGCCATGCTGCTCCACGATCCACAGCACGACATCGTCATTCATCACATTCGACCAATAGGACAGCGCATCTTTATGGCTTAGCGGCGGTAAAAAACCGATGGAAGCACCTTCATCCACAACTGCTATCAACATTTCTGCCAGCTTCCTCAGTCCACTCTCAGTCATTTCGGATAATTCGCTTACGGTATGCTCAGTCAATGCCCCATTCCCTCCCAGTGATTAAAAGATATTTAAATGGACGAATCGCCTATTCCATAAATATATTCCATATAATAACACACGTACGGGTAGACCATAACCGCTTATCAAAAATACCCTTAAGATCTAATAGATCCTAAGGGCTCATGCTTGATCCATTATTCCCGCCGAGTACAATCCTTATGATGTCTGCATGCGAATCTTATCTCCTTCCTGCAAAGGCTCGCTGCTCTCCATAATGATTTGTTCCTCCTCGAACAGCTCTCCCGTAACGGCAGATTGCGACTCGTTGCTATCCACGACTGTGATGTACATTTTCCGGGCATAAAAGGCATTGCCTAATGGCCCTGCCTTCTGCTCCAAGCCAAACACATACTTTTTGCCGTTTTCTTCGTGGATTGCGGAATGGGAAATAAGCAGCATATCCTCCACCGTTTGCGTCACCGTAACCGTTGCTCCGACACCTGCCTTTGCAGTATGGTCCGCAATCGATATCTGAAGCTTCTTCATCCGAATTGCTGCTGTCTCATCCCCGCCATCCCCATTGCCCGGTAGGTCTGAATCCTCATCCTGAATCGCCTCCACTCGTCCTTTGATTTGCCTAACATCCGTTTCGTTCACCCGCACGTCCATCTCATCCCCTGCCCTTAATGAACCAACGGCGGCATTAGGAAGATGCAGCTCTAACTCTAGGCCAAGGCTTTGACTCGCGATGATGACATCCGGATCACCCGAAGATGGAAAGCCTTCCAGCGCGCTTACCTTCGTCACGACACCGTCAAAAGGAGCGTTCAGCTTAGCGTTCTCCAGCAAGCTATCCTGCAATTTCTGGATTCTGCGCTGCTGGATATCGATATCAATCTCATAACTCTTATAAGCATTTGTCGCGTCGTTAATAGCCTTTGTATCCTCGCCTTGCTTAGCCGCTATGACGTCATACTGCAAGCTATCTTTGGTCAGCTTCAGCTTGGACAGAATGGCTTGTTCATCTAGGAGCTGCTGTTCCATTTCCTTCCCATCATAGGCGATAAGCTCCTGTCCCTTTTGGACAACATCGCCTTGCTTGACGGCAATCTTCTTCACTTTCCAGCCTGCTTGGCTGCTCAATGCCTTTTCTACCTTCCATTTCAATACACCGGTGCTTTCATATTCATGGCTGAGAGTTCCCCGAATCACGGAGGCCAAAGTCACCTTAGGCAATGTTAATGACATTAATGTTTGACTGAATAAAGTGAAACCGATCAATATCAAGGTAAACACGCCTGAGACGGCAGCGATTGTTTTCTTGCGTTTGTTAAGCTGTATTTCCACGATCATCACCCCGTGATTGGACTACCCTTTGATGCCCGACATTTGAATTCCTTCAATAAAGTAGGACTCTGCGTATAGAAACAGCAAGATCATAGGCGTCATATACAATACCGAAGCAGCAAACGCGACGCCGCGTGCTCCCTCGTTAATTCTAGACAAATACAAGGACAAAGGCTGCTTGAAGGCATCCTCTAGAAAAATGAGCGGCTGCTCCACCATATTCCAATGGTCAACGAACAGCAATACGGTCAATGCTGCCATTCCTGGCTTAATCAGGGGAAGCATAATGGAATAAAAAATCCGCAATGGCACAGCGCCATCAATCTTGGCAGCCTCCACATAAGCGTAAGGAATATGAAGCATGAACTGCCGGAGCATAAACACGCCAAACGCACCAAATATGCCGGGCAAAATAATGGCAGAAGCGCTGTTCATGAGCCCCAGCCTGCCCGCAATAATATAATTAGGCACGAGCGTCACTTGAAACGGCATCAGCATCGTCATAACATACACGATAAACAGCTTTTCCCGCCCCCAGAACCTGAGCTTCGCAAATGCAAAGGCCGCCAATGCAGCAACGGCAACTTGCCCCATAATTATCGGCAGCACGATACATACAGAATTCCAAAACATATGCAGGAATAGCGGCTTATGAATCAGCACTTCGGCATATTGATCCAATGATACCCAGTCGGGAATCAGCTTCAAATTGATAAAATCGTTTTTCTCACCCGCTGCAACGTCTACCATCTTGCCAATCAGATGATAATTATAGTCGATCTCGCTTTCTGCCATGAAAGAGTTCGAGAAGGTGATCATCAACGGAAACAACATAATCAGAGCAAAAACTCCCATTATGACCGTTAGCATCGTCTTGCGAAACAAAGCCATTACGTTCACGCTCCTCCCTATTCCATATAGCTGCGGAAGCGGCGTTCCAGCATCAGCATCGCACTCACGAGCAGAAGAATAGCGCACACCATAAGAGCAGCCGCAGCCGTCAGCTTCTGCACATCCAGCGACAAGAACATATTGTTCATATAATGCTGAAGCATATAGATACGGTCATGCGGGTAATCGCCTGCAATGAGATAGGTTTCGCGGAACACCTTGAAGGATTGGATAATCGACATGAGTACAACGAAAACCGTCGTCGGCGTCAAATACACCCATGTAATATGCAGCCATTTATGAAGCTCCCCCGCGCCTTCAATATCTGCCGTTTCATAATAATCCTTCGGAATGCTCTGCAAGCCTGCTAGAAACAAAATAATGTTATAGCCGACGTTCTTCCATATATAGATCATAATTAATACAAAGATGGAGCCATCCGATTTCATCCAGTCGATTCGCCCGATTTGCAAATGCTGCAGCCATGCATTCAAGGACCCGTTCCAATCGAACAGTATTTGCCACATCATCACGATTGAAGCCGCAGGCACGACAAGCGGCATAACAAATGCGGTCTGCAGCCAGCCCCGAATAAACAATTTCTTATTCAGCAAATGCGCAAAGAGCAGCGACAGTATTATGATAAGCGGCACGCTCACGCCCGTAAAAAGCAACGTATTGGAGGCTGCTTTGCGGAACGAGCCGCTGGATAGCACTTTCTCATAATGATCAAAGCCGACAAACGAACCATTGATTGTCGTATCCTGTACGGAGTATAGCAGCCCCATAGCAAATGGAACGAGATAAAAAATAGAAAATCCAATTATGCTCGGCGCGAGAAAGAGGACGGCGGCGAGCCATTCCTTGCGGAGGTGCCTCCTAACACTATTCATTTAAGTAGGTTGTGACTCTATTCTGAATGAGCCTCGCGACATCTTCCGCCGATTTCTGCCCGCTGAAAAAAGCCTGTGCCTCTTCAACAATAATTTCGTCTATTTGGGATGGCTTGAACTGCAGCGGATAGGTCGCGCCATTTAGAAATCTTTCCAGATCGCCAATATCCTGCTGCGTAATCTCGAAGCTCTTGCCTTTCATCGGACCGATCGGCTGATCGGACTCAACGCTCCCTTTCTCTACAATTGCTTTCGCTTGCTTCGCGTAAGAGGCTTTGTTCAGCGGGAACCCTGCACCGCTCTGCTTTGCCTGCATTTCTTCTGAGAGCAGAAACTTCAGAAAGTCCCACGCCTCGGGTTTAACCGCAGAGCGTTCATTCAACCCAATCGTCTGATAGGTTCTGAAAGAGCCTCCCGGATGCTGCTTGTCTGTGCTGGGGCTCGAATAAAGCTTGGAAATGTAAGCATTGCCTCCCGAAATAAACTCGCTTTGGCGTAATTCCCGAATGTAATCGCTCGGAGAATTGATCTGCACGGTACGGAACAACGGGAACCGTGCCTCTGGGCCAACTACTTTTTCATCGAACAACACCTTCACCTGTTTGAGCATATCGGTAAAGCTGCTTGATTCAAAGCTTGCTTTCCCCTGCTCCTGATTGATAAATGTCGCAAAGCGCTCATTTACGAATTGTGTGGTCATATATTCAGGCAAGCTCCCGCCCAGCGCATATTGATGGTCCTTATCCATCCCTTTGGTCATTTCTTGTGCTGTCGCGATGAACTGATTCCAGTTCCACTTGCTGTCGTCAAACGAAACTCCGCTCTTCTTGATAGCATCCTCATTGCCAATCAGCCCGTAAATAAAAAATCCGACAGGCAAGCCATACATGCCTCCGTTCACCTGCATGCCATTCATAACATTAGTGAAGTACAGTTCCTTCTTGAAATCAGGATCACGATTGATGATCTCTCCAAGGTTGGCCAGCATTTTTTTCTTCACGTAACTGTCTGATGGCAGCTGGTCCATCTCGATCAGGTCGGGGCCTTTTCCCGAGAGCATTTCTGTTCCCGTTGTCTTCACGAATTTCTCAAGGTTTTCTTCCAACTGCGCATTATCCGAATCGATATATTGCAAGTCGATTGTAATATTAGGGTGCTGGGCTTCGTATAGCTTTTTGGCCTCTTTAAAATAATTGCTTGGGAAAAAGGTCGAAAAAACGACGGTTTTTTTCTCTGTCGTAGATGGCCTCCCTATTCCTTCTTGCTGGCCGGACGAGGAGCCGGGCTTATCTCCGCTACCCGATTGCTCCTCGTTTTTTCCGCTATTGGCCATATTTCCGTTTCCGCCTGCCACACCGCTCTCACCATGATTCCCGCTGCCTGTACTACATGCAGTAATTGCACATGCAAACACCGCTGCAAGCACGATTAGCATCATTTTTTTCACGATACATTCTTCCTCTCGGATTTTGATTTGATTCGCGCTACATGTTCGGTACCCTGCAGTCTCCACCTGGATGCCGAGTCTCTTGCTGGCACTCTCAAAGTATACAAAGCGGATATATCATAAGTGAGATAGACTTGTATTGAAGTTGTAAAGTTTGGATAGCAAACCATGATACGCAAAAAAAGGCTGACCCTAAGCCCCTTCAAGCAGCTTGGAATCAACCTTATAGCAGACATTTTGGAAGTGGCACTGTGCCTACAGCTTCGAATAATAGCTGAGCAAGGCCATTACATCTTTACTGAACCCCACTACTTCATTGCTGCCGAAATCAATCATGACGCAATACTTTAAATCCTTGCCTTCCTTGCTTGTGTAATATACCTCTACGGCTGGCCCCCATCTGGTCATATTGACCTGAGCGGTTAATTCAGACAATGGATAGCTACCGTATTTTTCAATGAAACGGTCCGCATAATCAAAGACCTTTCCATCCGATTCTCCGGGCACGGCCATGCTTTCTCTATTAGAGCGAAAGATTTTCAGAATGTCCCCGTCTTTGGCATTTAATACGATGTCATAAGCTACGGCTGGAGCATCCGAAGAAGTCAGGGTCACATTGTATAGACCGCCGGAAATACCCGAGAGATCGCTGGTGAACGGTATCTGCTTCTGCTGAGTACGCCTCTGCATGGGCTGGGAAGCCATTTCAGCTTCCTTCAACAGCTCCTTCAGTTTGTTCTGATCAATCGCCATAATTTCAAACTGTACGAGATCGATGACCAGCTTTTTATTAAAATACGTATTGACTGCCTGTATGCTCAGTGTCTTTACAGCATCCTGAGACAATACGCCTTCATACTCTAGTTCATTGTCCTGATGCTTTTGAGGTATATTTTTGACCATTACGGTGTCCTTAGGAACACTATTGAACCAGCCTTGGCATCCTGTCAGCAGCGTTATGAGCACCGTGAACAGCACGGTTATTGCATATTTTCTCATCAGCATGACCCGCTTTCCGTATCGGTAGGCGCAAAGATAACTTCTACGATTGTTCCGTTCGGCATATGGCTGCTTATTTGAATAGAGGCATTGTGTATGTCCGCAACATTTTGGCAGATCGCAAGACCGAGGCCTGCCCCGCTGCCGCTTCCCGTTCTCGATTTATCTGCCATGTAGAAGGGCTCGAATATTTTATCCTGATGCTCTTTTGCAATTCCAATGCCTTGATCCATAACAGCGAGAACGCAGCTATCCTCGCGCCAGAAATTGCGAAGCGTAACCGTCTGCCCCGCAGAAGAAGCTTTCAGCGCGTTATCCACCAGATTAAAAACCAACACTTTGATCAAATCAGTCTCCAAAGGCAGGTTCGCATCCTGGCAATCCAGTACCACCTGCACGCCATTGGCCATAGCCATTATATCCAGTGCCGGCTTCATCTCGGCAATAATCTTATGCAAGCTTTGCTGCTGCATTTGAAAATGTCCGTTCTTCAGCAGAATCAAATCCATCAGCTTTAAGGAGAGCGATTCCAATCGTTTCCCTTCCGAGTAAATAACATTCAGCCCGTCGAGAAATACTTCTTCCTTGTATTTAGTCGTACGCAAAAAATTGGCATAACCGATAATCGAAGTCAGCGGTGTTTTAAGCTCATGCGTAAAATTATTAATGAACCGCTGCTTCTCCTCATTGATCCGTTCCAGCTCGACAATTTTATCTTCGACAACCCCAGCCATCTCATTGAAGCTGGCGCCTAGCACGCCGATCTCATCACGTGATTTCAATTGGACGCGCTCTGAAAAGTTGCCTTGCGCAATCACTTTAGCTGTACGGTTCAGCCTGTCAATGGATCTCGTTAAGCTCTTGCTTACGATCAGCATGATTATCATGAATACGAGACAAGCCGCCAAATCCACTTGCGCAAAAAACTTGTACTGATCCACGCGCTCCTGATAGACAGACGTAACATCCTTCATATACGTAAATACATAAGCTTTATGATTAATATCGGTAATGTTCACAGTAAAAAGGATCGTCTTGGGACCCATATCCCTTAGCATATAATGAATGCGATTATTAGTCAGATTATCCAGCTCTGCTCGCTCTGCAGGCATAGAGAAATCAGAGTTATTGAAAACGGTACGATCCGAATCATCCGTAATGTCTAGATACATTTCCTGATCGCTGTTCTTATCCACGAATTCGTTGGCGATCCGCGTTAACACTGTTTTCTCGTAATCGATCGAGTCATAAATTCGCAGGATGGGCACGATTGCATCTACACTCGAATGAATGCTCATATTCTGGCTTAAAGCCACGTCGATGGCCTGTCCCAGCATTTTATTATGGCTGCGTTCTATAACCATGATAGAAGCCGCGTTGAAAATAACGACAAACACTAGGATCGAGAAAAGATAAATCTTCAGCCATAATTTCATCGATCACTCCTCCAGGCGGTATCCAATTTTGTAGATGGTCTTGATCTGCTCATGCAGATTCAATTTCTTGCGGAGCGATTTGATATGCATATCTACCGTTCTCGTTTCTCCGCAGTAATCAATGCCCCATACTTTTTCCAGGAACTGTTCCCGAGTCAATGCAATGTTTTTGTTTTTGAGCAAAACAACTAGCAAATTATACTCCTTAGGCGTCATTTCCACAGGCTCGCCTTGGATCACGACTTCTCTTTTATCTACATCCACCTGAACATGTTGAAACGTAATGATTTTATCTTCCGTACCGTATCTGCGCAGCACCGTTTCGATACGAGCCAATAGCTCAATCGCTTCAAAAGGCTTGACCATGTAATCATCAGCGCCCAGCTTCAATCCGTTTACTTTATCGTATACCGAGTTTTTTGCCGTTAAGAAAATAACCGGCGTGCCGTATGGCTTAATCCGCTCCATCAGCTCGAACCCGTCAAGGGATGGAATCATAACGTCTAATAAAATAAGATTAAATTTTTCCTGCTTGAGGGCGTCTAGCGCTGCCAAACCATCATAAACCTCGACTGTTTCATAATGAACCAGGTTCAGATTCATTTTAATGATATTCGATATATGGATTTCATCTTCAACGATTAGTATTCGTTTGGTCATCTGAATCAATCTCCTGAAGGATCATATTGTCAACATTCATCTTGATTATATATGCTGCGGAACGGATAGACAAAGCTACACATGTATCTACTCCCTCTGTGCTCCGTCGAGCTAAAGCACATTTCTATGCTAAGTAATGTGCTGGATACAATAAAAAAGCCCACTGGAAAAGTTCCAATGAGCTTGAATTTTAAAATATTGGTGCCGATGAGAGGACTCGAACCTCCACGGTTTCCCTCACGATTTTGAGTCGCGCGCGTCTGCCATTCCGCCACATCGGCAATTCAGTAAAAATGGCGTGCCCTAAGAGATTCGAACTCCTGGCCTTTTGATTCGTAGTCAAACGCTCTATCCAGCTGAGCTAAGGGCACGTATGATACTGCTGAGAAATCTTCTGGAGGCGCCACCTAGACTCGAACTAGGGGTAGAGCTTTTGCAGAGCTCTGCCTTACCACTTGGCTATGGCGCCATAATGATGGAGCGGAAGACGGGAATCGAACCCGCGACCCTCGCCTTGGCAAGGCGATGCTCTACCGCTGAGCCACTTCCGCATAACAATGGCTGGGGATTCAGGGATCGAACCTGAGAATGACGGAGTCAAAGTCCGTTGCCTTACCGCTTGGCTAATCCCCAACATCAAGCATTTGTTTTTAAAATTAATGGGGCGATCGAGGGGAATTGAACCCCCGAGTGTCGGATCCACAAACCGATGCGTTAACCACTTCGCCACGACCGCCATATTGCAATTCAGGTACATAGACAAAAAATAAAACCCACGGGTGTGGGTCCTTTGCTAATGCTTGCATTAGCAAGTTACGCCCTGAAAACTGGATACGAAAGAACAGGTTTGCTGAACCTTTATTGCTGCTGTTTGCCGGATGTATGTGTCCGGGGCAAACGTAAGTCTATGCTTACGACGTCCGTTTGCTTCTCAAACTGTTTAGGATAAGCCCTCGACCGATTAGTATTCGTCAGCTACACACATTGCTGTGCTTCCACCCC
>NZ_JBWDNK010000024.1:0-66900 GCF_056269165.1 Paenibacillus sp. J22R232 | reverse complement strand
AAACTCTCCAAATTGGTGTTTGACTTGCTCATTACTTGTTATCGCTTTTTCGCTTATCCCGAAGGATTTGCGAGGCAGTTGTTACTCGTTGTTCAGTTTTCAAAGAGCAATTTACTCTTTCGCGTTAATCGCCTGTGTCTCGTTGGCGACAAGAAATAATATATCACAGGGGCCCAATTAAATGCAACCCCTTTTTAAAAGTTTTTTTAAAACCACAGATTTATCGATAAGAACGCGCATTTAACGCGTACCGCGAAAGCTCTTTCGGCGAGGCAATTCTTGCATACATGCGAAAGATGATTTTGTATCGTCTTGTAATTGCCTGCTTAATATCTCCGTCTAACCGTGAATCATTCAGGTCGAGCAGCATTTCATCCAGTTCTTTTCGAAGGACGTAGTCGAGTTCTTTGCATTCTTTATCGTTGAATAGTATTCCGAGCATAGCCGTAAGTGACCTCCTTTAGTTGTAAAGCGCAACTAGACCGTCCTTTAACCAAGATGAAACGGCTATCGCCAACCTCTGGCAGCCCAGCGCGTTTCATTCCGAGAAATATAGAGAAAGGATGAAGAAATCACAAACTTTCCTATATTTGAACAAAAAAGCAACGCCTCACGCAAATGCGTTTCGACACTGCTTTACTGTTATGCTCAAATATTGGAAAAATTATTACATCGTTAACAGCCATGTTGTAAATGTACTTTCAATAACGGCTGCGATTAGAAGCGATATTGTCAAAACAACCATCATAGGTACCGACCTTGCAACGAACCCTTCGAGCTCTTCGCCCAAGCGGCCAGACTTCGACCTTGCGAAAATAAGCGAGCCCAATGCCTTAAGGACCAATACGCCAAATCGCATGCCATAGGCACAAGCTATAATAATAGCAGGTATCTCCAATATCCCGTGCGGCAGCAGTCCTTTTACGATAATCTCCAAGACATACCCGCCCCCGTGCAGCTCAGCCATGCCTTTCAGCAAATAACCAATCACCATGCCATTCACGACCAAAAAGAAAAACGGCAGGATGCCGAGCATAGCGCCCAGATACATCACAACGATTGACTTAATGGCATTATTCAAAAAGATAAACACAATCATCGTTAAAGTAGGATTGCTTGAATCATCGATCATATTCGAAATTTTCCCAAGCCCCTCTAGCTGTCCATCCAGAAAAGACTTAAATGCCGGATTAATCCCCCCAATGACCATTCCAGCCAGAAAAAGAATAGCAGCAAAAGCAATATACGGATTCATTCTTTTGAAATAGTCCCAATTCACCTGCCATTTGAACAAAAGATTCCCCTCCAAATTAACATTCTTCGCATGATTGATGAATATCTCGTTTGTACGAGCATAGATTGTACAACAAGCGTAAATGACATCCGCTCTCCATGGAAGCAGTTGCTCATTTCGCAATAAAAGACAAGCGAAGTATAAAGGTCGGATTTATACTTTCTTAGCTTTGTACAAGCTTCCATTAGAGAGGAGTGCCCTTCCCCATGAATGTGTTTTATGTATTGAACGGCCGAAAGTTGAAACGCTATTTCTTAATCGCGATTGCTGTCGTCTTCTCCGTCGGCATCATCTACGCAGAGCGCGACAACATTACCGTGTTTGCCCCACAACAGCCTGCAGCCATCTACAGCGTGCCCACTGATAAGAAGGTTGTTGCTTTAACCTTCGATATTAGCTGGGGAGACAAACGAACAGAGCCTATTCTTAATGTATTGAAGGAAAAGAACATTAAGCAGGCTACCTTCTTTCTGTCATCGCCTTGGAGCCAATCCCATCCGGAAATCGTGAAAAAAATCCAAGAAGCCGGATACGAGATCGGCAGCCACGGCCACAAGCATGACAACTACAGCAAGCTTAGCGATGAAGAGATTCGCAAGCAGATTACGACTGCTCATACGATTTTATCCGACGTGACTGGCAAGCAGCCGAAATTAATCCGACTTCCTAACGGCGATTTTGACAAACGAGTGCTCCGCATCGCGGAGGAATTGCAATACAAGGTCATTCAATGGGATACCGATTCACTCGACTGGATGAATATCGGTACGGATAAAATCATTAACCGCGTCGTTACTCGGGCACATCCCGGCGATATCATTCTGTTCCACGCGAGCGACTCAGTTAAGCAAACGCATGAGGCCTTGCCTGCCGTCATCGATCAGCTGCGCGAGAAGGGCTACGACTTCGTGACTGTCACCGACCTTATCACGCAAACAGAAATCGACGGCAAAGCAGTACAGGACAAGACAACGTCTACGTTCCCGCAGCTGAATGCCGCCGAGTTGGAATACTAATCTATACGACCGGCTTTGCGGCAATTGGCGCTGAGTCGGTCGTTTGTTTTTTGACCAAACGATGCATCATCATAATTTGGTATGCATTGCAGACAAACAGGGGAACCATCATAAAGATAATGGCGGAAACGTTCGTCTCGCCTTGAAGCGCCGGCCAGGATTCAATGAAAGTGACGACGAACATGAGGAACATCGTAGGAACGAAGGCCGTTTTGTTCGTTTGCTTCACCTTGATCCATGATACGACGCCAGAGAAAACAAGCAGAACAAGCGGCAGCAGCCAGAAAAACCAATTGTTCATGCGCTGTTCAAACAGCAGGTAACCAAGACCGGCCGCCGCAAATATCGTTGTATACCCTTGCAGAGCATTCCATAAGTATTTTTTGCCGAAAACACTAAGGGCAATGTAGTTTAAGGTTAAATACGCGAAAAAGCCCATTTGGCTAAAAGCCCCGATCATGAGTCCGACTAAAGCCATCATTAACGCATTGAACCCTACCGCCTTAAAGCCTAAAAAACCAAACTCCGGATCAACCCATGCCATGATCGCACCGGTAACCACGCAAGCTAGTCCCCCTACTACCATGCCGCTCCAAAATAAAAAGAACCACTTTTTTAAATTCACGTTCCTAATCCTCCTGAATGTTTATGACGGCTGCTCCTATGCGGTACAACCCTAAATAACGATGTCATTCGTCTTGCTAATGGCCATTATGGATTACAACTGTATACTGCAATGCTTAAATGCTTCCGTATTACCCTTTATTTTACCACGTTCACAACAAAAAGCTAACGATTGTCCATGATAATACGGTGAACAATGCGCATAATAAGACCGTGATTCATCACTTTTAGAACGATTTGGTCAACCTTATGGCATACAGCAGTACTGACATAGAAGGGAGCATGCGAAGAATGCGTAAAAGGTGGGCTTTATTGTTGGTTATCTCAGCAATGGTGGTTGTGCTTGCAGGGTGCGGCGCCGAGCCGTCAGGAGGAAATGAACAGGTCAGCTACAAGGACTTGAAATCCATGGTCATCGATATCCTCAAAACGGAGGATGCGCAAAAAGCGCTGCAGGAATCGTCTCAGCAAATGTCCGGCTATTCCGGTCAGACCTCCAAGCTGCTGTCGGTACAGGATCAAGAAGAGGTTCGCTTAGCCGTCAAGGACGTATTGATCTCTCCGCAGTATGATAAGGTCATTAAAAAATTGATGGTAGATCCTCGGTTTGCCGGGGAATTCGCAAAGTCCGTCAATAAGCAGAACAAAGATATCCACAAAGAATTAATAAAGGATCCCTCTTATCAGGCTGATTTGATTAAGGTGCTCAAAAATCCTGAAATGGATAAGATGATCCTTGAGGTGCTGCAAAGCACGCAATACCGTAAAGAGGTCATGTCACTCATGCAGGATGCGATGCAAAATCCATTGTTCCGCTTGGAAGTGCTTGATCTTATGAAAAAAGCGGTTCAAGAAGAACTCAAGCCGAACCCTGACGAGAAAGTCGATAAGAAAAAAGATGAAGGCTCGGGCGAAGAGGAGCAGAAATCAGAGGAAGAAGACCAGCAAGGCGATGATTCCGGATCAGGAGACGATCAAAGCGACTCTGGCATGTAGCAGGATTAACTAAGCAGGATTGACTGACTGCTGGGCAGTAGAAGTTCTGCGTTCAAAAAAGCCCGAACGGGGTTGTCCAAGTTGGAAGCTGGCATACAGCTTCGGGACACTCCGTTCGGGCTTTTGCATTTAATTTAGCTTTCGCATTTGGCTAGTACACTGTCGGCGAGTTCCAGGTAGAGCTGTCCGGTTTCCGTATCCGCTTTGTATACCGACGGGGCAAAATCATGCTCAGATACATGATTGTCAGGCGCTCCGAGCGGGATTTGGGCAAGCAGCTCCGCATGTAGGTTCTCTGCCAAGCGCGCACCTCCGCCGCGGCCGAATACATATTCCTTCTCGCCTGATGACTTGGACACGTAATAGGACATATTTTCCACGACGCCGATGATTTCATGCTCCGTCTTAATCGCCATGGCGCCGGCACGAGCGGCAACGAATGCTGCGGTCGCATGCGGCGTCGTTACGATAATTTCTTTGCTTTGGGGGATGATTTGATGAACGTCAAGCGCGACGTCCCCCGTTCCAGGCGGAAGGTCCAGCAGCAAATAATCCAGCTCGCCCCATTCGATTTCCTGGAAAAAGTTGCGGAGCATTTTGCCAAGCATCGGTCCGCGCCATACGATTGGGCTGTTGTCTTCAACGAAGAAGCCCATGGACATAACCTTTACCCCAAATTTTTCTATGGGGATGACACGCTCGTTCACGACCTCCGGCCGCTCTTCAATGCCCATCATATCAGGCACGCTGAAGCCGTAAATGTCGGCGTCGATGATCCCGACGCGCTTGCCTCTGCGGGCTAAGGCGACCGCGAG
The DNA here is from genome assembly GCF_056269165.1 of Paenibacillus sp. J22R232. NCBI lineage: Bacteria > Bacillati > Bacillota > Bacilli > Caryophanales > Paenibacillaceae > Paenibacillus > Paenibacillus sp. J22R232. The sequence goes on along the minus strand of NZ_JBWDNK010000024.1, from coordinate 62,155 downwards.
ATTAACGGTCACCGTCGACTTGCCGACGCCGCCCTTGCCACTGGCGACGGCGATGAACTGCACGCCGCTGCTAGGATCCAGCAGCGCAGTGGCTAGACCGGCACCGTGGCCCTCAATGGGCGCGGAGCCGTTTGCTTTGCCGGCACCGCCGGCGCTAGCCGCGGCCGGTGCTTTGGTAGCCGCAGGCGGCGGCGTAGACGCGCCTGCGCCCGCGGCTGGCGCTGCCTCTGCACGAAACCGGAAGTGCACGGTTTCGGCGCCCAGGCGCGCCAGTGCCTCGCGGAGCGAGGCCTCAAGCGCGGGATGCGAAGCCGCGCCCGCCCCTAGGACCGTCATGGATACCTGACGGTCCCGAACCATTACGTCGCGGATGGCGATCCCATCCGCCTTATATTGTGCCGTCACGGATTCGACGGCTTCTATTGCTTGCTCGCGTGTCAACGTCATATGTGTCCCACCTTTGTATAATTAAAACCATATAATAATGATTATAACACAGGAAGCCGAGCATCCAACCCTTCCATCGAAACGGACATCCCTTCCCTACATGACAGCAGCTCCTTACTTCGTTGTTACCTCATCCTGAAGCACGCTCCCGCTGAGCTTCTCTCCGGACATATAGCGCAGTACCCCTTCATAAATAGATGCGGCTACTTGCCTTTGGTATTCCGTATCCGCAAGCCGCTGCGATTCGCCGGGGTTGGAGAGAAAGCCGACCTCCACTAACGCTGTAGGGATATTTTCGATTGCTTTCAGCACATATACATCCTTCACGGTGGCCGCTACTCGCGTCGTATTTTCCAAGTTGCGTTTGATTTCATCTTGAATGAAGGTAGCCAGAACACGATTGTCAGGGTGATTGGCGGGATGAAAAAAAGTCTGTGCGCCTGACCACTTTGTCGAAGGAATGCTATTCATGTGAATGCTAATGACAGCGGCCGGTTCACTTCCTTTGATCAAAGCAACTCTCTTTTTCAAATCCTCGGTCTTCCGCTTGCTATAAGCTCTTGCATCTCCGGTGGCGAGATCATAATCCCCTTCCCGCGTCATAACCACCATTGCGCCAGCCTGCTGCAAGTAATCACGCAAATACAACGCAATCGCAAGATTCAGATCCTTCTCAATCACGCCTTGCTTGCTAACCGCTCCGCCATCAACCCCGCCATGACCAGCATCGATAGCAATGGTTTTCCCCGACAACGGAAGCGTCCAATAGGACCAAGTTTTAGCTGAAGGCATCGTTTGCGTAAGCAGAATACCGGTCAGAGCAATCACCAGCAGCCCAATCGCTATGCGTATAGCCCCTTTGTACGTCATCCATACGACAACATGCCGACCCATTCGGCGCATAAAAAAACCACCCCGTCCCCATTAAATGAATACGCGGCATCGGGCAGCTCTTATAAGCCAAATGCTCACTTTCATTTATATGGGACGAGATGGTCGTTTATGAGACAAACCTTTACTGAATTGTTGAGATTAGTCTATTGGCTGCTTATATACGCCTTCAATAAAGATGTGGGCAACCTCGCGATGCAAGAATTCAGGTGGCGGGCAAACGCCATCCGCAGTTAAGCACGTACTTTCGTACCCGAAAGCTTCAGATGATGCTCCTTGTCATGTGCACAAGTTTTACGGGTATCAAATCAAGATCTGAAATATACCATGCACTGATCGTAATTGCTTTCAAGCCTTTTGCTTCAGCTAGCAAAGCTTCACGTTGCTCTCAGGCAACGACGCGGTTAATCAGTGCGCCGCCATGCTGTAGAATTTGACTTATTAAGAAAGCAGTCTCTTATCGTTGCTTATTTATGCAATCCGCATTCTGTTTTCTCTTGACCCGACCAGCGTCCTGCACGAGGATCCTCGCCAGGCATAACCTTACGTGTGCATTGCTCGCAGCCAATGCTAGGGTAGTTTTGGTCATGCAGCGGGTTGTAGATTACATCATTCTCGCGAATATAGTTCCACACATCTTCAGAAGTCCAATGTGCGATGGGGTTGAATTTAACGAGACCGAACTTCGTATCGTATTCTATTTTTTTGGAGTTGGCACGCGTAGGTGCCTGATCACGGCGAATACCGGTAATCCATGCACTGTACTTCGAGAGAATGTTAGTCAATGGCTTAACTTTACGAATATTGCAGCAAGCATTCGCATCGGATTTCCAAAGCTCCTCGCCGAACTGCGCCGCTTGCTCCTCCGTTGTTAGTTCCGGTTTCACTTCAACGAACGGGATCCCTGGGTAACGTTCAACCATTCTATCGCGTGTTTCATACGTCTCCTTGAAATGATAATCCGTATCCAAGTAGAAAATGTCTGTCGTTGGGCTCACTTTTTGCAGCATGTCGACTAGAACAACATCCTCTGCTCCAAAGCTGCAGGCGAATGTAATATTAGGGAAAGTTTCAACCGCAAACGCAATAATTTCTTCCGGTGTCGCGTTTTCGAGTTCTACTTCCTTTTGTTTAATAAGCGCTTCTTTCTCAAAAAGGTTCATATGAACACCTCCGTTATTAAATCCTAGTAAATTAGTCTGTAATAAAATTATACGTCCTGCAAGCGTAATGTTCAACATAAGTTTACACCAAAATGAAATAAAGTTTCGGATATATGGTTACGCAACAAAAAATGCCTCCTCTGATTGGCAGAGAAGGCATTTGATCGTATAAGAATTAACGTTTCGAGAATTGTGGAGCGCGACGAGCCGCTTTAAGACCGTATTTTTTACGTTCTTTCATACGTGGGTCACGAGTTAGGAAGCCAGCACGCTTAAGAGCCGGACGGAATTCTGGATCTGCTTTAAGCAGAGCACGGGAAATACCGTGACGGATAGCGCCTGCTTGACCGGACATGCCGCCGCCGTTAGCAATTACAAGTACATCGTATTTCGACAATGTATCCGTAAGGTTAAGCGGTTGTTTTACGATCAGCTTCAATGTTTCTAGACCAAAATATTCATTAATGTCGCGTTTGTTAATAATGATTCGTCCTTCACCCGGCACAAGACGTACACGTGCAACAGAGTGTTTACGACGACCGGTTCCATAGTATTGCACTTGAGCCATGAAACTTGTCCTCCTCTTTATTACCCGCGAAGTTCGTAAACTTCAGGGTTTTGTGCTTGATGTGGATGTTCCGCACCTGCGTATACTTTAAGTTTAAGCTTCATTTTGTCGCCAAGACGGTTCTTAGGCAACATGCCGTGTACAGCCAGCTCAATAACGCGCTCTGGCTTGTTCTTGATCATCTCTTGTGCCGGAGTAGCTTTCAAGCCACCGGAATACATCGAGTGACGGTAGTAAATTTTATCCGACATTTTCTTGCCTGTCAGATGGATTTTTTCAGCGTTGATAACAACAACGAAGTCGCCTGTATCAACATGTGGTGTAAATGTCGGTTTGTGTTTGCCGCGGATCAGGGCAGCAACTTCACTCGCCAAGCGGCCTAGCGTTTTGCCTTCCGCATCGACGACGAACCATTTACGATCAACTTCAGTTGATTTAGCCATATAAGTGGTGCGCATGGATGATCCTCCTTAATTTCATACATTAATCGTTTTATAACAACGTAATCGTTGGTTTGTTAGTTCATTGTAATTCGCCAAGTTTGTGACAATCTCAGTCGGGGCTGTGGGTTAGCCACTTCGAAAGCACAAGTTATATTCTACTATAAAATATAGTTAAGTGCAAGTAAATTATAGTGATTTATCCCTGTTTTTCGCTGGAATATTCAACATCCAAAAGCATCAATCCATGCGGCATTGCCGTAGGACCTGCGAGTGATCGATTACGACCCTCCAGGATGCTTTTAATCTCAGATGAAGCCATTTTCCCTTCGCCAACCCATAATAAAGTTCCCATGATGACTCGAACCATATTGTACAAAAAGCCATTCCCGGTGATGTACATATGTACGATCGGGCCCTCTTGTACAAACTCTGCTTCATAGATCGTGCGTACATGATGAGGCTTGGTTGAATGGATGGATGTAAACGAAGTGAAATCATGTTTCCCTACTAGGAAACGAAGTCCCTCACGCATCGCATCCACATCCAGCGGCGTCGGATGATGAAAGCGGTATTGACGGCCAAATACATCAGGAAACTTCCCGGTATCAATCGTATAGCGATACGTTTTGCGCTTGGCGGATCTTCTGGCATGGAAATGCTCTGGCACATCATATGCTTCGATAATGACAATATCCTTAGGCAGCCGCGTGTTAAGGGCGATTGCCCATCTCTCCGTCGGAATCGTCGATTCCGTATAGAAATTGAACATTTGTCCTTGAGCATGTACTCCCGCATCGGTACGTCCCGAACCAATAATAATTGTCGTTTCTCCCGTTAGCTTCTTAATGGCCTTTTCAATTTCTCCTTGGACCGTCCTGCCGTATGGCTGCGTTTGAAAACCGTTAAAGCCGGCTCCATCATAACTGACCTTTACGCATATATTCCTCAACCTTTTCCCCCCTTTAGCTAAAGGGAATCCTACACATCTGAAGCACTGTACGAAACCGTGCATTAGAATTGCGCCCTCTCGATATCCTTGCGGTATCGCATAAGCTCATCTTCTGCTTCTTGGCTGCATTCCTCAATTTAATAACAGACCATTTTGCAAATAAAAAAAGGTGGCCTCAAGGGTCCACCCTTTTCACTAAAATATAAGAAGTATAGGGAATCCCGTATACTTGCTTATATTTTGTAGCGTAAGCGTTCCTGTGCCCGCCAGAGGCAGGCATAAGCCGTTTGCGCTCGCGTATAAAGCTTGGACAAGGTTTAACGCTGTGGACAAGCTTATACGTTTATTAGATTACTCCGCGCGGTCAACCAATTCTAGGTAAACCATTGGCGCAGCATCGCCGCGACGGGGTCCTAGTTTTAGAATACGCGTGTAGCCACCTGCACGCTCCGAATAACGAGGAGCTAGATCAGAGAACAGTTTTTGAATAGCGTCTTTTTCTCCGTCAACTGTTTCGCGACGAACATAAGCAGCTACTTGACGACGAGCATGAAGATCACCTTTCTTAGCTTTAGTGATCAGCTTCTCAGCGATAGAACGAACTTCTTTCGCTTTTGCTTCAGTCGTTTGGATACGCTCATAAAGGAACAAGTCAGTAACGAGGTCACGGAACAAAGCTTTCCGTGCACTAGCGTCACGTCCTAATTTTTGATATGCCATCTTGTTTTTCCCCTCCCTTGCTCTTTTGTCTTCACTAGTTGGTTACTACTCTTCCATGCGTAGGCCAAGGCCCAGTTCTTCAAGCTTCTCTTGAACTTCCTCAAGTGATTTACGTCCGAGGTTACGAACCTTCATCATGTCCTCTTCGGATTTCGTGATCAGCTCTTGAACGGTATTGATACCAGCGCGCTTCAAGCAGTTGTAAGAACGGACAGAAAGGTCAAGTTCCTCGATCGTCATCTCTAGAACTTTCTCTTTCTTATCTTCTTCCTTCTCAACCATAATTTCCGCATCTTTGGCTTCATCGGTCAATCCAACGAACAAGTCCAAATGCTCAGTGAGAATTTTAGCGCCGAGGCTTACAGCCTCTTCCGGTCTAATACTGCCGTCAGTCCATACTTCAAGGGTAAGCTTGTCGTAGTTGGTAACTTGACCGACACGCGTATTTTCTACGCTATAATTAACGCGAGTAATTGGCGTGTATATCGAATCAACGGGAATTACTCCAATCGGCTGCTCGTCTTTCTTGTTGCGGTCCGCTTGCACGTAACCACGTCCCCGATTAGCAAAAACCCGCATGTGGAGCCGCGCGCCGGAAGCCAAGGTTGCGATGTGAAGATCAGGGCTTAAAATCTCGACATCGCTGTCTGCTCGAATGTCGCCCGCTGTAATATTCCCTTCGCCATCCGCGTCGATTTCCAACACCTTTTCTTCATCGGAGTGGATTTTCAACGAGAGGCCCTTCAGGTTCAGAATGATTTCGGTAACATCCTCAATCACTCCGGGAACCGTAGAGAACTCGTGAAGCACTCCATCGATTTGAACCGAGGTTACTGCTGCACCTGGCAACGAAGACAACAAAATTCGGCGAAGCGAATTTCCAAGCGTCGTGCCATATCCGCGTTCAAGCGGCTCAACGACGAAACGTCCGTAAGTTCCCTCATCATTCAGTTCTACGGTTTCGATTTTCGGCTTTTCGATCTCAATCACTAATAGTACCCTCCTTCAAACGTCGCTCCGTAAGCTTACCGTTATTTTAAGTCAAATCTTGTAGTATGCCAAACCTTCACAACCATTATTCACAAGTTGTTGTTATTTGATACCACATCGGATCCAACTATACGCGACGACGTTTCGGAGGACGGCATCCGTTGTGAGGAACTGGTGTTACGTCTTTAATGAGGTTAACTTCCAATCCAGCTGCTTGAAGCGAACGAATTGCTGCTTCACGGCCAGCGCCTGGTCCTTTTACCATCACTTCTACGGTTCTCATGCCATGCTCCATTGCTGCTTTCGCAGCCGTTTCAGCAGCCATTTGAGCTGCGAAAGGCGTGCTCTTACGTGAGCCTTTGAAACCCATGTTACCAGAGCTTGCCCATGAAATCGCATTGCCGTGCGGATCCGTGATCGTAACGATCGTATTGTTGAACGTTGAGCGAATGTGCGCAACGCCAGTCTCAATATTTTTCCGGTCGCGACGTTTCGTACGAACGACTTTTTTTGGTTTAGCCATTGTCCATTATCCTCCCTTCTTATTTCTTCTTGTTAGCTACAGTCCGACGAGGACCTTTACGCGTACGCGCATTTGTTTTCGTACGTTGACCGCGAACAGGCAAGCCGCGACGGTGACGAAGACCACGGTAGCATCCGATTTCAGTCAGACGTTTAATGTTAAGCGAAATTTCGCGACGCAGGTCGCCTTCTACTTTAACAGATTTATCAATTGCTTCACGAAGGCGAGCAAGTTCATCTTCTGTCAAATCGCGAACGCGAGTGTCGTAGCTAACTTCAGCTGTATTCAAAAGTTTTTGCGACGTTGTTTTGCCGATACCGAAAATGTATGTCAGGGCGATTTCGACGCGTTTGTCACGCGGCAAGTCTACACCAGCTATACGTGCCATAGGCTATATTCCCCTCCTTCTATCCTTGTTTTTGTTTGTGTTTCGGATTTTCACAAATCACCATAACGTTGCCTTTGCGACGAATGACTTTGCATTTTTCGCAGATCGGCTTTACCGAAGGTCTTACCTTCATTGTGATTACCTCCCGAATCTTTCGTAACCAAGCAGCAACGGCTGCTTATTTACGATAGGTGATGCGCCCTTTTGATAAATCATAAGGCGATAACTGTATAACCACCTTGTCTCCTGTCAGGATGCGGATAAAGTGCATTCTGAGCTTACCGGAAACATGTGCGAGAATTTGGTGACCGTTCTCCAGTTCCACCTTAAACGTGGCATTCGGCAACGGCTCTATAACCGTACCTTCGACCTCAATGATGTCTTCCTTAGCCAAGCGTCATTCTCCTTTCGCATTAACATACTTCTGAATAGCGTAACGTAACTTTGCGTTGGTCACCCTGCCGGTTTCTTGCATGCTGCTTGAAACCTCAGAACTAATTGCAGGCTGTAACTCGAGATGTAGAACGTTCTTTCTCTTCGGCTGATCGAATCGGCGCTTATGGCCATCAGCAATCGTGACGAATCGATCATCAACGATTGTTAAGATAACCGCATAGCTTTCCTCATCTTTACCGCGAAGAACTTTGACGAACTGACCAATCTGGGGACGAGCATCCATCATCATGCTTATGACTGCTGCGGCAGAATGGTCAATATTTCAAAGCCGTCCTCTGTAACAGCTACTGTATGCTCGAAATGCGCACACCATGAGCCGTCTTCCGTTACAACCGTCCAATTGTCTTCGAGCGTACGGACATATCGTTCACCGATATTAACCATTGGTTCGATTGCAAGCACCATTCCGGTCTTCAAACGAGGGCCGCGATCAGGTATGCCGTAGTTCGGTATTTGTGGTTCCTCATGGAGGTCCGCGCCGATTCCGTGCCCTACGTATTCCCTAACTACGGAGAATCCTGCATCTTCAATTACCTTTTGAATAGCGTGCGAAATTGTATATAGTCTAATATCTGGTTTGATAAGCGCAAGCCCCGCATATAGCGATGCTTCCGTTACATCAAGCAGCTTCTGAACATCAGGCGTTACTGCTCCAACCGCATAGGTCCAAGCCGAGTCGCCATGATACCCTTCATACTGCGCACCGATATCGATACTAATAATATCGCCTTCGTTCAACTTGCGTGAACCAGGGAAGCCGTGCACCAGCTCGTCATTCACAGAAGCACAAATGCTGGAAGGAAAACCATTGTAACCTTTGAAGGATGGAATCGCATTTTGACTCTTAATGAACGTTTCAGCGATTTGGTCAAGCTCACGAGTCGTGATGCCTGGTTTCACAGCCTCCGCCATCAATCGATGCGTTTCCGCAACAATGCGTCCAGCTTCCCTCATATATCGCAGCTCCGATTCGGATTTGCAAATAATCATTACAATGAACCTCTCAAGTTGGAAATAATGTCGGATGTTACGACATCAATGTCCTTCTCGCCGTCGACTTCGCGAAGGAGACCTTTAGCACTGTAGTAATCAAGAAGAGGAGCCGTCTTGGATGAATACTCATCCAAACGCGTACCAACCTTTTCTTCCGTATCATCAGAACGCTGATACAGTTCGCCGCCGTCTTTATCGCAAATGCCTTCGACCTTAGGCGGGTTAAAGATTACGTGATAAGTCGTACCTGTCGTTTTCGATATGCGTCTGCCCGTCAAGCGAGCAAGCAGCAAACTGCGGTCAACCTTTAAATTTACAACATGGTCAATGCTGCGACCGAGCTCCGCAAGCATAACATCGAGTGCTTCTGCTTGCTGCAGTGTGCGAGGAAACCCGTCGAGCAAGAATCCATTTTTGCAATCGGATTGTTCGAGTCTTTCCTTCACAATACCGTTCGTGATCTCATCGGGAACGAGCAAGCCTTGATCGACATACTCTTTCGCTTTGATTCCAAGTGCGGTTCCTTCTTTCATAGCGAGACGGAAAGCATCGCCAGTAGAAATATGCGGAATACCGAACTCTTCAACGATCCGTTCAGCTTGTGTACCTTTACCGGCTCCCGGAGGGCCCATGAATAAAATGTTCATTGCTGAGTTCCTCGCTTTAAGCACAATAGGCTCGGGCGGGCTACCGCAGTGCGCAAGTTGACGAACGCGGAAGCCCGGTCAGAACCTATTGTTATTTATTGATAAACCCTTTGTAATGGCGTTTGATCAACTGGCTCTCGATTTGCTTCATCGTATCCAGTGCAACACCGATAACGATTAAGAGCGAGGTGCCGCCTAGCTGCACTGAGCGCGGTAATCCTGCCAACGTTCCGAAGAACACTGGAAGTACAGAGATGACAGCCAGGAAGATCGCACCAGTCAACGTGATACGCGACATAACGCGAGTCAAGTAAGACGATGTTGGCTTGCCTGGACGAATGCCAGGAATGTAGCCGCCGTTCTTCTTCATCTGATCAGCCATTTGAACCGGATTAATTTGCACGAATGTATAGAAGAAGGTAAAACCGATGATTAACAATACGTACAATACCATACCAAGAGGTCTGTCATAGTTCATATTGTCAGTAATCCATTTCGCCCAAGGCTGGGTGGACCAGAATTGTGCGATCGTAATCGGGAACATAACAAGCGATACCGCGAAGATAACCGGAATAACGCCCGCGCCGTTCACTTTCATAGGAATGTGAGTCGACTGTCCGCCGTACATTTTCCGTCCAACAACGCGCTTAGCGTATTGAACAGGAATTTTACGAATACCTTGTTGTACGAATATAACACCGACGATGATTGCGATGATCGCAATCAGGATCAGTACCATTTTGATAATGTTCAAGAACAACTGATCTTGGGCACCTACGAACTGATCTTCAACAATCGTACGAATGTGTCCAGGGATACCAGCTGCAATTGCAGCAAAGATAAGAATGGAAATACCATTTCCGATTCCTTTTTCCGTGATTTGCTCACCTAGCCACATCAAGAAAGCAGTACCTGCAGTCAAGATAATAGCAATGAGAACATAATCGACGAATGTCGCGCCAACAATCATTTCGTAACCGTATTGACGGTTAAAGCCGATTGCCGTAGCGAAACCTTGGATCAAACCAAGTACAATCGTACCATAACGCGTGATTTGCGCGAGCTTACGCTTACCGTTCTCGCCTTCCTTTGCCCATTCTGCAAACTTAGGAATAACGTCCATAGACAACAGCTGTACGATAATCGAAGCTGTAATGTAAGGCGTAATTCCGATTGCGAAGATGGAGAATTGGAACAAAGCACCGCCGGAAAACGTGTTAAGCAAGCCGAACAGATCCGCACCGGCTGCATCAACCTGCTTAAACACATCTTTGTTTACATCGGGAACCGGGATAAATGAACCGATGCGGTAAATCAAAAGGATGAAAAGCGTGAAGAGGATCCTTGTACGAAGATCCGCCACTTTCCAAATGTTGGACACGGTCTTGAACAATTAGATCACCTCGGTTTTACCGCCGGCAGCCTGGATTTTCTCTACCGCAGATTGAGAGAACTTGTTTGCTTTTACAGTAAGTGTAACGCTAACTTCACCATTACCCAAAATTTTGATTCCTGCGAGCGGGTTCTTAACGATCCCAGTCTCGATGAGAACTTCTGGAGTGACTTCAGTTCCTGCTGCAAACGCATTTAGTTCTTCAATGTTGACAATCGCGTACTCTTTGCGGAACGGGTTGTTAAATCCACGTTTCGGCACTCGACGATACAAAGGGTTTTGTCCGCCCTCGAAACCAGGACGAACGCCGCCGCCGGAACGAGCGTTTTGACCTTTGTGACCTTTACCGGCTGTTTTACCGTTACCGGAACCGATACCGCGACCTTTGCGCTTTGGCGCTTGGGTTGAGCCCGGTGCTGGTGCTAGCTCATGCAATTTCATCGTTCGTGCACCTCCTTATTTATTTCTTGGAACTACATGCTATTCTTGTACTTCTTCTACTTTTACCAAGTGACTAACAGTGTTAACCATGCCGCGGACAGCTGGGCTGTCGTTCAAAACAACTGCCTGACGAATCTTTTTAAGACCGAAAGATTCAACCGTTGCACGTTGTTTCTCGTTGCGACCGATTAAACTGCGAACGAGGGTGATTTGCAATTTTGCCATCTTATTTCCCTCCTTAGCGTAACAGCTCTTCGACTGTTTTTCCACGTAGCTTTGCAACTTCTTCCACGCGTTTAAGACGGGAAAGACCTTCAAGCGTTGCGTTAACCATATTCATGGAGTTCGAAGAACCTAGCGATTTCGTTAAGATGTCGCCGACGCCAGCAAGTTCGAGAACTGCACGAACCGGGCCGCCTGCGATAACGCCAGTACCTTCAGAAGCTGGCTTCAGAAGAACTTCACCTGCTCCGAAATGTCCGAGAACAAGGTGGGGAATAGTCGTGCCAACGATTGGAACGTGGATCAGGTTTTTCTTAGCATCTTCGATACCTTTGCGGATTGCATCAGGTACTTCGCCTGCTTTACCGATCCCTGCGCCAACGTAGCCTTTACCGTCGCCGACTACTACAAGTGCACTAAAGCTGAAACGGCGTCCGCCTTTTACAACTTTAGATACGCGATTGATATTAACAACTTTTTCAGTCAGTTCTAACGTATTTGGATCTACACGCAAGTCGTTTAACCTCCTTATAAATAAAGTCGATTAGAATTCTAGGCCAGCTTCGCGAGCTGCTGTAGCAAGTGCCTGAATTCTGCCGTGATACAAGTAACCGCCGCGATCAAATACTACTTGGGTTACACCCTTAGCTTGAGCGCGTTTCGCAATCAATTCTCCGACTTTGCTCGCTGCATCGATGTTGCCACCGTTGCCAACCGCTTCAGTCAATTCTTTATCCTGTGTGGATGCAGAAGCGATTGTTACGCCTGAAACATCGTCGATTAATTGAGCATACATATGCTTGGAGGAACGGAATACAGATAGACGCGGACGTGCAGCTGTACCGTTAATTTTTTTACGAACACGAAGGTGTCTTTTCAGACGAGCCTTGTTTTTGTCGCCTTTCGTAATCATACAAAGTTCACTCCTTTCTTTCAGCCTTAAGACGCTATCTTAAGCAAACGGACCGTTTGCTTATTTTTTCTTACCAGCTTTACCTTCTTTGCGGATGATACGTTCGCCTTCATACTTGATACCTTTGCCTTTATACGGCTCTGGTTCACGTACGGAACGAATTTTCGCTGCAGTTGCGCCAACAAGCTCTTTATCGATACCGCGAACAGTAATCTTAGTGTTCGCAGGCACGTCGAACTCGATGCCGCTATCTGGAGTGATCTCAACTGGGTGAGAGTAACCAACGTTAAGTGTGATTTTGTCACCAGTTTTGCTTGCACGGTAACCTACGCCGACTAGCTCCAAGTTTTTGGAGAAGCCTTCTGTAACGCCGCTCACCATGTTAGCGATGATGCTGCGAGTAGTACCGTGCAACGAGCGATGCAATTTATTATCGGAAGGACGTTCTACTAGGATTTCAGTTTCCGTTACGTTCACTTTCATTTCTTTGTGAATTTCACGCGAAAGTGTTCCTTTCGGTCCTTTTACAGTAATAACTGTGTTGTCCAAGTTGATTGTTACGCCGTTAGGCACTTGGATTGGTTTGCGACCAATACGGGACATTGTTACACCTCCTATCTTTGTGACTTGTTACTTACCAAACGTAGCAAACTACTTCGCCGCCAGATTTAACTTGGCGAGCTTCTTTATCAGTCATAATCCCTTTGGAAGTGGAAATGATAGCAATTCCAAGTCCACCGAGTACACGGGGGATTTCAGTTGATTGTGTATAAACGCGAAGGCCTGGTTTTGAAATACGTTTCAAGCCAGTAATAACGCGCTCTTGGTTAGGGCCGTATTTCAAGAAAATACGGATAATCCCTTGTTTGTTGTCTTCGATATATTCAGCGTCGCGGATAAAACCCTCGCGCTTCAAAATCTCAGCGATTTGCTTCTTCATTTTCGAAGCGGGCATTTCCACGGTCTCGTGACGAACAACATTCGCATTACGAATGCGCGTCAACATATCTGCAACCGGATCAGACATAACCATTGTGTTAACCTCCTTCCCAAACTAGGCTGATTACCAGCTTGCTTTTTTAACGCCAGGAATCTGGCCCTTATGTGCTAACTCACGGAAACAAATCCGGCAAATTTTAAACTTTTGCAAAACAGAATGCGGACGGCCGCAACGCTCACAGCGCGTATATGCACGCACTTTAAATTTCGGTGTGCGTTGTTGCTTCACTTTCATCGAAGTTTTTGCCACTGGGTATTACACCTCCTAAAAGTGGATTACTTCGTAAACGGCATGCCCATTTGGGTCAGCAGTTCACGAGATTCTTCGTCCGTTTTTGCCGTCGTGACGATGACGATGTCCATACCGCGCACTTTATCGACTTTGTCGTACTCGATCTCTGGGAATATCAATTGCTCTTTCAAGCCAAGCGTATAGTTACCACGGCCGTCGAAAGCTTTGTTCGATACACCGCGGAAGTCACGTACACGCGGAAGAGAAATGTTGAACAGTTTATCTAGGAAATGATACATGCGCTCGCCGCGCAATGTAACTTTAACCCCGATTGGCATGTTCTCACGAAGTTTGAAGCCTGCAATAGACTTCTTCGCACGAGTAACGACTGGTTTTTGACCGGAAATGATACGTAGTTCTTCAACTGCTACATCAAGGATTTTCGAATTGGAAACCGCTTCGCCTACCCCCATGTTGATAACTACCTTCTCAATTTTCGGCACTTGCATAACAGACGTATAGTTGAACTTCTGCATAAGAGCAGGAGTTATTTCGTTTAAGAAACGACCTTTCAATCTTGCTGCCATTGATCATGGACCTCCTTTCCTACCGTAACGATTAGTCGATTACTTCTCCGGAACGTTTCGCGATCCGAACTTTCTTGCCGTTGTCGAGCACTTTGTATCCGATACGTGTTACTTTACCGCTTTTCGGATCGATATGCATAACGTTTGATACGTGAATTGGTGCTTCTTGTTCGATAATACCGCCCTGTGGATTAGCTTGCGATGGACGAGTATGTTTCTTAACAGTGTTTACACCTTCTACGAGTACGCGGTTTTCACGCGGATACGCAGCGATAACGCGGCCCTTCTTACCTTTGTCTTTACCGGTAATGACGATAACCGTGTCGTCTTTTTTCACGTGCAATTTATTGTTATGGGATTCGAGTACTTTTTTCAGCCTTGGCATGAGTTACACCTCCTGCACGCTTGTGCTTTCAAGCTTATATTTGGTTCTTAGATTACTTCTGGTGCTAGCGATACGATTTTCATGAAATCTTTATCACGAAGCTCACGGGCAACTGGTCCAAAGATACGAGTACCGCGCGGGCTTTTGTCTTCCTTAACAATTACAGCTGCATTTTCGTCAAATGCGATGTACGAACCGTCTTTACGACGAACCGAACGCTTTGTACGAACGATAACCGCTTTAACAACGTCACCTTTTTTGACAACGCCGCCTGGTGTTGCTTGTTTAACCGAGCAAACGATCAAATCGCCGATGTGACCAACGCGACGTCCCGTTCCACCTAGTACACGGATACACATTAATTGCTTTGCGCCGGAGTTGTCAGCAACCGCTAAGCGCGAGAATGGTTGAATCATTTCAACGTCCTCCTTTCGGAAAAATGCTCAGGTACTGCATACGCTCATTAGATAATGACAGCAACTTCAACAACTTCTACAAGTCTGAAGCGTTTGTCTTTCGATAGCGGACGAGTCTCCATGATTTTCACGATGTCGCCAATTTTCGCTTGGTTATTTTCATCGTGCGCTTTAAATTTTTTCGTAACTTTAATGCGTTTATGGTACAAATCGTGTTTTTTGTATGTTTCGATAGCAACCACGATTGTTTTGTCCATCTTGTCGCTTACCACTTTGCCGATTTGAACTTTGCGGGCATTGCGTTCGCTCATGTTCTTCCTCCTTCCTTCAGCCGTGTTTATGCATTCATGTAAGGGATTGACTAGCTGCTAATTCCGAGTTCTCTTTCACGCAAAATCGTTTTAGCACGAGCGATTCCTTTACGCACATCACGGATCCGAGTCGGGTTATCCAATTGGCCAGTAGCCAGTTGGAAACGAAGATTGAAAAGCTCTTCTTTAAAACCAGCGACCTGTTGTTCAAGCTCAGCGGAGGTTAGGTTTCTAAATTCACTAGCTTTCATTTGCTTCACCACCCACTTCTTCACGTTTCACGAATTTAGTCTTGATTGGCAATTTATGAGCCGCAAGACGCATCGCTTCACGAGCGGTTTCTTCGGATACGCCAGCAAGTTCAAACAGGATTTTACCTGGTTTAACTACGGCTACCCATTTCTCAACGTTACCTTTACCACTACCCATACGCACTTCTAGAGGCTTTTGAGTAATTGGTTTAGCAGGGAAAATTTTAATCCACACTTTACCACCACGTTTGATGTAGCGAGTCATTGCAATACGAGCCGCTTCAATCTGACGGTTGGTGATCCATGATGGTTCTAGAGCTTGAAGACCGAATTCGCCGAATGCTACTGTAGTGCCGCCTTTAGCGCGACCCTTCATATGACCGCGTTGTTGTTTGCGGTGTTTGACACGTTTAGGTACCAACATGATTAGTTGCCTCCTTCCTGGGGAGCTTTCTTCTTAGTCGGAAGGACTTCGCCGCGATAGATCCATACTTTAACGCCAATACGGCCGTATGTTGTAGCCGCTTCAGCCGTGCCGTAATCGATATCTGCACGTAATGTATGAAGTGGTACTGTTCCTTCGCTGTAGCCTTCCGAACGTGCGATTTCCGCGCCACCGAGACGACCGCTAACTGCGGTTTTGATCCCTTTAGCACCTGAACGCATGGAGCGTTGAATTGCTTGCTTCAATGCGCGACGGAAAGATACACGACGCTCAAGTTGTTGTGCGATGCTTTCAGCTACAAGAATAGCGTCAAGATCTGCATATTTGATTTCAGAGATGTTGATGTGTACTTTTTTGCCTTTAGTGATTTTACCAAGCTCAGTACGAAGGTTTTCTACTTCGGAACCGCCTTTACCAATAACCATACCTGGTTTTGCGGTTTGGATCGTTACGTTCACGCGGTTAGCTGCACGTTCGATCTCGATGTGAGAAACTGCTGCGTCTTTCAGCTTGTTTTTCAAGTATTCACGGATTTTAACGTCTTCCATTAGAAGATCGCCGAAATCTTTGCCCGCGAACCATTTGGACTCCCAATCACGGATAACTCCGACCCGGAAGCCTACTGGATTTACCTTTTGACCCACACGTAATCCCTCCTTATTTTTCAGATACCACCAAGGTAATGTGGCTGGTTCTTTTATTGATCCGGCTTGCGCGACCCATCGCACGAGGACGGAAACGTTTCATCGTTGGCCCTTGGTTAACGAAGGCTTGCGATATAAACAATTTGTTTACGTCAAGCTGATAGTTATGCTCAGCGTTAGCAATGGCAGAGTTCAGCAGCTTCTCCAAAATTGGGGATGCAGACTTAGGCGTGTGACGCAAAATCGCGATTGCTTCGCCAACTTGTTTACCGCGAATCAAATCCGCAACAAGCTGTGCTTTACGGGGAGCAATTCGGATGAATTTAGCGTGCGCTTTAGCTTCTGGCATGTAGGAACCTCCTCTCGTTCAGTTAGAGATGTTTAAGGGCAAATTAACGTCTGCCCGTTTTTTTGTCTTCACCAGCATGGCCTTTATACGTACGAGTTGGTGCGAATTCACCAAGCTTGTGTCCAACCATATCTTCCGTTACATATACCGGTACGTGCTTGCGACCGTCATATACTGCAAACGTGTGACCAATGAATTGCGGGAAAATGGTCGAGCGGCGGGACCAGGTTTTGATAACGACCTTCTTCTCAGCTTCGTTCAATACCTCGACTTTTTTAAGCAGGTAACCGTCAATAAACGGCCCTTTCTTTAAACTGCGACCCATTTGAGTTCCTCCCTTCGTATAAGCGGTAGCGATACTTTCGTATCACGAAGTTTTATCAAGCTGCTATTATTTCGTGCGACGACGAATAATGTATTGGCTCGATGCTTTTTTCTTCTTGCGCGTTTTGTAACCAAGAGTTGGTTTACCCCATGGTGACAACGGAGATTTACGTCCGATTGGAGCACGGCCTTCACCACCACCGTGTGGGTGATCGTTAGGGTTCATGACGACACCACGTACAGTAGGACGATTTCCGAGCCAACGGTTACGGCCGGCTTTACCGATTTTCACAAGTTCATGATCTTCGTTACCAACAGAACCAATTGTTGCGCGGCAAGTGTTCAGAATGCGACGAACTTCACCTGAAGTCAAACGAACGGATACATAGTTTTCTTCTTTACCAAGAAGCTGCGCACTAGTACCAGCTGCACGAACAAGTTGTCCGCCTTTGCCCGGTTTCAATTCGATGTTGTGGATAACTGTACCGACTGGGATATTCACAAGCGGCAAAGTGTTTCCTGGTTTAATGTCAGAGCCAACACCAGAAGTGATTTTGTCTCCAACTTTCAAACCTTTTGGCGCAATGATGTATGCTTTCTCACCATCAGCGTAATGGATCAAAGCAATGTTGGATGAACGGTTCGGATCGTATTCGATCGTCGCTACGTTACCAACAATACCATCTTTCGTACGTTTGAAGTCGATAATCCGGTATTTACGTTTGTGTCCGCCGCCGTGGTGACGAACCGTAATTTTACCTTGGTTGTTACGTCCAGCTTTTTTGAAAAGCGGAGCAAGCAACGATTTCTCCGGTGTACTTGTCGTGATCTCTTCGAAAGTCGAGACGGACATGTTACGACGTGCTGGAGATGTCGGTTTGTACTTTTTAATTGGCACTTCGATTCCCTCCTTTTCTAAACAGACGTTTCAAAGAATTCAAGTTCTTTGCTGTCAGCGCTCAGTTGAACGATCGCTTTTTTCCAATCCGGTCTGTATCCGCTATGTTTACCATAACGTTTTGGTTTACCCGCAACACGCATCGTGTTAACGCCGGTTACTTTTACTTTAAAGATTTGCTCGATAGCAAGTTTGATTTCAGTTTTGTTTGAACGAAGATCAACTTCGAACACATACTTCTTATCAACCATGTAATCGGACGTACGTTCCGTGATAACCGGGCGCTTGATAATATCGCGTGGATTTTTCATTACGCAAGCACCTCCTGTACTTTCTCTACTGCTTCTTTAGTGATGATAAGGTTGTCATGCACCAATACATCCAGAACATTAATGCCGTCAGCTGCAACGAATTTAACACCTGGGATGTTACGAGCAGACAATGCTACGTTATCTTCATAATTAGCCGTTACTACAAGAGCTTTGCGGCCAACTTTAAGGTTGCTTAGAATTGCTGCGAATTCTTTCGTCTTAGGAGCTGCTAATGTCAGTTGATCCAGAACGATAATCTCGTTCGCAATCACTTTTGAAGACAAAGCGGATTTAATCGCAAGACGACGAACTTTCTTAGGAAGCTTGAATCCGTATGAGCGTGGAGTCGGTCCGAAAACCGTACCGCCGCCAACCCATTGCGGGGAGCGAATGCTACCTTGACGAGCACGGCCAGTACCTTTTTGTTTCCAAGGTTTACGACCGCCGCCGCGTACTTCGGAGCGTCCTTTAGTTTTGTGATTGCCGAAGCGTTCAGATGCTTGTTGGTTAACAACAGCACTGTGCAAAACATGAACGTTTGGTTGAATTCCGAAAACCGTCTCAGCCAGTTCAAGCTCGCCCACTTGCGCGCCACTCACGTTATATACTGTTACTTTAGGCATATCCTGTTCCTCCTTTCTTTAAAAGCGATTAGTTCTTAACGGTTTGTTTCACTTTTACAAATCCGTTTTTCGGGCCCGGAATCGAACCTTTTATTAGAAGAACGTTACGTTCTACATCTACACGGATAACTTCAAGCTTTTGGATCGTGATTGTTTCGTGACCCATATGTCCTGGAAGGCGTTTGCCTTTCGGTACACGGTTCGCTTGGATAGAACCCATCGAACCTGGTCCACGGTGGTAACGGGAACCGTGAGACATAGGACCCGTGCTTTGTCCCCAACGTTTGATAACGCCGGCAAAGCCTTTACCTTTCGAAATACCTGTTACGTCAACGAACTCGCCCTCTGTGAAAAGGTCAGCTTTAACTTCTTGGCCAACTTCATAATCGCCCAAGTTAATGCCGCGAATTTCACGAACGTAGCGCTTAGGTGTTGCATTTGCCTTTTTGGCGTGACCAGCTTCCGGCTTGTTCGATCTGCTTTCCTTTTTATCGGAGAAACCGAATTGAACAGCTTCGTAGCCATCGTTTTCTTGGTCTTTCTTCTGTAGTACTACGCAAGGTCCAGCTTCGATAACCGTTACTGGAACGACGTTACCTTCAGCAGTGAACACTTGAGTCATACCAAGTTTTTTTCCTAAGATACCTTTCATGTTGACACCTCATTTCCTTCCTATAATCGCATATGCTGATATTACAGTTTGATTTCGATATCTACACCGGATGGTAAATCCAGGCGCATCAACGCATCAACCGTTTGCGGCGTTGGGTTCACAATGTCGATCAAACGCTTATGAGTGCGTTGTTCGAATTGCTCCCTCGAATCCTTGTACTTGTGTACCGCACGGAGAATGGTGATGATTTGCTTTTCCGTTGGCAACGGAATCGGCCCGGATACGCCTGCACCGGAACGTTTTGCAGTTTCAACGATTTTCTCTGCGGATTGATCAAGAATCCTATGATCGTATGCTTTCAAGCGAATACGAATCTTTTGCTTTGCCATATAAGTCCCTCCTTCTATCGCCCAATTTATTATCGGACATACTCCGTAAGAAAACCCTGCACATGCCCCATGGCAAAGGGGCCGGGTGTGTCGGCAACCTCTCACATCATCGCAACGTCAGACCAACAGACATTATTATACCGAATTGAATGGGCAATTGCAACTTAAAGTTTAAGTTGTTTCAAAGTGCTACTCTACTTATCAAATGGCTCAGTAGTGCGGCCTGTCAGATCCGACACACTCTAGCAGTATAAGACTACAACAGGTCTGACTGAAACATGAAAACAAGGCAAACTCACATACATCACCCATTATGTCCCTTATTACAAGCGTTCAATACTTATCTGATTATAATAACGGACAAGATGGGTGCTTTCTGATTATAAACACATCCGATATGAAAAGACACCGCCAAATAACGCCAGAACCGAAGAGCCATTTATTCTAATTGGCATGTACGCCGCTACCTGCAGCTAGAAACCACTGATATCAGGACTCATACTTTCTGAATACAAAAAGAACCACACGTTCCGCATTAAAGCGAATCGGATGGTTCTTCGCATTATCCCAGTACAATTCGGTCATCAGCCAGCTTCTTGCCACTAATGATCTCGAATTCCCCGAGCAGTTCCGCAACAGTCAGGTCTTTCTTCCGTTCTTCCGGCACATCGAGAATGATTCGACCCTTGTCCATCATAATTAACCGGTTGCCAAGCCTGATGGCTTGCTCCATGTTGTGGGTCACCATCAACGTCGTAAGATTCATTTCCCTCACTAACGTTTCCGTTAACGTTGTAATAAGCTCCGCCCTCGCAGGATCAAGCGCAGCGGTATGCTCATCCAGGAGCAGAATCTGCGGCCTTGTAAAGGTAGCCATTAGCAAGCTTAACGCTTGTCTCTCCCCGCCGGACAACAAGCCTACCTTTGCGCTTAAGCGGTTCTCAAGCCCAATTCCCAACCGCTGAAGCTCTTGTTTGAATATGGCGCGTTTTGCACGCGTCACACCGAAAGAGAATCCGCGGGATTTGCCGCGCGCGTATGCAATTGCCAGGTTTTCTTCTATAGACATCCGCGGCGCAGTACCTGCCATCGGATCCTGGAACACGCGGCCAATCCATTTGCTCCGCTGATACTCCGTTAGATTGCTTATATTTTGACCATCAATCCTAACTTCACCCGCATCCGGCTTCATGACGCCGGATATGATATTCATCAGCGTTGATTTACCTGCGCCATTACTCCCAATTACCGTAATGAAATCACCCGGTTTCATTAGAAGGTTAGCACCGACAAGAGCGGTTTTCTCGTCTACCGTTCCCGGATTAAACAGCTTAGACACCTTTGCGATTTCCAACATCAGCGTTCACCTCCCGGTTGTGCTTTATCTAAGGCTGCCAGCATTTCCGCCGTGCGTCTGCGAGCCGTGTTTTTTTGCTTCCATACTCTTCGCGCTGAAGGAACTACAAGAGCAAATATAATGATCACTGCCGTTATAAGCTTCATATCGGATGCATCCAACCACTCCACGCGAAGAGCAAATGCATAAATGATACGATAAATGATAGAACCAAGAATAACCGCCAATGTCGCTCTAAATATCGTACGTGAACCGAATATCGCCTCACCGATAATAACAGAAGCAAGTCCGATGACGATCATCCCGATACCCATGCTGTTATCCGCATATTTTTGATAATGAGCGATCAATGCGCCTGAAGTGGCGACAAGAGCATTCGATAATGCAATGCCGAAAATAGTAGTAATATCGGTATTCGCACCAAAGCTGCGAATCATTCTTGAGTTATCCCCAGTCGCACGCAAGCTCAAGCCAATATCTGTCCTGAAAAATAGATCGAGGATGACCTTCACTACAATAACAAAAATGATCATCATACCTAGCGTAGACACATGATCGAATAGGTTTTCCTGTCCCCGCAACGAGACATTCGGTTTGCCCATAATTCTTAGATTAATGGAGTACAAGGCAATCATCATAATGATACCCGAGAGCAGGCCGTTGATTTTACCTTTCGTGTGCAAAAGTCCTGTACATGTACCTGCCAAAGCACCGCCAATAAATGCGCATAACACTGCAAGCCAAGGCGGCGTACCGCTAACGGTCATTACCGAGCCAATCGCAGCGCCTGTTGTAAAGCTTCCGTCTACCGTCAAATCCGGAAAGTCGAGTATACGGAACGTGATATAAACGCCAAGTGCCATAAGCGCATACAATAAACCGCTTTCTACAGCCCCTTGCATGGATGCGAGCATATGACATACCTCCTCTTCAAAACAAGAGGGTGAACCAGTTGCCTGATCCCCCCGTATCGTTTTTGTTCATATTATTTTAAACGCTTATTACCATTACTACTCAATGATGTTGTTTGCAGGATCTTTGACAAAAGCTTTCATTTCGTCCGTAACGGTAATGCCTTGCTCAGCAGCAGCCTTCATGTTGAAAATAAAATCAAGCTTTTGAGGAACAGTCACATTCATATCGCCAGGGTTTTTACCGTTTTTCAAAATTTCTACGGCCATTTGTCCAACTTCATAACCATGGTCATAATACTTGAAGCCGACTGCGGCAAACGCGCCTTTTTCTACGGTATCACGGTCAGCTGAAAAGAAAGGAATTTTGTTAGCGTTAGCTACTTCAATAATGGCATCCGCACCTGTAACAACCATATTGTCCAATGTGATGTAGATCGCATCAACACGGCCAACCAATGAGTCTGCAGCTTGTTTCACATCAGAAGAGTTAGCAACAGAAGCTTTAATCAATTTAATATTATGCTTCGCCAAAGCTTCTTCCGCGATATTGCCCATAACTACCGCGTTTTGTTCGCCTTCATTTATGATAAGGCCAACATTTTTTGTATTAGGGAATTGCGATGCAATGAAATCCATGGTTTGCGTGATAGCCGCAGGGTTCGTATCAGAGGCACCTGTAATATTGCCACCTGGTGCTTCCAATTGCGTTACGATACCAGCATCAATCGGATCTGTTACAGCAGCGAACAACACAGGGATGTCCTTAACGTCATCAGCAAGCGCTTGTGCTGTTGGCGTTGCGATTCCTAATGCAAGGTCACTTTTGCCGCTCGCGATTTTTTGAGAAATCGTTTTAATATTAGTTGCGTCGCCTTGCGCGTTATTGAAATCGATGGTTAGATTTTTGCCTTCCTCTATGCCTGCATCTTTAAGCGCTGCAATAAAGCCCTCTCGCGTAGCATCCAATGACGGATGTTCTACAATTTGAGAAATCGCTACAGTGTAAGACTTTTCAGCCTCGCCGCCCGTATTAGGCGCATTCGTGCCTGCGTTTGTTTCTGATTCCGTTTTGGCCCCACAAGCTGCCGTCACGATCATTACAGATGCCAATGCAATGCTGATCCAAAATTTTTTACTCATTCGTCTAAACCCCTCTCATCGTATAAATCCCTTAGTCATATGGCCCAATCGAACTCGTACATACACATCAAAGCAGCACTGCTTTCTCTCAGTAAAGTCAGCAGCTTCAACGGTACATCGATTATGGACTTCTCATGGACAACCTCTTTTTACTATTCCCTAATATTAAATGGGTGTAAGGTCAACCGTCAATCATTAGTTAATTGTAAAGATTAAGTAAATCACTTCAGTGATTCAATTATGAATGTCCTAAAAATCAAAAGCCCTCACCGAAGTGAGGGCTTTTTCTATTCATAGCGGCTAAGCCGCCATCAATTATTTTTGGATAGAAGCTACCGCGCCAGCGCCTACAGTACGGCCGCCTTCACGAATAGAGAAACGAGTTCCATCTTCTACAGCGATAGGAGCGATAAGCTCAACCGTTACAGTGATGTTGTCGCCAGGCATAACCATTTCAGTACCTTCTGGCAGGCTGATGATACCCGTTACGTCAGTTGTACGGAAGTAGAACTGTGGACGGTAGCCAGTGAAGAAAGGCTTGTGACGGCCACCCTCTTCTTTAGTAAGAACGTAGATTTGAGCTGTAAAGTTAGTGTGTGGTTTAACCGAACCCGGTTTAGCCAAAACTTGTCCACGCTCGATGTTGCTGCGGTCTACACCACGAAGCAATGCACCTACGTTGTCCCCAGCTTGAGCGGAGTCAAGCAATTTACGGAACATTTCAACGCCTGTTACTACGGATTTGCGGGACTCTTCAGCAAGACCGATAATTTCTACCTCGTCGCCTACTTTGATAACGCCACGCTCTACGCGACCTGTAGCAACTGTACCACGGCCAGTGATTGTGAATACGTCCTCGACAGGCATAAGGAAAGGCTTAGCTGTGTCGCGCTCAGGAGTTGGGATGTAAGTATCAACTTGCTCGAAAAGCTCGATGATTTTTTCAGCCCAAGGACCTTCTGGGTTAGCAAGAGCTTCACGAGCAGCTCCGCGGATGATTGGAGTGTCGTCGCCTGGGAACTCATACTCGGAAAGAAGGTCGCGAACTTCCATCTCAACTAGCTCAAGAAGCTCTTCGTCTTCAACCATGTCGCATTTGTTCAAGAAAACAACGATGTAAGGTACGCCTACTTGTTTCGAAAGCAAGATGTGCTCACGAGTTTGTGGCATAGGACCGTCAGTAGCGGAAACTACAAGAATAGCTCCGTCCATTTGAGCAGCACCAGTGATCATGTTTTTTACATAGTCGGCGTGACCTGGGCAGTCAACGTGAGCGTAGTGACGAGCTGGCGTCTCATACTCAACGTGAGCTGTCGAGATCGTGATACCGCGCTCGCGCTCTTCTGGAGCTTTATCGATTTGGTCGAATGCGATTGCTGCACCGCCGTATTTTTTGGAAAGTACAGTTGTGATAGCTGCAGTCAAAGTCGTTTTACCGTGGTCGACGTGACCGATTGTACCGATATTAACGTGCGGTTTGTTACGTTCAAATTTAGCCTTAGCCATTGAACTTGAGCCTCCTCAATATATCATGAATTTTTTATGTGTGGGCCGGCATCAGGTTTGCGAGCAAACAAGCTGACGGCCAAAAGCAAATGGTTTGGAAGGACAAAAACGATTACTCGCCTTTGTTCTTAGCAATGATCTCTTCAGAGATCGATTTTGGAACTTCTTCATAATGAGAAAGCTCCATGGAGAATACGCCGCGTCCTTGTGTACCGGAACGTAGTGTAGTGGAATAACCAAACATCTCGGAGAGAGGCACCTTGGAGCGGATAATTTGTGCACCTGCACGAGTATCCATACCTTCGATACGACCACGACGGGAGTTAAGCATACCCATAACATCGCCCATGTACTCTTCAGGAACAGTAACTTCTACTTTCATGATTGGCTCAAGAAGAACTGGCTTACATTTATCTTTGGCAGCTTTAAGCGCCATCGAGCCTGCAATTTTAAACGCCATCTCCGAGGAGTCAACATCATGATAAGATCCGTCTACTACAACAGCCTTGACATCAACGAGCGGGAAGCCGGCTACTACACCGTTCTTCATTGACTCTTCGATACCAGCCTGGATAGGAGCGATAAATTCACGAGGAATCGAACCGCCGACTGTTTTGTTTTCGAATACGAAGCCTGAACCTGGCTCAAGTGGTGAGAATTCAACCCAACAATGACCGAATTGACCTTTACCACCGGACTGACGAACGAACTTACCTTCAACCTTCGCAGCTTCACGGAACGTTTCACGGTAAGCAACTTGCGGTTTACCAACGTTAGTTTCAACTTTAAATTCGCGGAACATACGGTCAACGAGGATCTCAAGGTGAAGCTCACCCATACCAGAAATAATCGTCTGGTTTGTTTCTTCGTCCGTATGTGCACGGAAGGTAGGATCTTCTTCTGCCAGCTTGGAAATAGCGATACCTAGTTTGTCTTGGTCAGCTTTCGTTTTTGGTTCGATAGCAACCGAGATAACCGGCTCAGGGAAGTTCATGGACTCAAGAATGATGATATTCTTCTCGTCACATAGAGTGTCCCCAGTCGTCGTATCTTTAAGTCCAACTGCTGCAGCGATATCGCCTGCATACACTTCAGAAATCTCTTGACGAGCGTTCGCGTGCATTTGAAGAATACGTCCAATCCGCTCACGTTTGCCCTTAGTTGAGTTAAGAACATAAGAACCGGATTTCAGAATTCCCGAGTACACACGGAAGAACGTCAATCTACCAACATAAGGATCCGTCATGATTTTGAATGCCAAAGCCGAGAACGGCTCTGAATCGGATGATGGACGTTCGCCTTCTTCGCCTTCTTCAGTTGTACCTTTAATAGCTGGTACATCAAGAGGAGATGGAAGGTAGTCTACAACCGCATCCAACATCAGTTGAACACCTTTGTTGCGGTAGGAAGATCCAACGATTACAGGGAAGATTTTAACTTCGCAAACGCCTTTACGTAGCGCTGCTTTGATTTCTGGAATTGAAATTTCTTCGCCTTCCAGATATTTCATAGTCAACTCTTCGTCAAGCTCTGCTACCTTTTCAATCAATTCCGTACGAAGCTCTTCCACTTGGTCAGCATACTCCGAAGGAATTTCAACTTGAATAGGATCTTTACCTGTATCGTCTTTGTACTTGTAAGCTACGCGCTCAACGATATCGATAACGCCGACAAAATCAGACTCAGCACCAATCGGAATTTGAATGGCAACTGCGTTTGCTTGAAGACGCTCGCGCATATCCTTGATAACGTTTAGGAAGTCAGCACCAATGATGTCCATTTTGTTGACGTATGCGATCCGCGGAACGTTGTAACGGTCTGCTTGACGCCATACAGTCTCGGACTGTGGCTCGACTCCTTCTTTCGCACTGAAAACTCCAACGGCCCCGTCCAAAACGCGCAGGGAACGTTCAACTTCTACTGTGAAGTCAACGTGTCCCGGGGTATCGATAATATTGATACGGTGTCCATTCCATTGAGCGGTTGTCGCGGCAGACGTAATCGTGATACCGCGCTCTTGTTCTTGCTCCATCCAGTCCATCGTAGCTGCACCTTCGTGCACTTCTCCGATTTTGTGGGTACGGCCTGTGAAGAACAAGATCCGTTCAGTTGTCGTGGTTTTACCAGCATCAATATGCGCCATAATCCCGATGTTACGCGTATTGTTCAAGGAGAACTCTCTTGACATAAAATGGTCTCCTCTCGAATGTTAGAATTCTACCAGCGGTAGTGAGCAAATGCTTTATTTGCTTCAGCCATTTTGTGAGTGTCTTCGCGCTTTTTAACAGCTGCGCCAGTGTTATTGGAAGCATCTGTGATTTCAGCAGCTAAACGCTCTTCCATCGTTTTCTCGCCGCGGTTACGTGAGTAGTTCACGAGCCAACGGAGACCAAGTGCCGTACGGCGCTCTGGTTTAACTTCGATAGGCACTTGATAGTTCGCACCGCCGACACGGCGTGCTTTAACCTCAAGTACTGGCATAATATTTTTCAAAGCTGCTTCGAACACTTCCATCGGATCTTTACCCGTGCGTTCTTGAATCAGTTTGAATGCATCATACAATAGCGTTTGTGCAACGCCTCTTTTACCGTCTAGCATAATGCGGTTGATTAGGCGCGTTACCAGCTTGCTGTTATACAGCGGATCTGGAAGCACATCGCGTTTCGTTACAGGACCTTTGCGTGGCATGAGAAAGTCCCCCTTTCTTCTAATAGTCGCTATTTCTAGCATTTCAATGACCCGTTAGGGATATTTTCAATATCCCGTGCAAGGGTTAATCTTATGATTTTTTAACTTTCGGACGTTTTGTACCGTATTTCGAACGAGCTTGCATACGGTTGTTAACACCCGCAGTATCAAGCGCGCCGCGTACGATATGGTAACGTACTCCTGCTAAGTCTTTTACTTTACCACCGCGGATCAAAACAACGCTATGCTCTTGCAAGTTGTGTCCGATACCCGGAATGTAAGCCGTAACTTCTAAGCGGTTCGTTAAACGAACACGAGCATATTTACGAAGTGCGGAGTTCGGTTTCCTTGGAGTCATTGTACCTACACGAGTGCACACACCGCGTTTTTGAGGAGCGCTGATGTTAGTAGCTTCACGTTTCAATGCATTGAAACCTTTTTGCAATGCCGGCGATTTCGATTTAACGACTTTCGCTTGGCGTCCTTTACGGACTAGCTGGTTAATAGTTGGCATGTTGCCACCCCCTTCCTTATATTCATGTCTTTTGAGAATATAAGCATTTATAAATACATTTGTTTATAAATCAACTTATATTTCTTTTGCGTAAGCGGGCTCTTTCCACCAAAAGACGGCAACAGCCGTGTACGCTTGTATGGTAGACATTTTACCTAAAATTAAGCCCACAGATCCAGGCGGTTCATAAAAGAACAAACAAAAGTTCTCGCCAGTCAATCATCGTTAAATAATCAACTAACAAAAACGGATATTGCATTATTCTTCTTCGGTTACGAGCGCTGCCATCGCGGCCCCGATATCAATGCCGCAGGTTTCCCCAAGCTCATCCATTGAATCGATCCATTTCACCGGAACTCCCGTCCGCTCACATAGATGAACAATCTTCTCTTTCATCTGCGGATCTGCATCTCGTGCAACATAGACTTCAATCGCTCTTTCTTGCTCGAGCATCTTGGCAGTCTGCTTTGCGCCGACTTTGAATTGCATGAAAATCACCTTCAATTCTTCCATTCAGCGATCACACAATTAGGCACACTTCGATATAATAGCACCTATACCGTGATTGTGTCAAGAAACTTCAAGATAATCATTTGCAAACCAATTAACAATGAATTTCACACTGTAAACATGCAAAAGAGCGACCATCTTCCGCTTCCAAATAAAGCGGAAGATGTAACGCTCTTTCTGTATGGTTTAGTATCCGGTTATAGAGCGTAATCGGTAACCGTCAATTAATCGACAGTTACAGCTTCCGTCTCCAATTCCCCTTCAACTGCAGTAGTAGCTTCATCTTCTAGTCCAGCAAAGCGAATGTTACGGTATCGAGCCATTCCCGTACCTGCAGGAATCAACTTACCGATAATAACATTTTCCTTGAGTCCAAGCAACTGGTCAACTTTGCCTTTAATAGCTGCGTCAGTTAATACACGAGTTGTTTCTTGGAAGGATGCTGCTGACAAGAAAGAATCTGTCTCAAGCGATGCTTTCGTAATACCGAGCAAAACTGGTTTTGCGACAGCCGGCTCCAAATCTGCAAAGATCGCAGTGCGGTTCTGAGATTCATATTCATGAATGTCAACAAACGCGCCTGGAAGCAGAGTCGTACCGCCTGCGTCTACGATACGGATTTTCCGGAGCATTTGCTTAATCATGACCTCAACGTGCTTGTCATTGATTTCTACCCCTTGGTTCCGGTATACGCGCTGTACTTCTTGCAAAATGTAGTTTTGAACGCCACGGATACCTTTGATGCGCAGCATATCTTTAGGGTCAATCGATCCATCCGTCAGCTCATCACCGGCTTCGATTTGTTGACCTTGCGTTACGCGAATACGCGATCCATAGGTAACAGCATACACTTTCGATTCCGCTTCGCCTTGAACCTCGATTTCACGACGGTCCTTAGCTTCACGGATTTCTTTGATTACACCGTCAAGCTCAGAGATAATCGCTTGACCTTTCGGATTACGCGCCTCAAACAACTCTTGAATACGCGGCAAACCTTGTGTAATATCATCGCCGGCAACGCCGCCCGTATGGAACGTACGCATCGTCAGCTGTGTTCCTGGCTCTCCGATGGATTGTGCCGCGATAATACCAACCGCTTCCCCAATCTCAACGTGCTTGCCAGTTGCAAGGTTACGGCCGTAACAGATCTTACATACGCCGTGACGGGCACGGCAGCTCAGTACGGAACGAATTTGCAGTTTTTCTACGCCGGCATCGATAATCGCATCTGCTTTATTGGAATCAATAAGCTCGCTGCGGTTAACGATAATCTCGCCGGTTTTAGGGTTACGAACGGTTTCAAACGCATAGCGGCCTTCAATACGGTCATAAAGATCTTCGATAACCTCTTTACCGTCTTGGATTTTGCTTACGGAGAAGCCTTTATCCGTACCACAATCTTCTTCGCGCACGATTACGTCTTGTGCAACGTCGACAAGTCGACGAGTCAAGTAACCGGAATCGGCAGTCCGAAGTGCTGTATCCGCCAAACCTTTACGCGCTCCGTGAGTCGAGATAAAGTACTCGAGTACCGTTAGGCCTTCGCGGAAGTTCGATTTGATCGGCAACTCGATGATACGACCGGATGGATTGGCCATTAGACCACGCATACCGCCGAGCTGTGTAATTTGTGATTTGTTACCCCGTGCTTTGGAGTCTACCATGAGCATGATGTTGTTGTAACGATCCATCGACTTCATAAGAACTTCGGTGATTTCGTCTTTACATTTACTCCAAATGCTGATGATACGGTCATATCTCTCTTCGTTCGTAATCAAACCGCGACGGTACTGATTCATAACGGTAGATACCTTCTCATCGGAGCGCTTCATGATTTCGTCTTTCTCCACCGGGATGATAACGTCGGAAACGCCGATCGTAATACCAGCCTTGGTCGAGTACGTAAAGCCCAGTTGCTTAATGCGGTCAAGAAGCATCGCCGTAAGCGTTGTGTGGTATTGGCGGAAACATTCTGCAATGACTAATGCAAGATAATCCTTACCTACCGCACCTGGCGTGTCGATTGCATCCAAGAACTTAGGAAGATCGGCACCTTTTTCGTAGACGAAATATTTATCAGGCGTACCGTGCAGCAAATTCGTTTTTGTAGCTTCATTGATATAAGGGAAATCTTCAGGGAAAATTTCATTGAAGATAACTTTACCAACTGTCGTTACGAGAAGTGAATTTTGTTGCTGCTCGGTGAAATTAACTTTTTTGAGCACGCGAACTGGAATGAAAATTCTAGCGTGCAAGGAAACGATACCACGTTGGTAAGCAGAGATGGCCTCGTTAATGGTACCGAATACGGAACCACTGCCTTTGGCTTCTTTGTTATCCATCGTTAAGTAGAAGCTTCCCAATACCATATCCTGTGAAGGAGTAACGACCGGTTTGCCGTCTTTCGGGTTAAGAATGTTGCCTGACGCAAGCATTAACAAGCGAGCTTCCGCTTGTGCTTCAGCAGATAACGGAACGTGAACGGCCATTTGGTCACCGTCGAAGTCAGCGTTGTACGCTGTACATACGAGCGGATGAAGCTTAATTGCACGACCTTCTACTAGAATAGGTTCAAATGCTTGAATACCTAGTCTATGAAGCGTCGGGGCACGGTTAAGCAATACTGGGTGTTCCTTGATGACTTCCTCAAGAACGTCCCATACCTCAGGGCTTACGCGTTCGACTTTGCGCTTCGCGCTCTTGATGTTATGCGCTAGGCCTTTATTAACAAGCTCTTTCATAACGAAAGGCTTGAACAATTCTAGTGCCATTTCCTTTGGTAGGCCGCACTGGAACATTTTCAAGTTTGGACCTACTACGATAACCGAACGACCAGAGTAGTCAACCCGTTTACCGAGCAAGTTCTGACGGAAACGTCCTTGCTTACCCTTCAGCATATGGCTGAGGGATTTAAGCGGACGGTTACCAGGACCAGTTACGGGACGACCGCGACGACCATTATCGATCAATGCGTCGACCGCTTCCTGCAGCATCCGTTTTTCATTCTGAACGATGATGTCAGGAGCGCCTAGGTCTAGCAGTCTCTTCAAACGATTGTTACGGTTAATAACACGGCGATACAGATCGTTAAGGTCGGATGTCGCAAAACGTCCGCCGTCGAGCTGTACCATTGGACGAAGCTCAGGAGGAATGACAGGAAGCACGTCAAGAATCATCCATTCCGGCTCATTGCCGGAGTTGCGGAATGCTTCTACGACTTCTAGACGCTTAATAGCACGGTTGCGGCGTTGGCCTTGAGCCGTACGCAGCTCTTCCTTCAGTTGCTCAAGCTCTTTATCAACGTCGATATCCTGCAAAAGCTTTTTGACAGCTTCCGCGCCCATGCCAGCATGGAAACCATACCCGTATTTCTCACGGTAGCTGCGGTATTCTTTCTCCGAAAGGAGTTGTTTTTTCTCAAGCGGCGTATCACCTGGATCAGTAACCACATAGGATGCAAAGTAAATGATCTCCTCAAGCGAACGAGGGGACATATCCAGCGCAAGACCCATACGGCTTGGAATCCCTTTGAAATACCAAATATGGGAAACTGGCGCAGCCAGCTCAATGTGACCCATGCGCTCGCGACGTACTTTAGCGCGGGTTACTTCAACGCCACAGCGATCACAAACGACACCTTTATAGCGTACACGTTTGTATTTGCCGCAATGACATTCCCAGTCTTTTGTAGGTCCGAAAATTTTCTCGCAGAAGAGACCTTCCTTCTCCGGCTTTAAGGTCCTATAGTTGATCGTCTCCGGTTTCTTAACTTCTCCGCGGGACCACGAGCGAATTTTATCCGGCGATGCCAGACCGATTTTCATATACTCGAAGTTGTTCACGTCCAACAAGGAGCAACCCTCCTCCGTCATGTATGACAATGTCTATCTAATCAGCTAGATTCCGTCATAGGCGCGTGACCATGTGACGGAATCCAGCAACTAGTTTATTCAGCAGCGCCGATTTCGGCACCTTCAATATTGAGGTTGAGCTTATCGCCTGTAGCCTCGTCTTCATCGTCCATTTCTTTCATTTCGATCTCTTCTTCGTTCTCGGACAGAATTTTAACATCCATACCCAAACTTTGAAGCTCTTTGATCAAAACTTTGAACGATTCAGGAACGCCTGGTTCTGGAACATTCTCGCCTTTGACGATTGACTCGTATGTTTTCACACGACCAACCACATCATCGGATTTCACCGTCAAGATTTCTTGAAGCGTGTACGCAGCGCCATATGCCTCAAGCGCCCATACCTCCATCTCCCCGAAACGCTGTCCGCCGAATTGTGCTTTACCACCGAGCGGTTGTTGCGTAACGAGCGAGTAAGGTCCAGTTGAACGGGCATGGATTTTATCGTCGACCATGTGCGCCAGCTTGATCATATACATGACCCCAACCGTAACTTCACGTTCGAAATTCTCGCCTGTCCGTCCGTCATACAGCACGGTTTTACCGTTACGCTGCATGCCTGCTTCTTCCATCGTATCGAAAACGTCATTCTCGCGCGCACCATCGAATACCGGTGTCGCAGCATGAATGCCAAGATGCTTACAAGCCATACCCAAGTGAACTTCAAGTGCCTGACCAATATTCATCCGTGACGGAACGCCGAGCGGGTTTAGAACAACCTCAACCGGTGTGCCATCTGGAAGGAAAGGCATATCTTCTTCAGGCATAATACGAGCGATAACCCCTTTGTTACCATGACGGCCGGCCATTTTGTCGCCTTCGGATATTTTCCGTTTTTGAGCAATGTAAGCACGTACCAATTGGTTAACGCCTGGCGGTAACTCGTCGCCGTTCTCGCGAGTAAATACCTTAACATCAACAACGATACCATCTGTACCATGCGGTACGCGGAGCGAAGTATCACGAACCTCACGAGCCTTCTCACCGAAGATCGCATGAAGCAAACGTTCTTCCGCAGTCAGCTCCGTTACACCCTTCGGTGTTACTTTACCAACTAGGATATCGCCAGCGCCGATCTCAGCACCGACACGAATGATTCCGCGCTCATCCAGGTTGCGAAGAGCCTCTTCGCCAACGTTCGGGATATCGCGTGTGATTTCTTCCGGTCCAAGCTTCGTGTCACGAGCCTCAGACTCATATTCCTCAATGTGAATCGATGTATAAACATCTTCCTTCACAAGTTTTTCGCTAAGCAAGATCGCATCCTCGTAGTTGTAGCCTTCCCACGTCATGAATGCAACGACTACGTTGCGTCCAAGAGCCAATTCGCCCTTTTCAGTGGAAGGTCCATCCGCAAGGATATCACCTTTCTTGATTACATCGCCTTTACGCACAAGCGGGCGCTGATTGATGCACGTTCCTTGGTTTGAACGCATAAACTTGTGTAGCTTATGTTTCACAAGGTCGCCAGTTACCGGCTTGCCATCGATTTGTTCAACGCGGCGCAGCCAGATCTCATTCGCGGAGGAACGTTCAATTACGCCGTCATGCTTAGCAACGATACAAACTCCTGAATCCTTCGCAGCTTTATGCTCCATACCCGTACCAACAAGTGGAGATCTTGGGATAAGCAATGGAACCGCTTGACGTTGCATGTTCGATCCCATGAGGGCACGGTTGGAGTCATCGTTTTCCAGGAACGGAATTAACGCTGTCGCAACAGATACTACCTGCTTAGGAGATACGTCCATATAGTCAACGCGATCACTAGGCATTGTAAGAATGTTATCGGCTTGCTTGTTGTAACGAACGATCGTATTTTCTTCGGCAAACTTGTCTTCCGGAGTAAGCTTCGCATTCGCTTGCGCGATTACGTAGTTGTCTTCCTCGTCGGCAGTCAAGTACGCGATTTGCTCAGTAACAATTCCCGTCTTCGGATCAACCCAACGGTATGGCGCCTCAATGAAGCCATATTCGTTAATGCGGGCAAAAGATGACAAGGAGTTGATCAAACCGATATTCGGTCCCTCTGGCGTCTCGATCGGACACATCCGCCCATAGTGGGAGTGATGGACGTCACGTACTTCAAAGCCTGCGCGTTCCCGAGTCAAACCGCCGGGTCCGAGTGCGGATAGACGGCGTTTATGCGTCAATTCGGCAAGCGGATTCGTTTGGTCCATAAACTGGGAAAGCTGCGAGGAGCCGAAGAACTCTTTTATAGATGCAATAACCGGACGAATGTTGATTAGCGCTTGCGGCGTAATCGCATTCGCGTCTTGAATGGACATTCTCTCGCGCACTACGCGCTCCATACGAGACAAACCGATACGGAATTGATTTTGGAGCAGTTCGCCTACCGAACGGAGACGACGGTTACCAAGATGATCGATATCATCCGTGCTTCCTACGCCGTGCAGCAAATTAATAAAGTAGTTAATGGAAGAAATGATATCCGCAGGCGTAATGTGCTTAACGGATTTATCAATAATGCCATTCGCTATTACTTTAATTACTTTGCTTTCGTCATATGGCGAGAATACGCTGATCGTTTGTAGAGGAATACTATCAGCATCCAATACGCCGTTTGCAACGTGGTACGTCTTGAAGCCAACATCCTTCTCAAGCTTCTCGAGAATTTCATCAAGCAAGCGACGGTCAATCATTTGTCCCGATTCAGCGATAATTTCGCCTGTCGTAGGGTCAACTAGATTCTCCGCAAGCCGCTGATTAAACAAACGGTTCTTGATGTGGAGCTTTTTGTTTATTTTGTAACGGCCTACATTGGCCAAGTCATAACGTTTCGGGTCAAAGAAGCGAGCAACAAGCAAGCTCTTCGCATTGTCCAAAGTCGGAGGCTCGCCTGGACGAAGACGCTCATAAATTTCAATCAGCGCTTTCTCAGTGGAATCCGTATTATCTTTGTCAAGCGTGTTGCGAATGTACTCATCATGTCCTAGCAGTTCAAGAATTTCAGCGTCAGTACCGAAGCCTAACGAACGCAAAAGCACCGTTACCGGGATCTTCCGGGTCCGGTCAATACGCACGTAGATGATATCTTTCGCATCTGTTTCAAGCTCTAGCCAAGCGCCGCGGTTAGGAATAACCGTAGCCGTGTAGTTTTTCTTCCCGTTTTTATCGACCTTCGTGCTGAAGTACACACTCGGGGATCGAACCAATTGGCTAACTATGACACGCTCAGCCCCGTTAATAATAAACGTGCCAGTCTCTGTCATAAGCGGGAAATCACCCATGAAAACTTCTTGTTCCTTTACTTCGCCGGTCTCCTTATTGAAAAGTCGTACCTTAACGCGTAAAGGAGCCGCATACGTCACGTCGCGCTCTTTTGATTCATCGACCGAATATTTCGGTTCGCCTAAGCTATAGTCGATAAACTCAAGCGATAGATTGCCCGTAAAGTCCGAAATCGGAGAAATATCTTGGAACAATTCGATTAGATCGCTGTCCAAAAACTTCTCATACGATTTTTGTTGGATTTCAATCAGGTTCGGGACTTCCAGCACCTCGTTGATCCTGGCGTAGCTTCTGCGCGCGCGCCGACCATACTGAACAAGTTGTCCTGCCAACTTAACCTCACCCCTCATGTCTGTATCACAGCATCGATAATCACTGCGTCACTATAAACGGACCAGCCGCCTATATAGTCAAATAAAGAAAAGCCCTTATCGAATAGTTCGAAAAAAGAGCATGTTCCGGCAGTTAACCAATCACAGCGCGGCCGTGATAGTCTCATATCAAATAATTTTGCCCAAAACGTAAACATTATACGTCAAATGTGTAAAACTTATGCATTCCGCGCTTTAAATTTACACTTGACATTTTAGTTAACTAAAGAGATCGAGCCCAATTTAATGCTGACATTTTATAATTTTACCATATCTAAAATGTCAAGTCAATAATTTTTATTCCGTTTTCAAAGATATTTTCAAAACAGCATTTGTCTTTTTTTCCTATCCTTTTACAGCACGGAAAATGCGGTAGCCCTTATCCTTCGTAACTTCCTCAACATCTTCGAACAGCGACTCCAGCTTTGCTTTTGCCGAAGGTGCGCCTTGTTTCTTCTGAATGACAACCCACATGCTGCCACCGGACTCAAGCAATTCAAAGCCTTCTTCAAATATGCGATGAACAACGGTTTTGCCTGCGCGGATGGGCGGATTGGTCACTATCGTATCGAACGTTTTCCCTTTTACTGCTTCGAATAAGTCGCTCTGCAGAACCGTTACGTTCGTAAGCTGATTAAGCTTCGCATTTTCTTTCGAGAGCTGTACCGCTCTTTCATTTATATCAATCATTGTTACATGCCCAAGTTCTGCAAGCTTGGCTGAAGTTAATCCGATCGGACCGTAGCCGCAGCCGACATCGAGAACATTAGCATTCGTACTGATCTCAAGCGCGTCAATCAATACCTGACTCCCATAATCGACACCCGATTTCGAGAATACGCCTGCATCCGTCATAAACCGAAAAGAAAAGCCTCGTAGTGACACTTCATGAACCTGACGATTATGCTTCACGTCCGGGCTTTGTGAGTAATAGTGATTCGACATAATTCATCACTCTCCCGTTATTACAAAACTTCTTCAAACATTAAGCTGCCACCCTAACGAACGAAAGGCTATCCTCGCGTTGAAAGATAAGAATGTATAAGTCATTTCATTTATACATTCTTATCCTTTAACATACAACGAACCCCTTGAAACCTGACGGATTCAAGGGGCTCGCCAGCCGATTCATCGTACAATCGCATGATCAGCTTATATGGTTAAACGAATACTACTTAACTTCTACAGAAGCGCCAGCTTCAGAAAGTTTAGCTGCAACTGCTTCAGCTTCTTCTTTAGCAACTTTTTCTTTAACAGCTTTAGGAGCGCTATCAACCAAGTCTTTCGCTTCTTTCAGGCCAAGACCTGTAATTTCGCGAACAACTTTGATTACGTTGATTTTGGAAGCGCCAGGTCCGTTAAGGATAACGTCGAATTCTGTTTGCTCAGCTTCAACAGCCGCGCCTGCACCTGCTGCTGCTACTGGAGCTGCTGCAGTTACGCCGAATTCTTCTTCAATTGCTTTAACAAGCTCGTTCAGTTCAAGAACGTTCATAACTTTAATCGCTTCTAAGATTTGTTCTTTAGACATGATTATACCTCCGGGAATGTGGTTTATTTTTTTGTTTTATCCTAAGCCGGCTTACGCCGGTTCAATACTGTGAGCGGTTTTGAGTAGAAATTAAACGCCTGCTTCTTGTTTTTCACCGACTGCTTTAACTGCAAGCGCGAAGTTGCGCACTGGAGCTTGCAATACGCTGAGGAGCATAGAGAGCAAACCTTCGCGGGACGGAAGTTCCGCAAGAGCTTTAATTTCTTCTTGAGATACGACTTTACCTTCTACAACGCCGCCTTTAAGTTTCAAAGCATCGTTTTTCTTAGCAAAATCGTTCAAAATTTTTGCTGGAGCAACAGCGTCTTCCTTACCGAATGCAATTGCAGTAGGACCTGTAAGAATATTGTTCAATTCTACATAATCCGTACCTTCTGTTGCGCGGCGAACGAGCGAGTTTTTAAGAACTTGGAATTCAATTCCTGCTTCACGAAGCTGTTTCCGAAGCTCAGTAACTTGCGCAACGTTCAATCCACGGTAGTCAGCTACTACTGTACTGGAGCTAGAAGCAATTTTCGCCGCGATTACGGCAACTGCCTCTTGTTTCTCTTGGATGATATTTGCGTTAGCCAAACTGTACACCTCCCGTAATAGTATACATTCCGTTAATTACGACGGGCTTTCCACGCCTCGATGCATGAGAAAGGCCTTCGCAGACACTGCGAAGGCCATGATGTCGTTATCGCGCATCAACCCGGAAAGGATTGAATATTGCTTACAAACGTTTTATCATAACACCTCGGTAGGAAATTAAGCCTTATGGCACCTACTGTCTACGGTATGCGTATTCGAATTTAGTTCCGTTCTTCTTAGCGATAAACCGCTGTAGAAACACGAGCGCCAGGGCCCATTGTCGAAGAAACGGCGATGTTTTTCAGGTAAACGCCTTTTGCAGCAGCCGGTTTAGCACGGTTAAGTGCATCGATCAATGATTTGAGGTTCTCGTTGAGTTTCTCAGCATCAAATGATACTTTTCCGATTGGAGCATGGATTTGACCTGCTTTATCAAGACGGTATTCAATCTTACCGGCTTTAATTTCTTGAACGGCTTTAGCAACGTCAAACGTTACTGTACCAGCTTTAGGGTTAGGCATCAAGCCTTTACCACCAAGAATACGTCCAAGTTTACCAACTTCAGCCATCATGTCCGGCGTTGCTACGCAAACGTCGAATTCGAACCAGCCTTGTTGGATTTTGTTGATCATGTCTGCATCGCCGACAAAGTCTGCGCCCGCAGCTTCCGCTTCTTTCACTTTTTCGCCTTTTGCGAAAACGAGAACGCGTTTTGTTTTACCAGTTCCGTGTGGAAGTACAACTACGCCACGAACGGCTTGGTCTTGTTTACGCGGGTCTACACCCAAACGAACTGCTACTTCAACGGATTCGTCAAACTTAGCTGTTGCTGCCTTCTTTACAAGCTCAATCGCTTCTAAAGGCTCGTAAGTTGCTTCGCTGTCAATCAGCTTAACAGCTTCTAGATATTTTTTACCTTGTTTAGCCATTGTAATTTCCTCCTCATGTGGTAGTAGCGGAAAATCCTCCTAAGGATGATCCTCCCACTCGCGAAAGCCGAAGCTTCGCAAAGCAAGCTACTGAGTAAAATTAGTCAACAATAGTTACGCCCATGCTGCGAGCAGTACCTTCAACCATACGCATTGCCGCTTCAACTGAAGCTGCGTTAAGATCCGGCATTTTTTGCTCAGCGATTTCGCGAACTTTGTCACGTTTTACAGTAGCGACCTTTTTCTTGTTCGGTTCGCCTGAACCTTTTTCGATACCAGCTGCGACGCGAAGC
Source organism: Paenibacillus sp. J22R232 (assembly GCF_056269165.1). Taxonomy (NCBI): domain Bacteria; kingdom Bacillati; phylum Bacillota; class Bacilli; order Caryophanales; family Paenibacillaceae; genus Paenibacillus; species Paenibacillus sp. J22R232. The sequence continues at coordinate 22,721 of NZ_JBWDNK010000024.1, read as the reverse complement.
AATACTGCTGCCGGCGGCGTTTTTGTTTCGAAAGTGAAAGAACGGTCTTCGAATACTGTAATAACGACTGGAATAATCAAGCCTGCTTGATCTGCGGTACGAGCATTAAACTCTTTACAAAACGCCATGATGTTAACGCCTGCTTGACCAAGTGCTGGACCGATCGGCGGCGCTGGGTTTGCTTTACCTGCAGGAACTTGCAATTTGACCATTTTAATGACCTTTTTTGCCATGCCTGACACACCTCCTTACCCTTTATTCCATGCGTAAATAGCATATGCCACTGATTAAGAGGCATTGCCACTTCGCGTCCAAACCTCCACCGGTTTAACCCTGTGGGTTTTGGAAACCAGATATTATATCTTTTCCACTTGAGTATAATCCAGCTCTAGCGGGGTCTCCCTGCCAAACATGTTTACATGAACCTTCAACTTCGCTTTGTCCAGCAAAATTTCTTCTACTGTACCAACAAAATCTGCGAAAGGACCTACTTTGACGCGAACCGTCTCTTTCAGATCAAACTCGATTTTCGGTTTCGGCTCTTCCATGCCCATGTGTTTGAGTATTTGCTCAACCTCATCTGGCAGTAGAGGAATCGGCTTTGAACCGGATCCAGTCGATCCTACAAATCCAGTTACGCCAGGCGTATTGCGAACAACGTACCATGAATCGTCGGTTTGAACCATTTCCACAAGAACATATCCGGGGTAGACCTTACGTTGGACAGTCTTTTTCTTACCGTCCTTCTCTACCACTTCATCTTCCATAGGAACGAGCACGCGGAAGATTTTGTCTTCCATGCCCATTGATTCAACACGGCGTTCCAAATTGGCTTTCACCTTGTTCTCATAGCCTGAGTAAGTATGCACGACGTACCATCTTTTTTCCATCACAAATCCACCTTTGGACCATTCTTAAACAATGAATTCAACCAGAGACGAGATCCCGATGTCAAGAAGCCAGAAATAAATCGTTACAAACGTGATCGTCAACAATACCACGATCGAATAGCTTGTCAACTCTTTACGGCTTGGCCAGCGAACCTTCTTAAGTTCCGCCCAGCTGTCGGCAAAAAAACTAAACGTTGTACCAAAGCTTTGCTTTAGTTTAGCCAAAAATGCCACGTTCACACCTCCAATTGACTATCTCGTCTCGCGATGAGGAGTCTGCTCGTTACAGAACTTGCAAAACTTCTTCAACTCGATGCGGTCGGGGTGATTGCGTTTGTTCTTGCTGCTCGCATAGTTTCTCTGTTTGCAGTTTGTGCATGCCAACGTGATAATTACCCGCATTGAATTACACCTCCCGAACTGCTACAAAATACGAATCATGAAGCTCTATATGAAAGTTCATTGATTCCAACGCCAAAACGAAAAAAAACCTCGATTTTAGGCCTACCTAAACACTTTATCACACAGCAATTTTGATGTCAATGTAAAAGATAAGTGTAAGGCCTGCGAAAAACTGGTAATCACAAGAGCATCGGGCTCGTTTCTACCATTATAGTCTACTTAAGCCCATTTAAAACAAAAAGGACCTATATTCCACCTGGACACCGCCAGATGGAAGACAGCCCTCATTAATGACGATTTACGTATGAATGCGTTTAACCGCTAATGTCTCTGACTTCCAAATAACGTTCTAACTTGCGTTTCACCCGTTGGAGAGCGTTATCAATGGATTTCACGTGTCGATCCAAATCGACTGCAATTTCCTGATACGATCTTCCATCCAAATAAAGCATAAGCACCTTGCGCTCAAGATCGCTTAAAATCTCGGACATCTTGTCTTCCAGACCAATAAACTCTTCTTGATTGATAATTAATTCTTCGGGATCAGATACTCGCGTACCACAGATGACATCCAGCAGCGTGCGATCCGAATCTTCGTCATAAATGGGCTTATCAAGCGATACGTAGGAATTAAGCGGGATATGCTTCTGACGCGTGGCTGTTTTGATGGCGGTAATAATCTGTCTAGTAATACACAACTCCGCAAAGGCCTTGAAGCTAGCTAGCTTGTCCCCTTTGAAATCACGAATTGCTTTATATAGACCTATCATACCCTCCTGCACGATATCTTCACGATCCGCGCCGATAAGAAAATAGGAGCGCGCTTTAGCCCTCACGAAATTCTTATACTTATTAATCAAGTATTCCAACGCCATACTGTCGCCATTGCGGACCGCTTCGACGATATCCTCGTCCGTACTGCTGTCATACTCGAGCGTACTCCATTCTTTGAGGTCGATACTCACGAACTATCCCTCCGGCCTGCAAGGCGTACACCGCTAGATTCGTATTCACGCAAATTTATCCTGCCGATCCAGTAGCATGGCCCCAGCAGCAATTTACGTCCAAAGATAAGAATGTTTCTTAACGAAATACAGCACGTTCTTATCGCTAATAATAGAGTCAGTATACATTATGTAACCTTACACCGTCAACCAATCGGGCATGCGCAAACTATCGAGTATCTAGCAATTTTGTAACTTTGTGGAATCTGCATTGGCGTTCGCTTCGCAAGATAAGCAAACACCGCCGCAATCCTTCCATTATTTTTCGCCGCGTCTCAGCTTTTCAAGTTGGCTGCGAATTTCAAGGCTAACAATTCCATCAACCGAATTGCGCGTGCCAGGTTTATCTTCCCGGAGCGACTGTTCTATGTTTTTCCGGTTTTGTCCAATATCGATGAGCAATTCACGGGCTGAAACCCTAAGCGCGCCTTTGCCGAAAGCAACATGCTGCTCCACCAAATCCGATGTGGCTACATAAATGTTCCTGCGACGCACATACAGCTCTGAGCATAGACGCTCGATGCACTCGTCAGCTGTTTCCTTTTCTTTCGTATATACGATAGTCAGCTTATGATGTCTATACGTTGCGCCGAGTCCCGGAACTTGATGCGCATCGAATACGACGTATACCTGCATCCCCGTAAAGCCTTGATAGTCTGCCATCATGTCCAGCAGCTTGTCCCGTGCTTCCTCAAGGTCATACTCCTTCAGCTTCTCTAGCACGGGCCAAGCGCCAATCATGTTATAACCATCGACTAACAAAATATCGTCCTTCCGGTTCATCACCTAAAGGCTCCGGCGTTGGCGTACAACCTCATACATAAGAACGCCTGCCGCTACAGAAGCATTCAAGGAGTTCAACTGCCCCAACATTGGCAATTTAACAAGGAAATCGCATTTCTCCTTGATCAGTCTTCCCATTCCTTTGCTTTCATTGCCGATAACCACAACGAGCGGCATGTCGAATTTCATTTTGTACACGTCCTGCGAAGCGCTCAGGTCCGTACCAGCTACCCACACCCCAGCCTCTTTCAGCTTATCGATGGTTTGAGCGAGGTTCGTCACGCGAGCAACCGGTACATGTTCTGCCGCTCCGGCTGAAGTTTTCAGCACCGTGGCCGTTAAGCCCGCGGACCTTCTTTTCGGAATGATCACGCCATGAACCCCAGTGCACTCTGCCGTACGCAATATCGACCCCAGGTTATGCGGATCCTCGATCTCATCGAGCAACAGAATAAAAGGAACTTCATCCCGCTCCTTCGCGCGTTCAAGGATTTCCTCTACCTCGACATAAGCAAATGCGGCTGCCTGTGCAACTACCCCTTGATGCGTAACCCCAGGCGTTAAGCTATCCAGCTTTCTTTTATCAACGAACTGTACAACGATCCCGAACTTTTTCGCTTCCGCCACAATCGGCTGCGTCAGTGTTTTCTGTGCGCCGTCGGCAATCCAAATCTTATTGATTTCCCGTCCGGAGCGCAAAGCTTCCAGCACCGGGTGTTTACCCGCAATCATCTCATCTTGTATCGTTTCTTCCGTCATTCGGTTACCCTCCTCGTATCTTTATAGTATCGTGCAAGGCTTTTTTAGCCTTCGACTGGCTGTTGTTTACCGATCGCAACCGAAAATAGCTCATGTATCCGTTCGATGCGACCTTCATAATAGAGATAACCGACTAAGCTCTCCAAAGCCGTTGCAAGGCGATAATCTGCGAGGTCCGCATTTTTGGGAGGTGCTCCCGATTTCGAATTGCGGCCGCGGCGAACGATGTCTGCCTCTTCTTCAGTCAGATGCGGCTGCCATAGATCAAGCACCTTTTTCTGGCCTTTGGCCGAAACAAACTTAGTTGCCTCTTTGTGAATATGATGGGACTTTTGGTTAGGAAGCGATATTAAATACTGCCTCACCAAAAGCTCGAACACGGCATCCCCCATATATGCAAGGATGACGGGGTTCATCAGCTGCGGCGTTTTGGAGGGTGCATGAAACAATAGTGCGTTCGTATCTATGCGCTCGCTCATTTGCGCCGCCAGCGGATACCCTGAGGCGTATCCTCAAGGACAATGTTTTTCTCTGTGAGCAGCACCCGAATTTCATCCGCTCTCGCCCAATTTTTCGTAGCTCTTGCTTCCGTACGCTCTACGATTAGCTGTTCGATATCCGCGTCAAGCAGCTCTGAGTCCGCCTGCTGCTGCGGCAGCAAGCCAAGCACCGCATCCATGTGCTCGAGCAGCGTGAGCAGAGCATTAACTCCGCCTGCGGCTGCTTCGGATCGATTGAGATATTGATTCGCCTCGGCAACCAAATCAAATACGGAGGTGATTGCGTCTGGCGTATTGAAATCATCGCTCATTTTGGCATGGAACTGGTCATGAATAACTTTCAGCCTCGCATCGAGCTCTGCATCCTCAGATGCGACAAGTCCAGTAGTTCCTACTGCCGCTTGGCTTGCTCCGCCTGCAGACGCTGCAAGCCTATGCCTAAGGTTGACCGCGCAATTAGCGATCCGCTCCACGCTATTTTCCGCTTGCGCTACCGTATCGTCGCTGAAATTAAGCGGGCTGCGGTAATGCGTAGAAAGCATGAAGTAACGAATCGCATGGGGTTTAACCCGCTTCACAAGCTCATGCACCGTTATGCCGTTGCCAAGCGATTTGGACATTTTCTCATTATTGATATGAATATACCCGTTATGCATCCAATAATTCGCCAGCGGCTTTCCTGTCAATGCCTCGGATTGCGCCACTTCGCATTCGTGGTGGGGGAATTGCAAATCATGCCCGCCTCCGTGAATATCGAGCGTATCGCCAAGGTAAGCGCGAGCCATGGCCGAGCATTCAATGTGCCAGCCTGGACGACCTTCCCCAAAGGGACTTTCCCACTTAATCTCTCCCGGCTTCGCGCCTTTCCACAATACGAAGTCCTGCTGATTCTCCTTCCGGTCGCCAATCTCGACACGGATACCAAACTGCAGCTCCTCGATGTTCTGATGCGACAGCTTGCCATAATCAGCGAAAGCAGCTGTCCGGTAATAAACGTCGCCATCGCTCATATATGCATAGCCTTTGTCGATTAGACCCTGGATAAACGCAATAATTTGAGGAATATGCTCCGTTACGCGCGGATTAAGCGTTGCCTTGTGCACGCCAAGCGTTTCAATGTCTTCATAAAATGCCGCAATGAACTTTTCCGCTACTTCCGGCACCGTAGTGCCAAGCTGTTCGGCTTTGCGGATAAGCTTGTCGTCCACATCCGTAAAGTTAACGACGTATTGCACGTCATTCCCGGACGCCTCCAAATAACGCCGCACAACGTCGAAGAAAATAACAGGGCGTGCATTGCCAATATGGATATAATCGTACACGGTTGGACCGCATACATACATTTTGACCTTACCCGGTTCTTGGGGCACAAAAGGCTCTTTAAGCCTTGAAACTGTATTGTAAATGGATACTGTCATTTTCGTATCTCTCCTCCGGCCACTGGTTCCCGAAGCTGCTTCAGCTCGGTTTTTAATTCATCAATTTCCTTCTGCATCGTACGGAACATTTCGATTACCGGATCCGGGAGCTGCGTATGGTCTAGACGGTCGCCTACCCGCTCGCCGTTTCGCTTCACGACGCGCCCAGGATTTCCGACTACCGTACAATTCGTCGGCACTTCCCGAAGCACAACCGCATTGGAGCCTATATTGGAAAACTCGCCTACTTGGAAGGAGCCCAGCACCTTCGCTCCGGAACCAATAACTACATTATTACCAATTGTCGGGTGGCGCTTACCTTTTTCCTTGCCAGTTCCGCCCAGAGTGACGCCTTGATAGATCACGACGTCATCGCCAATCTCGCAGGTTTCCCCGATAACGACACCCATGCCATGATCAATAAACAACCGATCGCCGATTCGCGCGCCTGGATGGATCTCTATCCCTGTCATGAACCGGCTTACCTGAGAGATCATTCGAGCTATCGTGAACCAGCCTTTTCGGTATAACGGATGAGCAATACGGTGTGCCCATATGGCATGCAAGCCCGAATAGGTGAAAACAACCTCGAAGCGGCTGCGTGCAGCCGGATCATTCTCAAAAACCGCTTGGATGTCCGATCGAAAGTGACGAAACATAAGCAATGCTCCTTTTTTCATGCGCTCATAAATTTCCAATAAAAAAAGCCCCTGCAGCATATTATGCTGCAGAGGCGTGCAATCTCGCGGTTCCACTCTGCTTGAACAAGCAAGGCGACGCTCAGCCTTGGATCATTCATCTCAAAGTCTTTAACGCAGACGATACGTTGCTGCCTACCCTGCCCAGTCCCATGTACGCCTTCAAGAACGATTATGCGTCTCCGCCTAATCCTACTGATCGTGCATGTCATGCTGAAGCAGCTCGGAACAAAGCTCCCAGGTGCATATTTCCGTTCGGCGGACCAGACAACTTGCAGCCCCACCCGAGTCTCATAGCCGCACCAAAATGGGGGGCGTCGATTCGAATGACGGTTGTCCTCTCTGCGAATCCACAAGCAAACGTACTTCTCCTGTTCATGGCCGTTCGATTCATTCTTCTATTAGTCATAGTATACCGAATACCCAAAAATGTGACAAGGGTATTCTATCCGTACGTATTGCTTTACCCTAACGGCCGTTAAACTGACCGACTAGCCAGACGATCCCGAAGACGCTTAACAACCTTCTCTTCGCCAAGCAAAGCAAGTGATTGATTAAGGTCAGGACCATGCGTCTGTCCAGTCAGCGCTGCCCGGATCGGCATGAATAGCTGCTTGCCTTTGAAGCCCGTTGCTTTCTGTACGGCTTTAATCATGTCCTTGATGCCGTCAACCTCGAATGGCGTCTCGCCCGCTTCAACAAGCGTCAAGAAAGCGTCAAGCACGGCCGGAACCTGCTCCTCCGCCAGAACGGCTGCCGCCTCTTCCTCGTCCACCACCGCATCGCGGAAGAAAAGCTCCGTCATCGGCACGATATCCGAAGCGCTGCGCAGCTTGTCTTGATGCAGGGCAACTAAATCCGTCACCCATGCGCGTCCAGCAGCGTCGAGTTCACTCTCAATGCGGCCTGCCTGCTGAAGGTGCGGCAGACATAGATCAACCACTCTAGCCGTGTCGGCTTTTTTCAAATATTCGTTATTCATCCAGCTTAGCTTCTGCGTATCGAATACGGCAGGGCTTTTGCTTAATCGATCCGCATTGAACACGGAGACTAGCTCCTCGCGCGTAAAGATCTCCTGCTCGCCCTCTGGTGACCAACCTAATAGCGTAATGAAATTAAACATCGCTTCGGGCAGATAACCTAAATCGTCATACTGCGAAATGAACTGAATAATGGACTCGTCGCGTTTGCTTAGCTTCTTGCGCTGTTCATTCACGATAAGCGTCATATGTCCGAATATAGGAGGCGCCCAGCCAAAAGCTTCATAGATCATCAGTTGGCGCGGCGTATTCGAAATATGGTCTTCGCCGCGGAGCACGTGGCTGATTCTCATCAAATAGTCGTCCAGCACAACCGCAAAGTTATACGTAGGAATGCCATCCTTCTTCACGATGACGAAATCGCCCATTTCGGCCGTATCAAAGCTTATCGAGCCTTTAACCAGATCATCAAAAGCATAGGTACGTCCTTCCGGCACGATAAAACGGATGCTCGGTATGCGGCCTTCCGCTTCGAAAGCCTGACGCTGCTCCTCGGTCAGATGGCGATGGCGGCCGGAATAACGAGGCGTCTCACCGCGTTCAGTCTGCTCTTCCCGCTCCTGCTCCAACTCTTCTTCCGTGCAGTAGCAGCGGTAAGCAAGACCCCGATCCAGAAGCTCTTGCCAATATTTGCTGTATATGTCGAGGCGCTCTGTCTGCCGATACGGTCCATAGCCGCCTCCAATGTCGATGCTCTCATCCCAATCGATGCCCAGCCACTTCAAATACTTGAGCTGGCTTTCTTCCCCGCCCGCTACGTTGCGCTTTACATCGGTATCCTCGATCCGAATGATGAATTTGCCGCCTTTGTTTCTTGCATACAAATAATTGAATAAGGCCGTTCTTGCGTTGCCGATATGTAAATGGCCCGTCGGTGACGGGGCATAACGAACTCTTACCTCTGCTGTCATCTCCAATTACCTCCTAAAAGTTTAGCTAGCGATTGCCGGTCTCCGCAAGCAATGCCTCTCCATGAATAAATCCGATCATATCACATCCATGATTAGACAAACAACGGATTGCGCCGCAATCCCTTCGCCGCGTCCCGTGAATCCAAGCTGCTCTGTTGTCGTTGCTTTGACGTTCACCTGTGAAATGTCCGCTTCCAGCGCTTTTGCAATGATGGCCGACATTTGCGGAATATACGGCAGCATTTTGGGCCGCTGGGCTATAATCGTCGAATCGATATTGCCAAGCTTATAGCCGCGCTCGCGCACGAGCTTCCATACGTCCTCAAGCAGCTTCAAGCTGTCAGCATCTTTGTAGGCTGCGTCCGTGTCAGGAAAATGCTTGCCGATATCACCAAGCCCAAGCGCGCCTAGAATGGCATCCGTAATCGCATGAAGAAGCACATCCGCGTCTGAATGGCCTAGCAACCCCTTTTCATAAGGAATCGTAACCCCGCCTATTATACATGGACGACCCTCTACCAATTGATGCACGTCAAACCCTTGTCCCACTCGAATCATCTTTGCTCACCTTTCCCCTCTGCCCTATCGGCACGACGCTTCGCAAGCAAAAATTCCGCCCACGGCAAATCCTCAGGCGTCGTTATTTTAATATTGGTGTATTCCCCTTCAGCGACCGTGACGTTCACGCCCATGCGCTCAACCACCATCGCATCATCCGTCCCAACGAACCGCTCCGCCAAAGCGCGCTCATGCGCTTCCAGCAGCAAGACACGCCGAAAAGCCTGCGGCGTTTGTATCGCCCACAAGCTTCGGCGGTCTGGCGTAGAGACGATCACACCCGCTTCATTGACTTGCTTAATCGTATCTTTAACAGGAACGGCGAGTACGGAGGCACCGCTTTGTTCCGCTTGCGCACAGCAAGCGCGCACAGCCTCAGCGGTGACAAGCGGACGTACCCCGTCATGGACCATCACCCAGTCCGTTGACAGCACCTGCAGCCCGCAGTGTACGGAATGCTGCCGCTCTGTTCCTCCGGCTACAACTGCCGTTACTTTCGACATTCCATATTCCTTCACCCAATCGCGGCAGCGTTCCACATCGTCGCTTCCGACGACAAGCACCGCTTCCTTGACCCAATCCAGCGACTGAAAAAGATCTAGCGTATGAACAAGTATAGGCTTGTCCGCTAGCTGCAAGTATTGCTTGCTTTCCTTCGTTCCCATCCGCGTGCCTTTACCGGCCGCTACGATGATGACTCCCCAATCTGCTCCCATGCACCGACCCGCCTCATACCGTGTTAAAGGATATGCGTCTATACAGCCTTCCTTATAGCTGCCCTATCCTTCACCGCGAAACGAGCTATTGCCGCCATGGAGCGGCGTCAGCCGTTTGCGCCTAAACAATAGTACTATCATACCTTGTTATAGCGCTTTTTCCAACAGCTTCGGCTTTGCAAATATCATTCTTCCTGCTGAGGTTTGCAGCACGCTGGTCACGAGCACTTCCATCGTTGTTCCAATGTATTCGCGGCCGCCCTCAACTACGATCATCGTGCCGTCATCCAAATAAGCGACGCCTTGCCCATGCTCTTTACCGTCCTTTATCACTTGTACGATGATTTCTTCTCCCGGTAACACAACTGGTTTTACTGCATTAGCCAAATCATTGATATTGAGCACGGAAACGCCCTGCAGCTCGCAAACCTTGTTTAAATTGAAATCATTGGTTACGACTTTCCCATGCAGCGCTTTAGCTAACTTCACAAGCTTGCTGTCCACCTCGCCAATCTCTTCGAAATCCCCTTCATAAATCAGAACTTTCACATCAAGCTCTTTTTGAATTTTGTTCAAAATATCAAGCCCGCGGCGTCCTCTATTGCGCTTAAGCAAATCGGATGAATCTGCAATGTGCTGAAGCTCCTCGAGCACAAACTCCGGAATGACCAGCGTGCCTTCAATGAAACCAGTCTTGCAGATATCCGCAATCCGGCCGTCAATAATTACGCTCGTATCGAGTATCTTATGTTCCTCGTAGCCGCCAGCCTCGTCGGCTGCAGGAGCAACCCTGCGCTTCTCCAGCATGGCAGCAAACCCGTCTGCAATCTCCTGCTGCTTATTCAAGCCAATGCGCATGCCCAAATAACCAAAGCATACCATCATTGCTGCCGGGATTAAGCTTCCGAGTCCTTCAAGTCCCGATACCGCTGGATAGATCAATACAGTAAGCAATAAACCTGCAAGAAGCCCTCCCGCGCCCGCGATAAGCTGCTGCATGGGAAGCTCAGCCGCCTGCTCGGCTCCCTTTTGCATATAACGGATAATTTGACCTGCGAGCATCGTTGCCACAACTACACCAAAAACCGCGCCAATGGCTACATTCATGTAATAAGTGCCGGATCGCTGCAGCATACCGAAGGATGAGCCTGACCATACGGCCGCTCCATTCACCCATCCGTATACCTCGCCACCTGCCATACCACCGAACAACATCCCCATCAATTGAATAATTCGTCTAACCATTATGGTTCACCTCCACTACAATTATGTTCCAATAATTGCCTTGTTAACCGTGGGGGCGCCTATTAATTGCAAACATTTATAAATTTTAATAATTCACATTTTGTAAACAGACGGGATCAAGCTTATAATGGAGTTAAAGATTTCAACATACGAGGTTGGTGAAAGAGGTGGAACCGATGAGCGCTCCTACACTGGATCAATTTCAGCAGCAAGTATCCGAATTGCTGCTTAGGCACCGCAGCTTGTTAGATGTTATGTCCAAGTTCGGACAATCCGGCGCTTCGGTCAATCGCGCAGTCACGAAAGCAGTCACTGACTGCGGCTGTATCGAGCTGAACGCACGTAAGCAGCAATATTCGGATGAACTGAATCTTGAGAACGCCAAAACGACGCTGCAAAGTCATCTTACCGGCGCCGTTTGCGAGCATTGCCGTGACGCGCTTAAGAATGATTTAGGTCGCAATCTGTTTTACATGACTGCTTTGTGCAACTTGCTGGATATTCAGTTGGATGAGGTTATTGCAGATGAGTACGACAAATGCTCAACATTGGGTCTGTTTAATTTAACGTAGCATACAATGACGGCAATCAGCTTAAAGCTTTGGGGAGCCTCTCTCCAAAGCTTTTTTTATTTCCGCTTTATTTCACTTTATCGTAGATGCCGTTGAAATAAATCCCTATCTCATGCTCCGGAAGCTCCAGCACCAAATCAACGATTTCCGCGTCAAATTGCGTATTCCGGTGTCGCTCAAGCTCTGTGTAGGCTTCGGATGCAGTCAGCGGTTTTTTATAAGGTCGCATGGATAACATCGAGTCCAGCGCATCGATAACCGAACAAGCTCTTGCAAACAAAGGAATTTGCTCGCCCTTCCTGCCCTCCGGATATCCTGCTCCGTCATATCGCTCATGATGAAACCTTACTAATTGCAAAATATTTTCGTCATAAAAGGCTTGGTTTCGAAGGATCTCCTCGCCATAGACAGGATGCTTGCGAAGTACGCTCCATTCCCAGTCATTCAATCTCTCTTTTTTATGCAAAATATCGTTCGGCACCTTCGTTTTCCCTACGTCGTGAAGAAAGCAGCCTCTAATGAACACAGCGTGCTCCTTCTCGTCAATCGGTAAATATGGAACAACAATTTCGGCTAACAAAGCTACTCTTACACAATGTCTGTATGTAGCAGGACTCTTATACATCAAGTACTTCATCCAACTGCCCGCGCCCGTATGCTGCATAGAAATCACTTCCGCATAGCTCTGACTAATCGTCATCCGCTTCTCCTCTTCAACCGAATTAAAATGACAATTCAGTTGCCTTTGTAACTTTTTTTGTAAATCATAGTCTATAGATTAGAAAAAATATACATACAGCGGGGTGTCGCATAATAACAGTTATACGACAACAAGAGGAGGATATCTGATGAGATCGGAAGCTATTTTCGAAGAAAAAGCTTTATTGCACGTAATGCCAGAGAACGAACCACGCTTTACAGACGAACAAAAAATCCAAATGTTTTTGAGCAGCAGAAGCCAATCCCAACATACCTACAAAAGCTACTTCAGAGCAATCGAACGCTTTCGCCTGTTCATATCCGGAAGAAACCTGAATGATGTTTCGTGGCGAGAAATTGAGGCATTCAAGCTCTTTTTGATGTCCATAAAAAACGAGAAAACCGGGCTTCCGCTAGCTCCTGCTACCGTCTCTGCCATTATTGCGGCTCTCAAATCTTTATATAAATGGGGCTGCGATCCCAACATTGGCTTGTTTAAACAGAACCCGACCAGCAGCGTCCGCCTCCCCGTTATTCCCTTAACAAGCAAAAAGCATTTTCTAACAAAAAACGAAGTTGGCAAGCTTCTGCATTTTCTACAGCATGACAATGAACGCAACTATTTAATTGCTTTGAGTCTTCTCCTGCTTGGACTGCGCGTCTCGGAGCTATGCGCAATCAAATGGTGCGACTTCTACTCCGACCCGTTAGAATCCACCGTGTGGCTTACGGTTACGAAGGGAAAAGGGGGGAAAATAAGAGATATCAAGGTCCCTCGCCATTTATGGATGCTATACTCTCGCTATCTCGACCGCCAGCCCCATCTAAGCAGTCGCTCAGATGTCGTTATATTCGGTATAACTTCAAGGCAAGTTGAGCGAATGATCAAAATTTCATGTTCCAAAACCGGACTGGACAAGCCCGTTACGCCCCACTGGTTAAGGCATACTAACGCAACGCTCGCCCTGCTTAACGGTGCCTCTCTGCAGCAGGTTCAAGAAAGCTTAGGCCACGCGCATATTAATACGACGCAACGCTACCTGCACACGGTTGAACAACTCGCCAAATCGGCTTCTGATTATGTAGAGGAGGTATTAATTAACTATATCTAAAAGACTGGACCAAAAGGTTCTTTTGACCTAGACAACCGCTCTCAACGTTGTTAAGATGGTATTAATGGCATATAATAGTAAGTAGCGAATTCGTTTAAAGTGTCTAAATTTGTCGTATAACTGTTATTATGCGACTACCCATCTGAAAATATAATATTTTTTTCATTAATTCTTCCTTACATACCGCAATAATAATCAAACAACTCATTAATAAACAAAAAATAGCGATTCTAAACACATTTGACTGTGTTCGAATCGCTATTTTTTCTTGTTTCATATTTATTTGCATATCATGCAGGTTTTTCTGATTGGACGGTATCATCGACAACCTCGTCGCGCTTCTTACGTTTCCGATTCCGCTTGGGCAACCGGCGATCAACGTTTTTTTTTAGGCCGTACAGCGCATATAACAGCAGCGGTACAAACAGTATTTTGGAAAGATCGTTTTTGAAAAATAAACCAAGCACCACAGCCACTACAACGATAATCGGTACAACCCAAACCGCACTTTTCGGAATGCCGACTTTCTTGAAGTTTGGATATTTAACCGTACTCACCATGAGCAGGGAAAGCACAACCGTGCTTGTTAACAGTATAGAAACATAAATGTCGTCTTTGAATAAAGCCATTGTCGCTAGGACGCCTCCAGCGGCCGGTATGGGGAGACCGATGAAATATCCTGGAGCGCTTGAAATCACATTGAAGCGAGCAAGCCGCAGTGCGCCGCATATGGGAAATAACGCCGTAACAATCCACGCCAACGCGGGACTAAGATCTTGAAAAGCAACTACGTACATAATAAAAGCTGGTGCTACGCCAAACGAAATGACATCGGATAATGAGTCAAGCTCCTTACCGAATTCGCTCTGAACGTTCAGCGCCCGAGCAACGCGTCCGTCTACACCATCAAGCAGCATGGCGATCAAAACCATCATTGCCGCTGTATCTGGTTTTTCATTAAATACAAGAATGATGGCGATTACTCCTAAGAATAAATTCCCCACCGTGAGAAGGCTCGGTATCGATTTTGCGATCATCTTTTCCACCTCTTCTCTACTATGCCCCAAAACACGAACGAATGCACGAGTTCGTACAGAACCACATTCAATCTATTGTATGGGATTTAGATTTGCCTGTCAATGAACATCTGCTCTTGAATTCGCTTAAGGCCCTCTTTGATCGCACGTGCGCGTACTTCTCCAATGCCCTCTACCTCATCCAGCTCTTCGATTGTCGCCATCAGAATATGAGGCAGGCGTCCAAAACGCTCGATTAAGTTATTCATGATGATGAGCGGTAACCGCGGAATTTTGTTCAGTAAACGATACCCGCGAGGGGAAACGGATTCATCATTCATATTGCTTGTATGTTGGTAACCAATGAGCCGAATGATTGGCGGTGCATCCAATAGCTCATCCGAGCTTAGTTTTTTCAGACCAGCACGAATTTCCCGGATTTTCTCATCCGAATTCTCTTTCGCATAGTCTTTAAGTAAGTACCAGGCATCCTCTTCCACGCCGCCGACCAGCTCATCCATTTGCATGCTGATTAGGCGGCCTTCCGTACCAAGCTCATTCACGTAGCGTTTGATTTCCATTTTTATGCGCAGCACCATCTCTACGCGCTGGATGACATGAGCCACTTCCTGGAGGGTAACCAGTTCCTCGAACTCAAGCGCCGATAAATTCGTAAACGATTGGCTGAGTACCGCTTTGTATTTCTCCAGCGTCTGAATCGCTTGGTTCGCTTTCGTTAGTATGACGCCCATGTCTTTCAGAGAGTATCTGAGGTTACCTTGGTAAAGCGTAATGATATTGCGCCGCTGGGATATTGAAACGACCAGCTTACCGGTCTGCTTCGCCACGCGCTCCGCGGTACGATGCCTAATGCCCGTTTCTATCGACGGTATCGAGCTATTCGGGATAAGCTGCGTGTTCGCATACAATATCCTGCGCATATCCTCGCTCAGTATAATCGCGCCATCCATTTTGGCTAGCTCATACAAATAGTTAGGCGAGAAGTCGCAATTGATGGAGAAACCTCCGTCGACGACCTCCATTACCTCAGGACTGTAGCCTACAACAAGCAACGCCCCCGTTTTGGCCCGAAGCACATTCTCAAGCCCATCACGAAAAGGGGTACCTGGTGCGACTAATTGCAACAATTGATTCATTATTTCAAGCTGAGTAGGTTCTTTCATCGTCTGCCCCCCTATCCAAGCGCTGCCTTAAGTGCTTCCGACACTGTGCCTACGCCAATAATTTCAATACCTTCGGGCGGCTTCCACCCTTTTAGACTTTTCTCCGGCATAATAACGCGTTTGAAGCCCAGCTTCTCTGCTTCTTTCACCCGCTGTTCCGCCCGTGATACTGCGCGAACCTCGCCCGTAAGCCCAACCTCGCCGAAAATAACGTCGTATGGCTTCGTTGGCGCGTCTCGAAAGCTTGAGGCGATGCTGACTGCAGCCGCGAGATCGACTGCCGGCTCATCCAGTTTTACACCGCCTGCCACATTCAAATAAGCATCCTGCGTTTGTAAAAACATTCCGTTGCGCTTCTCGAGCACCGCGATAATGAGCGCCATGCGGTTGTGATCGATACCCGTTGACATTCTTCGCGGGGATGGAAAGTTAGTTGTCGCCACGAGTGCCTGCAACTCCACGAGTACGGGTCTCGTTCCTTCCATGCTCGCTACGACCGTTGAACCCGATACGCCAAGCGGCCGTTCGGATAAGAACAATTCCGAAGGGTTCGAAACCTCCCGAAGTCCATCCTCGCCCATTTCGAAAATGCCGATTTCATTCGTCGAGCCGAAACGGTTTTTGACCGCCCGCAAAATGCGATAAGTATGATGGCGTTCTCCTTCGAAATATAGAACGCAATCGACCATATGCTCGAGCAATCTTGGGCCGGCAATAGCCCCTTCCTTCGTAACGTGGCCAACCAGAACCGTTGCAATTCCTTTAATTTTGGCTACTCTCATGAAATGCGCCGTGCATTCACGAACCTGCGACACGCTTCCAGGCGCAGATTGCACATTGGGGTCATATACGGTCTGTATGGAGTCGATAACGAGAAAATCCGGCTGCAGCGACTCGATCGCATCGTTAATTTGCTCCATATTGGTCTCGCATAATACATACAGCGATTCCGTCAAGGCACCAAGGCGATCCGCTCTAAGCCGCGTTTGCCGTACCGACTCCTCCCCCGAAATATAAAGAACCTTTAGCCCTTTTACGGCAAGGGCATGCGAGGTCTGGAGCAGCAGCGTTGACTTCCCGATACCAGGGTCACCGCCGACAAGGATGAGTGAGCCCGGCACAACGCCTCCGCCTAACACGCGGTTTAGCTCAAGCATCCTTGTTTCAATACGAGGCTCTTGCCCACTTTCTATATGTATGATGGACTGCGGCTTTTCTTTCGCATGAAACGAAGACAATCCGACTCCCTTCGTTTTTACGACCGTTTCCTTCTCTTCCACCATGGAGTTCCATGCATGGCAGCCCGGGCATTTGCCAAGCCATTTCGCCGATTCGGTCCCGCATTCTGAACAAACAAACTTCGTTTTTATTTTGGCCATTCTATACTCCTTAAACGTTATGGGTTAGCGTGAATAGATGAAGCCATCCCTAGCGATTGTGCTTAAAATGACACTATATAAAGTTTACCATTTTATCCCCCATGTATAAACCCACATTGTGAACGAAAAAAAGGCGATAACCTATCTATTATTCGTTAACCACAGTTAAACCTATCCCATTTACCCGTTTTTTTATTTCATCCACAGACTTACCAACAACTTATCAACATTATCCACAAGCCATCAACATATCCCCATATCGGATAATTGAAAAAACGGCATAAAAAAGGCCCCCTTTATCCACAGTGGATAAGAGAGCACTCCCATAGCTTTATGTCCGTATCATTCATTTAGCATCCGCCACGCCTTCGCTGTGCTGTACGATTCCCGCTTGTCTGGCAACCAATACGCGATGCGTAGTGAGCTGCGAACCGAGCATGACGCATTCGGTTTGCTCCCCATTCGCGGACTGCTGCGCACCCTTGCCCTTGTATGCATGTGCCTGCCGGAAGGAATCACTGTTCACCCAGCCCTCAAACGAAGCTTTATTCTCCCAAGTCGTGCTGACCTTCAGCTCATCGTACTCCTCTAGCCCTTCCGTGAACAATACCTCCATTCGCAAAAAACCTGGGGATAAATCAATTCCCTTTGAATTTTCGAATCGGTTAGCCACAGTCTCCCCATAGCCTTTTTTTACTTTTATCGTATTGGTAACAACTATCATCGTTGTTCCTCCTATTGTATCGCATCCTATTCATTATACGATAATGATTCTCATTGTCAATTAATTGCATAATAAAAGCTGTCCCGCAAACGATATTTCTATTTGCGGGACAGCTCGCGCTAAACGATTATTTGGTTGTGGATTCCTCAGGCTCTTGTTCCGGAATAGACTTGCTGACCGTTAAGCCGCCGTCTTTTTCATCGATCGTGAACGTATCGCCTTTTTGAATTTTGCCCATTAGCAGATCCTCCGACAAGCGATCCTCGATATGCTTTTGGATAGCTCGACGCAATGGACGTGCTCCATATTGCGGATCGTAGCCTTCTTTTGCAAGAAACGCTTTGGCAGCATCCGTCAATACGAAGTCAACCTCTTGCTCGCGCAGGCGCTTGCGGAGCTCCTCTGACATAAGCGTTACGATTTGAGCAATATGCTCCTCACCAAGGGAATGGAACACGATGCTCTCGTCGATACGGTTCAAGAACTCAGGACGGAAGCTTTTCTTAAGCTCTGCCATGACTTTGTCTTTCATTTGCAAGAAATCGCGTCCTGCATCCTGAACCGCTGTGAAGCCTAAGGAAGAATTCTTTTTGATCTGATCGGCGCCGACATTCGAAGTCATGATGATCAATGTATTGCGGAAGTCGACCACACGTCCTTTCGAATCGGTCAATCGGCCATCTTCAAGTACTTGCAGCAAAATATTAAATACTTCCGGATGGGCTTTCTCGATCTCATCGAGCAAAACTACGGAATAAGGCTTACGGCGTACCTTCTCAGTCAATTGGCCGCCTTCTTCATAACCGACGTAGCCTGGAGGCGCTCCAACTAGACGGGACGTAGAGTGCTTCTCCATATACTCCGACATATCGATTCGGATAACGGCATTCTCATCACCGAACATTGCTTCGGCAAGCGCTCTTGCCAGCTCTGTTTTACCTACACCAGTCGGACCTAGGAATATGAATGAGCCGATAGGACGCTTCGGATCCTTCAAGCCTGCGCGAGCACGGCGAATGGCTCTCGAAACCGATTTAACCGCATCCTCTTGACCGATGATACGATCATGGAGAATATCTTCCATCTTCAGCAAGCGCTCGGTTTCGCCTTCGGCCATTTTGCTTACCGGAATTCCTGTCCAGCTTGCTACGACCTGAGCAATATCCTCGGGCGTAACTTCGGAATCGGTGCGCCCTTGTTTTTCTTTCCACTGGTTTTTCGTAATGTCGAGCTCTTCGCGAATTTTTTGCTCCGTATCACGAAGCGCCGCTGCTTTCTCGAACTCCTGGCTCTGAACCGCTGCATCCTTTTCTTTGCGGATATCCTCAAGACGGTTTTCTAGTTGCTTCAAGTTAGGAGGTACCGTGTATGAGTTCAAACGCACCTTGGATCCAGCTTCGTCAATAAGATCAATCGCTTTGTCCGGCAGGAACCGATCCGGAATATAGCGGTCAGACAACTTCACCGCTTGCACAATAGCTTCATCCGTAATTTTCACACGGTGATGTGCCTCGTAACGGTCACGCAATCCGTACAATATTTGTATGGCTTCCTCAGGTGATGGCTGATCCACCGTAATCGGCTGGAACCGGCGTTCTAACGCCGCATCCTTCTCGATGTACTTCCGATATTCATCCAGCGTCGTAGCGCCGATGCATTGCAGCTCGCCGCGTGCCAATGCAGGCTTCAGAATATTCGAGGCGTCAATCGCCCCTTCAGCCCCGCCTGCACCAATAAGTGTATGAAGCTCATCGATGAAGAGAATAATATTGCCTGCTTGCCGAATTTCGTCCATGATTTTTTTCAGGCGATCCTCGAACTCGCCGCGGTATTTTGTGCCGGCTACGACCGAGCCCATATCTAGCGTCATTACGCGTTTGTCACGCAATGTTTCAGGAATCTCATTTTCAATAATTTTCTGGGCAAGGCCCTCGGCAATGGCTGTTTTACCAACGCCCGGTTCACCAATCAACACGGGATTGTTTTTGGTACGGCGGCTAAGCACTTGAATAACGCGCTCAATTTCCTTGCTGCGCCCGATTACAGGGTCCAAATTCCCTTCTTTTGCATAGGCAGTCAAATCTCTGGCAAGACCGTCCAGCGTCGGCGTGCTTACGTTGGCCGGAGATCCGTGGTTGCTTGATACGGCCTCACTGCTGCCTAGAAGCTGCAATACTTGCTGACGGGCCTTATTAAGGCTAATGCCCAGATTATTGAGTACGCGTGCTGCCACGCCTTCTCCCTCACGAATTAGGCCGAGCAGAATATGCTCCGTGCCTACATACGTATGTCCAAGCTTTCTTGCCTCATCCATCGAGAGCTCAATTACTTTTTTCGCGCGAGGCGTATAGGCAATATTGTTAGGCTGCTCTTGACCGCGGCCGATCAACGCTTCAACCTCGTCCTGAATTTTTTCAAGCCCGAGACCCAGCCCGATTAGCGCTTTTGCTGCAATGCCTTCCCCTTCGCGGATAAGACCAAGTAAAATATGCTCCGTACCTATATTGTTATGTCCTAGACGAACCGCTTCTTCCTGCGCCAATGCCAGCACCTTCTGTGCTCGCTCCGTGAATCTTCCAAACATCATAGTTACGCACCCCCATGGCCTTTTTCCACACGCAATTGATTGCGTATGAGTTCTGCTCTCCTGAAATCCCTCTGGTCTGGACTCATCTTCTCATCGAAGGTTTGCTGTAAGAATCCAGGCTGAGTCATCACTAAGAGCTCGTTTAACACTTGCGGCGTGACATCCGGCAATATGCCGAGGTCTGCACCGAGTCTTACGTCAGACAGCCGCTGTGCAGATTCTTTCGAGTCCATGATCTGGGCATGTGACAATATCCCGTACGATCTTTTCACGCGATCTTCTGTCCTTAATCTTGAATCATGCATCAGCCGCTTGCGGGCAGCCTTCTCATGCTCAATAATCTGCCTTGCAACGCCGTATAAATTTTCAATGATTTCATTCTCCGATTGTCCTAGCGTAATTTGGTTCGACACCTGAAATAAATTGCCAAGCGCCTCGCTCCCTTCGCCATACAATCCTCTAACGGCTAATCCAACCTGCGTTACCGCTGACAATATGCGGTTAATTTGCGACGTAAGCACGAGCGCCGGAAGATGCATCATAACCGAGGCCCTAATGCCGGTTCCTACATTCGTCGGACAAGTCGTCAAATAACCGCGTTTCTCATCAAAGGCATAATCCGCAGATTCCTCAAAAATATCGTCAATTCCGCTGGCCAATGCCCATGCTTCCTGGATTTGAAAACCCGGATACAGACATTGAATGCGCAAATGATCTTCTTCGTTAATCATTATGCTAACAGATTCGTTATCGCTCAAAATAACGGCCCCGCATCGCGAATCATTCGCTAAATTAGGACTGATTAAATGCTTTTCAACAAGCACCCTTTTATCAAGCTCACTCAAATCCGATAATACGATCGTCTCAAAAGAACCAATAGACTGCAGCTTCCCGCTCTGACTTACTTCTGTCAGCTGATCCATTACATCCTTGGATTGCTGATTTGTTGCAAGCAGCGGAAAAGGCTGATGACGTAAATTACGCGCTACCCGCACTCTGCTGCTTATGACTATTTCGGATTCGGGGCCAGTGTCCTTCATCCATTCACTAAGCGCATGCTGTGAGAATCGATGCTTAGTCAAGAGGATCTTTCACTCCTTCTATGCCAGCCTACAGGTCTGCAATTTTTCGTTCCAACTCGCGTATCCGGTCACGCAGCTGCGCTGCGCTCTCGAACTCCTCCTGATCAATCTTCTCTTGCAGGTTCCGCCTTAGCTCTTCAATTTCCCGTTTGCACTGGATTTGACCGCCTGAGCGCCTCGGAATCTTGCCGCTGTGCACGGTACTGCTGTGAACACGCTTGAGCAGCGGATCGAGCTTGCTTTCAAACGCTTGATAACAGGAGCTGCAGCCGAAACGACCAATCTTGCTGAACTGCGTATACGTAAGGCCGCATTCCTCGCATTGAAGCGTTGGCTGCTTAATACCGACGATACCCGAACCGCCTAACTGTTCGAAGTCAAGAAGACCTGACAATAAGCTATGAATGGAAAAACTATTCGGCGCGCCAGGAATGCCTTCCCCCTTCTCACGAGCACAGCTTTCACAAATGTGAAATTCGGTTTTCTCACCATTAACGATTTTTGTAAAATGAAGCGTAGCCGGCTTTTGGCCGCATTCTTGGCAAAACAAGCCTGATCCCTCCTCCCGGTATTAACGGCTGTTCGTCATTTAACGAGCAGTGAGATAAGCATAGACCTAAGCAACCGCGCCCGAATTTCATCTCTTAACGGCAGTTTAAGCGCGATCGTATCGCGATGGACTGCCGCACGAAGCAAATTCCCTTCGCGTTTGGTAATAAGCCTTGCTTCCTCAAGCTGATAAATAAGTCCTTCCGCCGCACCTTGGTCCACGCATTCCCCCACCGTTTCCTCGATGTGGAACTGAATCGCCTTCAGTGCCGGAAGATCAATCCGTTGTATTCGGATATAGCCTCCGCCTCCGCGCTTACTTTCAACCATGTATCCTTTCTCCATGGTAAATCGAGTACTGATTACATAATTGATTTGCGAAGGTACACAAGAAAATTTGTCAGCCAAGTCATTACGTTGAATTTCTACTGCGCCCTCCGGACTATCCTGGAGCATATGCTTCAAATACTGCTCGATGAGATCGGAAATGTTTCGCAAACCACCAACCTCCCTGAGAAATAACCAATAAAACTAAAATTGAAACAAATCAAACTTATCGATGCTACAATCAAATCAGTCATACACCAAATATTCGGACAATTGACTTTGACTTTCTTTGACCTTGATTTTATTATATGCAATTTCCGCAAAAGGTCAAGTGCTCCTTAAAAATCATTTTCTATTAGCTTGGTGTCGTTGCAAGCCGTTTATACATATGTCTGAAGAAAATAAGTCAAAATAAAGGGTAAAACAAAAAACCTACCGCATAAATGCGATAGGATTCTCGTGCTTGGCGACGTCCTACTCTCCCAAGACCCTGCGGTCTAAGTACCATTGGCGCTGGAGGGCTTAACGGTCGTGTTCGGTATGGGAACGCGTGGTTCCCCTCCGCC
>NZ_JBWDNK010000003.1:0-661901 GCF_056269165.1 Paenibacillus sp. J22R232 | reverse complement strand
ATTGGTCAGCCGCCGATGTCGCTGATGTGCCGCCCGCCGTCGTTACCCTTACGTCTACGGTTCCCGAGCCCGCCGGAGCCGTTGCTGTGATTTGCGTTGCTGAATTTACGGTAAAGCCCGTCGCCGCCGTTGCACCAAACGTCACCGCTGTTGCTCCAGACAGATTCGTACCGGTCAACGTTACGCTCGTGCCTCCGGTCGTCGGACCCGCCGTCGGCGAAATGCTTGTGATCGTCGGCGCGCCTATGAACGTAAATTGGTCAGCCACCGATGTCGCTGATGTGCCGCCCGCCGTCGTTACCCTTACGTCTACGGTTCCCGCACTACCCGCCGGAGCCGTTGCCGTGATTTGCGTTGCTGAATTTACGGTAAAGCCCGTCGCAGCCGTTGCACCAAACGTCACCGCTGTTGCTCCAGACAGATTCGTACCGGTCAAAATGACGCTCGTGCCTCCGGTCGTCGGACCCGCCGTCGGCGAAATGCTTGTGATCGCTGGCTCGGTTGCGGCAAAGGCCGCATTCTCGCCTACAGCTAGCTGTATCACAGGAAGGAACAACAACAAGAAACTCATCAGTACCTTAGATATCTTCTTCTTATTCTGTTTCTCTTTCATTTTGAAATCAACCTCTCTTGCCTAGAATGTATTTTATATTATTATGAAGAGCGCAAATTCGTCCGGGTCAACCAATTCTGAGAAATCTCGTATCTGTTTCATTGGAATCGCCTTATGCAACTGTTACCCCAACTCCAAAACAATCTATTTAAATTGATATGCCGAAACCACAAATGGTTTACACAAGCCTCAACTCCTATATTTCGACAAGTATGCTAGTGAATTGTACTAGCAGGGCCAGCCAGTGTCTAGAAAAATTTTACATCCTATTGGTTATAGTAACAAAATCTAGATAATAAAATATCAAAAGTTCACAAGATCTTCATAAGTTATAACCTGATTCGTGGTTATAGCCTTGAAAAAAATATCACAATTCCGATGAGAGCCCTCCCTGAATGCAGATACTTGTTTCTCTCCATCAAACAGCCCGTTCAATCCGCCTAGTATCATCAACATCGCTAAGATGATAGACGTTACTTCCTACTTGCTCGAAATCTTCTACTCATGTTGTTTTCTCCTCCATACCACTATTGAATTCGGACATAAGTATATATCCCAAGCCATATAAAAAACACTAACCAAAGTTAGTGTTTCGCAAATATTGTAGAAAAAAGTCTAATTTATGAGTGCTAACTCCTTTGCACGGGGGATTGCCTGACTTCTTCTTTTAACGCCCAGTTTTCCGTATATATGATGGATATAACTTTTAACTGTCCCTTCTGTTAATCCGAATCGATAGGCAATTTCCTTATTCGTCAATCCATCTGTCAGCGCGTACAGGATCTCCGTTTCACGATTCGTGAGTGATTCAAATAACAGCTGTGAAGCTTTCGCAGAAGTTGATGAAGGATCATATGTTGGAACGATTGGTGAATAGCTTTGGCTGCGAGCTTCATCTAATGATTTCACATACACCATTCGGGCAATCATTTGCTCCAGCATTACCCGTATTTCTTGAGTGAAAACGCCGGCTATGAGACTGTTCTCCAAGTAAAGCGCGAATGGCGTTAGTCCTCCTGTGAAAAGAATAGGCATACACAGTACGGATTGGGACTGGTTTCTACGAACTTTTGCCTGTTCAGAAGCATCTCGGATAGCTCTTTCTTCCATTTCACGACCAAAGAAGGTCTGAGGAAGCCGAAACCGGCTTGCTTCATCAACATGTGCGATTTCAAAAGAGATGACTTCTCCCGTTTCCTCCATCGATACGGCGCACCGCTTCAAAACACTTAATAAACCATAAGCACTCTGATAACGCTCTTCGGGATTCTTCGACAAGAGCTTCATAATAACATCCTCAAGCGAACCAGCCATATCCGAACGCCATTCGCGCAGAGGCTTTGGAACAACGTGAGCGTCAAATAGGCCCCACCTAGTAGTCAGGTGGGGCCTATTTGACGCTCACGATTACAAGTTGTTTCATTGGCTTCGACTAAATCTGTAATAGCTCCCAATGTGTTGTCCTACCTCAAGAAAACCTTCATGGTTCGGACCACAGCCCGAATCATGAAAGTGGCTCGTCCAGCCGTAAGAAGCGTTCTTTTGTGCTTCGTCTGTTCTTCTATAAAGTCTCACGTTAATATCGCATACTGATATCCAAATTCTTATATATCTTACTCTTCTCAATCTTAAGCTGTACCTTATCCACAATATCATCGGCCTCAGTGCCAAGGATAACGATCAACGTAATCTCATTGCCTTCCTTATCCGTGCCAATTGGGTCATGCAAAGAAACGTCTTTCCGAGTTTTCTTAAGCGACCGCAGATGCATAAGTATTTCGTTCTCAATACAGCGAGCCGCGAACGTCGCGAGCTTCGTGCCTTTCCCGGTCTGAAAGCTCTCGATCGCTTTGAT
The DNA here is from genome assembly GCF_056269165.1 of Paenibacillus sp. J22R232. Classification (NCBI taxonomy): domain Bacteria; kingdom Bacillati; phylum Bacillota; class Bacilli; order Caryophanales; family Paenibacillaceae; genus Paenibacillus; species Paenibacillus sp. J22R232. Next base: position 659,433 of record NZ_JBWDNK010000003.1, on the reverse strand, counting down.
CAATCCAATCGTCCCGATGGAGATTAGATCCTCTAAATCTTCCCCGGTATTGTCGAATTTTTTGAGGTTGTGAACACAACCTGATGTAAACCAAACGTCAACACATTCCAGCTCGTCCCCTTAAAATATTTTCTTTCCCTCAAGAACACATTATGCGCCGACCTATTCAAAGGCTGCAACCGCATCAACCAACGCTGTCAACTGAGTCTATAACGTCTCTGTACTGAGCGTAAATCCTTCGATTACGGCATCTTCGTCGATCTCAATCAGGATGCATCGTTTCCCTTGATAATTCACCTGTCTCACATACTTTAAATCCTGCGGGCTGACCGAAATCGAGGCTACCTTTGTATCGATCTTAATCGATTTTGAAGTGAATTTCGGCATAACGCTGCTTGCCTTCATTTCATAGTTCCTATCGTCGACGATCGTTTGAAACGCGCGTTCCACTTTATCCGTCGTCACGTTATCTATGCCGCTTATTGTCAGCACACGTTCCACATCTTTATAATCCAACTTCGGGGGTTCTTCTTTATCTTCGTTGGTTTCGATTACTTGGTGGATCTCCTCGTACACCTGTGCGAGAGTGGCTACGTCGAGTTGTTCGCCCACCACTTCCTTCACGATGTCTTCGAAAATAGCCCTCTCTTCCATTGCCGTCATGGATCTTTCGGCATTTAAGACCTGTCCGATGAAGTGCGGATCTGGATAATTTGATTTTGCCGTACAATACAGAATGCGGTTCACATCGGAATAGTTATCCGTCACGCTAGGGTAAAAGAACCCGTGCTCCGGCGAACTTAACTTGATAATCGGATCTACAATGACATTGTACTTAAATTCCCTCTCCACATAATCGAACAAGAGAGTCTTCTTTTGCTTCTCCGTGGAATTCACGCTGCATAGAATGAACGGATGCGCGAACAGTTCGTCCTTCCCGCTCTCTTCGGCTTCTTCATTTCTGCCCTTGGTCGGCCGGAAATACTGTCCACGAACGAACGTGACTACTGTATCCTGTTCATACTTGGCATCCACCAACATTTTATCCACCAACAGCAGCATCAGGTCCTTCCATTCTTCAGGATTGCCTGTCGCCAAACCTTGGTGAAGTATCACTCGCGTCGGATCCTCTGCTTCCTCCTGAAATTTCAACTCGAACAACTTCTGATCCAATTCTCCGGTCAGCAGTTTTTTGAAATTCCCCATATACAACTCCTGCTTCTCTCTATCCACCAGAGCAAACGCCTGGCTCTCCCAATGATAGACCTCGTTGCTATCCTTCATAATATACACGTTGAGAATGTCGTTAATATTCATCATATCGTGATCCAGCTTAAATTGCTTGCGTATATGCGCGACTTCTTTCTTTATCATGATTCGCTAGACAACTCCTAAGAAGTAAATTGGTTTTATCAGTATAAACGATATAACAGCCCTTCGCTAGAAGGGCTGTTAATGTTACTTATCTTCAGTTCCGTTCCAAACCAACACAGCCACGCACTCCACATGTGTGGAGTGTGTAATATTGTCGAATATCTATGAACATCTTATGTCACCATAAACAGCAGATTTTCGATATTCTAGTAGTGATGATATTAAAGTCCACCGCAATTTCAATCCGCTCGTGTCGCTTGATCAATCGTTGAAAGAGTCCACGAAGTTAATTCATTTTCATAGGTTCTATCACTTCGAATAGAAATTGATTATCATTTAAATATTCTCTTATGTATGCTTGGGCGTATTGTTGTTCCTCGATCAAACTAGCTGTTTCTCTTGGATCAGAGGAATGATGGCAGTAGTTCTCGATCATGAACATAATGAAGAAACATTCCAGATACCTAACATAGTCCGCTTCCAGCGTTCTTACACTCTTGTAGCCTTGGATAAACATCCAACGATGCTTCGGCCAAAGCTCCAATAAGGTACCTGCCATATCATAAAGATAATACCCATAACCACATCTTCCGAAATCAATCGGGTAGGGTTGATCATCTTTAAAAACAATATTGCCGGTATGTAGATCTGCATGAATGAGTCCATACTTTTGATCATTTCGATGCATTACGGTAAGTTCGGATAAAACCTTCTCAGCAGCAGCCTGATACGATTTCCATGCTTTTTCTGATAAAAAACATGTATAATACCGTTCCAACTTAGCCATATCACGTTTAAAACTGTCTGCTCCCCATATGGGTCTCACAAAATCAGGAGGTGGGACGAAGCTCGCAGCTGCCTCATGCAGTTTCCCCATCAATATGCCCATCTTATTAGCACAGCTGTCCGTAAAATCTCCACTTGCATGTTCTCCCTCTATCCACCGCATCAGCGTGACATAGGGGCGTTTATAGCCCTTTTCTGTATCTATTTCCAATACATAAGATGCATCGCAACTTGCCAGACCTTCTGGTACTGTTAGATCATCCAATTTGTTCAACGCCTGAAGCAAAATAAGTTCTGAATGGATCTCCTTCTTGCTCAATCGATCCGAATGAATACGAAGCAAATAACTTTTTTTTGAACTTGTCTCAATTTTATATGTGATTGTATCTGATAGTTGTATAAACTGAATTTGCTCCCATTCCAGGTCATACTGTTGAATGGCTAATAAAGCAACTTTCCTTGCTCTGACTAGTAACGACCGCCGTTCTTCATCTGTATCAAATCTAAAAAAATCATACATATGTTGTCCCCCTGCAATTTTGTATGAAGCAATAACCAAATAACTGTTATAAATGTTATTGTAACAATAGCAATGCCATGAAAATATATAAAGAACAAGTGAAAATTATTTTTTACACAAAAAAAGTCACATTAGAATTTAATCCAACGTGACTTTTTTTGAACTATTTATTTGAATAAACGATCTTTTTAATACTATCACTAGAAAGAGCAAATCGATCTGAAAGTTGATCAATAGTTACACCGTTCAAAAATTTTTGGCAGATCTCATCGTTTCTAAGAATCAAATATTTTCTGCTACCAGAATTTTCGCCCCATTTTTTACGTAATCCTTCAGCTCTAGGGACATACACCATCCCACCATTTACATACTTCTGTATTTCTTTTAGTAATTCTTTTGGAAAGATGGTGTCAGCATTTACATACTTCATGATAGCTCGCTCCTTAAAATAGTAAAATTTTAAAGGTAGCAAAGTCTACGCTATAACAATTATCACTGTGCAGATTTAAGCGGTTACTTATCTTATTAGCTCCATACAAACAACCGCCGTTGTTCATAGAATAGACTTTGCATAGAGCATATCTCAAACCTTGCCATAGTGCCCCTCCTACTTCAACTAACTACGGAACCATAGTAGTGCTTACAATCCCTGTTACTATACAATAAGAATGTTTACGGGAAGTGGGATATCGTCTCAGTAATAACATATTACCTCACCTGAGTTAAGTCAACAAAATTAAATAATACATTTGAGCAATGCTGTCACATCTCATTTTTCATTTTCGTACCATCAATATTAAGCACTCCACATGTGTGGAGTGCGTATACATAAGAAAAAACCAAATGGAGTCACTGCCATTTGGTTTCATTTATTGATATAACATCGTGCAATCAAACCCTAACTTTATCGTTGCATACGATAGATCAGGTATTATATATGAGCTTATTTGAGTCTCACCGTTTCGCCTTATAAAACTCATGATAAAGCTTCATCAGCGCCCTCTTCTCAATCCGCGATACATAGCTCCGCGAGATCCCCAGCTCCTTCGCAATCTCCCGCTGCGTCCGCTCATCCCCGCCATGCTCCAAACCAAACCGACCAATAACAACTTCCTTCTCGCGGTCATCCAATATATCAAGATTTTTATAAATCTTGCTCTTCTCAATCTTCAGCTGCACCTTATCCACGATATCATCGGCCTCCGTGCCGAGGATATCAATCAACGTAATCTCATTGCCTTCCTTATCCGTTCCGATCGGGTCATGCAGCGATACGTCCTTGCGCGTCTTCTTCAATGACCGCAGATGCATAAGTATTTCGTTCTCAATACAGCGAGCCGCGAACGTCGCGAGCTTCGTGCCTTTTCCCGTTTGGAAGCTCTCGATGGCTTTAATCAATCCAATCGTGCCGATTGAGATTAAATCCTCTAAATCTTCCCCTGTATTATCGAATTTTTTCACTATGTGAGCGACTAAGCGGAGATTGTGCTCGATGAGCAGGTTACGGGAACGCTGATTGCCTTCGGACATGAGTTGCAAATGCTTGGTTTCTTCCTCCTCTTGAAGAGGCTGGGGAAACGCGTTGTTTTTGACATAAGAGACGAGCAATGAAAGCTGCTTAATGAATAGCGCTATCGCTGAGAACAATCCAGGCATTGAACCGTACACCCCCACGTTGTATTTACTTAGACAACAAGCTCAATTCAAGCCGTTTTCTAAGCAAATTGAAGTCTGTTCTTTAGTGTATGTGGGTAACAGCCTATACGTGCATGTACGCTTGAATCAAGACGGAATTCACATTATGCTTCGTCCTCATGATCTTTGTATCTCTACATATAAATGACCCTCAATCCATTTAACCTCATCTGCAGCCTATGCCTGCATCCAAAGAAAAGACGACCGGCAATCCCCAAAGGGAGTGACGGCCGTCTCATTCTGTTACTCGATGTTTTTTCCACATTTTATTCGATGCCTTGCTCTTTTGCCTTCGCGTTTACTTCTTCGATTATCTTATCGAGGCCCTTGGACTTGTAGCCGTCAACAATCTTCTGCCATGATTTTTCTATGGAATCCTTCGACAACATCACATTCAGCAATTCGTCGTGGTCGAACACCGTAAACTGTCCAAACCTTGTCATCGACGCCTTCGATACCGTAGGTAATCAGCATCTTCCCTTCGGGAGAGAGCACGTAATCATAGAGTGCTAAAGTACGGTCGAGTTTCTCCGGAGCGATCTTATGAAGAAAAAGGAGTTAATTTGTAGGCATGGATACAAATTGAGGCTATCCAACTCTGCTGTCGGAACTGCACGGCAGCGTATGCTCGTAATTCTACGGCACCTTTTCCCCGTATCCTACGCGTACGTGCGAGCGTGGGCTCATGCCGGTAAACAGCGCCGTACGAGCCGGCACGCAGGTAGGCGTCGAAGAATAGGCATGTCGGAACATCATGCCCTTGCGCGCCATTTGATCCAAATTCGGCATCTCGGCGACCGGATGATCGAGGATGCTCAGGCAGTCACCTCTCATTGGGTCGACGGTAATGAGCAGCAAATTCGGCCGCGAAGCGCGCATGTCGTCACTAACCTTTCCTTTACCTTCATGCAAGCCGGAATCCGACAAACTTGCCGCGCGAATTGCCTACCCGAGATCCGGTGCATCGATTAGCTCGATTTCCGGCTTGTCCGTGCCGTGCAGCTCCAATACAATGATATCGTTTAAACCTTCGCGGAGCAGCGGGCCTGGGAGATATAGCGTTTTTTGCGGTCCCTTCTCCCAATAGCGGCCAAGATTGAAGCCGTTGATCCAAACGACTCCTTTCACCCAGCCATCGAGACGCACGAACGTATCCGCGATATCGTCGACGAATAGCTTTCCTCTGAAGAACATCGGATGTTCAGCGGACTTCGATTGGACGGTGAGGGGAGTGAATGGCAAAGCGGTCAAATCGGCAAGCGGCAGAGGGTAGATTTCCCAATCGAATAGAAATTGATTGTCGAGGCGCACGCCATCGGTAATGCCCTTCGCATCCTTCAGGCGCGGTCCATAATTGACTCTTCCCATATTCTCGACAAGGATATCGAGCGTCGCGCCTCCTTGCGGAATATCCACGACAAGCGGCTTCGGCTCCCAACGCTCGACCGTTCCGATGCAGCGGCCATCGAGGAACACCTGCGCCCGGTCGTGCACATCCTGCAGGTGAAGCTCCTGCGACTTGCGCGGACCGGTTACCCTTGTACGGTAGAGGATGAAGCCATAGTTCTGTCCGAGCTTCTCCATCGGCTCCGGGCACCGCCGGCGTTCGGAAGCCGCCAGCGTATCGAGATGATCGAACAATCCCGCCGCTTCCTCCATGACTACCGCGCCGTAGCGCTTCTTGCGAGAATGCTCCGGAAGAGCATCCGGAACATCGGCTCCATGCTTCCGAAGCACCTCGCGCACGGCCAAATACTTATCTGTCACATCCCCGCACTCAGACAGCGGCGCATTGTAATCGTAGCTGGTAACGGTAGGCTCATATTTCTCTTGGTCATTCGCACCGTTATAGAACCCGAAATTCGTTCCGCCATGGAACATGTAGAAGTTGACCGAAGCGCCGGCGGCAAGCATCCGGTCCAGCACGTCCGCGACGTCTTCGCCTCCTCGCGTATGGTGGGGCTTAAGCCAGTGATCGAACCAGCCGTTCCAATATTCCATGCAGAAGAGCGGCTCCTCCGGGCGGTACTCGCGGAATTTCGCGAACTCCTCCTCGGGCCTGGATCCGAAATTCACGGTGGCGAGAACGTCCGGCAGCGTTCCGCCCTGCAGCATCTGATCCGTCGAACCGTCCGAGGTGAACAGCAGAGCATCTATTCCCCTTTCTTGCAATCCGTTTTTCAGATAGAGCAAATAGTCCTTGTCATTGCCGTAGCTCCCATATTCGTTCTCGATTTGCACGGCGATAATCGGTCCGCCATGGGTGCCAAGAAGCGGCACCAGCTTTGGAATAAGCACGTCGTAATAGGCGTCTACCTTTCGCAAGTAGCTCTCGTCCATACAGCGAAGCCGAATATCAGGATCGCTCAGCAGCCAAGCGGGCAACCCTCCGAATTCCCATTCCGCGCATATGTATGGGCTCGGCCGGACGATAACGTGCAGGCCAAGCTCCCCTGCGAGGGAGATAAACCGTTCGACATCCGCCAATCCGTCGAAGCGGAACGCTCCTTCCTTCTCCTCGTGCATATTCCATGGAATGTACGTTTCCACCGTATTAAAACCGCAAGCCTTAAGCTTCCGCAGCCGATCCTCCCAATACTCCGGGACAACACGGAAATAATGAATCGCCCCGGACAATATCCGGATCGGCTCCCCGTCCAATAAAAAATGCGAGCCTTTCACTTCGAGCTTAGCCATGATAACCCCTCCAGAACAGATGACGTCAGCTATATTATCCGTATTGTCAACCAAGGTCACAATCGCCAAATGGTGCATTTTCTATACCATTTGTACCAATTCGTTAACATCAGATGTGATAGAATAAAGGAACAAAACGGACGAAAGAGTGAGGCGCCATGCAAAACGTGATAGGTTTCCCGAATATGACTTCAACGCTGCAGGTGACTGGCATTCAAATCGGAAAATGTCCGCCCGGCTGGGAATATCCGCGGCATCACCATCATTTGTACGAGCTCCTATGCTGCCTTGGCGGCGAGGTAGAACAAGAGATAAATCGAACGACCGTCACGCTTGGGCCGGGAGATTGGCTGTTGATAAACGCCGGAGAGAGGCACAAGACCACGAATGCTTCCGGCATGGACTACGAGTTTTTTAACGTGCATTTCGACCTCGACGATCTGGACATCCGCAGCCTGCTCGGCACAGCTGCTTATCGGCTCGTATCCGCCCCGGAAGCAGCGCGTTCCGGCCGGCTGAGTCGCTGCATCTTGGAGATTCGCGAATTAACGGAGCAAATGCCAATCGAGAACCAAAACGATGACGTAGCACGGCTGGAAAATAAGCTGCTCTTGCAAGCGAATATTTTGCTCATTATCCGCGAGATGCTGGCGCTTATCCGCAATCAGGGCGAGGCCCGAACGAACGCAATCCATGTGACGCCGTTTGCGGCCGATGCGGCGCATGCGATTGAAGAGCGGCTATCGCTCGGCCTTGCCGACAATCTCTCGATCGCGCAAGTAGCGAAAGAGCTGAACATGAGCCGGAGCCAAAGTACCAAGCTGTTCATCAAGGTTTACGGTTTGTCGCCGCGGCAATACGTCAGCCGCAGAAAACTTATGCTGGCGAAGGAGCTGCTCGTGACTTCCTATTTGCCAATCTCCCAAATTGCCGAGCGGCTCGGCTTTCAGTCGGCCAGCCACTTCTCCCGGCAGTTCCGGCGCTGGACCGGCCATTCTCCGACGGCGTTCAAGCCTAAGCACCAAGGAAACGCGCAAGAAGGCGGATTTGTGTAGAAAGAACATAAAGTATTAGACTGGCCCCAACTATAAAAATAGCGACAGTCTTGAACGAGAAAAAAAGTCCTAGGCTGCCGCTGTATTTTTAACCTAAAACATCTCCTGTAAGCTCCATGAATCTCCATCTATCATTCTCCAATTATCGCTCCACTCTCCATAGCTCAATCCCGCTGGACTTCCGCATTGGTGATTCTGAAAACAAAGAAGATCTGCCTTCTAGGAAATAATATAAACGCGAAACTTTTTTATGGAAAATTACGTCAATTGAAGTAGGAATGTAGAAGATCGAAACAGGGAGGTCTCACCTTTGAAAAGATGGATGCAAACAACCGTTGCTTCGCTTTCCATAGTTGGAATGCTGGCATCAGGAGCGGCTATCTCCGCTGCGCCGCAAAAACAAACATTGGTTTATATGGATGGCGCGTTGCAGGAGAATGTACTAACTGTAAACCAAAGGACAATGGTACAGCTAACATCTTTTCAAGATCCTACAAAACTAATGTATTCCTATGAACAGGCTACGAAAACGATAATAATAATTAATAAAGAAATGAAATTAACTGTACGCCTTAATGGTGGAGCCCAAACGGCCCTCGTTAACGGTAAAAGCGTCAAGCTAGATGCCCCAGTAACGAATAAGGACGGTAGAACTTATCTCCCTCTGCGCTTTCTCTCAGAAACTCTCGGTGGAACGGTGAAATACAACGCTACGGATAAGACTGTAATTGTGCGGACGCCTTCTGGCAATGAGCGCTTCAACATACTCATGAGCGGAGATTTAGTAAAAGCTCGTGAAATTGCAATTCATTATCCAGTAACTTATATGGATAAACAAATAGAAGCATCAGGAGAAGGATTCACTTTTTCTTATACTTTTCCAAAGGGAGAAGCGCTGCGTTTCGAGGTAGAGTATAAGGGACTAATTAATTATAAAGAGATTAATCAGGATGGAATTGCGGTTGTGACATGGCAAAATGATTCTATGGGAAGGAATGGTGAAGTGGGCAAGAGACATAAGGGCTTTGGCGAATCCGTCTTTTTCACTCATCATTTCATGCTAGAGAAAAATTTTTACGGAACGATCGATAGCAAAGGTACGAGTACCGTCTTAGGCTTTAACGACTACCATTTGAACGAAGATTTAAGAGATGTTATTATCGTACCCATCGAGGGAGAAGTCCGGACTGATCAAAAGACATAGAATCAGCCTATTAGCCTAATTCTGCACCAACCCGAAGCTTCCGATTTTCGGTTTTCATTCACCGAGCTATCTCTAGATATCCATGGGAGACGACAGTCCCTCGGTATCTATACTCTCCATGTCTACAAGCTGCCTGTCTGCAGCGCAGCAAGGTTTCATTTGATCCATTTATTCTTAACTCTCCCCACGGATATGAATTCAAGCTTTATTCAAAATCGTTCTCTTAATATAGAATAATTCCTGCCGCGCCTGCTGCAAGAAGCACAACAACCGGATAAAGCTTATACTTGAGCATCGCATACAAACAGCCGAAGCATATCAAAAGCGTAACGAATGTCATCCAAGTGAAGCCGGTCTCGTCCTCGCTCAGGAATCCAAAATTAAGGGACGCATAAATGATGAGCCCCGCAATAATCGGTCGAAAGCCATAAAAAACCGAACGAACCCACTTGTTATTAATAAATCGAAAAAACACGGAAGCAAGTAAAATCACTGCGAGAAGCGAAGGTAGAATCATGCCTAACGTCGTCACCAATGCGCCGGCAAATCCAGCCGTTTTATACCCGACTAAAGTCGCGCTATTCGTGGCAATCGGGCCAGGCGTCATACCCGCAAGCGAAATCGTTTCCTGCAATTCGCTGCTCGTCATCCAGCCATGGGATTCGATTTCATATTGAATCATCGGAATAACGGCATACCCTCCTCCAAATGAAACGGAACCAATCTTCAAGAAGGTAAAGAACAAGTCCCACAGCATCCTTTCATCCCCCTTTCTTCAAATGAAATATTCAGGCTCCAGCATGGTCTTCGTCCTACTCCCTGCTTTCTCGGTGCGTACGCGGAGACCGACCAGCTCCTTGCCCCTTGCGATGACCAAACCGATGACTAATCCGAATAGAATTACGTATAGCGGATTGTTGTGCAGGAAAAGCATGGCGAATAGCGCCCCCGCCATTACGCATGCAGTGGAAAAGTCAAATACCGATATTTTGGCCATACGGTAGGCTGCCATTAAAATCATAGCAATGACAGCTGCATGAATGCCTTTAATGGCAGCTTCCACCTTAGGTTCATTTCGCAAAAAAAGATGCGCGTAGCTAAGTAAAATGACAATAAGAAACGTAGGCAGCGTAAGGCCTGCAATGGCAGCGATGGCACCTGTGATGCCCGCTTTCCGATAGCCAATGAGCGCAGCCGCGTTCACGGCTACTCCTCCCGGGGCTATCCCTGCCATAGAGAGCATATCTCCCATTTCCGTCTCGGTAAACCATTGGCGCTTCGCAACGATCTCCCTTTCGATTAGGGGCATCATCGCATAGCCTCCCCCAAAGCTAGCCGGAGCTATTTTGAAAAACGCAAAGAAAAGTTGGCCCGATCGTCTTAATGTTGCAAGGTGAAATTTCACTATGACCGCCCCTTTCCCATTCATCTTACCATCTTTAATCCATTTTGGTATAAAGTTTTTTTTATGGCAGGGATCAATTAAATTTATTATTGGTTATCTTTTAGTAGTCCCATTAATCGCTGGTTCGCTTGCCGTCATCAAGTATACGGAGTTTCGTCTCATTGAAAAAAGGGCACCTTCGCCATCTAACGGCAAATGCGCCCTGCTTTTATTTTTCAAAAATTCGTCATTATCTGTTGATACCCGTAATTTATCCGTATATATTCATTTTCAATTCGCTTTTATTCGTTTTATTCGCTTTCGTTCACTCCAACTCAACGTATACGCAGCTCATGCTTTTACTTCTTTTCCACCTGAAGCAAACGGACGGTCTTTGTCGCGTAAGTATCCTTTATCCGTTCTTCCGAGATGACATTCAGCTTGAGCAGGCTCGCGATTTTGGACGTATCGGGCTTGGACAGCATCCGCCACAGCTCGGGATCAGGCAGCGCTTCATACAATTTATTCTCGTCGAATTCCTTGCGCTCCTGTACGACGACCTTAACCTTGTGGCTGCCAATCTCCAGCTCACCGGCCTCCTGCTCGGTCAAATAAGCTAAAATTTGATTGCGCAGGTCAGAGAGCTCCTGCTCTATTTCTTTTTGCTTTTGTTTTTGCTGATAATATCTTCGTACCGTCTTGTCCATGTCGATCACGCTCCTCTTCTACTACATGCATATGAAGAGAGCCGGCAATTTAGGACAGGACAACGCCAGCAAATACGTTTAATAAATATCTTTTCGCATAAAAACGATAAAAGAAACGAGCAGCGAGCCCAGCATCCATACTGCCAGCACGGACAACGAGAAGCCCAGCGTCATGCCCTCAATCGGAGGCGCCGAGCCGCTGACATAATCCATCAAGCCGAGATTGACCATGAACAAATATTTGGCCGACTCCCATGAGGACACCATGTTGCTCAGGATAGCTCCCGATATTAAACAAGCCAGCATTGTACCCATGCCTGCCGCGCTGCTCCGCATCAGGATCGACAGCATGAAAGACAGCGTGCCGACAACGACGGAAATAAACCAAGCAAGCCCGAACTGCTGGATAATATATTGCCACTGGGATACGAGGCGCACGCCCGAAATATCCAGCTCCCCGCCTTGCGAGGAGAAGCCCGTCAGCACTGGAGCTGCCCAGCCCTGGTTGCCGAACATGACGGCCGAAACGATATACGATAGGGAGCCGAACAAAAAAATGACGACCGAGACCGATAAAATAAGCGCGATATATTTGCTTAACAGGATTTTGAATCGGCTCACCGGACGGGTTAGGAGAAGCTTAATGGTCCCCATGCTTCGCTCGGATGACACGATGTCTACCGCGATAATCATGACGAGCAGCGGCAGGAACAGCTCCGCGGAGTTTTGCACGAATCCTCTAATAAAGGTTGGAGCGCCCGGCTCCGAGGGGTTGACGTCATTGTCCAAATAGTACTGGGATTGCTTAATTTGAATTTGGATTTGCTCGCGCCACTGGCCTGCGCTGCTGAGCCGGTTCTGCATATCGACGATTTGCTGCTGCAGCTCCGTGCGCCAGTCCACCGTGCCAAGCCGCTCCCGAATGGATTCGGCTTCCTTCGCCTGCGCATAGGTGAACATCGAGAGCAATACGACAATGATGACGGCAATGACCACGAAGCGGCGTTTCCCAACCAGCTTGGTCATCTCATTCTGAACCAGATTAATCAATCGATTCGCCTCCTGTCAGCTCAAGGAACAGATCCTCAAGCGCCGGCAGCTTGCGGTTCATCTCCAGCACGCTTACTCCGCCTTCAACCAGCCTTCGATTCCATTCTCCAACCTCATGCTCAATATACGGCGTCGTAACCGTATCCTCTGTTTCAGTGACAATCGATGCAAGCTCCCGCAGAATGGCTTTGCCCTGCTCGATCGGCTCTAGCCGCCAGACGAGCCGCTCTTCGCTCGACAATAGCTGCTGCACCGAATCGACGCGAATAATTTCGCCTTTTGAAATAATCGCAACCCGGTCGCACATCAGCTGGATTTCATAAAGCAAATGGCTTGATACGAGCACCGTTAGCCCTTCCTCTTCCGCCAAAAAACGGATAAAGGCGCGCATCTCCCGAATGCCGGAGGGATCGAGTCCGTTCGTCGGCTCATCGAGAATGAGCACATCCGGCTTGCCAAGCAGCGCCTGGGCAATGCCAAGCCGCTGCCGCATGCCTAGCGAATACGTGCTCACCTTGTCATTCATGCGATCCTGCATGCCGACGAGCCGCACGACCTCGTCAATCCTAGCCTGCGTGATCCCGCTGATCATCACCGCGAAGTGGCGCAGATTGTCCATGCCCGTTAAGAATGGATAGAGCTCCGGGTTCTCGACAATGCAGCCCAAATGCCTCATCGCCTTCGTAAAATGCTTCGCAATATCCAGTCCGCATATATGTATCGTGCCTGATGTCGGCTTGATCAACCCGACCAGCATCCGAATCGTCGTCGTTTTCCCCGCGCCATTCGGACCTAGGAAACCGAATACTTCACCACGCTTCAGCTCGAAGCTCAAATCCTTGATGATCGTCCGTTTGCCAATTACCTTCCGCAGCCCCTGCACCGATAATGTAATGTCGCTCATCGTTGTCCTCCTTCTCCGGCGCCGGCAATTAATGCGGCTACCCGTTCCGCCATTAGCGCGTATCCCTTTTCGTTCGGGTGGAAATGATCCGTAAACAAAAAGTCGTTTACATTCTGCTGGAACAGATCGTACGTAGGCACATAGACGGTTTTCGCATCCTTGGCGAGCAATTCAGCCGCTTTGAAGTTCCAGCCTCGAACGACGCCCGATAGCAGCTCGCCATTTTCAAATTCGACGAATGGATTGTACAAGCCAAGCAAATAAACGGTTGCCTCGGTATTCACGGCACGCACGCCATCGAGAATGGTCTGCAGCTGCAGCAGATAAGCATCCTCCAAGCTAGTTATGCTCGCTTCAGAAACATCGGACAGCGTCTGTCCCCCAAGAAAAAGGTCATTGCCCCCAATGGTCATAAGGATAATATCCGCTTGTCCAAGCTGGCGTCCGATTTCCTTCTCCTTCATTTGCTCGGCGAGCAGCGGCGCTGTCAATCCTTTGATGCCCAAATTGATTAACGATATTTCCTTGCCCGCTTCTTTAAGCCGGTCGCTCACGTAGCCGACATACCCTTTGCCTTCAATATCGCCCGTGCCTCTCGTTAAGGAATCGCCCAAAGCGACGATTTTCAGCACGCCAGCCTCTCCTGCCTGCTCCTCCTCTGTGGAGGACAAGGGAGCCGAACTAGGCGTGCCAAGCATATAATCCTTTAACGTCCAGCCTAATCCGAACAACCATAACAGACATGTTAATAGCGCAAAAACAGTTATAAAACGTACCCTTTTGCTATGCATCCTCATTCATTCCCCGCTTTCCAATATGATCCTCTAGCTGCCGAACCAGTCGTTCACCTTCTGCTGCATGGTTGCCTTGTGCTGCTCGAACTGCTTTTTGCGGTGGCCGTTGGCACCTGAAGGATGCGGCATATCAAACAAGCAGCGTTCTCCGTTCAGCCAGCCCTTTGAGACAAAGGCTTGTACCACCTCCGATACGGCTTTGCCGAGCGGAATGATCAGTGCATCCTTCACTTCCTGAAGCTCAGGAAGCAGGATGCTCTCGGCGTAGCGGTAAAGCAGCTCCGATTTCAGAATTGATGGGCTATGCCCGGTATAGTTTTTCCCATGTTGGAACACCGGAAAGCGGATGGCAGAGGTCGTATGCAGTAAATCTCTCCGTTCCTCGAACAACGCCCGGCAGCTCGGTACGCCAAGGCGATCCGCGAGGGCAATCGCATCAAGCATTTCGATTAGGTTGCTTCTCATCGAGCCCGCAAAGCTCCCAAGTTTCTTGGCACGCTGATCAATGAGCGCAATCGGCACTCCGTTAAGGAGATCGTCGCGCGCGCTCCGTATCGCGATCTCCATCTGGGTGAAGCCAGGCGTAATGCCGATGATCATGACCTTCGCCTCGGCATTCACATATTCGTACGGCACGTAATAAATCGACATATTCGGCTGCTCGTCAAGGAGCAGCACCTCCACAAACAGCTGCTCCTTCGTTAAGCTGCCCGGTGGGAGCGACATGAGGAACGCTTTGTATGTTTCAATTTGAGTCATCTGCTCCCGCTCCCTTCCCTAACTTCGCATTAAAGCTTAACCTCTACTAAATTATGGGCGCGTGCCGGATAATCGGTAATAATGCCGTCAATCTCGAATTTAAGCACTTCCATCAAATTGCGCTCGCTGTTCACCGTCCACACCCATACCTCTCGGCCTTTTTTATGCGCGCGCTCAACAAACGCCTCGGTTAGCATCACCTGCTCAATCGTGTAGAAATCCACGTCAAGCAAGGAAAGATCGCCCACCGCGAAATAGAGAATTTGCCCGATCTTGATCTCTGGATTCAGCGACCTGATCTGCTGAAGCGTCTGCCGATCGAAGGATTGGATATAACAATCCTCGATCATATCGAATTGTTCGATCAGCGTCACGACCGCCTTAGCCAGCTCCTCGCCAGCACCGTATGGCTTCAAATCCACGATCAGCTTCGCTTTCCCCTGCACCTCCGCCAATACTTCAGCCAGCATCGGAATCCGGTCTATTTCATCGCCTTCCTCGCTGCCCGGACCGATGCTTAGCCTTGCGACCTCATCATAGCTTAGCTCGCTCACCTGCTTCGACACGCCAGCCATGCGCCGCAAATTATAGTCATGGTGAAGGACGACAACACCGTCCTTCGTTAGCTGGACATCGATTTCAACGGCATCAATGCCCTGTTCCACCGAGCTTCTGACTGCCCGCAGCGAGTTCTCCGGCGCAGCCATGGAATCGCCGCGGTGCGCCGATAAGAGCACGCTCCATTTGACATAAACGAGATTATCATTCGCTGCATAGCTGACTACGAGTGCCAAAGCCAGATAGACTGCCGTTACGGTAAGGTATAAGACACGCGTACGGCTTCTTCCCTCCAAGTAGGCGAACAAGCGCTTCTCTAGCGGTCCGAACCATCGGCTCTTATGCAAGCGAAGCTGATCGAACGGTTTTACGCCAGGCTGACGGTTGAACTGGTAATACAGCCTGGTCAGGAAAATCATATTAATGGGCACGAGCAGCAGCGTAAACATATAGGTAAGTACGGTTGAGAGCGTTAATGAATATTGATTCGTGATGATCTTCAACACATTATTGTCGAGCCAAGAAGGCAAATACGCGATGGATGAGATGGTTATAAAACCGAGCGAAAACACAAGCGCATTGAGCAGAAACAAATTGATGAAAATCGACAGCCTTTTGCCCTTCGTCAGCACCAGGCTGCTTCTGACTGCCGCGCGAATCGATTTATTCTCGATCATAATGAAGTGAAGAACAAAAATCCAACGCAGCACGGTGTACAATCCCGCCAATAGCAATGCGCCATACAACGCAAGCATCATCATCGATGAGCTCATAATACGGCTATTGAAGAAGATCGGAACGTTAAATTGTGCGTAAAGGGAAGATGAAAGCGGTGAATCGATGAACGGGAAAATAAACAGCAAGAAAAACACCAGCTGGATAATACCGAAACCGAACAGCTTGGGGGTTTGCCGAAGCGTCGTTAGAAGCGCATCTGAGATGAGCACCTTTTTCCCAAAATAATGCTGCTGGGCAATCGTGATAATGACGCCGAATTCAATGAACAGCACGAGCATCGCCACGAAACAAATGGCAATTAATCCGCCGACGCCAGCATAGCTGAGGCCGATTTTGTAAAACTCGCCGTTCAGCACCGAGCCCGATCCGACCACCCGGATAATCCGGTTAAATATAAATGAAATAATCGGAATAATGACAAAGCTGGTAAGCAGCATGAACAAATATTCGAATACCAAATGTTTTTTGTACGTGTCTCGGAAATCCCGAATACTTCGACCCAGACGTTGAAGCATGAACATTCATCCTATTCCTTTTGTTGTCAAAAGCATGGAGGCAAACGGCATATCCAAATGTCTCCACTTTCTATTATAGCGATGACCCTACCCCCGCGTCGAATCGGCGCCTGAAACAGCAAAAAGCACCAAGCTTCTTCGCAGCGAAGAAGCTAGATGCTTAATGCTTAATGCTTAAGGCTTAAGGCTTAATGCTTAATGCTTAAGGCTTAAGGCTTAATGCTTAATGCTTAATGCTTAATGCTTGATTCCTTATTCCACTTTCATGAAGGAGCCATGACGTTCTCCTCCAGGAAGCCGAAGCGCTGTAGAAACTCGGTTCACCGCCATATTTAAGAAATCGAAAGCTGAATCAACTTATGAATGATGACTGCAGCCTGCGCCCGAGTCGCGGTATCCTTTGGAGCGAACAGGCCGTCACCGACTCCTTGGATGATGCCTGCTGCCTGCATAGCCTTTGCCGCATCCAAAGCGTAGCCATCAATGGCTGCTTCATCCGCGAATGCTGCATCCGGTGCCGCGCTGCCAAGCTTCAGCTCCAACCGCTGTGCTGCGCGATAGGCCATGACCGCCATATCCTGCCTTGATATCTTGTCATTCACGCCAAAGCTGCCATCCGCTTTGCCTTGCACGATCCCTAGCTTCTGAGCGGCAGCGATCGAGCTGTAATACCAGCCGCCCTGCTGCAAATCGCTGAGCGTGCTCGTTACCTTGGCGTCTGCAAGGTCGAAT
Source organism: Paenibacillus sp. J22R232 (assembly GCF_056269165.1). Lineage (NCBI taxonomy): Bacteria > Bacillati > Bacillota > Bacilli > Caryophanales > Paenibacillaceae > Paenibacillus > Paenibacillus sp. J22R232. Next base: position 641,961 of record NZ_JBWDNK010000003.1, on the reverse strand, counting down.
GCATGCATAAGCATTTTCACGAATTCCGCTCTCGTCACATGTTGTCCGGGCTTAAAGATTTCATTCCCTACTCCATTAATAATACCTCTAGCAGCAAGCGATTCGATACTGTCCTTCGCCCAGCTTACATGAGCGATATCCGAAAAGTCTGCTTTCGCGTTTGAAACCGTATATTGGCTGAAATGGCTCGGAGCAAAAATAACCTTGCCGGAAGCCTTCACGTATGTTCCGTTTTTAACGAGGTGGAGTTTGCCTTGCTCATCGATATGGTACACCACGACGGAATTCGGATTCTCGCCGGCTGCAAGCGCATAGTCCAGCTCCACCTTTACGCTGCCGCCGAAATCATTGATCTTCTTGCCGTCCACAAGTAGATTCAGATCATACACCGGCTGCGCGGCTGCCGTGCTATTGGCTTCCTCAGGTTGTGCAGCTGCTTCAATGATGCGAACCGACAGCTCGAGCTTTGCCGATTCGTTCGTCACGAGTGATTCGAACAGCTTCTTGTTGATCGTTATTTTGGCAAGCCCCAGCCGCACCTCGAACTGATCAATCGCCTTGGCGATGCTGTCCTTTAACGACTGTACAGGAATGCTGGCTGTAACTGTCGTCGCTGCTTGGTTAGGCACAACCTCCAGCAAGAGCGACTTTCCTGCAGCCGTGTCCACAGCCTTAGCGATATCGGAGGCTTTGAAGTCAGCGAAGGCTTTCCCGTTGTTATCCGCAGATACCGAGAGCTTCACGTACCCGGTGCCTGCATTTGTCGTCGGCTGCCCGGTAGAACCGCCGCTTGGCGATTCCGTTGCCGCATTTTTGATCGTGTATGTCCATTCTCCAGCAACGCCAGAGCCATCCTTTGCCTGCACACTGACTTTCACCTTACCCGGTGCAGCCGCAATCAGAAGCCCGCTCTCCGAGATCGTTGCGAGTGTCGTTGCCGAGCCGTCTTCGTTGTATACGGACCAAGCTACTGACTGATCCGTTGCAGCAGCAGGGGTAAATACGGGAGAAAGCTGAACTTGCTGCCCGGCAGTCCATTCGCTGGATGGGGCGGAGATGCTCAGACCCGCAGCCTTAATGGTATTCGTTCGAATATTCGGCTGAGACGGCTCTTCCATCTCCGAGCCTAAGAAAAAGCCCGTATGCGGCGGCTGGTTATAGCCTGTATTCTGCCAAGCGATACCCGTACGGTAGACAGGATCATGCATCAAGGTAGGAATGCGGTGCTCGGTCACATGTGTCGTCGTATAGATTCGCAGCGCGCTGCTGTCCTCCGTGCGCACGATGACCTCTTCCCGCCAGTCGCCAAGCAGGTCGGCTTGAAGCACCGGGTTGCCCTTTGTATCATTATTCGAATAGGTTCCGGCGAACCTCTCCAGAGGGACGAGGGCATTGTTCTCGTAATCCCACTTGTCGATCTTCGGAATGCCTACCCGCAGCGTGTCGCCCTGCCATTCATGATCCAGCAGTTCGCGGTTAAGATCGCCATCCCACCAAATCGCGAAGTTGGAGCTCGGAATTTGATTGCCTATTTTCTCCCCTTGCGCGGTGAATAAGCCTCCGGTTGTGCTGTTCCATGCACCGTCGATAGCCCATGCTTCCGCGCCTGCATAACGCGGATCGACATCCGCCGACAGTCCCCTGCCCGTATCTATTCCTGTTTGCAGCTGTCCCCACAGCACTCTGCCCGTCCTAGCATCCTTGACGTCAGCCGAGTATTTGACTGAAGTATCCTCTTGCACGGCAAAGAGCTCAAGACCTAATCGAGTCGGATCCAAATCGCCTAGATGCATGGCGTCGCCATGACCGAGCCGGGAATTCCACAGCCCTTTCCCATCATCGTCGATGGCCGTTGCTCCCGTAATGATCTCGTCTTTGCCGTCTGCGTCCACATCGGCGACGCTAAGCTGGTGATTGCCTTGACCAGCATAGCTTTCATTGCCCGGCGTTTTCGAATCGAACGTCCACAGCTTGGTCAGCTTGCCGTCTCTGTAGTTATAAGCTACCAGCACCATTCGGGTATAATAGCCGCGCTGCATAATAACGCTCGGGCGTTCTCCGTCCAAATACGCAATGGCGGCCAGGAAACGGTCAACGCGGTTGCCATAGGCATCTCCCCAATCCGCGACATTGCCTCGTTCAGGCTCGTAGGCTTCCGTAGCCAGCGCTTTGCCCGTGGCTCCTTCGAAGACGGTATGGTATTCAGGTCCTGTCAGTATATATCCGCCATCATTGCGGAAATCCGCATTGGCATCGCCAATCACTTGACCTTCTCCGTCAATCGTTCCATCCGCGGTTCGGAAGGTTACCTCCGCCTTGCCGTCACCATCCAGATCATAAACCATCACGTCGAGGTAATGGGCGCCTGCACGAATGTTTTTGCCCAGATCGATACGCCATAGCTGCGTGCCGTCCAATTCATAGGCGTCCACGTAAAAGTTGCCCGTGTAGCCGCTTTGGGAATTGTCTTTGGAGTTGGTTGGCTCCCATTTCAATACGATTTCATATTCGCCGTCTCCGTCCAAATCCGCGATGGACGCATCATTCGCACGGTATGAATACGCCTCCCCTTTCGGTGTCACACCATCCGCAGGCTTCAGGATAGGCACATCCAACGAGTTCGTATCCCATACGTCAACGGTTTCCGATTGGCGCTGCTCGGTGCCGTCCACGACTGCCCGCACGAAATAGGTGGATGCTGAGCTTCCGCCCGCATCTTGGAAATTCGTGCTCCCCGCAATCGGACTGGCATTCACTTTGCTGCCGTCACGGTAAACGTTAAAGCTGATCGAAGACGGATCCGTGCCAAGCAGCCTCCAGCCTACATAAACATGGTCGGCCTGCTGAACAGCCACTAAGCCGCGGTTCAAGCTCTCCATTTGCCGCGCAGCATGCTTGATTGGCACCGCGGTAACCGTCTCCCCGCTGGACTCGGTTATTTCTTCGCCCTCATAGGCAAACGCGCCTTTAATGACAAAGGTGTATGGCGTATCATTGGTTAAACCGCTAATAGCCGAGATATACCGCCCCTTCTCCACGGAGTCAACCAATACGAACGAATCGTCATTATTTTTGCGATAGATGCGCGCTTCGAGATAGGCTGGATCCGCAGGCTCCTCCCACCCGATCAGTACCTTGCCATCCCGTCCCTCCGCAACCGGATAATTTACGTTCGGTGACTTATCCAGCTTGTTTACCGTTACCTTGTACGTTTTCGTTATATCGCTATACGCATTGGAGGTTACGTTTACGTTAAAGCTCGTGGAGCTGCCGGTTAAAGCAACTGTCTGCGAAGCCCCGCTTTCCAAGCTCGCTGCGTCCACTTGGAGCGATACGCCGCTCGGGTTGCTTGCTGCCGGATTTACCGTCACCCCAGGCACGCTATAAGGAACCTCAAGCGTATAGCTGCTCACCTTCGGGTCGAATGGCGGTTGAAGGCTCGGAGCGTCATCGCCAGCTTGGATGTTCAGGCTATTCAAAGCCAAATCAAGCGCCGTGACCTTTACGTTCGCTAAATGAAAGGCCCCGCCCGCATTGACAAAAAATCCGAAGCTGCTGATTCGCTCGCGCGCGCTGTAGAACGCATCCGGCCAAACGGCCGTCGAATCCGTCGTCAAATCGGTAATGGACACCGAATATTTTTTTTGCGGCGCATTAAACACCATTTTGAACCGGTACCAATGGCTCGAATCATATTGAATTTGATTCTGGGCTGCGGCGTTATGGCGCTTAATGATACCGGCATCCAGCTGATAGCGAAGCGCTGCCGCGTTGGTCGCATTGACCTTGCCATCCATCACCCATAAGGTTCCGCCATTGTTCGATGGCATTCTGACATCGAATTCAATGACAGTTCCGCCGTCCTGGGCGGCAAATCGCTGTCCGAAATAAGATGAACCGGTCGTTGCATGATGAATAGCCGCATATGTGGAGCCCGTCACCGTATCCGTTTGGAACTGTATGGTGGGAGCCGTTCCTTCCTTCGTCCAATTGTTGCCAACGCCTATCGCGAAGTTCTCATTCGTGTAGCTGCTGAAATCATCGGATACAAGCGCCGTATCCGCAGCTTGAACGGATGCAAGGTGAAGCGGCATTAGCAGTGACATAACCAGCATACAGCTGAGAAGCTTGGAGAAGAGACGCTTCCCATTCCTTTTACCTGTGTTTTGCATTTCGAAATGTACCTCCCTGGAAATCTGATTGTGCGTTCACGTTTCAAATTCGGTTGGTTCTTTCAAGCCCGCTATTGCCTCCTTCCTTGCGATGTAAGCGATACCATACCAATTATATGTAAATCTATGAAACAAACCATTTAAAAACTAGGGCAAACTGTTTAAAAAATAGACTATTTTTCCATCCTCTCTTTTTCGCTCTATCTGAAAAGCACAAAAAAGCCCCGGCGATAAATCGACGAGGCTTTCATGGGAGCCGCTTTACGGCTTCAAACTATTATTTTTTAGCGTATCGTTTTTTTTCTGCAGCAGCTTGGCCGTGTATAACGTGTTGTTCTCGATCAAATAAGCTGGTGCGCCCGTTCCCGCATATAATGTGGCAATGCCAATGGCGGCCACGTTCGTTTTTATCGTATTCCCTCTTATGACTGCTTTGAGAACATCATGCTTCTCCGTACGCTTCCAATAATCGTTGATACGGATCATTTCCATTTTATTCGAGGTTAGCTTCTCCGCAACAATCGTATTGTTCTCCAGCAGTACATTTTTGGCTGACTGGATGCTGATAGCCTGCGAGTTGCCAAGCAGCTCGAATTTCGAATTCTTGACCGTCACATCAAGCTTGGGATGCTCCACATGGACCATCGTATTCAGCGTTTCCGGGGATTGGAAGCTGCAGCCGTTAAATACGTATTTGCCGGCTTGGGTCAGATTAATCGAGCCGAACTTCCCGCTGCTGGCTGCACCTTCGAATACGCAATGGTTATAGGTGGCTGGCGGCAGCGATAATCCATAGTCCGTGTTGAAGCCGATTACCTTCAGGTTATCGAAAACCGACCCTTCGGTTGCTCCTCCAGAAACGACGCGCAGCTTGCCTTTGCCGTTTATCGTTACGTTTTTTAGGCGAATGGGCTTGCCCCAGATCGAGAGCCCCGAATCGCTTTTCTCATTATTGTTAATCGTCACGTTCGTCACGCTTACTCCGAACGCTTTGCTAGCGCTGATGCTAAACATCGAATCGGTAAACGTCATACCGTCAACTGTAACATTCGGTCCGTTAATCGTCGTATAGGAATCGTTCATTTTGTTGCCAATAAAGGCTGCGTCATGCGCTGCGACAATGCGTGTTCCGTCGAAATGATTGTCTTTAATCGTCGCACCCGTGAACGGCTCGGAAATGGCGAGGCCAATGACTCCTTTGGATGCAAAATGGTTCCCTTCTACAATTGCGTCTCTGCCATCATATAAGATGAGGTCGTAAGAGGCATTATCGTAAAAATGATTGTTTCGAATCGTTACGTTGCTGTTGCGGTTTCCATTTTCTCCGAAGCCCCCTTCGAGATCAATGCCTGACTGGGGCAGCGTGCCTTTGATATGGTGAAGCTTATTGTTCTCTATAAGTACGCGGTCCGCTCCGCCGACCGTAATCCCTTGTCTGCGGTTATAAGCGAACTCTGAGTTTTTCACTACGACATCCTTGCTCACAGACCGATTCCAGAACTCCACATAGGCGTTTTTCTTGCCCGCTTGCTCGAACACAAGGTGGAATTGCGTTGCTCCTGCGGGAATTTGAATCAAATCTCTTATTTTGACCTTTTTCTGCTTCTTAATAAATGCGCCATTGGATTTATAAAAAATAATATCGAAATGTTGAGGCAGCTTTATTGCATTGCTGAGCTCGAACATGGTTTCCGTTTTAAATATAGCGTTAGCGAACGTCAACGGCTTTTTCGTGCGGATCTTCTTCGCATTGGATACGTTTTTTCCTTTATCGTCAATATCGCCGAATATGAAATGCCCTTCGTACAAGTCCTGGGCAAGCGTATTTTTTCCGCCGAGTATGAGCCCGTCTCCCGTGAAGTTAATCGCTTTGACGCCGTCTATCGTTACGTTTTTGGCGCCTTCGGTCAGTATGCCATATCCGCCTTCATGCGTGCCTGGCGTGTAGCTATGTTCTTTTTTGGAATAGTCATGCGTCTCTCTATCTCCGGCGTAAGTGCCGCCGCTCAGCGTCACATGATCAATGCCATAACCCAAATACATAAGCGTATAGCTTTCTTTGGCGTTCGTTTCCTTCTGCAGCACCGCATCCATTGGAAGCTCAAAGACCATATGGCTGACCATATTGATTCGGCTCGCTTTATCGATCAAATAGGTTCCAGGGGGAAGGGACGTTGTGGTTTTCCCATTCTGAGCCGCCCATTGCAGCGCTTTGTTAATCCCTTTCGTCGTTTCTACCGGATGCGTGCCGTCATTGTATATGCCGAACTTGGAAAGCTCAATTAAATAATAGGCTTGCGATACGGGCACGGCCTGCTCAGCGTTTGCCGTGATCGGTGCAGAAGGCAGCAGCGACAACGGAATGCCAAGCAGCAAGGTCAGCAATATTTTGATGATGTTCAAATCCAACCACCTCGTTTCAGTTAAAAAGTTCATTCGCGGAAAATGGGGGACTACTCCAATCTATTAAATATACCATTATCGATATTCTTAATAAAGAACATTTTCATTGTATTCGTTCGTCATGTAGAAAATAGTTCTAATTTCCCAGGCAATAACATTTAGCTTAACCAAGCAAAAATGGCTGAACAGATGTTTCTCCTGTTCAGCCATTTCATCATTTTCCAAGCATTATAGAACCGTTCGTAAATAAATTGTTTGGTCCTTCCATTAAAGACCTATCATATTAACGTTTAACTACGCAGCATCTTTTTGAATAAGCTTATCTGCAACAACAGCTGCCATTTCCCTCGTAACCGCTGATTTAGGATTAAAGCTGCCATTAGAGCCTTGCATTAACCCATTCGTGAATACGGCATTTACATAGGCTTGTGCACCTTCATGAATGCTTGCAGCATCCTTGAAAGGAAGTGGTTCTGTATTTCCTTTCAGCTCGAAGGCTTTGGCAATCATAATTGCCATTTCCTGCCTAGTGACTGCTTGGTTCGGTTTAAACGTGTCCGCTGTAATTCCTTGAATGATTCCCAGCTCTTTCGCACGCATAATCGAACCGTAATACCAAGCGCCTGGTTGTACATCGTTAAACACTTTTGCAGCATTATTCGCAGGTTTTTCCTCCAGTAGATTAATGAGCAAGGTCGCGAATTCTGCTCTTGTCATCTGCTTCTTAGGATCGAAGCGCAGCTCTGAGCCACTGACGCCAACCATAACTTTAGCATCGAATACACGGTATACCGCATCATAAGCCCATGCCGAAATGAGCTGGTTATCGACAAACTGCTGCTCGCTGGATAACAAGGTATCGGTAGCCATATCATACAACGAAGGTTGAAGCTTGTTGAATCTATCGTATGCAACCAATGCAAGCAATGCTTGCTCAGTTGCCATCTCGTCCGTTGATTGACCCAGAGCATGGGCAAATCCGCCGTCTTCCTGCAGGAAGCTAAGCAGGCTCGTCATCAAATCGCCGTTCTTTTTAGAGAAGTCCACATCTAACGGGCTAGTGCCAACAGTAGTCAATGCAATAATAACTTGAGCTACGCTCTCGCTGCTTTCGTCACCGTAAGATTTAAATCCACCGTTTACCTGTTGCTGGGAAGATAACCATTTAACGGATTTTTCAATTGCAGCCTTCACGTTAGCTTGTGCTTGGTAAGGCGCAAGCGCAGTTATCGCCATTGCCGTCATATCGATGTTATCTTCGCCTTTTTGTGCGAGCGGGAATGCGCCGCTTGCATTCTGTTGGCTAAGCAGCCAGTCTACAAGCTTCGTACGCGTCCATAGGGCATTTGCTGGTACCTCATATTTCCCACTGTCCAATGCGATCAAAGCGAAAATGGGTCCATTCGTGCCTTGGCTCGTCATGTTTGCATGGTTATAAATGCTTTCAATTAAATTATAGCCAGCAAATGTTGTTGCATCTTCTCCAGCCGCACGCAGGGCAATCGCAATACGTTCTGCATCTGTTACTTTGCGGAATTGGCCCTTTGCTTGTTTTAATTGGTTTTCCAGCTGAACCAGATAACTAGCCGGAAGCTTGCGATTTGAACGAAGCAAGGCGACCGCCTCCCATTCGGAGAAGCTGTTGCTGCTCAATAGAAGTTTTGAAGCATTTTGTATTTCATTCGTAACATCCATACTGTTCGTCGCGATCTTGCTGCGATCCACTACGGCATATTTCGTGAAATGCGTTGTTTTTCCCGTTATCGTGCCATCTTTCAGATTAAGCACTGCTGGTATCGGAATCCATTGTCCCGTTTTCTCGTTTAACCAAACGATAGTCAAATCATTTGTGTTTTTCGTTTGAACCGGTATTTTGAATTGAATGTAAATCGGGCTCTGGAACTCGGATCCATCATTCGTAAATTCGAATACAGCAGAAACGAGCTCATTGCGTTTGATAGATAATTCTTCCACTTTTATCGTGCTTTGATTTTTTAATGATCCTGCAGGCAATACCAACTTCACTTTAGAATCTGAGTCCTGAATGATTGTTTCGCTATTTGGTTCTCCGATTTGACTAAGCTTGACTACTGACTTATTCAATCGTTTAATGAGCTCAGCAAGCTCTGCTTCCGTCATCGGTGTATCCGCATTAATCGTTGTTGTTGCCTGACCCGTTTTTCCAATCGGGTTCATATTGTTTGCAGGCACCGCTATTTTATCGAGTTCTTTTATAATGGTTTGCGATATCGCACCGGACACCACAGGAAGCGTTGTCCCTGGCGTTCCTACAGGAGCTGAATCATTTAAAAGATCCTTGCCACCGTCAGTCGTGTACCTCCATGCGACAATATCGTTTGGTTGCAGCGTATAAATACCAGCGCTGTAGTTCGGAAATACACCATTCACGCTGTACATCCATCCGCTTAATGGTCCACGGTCAAATTGAGCGAGTCCGTCGATTTCTTCAACATATACCGTGCTTCCCGTACCGCTAGCTATCGCTGCTGCGCCTAATTCGCGTTTAAGAACCGAATATGGCGTATCTCCAGCTTGTAGCTGTATCGATTTCGAAGGAACGATAGTCCCTTTCTGGCTATCGCCTTTCACGCTTAACGTTACATATTGGATTGGAGCAATCGGAGCAGGAAGCACCGTTACCTCAATCGTTTGACGGACGACGCCAGGAGCTCCGTCCGTATTATATTGCGTAATAATGCCGCTTTTCGTTCCTTCTGTTGAAAGCCCTCCGTAGAAGACAGCCTCTCCGCTTGAATTGGTAATGGCCGTTTTGCTGCCGAAAGCAATTTTCGCTCCAGCTGCCGGCGTAGTAATGGCTTTGTTATTTGTCCAATCCCATGTTTCTTTGGTTACCAGTATCGAGAAATCCTGTCCTGCTTTAGGAGTTTCCGGGTTAACGACAGCCTCGCTTACCAGCTGCGTATCTGAATCTCCATAATAAACCAAAACATGATCTGCATGCTCAAGCTCAAATTCTGCAATGCCTACCGATGGATAAATCCATTGACCGTCTCGGTTTATTGCATAGAGCCAACCGTCATATCCACCGTAAATTCCCGATGCAATATGATCAACGGAGTTGACCATAAGGCCAAAGGAGAAGCTTGCTACGTCAAGCTGCTTCCCTTCCGTCGCTGTGAATCGCTGCAAGGCATCAAGCGCAGTCACGCCTTGAACGCTGCCCTCGCCAACCATTCCTTGAGGCCCCTCAATTGCAAGGGAAACGTCGGTTACACCTGTATCGATCCCTATCTCTTGTTCGTAATCCAGTGTATAAATCCATGTTACGACATCATTAGGCTGCAGCGTGTAATCGCCAGCGCTCACATTTAAATAAGCGCCATTTACCGCTACAAGCCAGCCGCTCTTATCCCCGCGGTCAAATGCGGCGAGCCCATCAATGGAGGTGACATACGTTGAAGCTCCCGTTCCGCTTGATATAACCGTTTCGCCTAGTACGCGTTTCAGGACGCTAAACGCCGTATCACCCTCAAACCCTTTTAAGGATCTGGATGGCAAGATGGTTCCTTTCTCGTCGTCGCCTACTACTTTCAGCGTAACAAACGTATCGACAGCATCCGGATCTGCTGGAGCTATCGTTACATCAAACTTCTGCCGAACAATGCTAGGCGCACCGTCAGCCACATATTTCGTGACTACGCCGCTCTGAGAGCCTGCTGTCGTAAGCCCTCCGTAGAAGACAGCCTCTCCGCTCGCGTTAGTTGTGGCGATTTTACTGCCAAAAGCAACCTGTGCCCCTGCGACTGGGGACTTGATAACTTGATTAGCATTCCAATCCATTGTTTCCTTATGGACTTGAACGGTGAAATCTTGTCCTACTCTTGGTTGTAAAGGACTAACAACAACCGCACTTACATACTGGGTATTGAAATCACCGTAATAGACAAGTAGGTGGTCGGCAGGCTGCAGCTCAAAGCTTGCAATGCCTACAGAAGGATAAATCCATTCGCCGCTGCGTTTAACAGCATATTGCCATCCATCGTAGCCCCCGTACTTGGCTTCACTGATATCTTCAACCGCTTTCAGGTATTTACCGTACGCGGAATCTACAACTTGCAAGGCAATCTGATTGTCGGCTGCAAAAAGCTCTAACGCCTCCAAAGCAAGCGTGCCTTTTGTCTGACCTTCAGCTATTAATGCCTGTGGTCCTTCGATATTGATTGTAATATCAGATGGAAAGAGAACACCTGGCATCGTTTTACCAGCAAAGTGATAGAGCTTCTGGTCATCTATGAACAAACGATAAGCCTCGAGTGCTTGCAGAGCCTGCTCGGTTGCAAGTCCATTGCTCGTTCCAGGAAGTACATGGGCAAATCCGCCATCAGCCTGAGCAAAGCTTAATAGCTTATCGAGAAGATTCGTTCCGTTTTTTGTAAAAGCCATGCTTGCCGGATCAATCCCGAAAGATGAAAGCCCAATAATAGCTTGCGATACACTTTCGCTGCTTTCGCCGCCAAATCCGCCATGCGGCTGTTGGTTAAGGGATAACCACGCTACCGCTTTCTCGCCTGCCGTTTTCACAGCGGCCTGATCCTTATAAGGCGCCAATGCAATCAATGTCATTGCTGTCAAATCAGCATCGCTTGTTGTGCTTAACGAGAAGCCTCCATCCGGCTGTTGCGATTGAAGGATGTTGTCGAGCAGCTTCGCGCGCGTCCATTGTGCATCATCAGGAACCTGATACGCATGGGAATCAAGTGCAATGAGGCTGTATAAAGGACCATTCACACCTTGATTCGTCATTCTTGCATTATTGTATATTTTTTCGATGAAATGATAGCCTTCAAAGCTTGTTGCATCGTAACCGAGTGCAGTAATCGCAATCGCATAACGGGCATAATCAGTCACTTTGGTAAATGTACCATTTGCGTTTTTCAATTCGTTTACTAGTTGATTATAGTAAGCTGCCGGCACCTTTTTGTTGGCTTGAGCCATTCCGACAGCCTGCCACTCCGATGCAACACCTTTGCTCTTAACAAAGCCTGTCGTTTTCTCTATTGCTGCATCTACTTTTTCAGTGCTCTTGCGAATAGATAAGTAGTAAATTTTCGGCTCATTGGTTCCTGATTGGGCAATGATCCTAACAAGACGAGGCTCCTTCGCATTAAGCGTGAGCACTTTATTCACTGGGGCGTTTGTTACTCCTCTAGTGTCATTCACAAAAATCTGATCGATTGCTTGATCAGCATTCGCTGTTATCTTAATTGATTCTGCATCTACAACGATATCTTTATAAACGTAGACACTGTCCTGTACCGTTACCGTTTGAGAACCAGATCCGCTATTAACACCGGTTAACGTTATGGAGCTCAAACTTGGCGTTTGTCCAACCGTGATATCCGATTGATGGGTCTTTAATGAAGAAACTTCAGTGCTTACCTCACCTAATGAACCGCCATCGATTTGGACAGCTGTATATACCTTAATGAAATCTACTTGATCTAGATTAGCTGGCAAGCCGTTCTCATCGACAGCCCAACTAATATCTATACCCTCACCCTTGGCGGCAGCTGCAACATATGGATTTCCAGCTACGTTAAATGGAGCTGCGCCGTTAGTATGTGTGTCCACATAACCGAATGTAGGCGTTTGTTTAGTAATTTTGACACCCGAATACGTATGGGACAAGTTATTGAATGGCGTTATCGATAATGGATAGTTCGCTGGGATAGGATAATAAGCATGCTTATTGAAAGAGTTTACTTTTATAAATCCGGTTCCACCATAATTATCTGCCCAAGGTACGCTCATACCATTCGGAACTGTAAATGCTGGATCGGGATTCGTATACGTTACCTCATAATCCCATATCGTAGAGTCTTCATAATGATCAGAGCCTGCGATATTGTACCATTTACCTGGTTTTCCGGTACCGTCATCCTGAGCAACTGCCACGCCGCCAGGCTCCTGGTAAGAGCTCGAAGCATTTGCATATACGGTGAAATCCACCCCATACGGATGGCCACTGCTGTTAAGAACGGGAGCATCTGTTTTAAAAATAATACTTCCGCCAAAACCACCAAGTGAAATGGCAGATCCTGTATTGTCATTATCCCACGTTAGGTTAAGATCGTTCATGCCGCCGTAAGCAGTCGCATTAATAAACTGCCCCGGTGCGGGGAGTTCATGATAAATCGTGAGCGGACCTAATTTGGGATTCGCGTCCGATGCGGCTGCTGCCTGGGATGGCAGAAAAGCGGAACTGGCTGCCGAAACAAACACGGTTAAGCTTAAGACCAAAGCTAACCACTTTCGAGAAACTTCTTGCATTGTCATTATTAACCCTCTCTCTTCCTTATACTATGTTCCAACAAATAAAAGCCGCCCTTGTGAGGGCGGCTTTCAATAAACATGCTTACAAGCATGTGAACACACAATAAAAAAGCTATTCATACGTCAGAACAACGTATAAATCTCTTTATCGTCTGTTTCCGTTTCCCACTACCCGAGGAACTAGAAACGAAGAAATTGGCAGGTCTCCTGGCTTATGATTCATCATTTCTAGTCGCCTTCCCAGATCATTGTGCATCCAGTGGCATGTAGACAAGAAACTCATCATTTACAGTGGCGGGACCGCGACGGGATTGCACCGTACTTCCCTATTAAGTTCTATCACTTCATAATTGAAGCAAGAACACCATATTTCTATCATTTTATTTATTTGTCCTAAAGATCATACAGGGAATCTGAGTCATTTGTCTATAACTAACTCTATGAATACACAACAAATCACTGAAGAATAGTATGATATAGTTATTCTGCATATAAAACGAGTATCATTCACCGCATGACCATTCATTGACTCATTCAAAAAGGAGAAACCCCACTTGTTCATCACGATCTTTCTCTTCATCCTCGCCGGGCTTGCCGAAATTGGCGGTGGTTATATGGTGTGGCTATGGCTGCGCGAAGCAAGGCCGCTTTGGTTCGGCATTGTCGGAAGCCTCATTCTTATGGCATACGGCATCATCCCCACCATGCAGGGCTTCCCTTCCTTCGGGCGGGTTTATGCAGCCTACGGCGGCGTTTTTATTATATTGGCCGTTCTTTGGGGGTGGCTCGTTGATAAAAAAACGCCGGATGCGTACGATTGGCTGGGAGCAGCAATCTGTATCATCGGCGTTTCCATTATGCTTTGGGCTCCTAGGAACTAAGCCCGAACTCTTTATTCCAACTTAAATCGGCCAATCGATTCCCTTAGCTCCTCGGCAAGCTTGCTTACCGATTGTGCCAGCAGCTCGGTTTCGATGGCAAGCTCGTGCTGGCGGTTCGTGCCCTCAGCCGATTGCGCGGCGTGGGAAGAGGTGTCCTTGGCCACCATCGCCATCGTTTCAACCGATGCGCTCACTTGCTCGCTGCCGGCCGCCATTTCCTCCGTAGATGCGGATACATCCTGCACTTGCGACGATACATGGCGAGATTCCTGCCAGATCAGATCGAAGGACCGCTTTAATTCATGTATGATGGTCATTCCTTGCTCCATTTCCTGTTCGCCGTTACGTACAGCCGTTACCGCTTCAGATGTAGAAGCGAGTACATGACTGATCGTTTCTGCGATATGGCGCGCGTTATCGGACGCCTGCTCGGCCAGTTTTCTAATTTCTCCTGCTACGACGGCAAATCCGCTTCCGTATTCTCCCGCATGAGCTGCTTCAATTGCAGCGTTCAGAGCGAGCAGATTCGTCTGGCTTGCAATAGCCGCAATCGTGCCGGCCATCTCTTGAATCTGCGCGGATTGTTCATTAAGCTGGCCGATCACTTGCGCTACTGAAGAGGTTGCTTCGCCAAGTCTTTCCATCTGGGCAACCGCTTGATCCGACTTGTCATTGCCTTCCTCGGCTGCATGAAGCATATCGCCTGCCGCCTCTGACATAATCGAAGAAGAAGCGGCGATTCTGCCGACGCTTGCCGCCATTTCCTCCATAGAGCGAGCGACCTCCGCCGCCCCATCTGCTTGATTCTCTGCCCCAGCCGCCATTTCATCAACGGAGGAGGCAAGCTGGAAGGACAGCTCTTTGCTCTGATGGGAGCCTTCGCTGAGCGTGATTGCAAAGTCGGATACGGAAGCCGCATTGCTTCTGACCGTCCGCATTAAGCTTTGCATATGCTCGATAAACCGATTGATTTCAAGGGCCAGTACGCCAATTTCATCAGTGCCTTTGTTTGCGATGCGATAGGTCAAATCCGCTTCGCTGGAATTCAGATTCACGGCTGCCCTGACGATTTCCCGAAGCTTTCTGCCTAACATGATTTGCGAGAGGAAAAATAAAATAACGAGAACAACCGCCATTAATGATCCGAATTGCAGCAGCACCTTCATCCTTTCGGCAGCAATCCGCTCCTCTGCCTTCTCTTTGGACAGAGCAACTCGAACGGCTCCCCAATGCTCTCCATCGATGATAAGCGGATAGGACACATCCCATGTCTCAACGGTCTTCCCATCAATGATCCGATCATACTTCTGCAAATATACGTCATCCGTATTTACATTCATGACCGCATTGTAACCTGTTTCATCATTAAATATGCGGTTCGCTCGGTAATTTTGGCTGAGGAACCCTTTGTCGCCCCAAGCGTCGACAGATTGCTCCCCCACCGGACTATAAATGCCGTTATGCGTGGAAATATAGCCAGCCCATTTAGGATTTTCCGAATACGCGGCAGCCATGGCATAGACCACGTTCTCCTCATTCAAAAAGCTGTCGATGATGCCTTGCCAGCGGTCATCGGTATATTTATCATATGCACTATCATATTTCAGCTCATATTCGAGCAAAGGGATCGAATCACCGTTATGCAGGATAACTTTTTTTGCTGCATAATCAGCGTCCTGGGCCCGCTTCTCGGCCGCTGCTTCGCTTTGTTCGTTAACGGTAAGCGCATCCTGGAACAGATCCTTCCGCAGCTGGTCCCCCGCCCATTTCGTTCCGTCCTGCAATACGACTCCCGTGTTCAAGTCCTGTTCCGTCACATGCTCAAGCGTATGAGCGAGCGACAAGGAAAGATCACGCCCTTTATCCAAGAGTCTTTTCTCTACTTCCGTTCGTATGGACTGCCATTCAAAGACCATAATGACGCTGACGATTATGATTAAAGCAGCAGCCATAACCAGCATGAACTTATTCGTTAACGAGCTTTTCTTGAGCTTCATATGCAGCAACCCCCATTGCATTTTTATCAATAGTAAACCAGATTAAGTATATAACGTGTGATTTAAATCACATTAGGAGCGGTTTCATTCTTTTTGTAAAATAAAGTGACAGATCCGTTCAATATTTTTACAATATTACATTCACTATTGAAGCTTTAATGGATGATTTAATATGCAACGCACCAAAAAAAAACCGAACCATTAAAGATTCGGTTTAGGTGCTGGATTGTCTGTTCCTTCATAGCTGAATGGCACGCAGATCTTGAAGCACTGCGAAGGTTGTATGTGTTTCATTATTTTTGAATAGTTATATTTGCTTAGCCATAGTCGCGGGCCATGCCATTGGTTTTATTGCCTTAAACAGCGAAATACCCTCCGAAACCGCAGATTAAGCGGTCAAAGAGGGTATCTACGTGATTAGTCACGGTCATCATCATCGTAATCTTCATCATCTTGGTCGTCTTGGTCGTCGTGGTCATCATCGTCGTCATAACGATCATCATCATAATCAATATCGAGCACTTTCCCGCTTGCGGCAGCAATGTCTACTTCAGCTGTGCCCGCAGCTGTTTTCAGCTTGACCTCGTACTTTTTAACGCCGTCGTCCCAGTCCGTTTCCACTCGGATGATGTCACCTTTCACCTTCTGCTGAGCCAGCTTGCCAGCCTGCTCTTTCGTAATCGGCTTCGTCGCCGTGCTTGCGCTTGTTGCGTTTGTTTCGACTGTCGAGCTAGAAGCTGTCGCTTCGTTTGTGGCTTCGGTATTGGCGGCAGCATGAGCAGCCGGAGCAGCCGTTACACGCGGTGTATGATCATCGTCATCATTTCTGATGCTCAGCACCTTGCCCGAAACGGCCTCCACATGAACATCAACCTCCTGAAAGGTATCTTTGCGATCGATATCTACCTCATAGTATACCGCGTTACGCCCATGCTCCAGCTCAATATCGGTTACGCTGCCAGGTGCCGCCTTTAAGGCAATCTGCTTTGCTTTATCCTTGCTGATATACGTGCTAGCCGCCTCAGCGGCTACTACTGCACTCGTTCCTCCAAGTGCCACTACAAGTCCCAATCCGATAATCCAGCCTTTTTTATTCTTCATCTTCAACATCTCCTTCAAGGTTTTCTTGTTTGTGAATGCCAGGTGTCCTTGCTGCTATATCTATAACTTACACCTGAAATCTAAGAGAACCATTACAGAAACATTAGAATTTGATGATAAACCTAATCATCGTCACTTTCATCATCCCATGTGACGGACACGACCGCGCCAGATGCCGCATTTAGCTGAACGTCAGCTTCACGGCCATCAACCGTTTCAATTTCAACAAAATAATACCATTTGCCGCCTTCATTTTCCTTATCGATATCCTTAACCTTGCCGGGGATTTTCTTGAGCGCCAGCTCGGATGCCCGCTCTTCGGAAATAAGAATGGTTGGCTTCGTTGTCGGATTTGCCGTCGTTTCCGGTACGCTAGGCTTTGGCGTTGATTCCGGCATCTGCGTCTCTGAGGGAGATGGCGCCGGTTTATCAGTCGGTAATTCCGAGGGATTCTGGGACGGTTCATCGCTAACCACGCCGCTGTCCGTTGGCGAAGGCGTTTCCGTCCCTGGCGTCGCTCCAGGATCGTTAGAGCCGAACCGCTCTACGCTTCGAATGCCGGTAATCCCCGCAGGCCCAACCGTCAGCTCATATAAGCCATGCGTCGATTGGAGCTGTAGAACATACCCATCGCCATGCTCCTTGCTGCCAACGATTTCTCCCTCATATTGCCCGAGCACCGCTTCTTCCGCCGCAGCCAGCGTAAGTCCATGGGAACGGTCAGCTCGTGACTGGAAGACAAGTGTCGTAAGCGCAACGATAACGCCAATTGCCAATACTGCTGCAACTACACTTATGCGCCATTTAGGATTATGCATCATATCCCTCCAATCGTTCCTCTCCGTCATTGGTTCGAGTATAAACGCCTTTTCTTACAATTTACTGAGAACAACGGGCTGATGCTCCGATTGCTTTCGTCGTTTAAATGACAGCACCGCAGACATCCTTTATGTCATTCGAATCGTCGCCGTCGTTCCTTTGCCTTGGACACTTTCCAGTACAAGCTCTGCCCCTATCGCATCTGCCAGCTCTTTCCCAAGCGATAGGCCGAGCCCCGTACCGCCTATTGACTCCTGATCTCGGCTGCGGGATTTATCCACCCGGTAGAAACGTTCGAATACTTTCGGCAGCTCCTCTGCCGGAATGCCGATGCCTTGATCCTTCACGCGCAGATAGCTGTCCTCGCCTGTACGCCCAAGTTCGATCTCGATCCTGTCATTGCTGTATTTGCGCGCATTGTCCAGCAAGATAAAGAGCACCTGCTTCAGCTTATCTTGATCTGTAATTACCGTCACACTGTCATCCCCCTGCAAGACCACATGAATCTCACGCCCGTACGCACTGCGAAAAAATGCGGCTGCCTGCTCGGCGAATGGCAGTAAATCAAGCGGTTCCCGTTCAATCTTCCACTCGCTGCGCGGCATGGCAAGCAGCAGCAGCTGTTCCGTCAACCCTTTCATCCGCACGGCCTCCGAATGAATCGCCTCGATCGATTCCTCAAGCAGCTCCGGCCGGTCGCGCAATCTTCGCTTAAGCAGACTGGCATAGCTTTCGATAATGGTTAACGGCGTCTTAAGCTCATGCGAAGCATTCGATACGAATTGCTCCTGCCTCATGAAGCTCTCCTCCAGCAGTCCGATCATTTCATTGAAGGTTTCACCCATCTCCACTAATTCATCACGTGATCTGCCCTCCTGCTTCAACCTCATAAATTGACCGCTGCGGGTAATTTGGCGCATCGTCCGCGTCATAGCCGAGATCGGGCGCATGACAATCCTGCCGAGCAACCCGCTGGAAATAAGCACGGGGACAAGCACCGCTGCCGATACGCTGACCAGAACGAGACGCAATATTTGAAGCAGCTCCATGAGCTCCTCGAGGCTCTCTGTCGCCTGTACATTGGCTACGCCACCGTTTGCCCCAATGATTGGAATAGACACAAAGCTATAGCTTTTACCTTCTATTTTCAATCGCTTCTTCGTTTGCTCGGCATAATAAGCCGTTTTTTGACTGCTTAAGTCCGTCTCCGAGGCAGAGGTTACAAGTATGCCGCTGTCATTCTCGACCTCAGGCACCCATTGAAGCATGCCGTCCAGCGGCACATAAGCGCGGAGCAGCTCCGTCGTTGCAGCAGGCTGGTCAGCCTGACGCAATGCTGCGGCAGCCTGCTTCGTTTCCGCAGCAAGCTTATCGAGCTCGCGCTCCAGCATCATGTTCGAGAAAACCGTATATACCGTCGCATTGGCAATTAGCAGCAATACCGTAAACAATACCGACGAGTAGAGATGAATCTTGCTGCCCAGCTTCATGTCGCATCCTTAATGCAATAACCGATGCCGCGAACCGTATGGATGAGTTCCGCACCAAAGCCCTCGTCCACCTTTTTCCGGACATAGCGGATGTAGACATCCACGACATTGGTGTTGCCCGCATAATCGTAGCCCCATACTTCCGCAAGCAGCTGGTCCCGGCTGAGCACCAGCCTTTTGTTGCGCAGCAAATAAGTGAGCAGGTCGAACTCGCGCTGCGTTAACGCGATCGCTTGACCGGCACGCTCTACTTCGCGCGTACGTTCATTAAGCCTCAAATCGGATGCGGTCAACCACTCGCCTGCATGCTGCTCCTCGCTGGCACGAACCGATCCCATGCGGAATGATGCCCGAATTCGAGCGAGCAATTCCTCCATCTCGAACGGTTTTGTCATATAATCATTAGCTCCGAGATCGAGACCGGTAACCTTGTCCGAAACGGTGCTATTCGCTGTCAACATAATAATTGGGGTATCGCTGTCTACGGCTCGGATGCGCTGCAGCAAATCCAGCCCGCTAATCCCCGGAAGCATCACGTCTAATAGAATTAGCGCAATTCCCCCCGCCTTATACTCGCCCCAGCCCTCTACGCCATCAGCCGCCAGCCGCACCTCATAGCCTTCGCTTTCGAGCTCAATCTGGAGCAGGCGAGCGATTCGACGCTCGTCCTCTACGACCAATATCGCCTCATTCAATGGTTGTTCCCTCCCGGTATGCGACTTCCTTCACTTAAGCATAACGAAAAGAACATCGTACGTCTAATCGGCAGTAACGATCATGCGGACGATTAGGTCTTAACAAAAAAAACACCCTAAGCGATAAAAGCTCCCGCTTAAGGTGTTTGGATGACTGCTATCGACTACTATGACTAGAAGTCTAAGGTATTTCGATCTGTTATTTCAAAGACTCGCGGACCTCAAGCGTCCGTTTATTCCATTTCTCCGTTTCCGGAATAAGGCGGTTAATGTCGGCGCCATCAAAAATAATTTCGTTCAAAATATTGTTCCAGTTGTATTCGGACCAAGCCGGGATCGTAACGCCAGGCTGAATCTTCGCGTTTTCTTTGGCGATTTTTACCGCTTCTTTGTTTTTGCCTTCCCACATTGGCGTCTCATCGTAATAAGCAGTCAATTCCGGATCGATGACCGAAGCGTTCGCGCCTTGGTCGATTTTCCACTTCTGTGCTTCCTTCGAGAACTGGAAGCTGATCCATAGGAAAGCTTCTTCCTTATGCTTCGAACCGCTAAGCAGGGAAAGCGGTCCGTAGATGCTGTACCCAGGTTGGCTTACTTTTCCTCTTGGGAAAGGCAGTACATCCCATTCGAATTTAGCATCCTTCTTAAGGCCAGGAAGTACCCAGTCTCCGCCGATTGCGAAGCCAGTCTTGCCGTTAATGAATTCTCTTGTTACATCGCCTGTTTCAGCAGCTTTCGCATTGCTTTGCATCGAGCCGTCCTTCCAAACAAAGTCCGACAGCCATCTTACATCGTTCATAACGTCAGGCGTGTTCAGCAAGCTTTGCGTCAAATCCTCATTCATGTAATGGATGTTAGCCGCATGGCCGTCCGCAATCGCTTTCGTGCTCAGCACGCGCATTTGGAACTCAGGCTGCGTGGTCAAGCCGTACTCTCCCGCTTCGGGATCCGTGATTTTTTTGGCAACGTCACGGAAGTCGTCATACGTCCAATCGTTGGCAGGCATTTCCACGCCATGCTTGGCGAGAAGGTCTTTGTTGACCAGAATCCACATCGGTACGTCTACAAAAGGAACCGCAAGCTTCTTATCGTTGTACGTCATCGTATCGAAGAAGCCTTCGGGAAGCTGAACGTCTTGGAAAGTCGGATCCTTGTCAATATAAGGCGTTAGATCCTCGACAAGGCCTGCTTGGTCGAAGGTAATCAAGTCGCTGTCGATCCACGTTAAATCGGCAGGCGTTCCCGCTGCTTCAAGCGAAGCGATAATTTCCATAATCGGCTGGCTGTTAACAGGCACCTGCTCGATCGTAATCCAAGGGTACTTTTCGTTAAACTTTTTGTATAGCTCCGTATAGGAATCCGACCAGGAAATCAGCTTCAGTGTAACCGGCTCTTTGTTCTCTTCCGGCGCTGGCTGGTTATCCGTCGTTGCCGGCGGATCGGTCGCTTCAGCTGTATTGCTCGGAGCGTTGGTGCCCCCATTATTGCCTGAGCAAGCTGTAAGAATAACCGAAAACATAAGTACGATACACAACATCCAAGTAAAGCCGCGTTTGTTTTTCATTCTTTTAACCTCCCAAAAGTTTTGTGTTACAAATACTCATCGCATGAGTATTTAAAGCAAAACTTGCCACGTAAGCATGAACCTCGTTTTGTGTTACAAATACTCATCTAATGAGTATTTAAAGCAAAACTCGCCTCGTAAGCCTCTGCTCCGCCTTGTGTTCTGCCTTCGTAAGCGCTTACTGCTTCTCTGTCAAGCAAACGCCGCTCCATGAGCCTTCCCCTCGTGTCTCCATGCCGCTTCGAACTGATCGCCGCCGCATCACCTCCTCAACATCCCGCATCTCCTACTCGACAATGCCCGTTCTCTCAATGCCACTCACAAACCAGCGCTGCAGAAACATAAATACGAGAATCGGCGGAAGAATAATGAAAAACGCGGCCGCCATTTTGGTGCTTTCCGTAATTGGATTCACGATCGTTCGCGTATTGCCCAGAAGCGAAGGATTAAGCACTTCCTCCAGCATGTCGAGGCGAATCGACAGCGGCGTAAAGCCTTTGGTCAGAAACATGGACGGCTCGTAATACATGTTCCAGTACCAGATGAACGAGAAGAGAAAAACGACGAGGCAAGCCGATCTCGCAAGCGGAAGCATAATTCCGAAAAACAGTCTTGCCGTCGATGCCCCGTCGAGCTTCGCTGCTTCCTCCAGGCTTGGCGGCTGCGCCTTGAAAAACTGCCGGAAGATCAGAATGAATAGCGCCCCCTTCAACCCCTGCCCGAATAAGGCTGGAATAAGAAAGACAAATAGCGAATTCAATAGCCCGAGCTTGCTGAAAATGACATATAGCGGAATGATAATGACCTGCGGCGGAATCAAAAAGGTCAAAATGATAAGGGCCGTGAAAAGCCCCTTGAACGGCAGCGCCAGCCTAGCCAGCGCATAGCCGGTCAGAGCGCAAATGATGACCTGCACAAGCGAGCAAGTAACCGAGATTAACGCCGTATTGCGAAGCGCCTCCGGATATTGCAGCCCTTTGAGCGCTTTCGAGATGTTCTCCCAAGTGATTTCGCGCGGAATCCACTTTACGGTCGGATCGAGCAGATCGCTCATATTTTTGAACATCGTGCTGACCATGTACAGAATCGGCTGCAAATACAGGTAAGCAACGATTGACAGCAGCAAATAGATAACAAGCTTTGCGAGCAAGCCGTCGGAGAGGCTTCGGCCGAGCACAAGCATTTTCGTTTTTTGCGCCTTCCGGCTCCAAAGAACGCCTCTTATGCTGCGGCTTACCTTGGACAGCTCCGATTTCATTGCGGTAATCATGAATGCGCCCTCCTAGTCTTGAGGCTCCGGCTGAATAGCCATAATACGATGGCGATCAGCGCGAAAATAATGCCAAAATAAATCCACGCGAGCGCACTGGCGTAACCATAGCCGGTATCGACCTTAAACATATTGTCTTTGATGTGCTTCAAAACCGGATTAAGCGGGAAGGTGAACAGATCGATAATCGTATACAGCACATTCAAGCTGATGAACGGTACGCATGCCGGCAGCGTTATTTTCCAAAAGCTGTCCCAAGGCGACGCGCCGTCGATGCGTACAGCCTCGTATATGGTCGGCGATATCGTTTGAAAACCTGCGATAAAGATAAGAATTTGCACGCCTGAATACCACAGAATAAGTATCGCTTTGCCAAGAACGGCCATGACCGTTTCCGCGAATTGCTTGCCGACATACTCCTCGACCAGCGGCAGCAAATTGTACTGCTCGAGAAACGGAATATCGCCAGCGCCTTGTAGGAACAGCTCGGAGAGCACCTGCCCTGTCGCGAATATGACCGGCAAGAAAAACAATGCCCGATAAATGAATCTGCCCGGAAACTTCTGGTTGAGCATCAAGGCGATCAGCAATGCGAATATAACGATAATAGGTACCATCAGCAGCATTTCCTGGATATACGTAATCAGCTCTATCGGGAAAACATTATCCTTGAGAAAAGCGTCGCGGTAATTGCGCATGCCAATCCATTCATATTTGAAGCCGCCGACGGCCACTTGGACTTTGTTGAAGGACATGAACAAGGACCAACTGATTGGGATCAGCACGAACAGGGCAAACCCGATGATCCAAGGCAGCATGAACAGCAGGCCCATGCCGTAGCCCTTCCAGAGATAGAGGCGCGCAGCGCGTCCTTTAGCTTTTGCTTGCATTAGGCGCCCGCCCCCTTCTCTACCGTGAATGTGTTCGTACCGTAATCGACAACGACGCGCGTGCCGTCCTCGTAAACCGTTGCGAATCTAGTCTCCGACAGCTTCTCATGGTCTACGATCGTCTGTGAGAAGACAGGCGCAAGGGAATCGAAATCCGCATATTCCTTCAGAATACGTGACGTCCACTTCTCATATTTGCTGCTGAACAGAAAGCTCGCGGACGTGTACTTCAGCGTCCTGGAATCCTCATGGGTCAGAAAGAAGGAAGGGATCGCGCCATACTCGATTGCCTTCAAAAACTCGGCCTCCACATCGTTTCGCAAATTCCCGTCGCCGAACGAATACGATACGTAGCCATGCAGCGCGATCGGATAAAAGGGTACCGTCTCGTCTACCATGAAATCGTAGCTGGATTCCGACGGAAGTCCCGCAATATAGTCGGTTTGACCGACGGTATAATCGTTGCCGCGGTATACGCCTGCCGAGCCTAGCGTTTTCTGCGCATAAGCGAGCAGACCCTCATACACGGCAATGGTATCCTCACGGGTGGCAATGCCTGACGGGTCGTAATCGTGGAACACCATTTCGCCCAAATAATTGAACAGCATGCCGGATACGCCGATTTTTTTCAGCTTCTCCATCGTCTGGTAAGCCATCGCAACGGTCCGTGCCGGCTTGCTGATGAACCAGCCTTCGTCGATAAACACCGTTTCATCAATGCCTCGGATGCCATTGGTCTTGCCGGATAAATCCGAGTTTTCCGAATCAATCCATACGAAGTCGTCCTCGAACAGCACATCGACGCCTTTTTCCTTCATCTCGGCTAAGAAATCCTTCGCTGCCGCTTCGCCCCCAAGCGATTCCTCGATCGGAAAACGGTCATACAAATCGTATTCGCCTTGGTTTTGCCAGCCGTAGTAGACGACCTTCATATTTGCGACACCTTCCTCGCGAAGACCATTGACAATGCGGGCCGCCTGCGCGAAGGTGGTTGCCGTCATATACTTGATTTTGCTAAAAGCTTCGGTATAGCTGCCTCCCATAATTTTCAGGTAGAGCGGCGTATGCTCCACCGGCTCCAGCTTTTCCTTCAGCTTGCCTGTCTCCGTCAAATAGTCGCGATAGGCTGACGCCATGCCCACATAATCGGCATCCTCGTCGTTCAGGAATCGATATTCGATTTCCCTGTCCGTTTGCAAGCGCTGCTTCTGCACCGCTTTGAGCGGCGCAGCGAGTCGGCTCATCCGGTACAAATACTCCTCGCGGTAGATCTGGTTGGCGTACACGTTGTAGAGCCCCGATTTAAGCCCGGGCGGCATCGCGGCGATGTTCGCGGAATCGCCTCCCTTAGTCAGCACGGCCATAAAGGCGTTGCTGCCCCGCTTCATGCCGAACACGGGATACGCGATGTTCTCCCGTCTCTCCCCCGAACGGCTCCAATTGCCGGAATTGGTTAATTCAAGGCCGTATACTTGATGGATATAACCTCTGGATACCCCGGCACGTTCGCTATCGAAGCGAATCAGCCCGCCTGGGCCGTCCGGTACGAAGATATAGCCCTCTTCCTCTGTGGTTGCTGCACCGAAATACGGGAGCAAGTCAACCGTAAAGACCGAATATTCTCCTTCTTCCTTAATGCCCTCGCTCGGAATCCGGGCTTTCAGCCCCTGCGGCGTGAGCTCGTATTGAATCGTAAAGCCAAGCTGCTTTTCCGTGAACAGGTAAGAGACCTGCAGCCCGTTTTCGTTTCTGACCAGCGTCGTTTGGACCTTGGGATCGCCAGCGTTAAGCACCTCGCGAATCGTCTGGTCCTTCCCCTGCGTCCTGACGTAGGTCAGCACGAACGGCGATTTCAGATTGGCCAGCAATACGCCCTTAACCGTTTCACCGCTAAGCTGCTCCTCGGCAGGATTGCTGCTCCATCTGTAGCCGCTCCGTTTGTCTACCAAAGCAATCTGCGTGCTGGCAGGATGGATATAAAGCGCGAAATCATCGTTTTCCAGCGCTTCGGCGAAGCCGTCCGTTTCCGGCACCGGCTTCCAGGCTTCCCCCTCGTAGAGCGGAGAAAGCGTGACCGAAGGCTCCTCGATTCCAGCAAGCTCCAGCGCCTTGGCAGGCGACAGCTCGTTGCTCTGAAAAAGGACGATAACCGTTACGATAAGCAGCAAAAGAAACACCGTTGCGGCAAGCTTTACCCGAAGGGAAGTGCGCTTGATGAGCTCAACCATAGAAGGTTACCTCCTTGTAAAGCTGATAGAAGAAATCGTATAAATTGTAAGACAGGCCAAACACGAGGAAAGCAAACAGCCATATCGTGCCGATTGTGAATACAGTAATCGCGATATTTTTGAGCGTCTCCAAAAAATCGAAGTTATGGATAACCTGCGTCATCACGATCAGCATGACGCCCATCCATAGAAACATGACCGTATTCAGCGAATCCACGATAACCCGCTCGTCAAGCGTGACCAAATTGGATAGCACCAATGCCGGAATGGAGAAAAACAGATAAGGTGCGAGCGCATACGTGCTGCCTTGGATAACCTCCCTGAATTTTCCTTCCCCGTCCTTCACGCTGCAAACCAGATAATTGGCAATAATCCAGGTCAGCCAAGGCACCACGAACAAGCCAAGGCTTCCCCATATATTGATTTGCGACAGCTCCACGGGATGGAAGAGAAAGCCCGTAAGATAAATCGTTCCGACCTTCACGGCGATAACGGCCGCTAGAATGAAGGCAATGATCCAAGCAGATACCTTGGCTTCCTTCAGCTTGTAGAAGCCTTGATAGGGATGGAGCATGACGAACCATAAGTTCCGGATATCGGCAAGCGGTCGCTGCCATGCTTCAGGCAAGGGACGCCGCTTGAACTGCTTGCGGATAGCCTTAACGCCATACTTCAACAAGAGCAAAACCGCAGCGATTGCCACTGCCAGCCATATCAAATGCTTTTGCAAATAATCCAGCCGGATTTCCCAGAAAGCCTTAGAGTAGCCTTTCGTATCGAATGCCGTCTTTAGGAAAGACAAGGCAGCCTCATGCTTGTTTTCATGCAGATACACTTTGCCAAGCCCTTGAAAGACTCCATTGTACATATCATTGCGGGCGTAGACGCGGTCCCAATAAGGCTCGCTTTGCTCGTATTTTCCTGCCAAATACAGCGTGAGTGCCTGCATCACGTCGCTTCCGAACTCGGTCCGAACAAATTTATGGATGGTTCCGGTACGGCTGTCGGATATCCATACGCCGAACTTGGAATCTACGCCAATGCTTGTCGGATAGCCAAGTACGCCGTATTGCTGCGTTTCATTGTCGATGAAACCGAAAGCGAACAGCGCTTCCGCATTCTGGTCATAAATGTTCACGCGGCCTGAGTCCATATCCACGTTGTACAAGAAACCGTTCGAATCGCTGGCAACGTCAACGATGCCATGCCCATTTACGAGCGTTTTGTTCTTAAAAGCGTCAACGCCTCCTGCATTCAGCTTACGGATAGCGCCTTGCCCGAAGCCTGCCGCCGTAGCCGTGAAGATGAATCCGTCCGAATCCAGCGCGACATTCGAGATTGGCCGAGGAAGGCTGGCAAGCTCTTTGGCAAGCTGCTCTTTGTTAAGAATGAGCTTCTTCAGCCAGTTCAACACCGTCTGCTGAGCCTTATTAGCGCCAAAGTAGCCCATAAATTCGCCTTCGCCATTCATCCGCAATAAGCCCTGATAGGAGGAATTCAAGCTGATATACATGACGCCGCGGCGATCAACGACCAGCTTGACAGGCACGAAATGCTCCTGCTCCAGAAACGTCGACGCAGGCTTCTTGTAGTCGCGAACGAACTTGCCGTCTGCGCCGAATACGGCTATGCGCTGGTTCCCCGAGTCCGCTACGTAGATAAGCCCTTCCGGTGTTACGAATAGGCCTTCAGGCGCGCTAAGCATGCTTTCTCCCTCTTCTGCGCCGATGGAGAGCAGCAGCTCGCCTTCCGGACTCAGCACGGCGATCTTGTTCGCTCCTTTGTCCGCCACATAAACCTTGTCATCCGCTCCTACTTGCAGGTCAACCGGCTCAGAGAATCGCGGACCCTTCGTCTCCGCCGGCGCATATACCGGCTGAATGCGCAGCCAAGCCGCTTGATTGCTGTCATAGTAGGAGGTCCGGTAAGGGAGCTCCGCGTAAATCGCTTCCGGCGCGGCAAGCATGCAGGTCGCCGCAAGAAGCAGGAATAGTAGAAATCTCTTCATCGTTACGACTTCCTTTGCTTAATGGAATTACTTGATGCCGGAATGAACCATCGTCTCGAGCACTCTTCGCTGGAAGAGCAGGAATATAATAAGATTGGGCACGAACATGAGCAGTCCAGCGGCTGCTGCAACGTTTTGGCCGGATACGCTGTTCTGAAGCCCGCTTAGCAAGCTGTTGACATAGAAGGCCAGCGTCCTCATCGTTTCCTCCTGCATGAACAGCGTGGAAGTTTCCACGTCGCCCCACACGCCTTGAAAAGTGAAGATGGAGATCGTCGCTATGGCTGGCGTTGACAACGGCAATACGATTTTTGCGAATATGCCGAAATGGCTTGCGCCATCGATCTTCGCTGCCTCCAGCAGCTCGCCCGGAATTTGGGATATAAAGCCGACCAGCATGAACACCGCGATCGGTGAAGCCAGTGCGGGCAGTATATGGCCGAAATACGTATTGTTAATGCCTAGCCCGCTTATGATCAAATACCGCGGTATGCCGACCGTCTCCGGCGCGAACATCAAGGATAGAGTAATTAGCGCAAGAATCAGCTGTTTGAAATGGAACTGATATTTGGCTAGCACGTACCCCGCCATCGTGCTCACGATAATGACAGCGCCAAGCGTTAACCCCGCAACGATAAGACTGTTGAACAAATATCGCGTGAACGGAACCGTTGCGTTCGACGCATGGAGAATGAGCGATTCGAAATTGCGCATCGTCGGATTCTGAACGAGAAACCGCGGCGGGAACAGGAACAGCTCATTTTGCGGCTTGAACGCATGGTTGAGAATGAAAACGATCGGCAGTGACATGAACGCGGCAAGCGCGGTAAATACGGTCACGAGTATGACTTGAAACGGCGTTATGTTGCGAAATTTCCGAAGCATCGTTTACAGCTCCTCCTTTGATCCGAACAGCCGGTAAGCGAATCTCATGGCGAAATAGCTGAAGATAAGCAGCATAACCGAGACCGCGGAAGCATAACCGAGCTCGAAACGGATAAAAGCGTAATCATCGATATGGTTGATTATCAAATGCCCGGAGTAAGACGGCGTAATCGCCATCCCCGTAAGCTGGGTGGAAATGCCGCCCGCCTTCAGCGTGCCGACGATCGACATGACGGCGCTGAACAGCATCTGCGGCTTCATTGACGGGATCGTAATGTAGAACACTTCCTGCAGCCTGCTGGAAATGCCATCGATTCGGCCCGCCTCGTACAGCTCGCGGTTCACCGTCTGAAGTCCGGCCAGCATGGCGAGAAAGCCGACGCTGAAGCTTACCCATAGCGACACAATGATCATAATGTTGAGCAAATATTTCGGGTCCTGCAGCCAGATTACCGGGCTGTCGATCCAGCCCATTCCGAGCAGGAAGTTGTTGAAATAACCGACGCGGTCGCCGCTGAAGGCAGCGATCCAGACGACCGACAAAGCAACTCCTCCCGCCATCGAAGGGGCATAGAAGGCAAGCGTGTAGTAATCGCGAATGCGGATCGGCAGCTGGTGGATGAGCCACGCGAACACAAAAGCCAGAATATAGCCGCCAGGCCCAACGATCAGCGCGAACAGAAACGTATTCGGAATGGCCTTCGTCAGGAAAATGATATCCTGCGTGAATAAGCTGATATAATTGGCTACCCCGATAAAGCGCAGCGAGCCGAATCCGTCATAAGACGTAAAGCCGAGCGTCGCTGCCATAATGACCGGAATGACGATGAAGAGCAGGAAACAAATGAGGAACGGCGCAAGAAACAGATAAACAAAGGCATCGCGCCGCATCTCTCGCCAGAACCGATTCCATTTCGCCCGTATCGCCGTCGCTTTTGGCTTCGGCCTCTCTAGGCTGGGAGCAAGCTGCGTATTCATTTCTGCGGTTCCTCCCATTCGTAAGGTTTCGTAATTTGCGGGATACGAAGATCATCGCCGGCCTTAATGCCGAAGTTGCCCTGTCTCCGGTCCATCTCCCGCTGCAGCGACAGCTGCGCCTGCTCCAGGGATTCCTGCGCGGGAATTCCCTCCATTACGGTTCGGTTCCATGCAAATTCCATCTCGCGCGTCAGGAAATAATAACCGGGCACGTAAGGCATGTTTTTCGCCCACCTCGCCTGCTCCTGAAGCGCTGCCAAGTCCTCGCTAGGCCAGGTTAGAGCTTTCATCGCATCGGTATTGGCCGTGTTCCATCGGAACTCGATGCCATAGAACGATTCGATGTCCTTCGCATACTGCGACTGCACGTTCTCTGATGTCCACCACTCGAGGAAGGCCCATGCATCGTCCTTCCGCTCGCTTTTCTTCATCATCATCGCTGCGGAGATGCCCTGCGGCGACCAACGCGCCACTTCGCCGTCGCTTTGCTTCATGCCCGGAAGCGGCGCGATCTTCCAGTGTCCCGTAATTTCCGGAGCTGCAACGAGCAGCTGTACGTACGTATTGAAGTCCGAAATGCCGATCGGGATATCGCCGTCGCGGAAATGCTGGAAAAACGCCGGGATATCGATGGGCAGATTATACTTTCGGTAAAGCTCTGTCCAGCGGTTGAATGCCTGCTGTCCGGCATCGCTGGATAGCGTTCCCTTGAGCCCATCCGGCGTATAAGCCTCTGCCCCGTTCTGGAAATACAGAGTGGAGAAATCGCTTTTCGGATAGTTCATGGTCATTCCGTTTTCCTGAAGCGTCGGCAAGATGTCGAATACATCCTCCCATGTATCCGGCGCCTTTAAATGCAGGCCCTCCAAAATATCAGTCCGGTAAAAAAGCATTTGGAAGTTTTGTACCTCCGGCAGTCCATAAATGCCTCCGTCATAGCTTAGCGAGCGGCTTACTCCAGGAATAAACCGATCAAAAACATCTTCGAAGCCAGGAAATCCGGAAAGCTCCTGCGCGGCATCCCTCATGGCAAAGTCGGCTGGCGTCGATTCGCCCACGCCTAGCGCAAGATCAGGCACATCCCCGGCCGCATTGCCGAGTATGAGCATATTGGGATTCGTCATCAGGTTAATATTGACTTCAATCCCTGTCCGCGGCGTGAAGTCCTGATCGACCATCTCGCGCAGCAGCTCCACGTAATCGCGGCCGCGCTGCACCCAAATGGTGAGCGCCTCCTTGCGGTTATGCTTGCGCGTATCGTAATCCATATAGAAGGAGCGCCCGAAATCGGCAATCGAATAAGGAATGCGGGACAGCGTGCTTGCCGTCTTAAGGCCCGTCTCCGCTTCCGGCGTACGCACGACGATATAATCGAGCAGCAGCGGCTGCTGCGTCAATGTCGCCATCCAAGTTCCGATATTATTCTGAATCGTGGAGAAGTCATTGATTTTGTTCGGGATTTCGTTGACATCCTCGAGCATTTCCTCAAGGATGGCGACGGAGCCCTTAATCGCTTCCGCCAAATCGGAATCTTTTTTGTTCAGTCCGTTTATATAATTGCGGATATCGGTGAGCTGGTTCACAATGCTTGCCATCTTCTGCTCGACATCCGGTTCGAGCCTGCGCATATCCCATGTCCGCGTCGAATCGGTATTGGCATCAAAGCCCGATTTGCTGTAATTGCCCGTCAACAGCCGGATATGGCGGTCGAATGCGGCAAGCTGGCCCAGCGTCTCCTTTAGAGCCAGATAAACGGGCTGGACCATCGAGGAATCGACGGTCATGCGAAGCGTGTGCGGTCCCTTTTCGAGATAAAAGCGAAATGGCGTCTCTTCCTCACTCGCAAGCGTTCCGATCACGAATTCTTTTTCTGTCGGAATGCCGTAATGAAGCAGCTCTTGGAAAGGTATTTTCCCGTCGATCGAGATCGTCCGGTATGCTTCGAAGCCGTTTCGGTAGTTTTGGAACGTTTTGAGGTCCAATTCATACCAGCCGTCGCCTGGCACATTCAGCTCCCATTCCACCCATTCTCCCGGCAGCCGCCATCTTTGCCCGCCAAGCACGTTATAGGTAATGCGCCCCTTTGGATCGGGCGAGATGTATGGCTCCGACCAGAAATCCGTCTGGATGGCCAAGCTCGACTTCTGCTTGAACTGCTCCGCTTCAATAACGCTGGACCAGCCTGCTTGCTCTTTGCTCGCTGCTTGCGTCTCTTCGGTTGGATGTAAGCGCTTGTAGGTTTCGTAATCCGGTATGGCTTCCTTCGGCTTGAAGGTCAGCGCTCGCAGCGCAACCGGCTCTCGCACGCCAACCAGCCGCAAGCGATGCTCGCCTTGCTCCAGGCGGTAGAGCAGCGGCTCCGACGAAGCGGATAGTACGCTTGCCGCCTTCATGCTCCACCCTTCCAGCTCTTGTTGGGGCGGCCTGATTTGCTGGCCGATTTCATTGCGGTCATAAGGGAATTTCGAATCCTTCCATAGCCGTTCCAGCTCGATGCGTCCAGATTCGACGAATGGATATTGCCCGTCAATCTGGACGCCGCGTACGACAGAGGCATTCCCCCCCGCAAGCGGCTTGTAATCGAAATGCAGCTCATACCAGCCGGACTTAGGTGCATCGAAAGCCCATTCGATCCAGCCCTGCTCATTCTCCCACCGGATAGCGCCCTGCTCCTCGTCATCCTTGCGGAGAACCGTCTCGTCCGCCGCCGCTGCATATTCCTCCGCCTCGATTGCAATCGGTTTCAAGGCTTCATCGACCTCTGCTGCATCCGGTTGCTCCAGCATCAGCTTCGCGTAAGGCAGCTCCTCCGGCTTGCTCTCGAAGGATAACAGCTTCTCCGTGCTGACGGAGGTAGCATGCAGGACCGGTTCGCCTGCCGTTATCCAGCGCAAGCCTGCGAATAAGAGCGCCAGAGCCAAAACCAAACGAAGCAAGGTGCTCAGCATCCTCATCCTCTTCATGCTTCCGTTCCTCCAGCAGCCAAGGATACTCCGGTTTCCTCATCGAAAAAGTGAACCTTGTTCATGTTAAAGCCGATGACCAGCTTTTCTTCCTTCTCATACACGGTCTCGGGCTCCGTTCTCCCGATCACTGTCTTCTCGCCAACCTTGACGTATACATAGGAGTCTGCGCCCGTTACTTCCGTCATTTCTACCAAGCAGCGCGAGAACTCATCTTCCTGCTTTTCCTGCTCCTCGCGCTTGAGCTGCACATGCTCCGGGCGTACGCCCATCACGCAATTGCGAAGCGAGCCCGGCTTTGCCGAGAAATGCCGATAGTAGCGTTCAGGAACGAGCAGCTTTAACCGTTTGTTCAGGAAATAATAGCTTCCGTTCTCCCGCACGAGACTGCCTTCCAAGAAATTCATTTGCGGGGAGCCGATAAATCCGGCTACAAACAGGTTTGCCGGCTCATCGTAGAGCTGGCGCGGCGGTGCAACCTGCTGGATGACGCCGTCCTTCATGACGACAATCCGCGTCCCCATCGTCATCGCTTCCACCTGGTCATGCGTCACGTAAACCATCGTCCGCTTCAGGTCGCTTTGAAGCTTGATAATCTCTGCACGGGTTTGGGCGCGCAGCTTGGCATCGAGGTTGGACAGCGGCTCATCCATGAGGAACACCTGCGGTTCCCTGGCAATGGCGCGGCCGAGCGCCACGCGCTGCTTTTGCCCGCCTGACAGCTGGCTCGGCTTGCGTTCCAGCAAATGGG
This sequence comes from Paenibacillus sp. J22R232, assembly GCF_056269165.1. NCBI lineage: Bacteria > Bacillati > Bacillota > Bacilli > Caryophanales > Paenibacillaceae > Paenibacillus > Paenibacillus sp. J22R232. The sequence continues at coordinate 608,551 of NZ_JBWDNK010000003.1, read as the reverse complement.
AGATCTCTAGTATTTTGGCGACGCGATTTACCCGCAGCTCGATTTCATGCTTCGCTGTTTTGCGGAGCTTAAGCCCGAGCGCGATATTCTCGTATACGGTCAGATTGGGATAAAGGGCATAATTCTGAAACACCATTGCAATGTCCCGATCCTTGGGCGAGACGTAATTCACGAACTTTTCATCAATGTACAAGTCGCCTTCGGTTATTTCCTCCAGGCCCGCGAGCATTCTTAGTGTCGTCGATTTGCCGCAGCCGGACGGACCGACAAGCACCAGAAACTCTCCTTCCTCAATCGAAAGGTGGAAATCGTTGACCGCCGGACGCGACTCCCCTTTATAGTGCTTGTAGACATGGCTGAACGTAATGCTTCCCACCCACACTCACCTCTCGTTACTTTTTTCTTCCTCTTGCTACCACTAATGTTAACGCATCGCGCTTGCGGCAAATATGAGGCGATATTTTCTTTTACAGTCAAAATTTAGCCTGTAAAGGCAGATTCTCATGATCTTGCACCTGCTTTAAGTAAGCGCTTACGTTTTAGCTCGGTTTGCCTGTGCCGCCTATCCTAAATAACGATGACGACCACGTTGTTCCTACATGCGCAAAAAAAAGAGGAAAAGGCAGTCTTGCTCGCCTTCTCCTCCTATCGCTTCTAAACCTGCTGAGTTGGTTCTACGGTATCCGCCCAAGAATGCTTGGGACGCCAGCCAAGCACGTCCTGCGCCAATCGGTTGCTCACAATGGCGGTCCGCCCTTCAAAGGAGCTGCGAAGATCCGCAACCTCCGGATAAAACTTCTCAAGCAGCCGTAACGTTTCCCAGTCGCTGAGCGTATCGCTGCTCGTAATATTCAAGCTGAGCGCCCCGCGGTCCTCGACTTGCAACGCCGCGATACATGCGCTGACCGCATCGCGTATATCGATATAGCTCCACATAATATTTTTGAACGCTTCCGGCTTATTGACCGAAAGATGCTTGTAATCGTCAGGCTTCGTTATCATGGAGAAGCGCATCGAGATCGTCTGCAGCCCGTTTCTGCGGTCGAACATCTCAGCGGTCAGCTCATTCACTACCTTGGATAAACCGTAGCATTCCTGCGGCTGCTGAGGGTGCTCCTCATCGAGCGGCAAATAATCGGGATCGAAGGGCTGCGGCGCCCAAGCAAAGCCATACGAGGATTCGCTTGAGCCCATGACGACCTTGCGAATGCCGAGAATCGAAGCCGCTTCCAAAATATGATAGCCCGCAATCGTATTGTTCGCGAAAATATACGGGGTAGTGTGAAACAGCGGGGCGGGAATAGCCGCCAAATGAATGATGGCATCCGCGCCATGAAGCGCAGCCACGACCTGTCCGAAATCACTCATCTCTACCTTTACCTGCTTGCAGCGCAGCTCATTCGATCGTTGGTTGTCCAGTGACACAACCTGATAGCCCTGCTGCTGCAGCGATTGAATAACCGCGAATCCAAGCTTTCCGCTTCCACCCGTTACTGCAATCGTCTTCATGCTGAATAACCCCTCCGTATTTCGCTCATAGTTACGGACGTACCAGTGTGCCGTCCGCCTTGCGGTCTAGATGATAAGGATTATGATAGGCTGAGCGGTTCCATTCTTCGCCGACGAGCAGCCGTGCTTTCAATTCATCCAGCTCTATGCCAAGTCCCGGCTTGTTGGAAGGATATAGGTATCCGCCTTTCCTTACGACATGCCCTTCGAAGGCATCCAGCTCCTCCGGCTTGAAGTGGTTGACCTCTTGGATCCCGAAATTCCAGATCGCCATATCCAGATGCACGGCGGCTGCTTGATTAACCGGATCGTTCTCCCCGCCTTCCTGCCAGGCTGTCCGTACGCCAAAAGCTTCGCATAGCGCAGCAATCTTACGGCATGCACTGATGCCGCCAGCCTTGGAGACGCGAACGCGGATGAAATCAATAAGTCGCTCCTTGACAAGCTCCGTCCACTCCTGCGGATTAACGAACAGCTCGCCTACCGCCTGCGGCGTCGCGCTTTGCTGGCGCAGCTGACGGTACCAGCCGATCTGCTCGGGGGCCAGCGCGTCCTCCAGAAAAAACAAACCATACGGCTCGACCCGCTTCGCCAGCTGAATGGCATGGATCGGGGAAAGATGCTCATGCACGTCATGCGTGAATTGGACGCCCATGCCGAATGCGACCCGAAGCTGCTCGAACATAGCCGGAATGGCATTCAAATACGCATGCTCGTCAAAGACAGGGCCACTCGTCCATGGACGCTCGGGAAGATTTGCTTTGTCAGCACCAATAAAGCCGCCTCCGCCGTACCCGCCCATTTGAACGCGGATGACTGAATAACCTTCCTCGATAAAGCGCTGCACATCCTCCTTCAGCTCGCTAATGTCTGCGCCTCCCGCGTGACCGTAACATGCCACTGCGGCTCGGCTGGCTCCCCCTAGCAGCTGATAAATCGGCAATCCCGCTTCCTTGCCTTTTATATCCCATAAAGCCATATCGATGCCGCCGATTGCGGTATGTAGAATCGCTCCGTTTCTCCAATAGCCGCTCATATACATCGTCTGCCATAAATCCTCAATATTAGCTGCGTCCTTGCCGATCAGCAGCGGCGCCAGCAATTGCTCGATCACCTGTACCACGGCCTCGGGATTGTAAACATCGGAAGCTGATCCGATCCCATATAGTCCGTCTTGGTCCGTCTGAACCTTTACGATCGTCCAAGTGCCGTTTTTACGCGTGCGTATACAGGAAATTCCCGTTATTTTCGCCATGCCCTCACCATCCCTTTTTCGTATCACGTATAGTGTAAGCGAATGATGAAGCGTTCCAAATGAGGCATCCTTAAACTTTCTGTCCTATTATTAGCCATTTCGTTTCAAGGTCAGCCTTTCACCGTCTCCTCTGATTGCGATTGATAGGCTCAGCCTATCGTTATCATACGATATTAGCAATTGTTGTCGCTTTTGCATCGCTATATAATCAGACATGTAGCAGCGCTGCAACAAGATACGCACACAAAAGGAGAGGTTCTATTATGTCAAAAGCTACTTTTTATCACGCAGGATGTCCCGTTTGCATCGAAGCCGAGCAAACCTTTCTCAGCTACTTGGACGTGAATAAAGTTCAGCCCGAAATCGTTCATCTAGGCACGCAGCCGGATCGTATCCGCGAAGCGGAGGAAGCAGGCGTTAAATCCGTGCCCGCAGTCGTCATAGATGGCATCGTATACCATATCAACTTCGGCGCGAGCATGGAAGACGTAAAAAAAGGCTGATCGCAGCATAGGCTAGCCCTATCATCATTTTTTAGCTGCATAGCTTGCTTAACATATAAATGGCAGCCTCGGACCGAATACGTCCTTGGCTGCCACTGTATTATATAGCCGCAATCGCTGTAGAAGAAATCTGTTGCATGAATACCTTGCTCGCCGTGCATAAATATTTATTGCGCCGGTGAGCCATTCCGACCTTAACCGTCATTGAAGGTTCCGCAAGGGGAATCGTTCGGAGGGCGTCTTGATTAAGCTGGTTCAAATAAGAGGAGGGCAGAATAGCTGCTCCCGCCCCTTCGCTTACCATGCTGATCAAGCTGTCGAACGTGTTCAGCTCCATGGCGATTCGAATTTCCATATTATTTTGCCTGAAAAGCTGGTCCAGGTACTGTCTGAGATAATAGGCTTGCTGCAGAGACACCATCGGAATGCCGGAGAGATCCGCCAGCTTCGCTTCCCGCAAACTTGCCATTGCATGTGCTTTGGGAACGACAAGGGCGAGCTTCTCTTCGTACAAATAGGTCATTTGCAGTTCTTCATTAAATACCGGATAATAAATGATGCCCAAATCCAGCTCATTATGCAGCAGCTTGTCGATAATTTCCCCGTGACGAAGTCCAGAGAGCACAAGTTCGACCTGCGGATAGCTGCGGTGGAAAGCCATAATGGCAGGCGGCAGCAAGCGGTTCATGACGGAATGCAGCGCGCCGATTTTCAACAATCCTCTTTTTAATCCCTGAAGCTCCCCGATTGCCAAACGCGCCTGATCGAGCTCATGGAACAGATTATAGCAGTGCTTCAGAAGGATGTGGCCCGCTTCGGTAATGACTGTTTTTTTTCCGATCCGATCAAATAAGGGCAATCCCATTTCATGCTCAAGAATACGAATTTGCTGGCTCAGTGACGGCTGCGAGATTCCCAGCTTCTCTGCGGCTCTCGTGAAATGCAATTCCTCGCATACGCCCATGAAATATTCTAATTGCTTCAAGTCCATGTCTCTCGTCAGCTCCCGATTTTTATTCAGATCCGGCATCACGATTTTGACATGAACGATACTATGTTCGAGAGAAAAAATCAACCTATAACGTTATCGCAGGAGGGAATTCAATGCAATCAACGCTAGCCGAAACAGCTGCAATTCTATCTTTAAATGTAGGCCAACCTATTGTCGTGGAGCATAAAAATAAAGAGGTCCGGACAGCCATTTACAAAAAGCCCGTCCATCAGCATGCCTATTTATCGAAGCTGAACTTCGAGGGGGACGGACAAGCGGATTTGGAGCATCATGGCGGTACGGACAAAGCAGTCTGCGTATATCCTGCCGAGCATTATGCTTATTGGGAGAACAAGCTCGGAGCCCGGCTGAGCCCGGGAGCTTTTGGCGAGAACCTCACGACGAAGGGCATGCTCGAATCCCAATTATGCATAGGAGACATTTTCCGGTTAGGTGAAGCAATCGTGCAAGTGAGTCAGCCTAGGCAGCCCTGCTTCAAGCTTTCCGTTAAATTTAATATGCCCACTCTCCCGCTTTTGGTTCAAACGACGGGCTTTACCGGTTATTATTTCCGCGTGCTTCAGGAAGGCTTCGTACCGAGCCAAGCCGAGCTTTCCTTAATCGAGCGCAATCCGGACGCTTCCCTTACGGTATCATTCGCCAACCGTATCATGCATATGGACAAGCAAAATAACGAAGGCATCGATCAACTGCTTGCAAACCCCGCGTTATCCGCAAGCTGGAGAAAAACTTTCACAAAGCGCAAAGCTGGACAGCATACGGACAGCTCGGCCAGGCTGAACGGCAAATGATTGGCATCCCGCATCATTTCAGCTCGAGAAATCCCGTATTCTCAATGATCGTCTGCACTTGCAGATCAAGCTTCAGCTTGGGATAAAACGCCGTACGCCAATCCTTCAACTCCGAACGAGGAATTTTTCTGCGGAAGTATTGCCCTGTCCCTAGAATATCTGCTCCGCTGCCTTGAAGCTTGGCAAACATGTGATTGAACTGATGGGTCAGTCCATCGTTCAGTTCTTTCATGATCATATCGCTTGTAGGTTGGTCCTTCGTTTCCAATATAACGACCTTTAGCTTGAGCTTGCACCTGAGAATCGGAATCTGGCCATCCATTTGGCTTTCAACCGCAAGCGAATTGCCGATCACAAGGACACTGGCGTGATGCATGACTTCTATTTTCCCTTGCGTGCTCTCGCGTTGAAAGGCGTTAAAAAGAAGTGTCTCTTCCGAATTAATCTGACTAACCATTTTGCCTTTTCTAATAACGGCGGAGCCGACATGCTGAACGACTGTGGTATCTCCCGATCGAATGATCGGAACCGCCACGTCGCGGGTATACGAATGAATGCTGCGGTAAACCTCCCAAACCCTCGTCAGCGCGATTTGCGGATTCCAGCCTGCGTTTTTTTCAAAAAAATCATATAACGTTGTCCCTTTGGGGCCCATTTTCTTTTTGACCAAAGAAAAAAAATGATCCATATCCTCGTCGCAGATCGTCACAAGCGTCTTGGGGGAAACATCCCTGCCTCTCATAAAATCGGAAATGGTATCCTCTAAGCCTGCTTCCGCGTATTTTTTATCCAGCACGATGACTTTGACATGGAGCAAATCGACACGATCCTCCAGGTTAGCGCTAATATCGTCAACGGCATGATTAATCGTGTTGCCTTTTCCCTTCACGATTTTGATCTGCGTCGTGTTCTGCATCGGCTCGGGAATTTGCAAATAAATTAAGTATTCGCCGTCATGCTTGGAAACGCCCATTACGACAGGCAATACGCGGTGGTTAATATCGATGTTGTCCCAGCACCCGCTGAGAGTAATAACCATTATCGCAGCGGCCAGCAGCTTAAGCGCCCTCATCTTTAATCATCCTTTTAGCACGAATTCCGAGCAGCCAAATGGAGCATGGAATGCCGACCATCGCAAAAAAACGCAGCATGGTGTTCCACATTACAAGCGATTGAATTTCATCCCAGTTCGTAATGAACAAGCAGCCTATGAAATTAGCAGCGGCAATCGAAATAACGAAATAACTAGGCTTCACCTTTGGCATGCAGCGATGCAGAACCTGGCTGAGCTTCCATAGCACCATTGAAATAAACAGCATCGTGAAGGTGACTAAGCAAAGGAGCAAAAACATCGTAATCCGGTCAAACATGAGCCAGTTGATATGAATCGTGCTCATGAGCACGATAAAGGGAAATTTAAATGTCGAAGCTGTCGCTTGCCCGAACGTAAAGAGCGGGACGTACACGGAAATGAAATAAAATGGGACTAGCGCGGCTACCGTCATTAATACATATTTGGGACGGTAAGCTACATAAGGCTGTATGAATCCGAGAAACAGGAAGCTCCCGGCGAATGCGGAGAAGCTATGCCAATAGGGCGGCTTGGCCAGAAAAGAAAACTTTTCGTCCATGATCGGGAAGAAGTAGCGGAAGTCCACATTTTGAAATGAGATGCAGATCGTGAACAAAATGACCGGCAGAAATAATATAGCGAGTAAAACACCCGTTCGAAAGATGGACTCGACGCCATTAAGCGCAATATAACCTGAAATGGTGATGATAAGTGCCATAATCGCCCATAAAGGCGTATTGGCAAGAAAGACGAGCGTAATGACCTCCGAGAAAGCCCTTATCGTGATGATATTGGTAATGAATAGGAAGAAGACAAGCGGCAAAAGAAATAATACGGCCGCCCACTTTCCTACCGTGACATAAATACTTATAATGTCCTGTTTCGGGAAATAACCAAGCCCTTTCATATATAGCCAAACCATAACCCAGTTGAGCACAAGGCCTATCACGACGGCTAACCAATGCCCCTCAGTCGTACTGGCAATAATATCACCGGAGTAGAAGAAAAAGATAAACCCAAGCTGAGTTAATCCATACATCAGAATGACGTGCAAGCTTTTATCCATTTCCAGACTCACCCTTATTCATGCTTATATTCAAATAGGAAATACCGAAGGTGCTCAAGCTTGATAGATAAGCGCATATCAGTACCAGCCCCGCAAGTAAGCCCAGCACCCCATACATCGCTGACATAATGACGATCACGTATTTAAATAACCGAATGGCCAGCGAGTTTTGAAAGCCGACCACCGTCGAGTTCGAGATCGTCGTAGCCGCCAAAATAATAATCAACAAATTGCTGACCAGCTTGGCCGTCACGACCGCTTGGCCGAGAATAATGCCTCCCACCATCGTGATCGTCGGTCCGATGCTTTTGGGCAATCTCGTGCTCGCTTCGATAATAAGCTCCAGAATGATAAGCATGAATATCATCTCTACGATAGCCGGATACGGCACGCCTTCACGGCTTTGGGCAATCGTTAATGCCAGCTCGATCCGAAGCACCTCCGGGTTTACCGCTACGAGCGCAACGTAGAGTCCAGGTGCAATCAGCGTCGTGAGCACCCCAATTACGCGGAGAAGCCGAATGACGATCATGAGAGGGAGCGGATAATTACGGTCATTTTCCAGCGAGAACATATCCCAGATCAGGTTAGGCAGAATAAGGCCGAACGGCATGCGGTCAATAAAAAGGACGACTCTGCCCTTGATCAAGGCGCCCGCCACCTCTTCCGGCAATTCGGTCGTATTGAATTTGGGAACGGATGACCATGCGGATAGCCCTAGCGCCTTCGTTAGGTTTTGCAGGTTATTGATTTCTTTGTCGCTGCTGCTTTCGATTTGTTTAATGACTTTAGCCACCAGCTTGGAATCGGCATGGCTCTCATCATAGACCAGGGACAGCTTTTTATGGCACAAAGAGCCTGCCAAGAAGCTTCTCACCTTGACATGGCGAGAAACGATTTGTTTCCTAACCATACCGATATTGGTATCGATATCCTCGATAAACGAGCTAATCGCCCCTTGGAGAACATTCTCGTTCGTAGGCGATTCCACCGCGCGATTCTGCAGGCTCGGATAGGCTTCTGCCATAACCAATATGCGCTCACACTCAAAAAAGAGAATTAATTTACCGTCCATGAACATGGTGATCGCTTCGCTCAGATCCATTTCCCTTACTTCACCGACAGCCTCCATCATGGATAAAGGATCGTCTCGATCGGGGTTCCAACTCTCCATATTGGCATGAAGCGCTTCTTTCGTTCTAGTCAAATCAATAAGCGAGATAAAACCCATTAAAATGACGTTGGCTCTACCGATCTTCTCCTGCTGGAAAAAAAAATCATCATTGCCGCCAAGTGAATCTCTTATTTCCTGTATGAATGAGTCCATGCTCCGCTTCTCCTTATCCCCCTATTTTTCCTCTTACGATTGTCCCCCTCTGCGTGCTTTATATACGCCAAAGAAGCGTTCCCTCGCGAAGGAACGCTTCTTTGGCCACTTGCTATTAGGAATGGAGGTCCGATGATTGGCGGTTTACCCCATTTATGCGGAATGATTAATGATGCATAAATGGACCCTCGAACAACGAAAGCTGAGCTGCAATTACTGAGCTTGCGACAAAACAAATGCCTGAAATTCGCCGACGTCGCTGAAGATGCGCTCCGGCTCGACAAGGTAATGCTTGTCCTGTACGATCGACATCCACTGCGCCGCGAAGGTACGCATGCCTGCTTCTTGGCCAGCAAGCATATCATCATTGCTGTCGCCAACGAATAGGGTATGCTCACGCGACCAGCCGAGCTTGTCCAGTATACGGTGAATGCCTTCCGCGGACGGCTTGCGCTTCTCGACGTCGTCACCCGTAATGATATGGTCAAACTCGGTTTCCCAGCGCAACTTTTCGAGTGAAATGTCAAGCGTTCTCCGCGACTTCCCGGTAAATAAGGCTATGCCAAAGCCAGCTTCCCTGAGCGTACGCAGCAGCTCCGCAATTGCCGTGCTGCGATCTACCAGCTCATCGTGATGCTGCTCGTAATCCGTCAAAAACTCGCTTACTGCAGCCGCGACCTGTTCGCGGTTGCGAAGATGCGTTTCGATAATTTGCAGTTCTGTCGGCCCCGCCACGGCATAAATATCCTCAATCGATATTTCGCGGTTGTCATGTCGGCGGAATACGCCTGCAACAGCCATATACATAACAGGCCAAGTGTCCGCCAGCGTTCCGTCAAAATCAAATATGATATGCTTGATCGTGCTCATGTAATAGCCCCTCTCTGTTAGTTCTTACTAGTATATACAAGAAAAAAAGGCTACGCCATCCTCTGCATGAGGAAGGTATCCGTTTCTCGTAGAAGTAGGAGAATGCTTTATCGCGTGAAGCCTATAAGGTCTTATATTTTGAAAAAAAGGCGTTCCTGCTAGAGGCTGCTGCAATTGAATGCATTGCAACAGCCTTAGTTAGGCACGCCTTTTCATTTAAATCGAGAGTGTGCTTATTGGTGGCTCGTCGGGTGATTCGCGGTAAGCGGTATTTCATTGCTGAACAGCCTTGCGATATCGCCGGTTAAGCGCAGATAGAAATCTGACGACACGGCAACGCCGTCAGCATCGAGGGTCAGAAAATATTGGTTGTTCGGGATCATCGTGCTGTTTGCCGCCGCTTTGGCAATGGCTGTCGCTTCGTCATATTCATCGAACATGGCAATATAACCCGTATTGACGCCTAGACTCTTCAAATTATAAGCCTGGCGCCACATGAAATCCCCGTGCAGCCTAGGAATTTCGTTGATCGGCCCGTTTTTCATATTCTTCCACGCAAAGCCGGGCCAGATGACAGGCTGATAAACAATGCCGTTCGCCTGCGTAAAAGCAAAATCCGGCTGCCATTGATTCGTTTTGTAGTGATCCGCTCCTGCAAGTTGGCTAAATCTGCCGACAAACCACGGAGACAGCATATCCAGCGATTTGTACACGTCTAGGAAACCGGGCTTCGAGTCTTCATTCCCGTTGCGCCAATGAGTGGGAACACCGCCAATAACGTAATATCCTTGGTTTTTGAACCATGTTATGAGCTCAGCCGCTTCGGCCGCCGTACCGGGACGATCGGTAAACCCGATACCCCATATGCATATGACGGGCTTTCCGTCCTGCTTCGCGTATGCGGATGACGCAGTCAAATTCATCGTGCCCACCACATTGTTCGTGAAGTCGGTCTTGACATTGTTGACCCACTGAGTTGGACTCAGGTCCGTAATATCGTACATGACATAAAATTTCCGCCCGTACGACTCCGCTGCGTTCTTCACCTTCACGGCAACGCTGTCGCGGTTCTGCCTCCAGGTGTTCGGAGCGCTGCTTGCATCCGCGCCGAACCGTTGCAGCGCGGCACCGCTAATGTTGTACGTCTGCATCCATTCGAAATGCTTGTTGACCGTTTCCTGGTCATAAGAGGAGAATAGCTTGGCAGGCTGACCATTGCCCAGATTGCCGAGATTCGTCTGATACAGCTTCGTATACTCACTGATATCCGGATACATCTCGACGTTTACGTTCGAATTGGGAGATAGGTTGTTGTTGTTTTTGGACCAGTGCGTCCAGTTGTTGAGCGGCGAGCCATCGCCCCCAGCTGTGAACCAGCCTTGGTAGCCTGCGAATATTTTACCGACCACATCTCCTCCAGCCGCAGGAGCCGTGAATTTAAACCATTGTACATTAAAGAGATTTCCGGTTCCGCCCGTAAATTTCAAATACAGCTGATGCACCCCGCTTATCGTATTTACGGAGCAGTTTTTCGTCGTCCATGTCTGCCATCCGCCTGTACCCGTTACGGCGCAGGTCCCCGCCAACGTTCCCGTGGCGCTGTCCAGCCGAATTTCAATATTGCCGCCGCTCGTTTGGCTTGCTACGCGCAGGGAAACCGATGATGCTCCGCTGCCGAAATCGACGTTGTTGAACGCGATATAGTCGCCGTTGTCTACGTAAGCGACGTTTTGCCCACCCTCGCTGGAGGATTCCAGCTGGATGCCGAATTGGCTGTTGTAGCTAGAGGCTGCGGTTTGAACGAAGGCCGATATCGCATTTGGCGCAGCCGTTGGGGCAACGGTTGGCGATGGCGTAGGCGTGGATGAAGGCCCATAAACCTCCAGCTCCGAAATTTGGCCGCCCGTCGCTCCGGTATTCGCCGTCACGTTTACCTTCCAATACCTCGCGCTGGTGCTTGTGAAATTAATCGTAACCGTGTTCGAGCCGGCGCTAAAAACGTAGTCCGCCGAGGCAGCGACTGTTGTATAGCTCGCATCGTCACCGCTTTTTTGTATCGATAGCGTCTGCGTGCGCGTTCCCCAAGATACCGGCAGCTTAAGCACGACTTGATTGACCGCCTCGCTGCTGCCAAGATCGACTCTCAGTCCATTCGGATAGCTGTTTGCTGCCCCTTCCCAATAAGTAGCCTGATTCCCATCCGTTGCGTTGGCAGCCGCATAAACCTGCGTGTGGCTGCTTGCCGTGACGGGCTTGTTAAGCGCTAAATTTGAAGCGGCGGAAACCTGGGATGGCGAGAATGACAGCTGCGTGGAAATGATCACCAAAGCGAGGGAGATAATGAGCCATACACTTTTTCTGCTTTTTGCGAACATGTTTTTCCTCCTTTAATTGTTGTTGCAATCGCGAAGCAAGCAATTATTGACGATCCTACCACCTCCTATCTCTTATTTCGGAGTAATTGCGCGGCGAAGCAGTAACTTTCTGCCTTGTTCAAGAGGCACGTTGATTGAAAAAGAGCCTGGTCCCTGGGGACCAGGCTCGCGGATGAAGGCTGCTGGTTGTCCATTCGATGCAGGAGTACGGCGGCAATTAATCTGCCCGGTAACCAGATTTTACGAATGTATTCGCTTTCATTGCATTTAAAAAGAGAAGCCTTCCTTCATTGCTTCAGGTCGGCTTCTCTCGTTGGTGAATGATTATTTTTTGGTTGCAAGGAAGGCGTCAATTTGTTTTTGCGTTTCGGCAATAATGACGTCCAGTCCGTTTTTCTTCTGTTTTTCGATATAATCCGCTACCGCCTTCTCCACATCCTTCACGACGCCGAATTCAATCGGCCTGTTCAACTCGTCGCTTGCGGTATCGCGTTTGGCGATCTCGTTCTTCATATTGTCCTCTGCGATAAACAAACCGTCGATCGGAGAGTTCACATTGTTCGGTTTGCTGGCGAACTCAGCTTCTTTCACCCAGAAATCAGGTCCGTACGTCATCGTCGGACGCATGAATTGCGGCTTCCAGAACGCCCATTGGCCGCCCCACTCCATGTAGTTGCTCGTCGTCGTTTCCATGCCTTCCGGATACTCCGCCGTTTCACCGTTCAGCACGTAGGTTTTGCCTTCAATCCCGTATTGCACAAGGTCATAAAGCGTTTTGTCGGTTTCGATCATATCCAGAAGGCGAAGCACGCGCTCCGGATTTTTGGAATTGCGGTTGATCGCAACGACGTTAGCGAGCGCCGTACGGTTAACAAAGCGTTTGTCTGGATACAGCTCAGCCGATTCCATTTTGAATGCTGGATCGGAGAAGCCCGGATTCGCGCTTACCCATTCATGGGAAGTGACCGTAAACAGTTTTTTGCCGTTTCTCCACTCAGCTGCTTCGTCCGACTTATCAATCATTGCGTCTCTATTGATCAGATTATCGTCATACCACACCTTTGCCAGCTTTGCCGCTTCCAGATAGAAAGGCTGCTGCTCAACCGCTTGAACCGTAATTTTGTCGTCAGCCAAGTAGAAGCCGAGTCCGTGGAAATTAAGGTCTACCCACTCGTCGCGGATCATAATGAGCGATACGGGCGGCGTCCGGGAAATTCTTTCGTTCGGGTAAGCCTTCTTCAGCTCGCGCAGCAAGCGGTCAACGTCCTCGATTGTCTTAATCGAACCAGCCGGTATATCAAGGCCAGCTTTCTCGACAAGGTCGGAGCGCCATCCGGTGAACTTACGCTCGTTCATCTTCATCGTCCAAGGAAGGCCAACGATGTTGCCGTTTACGGTAGCAGCCGCAAGCGTACCCTGCTCCTCGTACTTCTTCATAAGATTAGGCGCAAATTCGGGAAGCAGATCGTTCAGCGCCATGTACGAGCCTTTGGCAGCCATCTGCTTGTACGACAGCCAATCGCCGTCGAAGTTCATATCCCAGTTATCGCCAGAAGCAGCCATAACGAGCATTTTTTCCTTGAAATCGCCGAACGGGATAAAGTTGATGTCGAACTTCACGTTCAAGCCCTTCGCCTTTACGTACTCGCTGACCTTGGACCATACCTCGTCCGTAGCCGCTTTTTTATCCCCGCCGAAATAGAACTTGAGCGTCACCTCATCCTCCAGCTTCTCGCCGGATTCCCCGGAGGGCGCGTTCGTTGCTTTGTCATTGCTTGGCGTATTCCCGTTGTTCGAGCTGCACGCAGCCAGCATTACGGTAAGCAGCATTACAGCAGCCAGCAATAACGGCAGCTTCGCTTTTCTTTTTTTCATCTGAATCTCTCCCCTTAGCTTGTGATTTATATACTACACGGCTGAAGCCGACATAGTCATCCTTTTACGGCGCCAACCATTAAACCCTTTACGAAAAAACGCTGAACGAACGGATATAGGAAAATAATCGGCCCGATCGTGATGACCGTAAGCGCCATCTTAATCGATTCGGATGGAATCTGCGCCGAGATGCGCTGCATCGCCGAAGCGTTGCTTGAGCTCTTGAGAAACTCCACGTTGGAGATGAGCGTTCGCAGCAGCAGCTGCAGCGGCTGCAGCTCTTGCTTGTCGACGAACATGAGGCCAAGGAACCAGTCATTCCAATAGCTTAGGGCAACGAACAAGCCAACCGTGGCAAGCACGGGCAATGAGAGAGGCAGGATTAGGCTATAGAAGATTTTGAAGTCGCCTGCCCCGTCCATTTTGGCCGATTCGTTCATATCCTCTGGGATCGACAGCATGAAATTGCGAATGAGGAACATGTTGAACGCATTGGCCAGCATCGGCAGGATAAGCGCCCATAACGTATCTTTCAGATCCAGGTATCTGACGCAAATAATGTACCAAGGGACAAGTCCCCCGTTAAAAAGCATAGTGACGATAACATAGATGGACAATATGTTTCTATACTTGAATGACCTTCTCGCCATCACGTAAGCGCCCATGCTCGTTACGAACAATGAAAGCACCGTACCGACTATCGTTACGAATAAGCTAACGCCGTAAGCGTCGATAATTCGGGTGGAGCCGAGAAACAGAATCCGGTAGGAATCGAACGTTACCGTCTTCGGCCAGAGCAAGTAGCCATAGTCCATAATGTCCTTCTCCGTGCTGAGCGAGCCCGAAATGACCATTATAAATGGGAACAGGCAGGACAGGCTGAACAGGGAGATGGCAATCATGATGACCGTTTGCGATATGGACATTTTTTTGGCAAGCATATAGGTGAACCTCCCTTGATGTGAAAAGACGTTTTAGAAAATCGCCGAATCCTTGTCGATTTTGCGAGCCGCGTAATTACTTCCGATTATGAGCACGAAAGCGATAATCGACTGCAGGAAGCCAGCGGCGGATGCCATGCCGATATCTCCCGATTTGCGCAAGCTGCGATAAACGAATGTATCAATGACATCTGTAGTCGGGAACAAGAGGGACGCATCTCCGACCATGGCGTAGAACATGCCGAAGTCCGCATTCATGATTCGTCCGACCGCAAGCAGCGTCAGTATAATAATCGTCGGCCTCAGCATCGGAATGCTGATGTAGCGAATTTGCTGCCAACGCGTGGCGCCGTCAATCGAAGCCGCCTCGTAATAAGAATTGTCAATGGAGGTTAGTGCCGCCAAATAGATAATCGTGCCGTAGCCGGTTACCTTCCACCTCACGGCAATCGTCAGGATAAGCGGCCACAAGCCCGCTTCGCTGTAGAAGTCGATAGGCTGCATGCCGATGTTCTCAAGCAATCTGTTAATGGCGCCGCTCTCGAAATTCATCAGGTTATAGGCGAAGACGCCAACGACGATCCATGAGATAAAGAATGGCAGAAACGTAAGCGATTGCGTGACCCTTTTGAAATATTTGTTCCGGATCTCGTTCAGCAGCAAGGCGAACCCTACTTCGAACAGCAGGCCTACCATGATGAACAACGCATTCAGCAGGATCGTATTTCGAATCGCCCGGAACGCGGTGGAGGATGAAAACAAGTACTCAAAGTTATAGAGCAGCGGATCCATCCAATCGCTTCCGAATATGCCTTTGGCGAAGTCGAAGTTTTTGAAAGCGATGACCAGCCCCGCGAGCGGCAAGTAATTAAATAGAAAAAGGAGCGTCGCGACGGGCAGGAACATAAGCAGCAAGGTGCGGTTTCGAAGCAATTCCCGAATGACTCCATTTGATTTCATATCGATTTCCCTTTCCCATATGTGATACTTTTATTCTAAAGTAGCGCCATTGGGCTTGCTATGAGTCATTCTTATCCTTTGTTGTTTTGTTTTATCCTCCTCTTTTCTTCTTGGGCCGATAGAGAAAAAGAGCCTCCTTCCAGCAGGATGTATCTGCTAGTAGGAGGCTCTTTGCTGCATTTTTCGGTTTTAAAAGCGCGCTGCTCCAAGCTCAAGGCTTACGTCTCATACGCTCCCGGAGCTCCAGTGTTTTTTTGTTCCAAGCCTCGGTTTCCGGGATAATGCGGCTCACGTCATGTCCTTGAAAAACGATATCGTTGACCACATTGATCCAGTTGTATTCAGAGAAGCCCGGGATCGTTGCGCCTGGCAGCACCAGACCGTTATCCTTCGTCATCTTGACCGCCTCGATGTTCTTCCCCTGCCAAAGCGGTACCTGATCAATATAAGCCGTCAATTCCGGATCGATGACCGAAGCATTGGCCCCCTTCTCGATCTTCCATTTCTGCGCTTCCATTTCGAACTGAAAACTGATCCATTTATAGGCCTCCTCTTTATGCTGCGAGCCGCTCAGCAGCGCAAGCGGTCCATTGATATGGAAAGAATACTGACTAACCTTTCCTCTCGGGAATGGAAGAATGTCCCATTCAAATGTCGCTTCCTTCTGCAATCTCGGCAGCAGCCAGTCGCCGCCGATCTCGAAGGCTGTTTTGCCGTTCGCAAATTGCCTCACGACTTCGCCGTTGGCAGCGGCAGCCTCCCACGACAGCATAGAGCCATCTTTTGTGACGAATTCCTGCAGCCAGCGC
Organism: Paenibacillus sp. J22R232; assembly: GCF_056269165.1. Classification (NCBI taxonomy): domain Bacteria; kingdom Bacillati; phylum Bacillota; class Bacilli; order Caryophanales; family Paenibacillaceae; genus Paenibacillus; species Paenibacillus sp. J22R232. The sequence continues at coordinate 592,186 of NZ_JBWDNK010000003.1, read as the reverse complement.
ACATCATCCAATATATTCGGCGTATGCAGCAAGCTCTGGGTCAACCGTTCATTCAAATACGCCAAATTGGGGGCATGGCCATCGGCAGCCGATTTCATCGGCAGCAAGCGCATGACAAAGTCGCTGTTCGTCGTCAGTCCGTATTCTCCTGCAGATGGGTCCGTTACGCGCCTCGCAATATCTCGGAAGTCATCGAAAGTCCAATCATTGGGAGGCATGTCAATGCCATGCCTCGCGAGCAGATCCTTATTGACGATAATCCACATCGGCACGTCAACGAACGGTACGGCCAGCCTGCGGCCATTAAAGACCATCGTATCGAAATAGCCATCCGGCAGCACTTTGTTTTGGAAGGAACGGTCTTTATCCATATAGGGCTTCAAGTTTTCCAGCAAGCCGCTTTCCTCATACCGCAGAAGGTCACCGACGACCCAAGTGAGATCAGCTGGCGTTCCCGCTGCCTGAAGCGCAATAATGCGGTCCATGATCGTGTCGTCTCCGCCGTCAATCTGAATCGGTTCGATCGTAATCCAAGGATATTTCGCGTTGAATTTATCATACAGCTCCTGATAGGTATCATCCGCCCAGGTCAGGAGCTTAAGCGTTACGGGAGCTTTAGTCTGATCTTGCTCTGCCTTTTTTGCCTTGTCCCCGTTCTCCACGTTCTTCATTGTGCATGAGGTGAGAACGAGCATAACCATCAGGAGTATACTTAGAACAAATGTAAAAGTACGTTTGTTTATCAAGGTAATGCCTCCTTTGATCCTTATGCTTTACCCATTCCAATCGAATCCGGCTCCTGGCCCTCCTTCAGAATCGGATGCCTTAGCGTAATTTTGGTCCCTGCCCCGGGCGCTGTCTCGATCTTTAGTTTATAGGCTTCCCCAAAATACAGCTTCAAACGGTCGTTCACGTTGCGCAGTCCGACGCCTCTGCGTGATTGGTTGAATGCCGCGGTTGGCTCCTCCGGCTTCTCCAGCTCTTCCAGAACAGAATCCGGTATGCCTTTGCCGTTGTCCGCGAGTTCAATCACGATGTCCTCCTGCTCGACCCTGGACGTAATCATGATTTTGCCTTTGTCGAAATCTTCCCTTACGCTGTGCTGGATCGCGTTCTCTATCAGCGGCTGCAGAAGCAGCCGCAAAAATGGCAAATCCATCGAAGCATCCTCGCAGGCATACAAGATGCGGACAGCCTTGCCCATCCGCGCCTGCTCAATCAGCACGTACGCTTTTACCTGCTCAATTTCCCTTCGCAGCGTCGTAATCTCCTTGCCTTGGTTCAAGCTGAGCCGGAGCAGGTTGCCGAGCGCGGATACCATCTCGCTAATGTCGCTTCGTCCGTGATTTTCCGCTTTCCACCGTATGGACTCCAGCGTATTGTAAAGAAAATGCGGATTGATCTGATGGCTGAGCACTTGAAACTCCAGCACCTTCTTGTTGCGCTCCGAGAGCGCTGCCTCCTTGATTAATCCCTCAATCCGCTGCACGAGATTGCTTACCCCACGGTACAGCCAGCCAACCTCATCCTTTCGCGACGACCAGGGCAGCAGGTAATGCAGATTGTCAGCCTCCAGCCTCCGCATTAAGCGGACAAGATGCGCGATTGGCTGCGTGTAATACGCGGTAATGTAAAAGACCACGCTAATGCAGCAGACGAGATAAACCACAAGAAAAATAACGAGCATCCGGTTGATCTCATCTATGGTTCCAGTCAGCTCGTGCAGCGGAGTAAGGCTGACGATCGTCCATGGATGGTTCGCCATCTTCAGATGGGTAGCGAGATAGGTTTGTCCTTCTACCGCAATGGAAGTAGACCCCTCGTCACCTGACTTTATGTATGAAATGAGCGCAGCGGACGGGAATTCCTTCCCTGTCCATTCATTGGCCGTGGAATCGTAATGAACCACTCCTTGCTCATTGATGAGTAGCAGTTTCTGGTCTTTCAGCTGGTCCGATGGCGAGAAGTAACGTTTCAGGTAATCCTCGGACAAATCGGTTGCGATGATCCCTCTCAGCTTCTGATCGTATAAACCCGAGAAACGTTTCACGTACGAAAGCAGCGGCTTCCCGTATTTCCCCTGCTTCGGCATCGTTAAATACCAAGTCGGGCTCACCGTCGATTTGGAGCGCTGAAACCAATATTGGTCCCCAATCCGTATCGATTCGTCGATGGTCCTCATATAGGACGGATAGTTTGTCGGTATGATCGGATACACCTTGACCCTGAACGCATCGATGACCGGCGTCGCTTGATAGAGAGCGGTCAGCAGGTTGACTGTAAACGCTTCCTCTTCTGCGCGGCCTAAAGGCTCCCTCTCCAGCAGCTCCTGAAGGTCCTTGTTGCCAATCACTTCATTGACCTGCTCATTAAGCTTGCCAAGGTAAATCTCAAAGTTTTTTCGTGCCTGCAGCAAATAGCTCATCGACATCTTTGTATTCGTATTGGAGATGCCTTCTATGGACTTGATATGCGCGTAATAGGCAAATAGCAGGAATGGCACAATGATAATCATGAAGAAAATAAGAATCATCCGATTGCGGAAGGATGAAGCGAGCCGAAAGGAAACTTTGTTCATCTGCAAGCACCTGCTTTCCGATATTCCCCACTCGCTTAAATAAGCTTGTCCTCGATTTTAACCTTCAATCCGCTGTTGATGCAATATGTATTTCTAGCTTGCTTAGTCGCTTCCTTACGCCTTTACCCACATTCTCCCCCGAAACGATAATAATTCACTTTAAAGTTTCGGTTTGCCTCATTGAAGCGCCTCGGGCGATTCTTTACACTAATGGCGTACGATCAAACCTTCCACGGAAAAGAGGAACAACGATGACTGCATCGAAGCGGGTGGTTCATGTCATTTCCCATACCCATTGGGATCGGGAATGGTATATGCCTTACGAAGCCCATCATGTGAAGCTGGTTGAAACGATGGACACGCTGCTGGATACATTCGAGAACGATCCTGAATTCCGCAGCTTCTATCTCGACGGACAAACGATTATTTTGGACGATTATTTGCAGGTATACCCGGAGAAGCGCGAGACCATCGCGCGGCTATGCGATGAAGGCAAGCTTTCCCTGGGACCTTGGTATATTTTGCAGGATGAGTTCCTAACGAGCAGCGAAGCAAATGTCCGCAACCTGCAAATTGGACACAATGACGCCCGCAAGTTCGGGCCTATCTCAAAGCTTGGTTATTTCCCTGATTCCTTTGGCAATATGGGGCAAGCGGCGCAGCTGCTCCGCCAAGCCGGCATTGATACCGCCGTATTCGGCAGAGGCGTCAAAGCGACTGGATTCAATAACCGCGTCGAGGATACCGCAGGGCTTGAATCTCCCTACTCCGAGCTGATCTGGCAGGCGCCAGACGGTTCAAGCGTCCTAGGAATTCTGTTTGCCAACTGGTATAACAACGGCATGGAAATTCCCGTTGATCCGGCACTCGCAAAGCCTTATTGGGAGCATCGGTTGGCCAGAGCGGAGCAATACGCGTCTACTCCGCATCTCCTGCTCATGAACGGCTGCGACCATCAGCCGATTCAGACCAATTTGTCCGAGGCGCTGCGCGTCGCCCGCGAGCTTTTCCCGGATTATGAATTCATCCACTCTAATTTCGACGACTACAAGAAAGCGCTGCATGCGGATAAGCCATCCAGCCTCAGCCTGACGCAAGGCGAGCTTCGCGGCCAGAAAACGGATGGCTGGTATTCTCTCGTCAACACGGCATCCGCAAGAGTCTATATCAAGCAGCTTAACGCGCGGAACCAGACGCTTCTAGAGAAGATCGCCGAGCCGCTGTCCACGCTCGCCTATCAGCTTGGCAAGGCATATCCGCACGGCCTTCTGCAATATGCTTGGAAAACGTTGATGCAGAACCATCCGCATGACAGCATTTGCGGCTGCAGCGTGGACGAAGTATACCAGGAAATGAAGACGCGTTTTGCCAAAAGCATGGAGGTTGGCAAAGCGCTAATCACCGAGAGCGCCACATTTATTGCCAGCAAGGTAGACACGACACCCTTTGCTTCATTCGGACCCGACGCCGCGCCTTTAATCGTATTCAACACCAGCGGATACGAAGGCTCTTCCGTCGTCACCGCCGAGGTTGAGTGGTCGCACCGTTACTTCGATCAAAGCGAGAATCCTGTCGCTATCGCGCAGCAAGTGAGCGAGCGAACGTTCGCAGATGGCTATTTGGTCGATGCGAGCGGGAAACGCGTGGCGTTCAGCGCCGAGGATCTCGGCGTCCGCTTCGGCTATGATTTGCCGAAGGACAAATTTCGTCAGCCGTACATGGCCCGCGCGCTTCGCCTAACCTTCGAGACCGGGGTATTGCCTTCGATGGGCTACGGCAGCTTTGCGTGGATTCCGAGCCGCGCTGGCGACAGTTCGGAATCAACAGCCAAGGAATCGCTCATTACGGGAGATTGGACACTTGAGAACCGCCATCTTCGGCTTTCGGTTGAAGAGGACGGCAGTTATTCGCTTTATGACAAAAACAGCCGGCAGCTCTTTCTTGATCTCGGTCACTATGAGAATGTAGGCGATATTGGCAATGAGTATATTTTCAAACAGCCCATCTCTGACGCCGCGTTGACAACCAAAGGCAGCAGACCCGAAATCCGAATCGTGGAGGATACCCCCTTCCGAGCAGCGATTGAAATCGTACATCGCCTGGCCATACCGGCGGAGGCGGATGATCGTCTCGCTGGCGAGATTCGCACCATGGTCGAGTTCCGCGAGCGGAAAGCCGCTAGATCGGAAGAGCTTGTCCCGTTGGTCATTGTAACGCGCCTCAGCCTGGAGCGCGAAGGGAAAGGCGTGCATACGCATGCGCGTATCGAGAATCAGTCCAAAGACCATAGGCTACGGGTTCTGCTGCCGACCGACATTATGGCGGATACTCATTTTGCCGATTCGATCTTCGAGGTTGCGCAAAGAAATAACATTCCCGAGAAAGAATGGGAGAATCCTAGCAATTGCCAGCACATGCAAGCCTTCATCGATGTGCATGACGACCAACGCGGGTTCACGGTCGCAGGCAAAGGCTTGAATGAATACGAGGTGCTGCAGGATGGCAGAAGCACTATTGCCTTGACGCTGCTGCGCGCAGTAGGCGAGCTTGGCGATTGGGGCGTCTTCCATACGCCGGAAGCGCAGTGCCTAGGTACGAACGAAGCCGAATGGCTGCTGCTTCCTTATGCTGGCGAAGCTGAACGGTTCGAGGCATACCGAGAAGCGTACCGCTACCCGGTTCCTCTTACCGTCATCGGCGCCAGCTTACACGAGGGAGAGCTTCCCCCCGTACATGATTTCCTGAAGTGGAACGGCGATCAGCTCGCCTTCTCCAGCCTAAAGGTCAACGAGGAGCGAGGAGACAGCATGGCTCGGTGGTATAATCTGGGCAGCTCCGACATTCATCTTGCCCTGCATCCGGATGCCTCAACCGGCGCGTATATAAGCACCATTATGGAGGACAATAGCCAAGATTTGGTTAGCAACACGATTGAAGTCGCCCCTTACAAGATCATTACGATCGGGCTGCCTGGCATTTCGAAATAACACCGTTACGTGAACCTCTGCAAATAAACGAGAGGCAGCTTCCCTAGGTTAAGCACAATCTACCTGGAAGCTGCCTCTTGTTGTACGTGAATGGTTGGATAGGGAAAGTGTTACTCTTCCGCAATGCCTCTTTGTCTCCGATATTCCTTAGGCGTACAGCCCACCTGTTTCTTGAACAGCTTAGAGAAATGCACCGGGTCCTTGTACCCCACCTGATAAGAAATTTGATATACCTTATGCTGAATATCGCCTAGCATGTCCTTTGCCTTCTCGATTCTGATTTCCGTCAAATACTCCAAAAACGTCTTTCGTTTTTCTTTCTTAAACAGCTTGCTTAACCAAACCGGCGTAACATGCACGGCCTGCGCTACGCTTTGGAGCGTCAAGCTCTCGGCATAATCACGGTGCAGAATTTTCTCCGCTTCGGTGACGATCTGGCTTGGCGTCGCGGACAGCTTGCGGAAATCTGCGGCAATTGCATGCAGGAACATCTCCGTTTGCTCCCGAAGCGACTGCAGCGTATCGAATTGCTCGAGCTGTTCCCACACGGCAATTGGATTGCTGCCCCAAGCCTTATTCGGTATGCCTGCCGAAGCCGCACGGCGGAATACTTCAAACAGCCACTCGAATATTTTTTGCTGAATGTCTCTCAGCTGGCTGAGCCGCCAGGCTTGGACCATCTCGACAAATCGCTCCATCGCCGCCGTAATGTCCTCATTGGAGCCGTATTTCACAAGGTCCAGCACCTCATCGGGCTCGCTCAGGGATAAATCACCGCCATCACCCTCGTAATAAAGACCTTGCTCCGTGAATAACCGGTTCCCTCCGTATACCGCTTTCTGTTCCAGCACGTTCACCGCTTCGGCGAACATCTCATGAAGATGCTCGAACGTACAAGGCGTCGTGCGCATCCCCGCACTCGCTTTGACTTTAACGAATTCATTGATTCTTTGAATGCAAAGCTGTGCCATGCCCTGGCTCTGTTCGGCATGCTCAGGACGCGGACAGCCGAATATGACAACCCAGCGGCCGAAGCTATCCGTGCAAAGGACGAAGGGATTAGGGTTCTCCTCCTCCAGCGTTTGATTCACCACATTGCCGATACCGAAGAGGATCAGATCCTTCTCCCGAGCCTGACGGTTTTCAATCGCCTTCAAATCATCGGCCTCGATGACTGCCAACGTTAACTGCTGCTCGGCGATCCATTCGAGGTCCAGCGTTTGCAGGCGATGCCGTCTTCTTGCACCGCGGTACGGATCATAGTCCTGCTCGATCATTTCTTTGAGCAGCTCATCACGCATCTTCGGAATCGCGAATTTGACTTGGCTCAGCAGCAGCTGCTCGTTATGCTGATCGAGCTGCCGCTTCTGAATACGGTCGATCATGGTGCACACGATCTGGTCCAGCTCTTTCAAATTAATTGGCTTTAAAATGTAATCCAGCACGCCGATTTGCATCGCTTGCTTCACCAGCTCGAAATCATCATATCCGCTGACGACAATGGACTCCGGTTTATAATCCTGAACGGGTACCAACCCCCGAAGGAAATCAAGCCCGGACATCCGGTTCATTTTGATATCGGTCACGATGAGATCGGGTCTCTTATCAAGCGCAAGCATAAGCGCCGTATCTCCGTCATCGGCTGTCAATACCTCGTCGATTCCGTAGGAATCCCAAGGAAAGCGGTTTCGTAAACCTTCGCGAATCTCGAATTCATCATCTACGATAAGTACTCGCAGCATCCTTCCACCCCGCCTCTATTGCATATTCGTGAGCCGTGCTCTGCTTGCTGCTTCATATCTCCATACTACCTGACTCTATTTTGGATTGCACGGGGGTAAAAGCAAACTTTATGGGGTTGTTTTAAATAAACAGAAGCCTTCACCCCCGGAATCCCGAAAAGGTGAAAGCTTCTTCTTAAAACAGCTGCAACAGCGGCTCGTAAATGCCGTACAGCAGCAGGTAAAACGCTGCGCCAAGCGCAGAACCGATATAGGCCCCATTGAGCCGTATGCGCTGCAAATCCGTTTCGACCTTGCTTTCAATAAAGTAAACGAGCTTCTGTTCGGTAAAGCCTTCTAGCGTCTTGCGCACGATAACGCCAATTATGGCATGCTCCGTCTCGATCATTTTGTTGACGAATTTCTGGACATATTGCTCCAGCCAGCCCTTTGTCTCCTCATTGGCTTTGAACCAGTCCCAATACGAAGCAATGAAGTCGTTAATCAGCGCTTTGATATCGGAAGGGTTAACCGTATGCTTTTCTTGAACGGCAAGCTGCAGACTTGGCTCATGAACGAGCAGCTGCTTGATATTCCCGAGTAATGCTTCAATCGTAGGAAGCAATGAGATTTTGTCGATCATCTCATCCCTCCACTCGCTGACCGCGGCAGCGACATCCTCCCGATTCTGCAAATTGTCGGCTAGCTGATAGACCATGCTCTCAAGCAGCACGCGCAGCTCATGCTGCGGATTCCGCAGATCATCGATCAACAGCTGCAAATCCTCGAACAATACGTTCGTGGCGTCGTCGAGATTAAGCGCATTAGTCGATTCAGCAATCTCTACGGCCATCTTTTTGAGCCACTTGGAGAAGATGCTTCCTTGATTAACGAACTTCTCCTTCTCTTTCCCAAGCAGCTCCCGGATGATGGGCTTCATTCGCTCGTCTGCCGCGCGTTCCGCCGCAAGCTCAACGATCTGGCTAAGCCATACTTGGAAATTGCCTTTGTCCATGACCCATTTGAGCGCCTTGCCCGCATAAGGGGACAGATTGACCTTGCCAAAGCCGCTACGCGCTTTCTCGTCAATAATGATTGAAATTCCTTTCATATCGAGCTTGGCGAGCAAGGTGGATACCACTCTCCACCCCTGCTCCGACAGCATGCCTGACGGCCGGCGGTCGATCCAAGCAATGCCGATCTCGACAAGCGAAATGTGCTTAACCTTCTCCTTGAGCAGATCCTTGCTGAGCAGCTGCTGCTCTACCATATTCGCGACGCCTTCAATCAGCTTATCGCGATTTTTGGGAATGATAGCCGTGTGGGGAATCCACTTCCAGCCGAAAGGATGGCGGAACAGCACCGTTACCGCGAACAAATCAGCCAATGCGCCGACAAGCCCCGCTTCCGTCGTATAGAGAAGCATTCGCGTCCACCAGCTATCCGGGAATACGTACAAGCAGCATGCGGCAATGACGAATAGGATGGCCAAAATAACCAAGCTGCGATTTGCTTTTTTTCTCATTGCCATTTAAGCATGCCCTCCGATCCAAAACGTTGCAAGATGCAGCACGACGCCGATAAGCGCGCCGACTCCGATGCCATTGATCCGAATGTATTGCAGATCCTTGCCCGCTTTCTCTTTCACGAGCGAAATAAGCTCCTCCTCGGAGAAATCGTTCAGCTTGTCGGTAACGAGCTTCCCGATATAAGAATGCTTCTGCTCGATCCATTTCAGCACCGTCGTCTTCACGTACTGATCGATGCGCTCAAGCAGTTCGCCATTGCTTTCCAGGTAGCCGACTCCTTCGCGGACCTTATCCTTGATCCAAGGATATCGCGCAAGCTGTCCCTCGGCATTGTCGGCAGCAGCCTTTCGAAGCGCCTCGAGTCCGCGCTCAATGAATACATCCAGCTTAATATCGGACTTCACGGCTGCCAGCAGGCTGAGCTTGCCCGCTTCTATCCGCTCCCTCAGCTGCTCGTCGGTGCGTAGACGATCCACGAATCGCGCAATGAAAGCTTTGATCTGTTGGCGCTGGGGATGGTCCTCGCCATGGAATTTCTCCAGGAAGGAAACGAGCCAATCCTGCAATCTTCCGCTAATATTGGCAGCCTCAAGACCAGCCGTGAAATCAATGAGCTTCCTTCTGAACTTATCGCCTTCGTACGATTTAATCGCCGATTTCACGATTTGATCCACGACGGAGCCAAATACGGCCGATTTCACGATTTTGATCAATTCGGGTATCATGAATTCGATAATGCGGTCATCATAGCCGTTTCTAATCGTCCAATCCCCGACATCGGCGGCAATGTTCGATACGGGTACCGAATCGGCATGCTCAAGCAGAAAGGTTTGCACGGTTTTGGCCAGCTCCCGCAAATCGATGGTCGTGATCACATCATTCGCAACCTGCTGCAAAATATCGTTGACCCCTTCTTCGCCGCCATGCTCCTTCAAATACGTCACCAACACCTCGGCAATGTTGTATTCATCGAGCCGCTCCTTTATATTCGGGATGGTCAGCAGGTCGTTCTGAACCATTTTGACAAGCTCTCCGATCAGCCGCTCCCGATTGCGCGCAATGATATTCGTACCCATCCACGATGGCCATTTGATCCGCAGCGGATTGCCGAACAAGGCACTCACGGCGAATGAATCGGCAAGCCCGCCGATCGTTGCCGCGCTAAACAATGAAAACAAAAACCCGCCTACAAACGAGTCATGGAACGGAAAAGCGACAAATATGCCGATAGCAGAAAAAAGCAGTGCCAAGTCCGCTTTTTTCTTTATGCTGAAATTGTTCATGGCTATGCTCCATTCCTGGTGATCTTTACCTTATTAATTATCCCATAACTTAGGGGTGTGAAACAATGCGGCGCTCGACTTTACTTGCAAGGCATAGCTATTCGTTTGTGCACGCGTTCAGGCATGCTGGAACATATACTGATAATGGAACGTAAATACGTGCAGGGAGATGATGACAATGGTGATTTTTGCTTTTCTATTTATCCTCGTTGCATTACTTCATATTTTCTTCCCTAAATTCGGATGGTTCATGAGATACGGATGGATGGTGAAAGGCAGATCCGAGCCCAGTGACGCGTACATTCTCATGACTCGAATTAGCAGCGTTATTGTGCTGATCGTCTTTCTTTTTGTTTTTATGCCCCTTCTCTTTAACTAGCCGCCGCATAGGCGGTTTTTTATTTGGCTCTGCATGTGAACAATAAAAAACCTTGAAGGGCTGCAAGCCCTTCAAGGTTCCTTTGCACGTAAATTCACGCCCAAATTATTCCAAGTTCTCCGAACGATATTTTGCTCTCTTTTAACCCTATATCATCATTTGTTCCTATTAGATCTATCTCTTTTTTTGATAAAACAATAGTCCCGATGGTCGGGCTATCTTTCGGTTGTAAACGGAAACTAACCATTCAATTTGTTTAGGTAACATATCATAATATTCTTTCCAAGCATCAATCGCTGTCTCCCAATCCATAATTTAATATTCTAGTAGATGTGCTCCTTGTTCAATAAGAATTTCTTGTGAGTCGATTGAGAAGCAGAGCTCTTCAGTTCCCCAAAATGAAGATGTTATTAGCGGTTTTACACAACCTTCAACATCATCCAATAGATATTGCAACGCTTCGCTTTCTGCTATCTCTATCACTGCATGTGGAGCACCTTCAAAAAAGTGAATAGCATCTTTGTGTATGTTCATCTGTTTCAATCGTTCACTGTGATCATCCCTAAAGGCAGCGACAATATAATCCGAGCTAAATGTAATCGTGCCCCTTGTCCCCGAACTATCTTGAACGCTGTAATTGAACCCGTCCCAAGAGTGTTCATTTGATCCGCTCCGCAATGTTGCCGTCAATATGCTTAATCAGCACGGAGATACTGTGACTCCATTCCTCTGACTGCCAATTCAACTGCTCATCATCAAGCTGCTCGATCGCTAATTGGAGGCGTCTTCTGATTTCATCGAATTGATGCAGCAGCCAATCTCTGTTAAAAGCATAACTCATCCCATTTCCTCCCAAACTTAACAATACGTTAATTCATAGCAACCAACTCACGATTAATCCAGTTAAAAAGCAGCGACGGCCGGTATTCCTCAGGACGCCAGCCCTTCTCTATCGCTTCCGTTAAAATTGCGGCAACCTCTGAAGGCTTGACGAACTTTAAGTTCAACTGCTCCACATGGGGAAACTCCACCCAGTAATCGTTAATGTCCGAGGCGATATGCACTTCAAGCTTTTGGCCCTTTTCTTCACTATGCTCTGCGATTAATACTATGCGTCCCTTTGAAGTTGCAGAAATGAGCCAACTGTACGTTGTATTTCCGACTGTTATCTTTCGCGTACCTTTTTTAGGCATCGTCATGATAGACCCTCCAGTTTTGAAAATGACGCTGCAAGGAACGAATTTTTATTGGTAAATCCTAAATAATAGTCATAGTTTTCCTCATCCATTAACGAATAGTGTTCTTGATGAAATAAAACATTGGAATACTGATTAAATGTACTACCTTTCTTAATAACAATACTTCTAAATAGGTAATCGATTTCGATTGCTTTAATCATTTCTTCTTTTGTCATTGCCGAAAACCATATTATCTGTGGCGACGTTTGATTAGGCTCATCCCAATGAGCGATAGATATTCCCCAAGGCAACACCCATTCTGAGTTCTCAAAGACACGTCTCTCGGAGATGAACTCACGAATATTCACATCTATTAAACGCAAATTCCTTTCATAAAATGAAAATAAAATAATCGAATCATTGTCAATAAATAAACTGATCAAATCTACTAACTTCTCCGTTGTCATATTATGCTTAATCACGCCATAAGGGCGATTTAAATTAATTTCCAAACTCATCATCCTTTACAAATGAAGTAATAATATCCGCCGCATCTGACACAGATATTTTCTCAATTTTGAATTTCATTCATTTTCAATCCTATCTTTCAACTTCAAAGTAAAACAAATCATTATTTATATCCATATGAAAATATCCAATAAAATTAGATGGTTTAATGTAACTATTATACTCTGCGCTATACAACCAATGCGGTTCTTGCATTTGTTCATGCTCCAATTGAAAAGATGTTGTTACGTCTTTAACCTCTTGCCATTTGTACATTTTTTTAATCTTGTCTATGACACCCTTATCTATATAAACATACCCTTTCATCCGGTATGAGCTCGGTCCAAAATTTTGATCACCTATTGGTTCACTCTGCCAGTAAACCTTTTCTACCTTTTCTAAAAGCGGAAATCTATCAACAACCGGTTGTATCTCGGTACTATATGGATTAGCCGAACCTAATCCTATATTTAATTTAGCAAATCTAATTGCAACTATTATGAAAACAATCAACAGTAGTATAGCTGAGAATAAGATTTTTTTTCGATATATTTGTTCCATTTGCATTCCTCCCTTAACGATTCACTTCGCATAAAAAAATAATTACCTCTCATTTCCATCATATCACGATATCCCTCCCATCAGCTTCTGGATTGCTGCAGCACAATGACTTAACCTTCCCCTCTCACTATGGAACAAAAAAAACAGCCCACACATTACCGTGCAGGCCATCTATCCGTAAAATCACTATTCTCTTATCGTCACGACATACTCGCTGCCAGCTACCGCCTGCCATACCGCACAACCGTCTTCATATTGCATGCTGCTTAGCTCCTGGCCGTCCTTCGAGATCAGCAACTCTCCGCTTGCAAACAGGACGCATCTATTCGAAGCGGTCGCACGAATGCGTGCTCCCGCAAGCTTGCCGCTTGACCAGCGGATATCCACCTCGAAGCCGCCACGGGCGCGCAGGCCCGTGATCTCGCCGTCTTTCCATGCGGATGGCATAGCCGGCAGCAGGTGGATATAGCCAGCGTGGCTTTGCAGCAGCATCTCTGAAATGCCCGCCGTGCCGCCGAAGTTGCCGTCGATCTGGAAAGGCGGATGATTGTCGAACAGATTGGGCAGCGTCGAGTGACCTAGCAGCGCCTGCACATTCTCATACGCCTTCTCGCCATCCTCAAGCCTTGCCCAGAAGTTAATGATCCAAGCACGGCTCCATCCCGTATGACCGCCGCCGCTTTCCAACCTACGTTCAAGCGTTATTCTGGCTGCCGCTGCCCATTCCGGCGTACCCTTCACGGTAAACTGCTTGCCGGGGTGAAGCGCGAATAGATGTGAAATATGCCGATGGCCAGGCTCTGCCTCCTCGTAATCCTCCATCCACTCTTGAATTTGCCCATGCTTGCCGATTGCAGGCTTTGGCAAGCGCGCACGGATCCGTTCCCAGCGGTTCTGCTCAGCTGCTTCCAACTCTAGTATTTTCGCAGCTTCGAAACAAGCCGTGAACAGCTCATACAGAATCTGGCTGTCCATGGAAGCGCCAATACATAACGTGCCCGATTCGCCATTTGGCAGCCTATACGTGTTCTCCGGCGAAACAGACGGATTCAGCACGAGCAAGCCCTCTTCCGTTTCTGTCAGAAACTCCTCGAAAAATTGTGCCGACTCCTGAAGGATCGGATAGCTTTTTTCCAAGAAAGCCAAATCAAGCCCATACTCGTAATGCTCCCATAAATGCAGGCAAAACCATGCTGCTCCAAGCGTCCAATAGGAAGCTGGCAAATAGATATCTTGAGGTGCCGTATCTCCCCAAATGTCCGTATTGTGATGAGCGACGAAGCCTCCGCAATTGTACATGGTCTTGGCTGTAATCCGGCCCGGCTCCCGCATCCGTTCAATGAGCTCGAACAGCGGTTCATGGCATTCCGCCATATTGCCTGCTTCGGCTGGCCAATAGTTCATCTGCGCATTAATGTTTATCGTATATTTGCTGTCCCATGGCGGCAGCATCTTATCATTCCATATGCCTTGTAGATTCGCTGGCAACGAGCCAGGCCGGCTGCTGGATAGGAGCAGATATCTACCGTATTGATAGTACAAGGCTACAAGCCCGCTATCCGCATGGCCCTCTTGGACAAGCCTTAAACGCTCATCCGTCGGCAAGCCTTCAACACCGGCAGAAGAGGCGTCCGTTAATTGCAGGCTCACCCGACCCGATATCCGGACGAAATCGTCGATATGGTTTTTTTTCAACGTTTCATAGCTGAGCTGTGCTGCCTTCGAGCCCGTTTCAAGCACATAAGCTTCGGGGTCAGCATGACGAAACGAGGTGGCAGCCGTTATGAACAGCGTCACGCTGTCAGCACCCTCGATGACAAGATGCTCGCCAATGATCGTGATAGAGCCGCCTTCGGCAGCCGCGCGCAGCGCCATTCGGAAATCGGAGCCGCCCGAGCCGCCGCATATCCCCCTCATGACAATCGTGTTATTATCGGCCTTCACCAATTCATCGTAATAACGATTGTTTCCGCGAAGAAGACGCGCCGTAAAGCTGATGCCTCCGGGTTTATCCGATGTCAATCTTGTAACGAGCGCCTCATCCGGAAAGCTCGCAAAATGTTCCCGGCGAAAAACCGTTTCGCCTATTCGGAACGAAACCGAAGCCATGCCTTTGTTAACATCCAAGTCACGCACATATTCACTCGTTTCCCCGTTACCCTCATAACGAAACGATAGCTGCAAATCGCCTAGCGGCATATAATGGCGCTGCGTCTCGGGCACGCCTGACAAAGCCATCGCGGACAAATCATGCGCCTCGCGCAGCCGTCCTTCTCTGAGCAGCCCTTGGATTTGCTCCAAATGCGGCAAAGCATCCGGGTTATTGCGATCTCGCGGCCCGCCGTACCATACGCTGTCTTCATTCAGTGCAATGCGCTCCTGCTTCGCATGACCGAATATCATGCCGCCCAGCTTCCCGTTTCCGATCGGCAATGCCTCCTCCCATATTGCAGCAGGCTGCTTGTACCATAACCGGCTTTCCCTTTGTATTGTCATCCTCATATCCCCTTCCATGAATCTAGCTTTTCTTTGCCCTAGCAATCTATTACTATGAGTGTATACCTACTAAAACCACCGGACGGCGGTGCACGGCCATGATGAGAAAAAACGAACAGCATGCTTTATCCGATTTGCTTCAATCCCTGCAGCTTCAATTGATTATCGCCCATCAAACGCAAGTATCCATGAACTGGGCTGAAACCGATTCAACGCCCGATTATAATAAGCTGTATTACATTTGCGAAGGTGAAGGCTGGATTCGCATCGGCAACGTCGATTATTATCCGAAGCCCGGTCAGCTTTTTCTGACCCCCGCCCATACCCGCATATCCTTTTCAGCTCGCAATAATCGACCATACTTGAAATATTGGTGCCACTTCAGCATTTTGGCGGGCCCCTTCGACCTGTTTCAATGGATTGGCGTTCCTTTATGCCTGGATATCGATGATCACTCCCGCATGACAGCCTTATTCCAGGAGCTGATTGCCTGGCATGAACAGCCGACGATTGTAGCCCGGCTCCGCGAGAAAGCGATCCTCCTAGAGATCGTCAGCCGCTACCTTGAATCGGTACCGATTCAAGTGCTCCAGCACCGTTCGGAGGAAATGAGCCGTTTGAATATTATTCAGCAGTTTGTGGACAGCCGCCTCCATCTGAACATCAGCATCGATCAAATGGCAGAGGCTCTCCATCTGCATCCGAATTATTTCAGCGCGTATTTCAAAAAGCATTTTGGCATCCCGCCGCTCAAATACGTGAACCGCAAACGAACCGAAAGGGCAAAGCAGCTCCTTACGACCACTTCGCTCAGCGTCAAGGACATAGCGGACCAATGCGGCTTCAAGGAAACGAATCACTTTACTAAGTTTTTTCGCAAAGAAACAAGTCTTTCCCCTACGGAATATCGGTCGGCGTACTCCTCATCGGCGCCGATATCGTCGCTGCCTTTATTATAAAAGCGCATTCATGCACTGACGATGGATGAAACTAAGCATTAATGGGATGAAAGTAAGATTTACTTTAAGGTTCATCCCCTAATCGAAACAGAGGCAGCCATGGACGAATGAACGTCCTTGACTGCCTCTATCGTTAATGCAATATAAGTTATTCATTTGTATAACATCATTATTATTGCTACTTGTTAAACGAAGAAATGATCGTCCAGTCCGCATCGGTAAGCTGATTAATTTGCCAAATTGCAACACCGCGCAGACCCATGGCTTGCGCCAATCGCATCTTCGCTTGGATACTCTCCGAATTCTCGTACCATAGCAAATGCGTTCCTCGCGTATCCGTAAACGTGATGCGATTAAGGAAGTATGGCAGCTGCATCGTAGAGACAGTCCCCTCGGCTGCAATTCTGCTTTCGACAGCCGCTATGGACGGAGAGCGGAAAAACTCAACCGTTCCGTCTGCAGCAGTCGTCCATTGGTTCGCTTGCTTGGAAATGCCAAGCAGCAGCTTATCAGCGGGAATG
This sequence comes from Paenibacillus sp. J22R232, assembly GCF_056269165.1. Lineage (NCBI taxonomy): Bacteria > Bacillati > Bacillota > Bacilli > Caryophanales > Paenibacillaceae > Paenibacillus > Paenibacillus sp. J22R232. The sequence continues at coordinate 575,487 of NZ_JBWDNK010000003.1, read as the reverse complement.
TACGCAAGCGCGTTACGTACGGCGTCGCCTACCAGCGTGAGCGGAGCGGAAGGCAAGCCGCTCTCCTCGTGAGTGAATTCGTAAGCCATCAGCACCACCGTGTCAGCGAGCTCACCAAGCGTTTTATAATCGTAACCGCCATAATAATAGGAGGGCGGAACAACTACCGTAAGCAAAGTTGTCTCGCTTACCGCGCTTTTCACTTCCCGAATGAGCTCGGTGAACGGCTCTTTCAAAGTAGCCGGGACAAGCCCTTCCAAATCAATGGCAACCCGATCAAACCCATATTGCGGATCAAGGAGTACATCTGCCAAAGCATTTACGAATGACTTGCGCGCTTCGGCATCTACGACGAATTCGCCCAGCTTGTTCAGCGTCGTATTGCCGAATACCATAAGCGTCTTCTCGGAGCCGCCAGCATCCGCTGCGGCAAGCAGCTGCTTCCAATCGCTGGGAGGCGCAAACGCAAGCGACGCCTTGCCTGCGCCCTCATAGCTCAGCTTGGCCCAATCGAAGATAATCTCGCCGGCACCCGCAAAGCGTTCCGGTTTCTTGTATGGTCCGGACGGTGCATAAAAGGCGGAGATGCCTAGTTGCTTGCCTTGGCTGCGGAAGCTGATCAACCGATCGACCGTAGCAGCCGCTTCACGCCTCGTCAACGATTTGCCTGGAAGAAACCGTCCTTTATCATCGCCTTGCATGATGGAATCCGCGTACGTCCGCATCACATATGGCGCAAGCTTGCTATCGATTTGCGCCTTATCTGCGTAATTCGCCTGCTTGTCTGCTGCCTTCCAATCCGTATCCAGCCATTGTTGCTTCTCTTCTGCGGATTTTCCTTGCAGCAAGGCGAATCCGGTCAACGCTGCAACCTCTTCACGCTTAATCGCCTGTGCAGGATTAAACTTGCCGTCCTGAATCAGCACATCCAACCAGCCAGCATCATATGCCTGTTTAATTACCCCGTAGGACCAGCGATCCTTCGCCACATCCTTAAGGGAGGCCGTTCTTTCCTTCTCTGCCTGCGGCTTGACCGACTGCGTCAGCAGCTTAACAAACGCTTCTCTCGTAAGTACCGTATCCGGCTGATAGGTTCCATTCTCATAGCCGGTCACAATGCCCATCGCGACTAGCCGGTAGATAGATTCCGCCGCCCAATCCTGCTCCTTCACATCGCGAAACGGCTTCAATTGCGCTTCGTATGCGAATGCCTGCATGGAAGTCCCTATTAATAATACGACTAGTAATCCGATTAAAATGGCCGTTTTTCCCCTAAGCTTCAACGTATCCAACTCCTCATTAGAGCAAATCTATCACTCTATTCATTTGGTCGATAGTATAATAGCTCATTTCCCATCGAAAGTCCAACTGAACCATATTATGGAGAGGAAGGCGAAACTATCACTTGTTTTAGCTTCAATGCATCTACGAATCTGTCTTTTTGACTAACTCCGCGGCTTCCAGCAGCATGACGCCGCTCAGCTGCACGCTTAATTGGACAGGCAACTCGGGGTGTTTCTCCCAGGATGGGCCGCATAATCCCCGTTGCGGCTCCAAGCCTTTTGCAGCAAAAACGGCAGCATTTGCTTCTATAATATCCCTAATCACGTTCATATCCGGCGCTTCACGCTGCAGCTCCACCAAATACCGTATCAATATGCCTTTGAACAAGCCCGTATCGTCGATTCCTTCATCTGGAAATATAAGCTGATTAGGCTTCGCGAACCGATCAAAGCAAGCTTCTGCGGTACGCTTTGCATCCTCCAGATAGTGCGGCTCTCCCGTGCAGCGGTACAGCTCCACCCCTGCGCCGATGAATACGCCTTGGCAATAGGTGAACGCCCAGTCATAATCGATTTGCATATCGCCATTGCGGTTCCATCCATCCCAAACGAAGCCCGTCCGCGGATCGACGAGATAATCCTTGTTCCACTTATAGATACGGATAGCCCAGTCTAGATCGGCCTCGTTTCCGAAGGATCGGTAAAGCCTTGCGGCTAATATGGCAGCCGGCGCGTTGGCCGGCGTGTTTTTATAATCCTTTTGTCCCTTGTTCCAGCCCATGCCGCCGCCCATCTGGTCGCTCCAAGCGGTTTGGATATCTGCCCACAGCTCCAGGACGCTCCTCTTGTACTTCTCATCAAGGGTAATGTGATAAATTCTAAGCAGGGCTAGCGCGAGCCACTCCATGTCATCGTAATAATGGTGGAGGAAAGTCCCGCCATTGCTAGCCAGAATACCCTCGTAAATCGCTTCAACCCGATCTTGATACTTCCGGTCACCGGTACGGTTTAGCCCATCGGCGAATACGTCAATAACATGCGCCTGCCACCAATAATAATAGTTTTCATGAGGCGGGCTCGCCTCCTTCGGATACCATTGGTTCATGATCTTTGACTCTTCGTTCCAGTAATGGCGGAACAAAGCATCCTGTACGAAGTCAACTCGGCTGTTCGTGCTCATCGCTCGTTCTCCGCCATTTTTTCCAGCAGCATGATTCCGCTGAGCTGCACGCTGAGCGTTACCGTCTCGCCAGGCTTTTCCGTCCAATTATGGTTAAACAGCGCCTCTCCCTCCGACTTCCCATTCAACCACAGCTGCTCCGCATTGCGCAGAAGCAGCTGAAAGGCGCCCGTATCCCCGGTTTCCTTCACCAGCTCAGCAGCATATCGGATGAGGATGCCTTTAAACAAACCGCCGTCGCCTGTCTCCTCATCCGGCAGCACGCTTGTTGCAGGATCAGCAAGCTCTGCAACGGCAGCGCGGAAGGAACGGCTTGCATCCTGCAAGTAGCTTTGATCGCCAGTTGCACGGAAAAGCTCTACGCCAGCCCCGATATACACGCCTTGGCAGTACGTGAATTTCCATTCTTTATCAACGGCGCCGTCACCGTTTCGATTCATCCCGTCCCATACGAAGCCAGTCTCTGGATCTACTAATTTTTCCTTTTGCCATTTGTAGATTTTCAATGCCCACGCCAAGTCATCGTCGGCCTTGAACTCCTGATACAGCTTGGCGGCTAATATGACTGCTGGCGCGTTCGCAGGGGTATTCTTATAATCTAGCTGGGATTTCTGCCAAGCGATTCCGCCCCCCATATGCTCGTTCCAGCCCGTTTTGATATCCGCCCACAGCTCCAATGCCGCTGCCTTATATTTTTCTTCCCCGGTTGCTTTATAAGCGCGAAGCCATGCAAGCGCCATCCACTCCATATCGTCATAAAGCTCGTTTGGCAACGCTCCGCCGTTTCGCTCAACGATGCCGTTATAGAACTGGGCTAATCTGTCCGCATAATGAGGGGCTCCCGTCCTAACCAGCCCATCAACCAATACATCGGCCGCATGCGCCATCCACCAATAATGAAATATCGTGTTGCAAATGCCGTTCGGGCACGGCGTTTCGATATTGTACATTTTTATTTCGCCGTTCCAGAAAAACCGCTCCAGCGCTATCTGTGCTTCATCGGCCCGCTTCTCCCATACTCCGATTGCCATTTGGCTCATGTAACTTCTCCCCCTAGGTCATTATTCATCCCGCTAGCTGATTATCCTTTAATACCGCTGAATGCGATGCCTTGAACAAAGTAACGCTGCAAAAGCAGAAATAAAATCAAGATCGGCAGTATGGCAACCAGCGCGCCTGCCATCATTGGTCCGAAATCCGTCTGAAAATTGTAGGAAAATGCCTGCAGGCCCATTTGGACCGTCGCTTTCGCGGGATCATTCAGTACGATCATCGGCCAAAGAAAGCTGTTCCAGCCTGCCTGAAACGTAAAGATGCCTAGCGTAGCAAGCGCGGGCTTCGTAAGCGGCAAATATATTTTCCAGAAAATCATAAATTCCCCGCAGCCTTCGATCCGTGCCATCTCCAGCATGTCTGTCGGCAAGGTAAGAAAAAACTGCCGCATAAAGAAGACGGCAAACGTTCCGGAAGCGCCCGGGAGAATGATCCCCCAGAAGGAATTCATTAGCCCGTGCCCTCCTGAGCCGAGCAGATCATTGCCGCCGAATAGCGGCAGATGCTGCAAGACGTACACGCTCGGAATCATCGTCACGATGCCGGGAATCATCATCGCCGCCAGCAAGACGCGAAACAAAGGCTGGCTCAGCTTGAATTTCAGCTTAGCGAAGGCGTAACCGGCGAGCGATCCCAGAAACAGGTTAAAACATACACCCGCCGCGGCTAGAACGAACGAATTCCAGAAGTACAAACCGAAAGGCACCGTCGTAAATGCTTTCTTGTAATGCTCGAACGTAATGTCGGTCGGCAGCCACTGGATCGGCATCGCAAAGATTTGTTCGTCTGGCTTAAACGAGGTCAGCACGCTCCAGTAAAAAGGCAAAAACATGACGATCGCAATCAAAGCACATCCGACATAATAGACCGTCTTCTTTATCCCCTTGCTGAGAGGAGTATCTCCAACCGTTTCCATTTGCAGCTCTCCCCCCTATATAACGGACTCTTCCGCTTTTGTTATTCTCATATTAATGATGGAGAAAATAAGAATGGCGATGGCTAATACGAACGCCTGAGCTGACGCATAGCCCATTTGCAGCTGGTTGAAGCCTTGCTGGTAGATCAAATAAACCGGCGTTTTGGTCACGTTGGCAGGCCCGCCTTGTGTAAGCACGAATGCTTGATCGAACAATTGCAGCGCACCGATAATCGATAAGGTGCTAACCAGAAATGTCGTTGGCCTGAGCTGCGGCCAAGTAATAAACCGGAAGCAGTCGACCTTGGTTGCTCCGTCCAGCCTCGCCGATTCATACAAATAATCGGGAACCCCTTGCAAGCCGGCAAGGTAGATGATCATATTGGAGCCGACCGATTGCCATAGCGTTACCATAATAATGGACAGCATCGCGGTCTCCGTCTGGGCTACCCACGCAGGGCCCGTAATTCCCACGTAGGACAACAGTCCGTTAACCAAGCCGAACTCGGGATGCAGAAGCCAAATCCAGACGGTTGCCGCCGCTACGGAAGACGTTAAGGTTGGCAAATAATTGAGCGTGCGAAACAGCTTAATGCCTCGCCACGCCCGATTCATCAGAATGCCTAGGGCAAGTGAAATGATAATATTGAACGGTACGAATATAACCGCGTACAGAAAGACGTTTTTGAACGTTACCCATAATAATTGGTCGTCGAGCAAACGGCGGTAATTATCAAAGCCCACCCAGTCTTTTCGGCTCAATACGTCATAGTTGGTGAAGCTCAAATAAAGCGCCATAATGACCGGAATTACCGTAAACACAAGAAACAGCAGCATGGTCGGAGTGATGAACAAATAGGCTGTCCTTGCCTGATGACGCTCCAGCTTTCTTACGGAAGCCATAAAAACTCTCCCTTCACTTGGAGAAAGGGAGGTATCCCTCCCTTTCTAATTGACGAACGCTAGTTTTATTTCGCTTCCCGGTTATCCTGCAGCAGCTTATCGCCTTGATCCTGCGCTTTCTTAAGCGTATCCTCGATGCTTTGCTTGTTCTGCTGGAACAGCTGTAAGTTCGGCGTGAGGGCATCGCCCTCCATCACGGAGTAGCCTGGATGGTTCGGACGTACCTTTGCGAATTCAAGCGTCTCCATAAACGGCTGCCAGAACGGGTCATCCTTGAAGAACGGATCCTCCAGCGCAGGCTTGTAGCCCGGAATATTCAAGCTTGTTTTCGCCCAGAGCAGCGCGTTGTCTTTATTCGCAAGCCACCATTTAATAAATTCCCATGACTCTTCTTTATGTTTCGCGCCTTCGGGAATGACCAGTCCAAAGCCGCCCATTACGCTTGCTTTGTCGCCGTTTGGCCCCGCAGGAGGCGGAACGATTCCGAAATCCAAGTCCTTGCCGTATTTCTTATATGTGCTTAGCATCCAGGGTCCCGTATACTGCATAGCCAGTTTGCCGGTTACGAATGCATCTTGGCCTTCTCCGAGCCCTTGCTCGAAGCCTACTTTGTATACTTTATCTTGGTTTAACAACCGGTCCCAATAGTGAAGCACTTGTTTTCCTTTATCGTTGTTGAAATTCGTTTTTCCATCCTCGGTAAGCATTTGCCCGCCCGTTTGCTGCAAATACATATTGAACAAACCGACGTCGCCAAGCGAGAAGCCTGCTACCTCCAGCTTGCTTCCATTCCATTTCGTGAGCTTGGCAGCGGCGTCTGCCAGCTCATCCCATGTTTTCGGAGGCTCCACTCCAGCCTCGGCAAGCAGCTTTTTGTTATAGAAGAGAGCGCGTGCATCGACCGTAAGCGGCAGGCCGTATAGGTTGTCGTCCAGGGAAAGCTCCTTCAGCGATTCCTCGTAATAATCATCGCGCGAAATCCCGTCACGCTCTAAGTACTCATTAATCGGATGCAGTACGTTTTTAGGTGCGTAAAGCGAAGTCCGCCAGCGGTCCCAGAACAGAATGTCCGGTGAACCTCCAGACGTTGCAGCCGTTAGAAATTTCGTAATCATATCCTGCTGCAGGACATATTTGACATGTATTTTAGTTTGCGATTTATTGAAGGCATCGACCATGGTCTCGAATTGCGCTTGTCCCTCGCCGCCCCAATCGCCCCAGAAGGTCAATTCCACTGCCTTTGCGTTTGCTTTATTGCCGCCCTCCGCATTCGTAGAACCGTCTGTGTTTTTCTGGTTTGCGTTGTTGCCCGAGCATCCTGCAAGAAGCCCTATGACGAGCAGCATCGCTGTCCCTGTCATTAACCATTTGTTCATTTTCATTGCCGTGCCTCCCTTTTCGTATTTATGTTTATGCTGCGAAAGAGGTTATTCTCGGTAAAACGTAACCGCTTTCATAAATTGAGTATATTAGTATGAGGTGTGTATGTCAATATGAATTTAATTCGACATTTTACAAGCTAATATATCATTTTATGGCTGTTTGAGTGCAAAAAAAATACCCCTGGCCATCAAGGGTACTCCTTGCGTGCTGTAGCAGTTGAATCACCGATAATCAAATCCGCTTCCAGCATCACCTTATTGGGAACGGCTTGCCCCTGCATTATGCGCAGCACATGGCCGACGGCCAAACGTCCCATCTCCTCTTCGTTTTGCCGAATATGCGTAAAAGCATAACCGCCGCCGAGGCCAGTAGGCGGGCTGTCGAAGCAAATGATCGAGATGTCCTGAGGAATGCGGAGACCTAACCTCTCCACCGCCGCTTTCGCAAGCAGCGCAATATTATATTCAATCGCGAACAGTGCCGTAATTTCCGGACGGCGCTTCAAATGTGCCATCAGCCTTTCAACATCCTGTTCGATGTTGTTATCGTTGAAGGAATTGGGCAGCGTAGAAGTGAGGTCGCTTACCCACAAATCTTTATCTACGGCAATCCCATGCTCGGCAAACGCTTGGATAAAGCCCTCTACGCGGTCCTCAACCGCTGTCGTATCCGTAGGCGGCGGGGATAGGAAGGAGATGTGGCGGTGCCCTAGCTCGAACAAATATGCCGTCGCTTTCCGCGCGGCTGCGGCATTGTCGGTGCTGATAGAAGCGGCGGACACGCCCTTTAGATGGCGGTCGATCAACACCAGCGGAAATCGGCTAATGACGAGCTTTAATATTTCCTCGTTAAAATATTCGCCCTGTGCCGGGAACACGATTAACCCGTCCACACCTAGATGAAGCAGCTTCTGTATCGAAAGCTCTTCATTGGCAGGAATGCCGAACGATCTGCGAAGCACGAGAAAACAATCATGCGCTCTGGATGCTTCTTCCATGCCATAGATCAATCCCGTACCGTAGCTGTTGCCGAAATCTGTAATGACGAGCCCGATCGTCGTCATATCCGCCGTGAACGCCGAAGTCGCAGCTTGGGATTGGGATGGTACAGGTCCGAAATCCGTTTCAGGATCGGCAACAAAAGAGCCTCTTCCCGGTTTTCTCACAATCAAGCGTTCGTTCGTAAGCAGCTCCAACGCCTTTTTGCTCGTGATTCGGCTAACTTTGTAGGCTTCCGCCAATTCCTTCTCCGAAGGGATCCGTTCGCCGATTCCGTAAACATTCGTAATAATTTGTTTTTTAACGGATTCAAATATTTTTTCGTACATCGGTTTAGATGAAGTTTCATTCATTGCGAGCCCCTCTTCCATTCCAGCGTATAAGCGTATCGTTAATAATATATCATGTTATATCATTTGTAATTGTTTTGCAATCGATTTCATCCATAATAAACAAACAAGCTAATCGGATCATCCGGTTAGCTTGCTTCACGCTATCAAGTTGATTTTTTTGTATCCTGACGGTAATCCATGGGAAGCCTGCCATACCTCTTTTTGAACATATCGCTGAAATGCCTTGCGTTGTTGTATCCTACCTTTTCCGCGATTTCATAGACCATGAGATCGGTCAGGCTGAGCATATCCGCGGCATGTCTCATTCGCACCTCAGTCACGTATTGCTTAAAGTTTTGTTTCGTATGTTTTTTGAAAAAGCTGCTGAAGTAATAGGGGTTCATGAATGCCATGCTCGCCATAGACTCCAGCGTAATCTCCTCGCGGTAATGCTCATCAATAAATTGCTTGATTTTGGCAAGCACGATCTTATCCTTATTGCCGGAATCGCTATCCAGCTCGTTATAGGTTTTCTCGAACAAGCCGATTATTTCATCGCTCATTCGATCAAACGTATCAAAACTAGCAAGGAGCTGCTGCAGCTCCCGTTTGTCCAAAGCGCGCTCGGATAGATGTACGCCTGACTTCGAGAGCTCTTGGATGATAAAGGACATGGAGGAGAAGCAGGTCGAGACGGCAAGCGAACGGTTTCCGAACGTTTCATTCTTTATCATTTCAAGCCACACGGCCAGCGAAGCCTGTACCTCCGGCCACCCCTTTGCCGTAATCCTGCGGATGACATCCCACTGTGCATCATATAGCTGTTTATCGAAAGCATGCACCTTGCTTTGCGGTACGTAGCTTAACACGCGGTTCAGTCCGACGAAATACTTCATTTCCATCGCTTGATCCGCTTCGGCGTAAGCAGCAGCTAGTTTCAGCAGCTCGCTCACTGGGCGCCCGATGGCGATCGATACCTTCAGCTTCAGGAATGTATCGATCTTCCGCTGCGTGTCCTCAGCAAGAAGAATAGGCACATCCATCTCGTCATGGCTGACAACGATAATATGTTGATTCTGCTTGATGAACACGTAGCCAATGCCGGTATCGATGATGACCTCCTGCAGCACATTGCCAATCGCGAATTCGATCAGCTTTTTTTCCTTCTCCGTCCAGCGGTCCGATTCTTCCTTCAAATGCTCTACCGCTACGATTAAGACGGAATAATATGGTCCTCTAAGCTGTTCCGCCGTCTCCTGGTAAGACCGCGCGTTCGCCGATAAATTCCCGTCCGTCAATCGGATTAAAGCATCCTGCATCTCTTCATGCTTGCTCTTCCGCTCGAGCAGCTGCAGCTTCCCTTTTCGTTTCTGCTCTTCATTCAGCTCCGTGATCAAGGAAATAGCTTTGTCCAGCACGCTCTCAAGCTGCTGCTTAACGACCGGCTTCACCAAGTAATCGATCGCTCCGAACGCAACCGCATCCCGCGCGTAGGAAAACTCCTGATAAGCGCTTATAAAAATCACGTGAACGGGCAAGCTTCTATGCTTTATTTCTTTAATAATATCGATTCCCGTTCGATGCGGCATGCTGATATCGCTAATAACCAGATCCGGCTGCAGCTCCTCGATTAGCTGCATAAGCTCGTTCCCGTCATAGGCATGCCCGACGATTTCCATCCCGAATGATTCCCAGTCAATCAGCTTCCGCAGCCCTTTAATGATAATTGGTTCATCATCGGCCAGAATGAGCCGTATCATGAGGCAATTCCTCCTTTACCGGAAATAGCATCAGCACCGAGGTGCCGACATGCTTGCGACTGCTTATCGAGATGCCATAGCCTTCTCCGCAGACCGATTTAATTCTTTCATGAACGTTTTTGACACCGACATTTTTGGAAGGAGCGGCCGCATCGCCAAGCATGAAGCTAAGCCGCTCCAGCTCGTCCTTATCCATGCCGATACCGTCATCATAAACGGTAACAGCCAGCTTATCCTCTACGCACTCAATTGATATTTGAACCGTACCCTTCCCTTTCATCCGCAGCCCATGCTGAATGGCGTTCTCAACGATCGGCTGCAAGGAAAGCTTCAGAATCGGCCAATCCCTATTCACATTCTCGGCGATCTCGCATCGAAGCTCGAACCGATTCTCGAATCTTACTTGAATAATGTAGAAATAGTCCTTCAGATGATCCAGCTCACGCTGAATACTCACCCAATCCTCGCCGTAGTCAATGACGTATTTCAATTGATTCGATAAGGAGAGGATCATATCCGCCACTTCATCCGCATCGCTGTGAACGGCATTCATGCGGATAACCTCCAGCGTATTGTATAAATAATGCGGGCGAATTTGGCTCTTCAGCGCGTTCAGCTCCGTCTGCTTCTGCTTGATCTCCGCTACGTAAGCCTCATTGATGAACACTTGCAGGCGGTCGACCATTCGGTTGAAGCCATGCGCCAGCCTGCCCATTTCATCATTGCTTTTCACTTCGATTTGAATTTCCAAATTACCGGACTCCACCTTGGTCATCTGCTTGATCAGCCCGCGTATAGGCGCGGCAAGGCGCCTGGAGAACCATGTCCCCATAATGATGAGCACGAGCGAGCAGATTCCGATTGCGATATATACGGCCGTACTGGTCGTTCCAAGCTGTTTATAAATTTCGGTATTCTCGAATTTAACGAGCAGCTTGCCTTTTATGAACGGAATCTCCTCGCTCAGAATGAGCTTATCCCTGTCTGATTCCGTTGTTAGCGGTGATGGGATGGATGCTAATTCTTTATTGCTGAAGTAGGGGCGGTCTTTGCCATCGAGCACGTAAAGCTCGTCCTTCTCTCCCAAGTTCAACTCGCGCAGGAATTGGTCTGCCACTTTGGCATCCACGTCAAAAAACAAAGTGCCGACGATTTTGGGATCCTTTGTGAGCGTGCCTGACGTATCGATTAAATTGCGCCCGATCGTGATAACCTTGTCTTGGGAATTAAAAATATAATAATCGTCATGCGTCGGATAGATCATGAGCCCCGTTGGATCTTCCTTGACCGTATCGAGCCATTCCCTAACGGGCAGCTGCTCCGAAATCACGACTTTGTTTTCTTTGGTTTGATAGAAAAGCTTGCCGTCAATCGTACGTACGAAATAAGCGCTCGTTATATAGCGGTCGCTGTACATGATCATTTTGAGAAACGCATCGATGGGAACGGCATTGATTTGCTCCAATTCATTCACGTTGCGCGTCTGATTGTCCGATATGCTGTCCTGCATCCCCTCGTACCGGCCGGTGTACATCAACATGGATATTTCATTGTAGTTATTGAATGCGGAATTCAAATTGTAGCTGATATAGAGAACCATCTGGCGCAAATTATCGTTCGTGTAACGCTCTACGTGCCCAGTAAAGGTTTGAACGGAGAAATAACTAAGCGCGAATAACGGAATCAGCCCCACTATTATAAAAGCAACCGAAAACTTCACGAACACGCTATTGAATCTGAGCCGCCACGCTTTCATCCGCACCCTCCTTCGCACAAGCCGTCAACCTATATCTTACCATATCTCGTTCACCCGATACCCGCTCCCGAAGATAGCGATGCAATGGCTACAGCCGGAAAGTCCTTGAAAGGAGCTTCCGGCTGTAGGCGATTTGCTTCGTTTGTTCGTTCGGGCTTAGCCCTTAATCGCGCCTGACGAGACGCCTTTGACGAAATATTTCTGCAGCGAAAGGAATGCAATGAGTACCGGAATGAGCGACATGGTCGTTCCAGCGAATATCATATCCCAGCGCGACGAGAATTCGCCGACATAATAGAACAGCTCCACGATCATCGTTTTGGCTTGGCCTGCCGGAAGCACCATCATCGGCATCAAGAAGTCATTCCAAATGCCAAGCCCTTGAAGGACGACCATGCTTGCCGTAACCGGTCCAAGCAGCGGGAATACGATGCGCCAGAAAATACCGGTTCTTGAGCAGCCGTCAATTTCCGCGGATTCCTCGATTTCTTTTGGAATCCCTTTGAGGAAGCTTGTGTAGAGCAGTACGCCGAAGCCCACTGAGCCGGAAATATAGACCAGGATAGGACCTGTCAGCGTGCCGAACAAACCGATCATCTTAAGCTGCTTGAATAATGGAATCATGTAGACCTGGAACGGAACCATCATCCCGAACAGAAAATAAGTAAACACGCCGTTTGTCCATTTGCTGTTTGTCCGCTCTATGGCGTACGCCGCCATAGGGATAACAAGGACCATAGCGACAATCGATGCGAAAGTTAGGACCGCGCTGTTTAGCATAGCGGCTGGATATTGCGTTTCCGTAAGCAAATATTTGAAGCTATCCAGATAAAGTCCTTTCGGGAAAGCGATGGCATCACGCATAATCTCCCCATTACTCTTGAAGGCGGACATGATGTTAAAGTAAATCGGGAAAGCGAAAATGATCGCGATGACAAATGTAACGGCGAAAACAACGACGTCATTGGCTTTAATCTTTTTTTTCATCCTACATTTGCACCTCTCTTTTCCGAAGGACTTTCATTTGGACCAGGGAAATCACGAGCGTGAGCAGGAACAACACCATGGATAGCGCCGTACCAAAGCCTTGCCTTAATTCACCGAAACCGACTTTATAAATGATGTAGGTCAACGTTTCCGTCGCAAATCCCGGACCGCCGTCCGTCATTACCGCGATTTGATCGAATATTTTCAGCGAACCAATCATCGACAGCATCAGGCACACCGTCATGGCTCCCGCAAGCAGCGGGAATGTGATGCTGCGGAATTGCTGCCACCGATTCGCCCCGTCAATGCTCGCCGCTTCGTGCAGCTCTTGCGGGATGCCTTGCAAGCCTGCCAAATAAATAACCATATAGTAACCGGCTGCCTTCCAGACGGTGGAGAGGATGATCGCAATTAATGCGAAATCAGGATCACCGAGCCAATCTGCCTTTAGGGAACCGAGACCTATCATATCCAACAATTGATTTAATACGCCAAAGTTATAGTTCATGATAATCATCCATATGAAGCCCATAATAATACCGCTCATCAATACGGGAAAATAAAAGATGCTGCGGAAAAAGTTGCGAAGCCAACGTACTTGATCCACTAGAATGGCCAGCAGCAAGGCAAGCGCATTCTCCAAAATAACGAGCGAGAAGGCAAATATCAACGTATTCTTAAGTGCGTTGTGTACCCGTGGACTACTCAGTATTTCCCTGAAATTCTCGAAACCGATATAACGGATATTGCTGCTTAGCCCGTCCCATGAGGTAAAGCTTAAATATACGCTGCTCAGCGTGGGGACGATGACGAAAGCCGTATACAGTAGAAATGCGGGCAATATAAACCAGATGGCATAATTTGTCCATTTCTTTTTCTTTAGCTGGGCAATCATGGCTCTCCTACCTCCTAAGTGCTTGATAGAAAGAGAACCTCCGCGTAAGCAGAGGCTGCTCTCTTTTTTGCTTATCCTAGTTTTTCTCAATGATTATTGTTGGTTTGCTTTCACGTTGCTGTCATACTCGGCATCTGCTTTTTTCATATATTCCGTCACGTCGCCATTCGTCAGAACGAGCTCCTGCAGCAGCTTGTAGTACCAGTTGCGGAATTGCGGCGGAATCGCGTTGTCGCCGAACCAGTTAGCAAGTCCCAAATATTTGTTAACGGAAGAATCGCTGACCAGTCGCAGCACTTCTTTCATTTGCTCGCCTGTTTCATAGGCCACTTCAGCGGTCGTAGTCGGAATCCCGTTAACGGTTGCAAGATATGGGCCGTATTGCTCAGCTTCAAAGAAAAACTTTATGAAGGATTTCATCGCTTCCACTTTGTCCGGGTCTTTCGCTCCTTCGGCAGACAAGGACCAGCCTGCAAGGCTAGGCAGCGCATTGATGTTGATCTTGCCGCTGCGATCAGGAATAGCGTAGAAGCCGAATTCGAAGCTTGGATCCGCTTCGGCAATTTGGCCGAACATCCACGGACCGGAGAATAGCTGAGCCGCTTTCCCGCTCACTAGAATGGACGCAGTTTGGTTATCGGCGGTGCTGAGCCAGCCTTTATCCACGTATTTGCTGAACAGCTCTTTGTAATCGGATACCGCTTGAACCATTCCGGCATCCGTGAAGCTTGCCGTTTTGGCTGTTCGCTTCGAGTTCCAATCCGCATCCTTGGCATAAACCTCGTTAATAAAGAAGTAGTTGGTCCAGAAGCCCATGTGGAAAATATCTTTGCCGCCAACGACGATCGGAGAAATACCGGTAGCCGCCAGCTTTTCTTGAATAGCTAGAAATTCATCGTATGTTTTCGGAAGCTCCGTTACGCCTGCATCTGCATACGCCTTCTTGCTGTAAATGATGCCTTGGGGCGCCGTGCCCGCGATTGGCGCATTATATACTTTTCCGCTGTATTCCGGCAGCAGAGTAAACAGGCTTTTGAGATCCTCGGGCAGCTCAACGATTTTCCCTGCATCCACGAATACCTTTGTATCGCGCATTTCGACCAGGTCGGGGAATTGGCCCACTGCATCCTTTGTTTTCAGCCAATCCAAGTAGGATGCCGATGTTGTCTCGCTATAGTTAACGATTTTAATGTTCGGGTTTTTAGCTGTGAACGCATCAATCGTCGTTTCGATTGCTTTTTTCGTAGCTGGATCGCCTGTCGCGTACGCTAGCGTGAAGCTAACTTCTTTCTTTGGCGCTTCGGTTGGATTCTCGGATGCTCCCGCGTTGTTGCTCGGCGCTGCCGCATTGTTGCCGTTATTGCCGCCGCATGCAGACAAGACTACCGTTAGTGCCACCATCATGGATGCCATTTGTATTAATGATTTTTTAGCCATATTCATGTGACCTCCCTTAGATTTCCGCTGTTTAAGAGGAATCTTCATGCAAGATGTGCGCATCATCTTATTCCATTCCGTTTCCTTGATTTAAGATTAACATCAATATCCGACAGCTTAAATGAAGTTTTTTAAGACGCATGTGTTGATAATTTAAGAAGTTGGCAGGAATCCGATATACAAGCAGCCCCCAAAGCAGCATCAACTAAAGCTTAACCTAACAAATCAGCGGCAGCTCGGAACCTATGATCATGGTCCTTGCTGCCGCTGTTTTCAAGCGATTGAGCCTTTTGTTTATTGTTGGCAAACGTTAGGCGAATAAACCGGCTTGCCTACCAGAGGTACAAATCATTGCCTTTAAGCTTGAAAATCGCTTCCATAAAGTAATAATCGCCATAAATAATCGCAGTGTGGTGATCTTTGTTATGATAAGCGGCCGATCCGTTCAATAAAATGCAATCCGAATCCTTGCTCCAGTCACTGCGGGATTCATCCAAATTTTTCAGCAGCTTAACCGCGGCTTGCATATACATGTCCTTTTCATGCTCGCCAACCGCTTTGGCAATCTCGATTAACCCGCATGCCGCTATGGCAGCTGCTGTCGAATCCTCGTAAGCCGGCTCTTTCGGCTGCCTGAAATCAATCGGAATGATGCCATTGTCAGGTATGTTGGCTATAAAATAATGCGCAATTCGTTTCGCGGTATTTAAATATTCTTCTTTTCCCGTATGAATGTAGCTCATCATGAAGCCGTACAGCGCCCAAGTTTGACCCCTTGTCCAAGAGGAGCCTTCTTCATAGCCCTGGCCGCCATAGGTCTTCACGACACCGCCGTTGAAGGGATCAAATTCTACGATATGATTGACGGAGCCGTCCGGTCTTACAAATGCCGTCATTGCGGTATCCGCATGCTTCATCGCCATTTGCATAAACCGCGGATCTCCAGTCTCTTCCGTTGCCCAGTAGAGTAGGGGAATATTAAACATACAGTCTATGATCGCCCATCCGCGGGTGTCCTGTTCGCCCAAATCGTTCCACGCGCGGATAAACCCGCCTGCCAGATTGAAACGGCCAGCAAGTAGATTTGCAGCATGCATGGCTCTCTTTCTGGATTGCGCATTGCCCGTTACTTTGTAGTTCGCAACGCTTGTAGGAAGCCACATGAATCCAACGTCATGATGAAGGCCATAATATTCATGAAAGCATTCATCCAGCATATTCTCCGAAATATTCGCAATTTCCTTATACCTTTCATTGCCGGTTTCGTGATGCATCAGCCACATCATGCCGCCCCAGAAGCCATTGGTCCACCAACTGATACCATCTGCATCGTTGCCTGACGGATTATCAACGCCCCGGTTGTCATGCTCGCCGTTAATCGTCGTATATGGTATTTTATGTTTGGATTTTTCGCTTACCCAATCCATTTTCGCCGTTAGTTTATCCACCACTTCATTTAGCCACAATTGATCCTTGTCATTCAGCATGGATGAATCCCTCTTCCTCTTGTTTTTAATTGGGCGTATAAGAAAAATAATCAAAATCCGCATGTTTCTTCGTCCCGTTCATATCCTGCGCGCACAAGCCAACCATTGCCCCGGTAAAGCCGAGCTTACCGCCATATTCGTCGGATAGAACCCCCATATCGAGCTCGCCGCCGATCGGTTCCCATGTTTCGCCGTCTTGTGATGCAAAGAAGTGAAGCCCCCGCTCCTTAACGGCTGCTCGCAAATAATAACTGGACCAGCCCTCGACGTTAAGCTCGCTGGCTCTGTCTTCCCTGTACTTGCCGCTATTCGAGAATACGACGCCCAGCTTCCGTCCGCTGTCTCCGTCACGCGTGACGCGGAGGTAAAAATAATCCAGCTCATCATAATAGAATACCAGTCCAGCCATCTGCATAAAGTGATCCGGTTCAAAAGCCATACGAGTCTCAACGACGCAGCTAAAGTGCTGAAGCCGGCGTGCTACCATGCTCTGACGATGCCAAGAGTTCAGCGATTCCCGTCCTCTCAGCCTGAGATAGCCGGGACGCTCCCGCAAGCTGAGCCATGACTCGCAGGGCGGCACGCGCAGCGTTTGATACGGAAGTCCGAGCACGGGAGAATCGAAGTCATCCTTTGCCGGAAGCTCTGGAAAAGGATGAGCTTTAAGATCAGGCGCAGGAAATGCCATGGCTGGCAGCCTTCCTTCATGAGCGAGACGCAGCCAGCCGTCCTCCGTCCAGCGGAGGCGCTGCATCGCTGTTTCCCGGCCAAGCGGATTCAGCTTTGTCCCGGCAAACGGCCTGCTGCAAATATGGCTCATGTACCACTCGCCGTTTTGCGTTTCGACAATCATGCCGTGACCCGCATTTTGCAGGGGATAATCAGGTGCTCCGCGCGTCGTCATAATTGGATAAGACGGGTCTGTTTCATAAGGGCCGTCTAGCGTACGCGAACGGGCTAGCGTTGCGGCATGGTTTATGCCAGTTCCCCCCTCTGCGACCAGAAGGTAATAATAACCATTGCGCTTGAACAGCTGCGGACCTTCGGTCACGCCAATATCCGTGCCTTCATAAATCTTCTTGATCGGCCCGACAAGCTTCTGCTCGCTTGGATCATATTGCTGCAGCAATATACCTCCGAACCGCGAATGATTGTCCCGGAAATCCCACTGCATATTGAGCACCCATTTCGTGCCATCATCATCATGGAACAAATAAGGATCAAATCCGCTTCCGTTCAGCGTAACCGGCTCCGACCAAGGCCCGTTCATGCTGTCAGCCGTCACCAAATAATTATAAAGGTCCTTGAATACGCCTTTGCGAGCCTTAACGTCCGTATAGAGCAAATAATAAATGCCTTTGTCGTAAGAGATTGCCGGTGCCCAAATCCCGCCAGAGCTTGGATTTCCAATTAGATCAACCTGAGTAGCACGCTGCAGGGCATGCGGAATGAGCTGCCAATTCGCCAAATCTTTGGAATGATATAGCTGAACGCCAGGAAACCATTCAAAGGTAGAAGTGGCGATATAGTAATCCTCGCCCACCCTCAGCAAAGAGGCATCCGGATTGAAACCGGTCAAAACCGGATTGTTTATCATCATGTATCTAACCCTCCATCTGCCATTGCATATTTCTTGCTGCTTATTGCATCTATTCCGAAAAGGGCTTGTTCGCACATTCGCAGGCCATAGCTTTGTTGATGCTGCAAACTTGCATTACGGAATCGTACACATACTTATCATTTGTTATCAAATGGTGATCCAGCATCTTCATGCATGAAAGAAATCATCAAATATGAACTATCGTAGCATGCCGAAAAAATTCACGTATGTATGTTTTTTTAGAATGATGTGCACTTATTTAATCGTTTTTGACTCCGCGGCGCTTGCAGCTTCGGTTAGGACATGTTTCTTCGCGTAGGTGCTCCACGCAAGCCATTATGATATCTTCCTGTTGTGGCATGCCAAAAAGGACCTCTCGCGAGGTCCTTTTTGCTTCCATGCTTATCTGAAGCTCGATTATTGCTGAGCTCCGCTCTTGCTTTGGTTTTCCGTTTGAGTGCCGCCTGGGCTTTGGTTCTCAGACGGGCCGCTGTTTCCTTGATTCCCGCCTTGGCTGCCACCTTGGCTGCCGCCGCCGCCATTTCCGCCGGATTTGCCTTGGTTGCCGCCTTGGCCTCCGCCAATTCCGCCAGACTTGCCTTTATTCTCGCCTTGGCCTCCGCCAATTCCGCCAGACTTGCCTTGGTTCTCGCCTTGGCCTCCGCCAATTCCGCCAGACTTGCCTTGGTTCTCAGCTTGACCGCCGCCATTTCCAGCTCCGCCGCCTGCACCGCCACCTGCACCGCCGCCAGCTCCACCGCCTGCGCCGCCACCAGCTCCGCCGCCTGCGCCGCCACCAGCTCCGCCGCCTGCGCCGCCACCAGCTCCACCGCCTGCGCCTCCACCAGCTCCACCGCCTGCGCCGCCACCAGCTCCACCGCCTGCGCCGCCACCAGCTCCGCCGCCTGCGCCTCCACCAGCTCCGCCGCCTGCGCCGTTACCTGCTCCGCCGCCTGCACCGTTACCTGCTCCGTTCCCTTTTCCGATGCTTTTTGCTTTGCCGTTCCATTTCGCTTTGCTCTTTGCTTTCATTGACGCCTTCAAATCAGAGTACGAGTAAGAAATGGATTGTAACGTTTTAACGTCTACCGCTCCGGTTGCCGGCAAACCGTGTTTTTTCTGATAGTATTTAACGCCGCGTACTGTCGATGCGCCGTAATAACCGTCGATGGGACCTGAATAGCTGCCTAACGATTTAAGCATGCCTTGAATAACATAGACATCGGGCCCTTTGGCGTGCTTGCCGATCGCGTGACCCGTGTGCGGCATGCTCACCATCAACGCAATGGCCAAAAACGCTGCAACTATGTACCTTGCTGCAAGCCTTCTGAACGTATTGCCGATTTCTTTTGATACGAATCCCTTTTTACTTTGTTGCATGCAAAATACACCATCCTTCATATTGTCTTTTTCGAGCACCCCATTACTATCCCCAATTTTTCAATTTCATTCCCTTAAACTTTTGCATCTTCGAAAAGAATCTCCCCTTTGACTACCCGCTGAAAGTTTGCTGAATTTAGAAGTAAACAGGTGCATCTTTTGTTTGAAAAGCTGATAATAGACAGGTATCTTCGTGAAAGGGGCTGCCAACATGATATCCTTCCAAGGGATTAAAATATTGCTCGTAGACGACGAGCCGAACATCGTGCAATTTCTGGAGCTGGGTTTGATGAATGAGGGCTTTGACATTAGAACCGCCCATGACGGGGAAGCCGCGTTGCAGGAAGCTGCTCATTTCCAGCCTCATGTTGTCATTCTGGATATAATGATGCCGGGGATGAATGGTTTTGAGGTATGCGCTGCTCTCCGCGCAACCGGAGACAACATTGCCGTCATTATGCTCACGGCCAAAGATGAGGTGGAGGATCGCGTAAAGGGATTGACGCTCGGAGCTGACGATTATTTGCTCAAGCCCTTTAGCTTCAGCGAGCTTCTCGCACGAATCGGGGCAAGGCTCCGAAACCAATTCCCCAATTTGCTGGGCGAGGCCGTTTACGGGCCGTTCCGATTGGACGAGCGAAAAAAAGAGCTTGCCTTTATGGATGGCATTCTGGAGCTTTCCCCAACGGAATACGAGCTGCTCCGGTTCATCATTCTGAATCACGGAGTCGTGCTGAGCAAGTCGCTTATTTTGGACAAGGTATGGGGATATCAATTCGGCGGAGAAGAGAACATCGTGGAAGTGTATATCCGGTCCATCAGGGACAAACTGAATGACAAAGAGCATAAGCTTATACGAACGCTGCGGGGAGCAGGCTACCGGATGGATTTGTCATGAACGCGGATAACAAGCTAACGGTCAAGAGGCTCTTCTCGCCTCGTTCTCTGCGCTACCAGCTGCTTTATCGTTCTTTGCTCATCATTGCAGGTTTATTTATGCTCATCGGCATACTTCAATACATCATCATGAAGGACTTTGTCTACAAGAATAAAGCCGAAGCACTGAGTGCCCAAGTCATGTCGATGCCGATGGACTGGTTCTCGAATGAAAACGCTCTAGAATCGGGGGACCGAAGCGGCAACCGTTCCAATCAAGACGAGGAGTCGGCTCCCATGGATCGGCCGCCCAAAGAGCGCAGGGATTCGCCCTTATTCTATCAGCCCGGTTTAGCCATCCTCTTCATTGACATGGATGGCACGGTCACCGAAGTTTCCAAGGAAACGGATGTAAGCGCGCCGATTCTGCCTACTGGTGAATATGAGCAAATAAAAAAACAACTGGAGAAACGTGAGAAACAGGGCTACCGGATTCTCAATAACGCCGATGGGATCGAGCAGCTGGTCGTATTTCGGCTTACCGGCCCGCCGAATAAAGCAGAAGGCATCATACAAGTAAGCACGGAAACCGACTCGCTTACACAGCTGCTTATGACTCAGCTTGCCATATTTGCCGGTCTCTCTGTGCTTGCGCTTGCAGCCGGGCTTGCGCTATATTTGCCGCTGCTGCGCCGTACCTTAACGCCGTTATCGCGCGTTGTGATCGCTGCGCAGCAAACGGATGCCGGAAGCTTAACGAGACGCATCCCCGAAAGCCAAGGGCAAGAGGAAATCGACCGGTTATCGGATGCTTTTAACGGAATGCTTGAACGTCTCGAGATTTCGTTCCGGACGGAGCGGAAAACAACCGAAAAAATGCGCCGTTTCATAGCCGATGCTTCCCATGAGCTGCGTACGCCGCTTACCTCCATTCATGGTTTCCTTGAAGTGCTGCTGCGGGGAGCTGCTGCCAATCCCGAGCAGCTTAACCGTGCGCTTAACAGCATGCAGCTTGAATCGAAACGGATTAACCGATTAGTAGAAGATTTGCTTGCGCTCGCCAAGCTGGACCAGGCTCCTCAGCTCCAGCTCTCCGATACGGGACTTGATGCACTGCTTCAGGAGATGGAACCGCAATTGCAGC
This sequence comes from Paenibacillus sp. J22R232, assembly GCF_056269165.1. Lineage (NCBI taxonomy): Bacteria > Bacillati > Bacillota > Bacilli > Caryophanales > Paenibacillaceae > Paenibacillus > Paenibacillus sp. J22R232. The sequence continues at coordinate 554,117 of NZ_JBWDNK010000003.1, read as the reverse complement.
TGCTCGCCGGCAACCGCACCGTAACGCTCGAGCTGGCGTCATCGGCTAGGGGCCGTTTCCATGCCGATCAGTTGAAACAGGTTGTCTTAAATCTATTTCTGAATGCCGTGCAGCATACGGAGGAAGGAGCAGGAGCCATTTCCATACACCTTCACGAACGGAATCATGAAGCAATCATCCGCATCTCAGACAATGGCGCCGGCATTGCCGATTCGCATTTGCCGCATTTGTTCGAACGGTTCTACCGCAGCGAGTCCTCCAGAACGAGGAAAAATGGAGGGGCGGGACTAGGTCTTGCCATTACGCAGTCCATCGTGAACGCGCATGGAGGCACCATTGAAGTGACCAGTCAGGAAGGGGTAGGTACTTGTTTCCAGATCGTACTGCCGCTTAACACCGCTTAGCCATATGGTTCATCAATGATTTTCACGAACAAGACTACTCAAATGGGCTGTTCTAGCAGGCTAAAACCTGACTAGACAGCCCATTCGTCTATTAGCCCTTCAACCCGGTCGTACTAATGCCGTCTACGATGTACTTCTGAAATCCGATAAATACGGCCATGACCGGAACGAGGGATAGCACTGACATCGCGAAGAGCGCCCCCCAATCCGTTTCCATCGTTGGATCGGCCATGCTTTTGATCGCTAGCGATACAGTCGCCTTTTCCGCCGAATTCAAATAGAGCAGCGGTGCGAAATAATCATCCCACGTCCAAATGAATTTGAATACGGCCGTCGTTACGATAGCGGGTACGATGAGCGGCAGCATGATTTTGGCAAAAAAGTGAAATCGCCCGCAGCCATCGATCCGTGCCGACTCATCGAGCTCGATCGGAATGCCCCGCATAAATTGAACGAGCAGAAAAATAAAAAACGCGCCTCCTGCGAATGAAGGAACAATGAGCGGCCAGAACGTGTTAATCCAATCAAGCCTGTTAAACAGCATATACTGCGGGATAATAAGCACCTCGCCTGGCAGCATAAGCGTCAGCATCATGCATGCAAACCAAAAAGCCGACCCCGGAAAACGGATTCTTGCAAAAGCATACGCAGCCATCGTCGAAGCAACAACCGTACCAATGACCGACAAAAAAGTGACATAAAGCGAATTCCCGAAAAACAAGAAGAAGGAATGGCCTGCGAAGCCTTTAAAGCCATTCACGTAATTTTCCCAGTAGAAATGGTCCGGTATGAGCTGATGCGCAAGCACATACACTTCCGTTGTATGCTTAAATGAGCTCGAAACGAGCCACAGCAGCGGGTAAATCATTAGAATCGCAAAGCTCCATACCGCCACGCTTAGAATAAAATGGCCGACCTTCTTTTTCGATAGGGTGCTCATGCTCAACCATTCCCTTTCGACTCATAATGCACCCATAATGAGGATGTTCGGAAAACAAGTGCCGTTAACAAGCTAACCGTAAGCAGCAGCACCCATGCCATGGCCGAGCCATAGCCCATGTGCAGGAACCGAAACGAGGTTTCGTATAAATAAATGACATAAAACAACGTTTGGTCATGCGGTCCGCCGCCTGTTAGAATCATACCTTCCGAGAATACCTTGAATCCTCCGATGATGCCCATGACCAAATTGAAGAAAATAACAGGGCTAAGCAGCGGCAGCGTTATGCGGATGAATCGCTGCCATGCCGGCGCCCCGTCCACCTTGGCTGCTTCAATTAGGCTTGCCGGAATTTGTTTCAAGCCTGCGAGAAAGATAAGCATGGCTGAGCCGAATTGCCATACGGACAAGGCAATCAATGAGCCTAATGCCGTTGACGGGTCCGTGATCCACGAGATGGACATTTGAATGCCGAATAGCGATTTCAACAACGAATTGAATGCGCCGTTCATGCCGAACAGCTGCCCCCACATGACGATGACCGCGACGCTTCCTCCCATTAAAGTAGGCAAATAATAAAGCGAACGCAGCGCGCTTGATCCCTTCAGCTTCAGATTAAGCAGTGCAGCTACAGCCAGCGCGAATGTTAAGCGCAGCGGAACAGAAACGAATACATAGAGCAGCGTTACCTTTGCCGACTTCACGAACCGAGGATCATCCGCAAACATCTCTTTGAAGTTGCTTAGGCCAACCCATTCGGGCGACGATAAAATATCGTAATCGGTAAATGATAGATACAGAGAGAAAAAAATCGGGAATAGTGAAAATACGAATAAACCAATCATCCATGGCAGTATGAAAGCATAGCCTGCATATAAATCCGGGTTGCGGAGCCAGCGTATGTAGTTGCGGTTCACAATGGTTACCTTCCTTTCGCCCCTTGGACCCGTTCATGAATACGGCCCTCTCATCAAATCGAGGAGAAGGCCGTTACCCACCGCCAAAGGCGGGCTTCATTATTTGTTCAATGCCTTGTTCGCTTCCTCGCGGAATCGTTTGGCTCCGTCTGCAGGGGTTAGCTTTTCATAAAATATTTCGGACGCGATGTTTTTGAATGACGTGCTGACTTCGCTTCCGGCAGCTGGCGCGGCGGGATCGATCGGATCACCCTGTGCTTCTACCAATTCCAAATACGCTCTGACTCTCTTCTGTGTATCGGTAAATTCCGCCTCTACGCCAGCGAGCACTTTGGGGTTGTAAGGAAACCCGAAATAACCGTCAAGCGATTGGGCTGCTTCGATATTGTTCGTGTAAAATTCAATAAACTGAGCGGCTTCCTTCGGATGTTTAGAGTTGCTCGCGATGCCGTGGAAGAAGGAAGGCTTAATATACGCGCCTTTCCCCTCGCCCGGGAATAGCGAGAAGCCGACAACCTTGTTCAATTGCTTCTCAACGACTGCGCTATGGCTGCCGCTCCAATATCCCCAGCCGCCATAAGCAGAATTGCCTTTCGGGAATGGCCCGTCCTCAAGCGCTTTAATTTCCGATTCAACCGCGACCGGCGTAAGCAGTCCTTTCTTCTGGAGACGCAGCTGCGTCTCGAAAAATTCGGTAAACAATTGCTCGTCGTCATAGCCAAGCCCATTCTGCGCATCGTTGTATAGCTTAGCGTCATGCTGGCGCAGCCATATTTCGAATTGGGACTGGCCGAAGTGCGTATCGCCATATATGCCGAGCTTATCTTTCACGGCTTGCAAATCCTGCTCGTACTGCTCCCAGCTGTAGCCGTCGGCGGAAGGCGGTTCTACGCCTGCCTCCTTAAGCTTATCTGGATCATAGAACAGGACGAGGGCATTATTGCCGATATTCACGCCATAGAGCTTGTCGTTTACCTTGCCGACATCAATATGCAGCGGGCTTATGCCTTCCAAATCTATCGTTTTATCTGCAACGTAGGAATCTAGCGGCAGCAGCAAGCCTTTGCTCACGTAATTCTGAATCTGGGAGTAATCGACACGGACAACGTCCGCCAAATCCTTCGATGCGGCTTGAACGAGTATTTTGTCATTATACTCGGCACCTGGCGCGTATTCGGATTGCACCTTTATGTTCGGATAAGCTTGCTCGAATAGCTTCACGACGTTGTCGTGGGCATCAATCGTCAGCTGCGTGCCCGCCCAATAGCTGACGCGGATCGTTACGGGTTCCGTTGTCGCCTCTTCTTTATTTTCCGCCGGCGCATTCGTTTCACTCTGATTTGCCTGAGCATTCTTCCCGGTATTGCCGGCATTGCCTCCACCGCAGGCGGTTAGCCCGATTGCCAGCAATAAAATCATTGCCGTATTCCGTAATTTAAATCGTCCCATTCCTAGCTTCTCTCCTTCTCAATACGGTTTCGCCTCAAGCAAAGCATTCGCTTCCATGCGAAACTTGGCTGCGCCTGCCTCTGGCGAAATACGTTCGAATAAAATTTCGTTGCTTATCGATTTGTATAATTGATTAACGGCAGGTCCCGCAATCGGGTCGGGAGGATCAATTAAGCTTCCGTCCCGCTCAACCTTTGCCAAATAATCGAGTACATTCCGCTGCGAATCGGTAAACGTTTTCTGTAATCCCTTAATAACGATAGGATTGTAAGGAACACCGAAATACGCGTTCAATGCTGCGGCTGCATCCAAGTTATTCGTATAGAAATTAATAAATAATGCGGCTTCGTCGGGATGCTTCGATGACCTCGCAATCGAGTGAAAGAATGACGGCTTTATGAACATGCCATGCCCGCCGGCACCTGGATAAGCAGCTAACCCAACCTGCTTGCCCAGCTTTTTCTCCACTATATCGATTTGGTTGCTCCAATAAGCATAACCGCCGAATGCCGTTTGACCCCGAGGGAACGGACCATCCTCTAAGTTACGGGTTTCAAGCTCTTGGCTGAGCGGCGTTAACAGTCCCTCTCTTTGCCAGGCGAGCTGCCGATTGAAGAAGTCGATCAACAGCTGGTCATCCTCGTAGCCTAAGCCATCCTGCGCGTCATTATAGAAGGACACGCCATTTGATCTTAGCCATACCCGGAAATGCTGCTGTGTCAGATGCGTATCGCCATAACGGCCCGTTTCGTTTTTGATGGCTCGCAGATCGTCCTCATACTGCTCCCATGAATATGGGCCGGTCGGCGGCTTAACGTTCGCTTCGTCAAGCAGCTGTATATCGTAGAACATCACAAGCGCATTGTTCCCGATGTTAAGCCCGTACTGCTTTCCATTCCACATGGCTCCCGCATTATGTACGGGATGAACGCCGTCGAGATCAATGACCCGATCGTCGATATACGCGTCCAAAGGCAGCAATACGTTTTTTTTGGCGTATCTGGCCATGTTGGAATAATCAATGCGGACGATATCCGGCAAGCTGTTCGTTGCGGCCATTACGATCAATTGATCGTCATAGGCTTCACCGGAAATATACTCGGATTCGATCTTGATATGCGGATAAGCCTGCTCAAACAAGGCAATGACGGCATTATTCTTGTCGATCGTCAGCTGAGAACCTGCCCAGTACGTCATTCGCAGCGTGATCGCGGACTCTGAACCGCTCCTGCTCGCAAGCGCTCCTTTATCCTTCAAATCCAATGAATACGCATAGCCTGCTAGAATTGCAATAAGCAGCATTCCTGCCAATACGCCAATCAGCCTTATTCGCTGCATCCGTCACCGACCTCTTCTCTCACAGGCTTAACATTCCGATAGCGCTCGCTTCGCTAGTCCGCTTAACGTTAGGTCATCCATCGGCGGGTTATGCAGACCTGCCCGAACATCGCGGTACATCCTCTCAAGCGGGAGCTGCCGTGACAGGCTAGCGCCACCGACAATTCGCATCGCCACATCGACAATGCGTACGGCTGCGTTTGTTGCCACGTATTTCGCGAGCGCCAGTTCCTCTTTGAGCAGGCTGCGCTCCTCGACGGGATCGCGGTCAAAGCGGTCGGCTACGCTGTAGAGAACGGTTCTGGCGGTAATCAGCTCCACTTCCATTTCCCCGATTTGCCGCTGGATGGACGGAAGCTCGGCAATAGGGCCGGGCAAGCTGTTCGGGCGATGGTTCTTCGCGAATTGAACGGCAAAGTCACGGGCAGCATGGGCGATACCGATGTAACAAGCCGGTATGTGCAGCAGCACTCCTCCGTCGAAAGGAGCTTCGCCGCTCCGCTTGATCCGGCTGCCGCGAAGGCTTCCGTTATCCGGTACAAACAGATCCTTCAGTATGAGATCATGGCTGCCTGTTGCCCGCATTCCCAGCGTATCCCAAGTTTCCTCCATATGAACGCCTTCGCCCATCGGAATAAGAAACTCGTCCACCCTGCTTTCTTCTTCTATCCATGCGGACAAAGTGAAATACGAAACCTCCGGGCTTAACGTGCTGTACGTTTTGCGGCCGTTAATGATATAACCGCCTTCTGTCTTATAGGCTGCCGTTTCCGGCTTGCCTCCCCTACTTGGACTGCCAGTCGCCCGCTCGCTGGCATAATGGTTAATCGCAGCACCTTTATCCACGACCTCCTTGCAGAAGCTTGCAAACAAAGGCTCCGGCCACGAACGGTTTAACCGCAGCTGCATTACTTGACCAAGATGCCAACCGACAGCCAGCGCAGTAGATCCGTCGCCTCTAGCCAGATGATCCTGGGCAAGAAGCATTTCGTACAGGGAAGCCTCATCCCCGCCATATTGTGCAGGAACCGTCAGCTTCAAGTATCCGCGCTCCCGCATATCTGCAAAGTTTTCGTGAGGAAAAGAGCCCTCTCGATCGTGTTTCGTCGATCTTTCGGCAAATATATTCGCCAGTTGGTCTGTTTTCGCGACGATACTCGCTTCCCGTTCGTTGCGGACGAACCGATCCGTAAGGCCTTTCGCATGCATGCGACTCTCGCACCTCCAATTTATATATCACATGTGAATAGTAGGAATTAAACTGAGTTTACTCCCATTTCGTTAAAATCAAAATGAAATTACCCGATACGTTTTTGTAAAAAACCGATCATTCACTACGTTTGTTTCGCTTTCCGATACTCAAGCGGGCTTAATCCGGTCGATTTCCGGAATACATTGCCGAAATATTGCTGATCCATGCCAAATCCAACCCGCTCGGCAATTTCGTATATTTTCAGATCCGGCTGCTTGATCAATAAATGCTTGGCCTGCTCCATGCGCATTGCAGTGACGTATTGGGAGAACCGTTGGCCCGTTTCTTTGCGGAACAGCCTGCCCAAATGCTCGGCGTTCAAGAAGAAATGATATTGAGAAAGCCAGGACAAGGAAAGCTCTTCATTCCCCAGATGTTCCTGAATAAAGGATAGGACGCGAGGAATGAGCATGCTGCTGCCTCTCCGGCCAGAATTGTGCTCCGCTATTCCTCCGGACATGTGGTCCATTTGAATATACGTATGTATCTCCTCTAGCGATTTCATATTCAAAATACGGACTTTATCGCTCTTATCGATCTGTTCGCGCTTGGCTTTGTCGCCTTGAACCTCCCGTACGACGTGCTTCAGCACCTCGGTAATTTCCGTCTCATCGCATGGCTTGAGCAAATAATGCTTGACCCCATGCTTCATAGCCTGCGTCGCCAGCTCGAACTCCCCGTAGCCGGATAATACGATGAAATGTATGCCCTCATATCGTTCCTTGGATCTGCGAATAAGCTCTATGCCATCCATTCGGGGCATTTTAATATCGGTAATGACGATATCCGGCCGCAGCTTCGCGATGTCTTCATAGGCACCTATCCCATCCGCAGCCGATCCGATAAATTTTAGGTTAAGCTGCTTCCATGGCACCAGCTTCTCGATCCCCTCGCGGATCATTCGCTCGTCATCTGCTAAATATACGCTGTATTCGCTCATTCTCGGTTCCCTCCTCTTTGTTTCGTTCGCCTTGCTTTATGACAGGCAGCGTCAAGCGGGCTACGGTTCCCGCGTCTGGCGCCGCTTCCATCTTGATGCCGTATTCGGTTCCATAAAGCAGCTTCAACCGCTCGTCGATGCTGTGCAAGCCGATTCCCGTGCTCTCGGCAATCGTGAAGGCTTCGCTTTCCTTATGTCGCCACCCGTCCAGCAATCCGGGGCCTTGGTCACGAATAGCAATCACGAGCCTGTTCCCTGTAATCGCAGCATGGATGGATATATTGCAATGCCCCGTTTCCGCATCCGTGCCGTATTTGATGCAGTTTTCTACGATTGGCTGGAGCAGCATGCTCGGCATTTGCAGCTGCTGAATCTCCGGATCAATATGTACCCTATAATACAAACGGTCCTCGAAACGGAATTGCTGAATCGCGATGTAGTTTTGCAAATGCCGAATTTCCTCGCCAAGAGATACCATTTCCTTCGTATTCAGCGTGACGCGCAGCATATTTCCAAGTGCCTTTACCATTCCGGATATCGCTGACTGGCCATTCATCCGCGCAAGCCAGTTAATCGAATCGAGCGTATTATATAGAAAATGCGGGTTCAGCTTCGCTTTCAACATATTGTACTTCGCTTCGTTCAGCTTCATTTGCTTGACGTAATTATCATTGATAAGCGTATTTAGCCTCTCCGTCATTTTGTCGAAATTACGGCTCAGCAATCCGATTTCATCTCTCAGCGGCTCCCCGCTGCTGCTGCTCGTCTCGAAATCCCCCTTCTCCAAGCTGAGCATTTTGCGTGACAGCTGCTCTAATGATCGCGTTATGCTGCGGGAGAAGGACCAGCCAAGCCCTAATAATAGGATTAGCACTAAAACGTATAGCACAACCAAGATTCCTTTCATAACCGCAACATTTTTAAAAATCGCGCCATATGGAATCAAATGCACGAATGTCCAGCCGGTATAGTCCAGCTTGAAGTAGGCGGCCAAATATTTCTCGCCTTCCAGACTGATTACGCTGTAATCGTCATCTTCGTATGCATCCAGGCTGGGAAGCTTCTGATGGCTTAATTCTTGGTAGATGATCTCGTTCCCATCTTGAATGAGCAGCTCAGAGCCGTATTTATGTTTCTCCGCAATTGACGCATATACGGCCTCACCGGCTTCAATCGTAATCATAAGCTTGCCCAGCGGCTTCAAGCTGAAATGATCCAGCTCTCTAATTTCCCGGTTGGAAATAAGCAGATTGTTCTGAGAGCTGCCGCCGACCCAAGAATGGGCACCTTCATTGCTGGCGGCAAGCGCTTCAAGCTCATCCAGCTGACGCTCGTCCACTTGTGAAGTTAGAACGCCGACACTGTTTCTGCCTCCGCTCTCATCTATAATTAGAATGGAGGAGACGGCAGATATGGATTGCTGATACATGAGCAAGGTTTGCTTCAGGCTGCTTGCTGCCTGGAACGCTTCAAAGCTGCCCTCGTTTGCTTGAATCGTACGGAGCTGCTGCTGCACGTCCGGATCCTTCATAATCGTCAGCGACAGCTTTTCGATTTCCTTTAATTTCTCCTCGATCCGGTGCGAGAACATGAAGAACTTGTCCGTCGTTTCCGTATAGATCAGCTGCTCGTACAGCGTTTGTGATTTCTGGACAAATAATAGCCCTAACAAGCTAGAGATCGTAGCCCCAATAAATATAAATACAAAAAGCTTATGTTTGATTTTCATATTTTTCACCAAATCACCGCCCTCGCTCTAATTCATAGTATACATACCTGTTTAATAATTAGATACGGGTATGCGCATAAACAAATAAGAGCAAAGATTCAGCCAACGCCGAATCCTTGCTCCTATTACATCTATTATTGTGCGAAATATATGCCTGATTGCCAGGAATCAACCATCCGATTAGGAATGCGCCAATACGAATTCATCCCATTTCTTCCCATCCACGTCGTAAGCTTGATACGTCAGCTTGTTTCCGTTAATCGTAATTCCTGCGAACATCTGTTTATCATTCTGAAAATGAACCTTATGATAAAACTTGTCTTCCTTCTTTTCATTAAATTTCTGACCGGATGCATTCGTCACGACATAGACCGTACCTTCGCGGTTTTGAACAGCCGAATCGCCATCACCCGTTATCTTGCCGTCACGCAGCGGGAACGATCTCGAATATTCGTGGTTATGCCCTTGCAGCACGAGATCAACCTTGAACTCATCGAACAGCTCCGTCCAATCCTTTACCTTTTTATTCGTATTGCCTCCGTACGGACCTTGGTGCAGCGCCGCGATTATCCATTCTTTGTCCGTACCTCCAAGATCGCTTCGCAGCCAGCTGGTTTGTTCTTTAATGTTAGATTCCGTATTCAGGAATACAAAGTGAACGGGACCGTAATCGAACGAGTAGTTTGTCCCGGGAATCGATCCCTCTGCCCCATTCTCCGGCAAATCGAAATGAGATACGAAGCGCTCTGCGTCACCTTCAACCTCGTCATGGTTGCCGGTTACCGGCATGAACGGTACGCTCGTCACCCACTTGTCCGCATTGTTGAATAGATGAGTCCAAGCTTGCTCATCGGCAGGCTCCTCCGTCAAATCCCCGTTATGCACAATAAAGGAAGCCTCAGGAAATACTGCGAAGGCTTTGTCCAGCGTATTGCCCCATAGCGCGAAGTCCTGCTCCACCACGCCCTGCGAGTCCGTTACGTTAATGAAGGCAAAGGAATCCGTATCCTCCGCTTCAGTTGTAAAAACCATCGGTTCGCTCCAGCCTCTCGCGTCTCCGTTCCCTACGCGGTACGTGTACGCCGTTCCCGGCTCAAGCCCGCTTGCTTCCGCCTTATGCACAGCTTGGCTCTCGTTCTCAGCTATTGCTACCGCCGACGTGCTTCCCTTGAAGGTCATGGCCTTCTCGTCCTTCCAATTGATCTCACCCGTTCCTTCCCATACCTGAACGACTGTTTCCTCATCCAATTTCTTGCTATGCCATGTAAAAGCTCGACTGGTCATCGGATCTCCCTTGAATGTAGTCACTACTGCAATCGGCTTTTTCGCATGGCCCAGCCTAAGCCACTCCATTCCAATTGCGCCTGCAAGCAGCAGCGCGCAGCATGCGAGTACGACCAGCACGTCTTTTCTGAATCTCAAACCGCACAACCTCCCAACTCTCTCATCCTTCATTATATCTTAACAAATAAATGCCGCTTGGCGCATTCAGCAATCTTTCAGCCAGCCTTAAGTTAAGAATAAGTAAAGGCCCGTAGAATAACATTTGTAAGCAACAAGGGGCGCTGAACATGAAAAGAGGTGTGAAATGAATAAGAATCTAATCTACCGCAATGAATTGAAATTTTATATGAATTACCATCAATATTTCATTATCCGCCAAAGGCTTAAGGATCTGATGGACTCAGACAAGCATGCGGGACCGACAGGCGAGTATCATATCCGAAGCTTGTATTTCGATGATATCAGCAACAAAGCCTTGCATGAGAAGCTTGGCGGTGTCCGGGATCGGGTCAAATACCGCATCCGTATATATAACGGTCAGGATAACGTCATTCATTTTGAGAAAAAAATCAAATTCAAGGAATACATCGCCAAGGTAAAGGAGCCGCTCACTAGAGACATGTACGACCGGCTAATGGCGGGAGACCACGATGTGCTGAAGGAACCGGACAAGCCGCTTCTGAACGAAATTCATCATGAAATGAAACATCATTTATTAAGGCCGAAGGTCATCGTCGATTACGTCCGCGAGCCTTATGTATGCGACAACGGCAATGTCAGAATCACCTTCGACAAGGAGCTGAGGACCGGCCTGCATGCCATCGATATTTTTGACAAGAATCTCGAGCCTATCCGTGCGCTGGACAATGAATTTATCATTCTTGAAGTCAAATATGATGCCTACATTCCCGCTATTATCAAAATAGCGCTGCAGCTCGAAGGTCTTCACCGACAATCCGCTTCGAAATACGTGATATGCCGGAAACATATGAAATACAACACTTGGGAGGATTATTAAAATGGAAACAACGACTACCTCTGCCGCTACGAACGACTCGGCTACCAGCTTTGCTGACGTTATCAAAAACTCAGTTATGGAAAACTTCTCATCCGATATTAGCATCTCCAAAATATTGATTACGCTAGGCGTCGCTTTCCTGCTTGGCTTCTTTATTTACCTGCTGTACAAACGGATATTCAGCGGCGTGCTATATTCCAAAAGCTTTAACGTCTCCTTGATGGGCATGACCATGATTACTGCCGTCGTCATTATCGCTATCAATTCCAACCTTGTGCTCTCGCTCGGCATGGTCGGCGCGCTTTCCATCGTACGTTTCAGAACGCCGATCAAAGATCCAACCGATCTCATCTTCCTGTTCTGGGCTGCCGTAGCAGGCATCGTAACAGGAGCAGGCTTTTTTACGCTTGCTGTGATCGGCTCCGTTGTAGTCGGCCTTATACTCTTCTTTTTCGTCAAAGGCGGCTCCGTGGAATCGCCCTATCTGCTTGTCGTGAACTGTGACAGCGATGCGACTGAGCAGTTGGTTCACAAACAAATCGGAACGCTCGTGAAACGCTACAATGTGAAGCAGAAATCGGTAACGCCAGGCAATATCGAAATGACGCTCGAGGTTCGCCTCAAAGACGAAACCGGCCGGTTCATTAACCAATTAACGGAGCTGGCAGGCGTTCGCAACGCTGTCCTGATCAGCTACAGCGGCGATTACGTTTCATAACGATTGGGAGGTGTTCAATATGAAAGCGAAAGCTCAAATGTTCTTATTGGGCTTTTGCTCCGTTCTCCTGATGATTGGATTGTCCGGATGCTCCTTCGGAGGCGCATCCTTTAACCTCACAGGCGCCAGCACGAGTGCGGGCGGGCATGAGCAATCGGCGAATGAGCAAAAGCTGGATGAGACCGTTTTCCCGAAAGACAATGTTGTGGATGTCAAAATCACGATAGCGGAGGATGATTTCCAGAGCATGCTGGATAACGCCGGCGCGGAGGAGCTAAAGGAGGCCACCGTTGAATACAACGGCCAAACCCTTGAGAACGTCGGCATTCGAACGAAAGGCAATCTTAGCTTGAACAGTGTCGTAAATATGGCTGATTCCGACCGGTACAGCTTCAAAATCTCCTTCGATGAATATGTGAACCAGACGCTTGAGGGAATCAGCAAAATCAACTTGAACAATAACTACAGCGATGCCTCCTACATGCGAGAATTTCTGTCTTATGAGCTTGCCGAGCAAATGGGCTTGCCCACCCCCAAATATTCCTATGTGAACGTCTATGTCAATGGAGAGTTATGGGGCTTCTATCTTGCGGTTGAGCAGATCGGGGACGCGTATCTGGAACGGAACTTCGGCAATGCTTACGGAGCGCTCTACAAAGCGAACGGCGGCAGCGGCAGCGAGCTGAACTGGCTAGAGACGATTGATGCTTATCCGGGGCTTGATTTGAAATCCGACAAATCCAACGATGATATTTTGCTCGGTATGCTGGATGAGCTGAACAACGGAGCCGATTATGAGAGCGTGCTGAATGTAGACGAAGCATTGAAGTTTATCGCTTTAAACGCCGTAGCCGGCAACTTTGACAGCTATCTCTCCGAGAAAAAACATAATTACTATTTGTATGAGGATGACGGCATTTTCAACGTTTTACCGTGGGATTACAACATGTCCTTTGGAGGGTTTGGAGGCTCTGGCGTCCTGATCGATGAGCCAACGACAGGCGCGGTTGCCGAGCGTCCACTCGTCGATAAGCTGCTCAAGGTCGAGGCTTACAAGGAACAATACCATGAAATCGTGCAAAGCATGCTTTCCGGCTATCTGGCCGAAGAGACGTTCCAAACGAGAATAAATGAGCTTAAAGGCATGATTTCCGGTTATGTCGAGGCCGACCCCTCCTCCTTCTATACGTATGAACAATACGAGCAGGGAGTTACGCAGGTGATTACGTTCAATCAAACGCAAACCAGCTCCATCTCCCAGCAGCTAGCCGGAACGACCCCTTCCTCCGGCGACGGCTCAGGAAGCGGAAGCAGCGGCTTCGGTGGCGGTGGCATGGGCGGTGGCGGTCAGCGGCCCAATGCCCAGCAAGGAGGCATGGCTCCTCCGGACGGGCAAATGCCCGACATGCAAGGCGGAATGCAAGGCGGCTTCGGCGGCGGCGAGCGGCCAGACGGACAAGGCGGTATGGGAGGAGGCATGGGCGGCGGTTTTGGCGGTCCAGGCACGCAGCAGGCACAACCTGAGGGAAGCCCAGAAGAAGCTGCTGCAACCGGAATCTCCATCGTTATCCTTCTCCTCTCCTGTGCATTCATCGTTTTCTATAAACGCAAACGGTTATAATCCATCCAATTGAAAAAAACCGCTAGCTTATTGCTCCTTACGGGCAAAAAGCTAGCGGTTTTTTTCGCAATAAGTCCGGCAATGCTCCACCATGTCTTTAAACGATCAGCCGAACCTGATCACCTGCGTGAATGACGCCTGTTTTTTTGACCGATGCGTACACCCCGAAGTTTAAATTCATTTCTTCGTTGATCTTTCTGAGCAAGGAAGCATCACGCTCGAGTGAATCCGGATCCAGCGTGACCACCGAGCATCTATCGCAATATTTATCGATTTGCAACTCGGTGCTGCCAATGGAGAGACGCTTGCCTATCCACTCTTCCTCGCCAAGCCCGCTCCCCTCCACAGCTACGACTAGATTGGCTCTAAACCGACGCGGATCCAGCTCTTTCCCCCATATGGCTTCAAGCTTTTGCAAGCTTGTACTCGTAATGATGAGAATGCTGCCCTCGTCCACGGCTTTAAGCTCCGGACTGGTTGCATGATAGCTGCGCATGAGCATCTTCTTCTTGGAATGCTTCTGCATCTCCTCTAATAAATGGCCGTCCCAGTTATATGTCTCCCCTGTCGGAGAGGTTATGCGAACCTGTAGAGGATCTGAGCCCAAGCTCTCTTCAACAAGCTCTGCCTGATAAGCAAGCATCGCCGGAATATTTCTTGCCGTTATAAAACTGTCCCAGCCCTCTTTTGTTTCATCATAAAAAGCAAAGCAGCGATCACCCGCTAACCCGTATGTATCGATGTGGCAGCTCGCCAGTCTCTCACCTGCCAATGACTTGACCGGATACCTATTGATGCTGCTAATCTCGCCAATGCGCGTCATCCTGAATTCTCCTTTCGAGCAGAATCATTAAGGCAAACTTTCGCCTTCAACAAACGCCTTTCAGTCTTTATGGGCTGCTCTCATTATAGTATAAACCCCAAAAGTACGCGATATAAGCAAAGGCCGCGCAACCTAAGTCATCGCGGCCTTCCTATTAATGGTTTAGAGGCTATGTCTCCGTAACTTGTCTTTAATCAGATCAGCTTCTTCCAATGTTCGCGGCTTCGGGTTTCCATCTGCTCCGGATCGGACAGCTCGAAGCGGCGTCCTTCATTGTCCGTTACGATCCAGCGGTTTTCCGCTACGGGCTGGATACTTTCATGGAGGTTAACCATAACCAGTGCTGCCGGGCCATAATTCGTATCGACCTGCAAATGCCACACGCTGTTATTTTTTCTAACCATAAGGATGCGTGCAATGACCGGAATCATATAATTCCGGTCAAGCTCTTCCCGTACCGCCTGAAGGCTGTCTTCCGCGAGATGCTTCACATCCTGTATCATTGCGATTTCCCGCCCTTCCGCCGAGCGAACCGAGATGAATCTATCAGGCATTGTATACGGAAAACTGCGAATTAGCGTCACATGGGCAAAGTCCTTGCCTTCCTGCTCCATATGCAAATTTCCGTCAGAAGCTCGGAACAAACGGATTTGGCTCAGCTCCGAACGGCTTATAAAGTACAACGGGTTCATCTTATCCGACCTCCGATGGTATTTTCGCCGTTTGTTTTTGCGATTCGACCAAACGATAATAATGCGTTTGTTTCGCGTATAGCTCTTCATGCGTCCCCATTTCAACAATGCGGCCTTGGTCGAGGACGACAAGCCTGTCCGCATGGCGTAGAGTGGATAGGCGATGGGCAATCGCGATGGTTGTTCTTCCCCGGATTAAGCGAGTCAAAGCTTCTTGAATCAGCCGCTCCGTCTCCGTATCGACAGAAGCCGTCGCTTCGTCCAAGATCAAAATCTCCGGATCAAGCAGCAGCGCTCTCGCAATTGCGATACGCTGTTTCTCCCCGCCCGATAAGCGGTGTCCGCGTTCCCCGACTCGCGTATCGTAGCCTTCCGGCAGACGGCAAATAAAATCATGTGCATTCGCGGCGTGGGCAGCTGATATAATGGTCTCCGGCGGACTACCCGGACGGCCGTAGGCTATGTTCTCGGCAATCGTACCGTCGAACAAAAACGTTTCCTGCAGCACGACGCCAATATGCTTCCGGAGACTTTCCTGCCGGATATCTCTCAAGTCGTGCCCGTCAAGCGCAACGCTTCCGGCATTCGGGTCATAAAACCGGCAAATCATGTTTATGAGAGTCGTTTTCCCTGCACCGGAGCGGCCAACCAGCCCGATCATTTCACCGGGACGTATGGTGAGGTTAATATCCTTTAGCACAGGTCGTTCCACCTCATACCCGTACCGAACATCATGAAAGCGGATTTCGCCAAAAACGGAAGAAAGCTCCACCGCGTCCCTCTTATCGGGGACATCAACCTTCGCATCGATGATTTCGAGAATCCGTTCAGCCGAGCCAAGCGAGCGGTTAAGCCAGCTTAATAGCTGCCCGGAGGCTTGAACGGGCCCGAAGAACATGAGCAAATAGGTCGTAAAGGCAGTCAATGTTCCAATAGACATGGTGCCGGACATGACCGACCGTCCTCCCAAATACCACACAGCGATGCCGAACACAGCCGTCAGTACCGTAAAAATCGGAGATACGCCAAGCCAGAGATTGCCGAAGGAAATCGTACGATTGATCCAATGATTATTCACCTTGTCAAAACGGTTTTTCTCGGCATTTTCCTGCGCAAAGGCTTTGATGACCCGAATGCCTTGCAGCGCTTCGCCAATCACATTGTTGACATGCAAAGCGGATTGCCATTGCGAATACCAAAGCGAGCTCAGCCTCTTCCACAGCCAATAAAATCCGGCAAACAAAAATGAGGTCGGGATCAGAATCATCGCTGCCAGCTGCCCATTCAGATGGAATAGCATAAACAGGATGCCTAAGGCGAGCAGCATCTGCGTCACTAGATACACCATGCCGTTCGTCAGAAACTCTTTCAATTCATCGGTATCATCCTGGATGCGGCCGATGAATTGAGAAACCTGGCGGTGATCGAAGAAGCGCATCGAAAGCTTCATCAAAGCACCGAACATATCCCGGCGGATCGCTCCTACCAGCTTCCCTCCTATTCGAACGCCAAGGTAGCTTCGCACGACTTGCATCGCAGCAGATAACACCTGCACAAGGGCCAAACCGCTTGCCAGGGCAAAAAGCATGCTCGAGCTTCCGGACGGTTTGGCTACTTCATCCACAATCCATTTGATCAAATAGGGTGGGATCATTTCAATAAATACCGATAAAACAAGCAGCAGCGCGCTTACCAGCATGGGGCCCCGGTACGGGGTACAGTAAGCCGCCAGCCTGCGGAGCATGGTCCATTTGCTGCTTCTGCAGTTTAAGCACTTGCTTGTACCGGGAGAGGCGGGTTTGTGGCATTTTGAGCATCTATTCGATTCCGTGCTTTCGTCTATAGCTGGGAGGGCATGACCTCCAGCTTCATCCCTTTCCGCCAGCCAATTCCTAATCGCGGGAACCGCCTGTCGGAAAGACTCGATGTACGGAAGCGAGAATCTCGCAGCTTCTATCTCGCCTTCACCGGTTATAATAAAAAACGATGCTCCGCCGAAAGCTTCGCGAACGGATACATCGATCATCTTTTTCTTATGGAAGGTCATGATGGTTTTCCCTTGCCCGTCCACCATTTCCATGGACAACTTTTTGAAAACAACCTCGTACTGCCGAAATCTTCGTAGGGTGAAATCCACATCCGCCCTTAAACGGAGCCATGGATTGTCCGTATCCTGTTGCTGGACTGCGGTGCCGTTAACAGGTTTACCAGCTTCCCGCTTCGCGTTCTCCGTTTTCAAATTAAAATACTCCTTTATCAATGTCACTCTCCGGCAGTCACATATAACGCTCGTTTCTTTCTGCGCACCAACGTATCACTTTGTGCCATTTCGGCACATGCAAAGCCAGTACGGCAAGCAGCCTTGATTTCCAGTGATTCGCAGCTTGAAAACGGCTGTTGCGGCGAACGCCAGACCAGCGTCCCAGAATGCTTGTGAACGGCACGGGATCATCCGGCTCAAAGCATGTATCTCCCTTGAAGATAAATAATTCCTGTGAGCCGTCCTGCTTCACGGCGTACAGCCGGTGTCCGGTCAACGCCCCTTGGTCCGTAACAAATAAACAGATATCGCCAGGATTCAATTCTTCCCGCCGCACGGACAGGAAAGTGCTTACGTTACCTTCCTTGATTAAGGGGTACATGCTGATGCCCGCGGAGGGCAGTTCGAGCATTCCGTTGCGCTGGATTGCCGCTGACATGACTGTCGTCAAATCATGCATGTATGAGCAGTCCGGCCTCAACCAGCATCTCAACAAACGCCTGAACGTCATTGAGGACAACTTCCATCTCTACGCCGTATTCGGTATGTACTTTTCCAGCCAGCTCTGCGACAGTTGGATATTCGGGAAGAATCGACCAAATATAACCTCCAAGCTCGTTCACTTTCGTGATGGCGTGGGTATCGATGTTCAGCAGCAGCCACTCGCCATCCAGCTCAGCCGTCTCGATATTTTCCCGTCTCCGCAACGTTTGATCTGCCAGAATCGTCATGATATCACTCCCCAAAAGGTGTCGTTTTTCTGAAAATAAAGCTCATAAGCCGGTACGCCTTCTACTGCCTGCTTGCAAAGCGAAATCATCTTTGCCGTTTCCAGCTTGTTATGCTCCCAATAAAAAACCTTATCCAGCAATGAAATCAGCGCATCGCCTTTGCGGATGCCTTCCCGCCTTACATCCTGCGATTGGATCAGGAAATGAATGCCTGCCAAAGGACTGCTTGGAAGCTCGCACGCTTCTTCCATTTCGCTCCGAAACGGGGAATCATGAATAGTAATCGAACCATCCTGCTCAAACAATAGGAGCGTAGCCTCATCGGAGAGAATAGGCCTGGGAACCGAAAGATCGGCTACCGTCGACTTGCCTGCTCCCGAAGGACCGGCGAACATCCAAGCGCGTTCATCCTCCACGACGCATGACGAATGGATGAGCAGCCCTGCGCGCCGATGAATCAGCCAGGCGCTGTAGAGATTGATTAAGGCATGCTTGAGCGCCAGGTCATCGTGAACATACATCTTCGCCTGGCTGTAATCAGGTGTTGCCACCAGCTTATAGTCCGCGCGGATATAGACGAATTTGCCGCCGTTCTCTTGAATCTCGACAGGACCGTCGTCGAAAGGTTTACCGTAAAAGTCGTAAACCTCCACCTGAATGTCAGGCGTTTCAAGATTGCCGCTTGCTTCAAAGGAACGAAAACGCGCGGACAATTCATCATATAAAAAGGCCGTTTGAATGTGAAAAGCGATCGAACTCCTGCCGACCTGTGTATGTAATGTGTACGTCATTATGCACCGCCAGTTCTTCAGAAGTTATTCCTGGGAAGAAAAAGGGAGCAAACTCGATCGTTAGCTCCGCTTCTCAATTCTTATCTATCATTGCTTTCTAGTTAACCTCCGATATAATGCCTGCAAAACATAGGTTTGAAATTACGTTTTTGGCACCATTCGTAGCCACCGACTTTATCGCTTGGCCTTGCTGTTCCAAATTCGACAGTATGCTGCGCAAGCACTTTAGGAGCTTCATATTTTTTCAATTCATTCACCTCCTTTCAAGGAATTTATGCCATATTATAGCGATAGTCAATGATACTTATAAAATTTAGTAAAATAATACTATGAAAAACTATATTTATACCTGCTTTTTTACATATACCATGAGAATATTCGGTTTAATTTTTATTTTGTTTGTCACGAATGGTTCGAATCCATGATTTGATCCTTCTTTTGTAGATTTTGGCATAGATTTTGCCCATCGGTTCATTCGAATCCGGGACGTCTGATCTATTGGCATACTTTAATAGGTCCAAAGCATAATCTCTTGGCGGCAGCAGTAAATAACGCAGATGTGCCCACTGTTGTTTAAGCGAATCGTAGGCGACGAAGGCAGAAAACAGATGGAAGCCATAGAATCGCCAGTTTCTAATCCCGAATTGGGCATTTCGCATCAGTTCGACATTCCAAAGCGGCCAGCGTCTCCGTATGCTCAGCGGCTTGGTTTCATGCAGCTCGGGAAACAAGTCATAGACAATGGTCAGCGCAATTAGTACTTTGGCATAGTTCCCGTCGCTCTTTGCCTGTGCAAAGAGCTGGCCGTAGTCTATTGCCGCGCTGCAGCACTTCAGGACATGCAAAATATCGATAACGTACTTCAGAGATAGCATATTATGGTTATAGCCATGAAGGCATAGGTAATAAAAGGTGTCCTTGGCCGAAAGCTCCTTCACCAATTGATAGGGAGATATCGGCTCTGCGTCGATCCAAAAGCTGCTCATATCCGTATCCGAGACATGCTCGCGCAAAATATTCCAATGCAGCTCCACCCCGAGCAGCGGGAAATCCTCATTCGCATAAAATTTATTCAACAGCATATGGAAATGATCCGCATCGTCTTCGATATACCGGATATACTCGTGGCGCTCCAATAGGGCAACCGCCTTGTCAACATCTTCCGGGCGTACAAGCAGATCGATATCGGATGTTCCCCTGCCCGAAAAATGACCAAAAAAACGTTCAGACAACCGAATCCCCTTCAGCACGATCACTTGAATTCCTGAACGGTCAAACGCTTCAAGAAGCTTGTACATCTCGGAGCGAATGAACATGTTTTGAAACAAAACAGCATCCACGCCCGCTTTAAGCTTGCTTCGGTATTCGGAGGGCAAAGCTTCCAATAAGCCGCCGCTCTTCAATAAATAATAAACTTGGGGAGCGACTTGAAAAATTTCGATATCGTCAATTGCTGCTTTAGCCGTCTCCTCCGAATCAAATAACGGATGCTGGTTTTGGTAGATCCGGCTTATAAGCGTTACCGCTTGCGAGTGATTCATAGGCCGCTCCCTTCCCTTTCGTTATTAACTAGTTTCGAAATTATGATGCCGTTTGTGGGGGTAAGCGCATGAAGCCGATTGCGAAATTTTTCTAAACTTCGAAAATAAATCGATTGCCTTTCAACATGCTCGGGTATATATATGAGCCCATTGCTTTCGATCTAAATCTAAGGATGATAAACTGTTGTTATGCAGATGAATGGATTGGTGATTCGATGAACGAAAAAGTGATGGTCATTGAAGACGAAAAAAAAATTGCTGACGCAATTGCCTACGCCTTAAGAAGAGAAGGCTATACCGTCGAGGTCGTAAATCATGGGGCAGAAGCCATCGATAGATTACATGCCTATCGTCCGGATGCCATTATTTTGGACGTCATGCTTCCCGGCATGGATGGATATGACATTTTAAAGAAGCTGCAGGACAAAGGCCGCATCGGCGTGATCATGCTGACTGCCAAAGAGGATATCGTCAACAAAATCTTAGGGCTGGAGCTGGGAGCAGACGATTATATCACAAAGCCTTTTGATATGCGGGAGCTGCTTGCACGGTTAAGATCCCTGCTGAGAAGAATGCAGGCTGCCGGAGAAAAGCAAGCGCTTGACGAGATTAAGCTGGGTCCAATTATGCTCCACGCCAGTAAGCGAGCGGCTTGGGCAGGCGATAACCAGCTTGATTTGACGCCTAAGGAATACGATCTGCTCGCGCTGCTGGTATCCAGCCCCGATAGGGTTTATACAAGGGAGCAGCTATTGGATTTGGTATGGGGCATGGATTATATTGGCGGTACGCGTACCGTGGATATTCATGTGCAAAGAGTGAGAAAAAAGCTGGGTCCGGCCAGTAGTGATAGGATACAAACCGTTCATGGCATCGGCTATAAAGCTTCGGGAGGTTACGGTGAGAATCAGCATAAAAATTAAATTCAGCGTTTTTTTGGCCGCCTTATTGCTCCTTACTGTTTTCATCCTAAGCCTGCTGGTACTGGAAGGCATTCAAAAAAACCAACAGCTCGAGGTTGAGCAGTATTTGGCCCAGCAAGGCGCAACCGCAAACGTCTATTTTATCCAGAGCCTTATGGCCGAGTCTAATAAAGTGCCCCAAACCTTTCTCGCTGAGAAAGGCAAGGATTTTGCGGATCAATTGGAATTGATTAGCGGACATTCGGTCGTCCTATATGACCACCAAGGGATTATTATGAATAAAGATCAACCGAGCAGAGCATCCGGCAGCATAAGTAAAACGTTAGCTTTTGCGCTAAACAATAAAACAGCCTATTTGACGGACAACGATTCGTTATATTACATGACCCCGTTAAAAACAGGCAATGAGCAGGTCGGCGTTGTGCAGTTCAATTACTCCCTTACCAAAAACCTTGCTTTTTACAACCAGATCAAGCAATTGTTCATCTATATTGGGACAGGTGTGTTTTTGCTCAGCTTTATTCTCGCTTATTTCTATTTCAACTCATTTGCCGGTAAGATTATCAGGCTGAACGCTGCGGTAGATCGGATTCGGGAGGGACATTTCGAGACCGACACGCTTGCGCGTAAAGATGAAATCGGTGAGCTGAGCGAAGGAATACGCCATATGAGCGAGCAAATTATGCGAACGATGCGGGATAAGGATCTGGAACGGGAAAAGCTGACGATGGCGGTCCATAAATTGTCCAAGCTTGATCAGCAGCAAAAACAGTTCATTGGCAGCGTTACGCATGAATTCAAAACGCCGTTAACGTCTATCAAAGCCTATATCGACCTGCTCCAAATGTATCCGGATGATCAGGACCTGCTCGAAACAGCAAAAACAAATATCCAAAGCGAAACGCAGCGGCTGTATGAAATGGTGGAAAAGGTTTTGCAATTGGCCTCCTTGGAGAAATATGATTTTGAGTTCAACAAGGAAAAGGTAGATATGCAGCAATCGATCGAATTCGTGCTGAACAGCCTGAGAGGCAAGCTGGAAAAGTTCGGTTTGCGGCTGGAAACGGATTTGACCGAGGCCTATGTGGAAGCTGATAAAGACTGCATGACCATTGTGCTCGTGAATCTTCTGGATAATGCCATTAAGTACAATAAAGCGAATGGTCATATTGGGGTGAAAAATGATTGCAAGGACGGCCAGGTTATCATTGAAATCGCCGATTCGGGCATTGGCATTCCGGAAGAAGTGGCACACAAGATTTTCGAACCTTTCTACACCGTTGATAAAAACAGGTCCCGGGAAAATGGCGGCGCAGGACTCGGCCTTTCGCTAGCGAAACAATATGCCGAATTGCAAGGCGGCTCTATCGCACTTGTGAGGACGGATAGGACAGGAACCGTATTCCGAGTCTCTTTTCCCGTTTATAAGCCAACATAACCGAGCCATGCAGGTGCATTTTCGATGCATTTGTTTACATCTTGGAAACATTCGTTTGTATTTTGGGTACAATTTCTTGATATTGTAGGTATCGAGGAGGCGATCATGATGAAGAAAACAAAAACGGCCATAATGGGATTCGCAGCAGCATTGCTTGTATTCTCTGCAGCCTGCAGCTCGGAAGATACGAATAACAGGGTGATTATTAAAGAGCCCGGCGAAACGATAACGGTCATTGAGGATGACGGCAAGGAGTCAGGCGAGCCTGATGTTTCCGTCGAAAAAATAGAACGTTATGAAAATGTAGCGTTTACGGACTGGATCGATGAGGAAACCGTCGTCGTCTCGAAAGAAAATACGTTGCTAGACAAAATGAAGCTGGAAGAATTGTCGGGTTCCTATCCTAAAAGCTTGTATGGGTACAATCTGAATACCAAACAATACGAGCTGCTAAAGGAACAGGAAAACGCATTTTTAAGTGATGCGACCTTATCTTCCGATAAAAAGCATTTGCTGTATCAACAATTCGACTTGGGCGATCCTGTCTATTATATGTTGAATCTCGAAACGTTGGACTCATTCGCAATTACCGGCAGCGCAATCGGCGGAGCCGTCAGCGCCAAATGGTCGGACGAAAAAACGATTATTGGCGCAGCTTACAGCGGCGGTGCCTATACGGCAAATACGTCAGGGAGCATCGCTCCGCTCGCCGGTTTGAATGAGGAAGCGTTGTTTATCGTTGAAAAAATAAAGGATAAGGTTTATTACAATACCCAATCCGATGAATCCTTAATGGTACTGGACCTGACTACGAAGGAAAAGACAAGCTTGGATATGGACCATGTTTATCGCGTAGTCTCCTCGCCTGATGGCAATCAATTGCTCGTTTTGCAAGCAAACGGCACCAAAAACAAGCTGATTGTTAGCGACGCAGATGGAAAAAACCAAAAAACGATCGCAGAGGGCACGGAGCTCGGCGGAATTTCATGGTCGCTGGATCAGCGGATGATTGCGTACAGCGAAAAAGCGGACGTAAACGGAACGATCGTGAAAGGGCTCAATGTCTACGATATGTTAACCGGCAAGTCCACCCAGCTGGCGGTAGATGTCGACAATGCCGTGACGGCTTGGAGTCCTTCCGGCAAAGCACTGCTTTATACGGAATGGGACGGCAAACAATCGAACAGCAGTATCGTTCATTTAAAGTATTCGATACAAAAATAAAAAGATTTTTATTTGATTGCCTCGTTGTCGATGAGCAGCCTTATAGTAGGACAATGGAAAAAACCGTTCCCGATGAACTAGCGCGGACGGTTTTTTTCATGCTCCCGGTTCCGGCACTCGCATAAGAATAACGATCCCTACGATGAACAAGATGACGAGGCTGAATACGCCCATGCTCGTGTGGCCGGTGAGCTGCGCGGTTACGCCGACTAAGAGCGGGCCCATAATCGAAGCGAATTTGTCGAAGATGTTATAAAATCCAAAGAACCGGTTAGCGTTCTCCTTTGGCACCATCCTCGCGAAGTACGACCGGCTCAGCGCCTGGATCCCCCCTTGCGAGGTGGCGACCAGCATAGCCAGCACCCAGAAATCGAACGCCGATTTCATGAAATAGGCGTAGATACATACGATGATATAGACGCAAATACCGACGTACAGCATGATTTTGCTAGAGAACCGGTCAGCTAGGCGCCCGTACAGCATCGCGAATGGAGCAGCAACGACTTGCGTGACGAACAATATGATAAGCAGGTCCGTCGATTCGATGCCGAGATCGGTTCCATAAGCGGTAGACATCGTGATGATCGTCCCTACCCCGTCGATATAGAAAAAATACGCGAGCAGAAACAAAAAAATGGCGCGATGCTGCTTGATTTGCTTTAATGTCTCGTAAAGGCGCTTAAAGCTGTTCGCGACGATTCGAGGCTCGCGGTTCAAGTAATGCTTCTGTCGTACGTTGCGGAGCATCGGCAACGTGAAGACGCCCCACCAAAGGGCCGTTATGAAGAACGCAATCTGACTCGCCGCCGTGACAGAAACCGGCAGAACCTCTTGCTGGGCAAGAAGTATGATCGCGATACTGATTATAAATGGAATCGTGCTCCCGATATACCCGATTGCAAACCCGCGAGCAGACACCTTATTCATCCGCTTGTCGTCGGTAACGTCCACGAGGAAGGCGTCATAGAACACATTAGAGCCAGCCGAGCCGATCGCGATGAACGTATAACAGACGAGCAGCAATTCCCATCTCTCATTCGGAATGAACGTAAGCAGCGCGGTAGCGATAATGCCTAGCAGGCTGAAGCCGGCGAAAAACGTTTTTTTGAAGCCTTGGTAATCGGCAATCGTTCCTAAGATCGGGCCTAGCAAGGCAAGGATAAACGTCGAAATCGCAATCGTATATCCCAAGTAAGCCGTAGAATTCGCTGCGCTAATGCCCGCGTCCTCGGCGGCCGCTTTGTAAAAGAGCGGGAAAACGGCCGTTGAAATGATAATGGAGTACGCAGAATGGCCCCAGTCGTACCACATCCAGCTTTTTTCTTCCTTCGAAAATGACCTCATTTGCTTGGCCTCCTGAATGAACCGAATGCTCTCATTGTATAAGAAATGAGGTCCTCCCGGCGCAAAGAACAAAAAATTAACAATACGTTGTTTCGTTAACATTTTTGCTTCACTGCGCATGGACAGAATACATTGAAATCTGGTGCAGCAACTTTCCCGCTCTGCCGTTCGTTGTATAGGTAACACTTTCAATAAATGGGGGATATTTCATGATGCGCACAATAAAATACATATCTATTATCGCTGCATTACTCCTTACAGCCTGCGGGCAAAACATCGAAACGACGATTACGACAAAGGCTCGTGCCCAATTAGCTAGCCTAGCAGATATTCGGACCGTGACAGCCACGAACGCGCTTGGCCTGTCCGTCATGAAGCAAATCTTCGATGCTGACGATGGACAAAATGTAACAGTCTCACCCATTAGCCTATCCCAAGCGTTAGCGATGGCCCTTAATGGCGCAGCAGGTGATACTTATGACCAAATGGCAAGCACGATGCTTTTAGGTAAACTCGCTCGCGATGACGTTAATAACGGGCAACAAAAATTAAATGAGCTGCTTCGTCAGCCTGGCACTGGTATCAAGCTGACCATTGCCAATTCGCTTTGGCTCCAAAAGGGCTGGCCTTTTCGGGAGAATTACCTAGGGAAAGTGAAGGATTCTTATACCGCCCAGCTGAACGAGCGTAATCTCTCACAACCGGCTACCCGCAAAGAAATGAATCAATGGGTGAACAAGCAAACGAACGGCCTTATTCCAACGATAGTGGAAAAGCCGGTTGCACAAAAAACGAAGTTGATTCTGATTAATGCGCTTTATTTCAATGGAACATGGAAAGAACCCTTTAAACCGGAACATACCAAAATGGGGAGTTTTACGAACGCTGACGGAGATACGTCTCAAATTTCGTATATGCATCAACAGCAGCTTTATGAATACGAGGAAACCGCCGATTATCAAGCGGTCCGACTGCCTTACGGCGATGGGCAGATGGGGATGCTCGTCGTGCTTCCCCAGCCAAATGCAGACCGTTCCGTTTTAATTGAACAGCTGCTGTCACAAAATGATTTCTGGACCAAACGCTTTGATTCGTTTCAAGGAAAGCTTACGCTGCCGAAATTCCGTATAGAAAATCAGCTTGATCTTGCCGATGCCTTAAAGGCGATGGGCATGAGCCTGCCTTTCGACAGCCAGAGAGCCGACTTCAGTATGTTGGCTGATACGGCTAACGGTAACCCTTTATATATCAACAACATCCTGCATAAAACGGTCATTGACGTATCCGAACGCGGCACGGAAGCTGCTGCCATTACGAAGATTGGCATGGATGCCGGGAGCGAACCGCCAAGCAAAACCTTCAAGATGGACATCAATCGTCCTTTCCTATTCGCCGTTCAAGATCTCCAGACGGGGCTGCTGTTATTTGTGGGAATAGTAGAAAGCTTATAGTCGGTTGTGACCAAGCTAATGCAAATGGGTACGTGCCGCTTCATCAAAGCCTGTCCATACCCCTGTCGTATTTATGCCCATTATGACGAGCATGTCCATGTTATTCATAGCCGCCTTCGGATTCAGGCAAATTTTTGTACTCCGTTCGCTCCTGTACGATTTGCTCCACGAATTGCCGCAGCTCCAGCAGCTGCTCGGCCTCGACCGTTTGGCTGCAATACCGATCGGTCCAAGACATCGTAACGGTATTCCCGTTTACATTGACTTCCCAAATATCTTCGTTATAAGGAACGGTTTCACAGCCTTTGACTTCGGTCTCCAGCTTCTTCCCGCTCATAATATCTATTTCTTTCATTTTATTATAAATGCTGCGCAGCTCTTCCTTGGTAAATTTCATAGGCGTCGTAGCCGTACCGTTCGCGATTAAGTCCTTCGTTATCGTGCCTTGAAAGGTGTTAACCTCGTTTTTGTTAGCCGTACCGTAGCCGTAGCGGACCATGAAATCGAAGGTACTGGGCATATCCTTGGGCATTTTGATCGTTTGCTTTACGGTATTAGTCGCCTGCTGATCGATAACGGTAACGGAAGCAAGCTCCTTTTCACTGCTGCATCCTGCTATGATAAATAGAAAAACGAACAGGTAAGAACTCATCCGTTTCATTCTATCGCCTCCCAAATATTTCTGTGTCAAAATTTAGACGCAAATAGTCGAGAGAAGTTGCATAATGGCGAATGTCTTGTCCCAAGAAAAAGAAGCTGCCGAGTTGTTGCTCGGACAGCTTCTTCCCTCTAATCGTTTATTCGGCAGCTTTTTGACGTCCTGCTAGTACGAGATTCTGGTAAAGCTTAACGGTTAGCATGTAATAGACGAAATAAATAACGGCAAACAAGACAAGCGGGATCCAAAGCTTATAATACGGCTCCTCAAGGATGAAGGCGAACAGCCTCATGCCGACAAGGACATGCAGCACCCCAGCGATTCCCGGGAAAAGGAAGACCAGGAATAGCTCCTGATAGATCGAGCGAATCAACTTTTCACGCCTCACGCCGATCTTGCTTAGCATATCATAACGTTGAACGTCCTTAGCAGCGCCAGATAGCACCTTGAACATCAGACAGCTTGCCATCATTGCCAAAAAGGCGATGCCGAGAAAAAAGCCCATAAAAAAGGTGCCGCTCGCGTTGCCCATTGCATTCTGATAATATTGAAATTTGCTCCATGGCATGTAACCGTCTTTATGCTTGCTTATGCTCAGCTCATCAAGCGCTGCCCAAGACGCACGATAGGCTAGGAAGTCATTCGTCTTCCCAATGACGATGTATTTCGCCTCAACCGGTAATGCTTCGAAGTGGTCTTCTTCGACAATAAGATAGCCCATTGACTGATCGGGCGCGATTGTCCACAGAAAGGAATCCCATTCCGGGCTGTTAGCCGTTTCGGCACCTGAATCTCCGACAGGAAGCTTTTCCGTTAGACGGATTAACCGCTCCTCGTCCTCTTCCCCTTGCATCGATTGAATGAGCGGCTTTTGCTTCTCAAGATCGCCACGCGAATAATAGAGCTTCCCATTCTCAACCTTGTAGCGATATTGCAGCCGATCCATAAACGGAATTTCTTCAAGCACTTTTTCTTCTTCAGGCAACGGATCATGGACAATAATATCGTATACGCTGTAGCTCTCGCTTTTTATTTTTGCATCGTTTATAAAAGCCATTCCTCCAGCAATTGCGCCCGCTCCAAGGGCAATGAGCATCGCAACCGTCGCCAGCAGCTTCGTCAACCCATTAATACGGAAGCTTAATTGACCGAAGGTAAAGGCTCGTATTCCCCGCAAGCGGTTTCGGTTTTTCAGCTTCGCCACAAACGGCGGCAGCAGCACCATGAACAAAAGGTAGGTACCGATCGGTGTCATAAACGTAGCGGTAAACAATCCAATCTCCCGCAGCTGCTCCATAAAGGTTAAAGCTAGATACCCAAAGCCTAATGCGATCAGTCCTAGAACGCCAAGCACTCTCTTCCACACGCTGCTTTTCCACGGCCGGTCAGCTTGGGAATGACCATGAACGAGCTGCAGCACTTGAAGCCTAGCAAGCTTTAATTGGTTCCAAAGCGCCGACAAGCCGAACAAAATGACAAAGAAAGCAACAGTAAACAAAACAGCGGGCCCATATACGGCTTGGTAGCCAGTCAGGGTTACATCCAGCTGCGCAGCCATCAGCCTTCCGACTAAAGCCGACAGGCCAAAGCCTAAAGCTAGCCCAATACCTAACGAGAGGATCCCGACCGCTATCGTCTCGACGAACATGAGCGACCGTATTTTGCTTTTTCTCGCACCGAGCACCATATACAAGCCATATTCGCGCTGGCGCAGCGAAAGAAGAAATCCGTTCGCATACAAAATATAAAAAAGCGTAATCGCGGACAATAGGAACGAGCCCATGACATAGACGAGCTGGATAGAATCAATGACGGCATTCGCTTCTGTAAATCCGCGATTCCAAGCCATCGTCTGAAACATATAAAATATGGAGATCGACATGACAAGTCCCGCTAACAGGACCAAATAATCTTTGGCTCTGCTTTTCATGCCTGACCATGCTAATTTGAATAACATAAGCCCACCTCAGCGCCTCTCCTGGGCATAGGAAGCCTCGAAGATTGGACTTGCTGCCGACGCAGCCGCTTTGCCATAGTCACCGAGCACATCCAATATTTGCTTATAGAATGCTTCACGGCTGCCGGTGCGGTGCAGCTCCTGAACCAGTTTGCCGTCCTGAATGAACACAATTTTCCCGCAATAGCTGGCGCTAAACGCGTCATGCGTTACCATTAAAATTGAAATACGTTCTTCTTCATTCAAGCGCTTCATCGTCTCGAGCAGGCTGACTGCATTTTTCAGATCGAGGGAGCCTGTCGGTTCGTCGCCGAGCAGCAAAGCAGGCTTATGCACGAGCGCGCGGGCGGCTGCGGTGCGCTGCCTCTGCCCGCCGGAGATCATGGCCGGATATTTATCCGCGATCTGGGATATGCCAAGCTTCACCATGACCTCGTTCACTTTGCTTTTCATCTGGCCGACGGCCATATTTTGAAGCGAAAGAGGCAGCGCAATATTCTCGTATACCGTTAAATTGTCCAGTAAATTAAAATCTTGAAATATAAATCCGAGCTGCTTAGCCCGAAAATCAGATAGCTCCCTCGACTTCATACGGGTAATATCTGTACCGGCGATGCTAATTGTACCTTCCGTTGGATTGTCCAGCGTTGAAATGACATTAAGCAGCGTAGTCTTGCCAGACCCTGAAGCTCCCATAATGCCAATAAATTCGCCTTCCTGCATCGTGAAGGAAATATCATTTAATGCATAGACCTGATTTACAGGACTGCTTCCATATATTTTGGATAATTGTTTAATCGCAATAACGGGCGTACTCGTCATCTCTCCAGCATCTCCTTCTATATAGGCAAGTAGGCTCGCCTTTCTTTCACATTAAGTATAGATAAGACTGCTCAAGCAAACGTAATGTAACACTAAAGAAAACATGAAGATTTCCTTAACATTTGGAACAATGGCGTTAAGAACGCAAAAAACCGACATCGGCGCCAAGCGCTAACATCGGTTTATAAGAAATCATTTAAAACAAGGTTCAGCCTATCCTTGCTGCCATTTCCATGCGGGCAGCCCCGTTGCGCCCGTTATCCTTGGCCGTGTATAATGCTTTGTCGCAAAGCTTGTAAAGCGATTCGAGCTTCGTTTGCTCCGTCGGAATTACGGTAACAACGCCCAGGCTTATAGACAGCCTGCTCGCCATCTCGGGAACAAGCACCTGCATGGTGGACTGCCTTAATGCTTCCACTAGCCGGTCCGCCTCGTGCTCATCCGTCTCTGGCAGCAGAATCGCAAATTCATCACCGCCGTAGCGGCTGAAGCAGTCCTTGCTGCGAAGCAGGGAGCCTACGTGCGCAGACAGCTGCTGCAGCGCTCGGTCGCCGATTACATGACCATAGGTATCATTAATTTTCTTGAAATGGTCAATGTCAAACAGCACGAGAGATAAATGCTCGCCTCTTCTCGCATGCTCGGCAATCAACCCCATGGATAAAGAAATAAACGTCCTTCGGTTGAGAACACCCGTCAAATCGTCATAATTAGCGAGCCTTACCAGCTCTTGATCCGCCTGTTCCTTCAGAAGAAGAACAAAGCCAATGTTGCCGATGAACATCATTAAAAATAACGACAGAAACGTAAAGGTCTGATAGATGCTTGGCGTGAACAACCCGATCATTTCATGCGTACCAAGCGCAACGACCGCTCTTCCTAGCAGCGATACCAATATTGAAACATGCAACAAGCCGATTAGTTTCATTATAAACGATGGATTCTGTGAGCGAATCAATAAATAGGCTGGCACCGCCATAAACATTGCGATTCCAATCGAAGCCACCGCGATTCTAACACTCTCCTGATTGCTAATGAACAAAACGATATGAAAAGCGGCAATGACAAAGATCGTCAGCGTTAGGTGCATCATTCGGATCGAACGGCTGAAGCGCTGCTGAAGCTTTAGCATCGCCGCTGTTTCTAGCGAAAACCCGATAAAGAGCAGCGAGTTTGTCAGTGATATCGTTAACAAATCCGGAATGCCGTTCCGCATGACGATTATAAGCCAAGCTAGGATTTGCGTGCCTTTAGCCATTAGAAACATGCTCAGCATGCGGTCTTTCATATGGGTACGCCAATAGGCGCTGATGAGAATAACCGAAAAAACATGTCCAAGTACAATCAAGACCATAACCGTCTTCATATCCAATAGCATACTCACTCTGGGCACCAACTTATGCAAGGATTTACTGTATGCCTTGATTATACTAGATAGCCATTGTTTTTTCATTTATTTTATTGCATTAATTACTATCTCAACTAGCCCCTGCGCCTAAACCGCGGACACCAATCTCTGGTTAGCCTATGAGCCTGCAGCTGCCCCCGCCATCACCGCATGCTTCTTCCTAAACTCGTTATGAATCATATAATTCATGCATATCTCTCATTTTCCGTTTCATTGCGGCTATAGCCTCTGCAGGTGCGATAACTTTCGCTTTCACCCCTAATGACCAGATAAGCTCGATATAGAATGGCAAATCCTCTACGGCAATTGGTACGGCAGCCGAACCGCTCCCATCTTCATTCCGGCTAATGAAAGCTGCAAAACGCGTATTCGTTTCCAGCTGCCAAACGCCTTGCTGCGTTAGATCCAGCAGCAGCACCGTTTGCTCAAGAAGCTGCTTATCCGGTTTATCCAACAGCGTTAGCCGTTCGATATCCTCACGGCTTGCGATAATCGGGTTCAATTCCACAGCAATCATCCGATCCGCCCTGAATTGCCTAACCTCGTCCCGTAAGAAGCAGTACGCCGGGCAATACCAATAACCAGAACTCGCATACAATCCAATAGGTTGAATATCCCGCACGCTCTCACCGCTGCTGGATCGATATGTCACCGATACGACGCTGCGATTCATAATCGCTTGAAGGAGAGATTGCAATATCACGGGGGACATTTGCCGGTACGGGCTATACAGGGCTACCCTGTTTCTAAGACGGTCGATATGTTCTTTCATGTCCGCGGGCAAGTAATGATAAAACTTATGAAGCGCCGAGCTCGCTCCTTCCCCAAACGGAAGCGAACTGAAATAATCCAAGGACTGTCCGGCAAAAAACATAGCAACGGCCTCGCTTTCCGTGAGGCTGATCGGCGGAAGCAACCGCTCCCGCAGCAGCCTATATCCGCCTCCGCGGCCCTGCACGGAATAGACAGGCACGCCAAGCTCGCTTAGCTCGAGCAAATCCCTCGCAATCGTGCGAGTGGATATGCCGAATTCATCGGCCAGCTCCTGCACCGTGAACGATTTCTTCGCATTAACGATCATCATCAATTGAATAAGCCGCTGCGACTTCTGCAAAGGCAACCCCCACTTTCACTCCTTTTATTTTAGCTTAATTCGCAAACAAGACAATATCTGTCTTATTTAGAAGATAGAATGTAAGTACAGCACCAATCAAACGATATATTAGTGGGGGAATAGACATGCATAAGATACATGCATTGCAGCAAGAAATCGGTTTCGTATTCATCCATGGGGCCGGTTTGAACAGTGGGATTTGGAGTAAAACGGTGGAGAGTCTCGGATATCCTTATCTACTCGTTGATTATCCGAATCGAAGCGGTCGTCATGTTGCTGGGGGCAAGCTAACCTTGGCGGATTATACAGCGTATATGCATAAGCAAATCGAGCAATGGGGCACTCGGCGATTCATTCTCGTTGCCCATTCTTTAGGCGGTGTGCTTGCCCTTCGGTTGGCAGAAGAGTTCAAGGAGCGTATAGCAGGCTTTGTGGCAATTGGCGCGATTATCCCAAGCAAGGGCAGCTCGTTCCTCTCCACTCTACCCTTGCCGAATAGAATCTTGATGTATGCCCTAATGCGGATTATAGGGACCAAACCTCCCCAATCTGTCATGCGCGCCGGATTATGCCATGATCTATCGGAAGAGCAGGCAGCCGGGCTTATAGACGGATATATTCCCGAGTCTCTGCGCGTATATGTAGACCGCTCCGATGCGCTAGTGCCTTCGGTGAAAAAGCTCTATGTAAAGCTAAGCAATGACAAGGAGCTCAGCCTCACCATGCAAAATAAAATGATCGCCAACCTGGACCCACATGACGTGCAAAGCATGGATACCGGTCATCTGCCTATGCTTGGCAATCCCGCGCGGCTTCGCGAGCTGCTGCAAATCTTCATGGCTTTTTCAGCAAAAGCACCTTGAAGCCACGCTGCACGTTTCATCCTTTGGGATGGTTCAGCCCTGATACTCCTTGGTGCTTATGCCATCCCGGTTTTTGAAGAATAAGCTATTTATCGTGCTTTTTCCGGACATGGCTCCTCTTTGATCAACAGCACCGAAATATACTGCAGCACGGCCATTGCGAAGAGCACGACAGGCATCCAGATCGATTCCAAGTCCTTGGCTAGAAAGATAAGCAGCGTAATGGATAACACTCTGCCGACGTTAAGGAAAAGCTCCCGCATGACAACGGACTCTACGCGAAGCTGCCCTTTCAACGGCAGCGTGCCGATTAAACGGTAATAATAAGAAGTGAGCGTGTTGACCGCGAGCGGATTGCAGATGGAAAATAAAATCATAAATATGGCGACTGACCAAAATTCAACCTGGACGAGCAGCAGCGACGAGCCAAACGCCACGCCTGTCGTAGAGAGCAGCACATATTTGCGTACTTGCTCCTTCTGCGCTTTTCTCGATATGACATAACCGGTAGCAACGGTAAGGGAGGAGAAGAATACGCCTAAATACCCGACCCAATCCTCGCGCCCGACCGTTTGGAACAGCATGATATTAGGCAAAAACAGCATAATGCCTTGGAATAGGCCAAGCACGAAAAAGCTGAACAAGGCTTTCATCCATCGCCGGTTCTTGTTCATGACAAGACCCATGAATTTCAAATAATACGCTTTGTGATGGGATTGAATCATCGGAATGCGGAAGCTTACAATCGCTGCAATCAGAAACATAATAAACGCCATGGAAAAGATAATGACGTAACCCTGCAAGCCTTCGCTGCGCTGAATGATGAACCCGGCTAATGCAGGCCCGGCAAGACCGGATGCGTTAAACGCGATCATATTGATCGCAAGAAAACGGATGCGGTTCGCTTCGGTGGAGACATCGTATTGAATGACTAAGTAGCCGGTCCAATACAGCCCCGCGGCAATCCCGTTGAAAATAGCAAACAGTATGTAATATTGCGCGACATGCTCCTGGGCAATGACGACCATCAAATAAAAGACCGCGATCATCACGATGCCGAGCCGGTACGTAACCATTCGGTCACGACGCTTGGCAATCCACCCGCCAAGCGCGAACGCGGGCGGTGTGAGCAAAAATACGATAATGTTGTAAACCCCGTTGATCATCAAATCCTGCGTTAACCGCCATAAATATAAATTCAAAAACAAACCTGACATGGATGCGCCGAACTGAAAGCAGCAATGAATGAGCAGTGCCGTGACGGCATTTTTGCTCAATTTGCTCTCAGGAGAAAGCGGTGCACCTTTAAAAAGGTTTAATCTGGTCCAAAATCCGGCCCCATTCCCCATCTGCTGCATCCTCCGTTGTACATCAACTGGATAACGTTTTCTATTTATTTATTTTATCATATCGATTCCGTATTCCCCTCAGGCAAGAAAGCGCTCTCTCGCTCAAAATAGCCACTAGCCCCCCATATGGCAAGCTGTAGGAAACCTATTCTTTGTTTTAGTTCATTGTTCTCTCGATTAAGGTTGCAGCCTTGACTTGAAATCGCTGGAAGACACGAAACAATCGGAATAGACTGAATACTACGAGGCATGAAAAAAGATATGCTAAATAGAAATCGAATCGAATTGGGAAATTAGGGAATACGTAATGACTCCATAAACAAAGGGCTCAGCAAGAGGAAAACTCCCCTAACTTAAGCCCTTGGTTAACTAGTAAATGTTTCAAATCTAGTATTATATCCGCGAAATAAAAGGTTATTTATCGCTTTTAGCGAATAATATGCGTATAGAACTTTACCTTATTACTAGAAAAAGTGGTGAACAGCTATGAATGCACATGATTATACCGTCATTGACTTTGAAACGAGCGGACTCGATCCGAAGAAGGACCGCGTCATAGAAATGGCTGCCATCCGCTGCGTGAACGGCGAGATCGCCAGCGAATTCAGCACCTTGGTCCGCTATGATGGCAAGCTTTCTGCCAAAATAACGGAGCTTACCGGCATTACCGATGAAATGACCGCTACCGGCATGGATGAGGATACCGCTTTCCGCATCTTAAACCGCATGCTTGGCGATAACGTTATTATTGCGCATAATGCCGCCTTCGACCTTGGCTTCCTGCACCATTCCTTGCAACGCATCGCGGGGAGATCCTTTACGAACAGCTTCATCGATACGCTTACGATCAGCCGTGCGCGGCATGTCTATCCGCATACGCTGAAGGATATGTCGGACCGTTACGGCATACCGCTGATCGGCGGACACCGAGCGCTTAACGACGTAATCGCCTGCTGGGAAATCTTCCGCAAGATGGACGAGGAAATGCCCGCGGCAGATTTTCTCAATACGCTCGGTTATCTCAAAAAGTTCGGTCCCCCTGCATGGAGCCCGCCCGGGGCGATTCTAGAGCCGATTGAGCTGAAGTACGCGCCGCGTTAGACGCGCTCCTTGCCTTTATCCGATTCGCCAGCGTTCTTATTCGCTGCGTCACGGTCCTGCTGCATCTCTTCGACCGTCTTCACCTTCAGGCGCGCTGCACCTGCATAATCACGGGTAGGAAGCAGCGGGCCTTCCGTTTGGCGCTTCTTGGCGGCTGCAATAGATTCCGAATACTGCGGCAGCCACTGCTCCTGCGCCACCAGCATCTCATCGACCATTTGCCAAATTTCATTAGGGTTGCAGACGGCGCCGACAAGCGGATCCATCATGAACGCCTGCCGCAGCAGCTTGTCATCGCCATGAATAGCAGCCTCTACTGCCAGGCGCTGCACGGATATGCTAACATTGCAGACCGCTGCAGCCCCAAGCGGCAGGTCGCCAACCGTTGGCATAGAGATGCCATTGCGGTCTACGTACCCTGGAGCCTCAATGATGGCATCGTTAGGCAGATTCGCGATAACGCCGTTATTCTCTACGTTGAAATGTCCGCGATACACGCGTCCCGTTTCCAATCCCTCGATAATATAGGAGCCATGCTCATGGCTGCGCAGCTCGCTTTTGAATTCGTTCGCCGGATCCTTCATCCAGTTAGGGAAATCCGTCTCGAACCAGTTGCGTCCTTCCGTGCATACGCGCAAATAACCGCCGGTTTCTCCGTTAATCCACGAGCTGAGATCAATCCAGTCGTTAATTTCCTCAGGACGCTTCCGGTACCAAGGCACATATTCGCTTAAGTGTCCATTCGATTCCGTGCTGTAATAGCCGAAGCGGCGCAGCATGTCGATGCGCACTTTCTCCGTACGGCTAAAGTCCGGATGCTTCTCGAAGGCTTCCAGCAGCTTGCCGGTCAGATCCTCGCCGTTATGCTTAATTTGGACATACCACGTCTGATGGTTAATGCCCGCGCAGATGATATCGACTTCCTCCTGTTTAAGGCCGAACGCTTCAGCGATCTGCCAGTGGCCGCCCTGCACCCCATGGCATAAGCCAATCGTACGCACGCCGCCGTATTTATTGCATGCCCATGTCATCATAGCCATCGGGTTGGCATAGTTAAGCAAAAGCACGTCCTCTGCCGCAACCTCGCGAATATCACGGCAAATGTTCATCATCTCTGCGATGCCGCGCTGTCCGTACATAATGCCGCCTGCGCTCAGCGTATCGCCTACGCATTGATCGACGCCGTATTTCAGCGGAATGTCCACGTCTGTTGCAAAAGCTTCAAGGCCTCCGACGCGAATTGTACAAATTACGTACTTCGCATCCTTCAGCGCTTCGCGGCGATCCGTTGTCGATTGAATCTGGATCGATAGCCCGTTCTCATGAATGTCACGCTGGCAAAGCGCGGTAACCATCTCGAGGTTGTGCGCATTAATATCCGTGAACGCAAGCTCGATGTTTTGAAATTCGGGAACAGCAAGCAAATCCCGCATTAAGCCGCGCGTAAATCCGATCGATCCTGCACCAATGAACGTTATTTTAAAAGCAGACATGCGAATCAGCCTCCGATTATCGTTTAATAGAGTCGTTCTATCTCCTCTATATTGTAGCAACGATCTTAAGGAAGCGTTATCAAAATTGTGACTTCATGGTCTATTTCTTGTCAGAAATCGTCACTTTCATCGGCAATTTTTTGTCCGCGATAATCCCATAAGTGCGTATTTAGCGAGTTTCGATAAGCGATAGGCGTGCTGCCGGTAAACTTTTTGAACATCGCATGAAAATATTGCCTGCTTCCTACGCCCACATAATCGCAAATATCAGCGATCGCGATATCCGTCTCGCGCAGCAGCATCATCGCTTTCTCCATTCGAAGCGTTGTCAAATAGCCGGTTAGCGTTTTGCCGAGCTGCGCCCGGAACACCCGGTGCAAATAACCGGGATGCAGGCTGACCGCGGCCGCAATGTCTTTGGCTTGAATATCTCGGTCATAGTTATGGTGCATATACTCAATCGCTTGTTTCACGTAACGGTCGATGGGACTCGCGCCCTCTGAACCCGTTTCGCTCCGAAGCCTGGCAATCGCAAGGATCAGCTGGGCAAACAGCAGCTCCGCTTTCATGTTCAGACTTTTCCCTTTACGGTCAAGCTCCAGCACCAAGCCTTTGAGCACCTGATAAACCTCGCTTGGATCTCGCAAAAACAAATAAGAGGACGGTTCTGTGATCAATTCAGCCACAAATTCATCCTCCACGGCAAGCTGACGCATAGAAGGGAACGCCGCCTGGCGCTCCCTGAAATCAAATTCCACGTTCAGCATTCGGCATGGCCCTCGCTCGTCAACCGTTAGCCGATGCGGCGTATTGGCGTTCAAGATGACGAAGTCGCCTTTTTTTAGCGTCATATCGCGGCCTTCTGCTTCCGCAGTTCCTTCGAACCCAATCGTGCAAGCACCGGAAATAACGTACATGATTTCGATCGAATCATGCGTGTGATAGGCCATCGAGTAATCCGACCATTGCTTGAAATAATAGGCGAACACATGCGGGTGCAAATCACCAATCATCCATTCCTTCTTAAAAAGCGTTCCGCCCATTGCATGCCTCCCCCTGCCCATCAGCTAGGTTGTTACACGGAAGCCAGCTTAGCCATTGCACGCAGCGCCGTGTCAATCTCACGCTCTACCGCCTTCGCAACTTGGTCGGTATGCGGATCGTATTCACCCGCCAAATCAGCATCCGCGTAACCGTCCAGCGCCAGAATAGCACCGGCGCGCGCGCCGCGGAGCGTGGCAATGATATAAAGCGCCGCGATTTCCATCTCAACGGCAATCGCTCCCGACTGCTTATACGCCTTATGGGGAATATCAACGACGCCCGAGAAAAAGACATCTAACGTGACGGTAATGCCCTTCTTCACGATGCCTTCGCTTTCTTGGGCCGCAGCATAAAGCGCCTCTGTAACCTCGCTGTCCGCGATTGCAGGGAAACCGGCCGGCACCAGCTGATGCGTCAAGCCTTCCGCCCGTACGGCGGCCGTGCTTACCACTAGGCTGCCCGCGGGATGGTCAGCAGAATAAGATCCGGCGGTACCTACGCGAATAAGCGTCTTTACGCCGCCGCGAATGAGTTCCTCGAAGCATACGGCCGCACCTGGGGAGCCTACGCCATGGCTGACGACAGCCAGCCGCACGCCTTCGTATTCGCCAACGAACGTCCGGTACTCGCGCGCGAACGCAAGCTCTTTGGCATGGTCAAGCTTCTGAGCGATTAGTTCAGCCCGGCGCGGATCTCCGCACACGATGGCGTATTCCGGCAAATCTTCTGGGTGAACCTGTAGTATTGGCAGCATTTTATTAATCAAACTCCTTCTTCAACCATTCGTCCTCGGGCATTTCGTTTTCTTCGCTGCTGAAGCGCTGTTCTTGGAAAGGATCCGCATAGTTATGGAAGCCGTTTCGCTCCCAGAACCCTTCGCGATCCTCCTTCATGAATTCGATGCCCGTGATCCACTTCGCGCTTTTCCAGAAATACAAATGAGGAACGAGCAGGCGCATCGGCCAGCCATGCTTATCCGTAAGCGGCTCTCCATCGAAGCGGTGCGCGAGCAGCACGTTCTCTTCCAGCAAATCCGCAAGCGGCACGTTCGTATCGTAATCCTCGTCCGCGTGAATCATCGCATATTTTGCGTCTGGCTTGACTTTAAGCAGCTGCATCAAATCCTTGAATTTAATGCCTTCCCATTCCGTGTCAAGCTTCGACCATCTCGTCACGCAGTGAATATCGCAAACCGCCTTCGTTTGCGGAAGCGCAAGCAGCTCCTCGAAGCTGAACGTACGCTCCTCCTCCACCTCGCCAAATACGCGAAGCGACCAGCTGTTTATATCGTATACGGGCACTTCTCCCTCATGCAGGATCGGGAACCGTTCCGTTACCGTTTGGCCGGGCGGGACACGATGCGCAACCTCGGGCGAAACCGCCGCTTGCTTGATGCTTGTTATTTTTTTTAATCGCTCTGCTTTTTTGTGCATTGTCTTCCTCCCTATCTGCTACCTGGAGCTTTCGTTTGATTTGCGTGCTTCCTGAATATAACCTTTGTCTTTGAAAAACAACATAGCGATTATCGTCACGATATACGGCAGCATCATCGTGAAATGCGTTGGCAGCGCAAAGCCTTGCAGCCGGATGCTTAGCGCATCCATAAAGCCAAAGAGCATGCTTGAAGCCATGACCCCGATCGGATTGGATTGTCCGAGCATGGTGGCAACTAGCGCGATAAAGCCCCTGCCAGACGTCATGCCCTCGGTAAACATCGTTACATTGCCTAGGGACAGCTGCGCGCCCGCGAGTCCGCACAACATGCCGCATATGAGCACAGCGCCGTATTGAATTCTCGATACTTTAATGCCAAGGCTCCTTGCCGCGGTCGGATTTTCTCCCGAAGCGAGCAGCCGGAAGCCTGTTACGGTCTTGAACAAGAAATATTGCAAGCCGATAACGAGCAGAATCGATAGATAAACGAGCGGCGAATGCCCCGACAGCACATCCCCAAGCCAAGGTATGTCTTTCAGGATCGGAATATCCCACTTCGGCAAACCAACCATATCCTTATTGTAGTATGCGCCTTTCACATCAAAGATTGCGCGCAAGGAGAAGGTCGTGAGGCCAAGTGCCAAGAAATTAAGCGCGATC
Source organism: Paenibacillus sp. J22R232 (assembly GCF_056269165.1). Taxonomy (NCBI): domain Bacteria; kingdom Bacillati; phylum Bacillota; class Bacilli; order Caryophanales; family Paenibacillaceae; genus Paenibacillus; species Paenibacillus sp. J22R232. Next base: position 513,386 of record NZ_JBWDNK010000003.1, on the reverse strand, counting down.
CCGACTACGATAACGTTGGCTTTGAGATGGATGCTCATATACCCGAAGATGATGGAGAATAAAAGCGAGCAAAAAACGGCAAACAACACCGCAGCAAAAACATTGCCTGTAAAGTGGTTGCCTACGATGGCAGAGAAAGCGCCGATAAGGATTAAACCTTCAAGGCCAACGTTAAACAGGCCGACTCGCGCGCATATGGCACCGCCCAGCGCGGCAAGCAGAATCGGCGTTACCATCCGAAGCGTCGAGGCAAATAAAGAGGCATCGAGTAAAAAGTCCATCTTATGACCTCGCCTTCTTGCGTTTAATAAACGAATACGTAAATTTAGCAGATACGAATAAGATAAGCACCGCCTGGATAATGCTCGATACTTCGAGCGGTACCTCCGTGTTGCGCTCCATCCCCATGCCGCCGGTCTGCAAAGCAGCCAGCAGTATCGCAGCAACTGCTGTTCCGAGCGGATGCGATCCCGCTAGCAGCGTCGCCATAATTCCTGACCAAGCATAGCCTGGCGAGGTTAAGGCACCATCCAAATAGCGATACTGGGTGCCGAGCACCTCAACGGAGCCGGCAAGGCCTGCGAACCCCCCGCTTACGAACATGCTGATCAGCATCATCTTGCCCCGCTGCACGCCGCCGTAGCTTGCGAACAACGGATTTCCGCCCAGCATCCGAATCTCGTAGCCCTTCACCGTATAGCGCATGAATAGGAACAGTAGAATCGCTCCGACTACCGCCAGTATGAAACCGGCATGTAAGCTCATTCCCTTGAACAGCTTAGGCAGCCACACGCTTTGATCAAGCATGACCGTCTGCGCCATCGCGGCTGAGCCTGTGCGGTCTTTGAGCGGATAAGAAACCATGTATCCGGCGAACAACGTGGCAATATAATTAAGCAGAAGCGTCGTAATCAATAAATTCATTCGAAATCTGGCATCCAGCCATCCCGCAAAAGCTGACCAAACGCCGCCGGCGATAATACCGGCAATAATAGCAGCAATGAGCTTGACCATGCCTGAACCGGGCAAGTAGATTGCCGTTACAGCGGCGCTTAGCGCGCCAAGCACCATCTGTCCCTCTGAGCCCATATTGAAAAACCCAGCCCGAAACGCAAGCGCAACCCCAAGGCCAATCAGTATGATAGGTGTCGCCCGGCTTAACGTATTCGTCAAAAAGTAAAAGCTGCCGAACGCGCCTTTCCACATTTCAGCATAGGTCTCTATGACGGAGCCGCCAACGATGACGATGGCAATCGCACCCGCAGCCAGACCGACTATGATTGCGAGCAGCGGCTGCAGCAGCGACCGTCCGAATTGTACCAGCTTATCCAACTGCTTTTCCTCCTGCCATTAACAAACTGATCTGTTCCTCCGTGGCCGATTCCGCATCAAGCTCGCCGACGATTTGTCCTTCATACATGACCAAAATGCGATCAGAGAGCTTCAAAATCTCGGTCAGCTCAGATGAAATGAGCAGAATCGCTCCTTTATCGTCTCTTTTCTTGAGCAGCTCGCCGTGAATGATTTCCATGGCACCGACGTCCACTCCCCGGGTAGGCTCTGCAGCGATTAGAAAAGGCGTATGCTGGGCAAGCTCCCTTGCGACAATAAGCTTTTGCAAATTCCCTCCGGAGAGGTACTGGGCCTTGGTCGATAACGAGCCAGTCTTAATTCCGAATCGCGACACCCATTCGCTAACCATCCCGCGAATGCCTGAGCCATTTAGGATGCCTAGCTTTTGATGCCTGCCCGTATGGCCCATTAAGCCGTTTTCCGTTACGGTTGCATCCTTCGCGACGCCCCATTGGTAACGGTCCTCCGGAATATGGGCAAGTCCTCGCTCGCGAATAGCACCGACAGGGGCGCCAGTCACATCCTGCCCAAGCAGCTTGATGAGGCCTTGATCTGATTTCATAAGGCCGGAAATCGCTTGAATGAGCTCAGATTGCCCATTGCCGGAAATACCTGCGATACCCACGATTTCGCCTTCATCGACATGAAGACTGACATCCGATAAAAGCGGCTTCGTTTTGGCTCCCTTTATCGACAGGCCGGCAACCTCCAGCACCTTCTTGCCCCTGGACGCTTCATTCCGCGATATATGTATCAAATCCCGGCCAACCATTAGCCGCGAGAGTTCTTCCGCATTCGTGTCCCTTGCATCCACGGTTCCCGTAACCTTGCCATCGCGAAGGACGGTAACCCTGTCCGCAACCTCCATAATTTCCTGCAGCTTGTGGCTAATCAGCACGAAGCTTTTGCCTTGCGCAGCTAAACCTTTGATTGCGACAAGCAGCTCCTTCACCTCAAGCGGGGTAAGCACTCCCGTCGGCTCATCCAGAATAATAACCTCGGCTCCCTGGTACAGCACCTTTAAGATTTCAACGCGCTGCTGCATGCCAAGCGAACAGTCAGCTACCTTCTTCCATGGATCGACGGGCATTCCGTAAAGCTTGCCTATCCGCTCTGTTTCAGCGGCTGCCGCTTTACGGTCAAACCCGATTCCTTTGGACGGCTCCCGTCCGATAACGATATTTTCTGCAATCGTAAACGTTGGAAATAGCATGAAATGCTGGTGGACCATGCCGATTCTATGCTTGATCGCGTCAGCAGGACTTGCGAACGAAACCGCCTTCCCGTCAAGAAGGATCCCGCCGCTTGTCGGGCTTTCCATTCCGTATAAAATGCGCATCAGTGTTGTCTTGCCGGCACCGTTCTCCCCGACCAAGGCATGAATTTCTCCGCGTTTGAGCGAGAACTGCACCTGGCTGTTTGCGGTTACGCTGCCATACGATTTCGTAATGCTGTCCATTTGCAGCAACATACTCATGATCCTCCCCTTTCCTGCCATAGGCGTTTAAACAAAAAAACCGCTTCCTCCATACCGGAGGAAGCTTCCAAGCAACGAGCAAACCGGCTGCATGGGTAGCAGCCGGCCAGTAATTCTATTGAGCGAGCGGGTTAACTACTACGATTTTACCAGATTTAATATCTTCTGCAATCGTCTTAACTTTATCAACGTTTTCTTGGCCGATGAACGGGCTAAGCGCAGAAGTGCTGTCTCTTGTTACGAAAGTAAGGCCTACGCCGTCTTCTTTCAATCCATAGTCGGCTACGCCGAAAGCGAAAGTGCCGTCTACAAAGCTTTTAACCGTTTCGTATGCTACCGCATCCGTTCCTTTCAGTTGCGAGAGAACGATATGCTCTGGATCTTCTTCTGTACGGTCTGTATCTTGTCCGGAAGTGAAGAAGCCTTTTTCTTTCGCTGCTTCGAATACGCCGTTATCGCCTACTGCAGCCATGCCTGCGATGAAGTCAGCGCCCTTGGATTGCTGTAGCAAGGCAAGTTCTTTTCCTTTAACCGGGTCCGTGAAACTGCCTACGTAGTTGATCAGGAATTGTGCGTCTGGATTTGTGCTCTTCAAGCCTTGCTCGAAGCCAGAAGTATATTTGCTAAGCAGCGGCGCGTCCATTGCGACTACGGCGCCTACGATATTTGTTTTAGTAGCAAGGCCAGCTAGTGCGCCCATTAGATATGATGCTTCATGCTCGCGGAAGTTAACGCTGCGAACGTTCGGAAGATCTACGACGGTATCGATAACCGCGAACGACTTGTCCGGATTCTCGGCAGCAACTTTCTTCAAAGCATCCTCGGCTTGGAAAGTAGCCGTAATAATCAAGTCATAATCCTCTGCAACCGTTGCACGCAGGTTTTGTTCGAAACCGGCAGGGTCAGTCGATTCGATCGTTTTTACTTCGGCTCCGAATTCCTCGCCCGCTTTTTTGAAGCCTTCATCCATTAATACAAAAAATTTGTTTACGCCGATTTTTTCAGGCAGCACAAGCGCGATTTTTTTCTTGTCCGCTTTATCGCCAGCCGTGTTATTCGTCGCTGCGCTGTTATTCGCTGCGTTTCCTGCATCATTTTTGTTAGATCCGCAAGCCGCGACAATCGCAACCATTAGAAACAACGATAGTGCTACTGCAAATGCCTTCTTCATCGTAATCTCCCCTAAACCATTAGATGTATTAATTCCTCTTAATCCTAGTTGTTTTATCGGAATTTGTCAACCTATTTCGTTTCGACAAATTTCTAGTTTATTCTACACTAATTTTCATCCCAATAATAATGAAATATGAAAATAGTCACGAATTTGTAACATCCGATTCCATATTTCTGCTCATCGTTTCAAAAAGCTGGACACCTTGCTCCATATCCGCTTCCGACATGCCATCAAAAAGCTTATGCATGATCTTTGAACGGAGCGTCTCGATAAGCTTGACGATGGTAGAGCCTTCCTCTGTTATTTCAAGCATAACCACTCGGCGATCCTTCTCGCCGCGTTCCCGTTTCACGTAACCGAGCTCGATCAGCCTGTCCGCAATGCCTGTTACGCCCCCGCTCGTAATTAAAAGCTGCTCAGCCAAAGCGGAAGCCTTCTGCGGGCCCGATTGCGCCAATATCGTGAGCATTCTGCCATGGGTCATCCCGAGACCGTGAACGTTATAGGTATTCCATTCCGTATTAATCTGCCTGCGTACTTGACGAAAGGATTCATCCAACTTCCTCATCAGTTCAAGCCGTTCCGCACTTGAAGCTTCCAATCGATCACCAGCCTATTCTTTCATACTTTGTTTCGAATATACTCAACTCCCTATAGTATAACGTTCCTCAACGCGATTAAGTAACTTCTTTTCTCAAAAATGCATGAAAAGAAGCCCCATTATACGAGCATAGCCACGTAAAGAAGGGGCATTCGGCTAACAGCGGCTAAATCGCCCAAAAAGGCCAATCCGTAAAATCCGGATTGGCCTTCCATTTAAAGAAAGTTCGCTTGCTCTAGGAACCTTGCAGAAATCGCAGCGGCTGCTTCCCTAGCAAGCTGGCCCTGATAGCCTCCCATAGCTCCCTCATAAGCTGCTGAAGCGGCCAAGCAGCCGTAGACATGGCAGACACCGCTATCCCGAAGCGATGCGTCAGAGAGGCTCCTGATACGAGGCTATGTCCCTCGGGACAAACAAAGCTATCCAGCCTTTGCTGCAGCAGTTCTAGATGCGAACCGTCCAAACGATCGGAGAATACGTAAAAGGTGGCTGAATGCGTAAGCTCTTCCCAGCACCCCGCTGCCGCTAAAGTATGTCTCTCAGGCTCGATCTGCTGACGCTGGAAAAAAACAAGCTCCTCGCCGTAGTAAACGGAAACGGTATTTCGATAGGATCGGTAGTCAAAACGTTCGCCACGCAAGGATCGTCCTGGACAAAGCACCTCTGCTTGCAGCCAGACGGAGCCCTGGCTCAGGTTAGCGCGTGTGTCATTCCGGAATGCAGCATCCTTATACAGCATGACCGGTTCCGGCATATGCTCCACAATGGCATTCTCCCCCAGCTCAAATGTCTGCTGCATAGAGGAATCCTCCGATGCTTTGCTCGGATGCACTTTGGTGTAGGATTGGTTGGTAATCATTACATGGGATGATTCGCCGCAAGTCCAATGCAGATCGTAGCGGTCTCCGCTCAGGAGTCCTGGCGATACGTCCATGACGATGATGCCCAGCTGCCCCTCCAGAGGAAATGCTTTTGCGATTTTGATGGGAGCGGTATGAAATTTAGTCTCGACAACCGTGCGGCCTAGGCGATTAGCGAAGGCGGCACGAAGCACTGACGTTCTGTTTGCGGCATCCCCGTCAATAGCTATTGCCCGCGGCTGTTGATCGGTAAGCTCCATCTAGGTTGCGGTATGGCGCTGCTCGGCGGGTATCGCCGTCAGTTGAATGACATGGGAATGCTCCGTCCCACGGGCATGTGCGACCTCATGCGTCAGCCAGCTTACGATCTCGTCCACGCCGTCACCGCCGAACAGGTTCGAGAATACGAAGGGACGCTCTCCGCGCATTTTCAGCGTATCCGCCTCCATGACTGCAAGGCTCGCTCCAACGTAAGGCGCCAAATCGATCTTGTTGATCACGAGCAAATCGGAGCGCATAATGCCAGGCCCGCCTTTACGCGGAATTTTCTCTCCCTGCGCCACATCGATAATGTAAATAAAACGATCGACGAGCTCGGGGCTGAATGCTGCCGCCAAGTTATCGCCGCCGCTCTCGATAAATATAAGATCCAGATGGTCGAAGCGCCGCTCAAGCTCCTCAATCGCTTCGAAATTCATCGAAGCGTCCTCGCGGATCGCCGTGTGCGGGCAGCCGCCCGTTTCTACGCCAATAATGCGTTCCTCGGGCAGCACGCCTGTATTAAACAATATTTTCGCATCTTCCTTCGTATAGATATCATTCGTAATAACGGCAACGCTATATTTGGTATGCAGCTCGCGCGTCAGCCTTTCCACGAGCGCGGTCTTGCCGGACCCGACCGGGCCGCCGATGCCGATACGAATTGGCCTTGATGCGTCGATGGCCGGGCTTTCCCATTCCTGATGCGTATGTCCTTGTCCTTGGCACATAAATTCATTCCTCCATTTGTATGTTTATGATGATCAAGACATAAATAACCTTGAATACAATCGCTCATGCCTCATCATGGCAAGCTCGGCCATCGGCATATTCGAGTAAGCCTCCTCCGGCGCAAGCTTCTCCACGATTCTCATCGCATCCTCCGTAAGCGGAGTCAGCTTCGCGATAAGGAACTGGCCTTCTGTCTGTCCCATCGACATGAGCCTCAGCGCGCTGTTAATGCACGTGACGATGCAAGTGTAGAAATAGCCCTGGATAGCCCGCTCCTCGGATAGTCCAAGCAGCCAGCATGCATAGCCGTGGGACAGCGGATGGGAAGCGAAGCATGACCCCGTCCGCAGCGCGTCTGCAAGCGGCGACCAATCCAGCTGCGGATGGATGGCGGATGCCAGCTGAAGCAGCCTCCTCCCCATCTTCTCCACGCCGCTGCGGGTTTCCGAAGCGACCCTCTGCAGATGGACAAGCCGTTCAACGGACCAAAGCCGTTCCCAATCCGCTGAGGGCGCGTCGCGGTACACTGCTTTAATAACCATCGCATCCGAGCTTGCCCAGCTTTGCAGCAGCATGGCCGCTGCATACGCGTACAATTGGCCTGATCGGCTCATTCTGCCGTCTTGGACCATCGTCTCCAGTCCGAAGGAATGGGAGAATCCTCCAATGGGGAGCGCAGAGTCAAGCAGCTGCTGCATAGCCAGCCATTTTACGCTTTCATTCATGACTGTCAGCCCTTCCTAGCTACCGATTCGGTACGTGCCGGATTTAAAATAAAAAGTAACGCTGCGCCATGGGCAGCACCTCAGCCGGCTCGCAAGTGATATGCTCGCCATCCACCATAACGTGGTAGGTTTCGGCGTCCACCTCGAGCGTTGGCGTCGCGTCATTGTGGATCATATCCTTCTTCGTTACCGAGCGGCAGCCTTTAACCGGCTCAATGCGCTTCTGGAGCCCGAGCTCCGCTGCTATGCCGCGGTCGAAAGCAGCCTGCGATACGAACGTAATGGAGCTGTTGAATACCAGCTTGCCGAATGACGCGAACATCGGTCTGCCGAATACGGGCTGCGGCGTCGGAATCGAAGCATTCGGGTCTCCCATTTGCGCAAAGGCTATGCTGCCGCCCTTCAGCACCAAATCGGGTTTGACGCCAAAAAACATCGGGCTCCAAATGACGAGGTCCGCGAATTTCCCTGCCTCAAGCGAACCTACGAGATGCGATACGCCATGCGTAATCGCAGGATTGATTGTATATTTGGCAATGTACCGTTTTATTCGGAAATTATCGTTTTGTTCGCTATCGGGAAGCAGCGGGCCTCGTTGTTTTTTCATTTTGTCTGCCGTCTGCCAAGTCCGGATGATGACCTCGCCGACACGCCCCATCGCCTGCGAATCTGAGCTGATCATGCTGAACACGCCCATATCATGCAAGATATCCTCGGCAGCTATCGTCTCAGGCCTAATTCGCGAATCCGCAAAAGCGATATCCTCCGGGATGCTGCTGTCAAGGTGATGGCAAACCATCAGCATGTCCAAATGCTCCTCGATCGTGTTGATCGTGAACGGACGCGTCGGATTCGTCGAAGAAGGCAGCACGTTCAGCTCGCCAGCCGCGATAATAATATCGGGAGCATGCCCGCCGCCCGCGCCTTCGGTATGATAGGTATGGATCGTCCGCCCGCCGATTGCCGCAAGCGTATCCTCCACAAAGCCTGCTTCATTTAACGTGTCGCTATGAATGGCGACCTGCACGTCGTATTGGTCGGCCGCCCGCAGGCACGCATCGATCGCGGCCGGCGTTGTCCCCCAGTCCTCATGCAGCTTGAGCCCGATTGCGCCTGCCTCGATCTGTTCGATGAGCGGTGCCGTAAACGAAGCATTGCCTTTGCCCGTATAACCGATGTTCATCGGAAAATGTTCCGCTGCCTCCAGCATGCGCCGCATATGCCACGCGCCTGGCGTCACGGTCGTAGCATTGGTGCCCGTAGCAGGACCCGTTCCGCCGCCGATCATTGTCGTCACCCCTGAGGATAACGCCGTTTCAATTTGCTGCGGGCAAATAAAATGAATATGCGAATCCACGGCGCCTGCCGTTACGATTTTGCCTTCTCCTGCAATGACCTCTGTGCTTGCGCCAACGATCATATTAGGGTGCACGCCGTCCATGATATCCGGATTCCCGGCTTTCCCAATACCGACGATGAAACCGTCTTTAATGCCTATATCCGCTTTCACGATACCGGAATGATCAATAATGACAGCGTTCGTAATTAACGTATCCAGCACGCCCTCATCCCGCAGCGCTCCGCTTGATTGACCCATGCCGTCACGGATTACCTTACCGCCGCCGAATTTGCATTCATCGCCATACACCGTATAGTCATGCTCAATCTCTGCCCAGAGCTCCGTATCAGCGAGTCTTACTGCATCTCCCGTCGTCGGGCCGAACATAGCCGCATAGCTTTTGCGATCCATTCTTGTCATGCTCCGCCACCTTCCCAAGCCTTCAAGCGCTCGCGAACCTCATCTGGCATCGCGCCATTCACCGCTTTTCCTTGGCTAAGGCCGTTCAAGCCAAAGCTAAGCTTGGCACCGCCTAGCTCAACAAGCGTTACCGGCTTCTCTTCGCCTGGCTCGAACCTGACCGCCGTACCTGCCGCGATATGAAGCCTCATGCCAAAGGCAGCTTCACGATCGAACTTCAATGCACGATTCACTTCGAAAAAATGAAAATGAGAGCCTACCTGCACAGGACGGTCACCTGTATTCACAACGATAAGCTTCGCCGTATTGCGCCCGGCATTCAACTCGATTTCTCCTGCTGCCGTTCGATACTCTCCAGGAATCATATGCAACCGCGCTCCTCTCTGATCTATGAATCGTTAGCTCGTAATCGGATCATGGATCGTAACAAGCTTCGTTCCGTCCGGGAAAGTCGCTTCCACCTGAACCTCATGTATCATTTCCGGAATGCCCGGCATAACCTGCTCGGCCTTCAATATTTGCGTTCCATATTCCATAAGCGCCGCAACGGTCATCCCGTCCCGGGCGCCTTCCATTATTTCCGAAGTGATGAGTGCGACGCTCTCCGGGTAATTAAGCTTTACGCCGCGATTCATCCGCCGCCTTGCCAAATCAGCCGCAATGGTAATGAGCAGCTTTTCTTTTTCGCGTTCAGTCAACTGCATGTATTCACCTCTTCATCCATAATACTTCCATTATAGACAGCAAATTATGGATAGTAAATCACTCTACGTTAGTTTTTATGACATTAAAACAAAAAAATCTAGAATAATCCTTTCGGATCACTCTAGATTTAACATCACACTTACACTATTATTCATATGCGGATTATCGACATTAATCGACATCATTCTACCTTTCGTTAGTTAAAAGTTACCCCGTCTGAATGCCCAGCTTGCTTTGGATGTGACCAATCAAGCTCACCAGACCATCGGTTTGAAAGCCATAGTCAAACAATAAGCTCGTTTCCGTAAATCGCTGCTCAGGCGTTCGCGCTCCCATAATAACCGAAACCAGGCGCCTATCCTGCTGCTTTGCTGTACCTGTGAAGCAATAGCCGGCTTGAACGGTGTAGCCTGTCTTTAGTCCGTCATTTCCAGGGAAAGCGTAGGGCATGCCGTTCAGCATTAAATTCGTCGTCTGCAGCTTCTGCGACGTGCTTGCAAGCTTTACGCTGCTCCGACTCGAAACCTCCAGCACCTCGGGGTATTTTTTCAATAAATATGCGGCTAGCGATGCCGTATCCTTGGCTGTCATAACGGTATCCCGTTGATTGGAAGCTTCTTCGAAAGGAAGCAGATCCTCCGCGCTTAAGCCTGTCGCATTGGCAAAAACCGTTTGGCCGGATAACCCGAGCTTTTCCGCTCTGTTATTCATCAGCACGGTAAAAGCGGCTTCGCTCCCCGCAATGTGCTCAGCCAACGCTACGGCAGCATCGTTGGCCGAATGGACCGCCATCGCTTCAAACAGCTCCCTAACCGTATAGCTATCCCCGGCATTGAAGCCGATTTGAGAGCCTGGCACCTGAGCCGCGTACGGGCTTGCCGTGATACGGTCCCTCCATCCAAGCTCCCCTTCATTTGCCATATCCAAGACGAGCAGCTCTGTCATAAGCTTGGACATGCTTGCAGGAGGAAGCGGTTCATTGGCATTTTTCTCATAGATGACCTTGCCGGTCTGAAGGTCGACCAATATGGCCGAGCTGGCTTCGAGCGTAAGATCGGACACGGCGGGCTTGCCTTTCAAGGATATAAGGTACAAGGTGCAAGCTATTAAAGCAACAGCAATCACTAGCATCTTAACAGCTGCGGTAGCGTTTCTTTTGTACGTTCTTTCTGCCATCATTATGTGTCTCCCTCTCGCTTAACGTTCTATACGATCAGTATAGGAGCATCAACTTAAGGAGACCGTAATCAAACCATAAGAAAAGCTTAAATATTAATGAATAATCGGTAAGGCTACCCGGAATGACGTCTGTTCGAGATCGCTTGATACCGATATCATCCCGCCATGCTTCTGGATAATGCCCTTCGCAATCGCGAGTCCGAGTCCCGAACCGCCTGCCCACTGCGTCCGGGATTTATCTACTCGATAGAAACGATCGAAAAGATAAGGCAAGTCCACCGATGATATCGGCTCGCCGAAATTGATCACTTCAACGATTGCCGCTCCATCCTCGGCACTTGCCTTGACGAGGATCTGCTTGCCCTCTTTTCCATAATTTATCGCATTCGAAATTAAATTTTCAAAAACCCGCACAAGCTTGGCCGGATCCCCTTCAAGCATAACGCCAGCCTTATCCGTCACAAGCCTGCTTTGCATGCCCGCTTCTTGCAGCGGCAGCCGGAATTGGACGAGCAGCTGTCCCAGCATTTCAATTAAATTGAAGGTTGTCAGCTTAAGGCCTGACGTATCATGGCGCATTCTCGTATATTCGAATAAATCGTTAATCAGCACATTCAGCCGCTGCGATTTGTCATAGGCGATCTGCACGTAATGCCTGAGCTCTACCTCGTCGCGGTACCGGTCCTGCTCAATTAATCCTAAATAGCCAAGCACCGAGGTGAGCGGCGTACGCAAATCATGCGATACATTCGTGATGAGCTCGTTTTTGGTTTGCTCGGCTTTGCGCTCATCGTCCAGGGCGTGGTGCAGCCGTCCAACCAAATTATTAATATTGGAGGCCATCGGGCTGAAGAGGCTGCGCTTGCTCACCTCGATCTGGTAATCCATTTCGTATCTTCCTTCGGCAATTCCGCGTACCGTATGATTCATTTGACTAAGATTACGGAACATTTGCCATTGCAGGATAAAAAAATACAAAAAAAACAAAACAATCCCTGTACCGCCAAATAGGACGGCTTCTGTAAATATCGAAAACAAATTGCGATATATATCCCTCACGGCCGATATTCGGTCAATGAGATACATACCAGCGAATATAAAGAAAAACACGGTAATAAAGGCAAGCGATGCGCTCACGATCAGATTCAGTATCGAACGGAAGACCAGCTTCAAGGCAATATTATCCTTCAATTTTATAGCCAACCCCCCACACGGTAACGATCATTTTATCCCCAAGCTCCTTTTCCAGCTTATCCCTGAGCTTGCTGATATGTACCATGACCGTATTATTGGAATCGAAATATTTCTCTTTCCATACTTGCTGAAATATATCCTCCGCGCTGAATACCCGTCCCGGCTGGCTCGCGAGTAGATGTAGGATGCCGAACTCCGTGGACGTCAAATGAAGCGGTTTCCCATCGATCTCAGCAGTATGGCTAAGCTTGTCAATTCGGAGCGGCCCCAGTCTAAGCTCTTTCTCCGAACGCGAATCCATGCTGTTTTCCGTTTGCGCTGCATATTGGTAGGTTCTCCGCAGCAGCGACCGAACGCGGGCTATAAGCTCCAGCGGATTAAACGGCTTGATCATGTAATCGTCCGCACCGGTCATGAGGCCCATTATTTTATCCATATCCTCAGCCTTCGCGCTCAGCATGAGAATTGGCACCGATTGGTCCCGCCGTAATCGGCGCGTCGCTTCGAGTCCGTCCATGTTCGGCATCATAATATCCAAAATGACCAGATCAAACGGATTTTTCGCGTAAGCCGCCAAGGCTTGCTCGCCGTCATGCGCTTTTTCTGTGGAAAAACCCTCATTCTTCAAATAAATCTCTATAAGATCAGCAATTTCTCGCTCGTCGTCGACAATTAATACGCGTCTTTCCATAAAGAAGCAGCCTCCTTCAGCCTGTTGTTGTTTTCTCATTGTGTCCTTTGAGCATACTATACATGAATATGGCGAGGCATGTCCCATGCTTTGGCGCATTATCACAATGTTTAAGGCTTTTTTAATGTTTTCTTAAACTATGCCCGTACCCGCTGCCATCCACGCGTTATAGCCAACGCTTGTCCGTTGTGATAAAATCGAGAGTATTATTATTTTATTATGCACATAGGGGGCACTTACATGGCGGCCAAAAGAATGCGTTCAGACATGATCAAAAAAGGATTCGACCGCGCACCGCATCGCAGCTTGTTGCGCGCCGCAGGCGTAAAAGAAGAAGATTTCGATAAACCGTTTATCGCGGTTTGCAACTCGTATATTGATATTATTCCTGGCCACGTTCATTTGCAGGAGTTCGGCAAGCTAGTTAAGGAAGCAATCCGCGAAGCTGGCGGCGTACCATTCGAGTTTAATACGATTGGCGTAGATGACGGAATCGCAATGGGCCATATCGGCATGCGCTACTCGCTTGCGAGCCGCGAGATCATTGCCGATTCCATCGAAACCGTAGTCAACGCGCACTGGTTCGACGGTATGGTCTGTATTCCGAACTGTGACAAAATCACGCCGGGCATGATCATGGGCGCACTCCGCGTCAACATCCCGACCATGCTCGTTAGCGGCGGGCCGATGAAAGCAGGCAAAACGTCAGACGGCCGCTCCATCTCGCTATCCAGCGTATTTGAAGGCGTAGGCGCTCACCAAGCAGGCAAAATCAACGATGACCAGCTCATGGAGCTGGAACAATTCGGATGTCCGACTTGCGGCTCTTGCTCAGGCATGTTCACGGCTAACTCCATGAACTGTTTGGCTGAAGGCATGGGACTTGCTATGCCTGGTAACGGTACAATACTTGCCGTGGCTCCAGAACGCAAAGAATTCGTTAAAGACGCAGCTCGTCAGCTGATGAAAATCATCGAGCTCGGCATTAAACCGCGTGATATCGTAACGAAAGATACCATTGATAATGCGTTTGCGCTTGATATGGCAATGGGCGGTTCAACTAACACCGTTCTTCACACGCTTGCCATCGCGCATGAAGCTGGCATCGAATACCCGATTGAGCGTATCAACGAAGTGGCTGAGCGCGTACCGCATCTTGCAAAAATCGCACCGGCTTCCGATTACCACATCGAGGACGTTCATAATGCAGGCGGCGTAAGCGCAGTTCTTAATGAGCTGTTCAAAAAGGAAGGCGCTTTGCACGGTGATGTTATGACAGTAACAGGGAAAACACTGCGCGAGAACGTTATTGGCTGTGAGATTCAGGATACCGATGTTATTCGTACAATCGACAATCCGCACACCGCGCGTGGCGGACTGGCCGTATTGTTCGGTAACCTTGCTCCTAACGGCGCGATCATCAAAACAGGCGCTGTAGACAAATCGGTAGGCGGGTACCACAAAGGACCTGCTATCTGCTTCGATTCCCAGGACGAGGCGCTGCACGGCATTGCGAACGGCAAGATCAAAGAAGGCCATGTCGTCATCATTCGTTACGAAGGACCGCGCGGCGGCCCTGGCATGCCGGAAATGCTAGCTCCTACCTCGCAAATCGTTGGTATGGGTCTAGGCGCTAAGGTTGCACTCGTAACAGACGGCCGTTTCTCGGGCGCATCGCGCGGTATCAGCATCGGCCATGCTTCGCCAGAAGCAGCCGAAGGCGGTCCGATCGCTTTCGTACAAGATGGCGATATCGTTGAGATCGACATGAACAACCGGACGATGGATCTTCTGATCAGCGATGAGGAGTTCGAAAAACGCCGTTCCGAATGGAAAGGCTTCGAGCTCAAAATCAAACGCGGCTACTTGGCCCGTTACGCGCATCTCGTTACTTCCGCCAGCACTGGCGGCGTAATGAAAATGTAATAAGCCTAAATTCAAAAAGGAATGCAAGCTGGAAACAGCCTGCATTCCTTTTTTATGTTCGCGTCGTACCGTTTCTAGCCCGTGGCAAGCTTGCCTGCCAGCACGATTTCACCGCGCGGCTGTAAGCCTTTTGCATCGGGCTCATGCGTAATGGCAATCTGGTCGTATTCATCAGGCTTAAACGTATAATAAAGTGCTCCCGTGCCGTCATTCGTAAGGAACGTACCTGCATTAACCGGCTTACCTTCCTTAAGCAGCCAAACCTGAAACGCTTCGTCGTTTGCAAGCTTAGGTAGGTTCTCCGCTTGTACGATCAAATGCATCCCATTGGAATCAATAACGATCGTAGCTAGTCCTTGCGCAACGATATCCGGTATCGTTGGCGTAAGCGAGACGACATGATTGACTTGTATGCCAGAAGAAGGCTGCTCTACCGCAGCAAGCTGCTGCTGCAGCTCCTGAACCTGAGCAGTAAGCTTATCAGAATCGCCGTTTAAGCGACCTACCTGCTGATAAAGCACTGCCGATACCACTAACAAGGCGGCAGCAGCCCCAGCGAACAAAGGTGTCGTCCAGCTTTTTGTTTTCTGCTCAGGCAGCGATTGCGCTGAAGCCAAATCTATAACTCGTTTTGCTGCCGGGCGCATGATCTCCTTTTCTTCCATAGAAGAGGATGATGCTTCCCGCGAGCTTGCACGATCCGCTTCTGCGACTGCGGCAAGAATGCGAGCCTTCATGCCAGAAGGGGGGGCTACAGGCTCAACCGTTAACGGCATGATACCGAATAACGCAGTCAGCTCCTCCATTTTGATCCTGCAAGCCGCGCAGCTTGCCAAATGGGCTTCGAATGCCAGCTTGTCCTCGTCATCCATTCCGCCCAGCACATACATTTCAACGTCTCCGCAGCTAACATCCTGCTCGTTGCTCATGGACGAACCCCCTCCTTCCACGTCGAATCAAAATTTTTCCTCAGCTGAGTCAGTGCCAGCCTGACCCTACTCTTCACCGTACCAAGCGGAATATCATGCCTTTGACTGACCTCTTGCTGCGTATATCCCATAAAATAGATAAGTTCCACCACTTGTTTCTGATCTTCGTTCAACTCGCCGAGCGCTTCTTTCATCTGCTCGCCAAGCATTTTATGCTCAACCACTTGCTCCGTCGAATAAGGAGCGGCCTCACGTTCAAGTGCCCCTTCCTCCTTCGTCTCAAGCGGTTTTCTTCCATGCTTCCTAAGCCAGTCGACAGATAAATTTCGTGCGATCGTAAAGATCCAGCTGCTGATCTTCCCAGCTGCTTCATCCGTTCGCAACTTGCCGGCGGAATTCCAAACCCGGATGAACAATTCCTGCACGACCTCTTCGGCTGCCATCGCGTCTCTAACGATTCGAAATACGAAAGCGTAAACTTGGCGCTCATAACGGTCATATAACTGCTCCAATGCGTCTGAATCTCGTTCCGCAATCAATCGGATGAGCAGTTCGTCTGATGCTGACTCCCCCATTAAGGGTTCCCCTCCTCCGATATTTCCTGCTCTAATCATAGCTTGTTCATAACAAAAGGCAAACCTAACGGTTTTCTTCAATGAAAATAGCATTTTTTCGCCTAAACCAATCATAAAAAAACAGCCGATTAAGGTGAATGACCCTAGTCGGCTGCCGGAAATTCGCAAATCAATTACTCGTTGTATTATATGGCTGTTGTTTTCGTACCTAGCTGCGCAGCTTCGTCGGCAGCTGCGCTTAATGAACGCTCTACAGCTTCGGTAATATCTTGCATCCGATTAAGCTGTTCGGTTGCGTAACGTCTAACGGTCGTGACAGGCATTAACAGCATTCGCGGCGAAACTGCATCCTTCTTCTTATTGCTTTTGACTGTTTTCTTCGTATTCGTTAGGACCTTAATCAATAAGCGAAGATAAACGCGCGTGGACTTGGCGAACAGTCCCTCCGGCAGCTGAAAGATTTCAAAGCCCAGGCGATCCGCACCGCGGTGAATCATCGTCACGCCATATACCGCTTTGATATCCTTGGCATCCGAATCGGCGGCGAGCTGGTTGGCAAGCAATGGAAGCGCTTGTTCAACCTCCCTGAGCATGCGAATGCCGGTTGCAACTGGCGATTTGGATGTTGCCGCGATACTTGAGAGCATTCTGTTATCGAAATGCAGCTCGGCTACCCGGTCTCCCTTGACGACATTTCCGCCTTCGGCGAACGCGATATCCTCGCCATTGTAGGTAATGACCCGGTAGTGAAAAGCGGCATCCGCTTCATTGCCAACCGTCTTAAGCCGAAATAGGAAGTGGAAGATCCTCTCCCATGTCAGCCAAAGCGAAACCAGTACCTTTTTCCACATTGACCTATGCATAGACTTGGCTGCTTCTGTCAGCTTAATCATTTCATCGATCGCTATGAATCGGTAGCCGTGCTTCGCGCCTTCTTCCAAATAGGCTTCCAGTGCAATAAGCATGTTGCGCGGCGCGTCCTTATCTGCTCCGAACGTCATCCCGCAATCATGCAGCAGCAACACCTCGCCCGGCTTAAGCTTCTCCATCATCCGTTTCTTAAGCCGCTCAGAGCCGAGCCGCATGCGCCAATCTCCAAACATGGCGGACCATAAAATAATTTGGAGATGTCCGAACTTCGCATAGTCGAATACGTTTACGATTCCCCAAGGCGGCCGATAATAAGCGGAACGCGATCCTGTCGCTTGCTCGATAATGTCTAGCGTGCGTTCAATCTGGCGTTTCACCGTTCGTGGACGCATGAGCCAATTCGATTTATGCACATAGTTGTGAACACCGAGATTATGCCCTTCATCTTTCATTCGACGCAGCAAATGCTCCTGCCCTTCGGCATGCGAGCCCACAATGAAAAACGTCGCCTTCGCATCGAAACGGGCAAGCAAGTCGAGAAGCTGAGCCGTGTATACCGGGTCTGGGCCGTCATCGAACGTTAAGGCTATCTCTTTCTCTACAAGACCCTTCTTAAAAACTCGAAAGCCAAATGTACGGCTAATTAGTCCAGGAAGAAACGCATAGAAGGTTGCAACGTATAATCCCCATAACAGCAAATTTTCCATTTTGTTTTCCCCACCGTTATATGATTTAGTCGACGAATGAATAGCGGTACAAAACAACAACAGTAGCTTTAATTGTAGCATAACGCAATAAAAAATAGGCATCTTTTTAAAAACTATAGTACAATCTTTATGGAAATATGAATATGGAAAAAGAAGGAGTACCCTTATGTTGCCCTTTTACAAAAAGTACTGGCGAACCGCTTTCGACATCGCCCTCATCGCTCTCACTGTTTACTTAATTATGTACTCTTTCAGCTATTTGTACCGAATCGCAACACCCATTTTCTTCTCCTTCGTCATTTTCTTATGCATTGAACCGCTGGCAAGGCGGCTGAACAAGCTGGGGATGAAGAAATCCATTGCCTCCGGCATATCAGTACTCGTGTTCACCCTTATCATTCTAGCCGCCTTCTCGGGCGCGGCTTACCTGCTTACGAAGCAAGGCACCCAGCTTGTCAATGATTTCCCCAAATATCAAAAAATTCTCGCTGGCCAAATCGCCAACATTACCGTTGAGCTTCAGCAGCGGTTCGGCACGACGTCGGCCGATCTCGATCTGGTACAGCGGTCCAAGGACTTAATTGAAGGCGCGTCCTCTACGTTAGCGAAATTCGGACAAACCGTGCTCCGGAGCGTAGTCGGTTATGTTTCTTCATTCTCCACCTTCATTTTCAATTTTGTAGTGGGGATTATATTAGCTTATTTCTTAAGCATCGAAATTACGACATGGAAGCAGACCGCCGAGGAAAAAACGCCAAATACGTTTAAATCCGCTTTCTTTTTCCTTCGCAACAATGTATTCAAAGGAATTGCGCTCTACATCAAAGCGCAAGCCAAAATGATCGGCATCACCTTTGTCGTCATCTTGGCCGCACTGCTGTTGCTCCGGGTCGAGAATGCATTCGTCATCGCAGTCGTATCCGCGATTTTCGATATTTTGCCGTTGCTTGGCGTTGGTACGATCTTCATTCCTTGGATCATTTATTTGATCATCGTCGGCAAAATTTCGCTGGCTATCTGGTTATCGGCGCTATTCCTCGTCGTGGTGCTGACTCGCCAAATTCTTGAACCCAAAATTACGGGCGATTCCTTAGGCGTTTCCGCTTTTACGATGCTGGCCTTCATGATCGTGTCCCTCTCGTTATTCGGAATCGCCGGCGTCATTCTTGCTCCGATCCTCATGATCCTGATTAAAGCGCTGTATGATCAAGGTTATTTTCATCGCTGGATTCGCGCTCCGCTGGGGGAATTCGATTCGCCGCCAGCAGATCCCGGTATCGACCATTTAGAGAAACCGGAGGACCCGAATAAAAAAGTTTAGTCCGCTTCAAAAATAGAAGTCATGCCTTAGCAGGTTAAAGAGCTTTCTGCTAAAGCATGACTTCGTTTTCATTTCAAACGAAATTCTAATCGATTTTTATTTATTAGGAGGAGTATTAGAGATGAGCGTCATAGCAAAATTGCCAACGCCGCCTTATTATGCGGTGATCTTTTCTTCCGAGCGTACCGAAGGAGATAAGGGATACGGGCTTATGGCCGATAAAATGGTCGAGCTCGCTTCGCAGCAGAGCGGCTATTTGGGAATCGAGTCCGCACGAGACGAAGCACTAGGGATAACCGTATCCTACTGGGCGTCTCTTGATTCCATTAAAGCATGGAAGGACAACGCAGCGCATCAGATTGCCCAGCAAAGAGGAAAGAGCGAGTGGTACCAAAGCTTTGCCCTGCGCATCAGCAAGGTGGAACGGGATTATTATTTTGATAGGTGAACATCAGCAAGCTGGAAAGAGTCATTATTTCAATAGATAAACATCAGAAAGAACGAGCTGACCGTATACGGTCACTAGTCAACCATCCAAGATAATCAGTTACTTTTCAACCGTTGAAGATAGACGGGCGGCGATGTCCATTACGCCGCGAAATAGGCGTGTCGCCTGATTCGAACTGCCAGGCGGCTGGTTTTCCACAAGCACAGCAATGGCGTAGCGCGGCTTTTTGACCGGGCCGTAGCCCGCGAACCATTGGTGGTTGCGGTCGATTCCGGCCCACGTAGTCTCGGCGGTGCCCGATTTGCCGGCAACCGCCCACAGCCCTTGGCGGATCGATCGACCGGTTCCATGGTCGACGACCGCCGCCATGCCGCGCAGCAGCGCATGCGCCGTGGCCGGTTTAATCCGGCCACGGCCGGCTTGCGCCCGCTGTGCGGGCAGCTTGACCATCCGCTGGCCGTTGGCATAGCGGATTTCCGTGAGCAGGCGCGGCTCCATTACGCGCCCGTCGTTAAGCAGCGTTACAATCAGATTAGCCGCTTGAAGCGGCGACATCCTTACATCACGCTGCCCAAGCCCGCTTTGCGCGAGCGTACCGCCGTCAACGGCAGCAAGCATCGCAGCTTGCTCGCTTGCCGCATCGGTAGCTCTGCTGCTCTGCTTCCCCGAATTCTTCTCACCATTCTCTTCTCCCAGTTTCCTGCTTCCCCGCTCTCCATTCTCCGCTTTCAGCTCCCCGCTTCTATTTCCTCCAATTTGCTCTCCGCTCCCCTGTTTTCCCCCGCCACCCTTGTTAAAGCGTTTTGACACCGCAAACAATTGCCCGCTCTCTTCTTCCTCTAGCAAACGCAGCGGCTCCGAGAATGGACCAAAAGCCTGCTCACGATGCCAGCCCGCCTGCTGCCCAATCCCCAGCGCATCTGCGGTACGCTTTAGCTGAGCCGGCGTCAGGCGTTCGGCGATCGTCGCAAACACAATATTGCATGACTGGGCCAATCCCTCCTTCAGCGTCACATGACCGTGTCCGCCGTCCTTCCAGCAGGATAAGCCGTATTTGCCATACTCTCCGCTGCAGTAAAATGATTCATGCTGGTTGGCGACACCCGCTTCCAGTGCGGCAGCTTCCGTTACCAGCTTAAATACGGAGCCGGGCGCAAAAGCTTTCACGGCATGATTCTCCCATTCGGTCCCATCCGCCGTTGCGAATCGTCCGGGCTTAAGCTGCGGTCTCGATACCATTGCCACGATATCGGCGTTCCGCGTATCCAGCACGACAACAGCCCCCTCCTTCAGGCCATGCGCATCCACATATTCCTCAATCTCGTTTTGAAGCTGCAAATCGATTGTTGTCATCGCTTTCAGCGGATAATAACGGTTGTTCGGCTGCGTAATTCTAACATCCAAGCCATGCAAGGGAGCATTTCGTCCATCCATGAAATAAGAAACAGAGGTCGGACCTACGCCGTGCAGAAGCTTATCCAGCGATTTCTCCAAGCCTGAGCCGCCCACCTGGTCAGCCAGCTTTCGTTTGCCTTCCGCCAAATCCCCTGCCTGCTCAACTAACAGCCACTCTGGGTGCTCGCTCGTAAATCCGATGAGATGCTTGGGCTGAAAAGCAGACAAATACCGATTTCGATAGGGCAGCACCCGAATGCCATTTAACGATAAATGCTCAATCCGGCTTACATCCGCTTGCGACAGCCTCAAGGGCTGGAGCTCTCCTTCCTTTTTCCAGAAAACAGGCTCCCGCACTTCGTCCCACTTGTTCATCAGCTGTTCGACTGAGATGTCCAACATGCGGCTAAGCGCGATTAAATCTGCTTGCTTTCCCCTTATATCATTTCTTACCGGAAACAATGCGAGAGACGAATAGGTCTCGCCTGTTAACGGTGCCCCGTTTCGATCATAGAAATCACCGCGGCCGGAATCGAGTACGAGATTGCGCTGCCGTTGCTGGACAGAAAGCCTTTGCCAGCCGCCTCTGCTCGTTTTGTTCGAGAGCGCGGCTGCGGGAGCGCTCCCAGGCATTAATTGCAGCCAAGCCAGCCTTCCAATATAAACGAGCATAATCAGGCTGATAGCCATTGCAGCCAGCGATATGCGTTTCAGTCTCCGGTTCCTCATGCTGCAGCCCCCTTTAATTCTCGTCCTCATTATTATGGCGATATGGTCTTTATTAACTATTGTTTCCTTTAGCCTACCCGCTTCAAACCTTCCAACCCGTCCGAAAAAACAAAAAAGAGCTCTTCAGCAGTATTTGCCTGAAAAGCTCTTCCTAATAGCTTCAATTCATGTATGGATCACATTTAATTAATCTTAAACTGTGATAGAGAATCCTTCAGCTCGCGGGATACGGTATCAAGCTTCTCAGACAAGCGTACCATACCATCGCTTATGCTTAGCTGCTCGGAACTCAGCGAGGCTACTTCCTCCGATGTAGCCGAGGATTCCTCCGCTACCGCGCTTACGTTAGTCATAGCATCAGCAAGTACTGCTTGCGATTGGTCAAGCTGTCCGATGGAATCGGTCACGAGATCGAGTCTCTCGGCAAGCTGTCCCATTTGGCCGGAAACCGTTAAGAAGATTTGGTTCGCTTCTTTCACGGAGCCAATCTGCTCTTGGAACAATGGATACGCGTCAGACAAAACATTTACCGTCTCGTCGATTTCCCCTCTAATCTTCTCCGTGATTTGGCCAACCACGTCAATCGATTGACGGCTTTGATCGGCAAGCTTGCGAATCTCATCGGCAACGACCATAAAGCCTTTTCCGGCTGCACCCGCGCGGGCTGCTTCGATCGTCGCATTCAGTGAAAGAATGTTCGTTTGCTTCGTTAAGTTATTCAGCACATCCAGAATTTTCACGATGGAGCCTGTGCTTACCTTAAGCGCATCGACCTTCTCCACCATGGAACGCGTCATTTCTTCCGTCATGCCTGTTTTTTGTATGAGTACGCCCATGTACGTCGTTCCTTGCTCGCTCGCCTTCTCCACGTCTTGCGCGGAGCGGACCATTTCCTCGTTAGCAGCAATAACCTTTTTCATTTGAGCATCGATATTTCCCGTCAAGTCAGTGCCCTTCTCTGCTTCAACAGCAAGGCTCGTTGCGCCGCCGGCGATTTCTTCGGTTGCCACGGCAATTTCTTTGGCGGAAATCGCCGTTTTTCTCGAAGCCTCGCTCAGCTCGGAAGCGGTATGAAGCACATCCTCGGCGGAACGAGTGGTTTGAACGGCTAATGCTTTAATTTGGGACATCATCAGGTTGAAGCTGTCGCTTAGCTCGCCGATTTCGTCCCTGCGCTTCTTCATCTCCGAGCGAACCGTTAAATTGCCGCTTGCGCCTTCATTCATAAGGTTGCGGAGCTTAACAAGCGGCTGCGCAATCGTCATAATGACAAGAACGCCGATTGCAATGGCAATGACCGCAGCTATTAATACTGTAATCCAAGTCATATTCTGAATCGCTTTGGCATCCTTCACAAGCTCCTTCACCGGTACCGTGCCGACTAGCTTCCAATCCATCGTTGCAAAGGTTTTGTATGCCGCAAGAACCTCTTCGTTGTTTGTGGTCTTCATCTTTACAGAATCCTGAAGCGCCTTATCCCCTTCGGACGGTAAAGCGATGCTTGCTTCCTTGCCAATCATTGTGGCATCGGCATTCGTTATGTACGTATTGTCAGCATCCAGAATCGCAATCTGGCTGCCTTCGCCTAAGTTAACATCTTTGTAACGTTCGGCAATCGAGTCAACCGATACTTCCATAAGCAGAACATAAGATGCCTCGCTCGAGGTTGTATCCTTGATAAGACGGCTTAGTCCGACCGTGCTCACGCCTGTAGAGTTTGATAAGCCTTCAGGCTGAGGCGGGATCCAATTTGTTTTCCCCGACAGCTCAACTGTCTCCAAGAACCACGCTGTTTTTAATAGGCGCTCCGCGCTGCTGCTGCTCGCAGAGCCTGCTGTAACGACTTCAAGCTTTGGATTTACGGGTAGAAGCATCAATGAAATAATCGTGTTATTGCCCATAACGTATGATTGCATTTTTTCGCTCAGGTTGCGCGAAGCTTCGAATTTGGTGTAATCATCGGCGCTATCCAGCATTTTTCTTACGATTTCATGGAAGCTCTTATCGATTAGAATTTGCAGCGAAAGATCCTCGTACGTCTTATAAATAACGTCCATATTATTTGCGACTTGCTTTATTGTCTCGAAGCTGGCATCAGAAACCTTGCTTTCAATAATTTTCTTCGATTGCGAATACGCCAATAGTCCTACTGTCAATACACATGCGATAATACCTACGAAAATAATCGTAAAAAGCTTTGTTCCTACTGATTTTAACGGATTGGAAAGTTTTGTTGACATGACAGATTCTCTTGCTGCCTTCGCTGATAGCTTCATGGCCTTCATTCCTGATTGCGCTTTCATGCTCAACTCTGATTTCCCGACATTTGACCCATCCACAGCTGGTTGTTGCTTAATTTTCTTCGACTTCTTCGCTTTTTGTTCTTCTTCGTTTTTCATTGGGAAAGACACCGCCTTCAATATTGTAAGTCTGAATTAGTTCGTATGCTTCTAGCGAATCTTGCCGAAATATGTATTTACCATATATTATTTTATATCGACACAATCTTGTCAATCCATAATAAGAAAACAAAAAAAAAGAGCCTTATTTTTTTGGTAAAATAAGACTCTAGTCCTGCTATATAGGTTTATTTCCGCCCAAGCTTCTTCCTCATCATGTCCATTGGCTTAACCGGCTTAAGCGTACGGATCCGAATCTGCTGCAAAGGATGCCTTGCCGCTTCCAATGCTGCTCCCTCAATGTCCGTCAACTCCGTGACAGTCTGCTTGAAGAACGTGCCCTCCGGGCCGACGAACTCCACTTCCTGGCCAACCTTGAAATGATTTCGCTGCTGAACGGTGGCAAAGCTTGTTTTCGGGTCATAATCCACAACGATACCCGCGAAGTCATACGGTGCCGCTTTCTCCTCGGGCTCGTAGATGTGATCCTCCGCACCAGGCTCGTCCAGGAAGAAGCCGGTGTTAAGCGGACGATTCGCAGCTTTGTTGATTTCCTCGATCCATTCCTGCTTCAGCTCGAAATGCTCCGGGTCCTCGAAGTAAGTATCGATCGCTTGCCTGTACACGTTCACTACCGTTGCCACATAATGAATGCTCTTCATTCTGCCTTCGATTTTGAAGCTGTCAACGCCGACCTCAATCAGCTCTGGCAAATATTCGATCATGCAAAGATCCTTCGAGCCCATTGTAAACTTGTCTTCCTCTTCGGCATACATCGGCATGTCATCCACGAACAGATCGTACTTCCATCGGCAGGATTGACAGCACCCGCCACGGTTGGAATCCCGGTCGGTGAAATGATTAGACAGCACGCAACGGCCAGAAAACGAGGAGCACATCGCGCCATGAATAAACGCTTCAATCTCAATATCAACATGTTTTTTTATTTCGGCGATATCCTTAAAGCTGGTTTCACGTGCCAGCACCACCCGTGGCAAGCCCTCTTCCTTCCAAAACTGCACCGCTTGCCAGTTCAGCGTAGACTGCTGCGTGCTCAAATGCACCTCCAGCTTTGGAGCCACGCGCTGCGCTGTTTCGATAATGACCGGATCTGCCGCAATGATTGCAGAGATGCCTGCGTGCTCAAGAGCGCGCAAATAATCTTCAAGACCCTCAACATCCTCATTATGCGCATAAATATTAGTCGCAACAAAAACCTTTGCTCCGTATCGCTTGGCGAACTCAACGCCTTCCTTCATCTCCTCGAAGCTGAAGTTGTCGGCATTGGAGCGTAAGCCATATTTCTGTCCGCCGATGTAAACGGCATCTGCACCGTAATGGACGGCGAACTTGAGCTTCTCCAGGTTGCCTGCAGGAGCAAGCAGTTCCGGTTTAGCAAGACGATGCCGTTTGCCTTGATAGCGCGGAGTTGTTTTCTCTATAGTCGTCAATGTTGTGCACCTCCTGTAGTTTCGCCAAGCGTAAACGGCTGAAGCCGTCTTCTGACGGCTAAGCTTACGTTTCGCGTAGAAATATAGAGATAGTTGGCGAAATCATATACTTTCCTATATTTCAAGCGTAAACGGCTGAAGCCGTCTTCTGGCGGCTAAGCTTACGTTTCGCATAGAAATATAGAGATAGATGGCGAAATCATATACTTTCCTAAATTTCAAGCGTAAACGGCTGTCGCCGTCCTCTGTGGCAAAAGCAGTCGTTTCGCGGAGATAGATAAGCACATGTATATGTGAAAACATATACATGCTTATATACTAAGCAAAACTCGCCTCGCAAGCCCATTTCTAACGTTCTGCTGAGTAGAGGCAGCCCGGCTGAATCCCATTCAATATACCTGTTCCTTATAAAAGAATCCGTAGCTTAGCTCCCGATTGGGATCCTGAATCTGTTGGATGGCTTCCAGCCATTCCTCGTTGAATGCATAAGCTTCAGGATCTGACAAGTATGCATCAATAGCCTGCCGGTAGGCGCGCACAACGGTTTCGTTATAGTCCATTGATTTCATTATGCCTTCAATCTTCAGGCTGCTGACGCCTGCTTCGAGCAGCTCATGAATATTCTCGACCATGCAAATATCATCCGAGCTCATAATATGAGTCCCGTTCATGTCTTCATAAATCGGATACCGCTCATCCTGCCGCTCTGCTTCCATTACGTATAGACCGCGATCCTTGTCCTTCTCCGGCAGTCGCTCGGGCTCTGTTTGATGATCCAGGTAGCTCCCGACAAGGGATCGTTTGGAATGGTAGATGTTCGTCATCCCATGTACCTGTACTTGAACCTCGAGGTCGGAAGCGGCTGCCGTATCAATGACTTGCTCCATATTCAGCTCGCGTGCCAGCACATACCGGGTTGCCCCTCTGCGGCCCCAATAATTTGCCGTGACGTAATTCGTAGACGTCATTTCGGCATTCCAATGCAAAGCGATGCCCGGCGCATGAGACCTTGCAGCCATTAATACCGCCGGATCGCCAAAAACAAATGCATCGACCCCGGCATCTGCAAGCGCCGATACGTACTTATTCAAAGATTCAGCCGCTTCGTTATCCATTAAATTATTGAGCGCTGCATAAATGCGGACGCCTTGGGGCCTCGCAATTTTTACGGCCTCTGCGATCATTTCTATCGTAAATTCCCCTGCTAATCGTGTACCGTAGCGTGCTTCGCCGATGACGAAAGCATCCGCACCTGCTGCAATGAGCCTTTGAAGCTCCTCTAACGATGCGGCGGTAGCTAACAATTCGGGCTTGTACGCCATGCCTGCTCCTCCTTAAAGCTCTGAGCGGACGCACTTGCATATCCCTCTATCAAGTGGCCTTACCCAGCGGTCTGATTACTCTTTTCGATGTTTCTTAAATGCTCTTTGTACGTTTTTGCAAACAAATGAGATTGGCTGCCGTCTTTTTTCGTAACATAGAAGAAAAATTCCGTTTCCTCCGGATACAACGCAGCCTGAATCGATGCCAGACTCGGGCTTGCGATAGGGCCGGGAGGCAATCCTTCGACTTTATACGTATTATATGGACTATCGACCAGCAGATCCTTCTCGTACAAGCGCTCCTTGGGCTTATCGAGCGAATACTGAACGGTAGCATCGATTTGCAGCTTCATGCCATCGGCAATTCGATTGTATATGATGCCGGCAACGAGTGCTCGTTCTTCGTCGACAACGACTTCGCGCTCTACGAGCGAGGCGATCGTTAATAAGTCATGGAAAGATATTTTTCTTTCATCGAGTACATCCATCCAGCCTTCCGGAAGCTCTGCGAGCTTTCGGTCAAGCTCAGACACCATCCGATTAATAATGTCCTCCTCGGTGCTGTCCTTCTTCATTTCATACGTTTCGGGAAACAGATAGCCTTCCAGGCGCTCATGCAGCTTATCGCTCTCTGGAATCGAACGCACGGCCTCGGCGTCTCCCCAATTTTTCTGCTCGGCAACCAATCCAATGAACTTTTCTCTGTCAATCAGCTTCTCTGCTGCCAGCTTGTCAGCAATTTGCAGAACGGTGAACCCTTCTGGTATCGTAAAACGGATCGTTTCAGCCGCAACAGTGGCGCCGGCGTTCAGCTTCTCGATAATCGTATCGTTGTCCATTCCCGGGTTAAGCTCATAGATACCGGCTTGAAACCGGCCGCCCTCGTCCTTCAGCTTCAGGTAGTACTTAAATATAAATGCGTTTTTAATCATACCCTGCTGTTCTAGCAAATCGGCTACCTTGTTGGCCGACGTCCCTTTAGGAATCTCCACCCTTTGCACTTCACCTGCCGCGGTAGGCTGCAGGCTGCTCCAGATATATAAGGCGACGCTGCCTGTCCCGATGATTATAATGCCAAGCAAGCTCAAAATAACCCATAACGTAATGCGGCTGCGCTTCGGACCGCGACGTGAATACTGGTCGCTCTGCTCAACCTGCTGTGATGTCTTATCCAATCTTAGACCCCCCGCTTTATGATTCTTAGCTATCAATTTCCCGATTTGCGCAGGCGAAATGGCTGATACCGCATAAATGCAGCTCAGCTTCTGCTTGTATTCAACGACAATTGTACCATAACATGTAAGAAGAAACGCATGACGGCGTCCTTTTAATAGACGCCATCGTTTCTACGAAACGTATAGAGAAAGGATAAGTAACCTCATATCCTTTCCTATACGTGAACAAAAGAGCGGTTAGAAACCGCTCTTTCGTTAACTGCATATGCGCTTAATGAACGTTAAGGGCGCTCGTCGGTCGAGAACAAAAGATCATCATAAGCTTCCGATGCCGCTTCCCATTCCTCGTCATCCTCAATGTTTTCAAGCTGCGGCTCTCCGCCTACTTGAATAACACGGAAAAGCTCGACATCTTCCTCACCGCGCATCGGATCGGATTGAAGTGCCGCATAAACACGGTCACCAAGCTGAAATTCAGCCTTAATGTCGTATACTTCCACGCTGCCGTCATCCGCTTCCAGCTCAATTTCATTGCCAAAAGCAGTTCTTAGGCTATTCAGCTTCTTAGGCGCTTCATGCTCGTTGCCAGACATTAGTTTTCTTCCTCCATCTCGCCTAGAAGCGTGTTGAACGTCTCCTCGACCATGTTCCACTCTTCTTCGTCTTCAATCGTATAAAGCTTCAGATCGTCGCCTTCTTCTTCGTAACGGAAAGCGTAAACCTCGTCTTCCTCTTCGTTCTCGCCCGTAAGCGGAACAACCATCATATATTTCTGATCGGAACCATCAACTTCGAATTTCATGATGACTTCGAATTCTTCTTCGTTTCCTTCTTCATCCGGGATATAAATAATTTCCGGCTCTTCGAATTCCATTTCTTCTTTTGTCATGTTTACCCTCACCTTTTCGCTTTAGAATCGAGATAATTTTGCAAAATAAGCGTTGCCGCCATTTTGTCTATTACGAGCTTTCGCTTCTTCCGGCTGACGTCCGCTTCAATAAGCGTACGTTCGGCAGCTACCGTTGTCAGCCTTTCATCCCAAAGGTGAACAGGTATGTTTAGTTTCTGCTTAATCAGTTCTGCGAATTCGATACAAATTTCCCCTCGAGGACCGATGGAACCGTTCATATTCTTAGGCAGGCCTACTACGATTTCGCTAACCTCATGCTCCTTGACTAACGCGGCAATTTGGTCAAACTCGCTGCCGTCTCTCCTGCGTTCGATAACCCCGGTCCCTTGCGCGGTCCAGCGAAAGGCGTCGCTGACAGCAACACCGATCTTGCGGTCGCCATAATCCAATCCCATTAATCTCATTTCAAGTCCGGCTCCTGCCTCATTTGTTATTGTTTCTTATGGTTTAGGTAAAACCGGACCAGCTCTTCGATTAATTCGTCTCGTTCTTTTTTGCGAATTAAACTTCTGGCGTTGTTGTGCCGCGGAATATACGCGGGATCTCCGGACAGCAAATACCCAACGATCTGGTTAATCGGATTATACTCTTTCTCGAGAAGCGCTTCATGCACGGATAGCAGAATGTCTTGAGAAGATTCAACCCCCTCCGCCGTCACGTTAAATTTCATTGTTTTGTCCATGGAACTCATCGCCAGCACCTCGCTTTCCAAACCGCTTTTCAATGAGATATACAACTATATCATATCACATTTGTTTGATTAAGAACTAGTTCTTCCGCAAGTTTCAAAGCCTCATCCAGCTTTGATGTATCTTTTCCGCCCGCTTGCGCCATATCTGGGCGTCCTCCGCCGCTTCCGCCGCAATGAACAGCCGCTTCTTTTACGATTTTCCCGGCATGGAAACCCTTCTTAATGAGATCCGCGGAAACCGCTGCCGCTAGGTTTACTTTTCCGTCGGCAATCGCGCCCAGCACGATGACGCTGGACTCCAGCTTCAACTTCAATTCGTCAACAATTCCCCGAAGCGCATCCATGGAAGGCGCATTAACTTGCGCGCACAATACCGTTATTCCATCTACGGTTTTGGCGTTTTGCTCGAGGGAGCCTGCCTCGATCCGACTAAGCTTCGCTTGCAGCGATTCATTATCGCGCGTAAGCTCCTTCACTTGGCCGAACAGCGCTTCAATCCGTTTCGGTACGTCATTGGCATTCGCTTTGAGAAGTGTAGCCGATTGCTTGAGCAGCTCGAACTGACCTTCCAAATAGTTATAAGCATGCTTGCCTGTAACGGCTTCAATCCTTCTAACCCCTGAACCGATACCGCTCTCGCTTAACAGCTTGAACAGCCCGATTTGCGAGGTATTGCCTACATGGCATCCGCCGCATAGCTCCAAGCTATAGGTTCCCACTTGAACGACCCGGACCTCATCACCGTATTTCTCTCCGAACAGAGCCATTGCGCCCATTGCCTTTGCTTCATTCAATGTCTTAATGTCGATCGAAACGGAGGTTCCCAGCCAGATTTGCTCATTGACGCGACGTTCGATTTCGGTTAGCTCCTCTGCCGTTATGCTGCCGAAATGAGAGAAGTCAAACCTCAGCCGTTCCGCTTCTACCAGCGAGCCTGCTTGATTGACATGATCGCCAAGCACCTCTTTTAGCGCTTTATGCAGAAGATGCGTTGCCGTATGGTTTTTAACGATATCGTCCCGAATGACTCTTGTTACGCTTGCTTGCGCAGATTGGCCGCTTCGAACGGTTCCCTCGGCTACGATGGCATGATGCACGCTTTGCCCATGAGGCGCCTTCGTAACATCGAGGATGTCGAGCGTAAAGCCATCGCCTTTGATTGTTCCTTTGTCCCCAATCTGTCCGCCGCTTTCCGCATAGAACGGCGTACGGTCCAAGATGACAAGAACCTTGCTTCCTTGCGCTGCGCTTTCGACCAGCAAATCATCTTGAACGATGGCAATGATTTTGGAGTCAGATACCAATTCATTATAGCCAACAAACTCGCTTTTAATCGTGAATTCGCCAAGAGGCCCGCCTTGAACCTTCATGCTGCCAGTATCTTGGCGGGCTGCGCGAGCACGTACGCGCTGCGCCTCCATTGCAGCATCAAAACCTTCGCGGTCAACGGTCATGCCGTTCTCCGAAGCATAGTCTTCTGTCAGATCGAAAGGAAAACCATAGGTATCATAGAGACGGAAAGCATCGTCGCCGTTAATCTCTTTATTTCCTGCTTTCGAGGCCGCTGCCACTAATTCGGACAACATAGCGAGCCCATCGGACAATGTCTCGTGGAATCTTTCTTCTTCCGTGCGGATAACGCGCTCTATAAACTCGCGCTTCTCGACTACCTCCGGATAGTACACGCCCATAACCTCGCCTACCACAGAAGTAAGCTCATGAAGGAAAGGACGGTCGATGCCGATCGTTTTACCGTAACGTACGGCACGGCGGAGCAAACGGCGGATAATGTAGCCGCGTCCTTCGTTTGAAGGCATAACGCCGTCACCGACTGCGAACGCAACCGTACGAATGTGGTCTGCGATTACCTTGAGCGCTACGTCATGCTCTTCATTCGTTTTGTAGGTTACCTTTGCAATCGTGCAGGTACGGTCAATGATCGGACGGAACAAATCCGTATCGAAGTTGGAATCCACGTCCTGCAGAATGGAAGCAAAACGCTCAAGCCCTGCGCCCGTATCGATATTTTTAATGGGAAGCGGCGTATAGCTTCCGTCTTTATTGTGGTTGAACTGTGAGAAAACGACGTTCCATACTTCTAGGAAACGCTCATTTTCCCCGCCTGGCCAGCATTCCGGGTCCGTGAGGTCACCATATTTGTCGCCGCGGTCGTAGAAAATTTCAGTACATGGTCCGCATGGGCCTTCGCCGATATCCCAAAAGTTTTCTTCAAGCTTGTAGATGCGCTCTTCCGGAAGGCCGATTTTTTTGTTCCAGAATTCAAACGCTTCCTCATCCTCGGGATATACCGTGACGGATAGGCGGTTCGGGTCAAAGCCGATCCACTTCGAATCGGTTAGAAATTCCCATGCCCATGTGATCGCTTCTTCCTTGAAGTAATCGCCGATCGAGAAATTGCCCAGCATTTCAAAAAACGTATGATGCCTGCGTGTTTTGCCGACATTCTCGATATCGTTTGTGCGGATGCATTTCTGCGAGTTGGTAATCCGCGGATTATCAGGTACGATACGTCCGTCAAAATAAGCCTTAAGCGGCGCCATGCCTGCATTAATCCAAAGAAGCGATGGATCGTTGTGCGGGACAAGCGATGCGCTTGGTTCAATTTTATGCCCCTTGCTCTCGAAAAAAGCAAGCCATTTGGACCGAATTTCACTAGCTTTCATTTGAATAAGCCCCCTTTTCATCATAAAACACAAAAAACGCCCCTGTCATTGACAGGGACGAAAACATTCGCGGTACCACCCTGGTTATTGCTCGCTGCATGCAGCTTGCGCAATCGCCTTCATTAGACGTTAACGGGTCAACCCGGTGAAGTTCATTCACACTCCGAAAAGAGCTTTCAGCCACCCTTCGTCATAAAAGCTCTCTCAACCGACGCATTCGACTGCCGGGCAGTCGCTGCGAAGAAGCTTTCTCTCTGGTTAACGGGCATTGGCCTACTTCAATTCGTCAACGCTTTATCACCTTATTTTTGACACTTGATTATTTTAAAATTATAGCTACACCCTCTCAGCCTGTCAAATAATCTTTCTGCGCACGTAATAAGCGAACATATGCTGGATAATGACCTTGCAGGCTGCGAATATCGGGACCGCCAATATCATTCCGACGATGCCGGCTATTTCGCCTCCAACCAAGAGCGCGAATATGATGGACAAAGGGTGCATGTGCAGCGTTCGGCCAACAACCTGCGGAGAAATCACATTGCCCTCGAGTATTTGGCAAAGCGTATTAATGATGGCGACTAGAATAACCATTTTCAAGGAAACCGTCGAAGCCATTAGCAATGCCGGAGCGGCCCCGAAAAAAGGACCCAAGTAAGGAATGACATTCGTGATGGCAACGATGCTCGCCAATAAAAGCGCATATGGCATTCCGATGAGCAGATAGCCAAAGTAGGCCAATACGCCGACGATCACGCAAACCAGAAACTGTCCCCTTATGTAGCTGCCTAATGCCGTATCAATATCCTTTAGGAGCCTAACCGTGTTTTTCCGATGCGACTTGGGCACGTAGGTGATGACCGTACGCTCGAATACGTCAAAGTCCTTCAATATGTAGAAGGCAAGGAACGGTATAATGAAGGTGATGAATATCGCATTAACCATGGATCCGATATTATTTACGAAATTGAATAAGCTTTCGGACAGCCTTTTCTCAATATGGACAAGCGATTTGTTAAGGCCGCTGCGAATGCTTTCGGGCAAAAAGGATGTATTGTTAATGTCCGTCACGATATTTTGCGCGCGCATGGACAACTCCGGCACGTGGCGATTCAATTCTTGAACCTGGTTGATAAACATCGGGATCAGGTTAACCAGAAGAACGGTAATGACCGCGCAAAAGACAGCATAAATGAGCAGCACCGCAATCGTCCTTGGCACCTTCCTCTCATGCAGGATCGTCACGATCGGATTAAGCACGTAGGAAATAATCATCGCTATGATAAAAGGTGCAAAAACTGCCTTCACAAAAATGTATATGCTTACGATAAGCGGCTTGATAAGCAGCAATAAATAAATGGAAAGCAAGCCTAATATCAAATAAACCAGCCAAACAAACAGACGGTTCTTTGTAAAGCGTTCCACCGTCCTCACCCCCGAACCTTCGTTTTCCGGCATGCCCCTGCAAGGCTAGCGGAACTAGTTCAGTATATGTACAAGCGGCTCGATTCATCCGTATGCAGCAAAAAAAGACGGCCAAAGACCGTCTCTTCAAAGTCATCGTTTATGAAGAAGCACGTCAATTGACGTGAATCTGAGTCATTTCCTCTTCAAAGAACAAGTCGTCAAGCGAGCTTAACGTACCATCCTCTTCTACTTGGTAAACCGACATTTTCTCGCCGTTTACCGTCAGTTCTATGAAGCAGCCCCAACAATAAAACTGGTGGGAACCGATCTTTCCGATATCTTTCGAGTTGCAATTCGGACATCTCATCATCTTTCATTTCTCCCTATCCTCTGAAATTGGAAGCTGCGACAGGCTCCAATTCCGCTTCACTGACAGCAGGAACAATAATCGCGTCTTCCCCGAGTAATACGCTATCCGGATCACTCGGCGCTCTCAGCCATTTGCGCCCTTCCATCAGATCCGAAACAAAACCGTCCGTAAGCTCGTAGCCTACTATTTGTGTACCCTCTTTTGGGTAAAAATAAACATCCGACACACGGCCAAGTTGAATTCCGCTAACCGTTACGACGGGCAAATCCTTTAATTTCACTAATCCGGTGTAAAAGGAACGCAGCAATTGCTTCGACTTCATCCGAGAAATCGACGCTTCATCTGCTATGATGACGGTGTCCTCTCCGCAAGTGAGCACATGAGACCACTCAACGATCTTAGCAGTAGAAGCAAACCATTTGGGACAATCAAGGATGAGCCCTTTTAGCTGCCAGTGCTCATCAAACCAAGCGTCCTTGACCGTGCCAACCAGCTTGCCCGAATGAATGACGATTACGGGAAGCCCAATAAGCCGTTGAAGTTTAATCACGCTTAAGCGGAGTCCTCCTAGTAGTTATTACGAATACGCTTCACGATTAATGCAATCTTCCGTGCGGCATCTTCTAATTCCTCCAAAGTATTCCCCAAACCGAAGCTAAATCTTACGGCAGATTGAATTCGCTCCTCGGACAGCTCCATGGCTCTCAGTACATGTGATCGCTCAAGTGCGCCAGATGTGCATGCAGAGCCGCTTGCTGCAGCAATGCCTTCCATATCCAAATTCATCAGCATCGTTTCCGTATCGACTCCGATAAAGCTGACATTTACGATATGCGGCAAATAGTCCTCCCCGCTTCCATTAACGGATACGGGTAATCCAGCATGCTCATGAAGCAGTTCTATCCATCTCTTACGAAGCTTGTCCATAAAAGGTTGCTTATTTTTTCTATCGTTCACACAAATGTCAACTGCTGCTGCGAATCCAACGATTCCGGCGATGTTTTCGGTGCCAGCCCGGCGTTTTCTTTCTTGCGAACCACCGTGCTGAAGAGGTTCAAGCGGAGTGCCTGAAGCGATATATAGTGCGCCAACGCCCTGGGGACCGTTGATCTTATGGGATGAGAAACTCATGAGGTCGATCGGCAGCTCATTGAGCCGGTAATCGAACCAGCTTAATGTCTGTACGGCATCCACATGGAAGATCGCGCCTGCAGCTTTCGCCATTCGGCCAATCTCTTCTATGGGCTGAATCGTTCCTACTTCGTTGTTGCCATGCATAATGCTGATAAGGGCAGTTTCTGGCGTAATAGCCGCTTGGACGTTCTCCGTCGATGTGCGCCCTGCCGAATCGACAGGAAGTACCGTTAGAGTGAAGCCTTCTTCCTTGGCAAGCCACTCGCATGTATGAAGAACGGCGTGATGCTCGCCCGCAGAAGTAATCAGATGTGTTCTCCCGCGTTTGCGCTGTGCTCTGGCTGCTCCGATAATTGCCGCATTATCGCTCTCCGTCCCTCCGGAGGTGAACATCAGCTCGCCCGGTTTGCAGCCGACCGCTGCCGAGATTAGATCGCGCGACCGGTTGAGATGGAGCTTAGCCGCTCTTCCAAACGCATGCATGCTAGACGAATTGCCGCCAGGACCCAGCATAACCTCGAGCATCGCTTTGGCGACGTCAGGATGCATAGGCGTAGTGGCGGCATGGTCAAAATAATGTTTTGTCATAGGTTCGTTTCCTTTAGATGTAGAACATATAGCTGTCAGGTTTGCCCGCGTCTTCGAAATTGATGAGATCCGCAAGCGTCGTCGAGTCAAGCACATCAGCAATGCTGTCCCGGATTCTTAGCCAAAGCTGGCGTTTCGCAGGATCATCCTCTTCCGTAAAGTCTACCGGTGAAATAGGACCCTCGAGGATACGAATGATATCTCCGGAAGTAATTGTTTCCGGGTCCTTCGAAAGGATATAGCCGCCGTATGCCCCCCGGATACTTTTCACAAGCCCTGCATTGCGAAGCGGTGCGACTAATTGCTCCAAATAGTGTTCGGAAAGCTGGTTGCGCTCTGCTATGCTCTTGAGCGACGTTGGGCCTTCCCCAAATTTAACTGCAAGCTCCATCATAATCGTTAAGCCGTAACGGCCCTTTGTCGATATTTTCAAAGTGGCACCTCTTTAGTTGGTTTTATAGTGGTTCATCCGCGTGTCTGCATGCGTAGCTGTTAATTCTCTGTATTCCCATTTCACTTATATGTTAACATATCACGCGCGCGCCGTGTGCAAAAAGCTTGACTACTTCATGAAAAAGTTTGCTTCCTATGTTACAATAATAATTGTTTGATTCGAGCAAGGTGGTGTTTATGATGGAAAAACCAATCGCATCGACTAGGGTTGTCGTCGGCATGTCAGGCGGCGTCGATTCCTCCGTCACTGCCCTGCTGCTGAAGCAGCAAGGGTACGACGTTGTCGGCATATTCATGAAAAACTGGGACGATACCGATGAATTCGGTCATTGCACGGCGGAAGAAGATTCGGAAGATGTCCGCCGCGTATGCGAGCAAATCGGTATCCCGTACTATACCGTTAATTTTGAACGGCAATATTTCGATAAGGTATTCAGCTATTTCCTAGATGAATACAAGCGCGGGCGCACGCCGAATCCAGACGTCATGTGCAATCGCGAAATCAAATTCGGCGATTTCCTTCAGCGGGCGATGGAGCTTGGAGCAGACTATTTGGCTACGGGGCACTACGCTCAGGTCGAGCGCACGGAGGACGGCGTTACCAAGCTGCTGCGAGGCATTGATTCCAACAAGGATCAAACCTACTTCCTCAGCGCATTAAATCAGAAACAGCTTGCGAAAGCGATGTTTCCGATTGGCCATCTTCCGAAACCCGAGGTTCGTCGCATCGCGGAGGAAGCCGGTTTGTATACGGCGAAGAAGAAAGACAGCACAGGTGTATGCTTTATCGGAGAACGAAACTTCAAGACGTTTCTTAGCGGGTATTTGCCAGCTCAAGCAGGCGATATGATTGACGTTCAAAGCGGCGAGAAGAAGGGCCGGCATGACGGCCTTATGTATTATACCCTCGGTCAGCGCCAAGGACTTGGCATCGGTGGATCGGGATCTGGCGAGCCGTGGTTCGTCGCTGACAAGGATTTGGAGCGCAATATCCTGTACGTCGTGCAAGGCGAGCAGCATCCGAGCCTTTATTCCGAAAGTTTGACCGCAAGCGGCATGAACTGGATCTCCCAGCCTTTGCGAGCAGGAGAAACCCTCCGCTGCACGGCCAAATTCCGCTATCGCCAGCAGGATCAAGGCGTTAGCGTTACGGTGCTGCCGAACGGAGATGCACGAATCGTTTTTGATAAGCATCAAAAAGCGATTACCCCTGGGCAAGCCGTCGTCCTGTACGACGAAGCCGTTTGTCTTGGGGGCGGAACGATCGAAACGGTCCAAAAAATCGATGCTAATGCGATGCTAGCCAAGCAGACATAATCGAATCAATAGAGAAGGCTGCTTCCTACATCCTCTGATGTGCGAAGCAGCCTTTTTTTAATTTTATTCAGACGCTGTATTTCATCCAAGCTGCTGATCAGCTTGCTTCCCTATGAACTCGTCGTCGTTGATGGCCCGAATACGCAAACGGGAAATTCGCAAATGGTCCGTTTCTTCGATAATAAACTCAACTTCATTCCCGAAGCGGATGAGTTGGTTGCACGCAGGCGGAAGATCGATTCTAGAATACATCCAACCCCCGATTGTGTCGTAGTCGTCCGTATCGATGTCTAGCCCAAAGAAGCTGTTCACCTCCTCGATCAGCATTAGACCGCTGACCGAATACGCACCGTCATCCAGCCTCTCCAGCTGCTCACGCTCTTCATCGAACTCGTCTTGTATTTCGCCGACGATTTCCTCCATAATATCCTCCAGCGTCACGAGGCCTGACGTGCCGCCATACTCATCGATGAGAATCGCGATTTGCGACCTTCGCTTCTGCATCAGTTTTAGCAGCGTGCTAATTTGCATCGATTCGGGTACCGTTGTAATGGGTCTCGTAATCTGCCTAATATCACTTAGGCTTTGGTGCGTATCCTTTAATAAATCCTTGATATGCACAAAGCCGATAATATTATCTTTATCGTTCTCACATACCGGATAACGGGTGAGCATTTGTTCAAGCGCAAGCTTTTTATTCTCCGCAATCGTATGGCTGGCATTCAAGCAAATCATCTCTGTGCGTGGAATCATGATTTCTCTCGCATTCGTTTCCGTGAAATCAAAAATATTATCAACGAGCGTCAGCTCGGTATTATTTATAAATCCATTTTTATGGCTTTCCTTCATCAAAATGCGTATTTCATCCTCTGTATGCGCTGAATCCTTCTCGTTCGCTGGCTCGATGCCCATTCTGCGAAGGAACTGGTTGGCCATTTCATTCAATATCCAAATAAACGGGTACATGGTTTTATACATAAAAACGAGCGGCGTAGCCGTTAGCAGCGTTACCGATTCAGCTTTGCGAATAGCAATCGTTTTCGGAGCAAGCTGGCCAAGCACAATATGAAGCACCGTAATGAAGGTAAATGCGAGCAGGAAAGAGAAACTATGAAGAACGACCTGGTTGCGAATCCCAAGCTCGCCGAGGAGAGGCTCGATAACCCGTGCAACCGCGGGCTCCCCAATCCAGCCGAGTCCAAGGGAGGCAAGCGTAATGCCAAGTTTGCAAGCCGATAAATAAGCATCCAAATTCCCAGTCATATGCGTTGCAAGCTTCGCTCGGGTATGGCCTTCCGAGGCAAGCAAATCCATTCGACTGCCCCTAGCCTTCACCATCGCGAATTCAGCAGCGACAAAAAAACCATTCATAAAGACCAAAAGAAAAATAAGAATCAGGGACAAACTAATCGGCATCGGGTCATTCAACGAGTTCCTGCCTCCGCGAACAGTCATGCCGCTGCGGAAACAGGTGCACCTCCTTTGGGAACAAAGATACGGCGATCTTTGTGTAATGTGGGAGCATCTCTTGTTGCTGAGCCGCCGTGTCATGCGGTATAACCGGAGGATAATCCATTTTCAAGACCGTAGTTATTTCTATTCGGCAGAGGCTATCCATTATACGCAGTTTTGCGCCCATTCTTTGGATATTTATGCGGTGCTTGGATGGCTCTTCAACAAATGTTCATAAAGCCGTGACGAATTGATCATGAAGTGCCGGGCTGACGCTTGGCGAAATCTGTTATAATGCAATCAGTCTGCCAGTTAGACGCGTTACTAAATTATGTAGGAGGTTTACAAATGAAACGAATATTACTGATTTGCTTAGCCGCACTATGGCTGCTACCGAGCATTGCTTTGGCCCATTCAAAACTTGAGGAGGCTTTGCCTGCGCAGGATGCGACGGTTACCGTCCTTCCAGAGCGCATAGAGCTGACCTATAATACAAAAATCGAGAAGCTTAGCAATTTCAAGCTGTTAAACGCTGCTGGCGAGGAAATCGAAAAGGACAAGGTTGAGGTTGATGGAATGAAAATGACCGGAGGCATTCCGGATACGCTTCCCAATGGCATTTACACCGTGAAATGGGTCATTATTGGCGCAGACGGGCATTCGGTCGAAGGTGACTATGCTTTTACGCTTGACGCTCCTGTTGTGACCGAAGCCCCATCACCCGAGCCTACGGCAACTGCCGAGACCGCGACGCCGTCACCTTCCCCGTCTAGCGAAACGGCTCCAAGCGCAGACGCGGGCAGCGATAATAATTCCCCGGCAGCGGCAGGCGATGATACGAACTATACGCCTGCCATCATCATCGGTGCGATTATCGTGGTTGCGGCGCTCGTCTTGTTGATGCGGAGGCGGAAATAATGATTTACGTGAGCGAAGGCCTTCTTTATGTTTGCTTCGCCATTCTAACAGGATCATTGCTGCTTAAGCTCGTACCGGAGAATAGAAGGCCGTCCATTCAAGTGCCGAATGGCTTGCTGCTTGCATGCGCGATAGCGATTCCGATTTTATCGTATGTGCCTATTCACAACCTTGCCCTTGTTTTCGGCAAAGATTTCGACATGTCCTACGGCTCCATTCTCAAAAGCATCCTGCTGGATATCAATACAGGCAAAGCGTGGCTATGGACGGCTATAGGCTCGGCAGGGCTAGCTTTGCTGCTTGGGCTAAAAGCGTTTCGCAACGATAAGCATATGCCCAAGGTCGCTTTGTTTGTCACTTTTTTGCTGATCGTTTGGCTAGGCTACGCGGGACATGCCTCTTCGCTTTATGGCTTTAGAGGGTTGATTACGCACTCGTCCCATTTCCTGGCCGTAAGCGTGTGGATCGGCATCCTATTCATCGTCAGCTGGTTTGCGAAGGATAACGCCAATTGGCCTGCGTTTCTGCGCTGGTTCTCTCCAGTAGCCATTGCAGCCGTAGTCGTCACTCTGCTCGCCGGGATTATTCTCATGACTTTCACGACACCTGAATATGTAAACGCTTGGATGCTTCCATATGGTCAAATGCTATTGATTAAACATTTATTAATACTGCCGCTGCTGTTATTTGCATACTCCAATGGCTTTGGCTACAAGAAGGCAGTAAAAAACAATGCAGAGTTCAATCCAAAGCGCTGGTTGAGAGCGGAGAGCCTAATTGCCCTGCTAGTGCTTGCCGCAACAGGCGTGCTCGGCCAGCAAACTCCCCCTCACATCGTGAAGGAGACGCTGCAAACCGTCTCGCCATCGCCATTATTCATGACCATTTATAAAGGCAGCTTCAGCCCTGATATTACGCTACATTTCAACCTGCATTTGGAAAGCCTGCTTATGTTTGCGGCTGCGCTGCTTATGGCTGGCGGGCTGCTTTGGATGTACCGTACGAATAAGCTGATCCCTGCTTTTCTAATGGGCATTCTGACCGCCGTTTTTGGTTATTATGGATTGATGTTCGCGATTGCTTAAACGGCTCGCTCAACCTACATACGAAAGGCTGCCGCGATTAATGAAACCGGGCAGCCTTTTCTCGTATGAGCCGATCGTCGAAGCTTATTTGCGCTTTTGCTGATTTTGCCGTATTTTATCCTCCATGCCCTGCTCCGTCGCTTTGTAGAAGGACATGCTTCCAAGCGTAATGGGCAAATATTGCTGCTTCACGTAGTGGTTCGGGAAGTTATGCGGATATTGATAGCCTTCATGGCCAAGCTGCTGAGCGCCTTTGTAATGCGTGTCGCGCAAATGCAAAGGCACTTCCGCGCCGCCTGCCCTCTCCATCGCCGCCTCGGCATTGCCGATCGCAATGGCCGTCGCGTTCGACTTCGGGCTCTCTACCGCGAAGAGAATAGCTTGCGAGATGTTGTACTTCGCTTCCGGCCAGCCGATTTTATGGTAAGCATCCATTGCCGTAACAGCCTGAATCATCGCTTGGGGGTTAGCTAAGCCAATATCCTCGCTGCAAGCTACGATTAGCCTGCGAAGGAAAGTCATCGGGTCCATGCCCAGCTTCTCGACCGCATACAAAAACCAGAAGAGAGCCGCATCGCTAGAGCCTCTGACACTCTTGTGGAAAGCCGACAACACATCGTACTGCGTGGAGAGATCTGCCCGTATTGAGGGCTTGCGTATGGATTCCTGCGCCACCTCCAGCGTTAATCGCACGGAGCCGTCCATCTCCGAGGGCGTCGTAACCGCCGCAAGCTCAAGCGCGTTCAGCGCTCTGCGAATATCCCCGCCTGCCATCGACGCAATGTGCCGAAGCGCCTCCTCGTCTGCCTGCAGATCCATAAAGCCAAGTCCCCGATCGCGATCGCCGAGTGCCCTTCGCATCGCTTCATAGGCATGCTCCTCTCCGAGCGCTTCCAGCTGAAACAGCGTGGATCGCGACAATAAGGCTCCATTGACATGATGAAACGGATTCTCCGTCGTTGCCCCGATAAAAATAATGATTCCCTGCTCAACCGCAGGCAGCAGCGCATCCTGCCTTGCCGTATTAAAGCGATGCACCTCGTCCAGGAAAAGAATCGTCTTCTTGCCGTACATCGCTTTATTCGTGCGAGCCTGATCGATAACCTCGCGCACGTCCTTTACCGAAGCGTCCACGGCGTTCAGCTTTACGAACTCGCCCGCCGTTCGCAGCGAAATAATGTGGGCAAGCGTCGTTTTGCCGCAGCCCGGCGGTCCGTACAGCAATATGGAAGATACCTGATCCCCTTCTATGGCTCTGCGCAGCAGCTTGCCTGTCCCAACTATATGTTCTTGCCCAATGTACTCGTCCAAGGTTTGCGGCCGCATACGGTCTGCTAGCAGCCTTGCACGCGGCATTTCCGTTTCCTGATAAGAGAATAAATCCATTCTGCTTCCCAACCTTCTGCCCTCTGTTACGTCGATCATAGCATACAAGCACATTTGTTCGCTACATATGCCGGAGTTCATCAAGAGCTTGATTTTGCAGGGTGAAACGGCTATCGCCGTCCTCTGTGGCAAAAGCAGTCGTTTCGCCGAGATATTATAAGTGAAAACATATAAAGTCTCATATATCAAAAAAGCCATGCCAGAATTAGCGTTTCCGCTGTTCTTGGCATGGCTATTTATTACAGACTACGTGTATCCCATCGTTTGGAGAGTGGAAGCTTCGGCCTCGAAAGCGCTACTCTTGCCGCTGCCGGCTAGCTATTAAGCCTCAATGCCTCCGGAGTCAAGCAAGTCTTTGACAACAACGCTGACCATGATGAGTCCCGC
Organism: Paenibacillus sp. J22R232; assembly: GCF_056269165.1. Taxonomy (NCBI): domain Bacteria; kingdom Bacillati; phylum Bacillota; class Bacilli; order Caryophanales; family Paenibacillaceae; genus Paenibacillus; species Paenibacillus sp. J22R232. Next base: position 470,649 of record NZ_JBWDNK010000003.1, on the reverse strand, counting down.
GACAGGCGGAACAAAAGAATTGCTGGCTGGAGGCTGCTTCGCTTTGCGAATTTCCGGCGCGTTCTCGGGTACGATTTGTTTCGTTACATCCTCGCGTGGCTTAATCGGCGTTTCTGTTGAGAATACAACCTTCACGCCGCGTTTAATGCCATCCTTGCGAAGCTTCGTCCGGATAACCCGAGCAAGCGGGTCCGTATGGGTCTTTGAAATATCAACAACCTGAAATTTCGTCGGGTCCATTTTATTAGCTGCGCCCATGCTCGAAATAATGGGAATCTTCCGCTCCAAGCATTGCTTGATCAGATGAATCTTATACGAAATCGTATCCGAAGCATCTACGACGTAATCGAGCGGATACTCGAAAAACTGTTCAAACGTTTCCTCCGTATAAAACATCCGCAGCGCTATGACATCACACTCGGGGTTAATCAGCTTAATCCGGTCCCGCATTAGCTCCGCTTTCGGTTGACCAACCGTAGTAATAAGCGCATGAACCTGACGGTTCACGTTCGTAATGTCGACGACGTCCTTATCGACGAGAATAATCCGTCCTACGCCTGTACGCGCGAGCGCTTCAGCCGCAATGCCGCCAACGCCGCCAATGCCGAGCACGGCAACCGTGCTCCCCTTCATTAGCGCAAGTCCTTCCGGCCCAATAGCCAGCTCCGTACGTGAAAATTGATGAAGCATCAGGCTGCCGCCTCCTTTGCATGGATTGGTTATTTTTCAGTTGATTCTGCAGCGGGAGCTGCAGCTGCCGCTACGGGCTGTTTTGGCTTTAATACGGTGCGAATGTGAAGCTGCTCAAGCTGCGAAAGCTCCACTTCGGACGGCGCATCGCACAGCAAGTCGGTCGCGCTTGCCGTTTTCGGGAACGCAATCGTTTCACGCAGATTGGTGCGGCCGGTAAGAAGCATCACTAGACGGTCGAAACCGAAAGCAATACCGCCGTGTGGAGGCGTACCGTATTCAAAAGCATCGAGCAGGAAGCCGAACTTCTCTTGTGCTTCGTCCATGCTGAAGCCAAGCGCCTTGAACATTTGCTCCTGTACTTCGCGTTTGTAAATACGCATCGAACCGCCGCCGACTTCATATCCGTTCAGGACTAGATCGTAAGCTTGTGCCCGGATCTGGCCTGGGTCCGTATCGAAGAATTGAAGGTCTTCTTCATTCGGACGGGTGAACGGGTGATGTTCGGCCACGTAACGTTTAGCGTCCTCATCCCATCCAAGCAATGGGAAATCTACAACCCATGCGAATTTGAATTTGGATTCGTCGATCAAGCCAAGGTCTTTGCCCAGTTTTGAACGAAGGTTGCCCAGAACATCCGAAACGACTTTTTTCTTATCAGCTGAGAAAGTGAGCAAATCGCCGTCTTCTACTTGCAGACGCTCGGTTAGCGCAGCGATTTCTTCCGGCTTAAGGAATTTCACGATTGGACCGCGCCATTCGCCGTCCTTCACTGTAATCCAGGCAAGTCCTTTACCGCCGTAGCGCGCCGCGAACGGCTGCAGGTCGTCAAGCTCCTTGCGGCTCCAGCTCGCACAGCCCTTCGCATTGAGCGCTTTAACAACGCCGCCGCCAGCTGCAACGCTTGCGAATACTTTCACTTCGCTGCCGGAAACGATATCCGTAATGTCTTCAATCTCAAGGCCAAAGCGTAGGTCAGGCTTATCCGAACCATATTTGTTCATCGCATCAGCATACGTAATGCGCTGGAATGGAAGCTCCAGCTCTACGCCAACGGTTTCCTTAAGAAGTTTAGCCGTCAGCTCTTCCATCATGGCAAGCAATTGATCTTGCGATAGGAAAGAAGTCTCGATGTCGACTTGCGTGAATTCCGGCTGACGGTCCGCACGAAGATCCTCGTCGCGGAAGCAGCGGGCAATTTGGTAGTAACGCTCAATTCCGCCCACCATGAGAAGCTGCTTGAAAATTTGCGGCGATTGCGGCAGGGCAAAAAATTCGCCTTCGTGCACGCGGCTCGGCACCAAGTAATCACGCGCGCCTTCCGGCGTGCTTTTGGTCAGAATTGGCGTTTCAACGTCGATGAAGCCTTCACCGTCAAGGAAATCACGGAAAATCTTAGCCGCTTTCGAACGAAGGAACAGCGTTTTTTGCATTTCTGGACGACGAAGGTCCAGGTAGCGATATTTCAAGCGAAGCGATTCATCGACTTCTACGCCGTCCTCGATTGGGAAAGGAGGGGTTTTAGCCGCATTCATGACTTCGATTTTCGTAACCCGCACTTCGATTTCACCTGTAGCAAGGTTCGCGTTATACGTTTCCGCGTCACGCTCAACGACCGTGCCTTGAATCGCAAGGACGAACTCGTTGCGCGCACGATCGGCGATAGCTAGCGCATCGCCGGAGAAATCCGGGTTAAATACCGTTTGTACGATACCCGAGCGGTCACGCAAATCGATAAAGAGTACGCCGCCAAGGTCGCGACGTCGCTGTACCCAGCCGTTTAGAATAACCGTTTGGCCAACGTCCGCTTTCGTTAAGCGTCCGCAATGATGTGTTTTTAACAACATAGTTTTCAAGCTCCTCATTTAGTTAGATTGTATGGGGTAGTTCATTAACCAATAATGTCGTCGGCAAGTTTATCTAAGGCTACAACACGCTGCTCGCCCTTCGCCATATCCTTAAGCGAAATCTCGCCTCTCTCCAGCTCGTCATCGCCAAGAATAGCCGTATAGCGGGCTTGCAATCGGTCAGCTGACTTCATCTGAGCCTTCATCTTGCGTCCCAAATAATCGCGTTCTGCTTTGATGCCTCGCTGTCTCAGCTGATAAACCAGCTTCGTAACCTCACGCTCGGCCGCTTCGCCTAGCGCCACGACATAAACGTCGATTTGGCTGGAGATAGGCAATTCGGTTTCTTGATGCTGGAGCAGCAGAATCGTTCTCTCCAGTCCTAGACCAAGTCCGACGCCCGGTTGGTCCGGACCGCCGATCTCCGAGACTAGACCGTTATAGCGTCCGCCTCCGCCAACGGTATCGATCGTACCGATTCCCTCAGCCTTGTACTCGAAAGCGGTATGGGTATAATAGTCCAGGCCGCGAACGAGACGATGGTTGATTTCGTATGGGATGCCCATATCGGTCAAATACATTTTCACTTTATCAAAGTGAATCTGGCACTCCTCGTCCAAGCTGTCCAATATGGAGGGCGCATCGGTGAAATGCTCTTGATCAACCTTGCAATCGAGCACGCGCAGCGGATTTCGGTCCATCCGTGATTGACAGTCCTTGCAAAGCAGCTCGCGCTTCGGCTCTAGGAAAGCAAGCAAGCGTTCACGGAAAACGGCGCGTACGGCCGGCGTTCCAACCGAGTTGATTTCAACGCGAACGCCTTTTAAGCCAACCTCCGTATAGAAGGTGTAACCGAGTGCGATCACTTCAGCATCAATGGCAGGATCAACCGAACCTAGCGCCTCGACGCCGAATTGATGTAGCTGGCGGTATCGTCCGGCCTGCGGACGCTCATACCTGAACATGGGACCGATATAGTAGAGCTTAGACACGTCTGGCTCGCCGTACAGCTTGTTCTCGACATAAGAACGCACTACGCCCGCCGTGCCTTCTGGACGCAGCGTTAGGCTGCGGTTGCCGCGGTCAGTGAACGTGTACATTTCTTTCTCAACGATATCCGTTGTTTCTCCTACTCCGCGCTGAAAAAGCTCCGTGGATTCAAAAATTGGCGTGCGAATTTCGCGAAAGTTGTAGCGCTGGCAAATATCGCGTGCCTTCTGCTCCACATACTGCCATCTCTCTACGGCTCCGGGCAAAATATCCTGCGTGCCCGGCATTTTTTGAAATGCCATAACTAAAACCTCCTGACCCCATAATGAAATTCCCAACCGTCGCAAGACGCAAAAAACTCCCGTTCCTAACAGCTTGCGCCATAAGGGACGAGAGTGTATCTCCCGTGGTACCACCCACATTCCGAGCCTGCATCCTATGCATCAGCCCGCTCCAAGACGGTTAACGTCCGTCATCCGCAGTCCAGCTAATGGGCGCTTATCACCAAGCCCATGGCTTGCTTCATGCACGCTGTTCACTGCCTGTTCTCCGGGAAGTCTGTTCATTCTGCCGATATAAGGACCCTTGCAGCCAATTGGCGTCCCTCTCTGGATACAGCGCGTAGAATTACTTTGTCCCATCCATGAATCACATATCTATACTGAGGATTAATTTTACCTTCAGCAGCAGTTAAAGTCAAGATCGAGATGCATATCCGATAGGCTTTCCGTTAATGGGCAGAAAAAAACCTACAAAACATGTTTGTAGGTCCAAAAGTAAAATATATTTTTAAAAAGGGGGTCGAGGTCTATTATAGGCCAATGATGTTAAAACAAAGTTAGAGATTGATTACAGATATATTACAATTTCGAAAGCGTTTTTATTGCAATTGCGTCCATCAAACGAAGCAGCCGCCCGGTCTTTTGATCCGGACGGCTATTTTTGCTCATTATAAATGATTAGGGTTATCACGGCGCGGTTGCTGCGGGAAGCCCGCCCATTCCTCCGCTGCTTCTATATCGTCCTCTAGCTCAGCGAAAACTTTGGCCTCCCTGCGGTCCGGATGAAGCAGCTTGCGTGAAACCCGTTCAATGCCTTGCTCTTTGCGTGATTGGTGCATGCGCGGAATTCCTCCAATAGTTCGTTCGGCTTGTGCCAGGCAATCAATCTGCCTGCAAAGCTTATGGTCTATTGTTTCCCGCGAATGCCTTCTTACATACCGCTTTCCAAAATTATCGTGACGGGCCCAGAATTAACCAGCTCCACGTCCATCATCGCTCCGAAGCGCCCCGTTTCCACGGTTAATCCGATGGCACGCAGCGTTTCGTTAAAGCAGTCATACAGCTTCTCCGCTTGATCCGGCTTTGCGGCTGCCATAAAGTTTGGCCTTCTGCCCTTGCGGCAATCGCCGTAAAGCGTAAACTGCGAGACGGAAAGCAGCTGTCCTCCGATATCCGAAACCGAATGATTCATCTTCCCGGAATCATCCTCGAAGATTCTCAAATGAGCGACCTTATCCGCCATCCACTTCACGTCTGCCTCCGAATCGTCATGCGTGATGCCGACTAAGAGCACTAAACCGAAATCAATTGCCCCAACCGTTTCGCCCTGAATGACAACTTTGGCTTTGTTGCTGCGCTGAACGACGACTTTCACTACCCGTTAACCTCCTATATGGCTTGCGCTTGCTTGCGGCTATTTTTTCAAAATTATTGCATAATCCGTTGCACGGAATAAATATCCTGCACGCGTTTTATTTTCTCAACGACCGCGTTAAGATGCTCAATATTTCGGATGAGCACGGTGATATGAATAAGCGACATGTTCTTAACGGAGCGTCCGGTTACTGCCGATATGTTCGTTTTGCTCTCCGATACAGCTTGAAGCACTTCGTTCAGCAAGCCTCTGCGGTCATTTCCGGTGATTTCGATATCCACGCTGTAATTGGCGTCAATCGTATCCTCCCATTCGACCTCGATAACGCGGTCGCCCTCTTCTCCCTCTTCGCCAAAAGGAATGTTCTGGCAGTCCATTCTATGCACGGAAACGCCGCGGCCGCGAGTAATGTAACCGATAATGGCATCACCCGGCACAGGATTGCAGCAGCGGGCAAAACGAACGAGCAAATTGTCGATGCCCTTTACCGTTACGCCCTGGTTCATCCTAGGCTTCCGGTTCCCCGGCGACTTAATTTCCTTAACCTCGCTCGTTAGCTCGAGTTGATTGGCGAGCTCGGCTTCCCTGCGCATTTTCTCCGTCAGCTTCGTACAAATTTGCGCGGCCGTAATCCCGCCGAAACCAATGGCAGACATCATATCTTCAATGTCATGGAAAGCGAATTTCGATGCAGCCTCCAGAAGCTTGTCGTCCTGAAGCCATGCTGACGGCTCGAGACCAAGCCGCTTCAGCTCTCTTTCGAGCAGGTCTTTGCCCTTCGAGACATTTTCCTCGCGTCGCTCCTTCTTGAACCATTGCCGAATTTTGCTGCGGGCATGCGAGGACTGCGCGATTTTGACCCAGTCTTGGCTAGGTCCGTATGAATGCTTCGACGTCAGAATCTCAACGATATCTCCCGTCTTCAGCTTATGGTCAAGCGGGACGATGCGGCCGTTCAGCTTCGCGCCGATTGTCCGGTTCCCAACCTCCGTATGGATACGGTAAGCGAAATCAAGCGGAACGGAGCCCGCAGGGAGCTCGATAACCTCACCGCTTGGCGTAAACACGAATACCAAATCGGCAAAAAAGTCCATTTTGAGCGATTCCATGAACTCGGATGCGTCGCGAGCCTCATGCTGAAGCTCCAAAATTTCGCGGAACCAGGACATTTTGTCCTCGAAGTTCCCGCCCGGAACGAGCGAGCCTTCCTTATACGCCCAATGCGCCGCGATCCCGTATTCCGATGTACGGTGCATCTCCCAAGTACGAATTTGAACCTCGGTAGGCTCGCCATTAGGTCCGATAACGGTCGTGTGCAAAGATTGGTACATATTCGCCTTCGGCATGGCGATGTAATCCTTAAAGCGGCCGGGCATTGGCTTCCAAAGCGTATGAATAATGCCAAGCGTGGCATAACAATCTTTAATGTTATCTACGATAATCCGAATCGCGAGCAGGTCATATATCTCAGTGAACTGCTTGTTGCGGTCGGTCATTTTCTTGTAAATGCTGTACAAATGCTTTGGCCTTCCGGAAATATCGCCTTCAATGCCCATTTCCTCAAGCTTCTCCGTAATGCGGCCGATAACGTCCTCGATGAACTGCTCTCGCTCCGCGCGCTTCTTCTTCATGAGGTTGGCGATGCGGTAATATTGCTGCGGATTCAAATAGCGGAGCGCAATGTCCTCCATCTCCCATTTGATCGCCGAAATACCCAACCGGTGGGCAATCGGGCAGAAAATCTCCAGCGTCTCATAGGCAATCCGGCGCTGTGCTTCCTCTGACTGGAATTTAAGCGTGCGCATATTGTGCAGGCGATCTGCCAGTTTTATAAGAATGACGCGGATGTCCTGCGCCATGGCGACAAACATTTTGCGATAGTTTTCGTTCTGCTGCTCTTCCTTCGAACGAAACTGAATTTTTTCAAGCTTGGTCAGGCCGTCTACCAGCATCGCACAGGTTTCGCCAAATTTCGCGCGAACCGTCTGCAAATCTACAGTCGTGTCCTCAACGACATCATGAAGCAATGCCGCAATAATAGACAGCACGTCCATTTGCATATCAACAAGAATATCCGCAACCGCTACGGGATGCAGGATATAAGGCTCTCCCGACTTCCGCACTTGTCCGTGATGGGCTTGCTCCGCAAAGTCATAGGCTTCCTGGATGCGTATAAGGTCCTGCTCTTTCATATAGGCGGATGCCTTCTCGAGTAAATGCTCAATGCCCATGAAACGTCCCTTTCTGATTACACTCCTGGCGGATCCCATTCATGCGTTTTCCGAGTTTTTATAATATTATGCCTGTAATAGCGGCACCGCGTCAACTACCGAAGCGCTTCATTAATAAAATAAAACCGCCTGGGCTTCCCGCAATAAGCGATAGAAGCAACAGGCGGTGCACGTATAGACTAGCTTCGCTATGTCATTTATTCGTAGGTCATGAGTGAGAAAACTTCAATTCCGTCAAGCTTTTCGCGCCCGGTCAGGTAAGTTAGCTCGATCAGGAACGCAGCCCCAATGACTTCCCCGCCAAGCTGCTTCACCAGATTGATCGAAGTCGCGATCGTTCCGCCTGTCGCAAGCAAATCATCCGCGATGAGAACGCGCTGTCCCGGTGAAATCGCGTCCTTGTGCATAGCGAGCTGATCATTGCCGTATTCCAAATCATAGCTAGCTGTAATGGTTTCGCCGGGCAGCTTGCCGCTCTTGCGGATGGGAGCAAAGCCAACGCCGAGCGCAACCGCGAGTGGAGCACCGACAACGAATCCGCGCGCTTCCGGACCGGCAATGACATCGATTTTCATATGCGCAATGGCAGCCCGCATTTCTTCAATCGCTGCGCGATAAGCCCCTCCGTCCTTCAATAGCGTCGTAATATCTTTGAACCTGATGCCAGGCTGCGGGAAATCAGGAATTACCCGAATGTAATCTTTGAAGTTGTATGTTGTGTTGGACACGAGAGGTCAACCCTTTCCTTTTCAAACTATTCTTTAGTGTTAATGACCGGCTACGGACATTCGTGATGCTTCATACTGTTCCTTGGCCGAGCGATAACGCTCCGAGGTTGCCAGGTCCCGTTTCTGCGGTGAGCTTGCAGCGGTCATCGTCCCGTTGCTGCGCTCAATAAACGCCAGCTCCTCGAATACGTCAAGCATCAGCTCTACGATAACTAGCGATAATCCGCTTTGCTTAGCGATCCGCTCGTTTAGACCGGGTAGCTGAGCTTGGCCCAGCTGCTTCAACTGCTGATAGACCTTGCCGAAATCCTCGCGTTCAGGGAACATTCCGGCAGCAGGGTCGAAATGCATATCATGCAGTTGCAGCTGCGGCTTCCGCTGCCCGTTCCACTCATTGATCGACAGCTCGCCGATAACATCGACTTTGCTTCCGGGGCGCAGTCCCTCTGCCAGCATGCCCATGCTAAACCCGATTCCGTCAAGCAAGCGGCGGCCGCTCCCAAGCGAAAGCTTCAGATGTTTGGAATCCTTGCCAATCGTGCGCCGATCAGCAAGCTCAGCGCCTTGGAAGAGCAGTCTTGGCGAAGGGTTCCCCATCCCGAATGGCTCGAGCTGCGACAGCTCTGCAATCGTTTCGAGAGTTGCCTCGTTCACGGAGCACATAAGATCGACCGCTGTTTTCGGTATCCAATCATCCGCGCTCAGCCACTCGGAAGCGAGCTTGCCCAGACGCTGCTCAAGCTCTGGCAAACGGTCGCGATGCAAGCTCATTCCGGCAGCGGCCTGGTGGCCTCCGTAGTGATCGAGCAGCTCGTCGCACGCTGTAAGAGCCGCATGGAGATCAAAGCCCTCTATTGAGCGCGCAGACCCCTTACACATCCCCGTCTGCTCATCTATCCCCAAAATAATAACTGGTTTATAATTCCGTTCCAAAAGCTTGGAGGCTACGATGCCAATTACGCCGACATTCCAGCCTTCGCCCGCAAGCACGATGACTGGCGGAGAGGCCATGCCAGCAGCTTCAGCCTCCTCCGTTTTCACTTGCCAGAGCTGCTCTGCTTCCTTCACGATGCTCTCTACGACACGCTGCCGCTCTTTGTTCAAGCTATCCAAGCTAATGGCGGCGAGAATCGCATTGTCATACTCTTCTGTCGTAAGCAGTTCTACGGCACGCTTCGCATGATCCAGCCTTCCGGCAGCATTGATCCGCGGTGCCATGCCGAACGCGACGCCCGTTGAGGTTATCGCTTCAAGCTCGATGCCGCCCGCTTCCGCCAAGGCTCGGAAGCCCACGCTAGGCTGGCTCCTCAATCGCTCCAATCCATAACGGACCAATATCCGGTTCTCATCCTTAAGAGGCATCAAATCCGCTATCGTGCCTAAGCTGGCAATATCCGCCCATTCAAGCGGCGGTCGGTCCAGCAAAGCATGCGCCAGTTTAAACGCTACTCCTACGCCGGCCAGCCCTTTAAATGGATAGTCACAATTTATTTGCTTCGGATTGACTACCGCGCAGGCGTTCGGGATTTGCTCCGGAGGCTCATGATGGTCGGTTACTACGACATCGATGCCGAGCTCCCCCGCATAAGCGATTTCATCGACGGCGCTAATGCCGGTATCAACGGTTACGATCAAGCGGACACCTTCATCCGCAGCAAGCTTAATAGCCTTTTTATTCAGGCCGTATCCTTCTAATGCACGATGCGGAATGTAATAATCAAATTCATAATTCAAGGCTCTGAACAAATGAACAAGCAAGGAAGTACTCGACACGCCGTCAGCGTCATAATCGCCGTATATTCGTATTTTCTCGTTATGGGCTGCCGCCTGCCTAATCCTCTCGACTGCCTCTTTCATGCCGCGCAATAAATACGGATCATGAAAATGCTCGACGCCGCCCCGCAGAAAACGCTCTGCCGTTCCTACTTCATCAAAGCCCCGCTTAACAAGAAGCTTGGCTACCAACGACGGCAAGCCAAGATGCGAAGCCAGCTTTTGGGCATTTTCTTCATCGGTTACGGACCATGGAGCAAGTGCCCACCTTGTTTTCCTCTGAATCATGCTGCTTTTTCCTCCTCTGCTGTTTGGTTTTGCTTATTGCAGCAGTGTCGGCATCTGCTCCTGATTCGGATCATGATTGGACTTGTATGGATAACCAGGATCATAAGGCTCAACATAAATCGATACGTCCGTAACATGGATAAAACGCTTCATGACCAGCTGCTTTACTCTTTTTGCGATTTCTTGGCCTTCAAGTACCGATATGCGCGGATTAACGCTTATAACCATATCGGCTATGACATAATGGCCATGTTCCTTCGCCCTCATGGACTGCACCGTAATTACGCCTTCCACCCGCTGTACCAACTGCATTAGCTCATTCGGATTTTCGTCCAAAGCTGCTGATTCGCTATCCTTGCGGATGAATACGGTCGCCATCCTATAGCCGTTCATGACAACAATAACCGCAATAACGATCGCTGCGGCCGGATCAAAATAATAAAGGGCAGGTATCGAGAGCATTTTCCCCATAATCGCGCCGCTTGCCCCGAGCAAGGCAGCTGAGGAACAATAAAGCCCCATCATCCGATCCTTTTCCGGCGAGAAAAGCTGCTGTACGATTAATGAAATGACGATTGCTGCAGTTGCGCTCCAATGCGGCGCCGACGGCACGCCGTCAGCAATATCGCGAATTGCCGAAATGCCAATCTCGAGCCCAATGATGAGAAGGACGACTGACAACAGAATTGTTGTCGCCGCCTCTCCTCTTAAGTCTTCTGTTTCCGTTGTGGAATTAGACTGAACCAGCTTCCGCTGCCTGCTTATCCGCAAGCCGGATAATGCTGCAACGCCCGCTGCTACCTCGGCAGCCGACCGAAATGCATCTGCAAGCAACGCCTTGCTACCTGACAACCAACCTATCACGCCTTTAAATAGAGCCAGCAGCATGTTTCCCCATAAGCCGGCCCAGCTTGCGGACTCTGCTTTTGCATATCGCTGTGTGGTTGACATTTTTACCTCCTAAAAGATTTTGCGGATGCAAAATCTGCTTCGTGAGCATGTGCTTAGATTTTGCGGATGCAAAATCTGCTTCGTGAGCATGTGCTTAGGTTTTGCGGATGCAAAACCTGCTTCGTGAGCATGTGCGAACTCAGAATTAAGCCGTAGTCTTAGCGACTGCTTTCGGTTTTTGCTTGCCTTTAAGCAGCAGCCAGAGCGGGCTTGCAATACAGATTGACGAGTATGCACCGCTGGTGAGACCGATAATTTTCGCGAGCGCAAACAGCTTGATGGACTCGCTTCCGAAGATGAACAAACATACGGCAACGACGAGAACGGCCAATACCGTATAAATATTTCTCGCCATCGTTTGCCAAATACTCGCGTTGACCATTTCAGCGAGCTGATCGCGGTTTTTGAACTGCCCGAAGCGCAAGTTCTCCCGGATACGGTCAAAAATAACGATCTTATCATTAATGGAATAACCAATTGTCGTAAGCACTGCCGCGATGAACGGAAGGTCTACCTCCAGACGGAAAATGGAGAACAGGGCAACCACCACAAACGCATCATACAGAATCGCGATATTCGCAGCAAGGGCAAAACGCCATTCGAATCGAATCATGACATAAATCATAATGGCGACACTCGCGATCAGAATCGCCCAGATTGTCTTGATGCCGAGTTCCTGCGCCATGTCTGGCGACACGACGTTAACCTCAGAAGAAACCTGATCGCCGTATTTGGCTTTAAAGCCTTCTTGAATCTCAACAATCTTGGCTTGCGTAAGAACCTCATCGAAACGGGCAGAAACGCGATCGCTATCCGTACCGCCTACGGTAGGCGTAATGCCTTCGATTCCGGCTTTCACTAGAATTTCTTTGGCATCCTGCTGGTTAGCCGCCTTGCCTACCAATATATCCATGTTCGTTCCCGCCTTGAAATCAACACCGAAATTAAGGCTAAAGAAAAGCAACGACAAGATCCCTACTATAGTCAACGTGATTGAGAACAGAAAGAACTTGTTGCGGTTCCCAATAAAATCGTATCGAATCTTTGTATTAAAGTTCACGGATTTCTGCCTCCTTCACACCATAATAGCTCGGTTTTGTAAATAGATTGCTCTTGATAAGCAGCATGATCAAAAACCGGGACAAGAAAATATTCGTCAGCATGCTGACAAGAATACTGAAGATCATCGTTAATGCAAAACCGCGAATGGCACCATTTCCGATGAAATAAAGCACCGCGCTTGAGATGATGTTTGTAATATTCGCATCCATAATGGTACGGAACGAGTTTTTCGAGCCCGCTTTAAGCGAGGATAGCAAGCTTTTGCCGCTGCGGATTTCTTCCTTAATCCGTTCATACATAATGATATTGGCATCGACTGCCATCCCGATCCCCAGCACAAAAGCGGCGATACCTGGCAGCGTTAAAGTAGCGTTCATTAAATTGAAAACAACGAGCAAGAGCCACGTATAAGTAATGACCGTGATGCCTGCCACAACGCCAGGAATACGGAACAGAATAAGCAGGAATACCAATATGATAACCGTACCAATAATGCCCGCCTCAACGGTATCCTTCAAGGAAGCAAGACCAAGCTTAGCGCCTACGCTTTGGGTATACTTTTCAGTCAACTTGAGCGGTAGCGCGCCGAGGTTGATCATATCAGCCAATTCATTGGCTTCATCTACAGTGTAATTTCCCGAAATCTGCGCGGAACCCCCAGAGATAGGAAAGTTAACAGAGGGCTTGGACAATTCTTTGTCATCGAGATAAATAGCCAAATACTGGCCAGTCAAGCGAGTCGTAATCTCTTCGAACTTTTTGCCGTCCTTAAGCTCAATCGTAACAAAAGGCTTGCTTAGGTTATCATAGCCGATGCCTGCGCCGTTCGGCTTGAAATCACTGCCGTCAAGTTCGATTTTGCCGTCTGGGCCACGGAATGTCAGATTGATCGGCTTAGCGAGAATCGCGCGTACTTCATTCTCGTCCTCCACGCCTGCCAAACGCAAACGAATCCGGTTCGCGCCTTCTGTCGTAATCTCAGGCTCAACTATTCCGAGCTCATCGATCCTTTTCTCCAAGCTTCTTGCTGTTTCTTTCAAAGATTCCGGCGTTACAGCCTCTCCGCCCTCAAGCGGGGATGCTTCGTACAAAACCTCGAAACCGCCTTTTAAATCAAGGCCTAGCCTTACGTCTTTCACTAGCGATGGGCTTGTCCAAGCGATAACGCCAAACATAATGACTACGATCGCAAGGAAGGCAATAATTCTCTTCCCGAACATACGTCTAAATCCCCCTTATGATCTCAATATTCCTATTATACAGACGAGGCAAAATCGAGTCAAAAAAAAAGAAACCCAGTTGATCAAAACGGGTTTCCCTTGTATGCGCTAATCGTCATGAAATTCATAAATTTCATCACTTTCAGAGATAGAATGTCGTTGACTAATTCGTGAAGCTCGGGGTGTCCCGTCTTCTTGTATTTCTCGCTGACACACTCCCATACCTCTTGGCCCGTAACATGCTCGTACCCGATAAGATGAAATTCTTCCGCTTTGCTTATGCATAGCTCTTCAATCATACGATTTAATTCTTCGTCTGCCATGCTGCGCCTCCTAAAGCCCTGTGACATCAACCATCGTTCATATAGTAAGGGAAGCAGCACACTTTGTCCAACCCGCAACTATACCCAGAACGCTTGGTCCGTTTCAGCCACTTTAACTTTTCTAATCCAACTATTCGCTGTTGCTCATCCGAATTCCTGCCCCGTCTTCTGCAATCTGCAAATTGAGTGACATGGAATCGGACATGCCGAGCATAAAGATGATAGTAAAAGCCTGTCTTACAGCTTCGTCTGATTGCTCAGGCAGGAGCAGATCAGCTATTCCATAATAGAGAAGAGGGTAATCCAGTATGACGAAGCGTAAAAACGCAACCAAACAAACATTTATCAAAGGCGCTATGATATTACTTGCCGCTGGCATCATCAACCGGTTGCTCGGATTCGTGCCAAGAATCGCGCTGCCTCGAATTATGGGCGCGGAAGGCGTCGGCTTATACCAGCTAAGCTACCCGTTTCTTACGGTGATGCTCACGATTATTACTGGGGGTATTCCGCTCGCCGTTGCCAAATGGATTGCCGAAGCCGAATCGCAAGGCGATTCGGCGCGCGTGAAGTATATTTTCCGAACGGCGATGGGCCTTGTCTCCCTGCTTGGCGTTATAATGACTGGTGTCATGCTGCTTGGCGCCAAATGGATTACGACGCATATCCTTCCCGATGCGCGCGTTTATCAGACCTTTTTAGTTATGACGCCCATGCTGATGATCATTGGGTTATCCTCGGTTTATCGCGGTTACTTTCAAGGGAAGCAAAATATGATACCGACTGCGGTCTCGCAAATCGTCGAAACCGTGCTTCGCATAATCGCATCGCTTACCTTTGCCTTTTTGTTCCTGCCCTATGGTCTGGAATGGGCTTCCGCCGGCGCCATGCTGGGTGCTGTAATCGGAGAAATCGGGGGCTTAGCCGTCCTGCTCTGGAAATATTACCGTGACCGGCCCCCGACGGAACAGGCAATTGAAAATGCCGGTCCCGCAAAAACAGAAAAAAACATGCCCGTATTGCGCAGGCTGCTTGGATTATCCATTCCGGTCACCGGAAGCCGTCTGATTGGTTCATTCTCCTATTTGCTTGAATCCATCCTTACCGCACGAAGCCTAGCAGCAGCCGGAATAGCTACCGGGCTCGCAACCGCTCAATACGGAGCGCTGCAGGGCATGATCGTACCTTTGCTGCTGCTGCCTACAGCTCTAACTTACTCGCTGGCGGTATCGCTTGTCCCTTCATTGTCCGAGGCTGCTGCGAGAGGCGATCATGCCTTAATTCATAAAAGATTGCATCAGTCCATGCGGCTCGCTCTCGTATCAGGTGCCCCCTTCGTAGTCATTATGTTTTTGTTCGCCGAGCCGATTTGCCGCATGCTCTACAATCATGCCGATATCGCTCCCATGCTTCAACTCATTGCTACGGTTGGCATTTTCATCTATCTGCAGGCGCCGCTGCAAGCAGCGCTTCAAGCACTGAATAAACCAGGTACATCTTTGATCAACACTTTAATCGGCGCCATTGTGAAGCTGTTTCTCATCGTTCAGCTTGCCTCCGATCCCGAATACGGCATTTACGGCGCGCTTATTGCGATTAACGTGAATATTGTCCTCGTTACCCTTTTGCATGCGATAAGCGTATTGAGATTCATCGGATTCCATATGAAGCTGCTCGACTTTGTCAAAGTGGGGGCAGCAATGGTCATTATGGGGGCTGGCGCCCAGTTTACAATGAACCAGCAGCCGTTGCCGGCAGAATGGATTAATCTGCTGCTTGCCTGCGCCGCGAGCGCCGTTATTTATTTGTTATTAATGGTCATCATGAAAATTATCGATCGCCATGATATGGTACGCATTCCGTTGTTCGGAAATTGGTTTAAATAAATAGGCATTAGAAACGGCGATAAAAAGAGGGACCACCCTCTTCTTATCGCCGTTTCTTGTCATGCGTATCGACAAAGAGCTTCCCTTTGTGGTCAATCGTGCAGAAAAATACGTCCTTAAAATCGGTGACTCCTTTTTCCTGAAGCACATTTTTAAGCCAAAATCTCGTCTTTTCAAGTTTCTCCAAATTCTCGTCCTGTACCTTGCCATCCATAATGAGCGGTACCGGTAAAATTTCAAAACGATATTTGGACGGAATAATCTTGGATTGGCTGTATGTTTTAAGTCTATCCCCGCCTAAGCTATTATGATCATCTTGGCCTCTGCTTTCGTCACTTGCAGAGTCGTTCGAATCCTCTTTAGGAATGACTGAAAGCTTTCCGCTCGTCTCCAATATCGCGAATTCCACGTCCGATACCGCACTTATTTTGTTTTCCCTGAGCTGAAGCATTAAGTCATCCAAATTGTAACGCTGCTTCCGCATTACATCGCTATTTAATTTCCCCTTATCGATGATTACGCTTGGCTTGCCATCGAACAAGAGCCTTAGCTTTCGACTTTTCATCGTCATAAAAGCACTTCCCACTTGAATGAGCAGCAGAACAACCATCGGCAATATGCCGCTCCACATGGATCGCTCCATATCCTCAATTACAATTACCGCAATCTCCGCGATCATCACGGAAATAACCAAATCGAATACAGACAACTTTCCGATTTCCCGCTTTCCCATAAAGCGCATAATCAGAAACACAACGAAATAAATAATCACCGTCCGGATTAACAGGCTCCAGAATTCCAAGCGGAAACCTCCTCCTCGACTTATGTCATTTGAGCTGCAGTCAGCTCCTTTGTGCGTAAAGCTATTCTCACCTGCGGCGCATAACCTCATACTCTGCCCGCTTATACGAATATATGGCAAGACATGCAAGTAGTTGTACTAATCCGGTTAGCTTGACCATATGGTTAAGTAATACGTTCCAATCACTGGGGGGAATTTGATGAGCTCGGTAAAACAAGCTGTTAAACCGCCTTTAATCGCATCACCGCTGCTTGCTGGAGTTTTATTTTCGATCATTTGGCTGGCCGCTGGCGCCTTACTGCTATCATTGCTTTTACATTTCACGGGCATGAAAGAAAGCAGCTTGGCTATGAATGCCCTGCTTGTTCATGGCTTCGCTGCACTTGCCGGGGGCTTTACCTCCGGGAGACGATCCGAGAGCAAAGGATGGTACAACGGCGGATTGCTTGGTTTAATTTACGGAGCAATCGTCATAATCATCAGCTTCCTAGCCTCGGACGCATCCCTCTCCATGCACAGTGCTTTGCTGCTCGGATCCTCTCTTCTCGCAGGTGCTTTCGGCGGAATGATCGGCGTCAACATGAAAAAACAATAAAAAAAAGCTGACATGCATGCATGTCAGCTTCTTTTTATTATTTTTCCAAATCAACCGTTGCTGATGGTGCAGAGTTGATGATTGTGTTGATTGCACTGCGCTCGAATGTCATTTTAGTTGTATCGTTTACACGAAGTACAACTGTGTCATCGCTAAGCTCGACGACCGTTCCGTGCAAACCACCAATTGTTGAAATTTTATCGCCTTTTTTCAATTGGTTGAGCATCGAAGAACGTTGCTTCTGTTTCTTCTGCTGCGGACGAATAAGCAAGAAATAAAACACCGCGAACATAAGTACAAACGGCCAAATCATTCCTAAAATGTTACTTTGACCTGCTTCTGCTGCTAGCCACATCGAAATCCCCCCTTTCAAAATCCTTTCTCATTATCGAAAAGGCCGTAGCTTGTGAAGAAGGAATCCCGGAAATCAAGCAGTCGGTCATCCATTATCGCTTGCCGAACGTCCCTCATGAGTTGAAGCAAGAAATGCAAATTGTGGTAAGTCGTAAGCCTCATGCCAAATATCTCGTCGGCTTTAATGAGATGCCGTATGTACGCTCTCGAATAATTCGTACACGTGTAGCAGAAGCATTGAGGGTCCAAAGGACCGAAATCCTCGGCATACTTCGCGTTGCGAATAACGAGCCTGCCTTGGCTTGTCATGGTTGTCCCGTTACGGGCAATCCGAGTCGGCAGTACGCAATCAAACATATCAATACCGCGGATAGCACCCTCAATCAATGCATCCGGCGATCCCACTCCCATTAGATAACGAGGTTTATTCGCAGGTAAAATGGGTACTGTATAATCGAGCACATCGTACATCAAATGCTTAGGCTCTCCAACGCTCAGTCCACCAATAGCATACCCCGGGAAATCCATGGAAGTCAAATCATTTGCGCTCTGAATGCGCAGATCCTTGTACATTCCGCCCTGCACGATAGCAAAAAGTCCCTGGTCCTCAGGTCTCGCATGCGCTTTAAGACAGCGTTCTGCCCATCTTGTCGTACGCTCCAACGATTTCTTCACATATTCATGCTCGGCTGGGAATGGCGGACATTCATCGAACGCCATCATAATATCCGAACCTAGCGCATTCTGGATTTCCATCGCAACCTCAGGCGATAGAAACTTTTTGTCTCCATTGAGATGGGAGCGGAAATGGACGCCTTCTTCCGTAATTTTACGCATCTCGCTTAAGCTGAAAACCTGAAAGCCTCCGCTGTCTGTCAGGATCGGACGATCCCAGTTCATAAACTTATGCAGGCCGCCTGCATTTCTTACGATTTCATGTCCTGGCCTTAGAAACAGATGGTACGTATTGCTCAGTATAATTTGGGCATCCATCGTTTTCAATTCTTCCGGGCTCATCGTTTTGACCGTAGCCTGCGTGCCTACCGGCATAAAGGTTGGCGTCTCGATCACGCCGTGAGGGGTATGCACGCGACCAAGGCGCGCTCCCGATTGCTTGCATTGTTTGATTAATTCATATTTTACAGCCACGATTCACGCTTCCTATTCCTAGTTAGTAAATAAACATTGCATCGCCGAAGCTAAAGAACCGATACTCATGTGCAACCGCTTCTTTATAGGCATGCATAACCTCATCACGTCCAGCCAGCGCACTTACGAGCATGACCAGCGTAGACTTCGGCAAATGAAAATTAGTCAGTAGAGCATTAACGAGCTTAAACTCGTAGCCTGGGAATATAAAAATCGATGTCCAGCCGCTGCAAGCCTCAACCGGACTCCCTTCGTACCGGGCCGCAACCGTCTCCAGCGTTCTAGACGAAGTTGTCCCCACTGCAATAATACGGGCACCGCTTTGTTTGGCTTCATTTATTATGGCTGCATTCTGTTCATTCAGCTCATAATATTCCGAATGCATCTCGTGATCCTCTACCAAGTCCACCGACATCGGACGAAAGGTTCCAAGGCCAACATGGAGAGTTACATACGCGAGCTTGACGCCTTTTGCTTGAAGCTTGTTAAGAAAAGCATCCGTGAAATGAAGTCCGGCTGTCGGCGCCGCAGCAGATCCTGCATGCTTGGAGTAAACGGTTTGATAACGCTCGCGCTCCTCAAGCCTCTCCTTGATGTAAGGCGGCAGCGGCATCTCTCCCAATCGATCCAGCAGCTCTTGGAAGATCCCTTCGTATTCGAAGCGGATCGTTCTTCCACCCATCTCGCCTTCCTTCTCAATAACGGCCCGCAGCAAAGGATTGCCCTGCCCGTCATCTCCAAAGGAAAGAGCGGTACCGACCTTTAGGCGTTTGGCAGGCTTGCCAAGCGCTTCCCAGCTGTCACCCTCTAGCTGCTTCAGAAGCAGCAGCTCGATCTTGGCGCCCGTATCGCTCTTGACGCCAGTCAGCCGCGCAGGAATTACTCTAGTGTCATTGAGGACAAGCACATCCCCGGCTCCAACGTACCGCTCCAAATCCGTAAAGCTGCCATGCGTTATTTCGCCCGTCTGCTTATTAAGTGCCAGCATCCTAGATGCTGTGCGATCAAGCAACGGGGTTTGGGCTATAAGGTTCTCCGGCAATTCAAAGTCAAACCATTCTACGTTCATATCGATTCAATCATTCCTTAGCGATGGTTACATCTTTGTAGTAGTATTTCAAAATATATTGATAGTCATACCCTTGCTGGGCAAGGCTAAGCGCGCCATACTGCGATAAGCCAACGCCATGCCCGTTACCGGTGCCGATGAAACGGAATGACGGCTCTTTGGTCGCAGCGCGCAATTGCTTGCTGCCATCCAGAATAAATAAATTCGATTGGCTAGCCTCTGTTACCTTGCCGCCTGCACTGATCATATAAACGGGAGCCGAGTCGCCCGGCTTCGTTCTTGTCGCAGATCCCGAACCTAGTAAAGCAACCTTCGCCGTTTCCTCGATCTGGAACAATGTGCTTGGCAGCGAGCCTTGTACCCCTAGGGTACTGCGGAACATATCCGGGTAGCTCACCGTTAGCTTCTGGCCATTGGCTGTAATCTCGGTTGCACGACCGGAAGCACCCTTCTGACTAACTTCCAGCGTACGGAGAGGACCCGATATCGGCGTTTTCACTTTAGCATTTATGACGGTCAGCATCTCTTGGGGCGTATAAGGACCTCTCACCCAAGACATCGAATTGGACTCCGTTTTTTTCTCCAGCACGATAACCTTCGTTCCGCTGTCTGCCGTTGCAACAACTGGAATCGTATCTTGAATCTGAGGATGCTTGCGAACCTTTGTCCCATTCGTATTCACTTGCATAATTGAGCTTCCGGCCGCCGTAGCTTGTCCAGTCTCGTCCAACAAATCGTCACGGATATATCCGATTTCCCCGCTAGGAAGAATAACGCGGTACCAGCTGTGCAAGCCTGCTTCGCTGGAAGTGTCCGGACTTTTCACCGGCATCAAATAAGGTACGGCATTGCCCCATACCTCTTTGGCATCTGCCGTCATGCCTCCGCCGCTGGCTGCGAACAACGCCTCAATAACCTTTCCATCGTACATGGCCACTTCGCCTGCCGTATCATCGACAGCTGCGATTGTAGAGGACTTCTCAGAGCCTGTTCCGTAATAGGCTTGGCTAAGCGTGGTATCTACGACATGAGCGATTTGGAAACCGAATCCCTTGTTCAATGCGTAAGAGCGCGCCGCAACGGCCTGTGCCTTAAGCGCCTCTGCCGGCCAAGAAGGATACATCTCTACGCCGACGACGGAATATAGGTATTGCTCAAAAGGCAGTTCATTGACAACTGCCATCCGGCCATTCAGCATACTAAGCTCGAATTGCCCGCGGTAGCTGCGATTGCTGCGCTCCGTTAGCTTGATCGGATCCGTTCCGAGCGGCAAGATCGATATCTTGGTGTCGCTTCCCGCGAACATGTAAAGCTCTGTACTGCTTTCAGCTTTCGCGCTTACCGTATGGTCATTGCGAAGCAAAAGAAAGGGCAGCTTGGCATCTGCTGCTTTCAGCGTGCTGCCTCCTGAAGCTTTGGATGCCGCAGCCTGCACGATCTGCAGCTCTGCCTCTGTTACTGCAGCGCCAACCATAACGGAGTAGCTTGCCGCTCCTGCTTGGGAGGCGCGGACAGCTACATAAGCATCCAATCCGATCGCCCCGAAGCTGCTGGCAGCTGCTATCGCTTCCGTCTTCCCTGCAAGCGGAGCACTCTCCAGATGCAAGGGTCCCTGCTGTACCGCTTTATACCCGCCAACCAGCTTGGAAATCTCGCTGTCAGCCGCCCACTTGGTTAGGGCAGCGGCTGCTTCTGCCGCCGTCTTATATGTACCTTCAATGACTTGATAAACGATCGAGCCATTTTTGGAAAGCGAAGTGAGGAAAGCGGCTCCCTTTAACGCTTGCAACCTCTTCTGCACCGCAATTGCGGATGCGAATGTCGTTGATTCATACACTTTAACTTTAAAGCTGTCTGCTGCAAATCTCACGCTAGCGCCGCCTGACACATTAAACCAGCTGCTTACGCCGTCCGGCTGTCTAGAGCCGATGCTCAAGCCTGTAGGCGAAGAAAAGGTTGCCGCAGCCGTCGTATCATCATATTTCCCAGGCAATTGCATGAAAAGAGCAACGCGTATTTGATCCAGTTTGGGTACTGCCGCATGTGACGGAGAGCCCGTCCACGATGTTGCAAGCAGCATAATTACAACTACAAGCATCAAATATTGCTTGAATGTCCGTTTATTTGCCATGTTTGTCTCTCTCCTCTCTGCTCTTCGGCAAATCACAGCCGTTAATGGAACAGCTTTGCTCAGTCGAGCCAAACCACTCGTACCTTCGGTTCGCAACGAAACGGTACATGCGATCGGCAATGCGGCTCATGCCCGGAATGCGATAGAAAGCGGACAGCCAGCCAAAACCTTTTACCGTTCTAAGTATCCTAACAACACCGTCTGCGCCCGCATATAACTTCCCTTGTTCATCGATTACATGCATTTTCTCGTATAGAGCTGCCAAATCAAGCTGCGGACTCCGCGACAACAGCGCTTCCGTATCGCCTGCTGCTTCCAGCTGCTGGATTTGTATGAATTGCAACGCTGCCTTTGAATGAAGCTCCTTTAGCTTAGCGACGGAAGCAAGGCATAGATTGCAATATCCGTCATAGATAACATAGAGCTTCTCTGCAGACAAGCCTCGAGTCCTTCCCATTGGTCATTACCTCCCCGGAATGGGAAGCCCCAAGTGCCTGTAGGCATTGTCTGTCGCAATTCTTCCGCGAGGCGTCCGCTGCAAGAATCCAATCTGCATCAAATAGGGCTCATAGACATCCTCAATCGTTTGGCTTTCTTCACCGATGGTTGCCGCAATGGTATCGAGGCCAACCGGTCTCCCGGCAAACGTCGTCATCATTGCTTGAAGCATTTTGAAATCAATCAGATCTAGGCCCATTGGGTCTACCTGCAGCAGCTCAAGCGCAGATCTCGCCAAATCATGCGTAATAACGCCGTCACCGCGAACCTGCGCAAAATCCCGAACGCGCTTCAGCAGCCGATTCGCAATACGAGGTGTCCCCCGTGACCGCATGGCAATCTCCCCGGCAGCTTCCCCTACTATGCTTACGTTCAGAATTTCGGCTGTCCTCGCCACTATGAATGCCAATTCATCAATCGTATAAAATTCAAGTCTGCTGACGACTCCGAAACGGTCGCGCAGCGGTGCTGAGAGCAAGCCTGCCCGAGTTGTCGCGCCGATAAGCGTGAACGGCGGCAAATCCAGCCTTACTGAACGGGCGCTAGGCCCTTTCCCAATCATGATGTCCAGCGCGAAGTCTTCCATCGCTGGATACAAGACTTCCTCTACCGTGCGGTGCAGGCGATGGATTTCGTCAATAAACAGCACGTCGCCTTCCTGCAAATTCGTCAGCAATGCCGCAAGATCACCAGGCCGTTCGATCGCGGGCCCGGATGTCGTTCGCAGACTGACGCCAAGCTCATTCGCAATAATATTAGATAGCGTCGTTTTGCCAAGTCCCGGCGGTCCATATAATAATACATGATCCAACGCTTCCTTGCGCAGCTTCGCTGCTTCGATGTACACCTTCAGATTTTCCTTGGCCTTCGATTGCCCGATATATTCGGCCAGATAGCGTGGACGCAGGCTGAGTTCAACCGCCTGGTCTTCCATCATCAGGTTGGCGGAAATGATTCGATCATCCATTTGCCTTCATCTCCTTCCGTTACCCTTTGAACAGCTGCTGAAGCGCACGCTTCATTAAGGAATCGACGGATTCCTCCGCCGTTGCGCTATGCTGCAGCCCTAACCATGCTTTATCCAGCTCTGCTGCCGTGTAGCCGAGAGCTGCAAGCCCTTCTCTGGCTTCCTGCCAAGCCGTGCCTGCTCCTTGACCGGAATGCCTGCTCGAAGTAAGGTCAAGCGCTATGCCTGCCGCCGTAAGCAATCCTCCGTCTAAGCCTGCGCCGATCAGCTTGTCCTTCAGATCCAGAATCATTCGCTGCGCGGTCTTCTTGCCAATGCCGGGAAGTTTCGTAAGGAAAGCGATGTTTTCCTGCTGAATGGCCGCAATAACGGCGTCCGGCCTGCCTCCTGAAAGAATGCCAAGCGCTACGCGGGGACCGATGCCCGATACCTCAAGCAGCTTGCGGAACAGGGCCTGCTCCTCTCTAGTCTCGAAGCCGAACAAAAGAATCGCATCTTCGCGAACGCTATGGTGAATATATACGGTTACGGGTTCTTCCTTCTTTGCGAACGCGTAAGGATTCGGTGTAAACACGCGATAGCCGGTGTCTCGAACATCCAGGACGATATATTCGGTTTCCAGATGAACGACATTGCCTCTCAAAAAATCGATCACGAACGTTTCACCTCGCTTATTTTTTGATTCAGAACGAACGAATGCGCATGGCAAATGGCCACGGCAAGAGCATCGGCCACATCATCTGGCTTCGGAACTGCCGATAGCTTCAGAAACATTTTGACCATCTCCTGCACTTGCTTCTTCTCTGCTTTGCCGTATCCGACAACAGCCTGCTTCACCTGAAGCGGCGTATATTCGCCAATGGGCAAGCCCCGCTGGGCAGCAGCCAGGATAATCGCTCCCCTAGCCTGTGCGACGTCAAAGGCAGTGGTTACGTTCCGGTTAAAAAACAGCTTCTCCACGCCGACGGTATCCGGCTTATATTTATCCATTAACGCGCCCGCGGACTCATAAACCTGCAGCAATCGCTGCTCGGCCGGCGTATGAGCTTCCGTCTGAATCGCGCCATATTGAACAGGCGTAAGCTTGTGTCCGATCTTATCTATAAATCCAAATCCAACTATGGCATAACCAGGGTCTATCCCAAGAACGCGCAAACGCCCATCTCCTCAAATTACGTGCTACTCAGCGCAAGCACTGAAAGTTGCTTCATCCATTATAGCAAAAGATAGGAGGAATGAGAACGCGCGTTTGATATTTCGGCTTTCAGCCCATACAAATAAGGCCACGCATCGCTGCGCAGCCTCTCTTTCCTTCATGTTCATAGCCTAATAGGCCGGTTGCATAACCTTCTGGTTTTGTTCGATGGCATAATCGCTAAAAGTGGATAATACGCTGTTATACTCCTCGATGTCACTAATTCGTATGCCTTTTGTAATCTGGTCCAGCTTGTCCTGCGGCAGGCTGCTCTCCATGTAACGAACGTCAAGCTGAAAAAAGGTGCGTACAACCTTTTCTTTTTTGGGAATCCCGTCATAAAGATTCAAATTCCCCTGCTTGTCCACGCCCATATAAGCGTTCGCCTTGCAATGCTCGGATAAATCCTCTACGCGCTGCTCAACGCGGACCAAGCTCTCCGATACATCAAGCTCCGCCTTCCATTCAGGATGGCCCCGCAAAAGCTTGGCAACTTGCTTGCTCATCATCCGGCCGAGGGGCTTCGTTTCCTCGCCGCATACATATACGCGGTGCAGTTCCACCGTAAGCGGGCTCTTTTCGTTTTCAAGCTTATGGATTATGCTTTGTTCTGCGGATATATCCGGCGCTGCCAGCACAAGCTCAGCATCGGGAAGCAAAAGCCCGCCTGCCAGCAGGATAGGGATGATTGCCCCTAAACTCCATGTCGGCCGGCGTTTTCTTCGGAGCTGCTTTTTCAAGTTTTTCCAAAGGCTGAATTCCATCATAGGGAAGACCCCTTCATTATATTTTTTGATAGTATGCGCCAG
The DNA here is from genome assembly GCF_056269165.1 of Paenibacillus sp. J22R232. Classification (NCBI taxonomy): domain Bacteria; kingdom Bacillati; phylum Bacillota; class Bacilli; order Caryophanales; family Paenibacillaceae; genus Paenibacillus; species Paenibacillus sp. J22R232. The sequence goes on along the minus strand of NZ_JBWDNK010000003.1, from coordinate 445,435 downwards.
TATTACATAAATATGCAAAAAATAAGAAAACCCCCAATGGTTGATTGCAACCATTGGGGGTTCCCCCCTGCATTAACGATTCAGCCAAGGCTGGTTTCCGCGATTTTTCGTTTTGTTAGGCCGTGTCGATACGGTTCGGATAACCGCCTTTTTGGCGTTCTTCCGCTGTACGACTGTTTTCACGGGTTTATCCAGCTCGGGCTCTGCCTGCTTTGCCGCGTTTTGGTCCGAACGGTTTCCTTTGCATCCGCAATCGGCTTGATTGGCATCATTTGCGCCTGCCGTTTGCGGCCAACCTGGATATGGCGGATAGGCCGGATAGCCGTATCCATAGCCGTAGCCTCCATCATGCTGGGCATGCGCCGGCATGACCATACCATGCCCGCCATACCCATAACCATAATCCGGCTGCATGCCTGCTGGCGATACGAATCCTTGGTTCGGCTGCATCGCAAGCGGCGACACCATTCCTTGGTTCGGCTGCATCGCAAGCGGCGACACCATTCCTTGGTTCGGCTGCATCGCAAGCGGCGACACCATTCCTTGGTTTGGCTGCATCGCAAGCGGCGATACCATTCCTTGGTTCGGCTGCATCGCAAGCGGCGACACCATTCCTTGGTTCGGCTGCATCGCAAGCGGCGACACCATTCCTTGGTTCGGCTGCATCGCAAGCGGCGATACCATTCCTTGGTTCGGCTGCATCGCAAGCGGCGATACGAATCCTTGGTTTGGCAATGCCGAAGCTCCCGCCACCATTTGGCTGTTCTCGTTTGCATCCTGCTGGAGCGGATTCACGCCAGGATACCCATATCCCCAGCCAGGTCCTGCTGCCATCGGCATCGTTGAAGGTGACGGATAGCTGCCAACAAATACGGTGCCTGGAGGACAGTCGAACGGCGCTTCATTGCTGTCCCCAAGCGGGCTGACCGTGCTGCCGAAGGGAACCGGTTGCTGCCAGCCGCCATAGCCGTAGCCATGGCCAGTTTGCGCGGGCATTGCCATGGAGTGGCCATAACCATATCCGCCATATGAAGGCTGCTGCTGGACCGGGGACACGGCTTCAGGTGCTTTTGGAAGATCGTATAATGATAATGCTTCGGTTGCGGGTATCCCATACTGCTTGAACAAATCTACATTCGGCTTATATTCCGAATGAATGGGCTGCAGCTTCTTCTCAACGGGCTTTTGGATCGGGAGCGCTTTTTTGGCCGGTTCAACCGCAGCTGCTTTTGGTGCCGGCAGCGGGGCTGGTTTCACTGGCTTTACAATAGGCGCCACTGGCTTCTGCTGGACGGGAGCGACAGGCGCTGGCGCTACTGGTGCAACAGGCACTGGCGCGATTGGTGCCGTTGGCGTTTTGCCCGCGATCGGTCCGGTAGGTATTTTGCCAGTTATCGGAGCCGTAGACAGTTTTCCTACCCAGCCCTGCACGTTTTGCATAACCGATGTTGGATGCAGCGAACCCGCACCGCCGGTTCCTTGGCCCATGCCGTGGCCGGCACCATGCCCGTCGGTCCCGCCATGACCCGAATCGCTTACCTTAGGGATGTTAACGACCTCGCCGGTAAGCAGCACATTCGGGTTTTTAAGCTGCGGATTAGCTTTGATCATGTCGGCAAGCGGTACTCCCCAAGCTTTCGACAGCTTCCAAAGGGTATCCCCCTGCTTCACGATATGCTGATGCATGATGTCCATCCCGCCGCCTGAACCGCCGGTATGGCTTGACGGTATTTTCAGCTTCATTCCTACCTCGATGACGTCCGGGTTCGTAATGCCCGGGTTCAGCTTTAAAATCTCTTCGAGCGATACATTATACTTTTGGCCGATGGAGTATAAGCTGTCGCCCTTTTTTACAATATGGATTTTCACTCGCCGTTACCCTCCTGTCACGTTCTGAATAACATGGCACTGCTTATGCCTATTATCAATCCTTACATCCTATGCAGAATATGGGCGAGTGTCTCCACTTTCACAAAAAAATAGTAAAAAAGCCGAGCCCACTCCTAAGAGTGAACACGGCTAGCTGCTTTGCAAGGCTATATAATTCCCTTTCATGCGCACGTACTATTTTTTGAACTCGATAAAGCTCGGATAGCTTCCCAGCACGCGAACCTGACAGCCGATCGCTTCGATTTCCTGCAGCGCGGATGGCAGCAGAACCGTGTCGAGCGCCATGTCGATATCGATAAAGAAATAATAATTGCCCAGCCTTTTCTTTGTCGGACGCGACTCGATGCGGGATAAGTTGATTTTGCGCCATGCAAAAGCCGCAAGCACCTGATGAAGCGCGCCAGGGAAATCCTCGGGCAGCGTAACCAATATGCTCGTTTTGAACTTATCCGATTGCCTAGCCGTATAAGGCTCCGAGCCGACAAGCAAAAACCGGGTATAGTTGTTATCATGATCGGTAATCTCGCTTGCAATGACATCCAGCTTCTCATTCGCCGCCGCCGTCTTCGTGCCAATCGCTGCCCAGCCGGCATTCGGATTGTTCTGCACGATTCGAACGCCCTCGGCCGTACTGCTGACATGCTCCGTCACCGCGTGAGGAAGATTGGTTCGCAAAAACTGCAGGCATTGCGCGATCGCAACAGGATGGCTGATGACCTTCGTAATTTTCGAATAATCCACAGCACCCTCAGCGCCCTGCGCTTCGGCTTGGCGGCCGATTAAATTCTGGATCGATGGATAGACCCACTCCGCTTGTATCGGAATGTCGACCTCATGCACAAGCCAATCCATATGTAAGCTCACTGAGCCTTCTATCGTATTCTCGATCGGAATAATGCTGTACTCGCTGATTCCGTTAACCGTGGAAAGAAACACATCCGAGATGAGCCTATGATACTTCCAATCGATTTGCTCGCCGCCTAAAAAGTGCCTAGCCGCCTCATCCGATACCGAGCCGGCAGGTAAAACCGCGATTGTTTTCATTCCTACACCTCTCCTTTAATTCGTTCGGGAAGAGGAACCGCAGGGTGCTTTGATATATCCTCAACCGTAATTCGAGGACCATGAACGGCAGGTGCTAGCCATAATGTTCTTGCCTCGATGCCTTCTTGCTTGAGTGTCTCCAGCAGAAACGGCTCCAATGCATCCGCATCCCCTGCCTTGTCGCCAACAAAAGCAATCAGCGTCGGTCCCGCTCCGCTTAGCGCAGCGCCCAGCGCGCCATATTCAACCGCGCGCTCCAGAATCGTCGCCATGCCGGGAATCAGTGCCGCACGGTAAGGCTGGTGCAGCCTGTCCTTCATCGCATGGCGGATCATGCCAAGCTCGCCGCTTGCAAGCGCGGCGACAAGCAAAGAGCTGCGGCCGACATTGTACACCGCGTCGGCCATCGATAGCTGCGTCGGCAGCGCGTGGCGCGCTTTCTCCGTCGACAGCTGGAAGGCCGGGATCGCTACAAGCGTCTTCAGCCGCGGATCCGGCTCCAGACGGATATACTCCGCCCGCTCCCCGTCCCAAGCAGAGACAACGATACCGCCGAACATTGATGCGCCTACATTGTCAGGATGGCCTTCTAAAGCCGTTGCCATCTGGAACAGCTTATCGTCCGTCAAAGGGCTTCCGATTAGCGCATTCGCCGCTACGAGAGCTCCTACGATCGCTGACGCGCTGCTGCCTAGTCCGCGAGTCAGCGGAATGTCGCTGTGCATCGAGATCGACAGCTCAGGCACATGGACGCCAGCTTCTTTGAATACAAGCTGCGCCACTTTATAGATGAGGTTCGACTTGTCTTTCGGCAAGCCCCGCATTTGATCGCCATAGAATTGGAATTCGGTTTGTTCACTGACCCGGAGCTCGATCCATGCATATAGCGAGAGCGCCATTCCCAGCGTATCGAAGCCAGGACCTAAATTAGCCGTGCTTGCCGGTACTTTTACAATAACTCTGCGATTATTCATAATCTTACCCTTCTACGCGGTATACGCTTTTCACTTTATGAACCACGTCAAGCGATTCGAAAGTAGCCAGTACTTTCTGAATAGCTGCTTTATTCGCATCATGGGTAATAACGATAATTTCCGCTTCCGGATTAAACGGGGTCGGCTGCTGCAGCACGGACTCCAAGCTTACTTCGAAATCAGCGAATACCTGCGTAATCCGTGCCAATACGCCTGCGCGGTCAGCTACTTTCAGAAGCAGGAAGTATTTGGACGAAATCTGATCGTCGGTCTTAAGCTTCTTCTCTTTATAGGCAAGGCTGCCCTGCATCCCGTTAACGCCCAGCTTCAGGTTTTTCACGACAGCAACCAAATCCGACACGATCGAAGTTGCGGTCGGAAGCTCACCGGCGCCGGCGCCGTAGAACATCGTCTCGCCAACCGCTTCGCCATATACGTAAACCGCATTAAACACGCCGTTAACCGACGCAATCGGATGCGATTGCTTAACCATTGTCGGCTGTACGCTAATGCTGATTAGATCGTCTTGACGTTCTGCGATGCCTAGAAGCTTCACTTCATAGCCTAGACGCTTTGCGTACAAGATATCCTCTTTCGTAACGGAAGATATGCCTTGAACCGATACGTCCTCGAGCGCTACATTCGCGCGGAAGCCGATCGTTGCAAGTATCGTCATTTTCCGAGCCGCGTCTAGACCTTCGACATCCGATGTCGGATCGGATTCCGCATAGCCCAGCTCCTGAGCTTCCTTTAGGACGTCCAGATAGGATGCTCCCTCTTGGCTCATCTTTGTCAGAATAAAGTTTGTCGTTCCGTTTACGATTCCCATGATTTTGTTGATGCGGTCGGAGGAAAAGCCCTCAACGAGCGTACGGATGATCGGAATGCCTCCGGCAACGCTCGCCTCATACATCACATCACAGCGGTTCTCCTGTGCTTTTGCAAGTATTTCCGGGCCATGCAGCGCCATCAAATCCTTGTTCGCCGTTACGACATGCTTGCCAAGCGCCAGCGCTTCTAGAATGTATTCCTTCGTGAGCCCGATACCGCCCATAACCTCAACGATTACGTCGATGTCAGGATGGCGAATAATATCCCAGGGATCCTCCGTGAGCTTATCCTGATCGATTGCGATATTGCGTGCTTTGTTTTTGTTTTGCACGAGCACTCTTTCAATCACGATCGGCGAGCCTACTTGGCTTGCAAGATCCTCCTGATGGCCTTCCACGATGCGAACGACGCCTGTTCCTACAGTACCAAGACCTAATAAACCTACTTTAACCGGCTTCATATATACCCTCCATTATCTGTTCTGTTATCCTTGTCCGATGACCGAAGCCTTACGCACGCCTGGTAGGCTGCGCAGCATGTCGACCAGCGACGACAGTTCCCCGGAAAGCTGCGAAATATCGACTGAAATGACAACGTTAGCGAAGCCTTGGAGCGGAATGGTCTGATTCATCGTCAGTACATTGCCTTCCAAAGATGCTACCGTGCTGAGCACGTTCGAGAGCATGCCGGAACGATGCTCCAAATCCATGGATATCGTGGCGATCCGTTCCCTCTCCAGCTCATTGAGCGCATATACGCCGTCCTTATACTTATAGAAGGCGCTTCGGCTAAGGCCCGCCCGTTCAACCGCTTCGTGCACGGTTGCCGCTTCCCCCCGCCCCAGCATTTCCTTTACTTGTATCGTCTTCATTATCGCTTCCGGTAAAATATCCTCTCGAACGACATAATAGCGTTTACTCACTATACGTCCTCCTCAAAAAGACAATTGTTCACCTATAGTGGACATTATATCTAAATATTCGGCTTGGGGCAATAGGCAAATAAGAAAAGACGGCTTTCGCCGTCTTCGCTTCTAATTTAAGGTTGTATTCATTAGCCGTTCGGATTGTAATCGCTGCCCTCGAAGAATTCAAAAGCAAAATCGCCGATTTGCACCATGTCGCCGTCCTTGGCACCCATTTTGCGAAGCTCGGCATCGACGCCCATTTTTCGCATCGTGCGCGCAAAGCGCATGACCGCGTCATAGGAGGTCAAATTCATCCGCTTCATGTATTTATCAATGCCTTCGCTTACGATCACGTACACTTCGTCTTCCTTATGAATCGTGAAGGTTGTTTCTTCACGTTTCTCGTAGGTGTAGACCTTCCGTTCGGCAACATCCTTGACATCCTCGATCTCGACTTCCTCGGAGATCGTATCGAGCACGTCAGCCGCTTTGTACAGCAGCTCCTGTATGCCTTGCTTCGTCAGCGAGGATATAGGCAGAATTTCATAATGACGGTCACCGCTTGCCTCTGCAAGCTGCTGCTTGAATAGTTCAAGCTGCTCCGCGGAGTCCGGCATGTCCATTTTGTTAGCTGCTATAATCTGCGGGCGATCTGCGAGCTTCTCGTTATACAGCACGAGCTCCTCGTTGATCTTCAGCCAATCATCGAAAGGATCGCGTCCTTCGGACGCAGACATATCGATGACATGAATAATGACCCGTGTCCGCTCAACGTGTCGAAGGAACTCATGGCCAAGGCCTACGCCTTCATGGGCACCCTCGATTAACCCAGGCAAATCCGCCATAACGAAGCTTCGGCTGTCCCCCACATCCACTACGCCGAGATTCGGTGTAATCGTCGTGAAATGATAAGCGCCGATTTTAGGCTTGGCACCGGAAACGACAGACAAAAGCGTTGACTTGCCTACGCTTGGGAAGCCAACAAGACCTACGTCAGCCATAACCTTAAGCTCCAGCACGACCCAGCGCTCTTGCCCTTCCTCTCCGTTCTCCGAAATATACGGAGCCGGATTGTTCTGCGTTGCGAAGCGGATATTGCCGCGCCCGCCTCGTCCGCCTTTGGCGATTACGATCTTCTGCCCATGACGCGTCATGTCTGCGATAATTTCCTGCGTATCGTCGTCGACTATGACGGTTCCCGGCGGAATGCGGACGATTGTATCATCCGCGCCTGCGCCGTGCATGCTTTTTACTTTGCCGCGCTCGCCGCGGTTTGCTTTGAAATGCTTTTGGTAACGGAAATCCATGAGCGTGCGAAGCCCTTCGTCAACTTGAAAGATCAAGTCGCCGCCGCGGCCTCCGTCGCCGCCGGCAGGTCCGCCCTGCTCGACATATTTCTCACGGCGGAAAGAAACGATTCCATCGCCTCCGTCGCCGCCTTTTACAAATATTTTCGCTTTATCGACAAACATGTTGTGCCCCCGTTCATGCGCGCATTTCCGCTCTCAGCAGCACCTTTGCGTACGGCTGCTCGAAGTTGACCGGCTGCATTGGCGCGCCTTCCAACTGCTGTTGTATTTTTTGCTTCCATTGCTGTTCATTCATTAACTCGCCATCGTAGAAAAACGTTGCGCTTAGCGTATCGTTCTCTAGCGACAGCTCCAGCGTAAGAACAGCAGCATTACCATAGCCAGGCTTAGCCGCAAACCGATATGCGTTAATCGTATGAATGAGCGTTTCGGCTATTTGATCGGCATCTGCCGTTAATTCGTTTAAATGAATATCGCCTTTAATGACGAGCTGCAGCTCCAGCGAATTCGAAATGGTGCGAAAGGATTGAATGTAGCTGGTCAGAGCCGGAACGCCAAGCTTGGATATTTGGCTCTCCACGGCCATTCGCTCACTTATTTTTTCCACATACTCCGCAGCTTTATCCAGCTTTTTGAGCCTGATATAGCCAAATACCACTTGAAGGTCATTCATCCAGTCATGGCGATGATGATTGAGAGTTCGTATTGCGGATCCTTGCAATGACAAGATTGTCCGTGCAGTCCGCTCCGCATGCTCTTTCCGTTCCGTTCGTATCCAGTAAGTTGCAACAGCTAGTAGCCAAACGAGAAAGACAGCAGTTAACCACACTTTAGTGGGCCAAATAAGTACTGCGGCACAAGGCAATATGACAGTGCCTGCCGCGTAGTATTTCGCCGTTGTTAAGCGTCCCATCGATTAAACCTACTTTCATCGTATTTCCCGAAAACATAAGAAAGCATACCTTTTCCATATCCTTGTCTTATATTTCTCCGGCAAAGCTAATTTAGCATATAGAGTTCGCCGATGGCGTTTTTACTTACTTATCCAGTATATCATGCGGTCGTCCCACGGTCATCAGCCTTGAAACAAAAAAACCCGGCCTAGCGATGCAGGCCGGGGCTTGGTGCATATATAAGATTGTATTAAGCTTCTACTGCAGCAGCTACCGGAGCTAGAACAGCTGGATACACGCTCACTTTTTTGCGGTCGCGTCCCCAACGTTCGAACTTCACTACGCCTTCTACTTTCGCATAAAGCGTATCGTCTTTCCCGATGCCTACGTTAGTTCCTGGGTGAATTTTTGTTCCGCGTTGGCGAAACAAAATGCTTCCAGCCGAAACGGTTTGACCGTCAGCACGTTTAGCGCCAAGGCGCTTCGACTGCGAGTCACGTCCGTTCTTCGTGGAACCAACACCTTTCTTCGAAGCGAAAAGCTGAAGATTCAGTTTCAACATAGTTATTCCCTCCTTCTTAAAGGTTTGTGGAGCAAACCTGCTTCGGAAGCATGGACATTAAGGCTTGCGGAGCAAACCTACTTCGAAAGCTTACGCATTAAGAAGTTCATGAATGACGACATGCTTGCCGTATGATTTTGCGATAGTGTCAAGCATAACCGCCATCGATTCCAGCAGCAGCTGCATCCGGCCATCCGAAGCCTCGTCCGCCAGCGTCGGAATATCCGACGACAGCCAGCCGTTCTTCATCTTGGCAGGCAACTCTTCTCCTGCTAAAGCTTCGATCGCGTTGACGGTACCCACCGAAACGGCCGATACTCCCGCACAAACAATGTCTTTGCCGGGCCTCGCATATTTAGCATGTCCTTCGACCGCGAATGCTACGATACGTCTGTCAGCGGCTCTTCGTACAAAAGTAATGGTTATCATGGAAATCCCGCTTACGCTTGGATTTTCTCGATTGTTACTTTTGTGAACGGTTGACGATGACCTTGCTTACGACGGTAGTTCTTTTTGGCTTTGTATTTGTAAACGATGATTTTTTTGGATTTGCCTTGTTTCTCGACTTTACCTGTTACTGTAGCGCCGGATACAACCGGAGTTCCAGTTACAAGACCGTCACCTTTAGAAACCGCCAAAACACGATCAAACGTTACGCTTTCGCCTGCTTCAGAATCCAGTTTCTCGATGTAGATAACATCGCCTTCCTGAACTTTGTATTGCTTTCCGCCTGTTACGATGATTGCGAACATTGTTGGTGCACCTCCTTATTTTCGAAGACTCGCCTAATTCAGGTGGTCTGCAGCTTGCGCCACATACGCTTGTATACCCAATCGGAGCGGTACTTGTACATCTCATTCCACTGAGGCACGAGACACACACCCAAAGAGTGTACCATACTATGCAAGCTATATCAATTGATCCAGCAAGAAAAACGACGATTTATTTCAAACGGCTGAACAATTATACGTTTACTTTAACTGGTAAAACTCTTATGCAGCACCGCTTGCCGTCAAAAACAGAAAAAAACCACAGCAATCGCGGGTTTAGACAGCTGGCTATTCATTGGCTATTCATTGGCTATTCATTGGCCTTGCATCTTTTTTATTTATAATCATGCCACAGGAAGAGCAGCGCTCAGTCAGCAGGTGAACGGCTGTTTCACGCGCCTTCTTGCGCGTCATCTCCATGAGTCCCAGCTTGGTCCAGCCGAGAATCGTGCATTTCGTTTGGTCGCTGCGAGTCTTCTCCATCAACCTGTGCATCACTTGCTCACGGTGGTTGTCCAATCCCATATCTATAAAATCAACGATAATAATGCCGCCTACGTCTCTCACTCTCAGCAATCTCGCAATTTCATCCGCAGCTTCCATATTGGTATGGAATACCGTATCCTCAAGGCCCGAGGATCCGATAAACTTCCCCGTGTTGACATCGATAACCGTCAGCGCTTCCGTCTCTTCCCATATGAGGTGACCGCCGCATTCCAGGGAAATTTTGCGGTCGAAGGCTTTCCTAACCTGATCCGTTACGCGGTAAGCATCGAATAAAGGCTGGCCCTTCTTATGCTCATATCGCTTCAACCGCTTGCGAAGCTGGGGCGTCATCTCCTCAAGCAGCGCGGACACCTCAGCGAACCGCTCGCCGTCATCGATCCAAATTTCATCCATATCCATCGTCAGCGTGTCGCGGACCGCTCTTCTTAATAACCCGGCTTCACGGTGCAGCTCGGAAGGTACGGCTGCTTCTACGCCTCGATTAACGATATCCTGCCACAGCTCCCTGAGCTGTACGATGTCGCCGTGAAGGGACTGTTCGCTTTCGCCGCCTGCTGCCGTGCGCAGAATAATGCCTTCCTCGTCCTGCCTCAGCTTTTCTCCGATTGCACGCAATCGCGCGCGGTCGCCGTCCGTGCTGATTTTTTTGGATACGCCCACATAATCAGCGGTTGGCATATACACCAGCCAGCGGCCAGGCAGCGAGAAATGGGTGGTTACGCGCGCTCCTTTGCCGCCGAGCGGCTCCTTCATCACCTGCACGATCAGCTCTTGTCCCGGTTTCACTAAATCCTGGATCATCGGCTTTAGAGCGGGCTGTTTTTCCAAATGCGGGTGAAGCAGCTCATCAATATACAAAAATGCATTTTTGGCTAATCCAATATTTACGAAGGCAGCCTGCATACCCGGCAGCACATTAACCACTCGTCCTTTATATACATTGCCGACCAGGCTGCTTGCTTTCGTCTTTTCCATAAAAAAATCGATTAGGCGGCCGTTCGCAAGCACTGCGGTTTGCAGCATCTCTCCCTGTACATGCATTAACATTTGCTTCATACCCGAGTATCACCTGCCAGTACGCTTTTCATCTATTTTAACTGAAAAGTTCCGATACTGCACGATTGGGATTATTTTCAGACAGGCAGCCTTCGACAATTTTTTGTTCCGGCAGCACTTTTACTTCCTTGCTCCCTGCTTCAAGCATATAAATTAAATGGTACCTTTCCCGTTGAAACAGTCTGGCAACCGAAATAATAGATTGCCGTCCGTTTACGATAATCGGGCTTGCAATATGGCCCTTCGAGAGCGCATGCAGCGATATGCGTTCGCGGTACATGAGGAAACGGTAAAATAAAAAAGGAACGTTCCGGTAATACGTCCAATTGGTCATAACGAGAAAGATGCCAACGATAAGCAGGTTGAGCTGAATGCCGCTGGTGCGCAGCAGCCATGGAAGTAGCGAGGCTGCTATCATCAGCAGACTAAATAGCATGCTGATGCGGGCAGACCATAGCAGCATTTTGTAATAATTCACGGTATAGCTCAAAGCTGCCTGCAGCAGCTTGCCCCCGTCTAGCGGATGTATCGGGAGCAGATTAAACAAGCCGATCATCAGATTCGCCTTCCACACGTAGGTCGCCCATTCAAGGTCCCAAAGGCCAAGCTGCCCGCATGTCCAAGCAGCCAGCCCCATCCAAACATTTTGCAGCGGACCTGCAATCGCCACGATCGCTTCTTCCTTCGCCGGAAGCCCGCCTGCCTCCTCTACCTCAACCACGCCCCCGAACGGAAGCAACTTTACTTCCCGTACCGTCCATCCATAGCCGAGCGCTACGAACACATGGCCAAGCTCATGCACCAGTACGAGTAAAAATAACGTTATGAGCTCGGCGAAGTATCCCGTCATGACCGATCCAAGCATAATGATGACAAACAGCGGATGAACCGACCATACGATACCTTTCCATTTAATCAATCGGTATCACGCCCACGGGATCGATATACTGATCATTCTGCTTCACTGCGAAATAGAGTAAGCTCGGCTGCGAGCCCTCTGACTTTAATAGCCTGCCGATCGGATCGCCGGCCTCTACCCAATCGTTGACGCTCACCTCTGCCTTGCCGAGCAGCCCATATACGGTAACGCGCTGGTTCGCGTGTTGTATGAGGACCGTGGAGCCCTTGTTATCATCCTTATCCGTCAGCAGCAGAACGCGTCCCGTCTCAGCAGCGACAACCTGCTCTTCCGATTCCCCCGCCAGCTCAATGCCGTTCAGCAGCTCTGCAAAGGTTCTAACCAAGGAGCCTCCCTCAAGCGGTGCCACAATCGGCAGCTTAACGGTTCCGTCCGCACCAATCGCTGACTCGCTATTATCCTTGAAAATAGGGATAAACGATGGCGCTCCGGCAAACGTATCCTTGTACCATGCGGCTGCTGCCGCAAAATCGATTTCATCGGTAAGCGCCTCTTTTACAAGCGCTTGTCCCTTAAGCGTGTACGGCGTATCATAATGGAACATCGCCCAGACCGCTCCAAAAAGCATTATGGCAATGACCAGCTTCCATTTCAGCTCTTTGCGGAAGGAATGCTTGTTTTTTCCGAAATCCGGGTCTTTTTTATTCGTTAGGTCCGGAGGCTTTACAAAGCTTTTATTATCCATAAACCCTTTGTCGTCGCTCCAGCTCGCCCACGGGTTCGGATTCGTTTTCCAGACAACCTCCGGATCAAGCTCTTCTGTCTCGTCTGCCAAAAAGTACGCATGCTCTTCGTTAACCTTTTTCCGCATATCGATTTCCTCCCCGCTTCCATCGTCCTTGCGACAGCTTGTTTCTTTATACATGGATATGTGGGGAGCGAGACAAGTATGCGAACCTCCAAACGATAAAAAGCTGCTTCCGAAACGGATCAAATCCGTCTCGGAAGCAGCTTTAACTGCAGCAAAGCCTCAATCGGCCAGCTCATATTTTTCTTGATGCGCCTTGATGCTGAAAACAAGTCCTATCGACAGCATATTAAGCAAAAGCGATGTTCCGCCATAGCTTACAAAGGGCAGCGTAATTCCCGTTATCGGCATAATCCCAATCATCATCCCTATATTCTGGAACACCTGGAATACATACATGGATACAATGCCGATTACGATAAACGAAGCACGCAAATCATAACATTTGAATGCGATAATTATCATTCGGTAGATAAGCAGGAAATAGAGCAGCAGGAGAATAGCCGAGCCTTGGAAGCCGAATTCCTCGCCGATGACGACAAAAATCGAGTCGGAATACGGATACGGAACGAAACCTCCATTTTTCATGTCCCCTTGCAAATAACCATCGCCGCTCAAACCGCCCGATCCGATCGCGATTTGCGCATTCTCCGATTGATGCTTGTCATTCGCGGTCGCGGTCTCCGGATTGATAAACGTGTTGATCCGCTTATGCCAATGTCCCATATCCCTATCATCCAGATAATCGAAAATTTCCTGATTAAACGTATTGAATAAGGAAACGAACAGTACAAGCCCGGCAACGACGACAGCAAGGCCCGCAATGACATGCGTATACTTTACGTTCCCAATCCAGAGCATCCCAAGCACGATAACCAAGTAAATAATCGCGTTTCCTAAATCAGGCTGGATCATAACGAGCAAGAACGGCAAAAACGAAAAGGCGGCTATCGGGAGCAGGTCTTTCATGAAGGTAAGGCGCTCTCCCTGCCTGCGGCCCATAATGTAGGCAATCCCGATGATGAGCACGATCTTGACGATTTCAGCTGGCTGAAAGGACATCGTACCGAGCTTGAACCAGCCTCTTGCGCCATTGATGACCGCACCGAAGAAATAGACAAGAATCAACATGGAAACGCCGATGCCGTAGAGCACGTGCCAGCTCCTCAGCACAATGCGGTAATCGAACAACGTTGCTGCGATAGCAATAAAAAAACCCATGCCGTAAAAGATGAGCTGCTTAACGTCCGATCCGGCGTATTTGGGAAAGTTGGCAGTAGCGCTATGGATAACAACGGTGCTGATAATCATGAGGAATACTAAAATAATCAAAATTCCCCAATCCAGCTTTTTTAGTTTGTTAAGCAAATCGTAATCATCCTATTCCAAGGAACTTACGGAAACGCTTGAACGCTCCCGCCTTCTCATCAAGCAGCATGAGTGGAACCATATCGCCTAAGATACGGCGCGCAATATTCCGGTAGGCGATTGCGGCGCGCGAAGCCGGATTCATAACCGTCGGCTCTCCGCTGTTTGCGGCAGAAATTACTTTCTCGTCATCGGGCACGATGCCAACAAGATCAACCGCCAGCACTTGACAGATTTCATCAATATCAAGCATCTCGCCCGTTTTCATCATGTTTTGGCGAATGCGGTTAATAATGAGCTTGCTTGGTATTTTCTCTTGTTCGAGCAAGCCGATTACACGGTCGGCATCGCGTACGGCAGCATTCTCCGGTGTTGTAATCACGATAGCGCGGTCTGCCCCTGCAATTGCGTTCCGGAAGCCATGCTCAATTCCGGCCGGACAATCGATGATAACGTAGTCATGGTCCTTCTTCAGTTCCAATATCATATTTCTGACCTGCTCTGGCGTAACGGAGTCCTTATCCTTCGTCTGCGCAGCCGGCAGCATATATAACTCATCGAAGCGCTTGTCTTTGACGAGTGCCTGATTCAATCTGCAGCGGCCTTCGGCAACGTCTACCAAATCGTAAATAATCCGGTTCTCCAGTCCCATGACCACGTCTAGGTTACGAAGTCCGATATCGGTATCCACCATGCATACTTTCTTGCCAAGCAAAGCTAGCGCGGTACCCAGGTTTGCCGAGGTGGTCGTCTTTCCGACGCCGCCTTTACCTGATGTTACAACAATCGCTTCTCCCATATTCTACACTCCCTTAAACATGATAGGATTATGCCGTATGCGGAATAATTGCGCTAGCTTATCGATTTGCATTCTGCCTTCGCTTAAGAAGGCGAACTCCATTGAAGCATCGCCGGTCATCCATTCCTCTGGCGGTCTGCTGATTATATCCGCAATGCGAAGCTGAGTCGGTTTCATGAGCGAAGTCGCGATAATAACGTCCGTTCTTCCTCCGATACCCGCATGCGCCGTGCCGCGCAAAGCGCCTAGCACGTAAATGTCACCTGTGCACATCAAAGTGCCGCCTGGATTCAAATCGCCGATTAAAAGTAAATCCCCGTCATGCTCATAGGTTTGTCCCGAACGAATGATAGACGTAAGCACCTGAAGACGAGGCTGATCCCCTTGCAGCAAATCAACCTTCGGCGCTTCAGACTCAACGGATTGGACCATGAGATTGCCTTGTGACCGAATCACGCTTTTGATTCGGTCCTTGTCATCATCCGATATTTGCCTTGAGCCGAGCTTTACGTGTACATGTACGAGCGGGCCAGTGAGCAGCTGCTGATGCGTCTTCTCCAGCTTGTATTGCAATTCATCGAGTAGCGTCGCGAATTCACATTTATCGTCGAGAAGGAACACGAGACCTTCTTTTACACCTTTTATAATTATATGCTGCTTATCGGTCACGTTCGTCCCTCCCCAACCTAATGCATTCTTGGTGCGACTAACAAAATCCTGCCTGCGCCATTATTTTATTCATCATCCTTCTCCGCCTTCACGCCAGTCTGGCCTTCAAACAGCTTCCTAGCCGGCACGTAGCAGGCAAGCGCGAACGCAAGCTGAAGAAACAAACTTGGAAGAATATGATCGATAAGTGCCCATGCGTAGCTTTCATTCGTTATCCGAAACACGCTATATATAAAATAAATAACGCTGTCAAACAGAATGCACGCGAAACCGATAACCGATATCGCCATCATGATCGTAGAACGGCGGCGCTCCAGAAGAACGCCAGTGAAATAACCCATAAGACCCATGATAAAGGCATTAATGCCGAGTAAATGACCGAAATAAACGATATCCTGAAGCAAACCGAAGCTAACGCCCAGCAGCAAAGCTAGATGCCGGCGGCTGTAAAGTCCAGAGAAAATGACCATTACGAAAACAAAGTGAGGAATGATCCGATGCCCGAAGCCGGCTGGAATGATCCACGGCATTAAAGCCCCCTCAATGACGAAAAGGAGAACCATAAGCAGGATGATTCGGTTCATGCTCATTGATCGGCAGCCTCCAATTCAGGCACCTGAACCACAAACACCTCAGTCAAGTGATCGAAGCTGGCTGCCAGTTCGACCGAAGCTGTATAAGTAAGCCCGAAATCGCCGAGTTGTTTGGATTCTATGGTTCCAACCACGAGCCCCCTTGGATAAACGCCGCCCAAGCCGGAAGTGATTACCGTATCCTGGTAGTCCATTTTATCCTTCTCTGCGATTTTCGTCATAAGCAGCCTCGAGGTTTCCTTGTTGTAGCTGCTCAATATACCGAAAGACTCGGCCTCGCGCCCCATAACCGTCACCGCGATCAGATTGAATGTCGGTGATGACTCATCAAGCTCCGTTATTGGGGTTACGGCTGCAGTAAATGGCGTAACCGAGCTGACCAACCCGATCAGACCGTCAATCGTCGTAACGGCCATATTCGGCTTAATGCCGTTTTTGGATCCGAGATTGATGGTTAACGTCCGGTTATTGGCTTCGTTGCTGACAGAGACGACCTGGGCGATCAAATAATTATAATCATACATTTGCTTTTGCGCCTCTGTGAACTTCAGCTCTTCTTGAAGGCGTTTATTCTCTTTCTCTACGAAATTATAATTGATTTTCTCACGAGAGTAGGCAGCAGCCATAAGACGAAGCCGCTCATTCTCCTCATAGATCGTACGAAGATTGCCGATATCCTCAAAGAAGCCCGCTATAGAACCAGCGGGCTTGTAAAACCATTGCTGCACGTATGCTGCCGAATCCTTCAGAAACTTCTCCGGCCATGATAATTCCTTACGGTCGCTTAGCGAAAAGCCGATGACCGCTATGCACAATATAAATCCGATCATAAGCATAGACATACGCTTATTTCGCATCAGCTTAAACAGCTCGATCACCTGCCCATTTCATATCCGTATCCCAGCGGACCTAATTTAGCGTCTCGAACGAGATGCTGAGCTTCTTGCTTTGAAGAGATGAATATTATCAAGCGAGCGGCCTGTTCCGATCGCTACGCAGTCGAGCGGATTGTCCGCAACGATAACCGGCATGCCTGTTTCGCGTTGCAGCAGCTTGTCCAGGTTGCGCAGCAAGGCGCCTCCGCCCGTAAGCACGATGCCGCGATCCATAATATCGGCGGACAGCTCCGGCGGGCATTTCTCAAGCGTTACTTTCACAGCATCGACAATCGCGTTGACCGTATCTGCCAATGCCTCTGTAATCTCATCGGATGTGATAGCCAGCGTTTTTGGCAAGCCCGATACGAGATCGCGACCGCGAATTTCAATCGTCTCCGGCTTTTCGAACGGAAGCGCTGAGCCAATCTCCATTTTGAGCTGCTCCGCGGTGCGCTCGCCGATCATAAGGTTGTATTGCCGCTTGATGTATTGCGTTACCGCCTCGTCCATTTCATCGCCCGCAACGCGAATGGAACGCGCCGTAACGATGCCTCCCAAGGAGATGACCGCTACTTCTGTCGTGCCGCCGCCAATATCGACAACCATGCTGCCTGTTGGCTCCCATACCGGCAAATCAGCGCCGATTGCAGCTGCGAAAGGCTCCTCGATTGTATAGGCCTCACGGGCTCCAGCTTGCTTGGTCGCATCCTCTACTGCCCGTTTTTCAACCGCCGTAATGCCTGACGGCACGCAAACCATGACGTTTGGATGACGTGGAAATAAAGAGCGTTGCTTCTGTGCTTGACGAATAAAATATTTAATCATCGTAGCCGTCGTTTCGAAATCGGCGATGACGCCGTCTTTCATTGGACGAACAGCGCGGATGTTGCCTGGCGTTCTACCGATCATTTTTTTGGCTTGCTCGCCAACTGCCTCGATTGTTTTTGTATCTGTACGAAGGGCCACTACGGAAGGTTCCCTCACGACGATTCCTTTGCCTTTGACGAAAACCAACGTATTTGCCGTACCTAAATCAATACCTAAATCTTTCGAAAAACCACCAAACATGTTGTTGCTCCCTTCTAATTGCCACATCACTTTATTATATTACATATGACCTTGTTCCTTCAAACTTACGAATCTTCCGTCGCCGATTACGAGATGGTCAAGCACTTCTATTCCGACTAGCTGGCCGGCTTCCGCCAAGCGCCTCGTTAATGCGATATCCTCCGGGCTAGGCGTTGGATCGCCGCTTGGGTGATTATGAATGCAAATAATAGATGCGCTGCTGCGCGAGATGGCTGCGCGAAAAACTTCACGGGGATGGACAAGCGATGCATTGAGCGTACCTACGGACAAGGTTTCGCGTCCTATGATGTGATTTTTGGTGTTCAAAAACAAGCATACGAAGTGCTCCTTCTTCAAATAGCGAAGATCCTCCATCACATAATCCGCTGCATCCTGGGGCTTGCGGACGATAATCGCTTCGCCCATTTGACTACGTGAAATTCGTTTCCCAAGCTCAATTCCCGCACGGAGCTGAATCGCTTTGGCAGGACCAATTCCGCGAATGGACGTCATTTCTTCCATGCTCATATCCATCAGGTTACGCAAGCTGCCGCATTGCTTTAATATCGTCCCTGCCAGGTGAACGGCAGATTGACGCTGCGTACCCGTACGGAGCAATATCGCTAACAATTCGGTATGGCTAAGTGCTTCTGCCCCATATTTCATCATGCGCTCTCTCGGACGTTCTTCATGGGGGACATCACGCAAAATCATCGGTTGCGGCAACATGTCCCAATCCCGCCTTCTCCATATTGGTTTGTTTATAGCCTGCCTAATTTTTGAAAAAAAATCCGAGCGGCGCCACAAAAACATCCTTTAGATTACTGCGATATCAAAGGAGGCCAGCATGTCGGACAATAGCGACAACGGCAGTCCTACAACGTTGAAATAACAGCCGTCGATTCGGTCCACCAACGTGGCTCCCAAGCCTTGAATGCCGTATGAGCCTGCCTTATCGAGCGGCTCGCCTGTTGCCACGTATCTTCTGATCTGATCTTCGGTAAGGGATTTCATCGTGACCTTCGTCATGCGATGCGCAGCAACTGCTTCAGAAGTAGAAGAAACTACGAGCGCGACACCCGTAAACACCTCATGGGATCGCCCTTGAAGACGCCGCAGCATCGACATCGCTTCTTCCTCATCGGCCGGCTTGCCCAGCACATCGCCGTCAAGCACCACAATGGTGTCTGCGCCAATAATTAAAGACGAAAGAACCTCTTGTTTTTGTTGCAGCATTGGAATCGCGGCTTTTGCTTTTCTTAGACTAAGCGCCTCCACGGCCTGCGCCGGAGACCAGCCTGCTTCGATCGTTTCGTCCGTATCTGTAGACAAAATATAAACCGGCAAAGAAAGGTCCAGCGATGCGACCAGTTCTTTCCGGCGCGGTGACGAAGAGGCCAGGACGAACTGGCTGAACGCTTCGTTGCGTAATTGGTTATAAGCCATCAAATTATTGCTTCTCCTTCATGCTTTCCTTAAGCGGTCAAGGCCGCCTCACTACATTTTGCGGTACAACCATATTGCAATTACAGCTCCGATTATGCTGAACAAACTGAATTGCAGGTGAAGCGCCAGGTTGAAACTGAGCACATATAGATCAATGGCGGGAGACCATGAAGCCTCAATTGGTTTTGTTAGAAATGAGATGCCTTGAACGGGGGCCAGCCACCGCGCGACTAATGCGCCGGCTAATAAGCCAAGAATGATAAAAATGAGAAGGATCCAGCCGTTTTTCTTCATCTTTCAACGCCTCTCGCCATGAAATGACACCTAAGACCATTATACGCATGAACCTATTCGTTTACAATGCGCTGATGGACTCAAACCATTCTTTCTGAGCGATGACTGCACGCATAATTCCAGTTTGTGAAGACCATAAGTGAGCTTGCGAGGGCTTCTTATCGTACTCTACCATTGATGTTGCGGCCGAATTAACAGCCTGGATGATCTGCTCCACATAGGCCTTTCCTTCCGCGTCCCCTATACCTATTCGCATTGCCGCCGCATTTTCGGTCCATTCCTTATGCTCTGCCTGCCAGGAGGCTGCCGCCGTTTTGCTCAAAGGATTGAGCGTCGGCTGCTCCAATTGGGCCAATGTCAATTCATCCAGCATTTGGACGAGTGCGCCCGTATGTTCAAAGAAGCGCTGAGCGACAGCCGAGTTGCCTGAGAATGGCAGCTTGCCAGGGGCATCGATCGTTACTTCTTTTACGTACAATTCCAAATCCGGCAGCAATCCCTTGATTGCTTCTGCCTGCTTGCGGTCGCTCCCCAAGCCCGCATAAACTCTGTAATCCTTAGCGCTTGTCAGAGTCGCCCCAGCCAAGCCTTTCTTAGCAAGCTGGTCAAGCGCGGCATCCTTCCCCTCCGTATTGCTGAATACGCCGAACTGCAGCATGAAATACGTATGCTCCAGCCCTGTCAGGCTGACTGTTGGAGCCGTGCTGCCTTGATCCTCGCCCGAGCCATCCGCCGCTGACGGTTTAGGCGTATCGTTATTTTTGACGTTTGCCCCGTTCTCCGTTCCTTCTCCGCTGCCTGCCGCATTGCCAATGACCGGTTGAGCGTCCGGCTTATTGCCTGCTTCGCCGGGAAAAAGGCTGGCTCCCGTAAATAAGGACAGCAGCAAGTAACCAAATAGCGCTCCCGTTGCAAGCGCGGCTGCTACCGACAAAAAGACGTTAAACCACGAAGGCGCGGACGAGCTTCTTTTAATTCTCGAGTATTGCGCTTTGCCTCTGCGCGGCTCCTCGTATATTCGCTCTTCCCCGTAAGACTGAATGTCCTCCAGCTCTTCATGAACGGGGAAATCCATTTCTTCGTCTACGGCTTTTTTTTCTTTTTTCACCAAATAGAGCTCGTCCTTGTACGGGTCTTCTTTTTCTATTTTCTCGATGGGCGGTACGACAGCTTGTTTGATTGTTTTCCCTTTGCTGGCTGCCGGCACGGTATCCGCGTTCCGAATAAGCTCCTCCAAGGCGGCGATATCCTCCTGAAACGGGCTGTTCCAAGGGCTGACCTCACTCATAGCATGCTGTTCTACGGCTGGATATAAAGGAACTACTTTCGGTTTAGGCAATCTATTACCCTGAAGAGCCGTGCTGCCTGCTTCATCGGGTTTGTTCTCAGGGACATCCAGCTGCTTCTCGAGGCTGTTGCCATCTCCCGTTACAGCTTGTCCATTGCGATCGAAACGATAGGTAATCCGATTTTTTTGCGTCATTCCATCCACTCCTTGTCCCTTTCATCTCGTATCATTCTATGAGAGTTTTACGAGATTTAGACCGAACGGGAAAGGCAAGTACAAGGTTAATGACCCCCGGAATTCCAAAAGCCCGATGACTCCTATGTGGAATCATCGGGCTTTTATCGTTTAGTGATTCGACTTCAATGATTTGGCCAGCAAATCCGCTACCTTCCAAATATCGCCTGCTCCCATCGTAATAACGAGATCGCCAGGCACGACGCGTGCCGTCAAATATTCGAGCACTTCTTCCTTTGTCGGCAAATAAGTGGTGTTCGAATTGCTGTTGCTCTTGATTAGCTCTACAAGCTTAAGCGAGGTCACACCCTCTATTTGAAGCTCGCCAGCCGGCGAGTAAATGTCGGTAATAATGACTTCATCCGCCTCCGGAAACGCACGGCTAAACTGCTCGAACAAGAAGAACGTACGCGTATACCGCTGCGGCTGAAATACAGCAATGATGCGTTTCCCCGTTGCTTTTGCCGCGCTGATTGTCGCTTTGATTTCCGTAGGGTGATGGGCATAATCGTCGATAACCAGAATATCGTTGATTTCGCCAAGCACTTGGAATCTGCGCTTGGCTCCCCTGAAGGATTGAATGGCTACGGCAATCTTGTCGAAGGATAGACCCGATTCCAAACAAGTGATGACCGTCGCCATTGCATTATACACATTATGCAAGCCTGGGACGGACAGCTCAACCTTGCCGAGCTCCGCGCCTTTGTACGTCATCGTGAAGGCTACCTTACGGTCTCCGAGCACAATGTTCTGGGCTTTATAATCCGCATCGCCGTCAATGCCGTAGGTAACAAGCTGCGCTTTGTCAATATCGCCTTTGTATACCTGCGGGATCAGTTCGTTAACCGTCTCGTCATCCGCGCATACAATCGCTTTTCCGTCCGTTTTCACCTGCTGCAAAAATTGCACGTAAGCCGCCTTGAGCTTGCCGAAGTCGCCATCGTAGTTTTCTAGGTGATCGGGCTCGATATTCGTCACGATAGCGAGCGTCGGATGGTAGTGAAGGAAGGAGCCGTCACTCTCATCCGCTTCTGCTACGACGTATTCGCCCTTTCCTGCTTTTGCGTTAGTGCCTACGTTGACGATTTCGCCGCCAATAATGTAGGTTGGATCTGCATCGCAGGATTCCATAACGAGTGCGATCATCGAAGAAGTCGTTGTCTTCCCGTGTGCGCCGGCTACAGCAATGCCTTTGCCTGCATTCATCAATCTTGCCAGCATCTGCGAGCGGTGCAATACTGGAATGTTGAGCTCCTCGGCCGCTTTCCGTTCAACGTTGTCCTTAGACAGCGCCGTGGAATACACAACCAAATCCGCACCTTTCACGTGCTCAGGCTGATGACCGATATAGATGCTGGCACCATTGGCTGCAAGCTTCTCTGTTAATTCTTGCCTAGCGACATCGGACCCGGTCACCTTATAGCCCATTTCCAGCATAACGCGGGCAATGGCACTCATTCCGTAACCGCCGATTCCGATGAAATGAACGTGTTCTGCCGTATTCAAAGACGGTTCACCAACCTTTTTCAGAATCCGAGTTGTACAAAATGCGGGAGCGAACGTCGGCGATTAAATAGAGCGTGCCTGTTACGACCCCAAGGTCTGTTTCCCCGGTTAACTGTTGTAGTTTTTGTAATGCTGCTTGCCAGTTCTGTTCCACTACAAGCTCGAACGCATGCTGCATGCCTTGCTGCTGCCGCATTTCCGACACCAACTCAGCCAAAGCAACCGCATCTTTTTTCATCCGAAAATCAGGCTCGGTCAAGATAAGCGTATCCACTATTGGTAGTATATGCTTAAGTACATCCTGATGATTCTTATTCTCCAGCATACCCATCATTAGATGTAAACGATCATACTTATAGGTATTTTTGAGCGCCTCGGCAAGCGCTTGCGCACCTTCCGGATTATGCGCCCCGTCAATCAAAATACGCGGCTGCTCTGACAGCATTTCCAGTCTGCCTGGCCACGCTGCCGCTTTGAGCCCTTCGCCAAGCACCTCGTCCTCTACCACCAGAGCGTTATATTGGCGGAGCACCTCGAGCGTCATTACGGCTACTGCCGCATTGGTCCGTTGATGCGCGCCGTTTAACGTAATCGTCAAAGGCTCGATGCTGCGGAACAGATTGTTGAAGCGGAAGGTTTGTTCATTCTCGCGCGCCGACAGCGTCTCAACGTGAAACTGCTCGCCCAGCAAATAAAGCGTGCTTTTTTTCTCGGCTGCCGTGCGTTTAATGACCTCAATCGCCTCCGGCTGCTCGACCGCGCTTATGACCGGAATGCCTGCTTTGATAATGCCAGCCTTCTCGCTCGCCACAGCCTCGATCGTATCCCCCAGACGGTCCATATGGTCATGTCCGATATTCGTAATGACCGTAACGACAGGCTGAACGATATTCGTTACATCCAGGCGTCCGCCAAGGCCTGTCTCCCATACAACGTAGTCGGGATAGGTAACCCTCGCGTAGAAGAGAATGGCAAGCGCAGTGGACACTTCGAACATCGTTGGCGAGCCAAGCTCCGTCTCTGCAAGCTCCTCAACGAACGGCTTCAGCTCATTCGCGAGCCTAAGCAGCGTTTCTTCGTCGATATCGACGCCGTTGTACTGGAATCGATTCGTAAATTTAGTAATGTAAGGAGACGTGAACGTGCCTACGTCATAACCTGCCCGCAGCAGCACGCTGGTCAAAAAGGCGCAAGTCGAGCCTTTGCCGTTCGTGCCTGCGATATGGATGAATTTCAGCCTGCGATGTGGATTATCCAGCAGCTCCATCAGCTTTTCGATCCGTTCCAAGCCCGGACGTATGCCGAATGGAATTAAGCCATTTATCCAATCCACGGCTTCCTTATAGGATTGCAGCGGCTCTGACGGCCGCTGCTCAAATGGTTGATTCGTCATTCCAATCGTTCCTTCTTCCGTTTTGCAGCGTTAACCGCGCAGCTCCGCAATTCTAGCCAGCACCTTGTCGCGTTTGTCTGCATAATCGTTCATTTTGGCACGCTCTTCGTCAATGACCTTGGCTGGCGCCTTCGCGACAAAACCTTCGTTGCCAAGCTTCTTCTCAATACGATCAACCTCAGCATTCAAATGCTGGTGCTCCTTCTCAAGCCGCGCAATTTCCTGCTCGATATCGATCAGTCCCGCGAGCGGCAGGTAAAGCTCTGCGCCTGTCAGGATCGCGGTCATCGCTTTGTCAGGCGCACTGATATGCAAGCCCGTTTCAAGGCTTGACGTACCGCAGAAGCGCTTAATGAATTCTTCGTTGCGGGTCATAATAGCGGCTTCCGCCTCGCTGGACGGCTTGATCAGCATCTCGATTTTTTTGCTCATCGGCACGTTTACTTCAGCGCGGATGTTGCGTACCGCACGGATCATCTCCATCAGCAGTTCCATTTCTTTAACGGCATCCGGAGCTTCAAGGGCAGTGTCATACACCGGCCATTCGGCCAATGTGATCGTGTCGCCAGTATGCGGCAGATGCTGCCAAATTTCCTCGCTGATATATGGCATGAACGGGTGAATAAGGCGCTGCGTGCGATCCAGTACGTAAGCAAGCACCGACTGCGTCGCTTTTTTGGCAGCTTCATCCGTGCCGTAAAGGCTGAGCTTTGCGAATTCGATATACCAATCGCATAGGTCATCCCAAATAAAGTTATACAGGATACGCCCGGTTTCGCCGAACTCATAGCTTTCAATTAAGCGGGTGACATCGCGAACGGTCTCATTCAAGCGATGCAGAATCCAACGGTCCGCTGTGCCAAGACTTACCTTAATGTCGATGTCGGCCGCTTCCACGCCCTCCAGGTTCATTAAGGCGAAGCGCGATGCGTTCCATATTTTGTTCGCGAAATTACGGGCCTGCTCTACCTTCTCCCAGCGGAAACGCAGATCCTGTCCCGGCGTGCTGCTTGTGGAGATCATGTACCGCATGGCATCTGCGCCGTACTTCTCGATAACCTCGAGCGGGTCAACGCCGTTGCCTTTCGATTTCGACATCTTCTGGCCATCGGAATCGCGAACGAGGCCGTGGATCAATACGTCCTTGAATGGTGATTGCTCCGTAAATTCGAGCGCCGTAAAGATCATGCGCGCAACCCAGAAGTAAATGATATCATAGCCCGTTACGAGTACGTCCGTGGGGTAAAAGCGTTTCAGGTCCTCGGTTTGATCCGGCCAGCCGAGCGTAGAGAACGGCCAAAGCGCCGAGCTGAACCATGTATCGAGCACGTCGTTGTCCTGGCTAAGATGCTCGCCTGCCATATCCTCGCGGGACACATGCATTTCGCCGGTCGACTCGTCATACCATGCCGGGATGCGATGACCCCACCATAGCTGCCTCGATATGCACCAATCGCGTACGTTCTCAAT
Source organism: Paenibacillus sp. J22R232 (assembly GCF_056269165.1). Taxonomy (NCBI): domain Bacteria; kingdom Bacillati; phylum Bacillota; class Bacilli; order Caryophanales; family Paenibacillaceae; genus Paenibacillus; species Paenibacillus sp. J22R232. The sequence continues at coordinate 420,018 of NZ_JBWDNK010000003.1, read as the reverse complement.
CCAGTGCAAGTAAATTTTCTCGAACCGTTCCGGTACGAAGTTCACGCCTTTCCCAGACTTCTGGGCAGCAATCGCAGCTTCGGCGAGCGGTTTCATCGCAACGAACCATTGCGTCGACAGATACGGCTCGACAACGGCGCCGCTGCGCTCGCTGTGTCCAACCTGATGCACATGGTCCTCGATGTGGACGCATACGCCTTGCTCCTGCAAATCCTTAACGAGCTGCTTGCGGCAATCCGCGCGGTCAAGCCCTTGGTAAGGACCGGCTTCGGCGTTCATCGTGCCCGTTTCGTCCATAACGATAATCTGAGGCAGGCTGTGGCGCTCACCCATCTCGAAGTCGTTCGGGTCATGCGCCGGCGTAATTTTCACGGCTCCTGAGCCAAATTCTTTGTCAACGTATTCATCGGCAATGATCGGAATCTCGCGTCCGACAACCGGAAGCACGATCATTTGCCCAATCATATGCTTATAGCGGTCATCCTCGGGATGAACGGCTACCGCCGTATCGCCAAGCATCGTTTCCGGACGGGTCGTTGCCACCGTGATAAAGCCCGATCCGTCTTTGAGCGGGTACTTCAAATGGTACAGATGTCCGTTAACTTCCTTATGCTCAACCTCAATATCGGAAAGCGCCGTGCGTGCGGCCGGATCCCAGTTGATAATTTTTTTGCCGCGGTAAATGAGCCCTTTCTCGTACAGCTTTACGAAAACCTCGCGTACCGCTTTGGATAAGCCTTCATCGAGCGTGAAACGTTCTCTCGAATAATCGAGGGAGAGTCCCATCTTCGCCCATTGGTCGCGGATGGTGTTCGCGTACTCTTCCTTCCACTCCCAAACCTTCTCCAAAAACGCCTCGCGTCCAAGATCGTAACGGGACACGCCTTGCTCGCGCAGCTTCTGTTCTACTCTCGTCTGCGTCGCGATGCCCGCGTGATCCGTGCCAGGCAGCCATAGCGCATCGTAGCCTTGCATCCGCTTCGTCCTAATCAAAATATCCTGCAGCGTGAAATCTAGCGCATGACCGATATGAAGCATGCCCGTTACGTTTGGAGGCGGGATAACAATCGTATACGTCTCCGCGTCCGGGCGCTTGCCCGCTTCAAAAAATTTCCCCTGCATCCAGTAATCGTACCATTTCTGCTCAGCTGCCTTCGGATCATAGGTTGTTGGCATTGCAGTTGTCGTTTGATTTTCTGACATTCGTTCCATCCTCCATAAATCGATCTACAAACACAAAAAAAACCTGCCGCCCTCAACATAAAGGACGAAAGGTTTAGCTTCCGTGGTACCACCTTTGTTCCACGCGAACGAAATACGCATGGCACTCAAACAGATAACGGCTGTAGCCGGCCTGAATTCGGTAGGGCACAGGTTGCACCCACTTGGCTCAGGCAACTCCGGGGCGACTCGTAGCAGTCACTTCCTGCGGAACCTCTCAGCGTAACGGTTCCACTCTCTGAAGGCTTTGCTGTCTACTATTCCCCTTCAATGTCGTTATAACGCATATATATCTTTAATCATACCTTTCTTACAAAGCTGAGTCAACCAAACTAACGCAAGAAATGCCCTTATCGCTCATTTTTTTGAGCAACAAGGGCATTTCCGCCAAGCAACGCATTATGGAATATACAATAGCTGTCCTTCCGATACTCCTGAATCTTCCAATCGGTTGTAAATGACGATTTCTCTCGGGTTTAGGCTATAGCGAGAAGCAATGACGTCGAGCGTCTCGTCGCGCTGCACGATGCACATCCTGATTTTGCGGAATTCCGTGTCCTCCGATCGTTTCCCGAGGAACAGGTTCTTCCATTCAATCTCGTCGCCTGACGCTTGCACCCTAGCTTCCTCATCCGCCCGCTGCTGCGCAACCACCTGCTCGGCAGCCTCGCGGGCTGCTTGCTCGCGCCTGCTTGTTTGCAGCAAGGTCAGTATTCCGACGTCCGGCGGCGTGCCTGCCCCGTCTTGAGGCTGCTTGCCATTGAAAGCGATCCGCAGCTCTTGCTTTTCAGGTTCGGGCTCGACTCGCTGCGGAGGCAATGCTGCTTCGGTCGGCTCGGATGAAGCTTTCGCTTCTTCCTCTGCCTCTGCTTCTGCCAATGCTTCCGCTTCTTCCTCTGCCAATGCTTCCGATTCTGCAAATGCGATACGTTCTTGCTCCGACGGCTCGGATGACCCTTCAACCGGCTGCGCGAAGCTTGCGTTCGCATTCGCATACGCCGATGACGTTGTGAGCCAGCCTTCGCTCGCGAACTGCTGCGAGGCTAACGTTATTTCCCGCTCATCCTCCGCAGGTCCGGCATCTTCTTCCGCCTGCTGCTTCGGATTCGCAAACAGCTGCGAAGAGCTCCAGCCGGTATCCGAAGCAACGGAAGAAATCGTAACGATCGCCTCCGATTCGTCCGTCTGCTCTTCCTGCTGTTCATAAGCAATTTCCTCTTGCCTGCCGTATAGCTCTTCTGCTGGTATGTACGGCGTTTCAATCGCCGCATTCTGTCCATCATGCGCTTCCGGAACGCGCTCCTCGTACATTTCACGTTGATGCACGACGGTGAACGGTTCCTCGCGCCAGATTTCCTCCTGCTCCAAAACAGGCTGGGCAGAAATGCCCCGCAGCGATAATACGCCCGTAATGTTCAGCGTTCGCGCCGACAATAAATCCACATCGAAATTATCGATCTCGATCGAAATGTCATCCAGCCGCGATATCCGGTTCATTGGCAGCGTTATTTCAACCGGTATCCAGTGCTCAAGCGTGAGTGAATTCTCGGAATCGGTTTGACTCCGATACACACCGCTCAGAAGAAGCTGCCCTCTAAGCACAGCATGATCCCCCTGGTCGATAACCTGAATGCGGGGAACAAGCTCGATTTCCTCCAGCTCGTCAATTGCCGCAACATCATCGGGCAAATGGACGCGCTCATACACGTCAAAGCGTAATCCGTTCGTTTGATCCGACACGCTAAAGTCCTCCCCTCTCCTACTGAATGCTTGGTCTAACTTTACATTCACTACTTATCTATATGGTAGGAGAAGCTGGAGCATGACTATCATTTTGGTCGTGCCGGCATCTTTCCCGACAGGTGAGCCAGCCACTGCGGCCATGGCGAAGCGATTTCCATGGCCTGGTCTGTCCAAGGATGGGCGAATACCAGCTTTTCCCCATGCAGCGCTTGGTGGCCTAGCAAACGGGTATCTCCGCCGTATAAGCTATCTCCCACCAGCGGGTGGCCGATGTAACTTAGATGGACGCGTATTTGATGCGTGCGTCCCGTCTCCAGCTTAACGCGGATCAGCGACATTTCGGCATTCGAGACTATCACCTCATAATGGCTAATCGCCTCATCTCCTTGATCGGATACCCGCCTTCTTGAACGGTGATGCCTGTCCTTGCCAATCGGAGCATCGATCTTGCCTTTGGCTTTGGATAGCTGCCCGTGCACAACGGCGATATAATGCCTGTCAATCGACTTTGCCCGCATAGACTCGTCGAGCTTCCACTGCGCCAAATCGTTTTTGGCATAGAGAACCGGACCCGACGTATCGTCATCGAGTCTATGGATATGGCGAACGTTTAACGGATCGCCTTGTGCCAAGAGATGCCTGGCCGCCGCATCATCCAATGTGCCGGCTTGTCCTGGGGAAGAGCCATGGACAGCCATTCCTGCAGGCTTGTCAAAGACGATGCAGAACTCATCCTCGTAAAGCACCTTAGGCAGGGGCTCAATCGAATCCAAACGGATATTTCGGTAGACGGCGTCACTGCGCGGATCTACCGGAGGGAACGCGAGCAGTTGAAGCACATCGCCTTCCCAGCGAATCCCGCCGACTGAAAATAACCGATTAACCCACTTCTGCGGAAAAAAGGAACGGGCCAGCAGCCACTGCCGCACGATATGCGGATGACTGCCAGCCCGAGGCTGTGACAGCTCCGGCGTTGCCGCCGGACCTTTCTCCGAAGGGGGATCAATGGCTGGAGCTGGAGCAGCGGCTATGGCCCGGAGAGCTGCATCGTCCAGCTCAAGCCACTTGCCGTTCCTCTTTACACGACCATCAACCATTCCCGTTCCTCCTATTCATAACCCTATAAACGGCTTAATGCGGCGTGATGCGCCTCCACCGTAGCATCGATATCCTCATCGGTATGAACGGCCGATACAAACATGCCTTCAAATTGGGATGGAGCCACGCTAATGCCCAGATCAAGCATCGAAGCAAAATACGCCTTGAATCTTTCCAGATCCGATGTTTTGGCAGTCTCGAAATTGATAACCGTCGTCTCGGTGAAGAACGGACATACCATGGAGCCTACGCGGTTAATCGTGCTCGGAATGCCAAGCTTGCGGGCATTGGATTCAAAGCCGAGATGCAGTCTTACCGCTTGGCGCTCCAGCAGCTCATAAACCTGAGGTGTCAGCAAGCTTAGCGTCGCAAAGCCTGCAGCCATCGCAAGCGGGTTGCCCGACAGCGTACCCGCCTGATAAATGGGTCCGCTAGGCGCAATCAGTTCCATCAGCTCACGTTTGCCGCCGTATGCGCCTACGGGCAAGCCACCGCCGATGACCTTGCCGAAGCAGGTCAGATCCGGCTTAATGTCATAAAGCCCCTGCGCACAGCTGTAGCCCACGCGGAAACCGGTCATAACCTCATCAAAAATAAGCACGGTTCCGTATTGGGTCGTCACGTCGCGCAGTCCCTGAAGAAAACCTGGCAAGGGAGGAACAACGCCCATATTGCCGGCAACGGGCTCTACGATAACGCAGGCAATTTCTTCGCCGAATTTTTCAAAAGCCAGCTTTACCGATTCGATATCATTGTATGGAACCGTAATCGTATGAGACGCGACATGCTCGGGAACGCCCGGACTGTCAGGCAAGCCGAGAGTGGCAACACCCGACCCTGCTTTGATTAGCAAGCTATCCGAATGACCGTGGTAGGAGCCTTCGAATTTCAATATTTTGTTGCGTTTCGTGTAGCCCCTGGCAAGTCTAATTGCGCTCATCGTTGCTTCCGTGCCGGAGTTAACCATACGGACGATATCAACGGAGGGCACCCGTTCGCAAACGAGCTCAGCCATGAGCGTCTCCAGCTCTGTAGGAGCACCGAAGCTTGTCCCCTTCTCCGCCGTTCGCTTAATCGCTTCAATAACCTCAGGGTGGGCATGTCCCATAATGAGCGGCCCCCATGAAGCCACGTAATCAATATAGCTGTTGCCGTCGATATCATAAATGCGGCTTCCTTGTCCGCGCTCCATATAGACAGGATTTAAGCCCACCGACTTGAATGCCCGCACCGGGCTGTTCACTCCGCCGGGAATGACCTTCTTCGCTCTTGCGAAAGCCTCTACCGAGCGCGAGTCATTTCTTAGGTTCGACTTTTCACTCATTTGCTTATACCTCTCCCTTCAACCAGCGTGCCGCATCCTTTGCATGATACGTAATGATCAGATCCGCGCCTGCCCGCTTCATCCCAAGCAGCGTCTCCAGCACAATCGATTTCTCGTCGATCCAGCCATTGGCTGCAGCCGCTTTGACCATTGAATATTCCGCGCTTACGTTATACGCGACGACAGGCAAGTGGTATTTATCCTTAAGCTGCCTCACGATGTCCAAATATGCCAAAGCCGGCTTAACCATGAGCATGTCGGCGCCTTCCGCAATATCGGTCTCCGCTTCGCGCAGCGCCTCGCGACCGTTTGCCGGATCCATTTGATACGTTTTGCGGTCTCCGAATTGAGGCGCGGAATGGGCAGCATCACGGAAAGGCCCGTAATACGCAGACGAAAACTTCACGGAATACGACATGATCGGCACATCGCTGAAGCCAGCGTCATCAAGACCTTGACGAATCGCCAGCACAAAGCCGTCCATCATATTCGATGGCGCAATAATATCGGCGCCAGCCTCGGCTTGCGATACCGCTGTCTGCACAAGCAGGTCCAAGGAGGAATCGTTATCCACTTCCGCAATGCCGGACTCTTCATGCACATGCACGATGCCGCAATGGCCATGATCGGTAAATTGGCATAAGCATGTATCGGCAACGACAACGAGCTCCGGCGCCCATTCTTTTACCGCACGGATCGCTTGCTGAACAATGCCGTCTGATGCATAAGCAGAGGTGCCTAGAGCATCCTTATGCTCCGGCAAGCCAAACAGCAGTACCGATTGTATGCCGGTGGCGACGACATCCCGGATTTCATCCTCCAATAGATCCATGGAAAGATGATAAACTCCAGGCATGGACGGAATCTCTTCCTTGATGTTCGTGCCGTGCGTTACAAAAATCGGATATATGAAATCATGAACGCCAAGCGTCGTTTCTCTAACAAGATTTCTAAGTGCTTGCGATTTGCGCAATCTACGGTTTCTAACCGTTGGAAAACGTAACATTTATAGTTCCTCCCTTGCCTTTTCGGCTAGCTGGCTTTGCTGATAACCGACGATCGCTTGAAGCAAGCCGTCCAGCGTAGCTGCTTCCGGCTCAATCGTAACGACTAAACCAGCTTCCTGCGCGGTTTTGGTCGTGATCGGTCCCATGCTTGCAATCGGAATGCCCGCAAGCAGCGCTACCGGATCAGCCACGCCTTTACGTTTCAGAAGCTCCAGCAGATTCGTTACTGTCGATGAGCTCGTGAACGTAATCATATGGATTTCCTTCTCCAGAATCCACTCAAGCGCAAGCTCGTCCTGCTGCTCGGCAAGCACCGTCTCGTAAACGTCAATCTCCGTAGGAACAAGGCCCATTGCCTTCAGCTCCAGCGGCAGCACCTCGCGAGCGAGATCGCCTCGCGGCAGCAGCACTCGTTCACCCGCCTTAAGCTGGGGCTTTAGCTGTTCAAGAAGACCTTCCGCGTAAAACTTCATCGGAAGCACCTCAGCGATAAGTCCATGCTCAGCGAGCGCTGCTGCCGTCTTCGGACCTACCGCCGCGATTTTAGCACCAAAAAACCTACGGATGTCAATTCTGAATTTGCGAAGCCACCCTAAAAAATAGTTAACGCCGTTCACGCTTGTAAACATCAACCAATCATATTGCTCTGCCAGCTCCAGCTTATCGCGAAGCGCCTCAAGCGCTTCCGGTGACGAGGGCTCGATTGTCTCAATAACGGGAAATTCGCAAGGCTCGCCGCCCAGCGTTTCAATCTGATCCGCAAGCTCGCTCGCCTGCGCCCTTGCCCTCGTGACGAGCACGCGCAAGCCAAACAACGGTTTGTTCTCGTACCACTTAAGCTTCTCCCGCTGCAATACAACCTCGCCGACAACGATGACGGCAGGTGGCTGGAAGTTGGCCGCTTTGACGATCCCCTCGATGGTCTCAAGCGTGCCGACAACCGTTCGCTGCTCTACTCTCGTCCCCCAGCGAACGAGCGCTACCGGCGTTTCAGGAGGCTTGCCGTGCTTCATTAGTTGATCGGCAATATATCCAATCTTCGCTACGCCCATCAGAAAAATAAGCGTACCGGTTGCATTCGTAACTTTATCCCAATGAATGGAGCGATCAAGCTTGTCCGGACTTTCATGCCCCGTAATGATGGAGAGGGAGGATGCGAAATCCCGATGGGTAACCGGAATGCCCGCATAAGCAGGTACGGCAATCGCAGAGGTAATGCCCGGGATGATTTCAAACTCGATTTCGTTATCATAAAGCAGCTCTGCTTCTTCTCCGACACGTCCGAAAATGGTTGGGTCACCGCCCTTAAGGCGCGTTACGACCTTGCCCTGCAGCGCCAAGTCCACGAGCAGCTGATTGATTTCCTCTTGCTTCATGGTGTGGCGGTCAGGCAGCTTACCAACGTATATCCGCTCAGTGCCCGGCTTAACGTAGCGCAGCAATCTTGGGCTTGCCAAGCGGTCATACACGACCACGTCGCATTCCTTCAAGCATTGCAGTCCGCGCACTGTGATCAGCTTAGGATCTCCCGGTCCCGCGCCAACCAAGTAAACCTTCCCCTTATCCAATTCCGTCATCCCCCGATTTCAGCTAATATACGATCTGCACCGCGCGCAATGAGTGCGGCTGCGACGTCCTTGCCGAGCTGCTCAGGGTCAGATCCTTGCATAACTTCCTTAAGCAAAACAGCGCCATCAGGCGAGCCAACCATGCCGGTCATGATCAAATTATAGGTCCCGGATTGGCCCTCCATCTCTTCGCCCCTCATGCAGTAGGCGCCAATCGGAACTTGGCAGCCGCCGTTCAATGAGCCCAGAAAGCTTCGTTCCGCCCTGACAGTCAGCTCCGTTTCACTATCATTGAGCAATGAAAGCAGCTCTCTTATCTGTTCATCATTCTCGCGGCATTCAATGCCAAGCGCACCTTGCCCAACTGCCGGCAGGCATACATCTACCGGTATATTCGCCGATATGCGGTCCTGCCAGCCCATGCGCGTAAGCCCGGCGGAAGCAAGCACAACCGCGTCGAAGCCTTCCGTCTCCAGCTTGCGGATACGGGAGTCGATATTGCCGCGAATGGACTCCAATTGCAGATCAGGTCTCGCATGCTTGAGCTGGCATGAGCGGCGCAAGCTGCTCGTCCCAACGCGGGCGCCCAGCGGCAAAGCGTCCAGACCTCCGCCCTCGCGCGTAACCAAGCAGTCTCTAGGATCTACTCGCTTAGGAATCGCGCCGTTCATCAAGCCTTCCGGCAGCTCATACGGCATATCCTTCATGCTGTGCACAGCCAAATCGATATCACCGTCAACGAGAGCTTGCTCAATTTCTTTCACGAACAGGCCTTTGCCGCCAACCTTCGATAGCGTTACATCTAGAATTCGGTCACCCTTGGTTACGATTTTCTTTACTTCAAACGTATAATCAAAGCCATGCTTCTCGCTGATCCGCGCCAGCTCGTCAATGACCTGTCCGGTTTGCGTCAATGCCAGCGCGCTTTGCCTTGTCCCTACGACAATGACGCGTTTTCCCTGCTTGCCTGCTTCCATTATGTATGCCTCCTGTCTGTACGATGAAGAAGGCTAATCAGCCATTCATCGATGTCCCTATTGTATCGTTTGTGCCTAGCAGCATCTTCAGCCGCAAGCTTCAGTATATTCTGTCTTTTCTGTTCATCCTCGACCTCGCGGATAACTCGTTCCCGCAAACGCCGCAGAGCGGCGCTTATTTCTTCGTACTCTGCTCCGTAATTCGCCTCAAGCTCCTGCTTGATATGCTGGGACAAAGCGGGACTTGCGCCTGAGGCCGTAACCGCAAACAGCAAGTCCCCTCTTCGCAGCGCAGACGGAGATATAAATGAGCCTTTGCCCGCCTCATCCGCCGTATTTGCCCATATCCCCATACGCTCGGCAGCAGCGGCAGCTTCCTTATTCAGGCGTTTATCATTGGTTGCCGCAAATAACAGCCTGGTTCCTTCTAGATCTCCTGCTTCATAGGCACGCAAGCAGCAAGTGATGGCTCCTTCGGCTGCTAGGGCGGCAATTCGCGGCGTTACGTCTGGACTAATGATCCAAACGTTATCCGCTCCGGCATTCAATAAGCCCAGAAGCTTGCGCTCAGCAATCCTGCCTCCGCCGATTATTAAGCAGCGGCGGCCTTTAAGCTGCAGGAACACCGGATAAAATCCATTCATCGGTGTCAGTCTCCTCCTTAACCGCTTGATTAATAGGTTCGGTCAGTGGAACGAAGAGAAATAATTGGAAAATAAATTCAACAGCAGCAAACCGAAGGAAAAAATGTACAAACGCGCCAATTGGAGTCCCGGCCGCTTCAGCATCGCTCTCTGATAAACATAAATGCCATACACGATTAATGTTCCGAAGGAAGAGAGCACCTTCCAATCAAGCAATAGCGCAGCACGTCCTTCGACGAGCAATGAGGTCACGGCGATAGCAAGCGACATGGCAAGCAAGGGAACGCCTATAATGACTGCACGGTCGCCATACCGCTCCATCAGATCGAGACTGGGCAGCCTACGCACAAAGTTCGTCCAACGCTTTCTTTTCAATTGGTTATGAAGAAATAAATACATGCCTGCGAATAGTGCGCCGATCGTCAGAGCAGCATAGGCGCACAATACTAAGCTGATATGAATATAGAGCAGCTCTCTCGTTGTTTTCCAAAGCTCGAGTGATTCGCCGCTGCCTGGATTGCTGTAAAGATTTAATGCCAGTACAGCAAAACCAACGACGTTGACGAAAAAAACGATGAAATCAATTTTGAAGAACCTATTGATTACTAGCGACGTCGTAACAAGAAGCCAAGAAAACCCCAGCCAATACTCAAAAGCCGTGACCGCTGTCATTTGAAGATGCATGACGACCCTAGATATTAAGTAGCCCGTCTGTAATACCCAAACAAAAATAAGCAGCCCTGTACCCATCCGTTTCGCTCTCTGACTCGCGTTCATAAAGTCGGAGAAGTAAAACAGCAGGCTCAGGGCGTAAATATAAAGTATCGCATCATATAGAAAGTTTTGCGTCACCATAGCTCCTCCACCTTGCAGCCCTCTACCTTGTAATAGGTGCTAATACTGCCGCAGCCGCATGGGGTTGAACATTTTTCTTTTGTGCTGCAGCGACAGTATCCGTTGCCGCTTCAAGCTCGGCTTGACGCGTTTTTTCAAGCTCATTCTCAAGCGCGAACAATTTGACGAACATGTCCATCGCCTCGTCGGCACGTTTCTCGCCGGCCATTTCCTTAATGCGCAGAATCGGATCCTGCATCATTTGGTTCACGATGCTCTTTGTTAGCTTGCGGATGACCTTCAGCTCGTGATCGCCTAGATCTGGCAGCTTATTGGTCAGGCTGTTCATCGTTTCCTCGTGAATGCCGGCCGCCTTCGTCTGCAAGGAACGGATTAACGGAACGACGCCTAACGTTTTATACCATTGCTCGAACAATTCGATCTCCTCGGTTATCATGGCTTCGATCTTCGCCGCCTCCTGGCGCCGATGCTCCATGTTGCTCTCCACGATACCTTCCAAATCGTCGATATCATACAAAAAGACGTTCTCTACTGCCGCAATCGAAGGATCCAGGTCGCGCGGAACCGCTATATCGATCATAAAGAGCGGCTTCGCCTTCCTCCGCTGCATAGCAGCCGCAACCTGCTGCCGTGTCAGAACGTAGCCGTCAGAGCCGGTTGAGCTGATAATAATATCCGCTTCATGCAGCCTCTCGGCCGCTTCTTCCATAGACCAAGCAACGCCATTGAACTTATCGGCCAGCTGCGTCGCCCTCTCATACGTCCGGTTTACGACGACGACGCGCTCCGCACCGTTCGCGTACAAATGCTTGGCGGTAAGCTCGCCCGTTTCGCCGGCACCGACAACCATTACCGTCTTTTTGTTGAATTGTCCGAAAATCCGCTTGCCTAGCTCTACCGCTGCATAGCTAACAGATACCGCCGATTCACCGATTGACGTTTCCGAATGGGCCCGCTTCGCCATCGTCACCGCTTGCTTGAACAACATATTAAATACGGTTCCCGTCGTCTTCTGCTGCTGCGCAAGCAAGAATGCATTCTTTACTTGTCCCAGAATTTGAGTCTCGCCGATTACCATGGAATCCAAACCGCTAGTCACGCGAAACAGATGGTCGATCGCTTTCTCGTCTTCATACATATATAAATGGTTAGTGAAATGCTCCCGCGGGAGCTTGAACCACTTCTCCATAAAGCTGCGAATGTAATGCCCGCATAGATGATGCCTATCTACTACCGCATAAAGCTCCGTACGGTTGCAGGTCGCTACTATGACACATTCCATTATGCTTTGTGTCTGAATAAGCTGGGACACTGCTTCGGGTAAATCCCGTTCCGCAAATGCAAATTGCTCTCTTACTTCCACGGGAGCTGTTCGGTAATTCAGTCCTACTGCGATAATGTGCATGCGCGGTCTCCTGCCTCCTTCTCTTGTGCGTATAAGCCACTGATGTTATCGCTAATTATAGCATAGTTCGTTATTCAGATAATGTTCATTTATGAATAATATTTGAAAACTACAGACTCATTATTCCCTATTCATACAAAGAAATAACCATGGATATTCTCCATGGTTATCTCGCTATGATTAATAAGTTTTAAAGCTCTTAAACGAGCTCAGTTTGTTTCATTTGTGGCTCTTCCACTTGCAGTTCGCCCATACCGCGCACAAGCTTCTTCGCATAAGTCGCTTTTGGCTTCAATACAGCGAGCATGTAGTCGATCGCAAGCTGAGGATCTACAGTTTCACCGCAGGTATAACAGTCTAATGCAGCAAAGCCTCTCTCTGGATACGTATGAATCGAGAGGTGACTCTCCGACAACAGCACGAGTACAGTTGCGCCTTGAGGATCGAATTGTTTTGCTTGAACCGACAATACAGTAGCACCACATGCTTCAGCAGCCTCTACCATGTGTGATTGCAAAAATTCTGCGCTGTTAAGTAGATCAAAGTCTACACCCCAAGTATCAACAGCAACGTGTCTTCCGAAAGTTGAGTATTCCATCTTCCGGTTCCCCCTTCCTAGGAATAAAATGTTTGAAAAATTTCATCCGCTAGGACCTACGTCATTCACTTCTCGAGGGATTAATCTCTCGCAACATAACTATGTCCTGAGTGAATCCTGGTTCCTATTATTTTCTTCAACAATCTTTTCAACGAGAATAAAAATAACATCTATCCGAGATAAATGCAATAGTTTTTTTCAGAAAGCTGTAATTCGCCTTTCTGCATCAACCCCGTTCTCAATGTATGACATCAGAACTTGTCCCGCAACGGTATGCTGCTTACCCTGCCATATTATTTTTCGTGTCTGCCGCGCTGTAGACGGAAATGTGATCAACCTTGCCCGAAGACTTCGTAATGGCGAATTTCAATTGATATTGTTTATTGACCTCATACGTATAGATCGTATCGGAGCCGCTGACCGTCTTCTCTTCTGGCGTTCCCAGCGCAACTTCAAGATCCTTCAAGGAGATCTGCTTCAGCTTAGGCGAATAAGACCTTACATCAAACACGACCATGCCTTTGTTATATCCGAACGTAACACCTTTGTCCTTATAGGTCGCATAGATGCCTTTACCCGCTGATTCATTCGAATCAGGCTTGCCCCAAGCCTTCTCGATCTCATCAAATAGAGAATCATGAGCCGCATAATCGCTTCCCTCAACCTTGCCTTCCTTGGCTAGATTATAGATTGGCCCGATCAATTCGCTAACCTCTGCACCGCTTTCGGCCGCTTCGTCATTATTATCGCCGGACTGCTCAGGCTCTTTTGTAGGCTCCAAGGAAGGCTCTGCGCTCGGCTCAGGCGTCGCATCGTTGTTAGGCTGCTCGCTTGGCAGCACCGTTGCCGGCGGCGGCGTCGAATCCGTGTTGGCATCACTGCTGCATGCCGTCAATGATAAAGCAATCGCAAACGATATGCCAATTGCGAATTGTTTGAAACGCTTCGTTTGATTCATCGTTGTTCATCTCCTATATTATGTCTTTTTATGTGGGCTTAGTTTCCCTTACCTTGCTACTAACTGCAAATCAGGATAAAATGTTGCACCTCACGCAAACAAAAATAGTTAGAAAACATACATATGTGCTTTGATCGCACTCATTAGGGTTACTTGGCTGCTGTTAGAACACATAGGTGCTTGCTGCTCCCCTTCAATGCTCACTGCTAGGCTAATCTGACGCCATAAGAACGCATGTGTGCTTACAGCTCGCTCAATTGGGTTACCTGCTGCTGTAGAACACATAGATGCTTTAGCTCCCCTTCAACTTCAATCCTACACCAATCTGGAGCCATAAGAACGCATGTGTGCTTACAGTACACTCAATAGGGTTACTTGGCTGCTATAAGAACATATAGGTATTTACAGCTCCCTTTCAATCTCACCACTACACCAATCTGGCTCCGTAAGAACACATGTGTGCTTACAGCTCGCTCAATAGGGTTACTTGGCTGCTGTTAGAACACATTGGTTCTTAATTATCCCCTTCAATGCTCACTGTTACGCCAATTTGACTCCACATGCATACATGCTTGCTCACAGCTACCGGCTTTTCATAATTTCCTAAACCATAAAAAAAGAAGCCGCCGCGGCGACTCCTTCCATTAGCTTTCGTATTCAACTTACGCCTCAAGAATGAACAGCTTTCGCGTCAAATCTGTAAGGCGCTCGTCGATCTTGCGAATTTCTCCGGCTTCCTTCGTTTGGTTGCGAAGGTCAAGCAGCTCATTGACAGCGCTGTTTAACAAGCCAATCTCGCGCTCGATAAGTCGACTGCGGAATACTCGCTCCAATTGACCTAACGTATCCTTGAATTCGAATACGATTCGGTCTCCCGTTTTGGAGCTTTCGACAATTTGGTGAACAGAACCATTCTTATAATGATAGATCATCGTATAATGACTATAGATTCGGTTGACGATCGCATTGCCGCGGAAAGCAGACAGTGCCTTTCGCATGGCATTGGTCAGCCTCGGTTGCACAAGACGGCAGGATAGTACGCATACATAATAGTCTTGTTGACGTTCAAAGGTCAGTCGGACTTCTTCCCTCCCTGCTACGTCTTCGAGAACGAGCTCTTGATTCCCATTGTCGAGCACTAGCACCTGAAGGTGAATTTGCTGCTCTTCAAATAATCGGATAAACTCAGCCATCTCTTCATTCGTCAATTGCAGTTTGGCATTTACATACTCTGTGGCTAGCCGCTTAGCCATAAAAATCTCCTCAATTCTTTGAACTTGCACGCTTTGGACTTATAACTCTGGTCTCGTTGCTTAAGTATATTATACGTGATCTGAGCATTTTATTCCTGCTGTTCATCCCCGATATTCTCGCATATTCCACAATATAACGGTAGAATTCACGAGTAATGCCGACTTTTTCACTGTATCCTCTGCTTTATATAAGAACTTGCTGCTCTTGCTACCTCATGTAGCAATCGCTTCGTTAATAATATCCCAAAGCTGCTCTCTTCCAATACCCAATTCCGACGAAAATAAAACAACGGAATCGCGCGGATCCACTTCAAGCGTTTTTTTGACCATTTTGATATGCTTGTCCCATTTCGACTTTGGAATCTTGTCCGCTTTCGTTACGACGACACAGGTTGGAATTTCGTAGTGCTTCAGCCATTTGTACATCTGCTGATCCTGCTCCGACGGCTCATGGCGGATATCAATGATCAGAAGCTGCAGCTTAAGCGGCTCTCGGCCTTGCAGATACCGCTCAATCATTTCTCCAAACAGCACGCGCTGTGTCTTCGAAACCTTTGCATAGCCATAACCCGGAAAATCGACCAAATAAACCAGGTCGTTTACCCGGTAATAGTTAAGCTGCTGCGTTTTCCCAGGCTGCGAGCTCGTTCTTGCTAAGTTTTTGCGTAAAATAAGTTTGTTGATCAATGAAGATTTTCCTACATTCGAACGCCCTGCCAGAGCAATCTCTGGCAAGGCGTCTTCTGGATATTGGTGGGGCTTTACTGCACTGATGACGAACTCTGCTTGTGTAATTTTCATAAAATCGATGTACCTGCCTTCTCCTCCGTTTGAACCGGAAGCAACGCATGCTGCAGCACTTCATCCATATGACTGACAGGAAAAAATTGCATATCATGACGTACGCTGTCGGGAATATCCCTTAGATCCCGTTCATTATCTTTCGGCAACAGTATCGTGCGAATTCCTGCCCGATGCGCGGCTAGCGATTTCTCTTTCAAGCCGCCGATCGGCAGCACACGGCCTCTGAGCGTTATTTCACCAGTCATCGCTACTTCTTTGTTCACGTAACGGTTCGTTAGCGCTGAAATAAGAGCTGTTGCAATGGTAATGCCCGCAGATGGGCCGTCTTTTGGAATAGCGCCCTCTGGAATATGAATATGAATATCGTTTTTCTCATGGAATGACGGATCAATGCCAAGCTCGTTCGCTTTCGAGCGGGTATAGCTGAACGCAGCTTGGGCCGATTCTTTCATGACATCACCTAGTTTACCAGTTAACGTTAGCTTTCCGCTACCAGGCATTACGGTAACTTCAATTACAAGCGTGTCTCCGCCAACCTCCGTCCAAGCCAAACCGGTCACCGCGCCGATTTGATTCTCGCTCTCGGCAAGACCATAGCGGAACTTTGATGGCCCAAGCCATTCCTTAAGCAGCTCGCTCGTCAGCTCAAGCGGCTCCAATATTTCGGTTTGCTCCTGGGAAACGAAATGCTTGGCTGCTTTCCGGCATACGGCTGCAATTTGCTGCTCCAAATTACGGACGCCTGACTCGCGCGTATACTCCCGAACGAGCTGCAGCAGCACCTCTTCTTTGATAACCAAATGCTCTTCCGTCAGCCCATGCTCTCTCTTCTGCTTCGGCAGCAAGTAACGCGTACCGATTTGCAGCTTCTCAAGCTCCGTGTACCCGGGAATATACAGGACCTCCATACGGTCAAGCAGCGGACGAGGAATATTATGAAGCGCATTGGCAGTCGTAACAAACATCACGTTGGATAAATTAAACGGCACTTCAACGTAATGGTCACTGAATGTGTTGTTCTGCTCGGGATCTAGTACCTCCAATAGCGCAGATGCGGGATCTCCGCGGAAATCCTGTGCCATCTTGTCGATCTCGTCAAGCAAAAAGACCGGGTTCAACGATCCAGCGGTTTTCATTCCTTGAATAATGCGGCCAGGCATCGCTCCAACGTAGGTGCGGCGATGTCCGCGGATCTCGGCCTCATCGCGTACGCCGCCAAGCGAAATACGCACGAACTTACGGCCGAGCGACTTGGCGATTGAGCGCGCCAGCGACGTCTTGCCGACACCCGGAGGACCGACTAGACAAAGGATCGGCCCTTTCAGCTGCTTTACAAGCTGCTGAACAGCCAAATACTCAAGCACCCGCTCCTTTGGCTTTTCTAATCCGTAATGGTCATCATTAAGAATCGCTTCGGCCTTGCTCAAGCTTAAATCGTCATCCGTCGTCTTGTTCCACGGCAGGGAAAGAAGCCAATCGATATAATTGCGAATGACGCCGCCTTCGGCAGAGGTAGACGGCATTTTCTCGAGACGATCGATCTCCTTCTCGATTTTCTCTTTAACCTGTTCAGGCACCCCCGCTTCCGCGAGCTGTGAGCGCAGCTCCTCTACTTCGCCAGCGCGGCCCTCTTTCTCGCCAAGCTCCTTCTGGATCGCCTTCATCTGTTCACGCAAATAATATTCCTTTTGCGTTTTTTCCATTTGCTTCTTTACGCGCTGGTTGATTTTACGCTCCAGCTCAAGTACCTCGCGCTCGTTATTGAGAATATCAAGCAGCTTCTCTAGACGCTCCCCGACATCCACTGTTTCAAGAATATCCTGCTTATCCTTGATTTTGAGTGACAAATGGCTTGTTATCACGTCCGCAAGTCGGCCTGGATCATCAATATCGGATACGGCCGCATAGGTTTCGGGCGTAACCTTTTTCGATAAAGAGATGTAATGCTCGAACTGGTTCAGTACGGAGCGCATAAGAGCGTCAACCTCAGGATCATCCGTCTCCTGCTCCGGCAATTCTTTCACGGACACTTCATAAAATTCATCATTCGGCAAATAGTCCAAAATCTCAGCGCGCGACACGCCCTCCACCAATACGCGGATCGTGCCGTTCGGCAGCTTCAGCATTTGCCTTACCTTCGCAATGGTGCCGACTTTATAAATATCTTCCTCCGTCGGCTCCTCGATGTTCACTTCAGACTGTGAACAAAGCAATATCATATGATCTTCGACCATCGAGCGCTCAAGCGCCCGCACCGATTTGTCCCTACCCACATCAAGGTGAAGCACCATGCTGGGATAAACGAGTAGCCCTCTCAGCGGAAGCAAGGGCAGCCGACGGCCTTTCGTTTTACTAGGTCCCACACCAGCACCTCCAATTGTTAACGTCTACCCTAGTTTATCATTCTACGGAATCAGCCTGCAAATAGGGAACGGCGGAAGCGATAAAAAGATCGGTTCCAAACGGAGCTTCCACCCGTACCGAGGAGTTTTCCGCACCAGGAAATACATACTTGAATACTTCTTCTACCTTTTCGACCGGAATCACCTTAAGACCTTCCAGGTCCGCGAAAATCGCCTGCCAATTTTCTCTTGGAATGATGACCGTATTCGCTCCAGCTTGAAATGCAGCCTCAACCTTGGCCAATACGCCGCCGACCGGCTTCACATTGCCGTGAATGCCGACCTCGCCGGTCATAGCCAGCTTATTGTCGATCGGAATTCCTTTGATTGCCGACGTGATGGCGGTCGCCATCGCAATGCCTGCGGAAGGCCCATCGATAGGAGTGCCGCCCGGGAAATTAATGTGCAGGTCAAAATCCTGCGGATTTAGACCTATGCGCCGCAAGACGGTAAGCACATTCTCGACCGATCCCTTCGCCATGCTCTTTCTTCTCAGCGTTCGTGAACCGCCGCCGAGCTCTTCCTCATCCACGACGCCTGTAATCGTGAACTGCCCTTTGGAAGCAGCCGCCGGAATCGCGCTCACTTCGATTTCAAGCAACGTCCCCATGTTCGGGCCGTACACGGCAAGGCCGTTCACGAAGCCAACCTGAGGCGCATCCGGCACTTTGCGGTCGGGACGCGGAGGAATCTGGCTGCTGTTCACTACCCACTCGATATCCCCGGCAGCAATGCTATCGCGTTTCTCAGACAAAGCCACGCCAGCGGCCAATTGTATGACGTTAACCGCTTCACGGCCATTCGTCGCATAGCGTTTGACGACATCGATGGCTTCCGGGCAAGGCGCAAAGCCGATTTTTTTCACTGCGTTTTCGGCGACCAATCCAATTTCTTCCGCTAGCAGCGGGCGAAAAAACACCTCCATGCAGCGGGAGCGGATCGCTGGCGGAATTTCCTGCGGCGAGCGCGTTGTCGCGCCTACAAGCCTGAAATCCGCCGGCAGTCCGTTTTGGAATATATCATGGATGTACACCGGGATGTTGGAGTCTTCGGAATTGTAATAGGCACTCTCCAGAAAAACCTTGCGGTCCTCCAGCACTTTTAACAATTTATTCATCTGAACCGGATGCAATTCACCTATTTCGTCAATAAACAATATGCCGCCGTGCGCTTTCGTGACTGCACCAGGCTTCGGCTGCGGGATACCGGCCACGCCCATGGCTCCAGCGCCTTGATAGATCGGATCGTGGACCGAGCCGATCAACGGATCAGCAATTCCGCGCTCGTCAAAGCGAGCCGTAGTCGCATCGATTTCCGTGAACTTTGCTTCCGGCAAAAACGGCGAGGAAGGATTCTTTTTCGCTTCCTCCAACACGACGCGCGCAGCCGCGGTTTTACCGACGCCTGGCGGGCCATAAATGATCACATGCTGCGGATTAGCGCTGCATAGAGCTGCCTTGAGAGCACGCAGTCCATCGCGCTGGCCGACGATATCCTGCATCGCCTGTGGCCTTGTTTTCTCCGCAAGGGGCTTCGTTAGGGACACGCTTCTCAGCTTCCGAAGCTTGTCCATTTCCTTCCTCGACTCCCGATCGACCGCAGAGCGGTTCGTCTTCTGATTGCGCAGCAAATTCCAGAAATACAAGCCGATTACAACGGCAAAAAAAACTTGGATCAACATCAACACAACACTTAAACTCATAACATTCCGCTCCTTTCAAGCGTAAACGGTCGTAACCGTGTAATAGTGAAGACTCGTTTCGCGTAGAAATCGAAGGCTCATGGAGAAATGCCCCATGCTTCGATTTCAAGCGTAAACGGTCGTAACCGTGGAGTTGTGGATATGCGGATCAGCCCACGTATTCGCGAACTTATATGGAAATATTGTTAATTTTTCCATTATTATTTTTTCGACTTATTTATGGAGCACCTTCTTCGTTGCCAGATGAGCATGCTTTCCGTATTTTTCACTCGTATTGGATAGTATTGCCCCTACGAAGTGGTAATAACCGTTAATTGCCGTTAATTTTACAATAAGCGCACCTCAACCCATCCAGCTCATGATGTTCATGAAACGCTTGAGCGGGGCAATGAATAGCGTGATTGGCGAAATGACTGTAATCGCTGGCCAGTTATACCACTTCGATCCTAGGAGATACGCCGTCCATAGTAGCATGACCGAGTAGACAATAAAGTTGCGGTACAAGCCTTTTTTTATTAACAGCCTGTACCCTATCCCCATCGCAACAGCAAGCGTCAAAACAAACCATACGGTAATATAACTCATGCTCATTCTCCTTATTTTTTGCCCTCTCTTAATTTGTTGACGTCAATCGGCTGATTGCTGAGTCCTACATTCGTAATCGTAATTTCAGCTGACACCTCGAGTTTAATCGTAGAGAAATATTGATCCCAATCCTTCTTCCATTCTCGCCACTGCTTGCGGTACTTTCTATGCGCCATATCTGCAAAACCCACTGCATCGGTTTGCAAGCGCTGAGCCGCTTTCCATCCTGCGTTCGTGAAACTTTGCACATCTTTCTCCGCCGCGGTTTCCAATGCATCGACGATCTCGGGTTTATACAAATCCATGGACGAACAGTCTGATTGGGAAAGCACGGCTTTTCCTTTAATGTGGGCTCTCACCGTCATCTTCCCCTCTTCCAAAGATGGCTGAAGCGCCGTAGAGGAATCTGAAATTTGTAGAGTCAAATACTTGTTTTCCTCGTTCGGGCAAGCAAACGTCAGCATCGTATTCTTAACGTCATTGCGTAAAAACGCTACGCCGAGCGACTCCTTGCGCGAGAGCCAACCAACCATTTTATCTTTTTTAATAACGGCTACTCTGCCTAGCTTGATCTTGGCGGGCAAGGTTGTGCTTTCAAAAACCTTAAGCGAGGAAGCATCCGAATTACCTGCTACGAAAACTTCGGGAAGCAGCGCGCTTCCTGAATCGCTAGCCAAATTCATAGCCAGCTGATACAGCTTCACCTCAGGCAGTACAGACGTGAATTTAGACTCCAAGTGATTGATTTCCCTAATGCCGTCACCAGAAATTTTTGAGATTTGCATCATTTGCTCTAGAATCCTGCGGGCGCTGCCGGGGGCGATGAGCACATCAACGGTTTCACGCGCGTCTGTGTTTCTCAAATAGACGTCCAATACGGGATTCAGCCCACGGCGTGCCGTATCTTCGCTGACGATCAAGACCCGGTTATGTGCAAAATACAGCTTGCGGGGGCTTTCAAAAAAGCTTCGCGCATTTGCCTCCCTAATCGTTTTCCCCGTGGTCGAATATACGTTAACTGGCGCCCCTGCTCCTCCTCCTGTTATACCGATGCCAGATGAGATTGAAGACGGGATGACTACTTGAAAGGAAATGAGCCAATCCTCGCCTTTCCTATCTACCGAGGTAGCCGACGTTATGGCAAGCTCATTGAGCTCGATTCGGTTCCAGCAGCCAGTGAGTAGAAGCGAGCAAAGGACATATACTGCTGCAGCACTCCAAATTCGGACTCTTCTCATAGGCCCTCCAAAGACGGCATCGCCTTATGCTTCGTCAAATGCAGACCTGCCCAAACCAGGATGCATACGGCGTAATTGTTGAGCAGAAAGTAAAGGGTCAACGTCGTATAGCTGAATTCGGCTACGACCACGTTGCTTGGCCAGGCAAACAAGGCAGTAGCAAGAATAAAAACGCCTCCGGCTGCATAATGGCTGAAATGAGGCGTGAGCTTAAAGGTCTGTTCCGTGAGCTGAAAAAAACCGAACGTAAAGATGGACACCTGAGCAAACATGGAGGCCGTCCAAGCCGAAATGAGAAACACGTCAACCCGCTCAATGAATTGACCGATTTCAACCGTTCCGATCGCCGCAAAAGCAGGATATGAAATCGCTCCTATGATCTTGGTTCCGAATACCGCGATTGTGACCATCGTGACACACATAAATATGGTGCCGGAAATTACTGTCCCCCAAATGGCCACTTTAATGGCTGAGGCAGGTTTTTCTAAGTAAGGCATAAGCAAAAGCAAAACGGCGATTTCGGAGAGGCATCCGAGCGGCATAAGCATCGCTTCCACATGATCCGCTGGCGGACTCTCAATGATCGGCAGAAATTGATTGAAGTCGAACTGTCCCCATATCAACAAAATGTTAAAGCCTACAAAAAACATAAAAAACAAAAATACGACAAAAATGACGCGGGCCAATGATTCGATTCCTTGCGACGCGATGTATACGGAAACTAGCACGATGATTCCTGCGAGCATGACCATCGGCGTAGTCATAAGCGCCTGCTCGGACATGAAATTGGAAAATTGCCTGACTATCGCGACCGAAGCTACAAAATAATATACGCAGAGTACTAGCCCAAGCCCGGTGGATATCACTTTCCCAAACCGACCTTGGAGCCACTTCAGCAGCGGCTGCCGATCCCCTTTCATACATGTATGTCCGATTACAACCGCAAGCAGCAGTGAAACAGCCAGAGCCAGCATTACCGAAATCCAGCCGTCCTGTTTCGCAATTTGAATCACAAAGCTTGGTATGTAGAACAAAGAGCTGGGAACGATTGCGACCACGACAATAACGATCGCCTGCAAGGTCGTTATACGCTGCTTCACTGCTGTCCGCCCCCTTTTTGAGTATGCTCATCATCTGTTTCCGTAAGGCTGCTAGGCGTGCTCTGACGTACGGTTCCCGCTTGATTCTGATAGAGGCTCGGCCGTTTCTTCATCGCCCACCAAGGAACCCGAATAAAGACATCCTTTAAGTTGCCAGGAATAAGCGGCGCGATCGGCGCCAAATACGGAACGCCAAACGAACGCAGCGCTGACAAATGGGTCAAAATCATCATAAGGCCCGCCAAAATCCCGAAGACACCGAAAGTGCCCGCAAGAATCATAAGCAGAAAACGGATCAAACGGGCAGCGGTACCCATGTTGACGGATGGAATAACGAAGCTCGCAATCGCCGTAAACGATACGACGATAACCATCGCGGCCGAAACAAGCCCAGCCTGTACAGCTGATTGACCTAGGACTAGGGCGCCGACGATCGAAATCGCGGGTCCAATGATGCGCGGCATTCTTACGCCGGCCTCACGCAAGATTTCGAACGTCACCTCCATGATCATCGCTTCAATTAAAGCGGGAAAAGGAACCCCTTCCCTTTGAGCGGCGATACTGATTAACAGCTGGGTTGGCAGCATTTCTTGGTGAAAGGTCGTGATCGCAATATAAATGGATGGCAGCAGCATCGATGCAAAAAAAGAAAAGAAACGAATGATCCGCAAAAAGGTGGAAATATCATAACGCTGATAATAATCCTCGCTCGATTGAAAAAACTTAACGAAAGTAACGGGGGCGAGCAGCACGAACGGCGTACCGTCTACGACAATAGCGAATTGCCCCTCAAGCAACCCTGCCGCTACCGCATCAGGTCGTTCGGAGTTCTGCAGCAGCGGAAACGGCGTAAAGGTTTTGTCTTGAATAAACTCCTCGATATACCCGCTCTCCAAAATGCTGTCCGTATCGATTAAATCCAATCTTCGGCGAACTTCCTCAATGACTTTATCGTCAGCTATTCCTTTCATAAAAACGAGCGCAATCGTTGTACGCGTCTGATGCCCGATTATTTTGTATTCCATGCTCAAATTCGTTGACTTAATCTTGTTGCGGATTAGCGCCGTATTAATGTGAAGCGTTTCGGTGAAGCCTTCCTTCGGACCGCGAACGACGGTTTGCGTACTCGGCTCCTCGACAGATCGTTTTTCCACTCCGCAGGTATATGCCGCAATTGCTTCCTTATATCCATCAAGCAGCACGATTGAATTGCCTTCAAGCATCGCATGCAGTACTTCGTTAATGCTATCAAGCTTTCGCACGCCCCCTACCGCCAGGGAACGATACATCACGCAATCGAAGGGTGATTCCTCCTGCTCGGAGCCGCTGCTCAGTGGCGGCTCCGCTATCATGCTCATCACAAGCAGATTGACCGCATTCACATCCGTCATGCCGGCAATGTACAGCAGGGCCGCTTTGCTGCTTTTGAACATATGCAAATGTCTAATGATGATATCAGGCTGGGTGCCTAGCTCGTCGGTAACCATTTTTATGTTCAGATCCAATTCGGTCGACAATCGTTTTATATCTTCTTCATTCTTAGCATTGCTGTCCTTTTTTTCACGCTCAGCATTGCTGTCCCTTTTTTCATTTTTAGAATTACCGTCTTTTTTATCATCCTTAACATTGCCGTCTTTTTTTTCCTCACTCATTTTGCATGCACCTTTTCACTCCGTCTCTTTTTGATGATGGCCAGCACAAGAAGCAGTACGGGAATCCATATTTGCAGGATGGGGAAATGATACTTTACGTTATATTGAAATCCGAACCACACTTGTTCCATATAGTTTCTGAACATAAAAGAACCAAAATAAATGATTGATCCTATTGTCAGAACGGCAGCAGTCATAGGTGCATTCGTCATTTGTCTCATAGCCAGCACCGCTCCGAAATAATACGCGGTAAGTTTGAAAAACACGCCCGTAAACAGGAGAAGCGCTACCAGCGGATCAATCCGCTCTAAAAACTGAGCGAAATCGATCAAGTTCGTCATTTGCATCAAGGGAATCGTCACTTTGCCGGCGAGGCTGCCCAGGCCCGCGAGAATAAAGAAATTCGTAAATGTAATAAACAAACCAGAAAACAAAAAACATTTTATGACCAGGCTCACCATATTTCCTTTATGCTCCGAATACTTCCAAAACATCATAAACAAAATGAGCTCGCCGAACGGAAATGAAATAAGCTCTGGCACGGCAGCTTCCCATACCGGTTTGAAACCATCGTCAAGCACAGGGGTTACGTTCTCAACATGCAGCAGTCCTGACCATGCGACTAATAAAAACAAAAAAATATAAATGATGATAACGACGGGCAGAATCGCTTCGGCCATTCTGAAAAAAACATCCACGCCATGAAAAACCGTATAGGTTGCCAATAGGCAGACCACGAGTATGAGTACGGGCAGAGGGGTTTGCGGGAGCAAATACATAATCATCAAATCGCCGAACTCTCTGACGTTCCGGATCGACTTATAACAGAAATACAAAACATAGGTGATGGAAACCACATAACCGAGAGGCTTTCCCATTAATTCGAAAATGATTTCCACTAAATTTTTTTGCGGCATCAAACGGTACAAGGTTAAATTAACGCCCCCTAATATGAGCAAGCCGCAGAGCATTCCAACTATTACGGCAAGCCAAGCGTCCTTGGAAGCATCACTAGCGAGCAAAAACAACGAGGAGCTGCCGATCAGAAACAATACGATCATGGATCCAAGCTGATTGAGACTAATCCGCTCCAAATTCTCCCCGCCTTTATTTCTGAGATGTAATCAATATTTTTCCTTCAATTCCGTAAATTATGCGTCTTTGGCAAAAGTAACTGTATTCGCTGCAAATAAGAAGAAACGCCTGACGGCGTCCTTTCAATAGACGCCAACGATTCGGCGAAACATATAGAGATAGGATGAGCAAACTCATATCCTTTCCTATACGTCAGGAAGAAACGGCTTAGCCGTCCTCTGCAGGAGGAGGATATCCGTTTCTCGGAGAAGTAGAAAAATACGTTATCGCGTGAAACCCATACAGTCTCATATTAAAAAAAATAGGCTTACCGCATCCAGATTGGATGCAATAAGCCTATTTTTTATTTATGCTGGCGCATGGTGTTTCCGGCCCGGAATTTCTCCGGTTGCTTCAAACACGCGCACAATTTCGTCGATTTCCTTCTTCAGCTCGGCTAGCAATTCAGCTTCAGGTACCTTGCGAATAAGCTCGCCGTAACGGAACAGCATGCCCTCGCCTCTAGCGCCTGCGATACCGATATCGGCTTCCCGCGCCTCGCCTGGGCCGTTTACCGCACAGCCAAGGACGGATACTTTGATCGGCACCTTGATTTTGGAAATATATTCTTCGACTTCATTGGCAATAGAGAATAAATCGATATCAAGGCGACCGCAGGTCGGACAAGATACCAGCGTTGCCGCATTCGTTATAAGCCCAAATGTTTTGAGCAGCTCCCGAGCTACCTTAACTTCTTCAACCGTATCCGCGCTCAGGCTGATTCTCAGCGTGTTGCCGATGCCAAGCGCCAGTAACGCGCCAATGCCCGCCGAGCTCTTAATCGTCCCCGTGTGCAGCGTACCCGCCTCTGTAATGCCAAGGTGAAGCGGATACTTGATCACTTTTGCAGCCATAGAGTAAGCTGCGATAGCCATCGGCACATCGGAAGCTTTGAGTGAAACGATAATATCGTGGAAATCAAGCTCTTCCAAAATTCCGATATGGAAAAGCGCGCTCTCTACCATCGCTTCCGGCGTAGGATAACCGTATTTCTCAAGGAGATGGTTTTCCAATGAACCGGCATTAACGCCGATTCGAATCGGTATTCCTTTCTCTTTGCATGCCTTTACGACTGCTTCCACGCGCTCACGACGGCCGATATTGCCCGGATTGATCCGGACCTTATCTATGCCGTTCTCGATCGCAAGCAATGCCAAGCGGTAATCGAAATGAATATCTGCTACAAGAGGAATATGAATGCGTTTTTTGATTTCCTTGATTGCTTCAGCTGCTTCTTTGTTATTGACCGTAACTCGGACAAGCTGGCAGCCCGCCTCTTCCAGTCCCAAAATCTCCGCAACAGTCGCTTCGACGTCAGCTGTCTTCGTTGTACACATACTTTGAATAATGACCTCGTTACTGCCGCCAATCGTTAGATTACCGACTTTAACCGCCACTGTATCCTGACGCAAATACATAAGCTAATCTCTCCCATGAACGTCAAAGTCCACCCTTTGACTGGCGGCAATGACGCCGCGCGGCTGGGTGGAAACAATGACGGTAGTCAAGCGTAATCGGCAAAGCCGTCATTGGCGACAAACGCTCGTTACGCAGTTGGACTGCAAGCCCAGCATATCGCCCAAACTCACAGCCCATCTATTTGAACGCTAGCTTACGCGCTCTCTTCCTTCTTCTTGCTTTTCTTAGCAGTAAGCTCCGGCATAATTTTCTCTTGCACCGTTTGCTCAGTAATCAGACAAGTGCTCAGATCATCTCGCGAAGGCACTTCATACATGACTTCAAGCATGATGCTCTCAATAATGGCACGCAAGCCACGAGCTCCGGTGTTGCGTTTGATCGCTTCCTTTGCAATGGCATCAAGCGCAGCAGGCTCGAAATCAAGCTTCACGTTATCCATTTCAAGCAGCTTCTGGTACTGCTTCACAAGCGCATTCTTTGGTTCGGACAAAATCCGAACGAGAGCAGGCTCATCAAGCGGTTCAAGCGTGGAAATGATCGGCAACCGACCTACGAACTCCGGAATAAGACCGAATTTCAGCAAATCTTCCGGCAATACCATCGTTAAGTATTCGCCTGCCTTCAAATCCTTCTGCAGCTCGCCAGTCGAGCTGAAGCCGATCACTTTCTTGCCGATACGACGTTTGATCAAAGACTCGAGGCCGTCAAACGCACCGCCGCAAATGAACAAAATGTTCGTTGTATCGATTTGGATGAATTCTTGGTGCGGATGCTTCCGACCGCCTTGCGGTGGAACAGAGGCAACCGTGCCTTCCAAAATTTTGAGAAGGGCTTGCTGTACGCCTTCGCCAGATACGTCGCGGGTAATCGACGGGTTCTCTGATTTGCGGGCTACTTTATCAATCTCATCGATGTAGATAATGCCGCGTTCCGCCTTCTCTACATCGTAATCCGCAGCCTGAATGAGCTTAAGCAATATATTCTCAACGTCCTCGCCGACATATCCCGCTTCCGTAAGCGAAGTTGCGTCCGCAATCGCAAACGGCACATTCAAAATTTTCGCCATCGTTTGCGCAAGCAGGGTTTTACCGGATCCCGTAGGACCTAACAGCAAAATATTGCTCTTTTGCAGCTCGACGTCTTCGATCTTGCTGCCGGAATTAATCCGTTTGTAATGGTTGTAAACCGCTACAGACAACGATTTTTTCGCAAACTCTTGACCGATGACATAAGAATCCAGGATGGCCCGGATATCTTTCGGTTTCGGAATATCCTTAAGATCAAGCTCTTCCTCATTGCCGAGTTCTTCCTCAACAATTTCAGTGCACAGCTCGATACACTCGTCGCATATATAGACGCCGGGACCGGCAACCAATTTACGTACTTGATCCTGCGATTTGCCGCAGAATGAACATTTCAACTGGCCTTTTTCGTCGTTGAATTTAAACATGTAATCACCCCTTCGATTAAATCGTCGATACCGGTGCTGTAATCACCTTGTCAATCAAACCGTAGGCAAGAGCCTCTTCCGCGCTCATGAAATTGTCACGGTCGGTATCGCGGTCGATTTTCTCATATGGCTGTCCGGTGCGATCTACATAAATTTGGTTTAGCTTCTGCTTCGTTTTCAAAATCCAATCCGCATGGATTTTAATATCCGACGCCTGGCCGCGTACGCCGCCGAGCGGTTGGTGAATCATTACTTCAGCATTAGGAAGCGCAAAGCGCTTGCCTTTAGCTCCCGCAGTAAGCAGAAGCGAACCCATGCTGGCTGCCATCCCCATGCAAATGGTGGATACCTCAGGCTTAATATATTGCATCGTATCAAAAATACCCATTCCCGCAGTCACGGAGCCGCCGGGAGAGTTAATGTACAGATGTATGTCTTTCTCTGGGTCGTCGGCCGCCAGAAACAGCAGCTGTGCAATGATGGAGTTTGCAACATCATCATCGATTGCGCTCCCAAGGAAAATAATGCGGTCCTTCAGTAGACGGGAGTAAATATCGTAAGAACGCTCCCCGCGATTCGTTTGTTCGACTACGATCGGTACCAGATTCATGCGACCAACCTCTTTTCGTTTATGACTTTGGTTACTTACTTATTGTAACACGTAGTCGTAATGATGTCATTTTTCCACTTATACATTATACGACGACGTCCGTTCGATATGTACGGAGATTAGCCTCCAGAGCAAGCACAATTTCATATGTAGGGTCAAAATAAGGCACGTACCAATGACGTGCCTTATCCTGAGTGAAGCTTTTTATTCAGTTATACGTATGTGGCTTATTAAACAGCTTTGCTGTTTTCAAGCAAGAATTTGATTGTTTTGCGAAGCGCAATATCTTCTTGAAGGCTGTTAAGGTTACCGTTTTTCGAGAAGATTTCACGCAGCTCTTCGGAAGGACGGTTGTACGATTTGGATAGCTTCTCTAGCTCTTCATTTAAATCCTCGTCGTTAGCTGCAATGCCTTCAGCTTTGGCAATCGCGTCAAGCACAAGGTTGTTTAGAACGCGTTTTTCAGCGTCTGTACGCATTTGCTCGCGAAGCACGGATTCATTTTGGCCGGAGAACTGGAAGTAAAGATCCATGTTCATGCCTTGCATTTTGAGACGGTTTTCGAAATCCTTGATCATGTAGTCCGTTTCGGAAACGATCATCGGCTCAGGAATTTCAACTTCTGCTGCTGCTGTTGCTTTATCTACAACGGCAACTTCGCGAGCTTGCTCGCCTTCTTGAACTTTACGCTCTTGAAGCTTGCTAACAAGATCCTGCTTGTACTCTTCAAGCGTATCGAATTCGCTGACATCTTTGGCAAACTCATCGTCTAGAGCCGGAAGGCTCTTGCGTTTGATTTCGTGAAGCTTCACTTTGAACACTGCCGGCTTGCCTGCAAGGTGCTCTGCGTGGTAAGTCTCAGGGAATGTTACATCAACATCCTTGAAATCGCCGATTTGCATGCCTACGACTTGCTCCTCGAAGCCTGGGATAAAGGAATTCGAACCAAGCTCAAGCGAATAACGCTCGCCTGCTCCGCCTTCGAATGCTTCGCCGTCTACATAGCCGTCGAAATCGATGACAGTGATATCGCCGTTCTGCGCAGCGCCTTCTTCAACTACGGAAAGCTCAGCATGACGTTGTTGAAGACGCTCTAGCTCAGCAGCAATTTCTTCTTCGGTAACTTCAGCTACAGCCGTTTCAACTTCTAGGCCTTTGTATTCGCCAAGCGTAACTTCAGGCTTAACGATGACTTTTGCTTTGAACTTGAACGTTTCGCCTTTAGCGAATTGCTCAACATCAATCTCAGGACGGTCAACCGGCTCAAGATTGTGCTCGCTTACTGCTTCGGAATAAGCGTCAGGCAGCAGGATGTCGATTGCATCCTGGTACAGGCTTTCAATTCCAAAACGGGATTCGAAAATGCCGCGCGGCACTTTACCTTTACGGAATCCAGGTACGTTTACTTTTTGAACGACTTTCTTAAATGCTTGATCAAGAGCGACAGTGACTTTCTCCGCTTCAACCTCCACGTCGATCGACACGATGTTCTTGTCTATTTTTTCCCAAGTTGCTTTCATTTTATGCCTTCCCCTCCGAAAATGCTCATGCATCAGTAGTTATCACGTTTCATAAACCATTCTATTATAAACAAGCTGGGCCAGATTATCAAGACTCTGGTTCATCATCTCCGGATTGCTGCAGCACAGCAACCTGTCTTAATGCCTTGCAAGCTTGCTCATAACGGAATCTCAAGCCTTCGGTAATGCCGTATGTATCACGAATATCGTCATCGTTCGCCGAGCCGTATACAGTGAGAAGCAGCGTCAAATGCAGCGCAGCAGCGAAATAATCCACCGTATCGTCATCGTCTCTCAGCATCCAATGATATGCAGCCGTACCATACAAAAATTGCAAACTTTCCTTCCATAATTCTCTTGCGAAATGCGGCAATGTCGGATCATCGACCTCGGCAACCTGCTCGGTTCGCTCCAATATCCGGATGATCGGATTCGGAAACTCGTCCATAGAAAGCGGTATAACCTCCAGGTCAAGCTCAGTCGTTTCTCCGAGCCTCTCCAGCGTAATCGTGCCTGTCGCCCCGCGCTTCCTCAAGCATTGCAGCGCCTTGAACTGCACAACCGGATGAACCTGCTGGGTGACCAGCCAATTTTTGATCGTCTCGTCCATGTCCGGCGCCTGAATATAGGCTGCGCGTTCAAGGGCAAGAATCTGCTGATCGATCATCGGATGATTCTGCATGATGTAGAGCACTTGATTTACATAAGCTTCATCCTGGTCAGGAGGATTGAGAAGCTGCTCGCGTATCGTAGCTTCATCCTCTTCCTTTTCCCGTTTGGCTGCAATAAATCCCGCACCGTCTTCTGCATTCCCATCCTCAGGGAAAGCCATATCGAGCCATGTCAGAAGACTGTCCCACTCTTCATAATGGCGCGCGTCCTCGCCCTGGCATTGCAGCAAAAACCGCAGCAACTCCTTGGCCTCCCCGTATTGCTCCGCTTCTAGCATACGGGTTAACTGTACCTGATAATGGTCCAGCATGCTAGGGAACAAATAAACGTTGTCCTTGTTGTCGCTTTGTGCGTCATTGGGAGTTGTAATGATAACACCGCCTTATGGTCACGCCGTTTGTTCATACGTACAATCTTGCGTTCGATTATACCATGTACAATCAAAAGAAAAAACAAATGTCGTTTTCTTAAGGGTTTTTAACCGATTTCCATCTAAAAAAGCAAAAAAACAAAATAAAGCTTGCAATAAAATATTCTCTTATGATATATTATTGCTTGTGTCCCGGTAGCTCAGCTGGATAGAGCAACGCCCTTCTAAGGCGTCGGTCGGGAGTTCGAATCTCTTCCGGGACGCCATTAACAACAAATTGAATCTTGCTTTAATACAAAGCTGCAATTCCTTTCGTTTTCAAAGGATTTGCGGCTTTTTTTATGTACAGCTTCTGCCATCGCCTGTCCGCCTTCCTTTCATTTTACACTTTTTTTACACGCATGAAACATGCCGCATCATTCAAGTATAGGCCATGGCAAAGCCGATAGGCCAATATCATTACATCACAAACACCCAAACACCGACCGCCGTCCTCGCATAATCTAAACTGTACTCAAGTTGCTGGGAGGTGGATGTTTAATGGGTGGTTATGTCGGTGGTGCCAACAGTATCGGTTTTATCCTTGTATTGTTCATTTTGCTGGTAATTATCTCTCGCGGTACTGGCTTTGGTTTCGGCGGTTACTAATTTCTATGAATAAAATAGTCATGACGTAACCTCCATGCGTTCGGACTGCTTCATTTCTTAGAACTATATTGCATAGGGCCATTCCATGGACCCTATGCATTGCTGTTTCTATAGAGTGAACCACATATTTGATTTGGCAAAGGCTGCCCTCAACCGTAAAAAGCGAGAAGCAGTCTTTTCACCGTTGCTGCCGCTGGAACAACCCTGTATTGTAAGGCCATTTAGAATGGACACCTCTAACGGGCGGCGGGGCAATTGCTTCTGGCAGTGGTGGGTAGTTCTATACTCCTGTCGGCTCGAAGTCCAAGCATGCCTGGCAAACTACAATAAAAAAGGGTGTTCCTGAAGGACATTATCCTTTGGAACACCCCTGCGTTTGAATCGGTATCAACAAGCATCTATGCAGTCATCGTTGCTTTCTTCTCGCTAACGAAATGGTATAATTGCTCTGATTTCTCCGCTGTCAGCTCGCCGCTATTGTCAAAAATAAGAATGGAAGAGCTCGGGATATCCCAATTGATCTGCGGTACGAATTCAATGCGCTTCTCAAAGTCGCCCCAGTTGTCCAGCTTCCACTGGTCACGCTCCGTCTGCCGCCCGATAATTCGATTCTTTTGCAGCTCCATATCCTGAAGCGTCACGACCACAACCTTTATGTCTACCGTTTGGAGCGACAAGCCCGCCGATTCAACGACCTCTTCGATCCATTGCTTATTTTTGAGCTCCGCCGTAAACGGGGAGATCATAAACACGTTTTGCCCCGCAGCGAGATTCTCGATACATACATCCTTCGCCGTGTCATATTCCAAATCGCGCAAATGCTTCTTGTAATACTCCGAATCGCGATCCCGTTTGTCTAGTCCGTTAAGCTCGAGTATTGCTTCGACAAATCTGCCCCCGATCGTATCACGATCCAGAAATGCCGCTGGAATGCGATCTGCCAGCTTCCTCGCTACCGTTGTCTTGCCTGTGCCTGCTACTCCCACGAAAAAAACCAA
Organism: Paenibacillus sp. J22R232; assembly: GCF_056269165.1. NCBI lineage: Bacteria > Bacillati > Bacillota > Bacilli > Caryophanales > Paenibacillaceae > Paenibacillus > Paenibacillus sp. J22R232. The sequence continues at coordinate 387,063 of NZ_JBWDNK010000003.1, read as the reverse complement.
CTTTTGCAAAGCGATAAACCTCCACTATTTTTGTAGAAGTATATCATTTTTTGTTTGATTTTAATAGAACAGGATCATGCTTCAACAATGCAAGGCTTCTATTCATCTTCGTTCAATAGTCCGACTGCCTCTCGCCAGCGGCCGGACTGCTTATACCCGCCTATAACAGCTGCATCGATTCAATATGGCGCTTCGTCGTTTCGGTTCCATGCGCATGCAGATTTTTGTAAATTCGTTGGATAAGGTCGTCATATCCCCCGTTAATTTCGCTGTCGCTCGCCGATCCAAACGGCGAATGGGAGAAATGGAACATCTCTGCCTCATCCATGCTGGACAGCTCGTCAAACAGCTCCCGCAGCTTGATATGCTCCTCCTCGCTCAGGCTGACTTCAAGCTCGTAAGCCGCCGCTTGCGGATCCTCTAATATTTGCCCCGCCTGAACGGATACATAATAGCTCTTGCGCTCCACTCCGCCTGCTTCCATATCAACCACGTCTCACACGCTCCTTTTTTTGTATCTAGGCTTTATACAGACACCTCTAGCATCCCCCATCGGACAGACATTTTATCCCTTTTTCTGCATATAACTGATATTATCGCTAATTTGAGACCAGCAAAAGAGAGGAATGAGATCGATGTGTGGAATTACGGGCTGGATCGATTGGAACCGTGATCTGACTAAGCAAAGCGAAAGCTTAGAGAAGATGACCGACACCCTTGCACCGCGCGGTCCCGACGCTTCCGGTACGTGGATATCGGCGCATTGCGCTTTAGGCCACCGCCGATTATCCGTCATTGACCCGGAGAACGGCGCACAGCCAATGATACGCCATACCGGCGATGACAAATATGTCGTTGTCTATAACGGGGAATTGTACAATGCACCTGAGCTTCGCAAGGAGCTTGAGGGCAGAGGTAGAGCTTTTACGACAAATTGCGATACAGAAGTACTGCTGGTTGCCTATATGGAATGGGGCAAAGCTTGCGTGGAGCGTTTTAATGGGATTTTCGCATTTGCGATATGGAACGTTGCTGAACAGGAATTATTTCTCGCGCGTGACCGGCTTGGCGTAAAACCTTTGTTCTATAGCGTACAGGATGGTTTGTTCATATTCGGATCGGAACAAAAGTGCATATTAGCGCATCCTGCTGTGAAGCCTGAGGTCGGCGCGGAAGGTCTTGCCGAAATATTCATTCTCGGTCCTGCGCGAACCCCCGGCCACGGTGTATATAAACAAATTAGCGAGCTTAGGCCCGGCCGCTGCATGACGGTCAATCACTCCGGCGTCAAGACCGTTACGTATTGGCAGCTTGAGAGCTCTCCGCATGCGCAGAGCATCGAGGAAACGGCAGAGCAGGTAAAAGAACTGTTGAAGGATACCGTCGAGCGCCAGCTCGTATCAGACGTCCCCGTATGCACGCTTCTATCCGGGGGTCTCGATTCCAGCGCATTAACAACTCTTGCCGTCCAATACTACAATGAAAACGGGCAAGGGAACGTGCATACCTATTCGGTCGATTACACGGATAATGACAAGCATTTCAAGGCGCATGCCTTCCAACCCAACAGCGATGCGCCATGGATCGAGAGGATGACTACACATCTCGGAACCATCCATCACCCGATCCAATTCGATACCCCGGAGCTGGTCAACGCCTTGAAAGCAGCTACTCTCGCACGGGATCTGCCCGGGATGGCAGACGTCGATGCCTCGCTGCTGCTCTTCTGCCATGAGATTAAAAAGGATGCGACGGTCGCGATATCCGGGGAAGCAGCTGACGAAATTTTCGGAGGATATCCGTGGTTCCATCGCGAGGAGGCGCTTAATGCCAACACGTTCCCTTGGTCGCTCGCCTCAGCCATGCGCGCTGACCTGCTTGCCCCGGACGTCGCAGCCTGGATCAAGCCAATCGACTATATCGGAGACCGATATGCGCAAGCAATCGGGGAAGTCCCCCATCTTGACGGAGAAAACGAGCAGCTGCGCAAAATGCGCCAAATGTCTTACTTGAATATTACCCGCTTCATGCCAACGCTTCTCGATCGCAAGGATCGCATGAGCATGGCGGCTGGACTTGAGGTGAGGGTGCCTTTCTGCGATCATCGGCTCGTCGAATATGTATGGAACATCCCTTGGGAAATCAAGACGTCCGGCGACCGGGAAAAAGGCATTTTGCGGAAGGCGCTGCGCGGCGTTCTTCCCGACGACGTATTGACCCGTAAAAAGAGTCCTTACCCTAAAACGCATAACCCCAATTATTTGGCGGCGGTCAAAGGCCTTCTGCTGGACGTACTGAATGATCCGGCTTCTCCGCTGCTTCCTCTCATTAATGTCGCAAAGGTTAGGGAGCTTGCCGAATCGGATTCCGCAAAGTCGAATATCCCATGGTTCGGTCAGCTCATGTCAGGCCCCCAGCTGTTCGCGTACTTGTACCAAGTGAACCTCTGGCTGAAGCAATATAAAGTTGTCATCGGTTAACCGTACGCTCTGCTCTCTTAGCAAACAAAATCAAACACCCCCGGCTGCTGGGATGCCTATTCAACGGCATTCTTGCTGCTGGGGGTGTTTCATTGGTTCGAGTCTTACGCCTGCTCCAATTGGGGAAGCAGCACTCTCAGCGCTTCGCCGCGGTGGCTGATTTGCTGTTTTTCTTCTTTCGTCAGCTCAGCCATTCCGCGGTTTAAACGAGGCAACCAAAACAAAGGATCATAGCCAAACCCGCCATCGCCATGTGGTTTGTCCGTTATCACGCCGTCTACCGTTCCTTCTGCTTCAATAAACAGCCCGGTCGCCGGATCATACAGCGCTAGCGCGCAAACGAATTGAGCCTCGCTAAGCAGCTGTGAGCCGTCATCGAGCCTGCCGAGTTCCGGCAAGCTGCCTTGCTGATGCAATCGTTTAAGCTCGCGTACAAGCTTCTCGTTATTGTCTCCGTCCGATGCATGCTCTCCCGCATAACGCGCCGAATACACGCCGGGAGCGCCGTTAAGCGCCGTTACGCGTAGGCCTGAATCATCAGCCAGCACAGGCACGCCAAGCGTGTCGCCGGTCGTCTTGGCTTTGATGCGCGCGTTAGCCGCAAATGTGTCGCCGTCCTCCACAATATCGGGAATCTGCGGGTAATCATGCAAACTTAGCGTTTCCTTGCCAAGCTTCTGAAGCGCATGCGCGAATTCCTTTACCTTGCCCGCATTTTTGGTAGCCACCACAATCTTCTCATGCAGAAGCAGCTGTTGCTTTGACATAACGGTTAGCCTCCAATACGAGCAGCCAATGGCCCAAGAATCTCGCGCTGCTTGCCGATCAACTCCACTATGCCCGCTTCTCCGAGAGCAAGCAGCTGATTAAGCTCTTCACGGGAGAACGGCGCATCCTCGCCAGTGCCCTGCACCTCTACGAATTTCCCATTGCCAGTCATGACGACATTCATGTCGACCTTTGCCTTGGAGTCCTCTTCGTAATTCAGGTCCAGCATCGCTTTCTCCTGAATTACGCCAACGCTTACCGAAGCCAAGAAATCAGTAATGGGGTATTTGGCGAACTGGACCTTCTCCGAAATTTTGTTCACTGCAATCGTTAGCGCAATGAATGCTCCGGTAATCGAAGTCGTACGCGTTCCTCCATCGGCTTGGATAACGTCGCAATCCAGCGTAATCGTACGTTCGCCGAGTGCTTGCAAATCTACGACCGAACGCAGCGCGCGTCCGATGAGACGCTGTATTTCCATTGTCCGTCCCGTAAGCTTGCCTTTGGCTGCCTCGCGGATGTTGCGTGAATGCGTTGCCCGCGGCAGCATGGCATACTCGGCATTAATCCAGCCTTTACCTTGCCCCTTCATAAAAGGCGGAACCCGGTCCTCTACGCTGGCCGTACAAATCACCTTCGTTTCTCCGACCTCAATAAGCACGGACCCTTCTGCATATTTGTTGACGCCTGTCGTTATGGTTACCGGCCGAAGCTGGTTCGGTTGCCGACCGTCGTTTCTCATTGTTATTTCCTCCTGAGTCATGCGTAATATAGTTTAGATAATCCTTGGATTCCATCGTACAATCTTTCCTATTCTAACAAAGTAACCTTTGAATTGCATCCGCGCCCGCGAAAAAGATATCCAAGTGCTGCCGTTGGCCTACGAGCCTAATTAAAATACAAAAAGGGGCTGTCCCATAAGTCAGTAGTTTGACGATGTAATATCTTTATTATTCAGCTTAAACGGCAAACTGCACATAAACTGCACATTTAAATGTTCTTCCGATCGCCATTGTTCTGGGATTCCTTTGTAACGCCAAACTGAACATAAACTGCACATTTAAATGTTCTTCCGATCGCCATTGCTCAGGGATTCCTTTGAATCAACTTGAAAAGGTTGGAATCCCTTCACAAAAACGAACGCTGACGCTTCTCCAGAATCATTTAAATGCTCCGTTTACAAATGCAATATAACCGTTGTTATTTAGCGGAAACCGCAAACTGAACATAAACTGCACTTTTAAATATTCTTCCGAACGCCATTACTCAGGAATAACTTTGAATCAACGAGGATAGGCCCTAATCCCTTTACAAAAACGAACGCTGACGCTTCTCCAGAATCATTTAAATGCTCCGTTTACAAATGCAATATACACATTGTCATTTAGGGGAAACCGCAAACTGAACATAAACTGCACATTTAAATGTTCTTCCGATCGTCATTGCTCAGGGATTCCTTTGAATCAACTTGAAAAGGTTGGAATTCCCTCACAAAAACGAACGCTGACGCTTCTCCAGAATCATTTACATGCTCCGTTTACCATCTTTTTCTAAATAAATCAGCAAGGGACCAAAATCAAAAACAAGCGTTGCAGAGGGCTTCTCTGCAACGCTTGTTTAATGCGAATTTCTTCTTATTTTCGATTGCGTGAGCTGCTTCTTCAGGGAGCGACCCTCTTTTGTGTCAGCCTCTTCAGTCTAATTATGCAATCATAGCTTAATTATGACTTAATGGCGTTAACGTGATGCGGGCGGCTTACCGGCTCACTGTAGGATTGGTCCTTCATGTCCACGATGTTCGCTTCCCCATTCACTTTAATCTGAACGGCAGCCGCGCCAGTGCTTTCAGTGACCGAGAGCACGAGAGCTTGCAGCATCTCAGTCGGCAGCTTCTGTCCTTCTTGATACGCCTCGTCCTTCAAATCGACGGTCACCGTGTTCCCTTCCCGAACGATGTCGTTCACGAGTACGTCAGGAAGAATCACGCTGGTCAGCTCTTTTTTGTTAAGCGGTCCGGATATCAGCTGCTCGAGCGCTGCCTTGGCAGGATCCGAAGAGCGGGCGACTAGCCGCGTGACCGGTACGTAGTATTGCTCATCGTTCAAGGTTTGAGCGGAGAAATAAAGCGTGACCGGCGTCGACTGTCCATAATTGACGCCTTCAGCCGCTTCGATATTAATGCCTACCGCCCGCGTAAGCTTCTCATCCAGCGGATAGCCGTCTACCGGCATTTCCGGCAGCTTGGCGCCTTCATACCAGATCTCGACGCCCTCAATGCCTGTCATGGCCGTCAGCGTCCATGTAATGGCTTCTACGATCGTGCGCTCATCCTGTGCGTTATAATCGGCGAAAGGCTCAGAGAATTCGACCGTTGCCAGCTTTTGCTCTTTATCGAATTTGTAAGACATAATTTGCGTGCCCTGCGGGATGACGGCGCGGAAATCCTCCGGAAGCTGGCTGGCATACGCGCCATTCTCGACCATCATCTCAAGCGCCTTCTGACCTGCTTGTTCGTTAGCGCCAAGCGTAGTCTGCAGAGAGATCGGCGCCAAGTAGCCGTTCCGATCCTCGAGGTATACCGTCATCTGCGTTTCTCCTCCAACGACTGCCTGTCCGGTTTCAGCATTGTCTACCCCGTCTTTAACCTCAATCTGCGGCGGGTCGATTGACTGGCTTGTCTCCTGAGAAAATAATCCGCAACCGGATGTAAGAATCGGCAACACGAGAACTCCTGAAAGTACGGCACCCCTAATCCATCTTTTTTGAATCATATTGACCTTTCCTCCCTAATCGAGTTTTGCCTGGCGGCTTTGTACAACTCCTTATTTGTAGTACTATGTATACGAGCCCTTCCCTTTTTTAGACCAGTTTTGTCCATAAAATCCTAAGGGGGAACAAAAACATGTCCAATCCCGAAATTTATAGCCTTAATAGCCGCAAAGTGGCAGAGGCTACAGACGAATGGCTCATCAAGCGCGGTGTAACAAAGATGGCGATCGCCGAGCTCGTGCATTTCCTGCAAAAGGATTATTTCCCTGACCTGACGCCTGAGGATTGCATCGTTCATGTCGACGCCGTCCTGTCCAAGCGGGAGGTTCAGAATGCCGTATTGACGGGCATACAGCTCGACATCCTTGCAGAGGAAGGCAAGCTCATGGCTCCGCTTCAAGATATGATCAAGCATGATGAAAGCCTTTATGGATGCGATGAGATATTGGCATTGTCGATCGTCAATGTCTACGGCAGCATCGGTTTTACGAACTTCGGATATGTCGACAAGCTCAAACCGGGCATATTGGTTAAGCTGAATGACAAAAGCGACGGGGAAATCCATACGTTTCTAGACGACATCGTCGGCGCAATCGCCGCATCGGCCGCCAGCCGGATCGCTCACCGCAGGCAAGCGGAGCGAGAGGGCGTAACGCAGCCGCCCCTCGATTAAACCGGGATTTCGAAGCCGGATTTTGCTTCGCAAAACCTAAGCATATGCTTTCGATGTTGGATTTTGCTTCGCAAAACCTAAGCATATGCTTTCGATGTTGGATTTTGCTTCGCAAAACCTTTAGGAGGTTCCCTACATGAACTACGATATATTCTACAAAGGCGCTTTTGCCATGCTGAAGGTTAAGCTTAATCCAGGGGAAAGCGTAAAGGCTGAGATGGGGGCAATGGTCTCCATGTCGCCGAGCATCGATCTCAAAGGCACGACGGATGGCGGCTTTATGCGCGGACTCGGCAGAATGCTAAGCGGGGAAACGTTCTTCTTTCAGGAAATGACGGCAAACAGGGGACAAGGTGAAGTTCACCTTGCTCCTCCTTCACTCGGCGATATCGAAGCGATTGAGCTGGATGGCTCATACAAGCTTTATGTGCAGAAGGATGGCTTTCTGGCCGGTACAAGCGGCATTGAGGTCAATACCAAGATGCAAAACCTAGGCAGGGGACTTTTGTCTGGCGAAGGTTTTTTTATCGTGGAAATCAGCGGGAAAGGCACCGTTTTTCTCTCCTCCTATGGCGCTATCCATGCGCTTAACTTAGCGCCGGGAGAAGAAGTCATCATTGATAACGGTCATTTGGTTGCGTGGCCGGGCTACATGAACTACACGATCGAAAAAGCGTCCAAAGGCTGGCTCTCCAGCATTACGAGCGGTGAAGGTCTCGTTTGCCGATTTCGGGGCGAGGGGGTCGTGCTTATCCAGAGCCGAAATCCGGCAAGCTTTGGAAGCTGGCTGAAAAAATTCATTCCCGGCGGCAGCTAACCACCTGCTGTTGAACCGCATGCGTTAGCCATAACCAGGACTCATAAGCTAAAGCCAGCACGTCTCCCGGCATGCTGGCTTTCTCTATTTTGAGCCAGCATGCCGGGAGACGTGTTACTGGTTGCGAACCAAAAGCTCCTCATCCCCGCGCATATGCAGCAGGATAAGGAGCAGGCATTTACTTTCTTAGTGCTGGAAAACGAATGAATACGTTTCTTCCTTTACTTGCCGCTGTTTAGAAATGACTTGTTTGGCAAGTAATGCAGCGCGCGAACGAAACGAACGGTTTTGGTCTTCGCACGCATGACAATGGAATGCGTCTCTGCCCGCTGGTCCGGGAAATATTGAACCCCGCCTAGAAACTCGCCCGGCGTCACGCCTGTTGCCGCAAAATACACGTCTCCCGTACCGATCATATCCTCCATCGTCAGAACGCGGTACGGATCCTCGATCCCCATTTGAACGCAGCGATTATATTCGTTGCCGTCGGCAGGCATCAACCGCGCTTGCAGCTCGCCTCCCAAGCACTTCAGCGCCGCAGCGGCAATGACACCCTCAGGAGCTCCGCCGGAGCCCACATACAAATCAATACCCGCCTCAGGGAATGCAGGGGCCATAGCTCCCGCAACATCGCCGTCCGAAAGAAATTTGATGCGTACGCCGACCTTGCGCAGCACCTTTACGATAGATTCATGGCGCGTTCTGTCCAGTATCATGACCGTTAAATCCGAAACCTTTTTATTTAATGCATCCGCCGCTTTCCGCAGCGTCACGTCCATTGGATCGGTAATAGACAATTTCCCGACTAAAGCAGGACCGAAAGCCAGCTTCTCCATATACATATCCGGTGCGTGGAGCAGTTGGCCTTTCCCTGCCACTGCCAAGACGGACATCGCGTTGTTTAGACCCTTCGCGACTATTTCGGTGCCTTCAAGCGGATCTACGGCTACGTCAACCTCCGGTCCGTTCAAGCTGCCTACTTCCTCGCCGATATAAAGCATCGGCGCTTCGTCCATTTCCCCTTCGCCAATGACAACCGTGCCGCGAATGGATACCGAATCAAACATGTAACGCATGGCGGAAGTCGCCGCGCCGTCCGCGCTATTCTTATCGCCTCTCCCCATCCACGGTGCCGATGCGAGTGCCGCAAGCTCCGTTACCCTCACAAGCTCTAATGCCAATTCTCTCTCCATGTCATCCAGTCTCCCTCTACTCTCATATGACGGAACAGATCATTAGCGTACATGTTGAAGTCATTTCCGTTATTTAATATGTATCATATATTTATATATGTCGCAATATTTATTTAAAATCTTCATTAAATCATCATTAATGGATTGATACATGCTTATCATCCATCATCTACAGGTTATAGAACGACAAAAGAGCGAACCGACACAGAGCAAGCTCTGCGCGGTTACGCTCTTTATCTTAAAAATCAAGGAAGCATAATCATCTGCTATTCATAAATCTCAATTTCGTAAAGCGATGGTCCGTACGGCGGCATGGCTTTATCCGTAATCAAAACGCGCACATACCGGGCTGCCGTGCTGCTCTCAAGCGTTACGGCTTCCGTGTACTCGGCAGCGCTCAGGCTCCGGTTCAGCGAAAGCACGGATTGCCAATCCGCGCTTTCGGCAGACAAATCGCTCCCTGCTGCCGCTACCTGGATAACCGCAGCTTTTCCGTAAGCAGCTTCCCACACCAATACGATTTTGCTTACGTCATATGTTTGATTCAAGTCAATGTAAACCCACTCGGCGTTGTAAGGAGCAGTCGCATTGTCGCTCCACTTCGCTTCCCACCTGGTGCCCGCGTCCCCGTCCGTTAGCAAATTCGCAGGAAAAACATCATTAAAGCTGGATGCAAAGGCTTGTTTGTTCAGTGCCAGATTCGTCCCATGTTCCGGTTCCGGCTCTGGTTCCGGATCCGTACCACTGCCTGAACCGCCGCTCACCCACGTGCCGTATACCTCGAACTCCCACAAGGAATAACCGTAAGGCGTCCCGCGTGCGCTGCCCAGCATTCGGATATGTCTCGCCTCTTCCCCCTTCAAGGCAATGGGGTCAACGCCACCGTTTCCCGCGACTTCAGCAAATACGTCAGTCCAGTCATTCTCGCCTGGGACCGCTGCCGAGGACACTTGAAGCTTATAGGCTTTGCCAAAAGCACCTTCCCAGCTTAGCGCTGCGCTCTCCAGCGAATAAAGGGCACCCAAATCAATGGCTATCCACTGCGGATCGGAAACGGCGGATTCCCATCTAGAATTGCTGTTTCCATCAACGGCATTGGCAGCAGGCTGCGGCCCGGTTGAGGCTGTCGCCGCTTTATGAAGAGCCACGTTTGCCGCAGCGGTCTTCACCTGCTGCTGTACCTCGCCGATCCCGTAGCCAGCTGCTGCAATGGCGATTGCGTACGTTTTGATCGCGGGAAATAAAGCGGCATTTAGCTTGATTTTGCCCGCTTCTACCGAATAACTGCCGCCATCCGCGGCTACGCCGTCAATCGTTAGCATTGTGATCGCCGCACGCCATGCAGGCGAATCAACGAATCCAAGCTCGATCGGCTGACCGACCTTGTTGTCCGAAGAGTCTGCAACTAGAACTGGCGGAGCAGCAACCTCGCGAATCGCTACGTTATCTATATAGATAACATGCTCGCCGTCTGGTGTTACGAAGGCTCCGTTCACGACGTTTCCAAGCAGAAACTTAAGCGTTAGATTTACATCGCTCGTTGGTAAGAGACTTTTTTTGTACACGGCTTGCTGATCGCCGGTGATATTGAAAAGGACCGATTGATTATTGTTATAGCCGCCTAGTTCGAGAGCAATCGGACGGTCAAACGGACCTGGAGCTGGAAGTTCTGCTGCCGACCATGCCTGAAAGCTAAGCTCGTAGACCTTTCCGGCCGTTAGCTTAATGCCGCTCTGTATGAATTGAGTGGACCAGCCGACCGGCACTTTCCATTCGGGGTGCATGCCTCCATTGTAATAAACATCAACTCGCGCAGCCCCGTCCTTCATCTCAACCTTCGAATCTCCTCCGTCTCCGAACCAATGCTCCCAGCTTGCCATCCCGTTTGACATACTGCCATTCAGTACGAGGTTGCCATCAGCCGGAAATATGACTTGGTTGACGTCGGAATCGCCGAAGCCCTCTGCTTTGATCTTAATCAAGTAAGTTCGATCGCTCGTAAATACCGACTGGTCGATCAAGATAGCACCAGGCTTGATCATATACTGCCCTTCGGCAATTACGGCACCGTTTGCTTCAATCGCGGCGATGGCCGTTCGCCATCCTTCATGATCGGTGAAACGTAATTCCACCGCTTCGCCGACCCGATTCGCAGCCGAATCCGGAATGAGTGTCGGAGGCCTAAGCACTGGAGCATCCTTAACCTCAAGCACCACGTTATCTATAAAAATATCGTGAGGACTCGTTGCGCTCCGAGCCGTTTTGCCAAGCAGGAATTTCAAGGCGACTTTATCGTCTGCCCCCATCTTGAATGAAAATTCAAAATGCTGCATCGTATTCGTCAGCATGAGGGGACCGGTGTAAAACCGTCTCGTATAACCTGCGTTTTCGAGAGCCGCTTCGATATCGCGCCCGACGGTTGATCTCGCATCAAAGGAGAGCGTATACGTTAGCCCTTTCGTCAAGTTTAGCTCTGACTGATTGAGCATGACGTTCCAAGCTTCCCCGCCAACGTTCGTTACCGCAATTTTGGCTGCGCCATTGTCTTCGGCAAAGACGGCCGCGCCGCCTTGCGTGAACGGTTCCCAGCCGTTCAGCGCATAAGAGAAGTCGCCGTTCTGGAGCGGGAACAAATCGACACCCGTGAAATCCACATTTAGATTTGTCGTGCGAACGAGCTGAATATTGTCCAGCTGCACAGTACTCGCGCTTCCTCCGAGCAAAAAGACCAGCTGTGCCTCTTCATCCGTTACGCCTTCAGGCATCGTAAACGTAACCTTATAGTTCTTATTGTCCGCCGTTAACGAAATACCATGAGGACCGCTATAAATCATATCGCCGTCCTTGCTCGCAAGCTGGACGCCGATTGGACTGGCCTCCGAAGATTGAGCATCAAAGGTAAGCTCGTACGTATCTTTCTGGAGAAGATTAATCCCCTCCTGAACCAACCGCACGCTAGCTTCGTTTGCGCCGCCGTTCGAAATGACGGCACGAAGCTTGCGCGTCATGGGATCAACGCTGACCGTTGCGACCGCAGAATCCGCCGCAAGCGCATTCCAATAGAGCAGACGGTCCATAGTGCCAAGATCGAAGCCCCCGTTATACACATGGTTGCCGTTGTTAAGCGGCTGCTTCGCGGCACCAGGCTCGTTCAAGGAATCAATAGCTTCCAGACGAACGTTGCCGATCCACACGTCATTCGTATTTTGACCGAGATTGAATTCCACGCGAGCTTTGGCATTTGTGTTTGCCGTCATGAGGAACCGGTATTCATAATGGCCCGTTTGCGTCTTCAAGGCTGCTTCGAAATTGTCGGAATAAATGCCCCAGCCGCTATCCGCATCGCCGCCGAGCTTGACACTCATGCTGCGCGGCGCGGATGCCTTCGCATCGAAGCTGATCTTATAAGCCTGCCCCTTCACTAGCGTTACATATTGAATGAGCTGCAAGGAATATGGCACATTTCCGCCATTCGTAATATCTACCTTTGCAAACGGCGAGCCTGCACCTGCACCGGAATCGACAGAGACGCTTCCCGCTCCTCCAAATTCAGCGCCATGAAGAAAATTCCAATATTGATAGTCCAGCTCAGGAGCTGCCGTTGTAATATCCTTCACGCCTTGGCTGTAGGACGTGTCATAAATAAGGTTGCCGTCTATTGCAGCTTTACCGCCTTCAGGAAACGTATCCTTCACGAGCGTAGGCTCGGCGGGCTGCTTGTAAGCTCTACCCGTCAGCTCATAGGCACGGACATAATCAACCTGCATCTCCGCGGGCAGGAGAGAAGGGTCCGGCTTGCGTCCGCCGTCGTAATTGCCGCCTATGGCGAGATTCAGAATGATATAGAATTCTTTGTCGAATGGAGCTGGAAAAGCATATTTCTCCGGCTGATCGGCTCCCCAGCTATGCCAGTCATTAATCATCTGAAAAAGATTGCCATCCACGTACCACCGAAGCTCCCCAGGCTCCCATTCTAACGAATACGTATGGTAGCCGGTAATATCCTGGCCCTCTGGGAAATGGTATTGCGCTCCGGTCGCTTTGTTGTTCGGCGCGTTCTTGCCATAATGGATCGTGCCATCGACCTCGCCGATCGTACGGCCGCGCGCTTCCATGATATCGATTTCGCCGGAGGATGCCCAGCCGCCGTACTCGCTGTCCTTCGGCATCATCCAGAATGCCGGCCAGATGCCTTCGCCTTCCGGCATCTTGATGCGTGCCTCGAATTTACCGAAGGCTTTGCTGAAGGTCGGGCTGGTCCACAGGCGTCCCGAGGTATAGGTCTTCCCTCCAAAGCTCTCGCTCTTGGCTTGGATGACAAGCTCGCCGTTCTCTACCTTAATATTTTCTTTTCTATAATATTGCTCCTCGTTATTTCCCCAGTTGGCTACTCCGTAATCGCTGCCGTTGCCAAGCTGGTAGCCCCATTTATCAAGGTTGACGCCATTCGTGTCTACGTTCGTGCCAGTGCCGTCAAATTCATCAGACCATACGAGGCTCCACATGATCTCCTCTTGAATATCCTGCAGCGCATTTGCCAGCTCGTAGCCTGCTGACTTAACGGCTATCGTGTACGCTTTTGCTGCTTGAAATACCGATTTGTCGATAGTCAGCTTGCCAGCAGACAGTGTGTAAGCTTCCACCGGAAGCTTGCTGCCATCTACGATTACTGCCGAAACGGCATTTCTCCAGGCTTCGTTATCCGCAAACGCAATATCGATATCGAGGCCCTTTGCATTGTCCAAGGCATCCGGCGACAACACCGGGGGCAAAGCGAGCGTAATGTCATTCGTGCTGCGCGCCTTTTCCCCTGCAGCTTCCTTGGCGCCTTTGAGCTCCAAGCGCACGTTGTCAATATACACGTCATGAGCGGCGCTTGGCGCTCCCGGCTGATTGCCCATTAGCAGCTTGAAGCCTGCCAACTCATCCTTATCCAACGTAAATTCGTAGCTGTATGTTTGCGTTACGTCATCCACTTGCACCTTCTCGTTCAAATAGCGGACATACGTACCGTTCTCTACAACGGCTTCAAGAGTGCGCGGTATGGTCGATCTTGCGGCAAAGGATACGATATAGGTCTTCCCTTTGGCAAGAGCAAGCGAGCCCTGTTGCAAAATAATATCCCAGGCATTCGCGCCGGTATTCGCAATGGCTGCCTTTGCGGCACCGTTATCCGCCGTAATAGCCGCGCTTGACGTACCGTCGTATACTCCCTGCACATGACTGGACCAGTCCTGCATCCCTTCATCGAAATAACCATTTTGGAGCAAAAAAGCTTTGGATCTTGCATCTTTAAGCTCAATCCGGATATTATCGACATAAACGTCATGCTCGCCGATCGCATTCGCCCCTTCCAGCTTGCCAAGCAGCAGCTTAAAGGACGGCGTAATGTCGTTCACTGCCTGAAGCTCATAGCTGAACGTTTGCTTCGTTTCCGTGAGCTGTACCTTTTCCGATAAATAACGCGTATTATTGCTGTCGATCACAATTTCCATTTCGCGGTTTTTGGATGCTCTTACATCAATCGAAACGGTATAGGTATTGCCTTTAAAAAGATCAAAGTCTGTCTGCATCAGCATGACATCCCACGGATTGTTGCCTTCGCTCGCAATTGCCACCTTCAGCTCGCCGTCCTGCGCTGCGAATACGGCACTTGAGCCCCAGCCGTCATACCGGCCTTGCACATGTTCCGCCCAGCCTGCCTTGCCACTCGAGAAGTCACCGTTTTTAACCGGGAACTGATCGTTCAACGCCAGCTCGCCGATGTTGTGGTTGGTCAGACGGACCATCGCAACGTCATCGATAAATACGGTTCCCTGCTCGCCGCCGAGCAGAAAGGACAATTGGCCATTCACGTCCGTTGGCTTCCCCATCGTGAACAGCAGCGTATGCTCCGTCATCTCCGATGTTAACGGGAACGTCTCGGGACTGGCATAGGAGCTGCCATCTGTTTTGCCGATGCCTGCTTGAATCGTTCTCTCGGAAGCGGCTCTCGCTTTGAACGTGACTTTATAGTCATTTCCTTCCACTAGATTCATGCCGGATTGCGTGAGCGTAACAGCATCCCGCTCCGCACCGCCGTCCGTAATCGAAACCTGAAGCTCGCGATCAGCCGCATCTACTGCTGCGGAAGCGCTGCCGCCAAGCGCAGCGAAGTTCCAATAGGTCAGTCGGTCCATCCGTCCGATATCGAAGGTTCCGTTATACACGTGATTGCCATTCAGCGGCTCCTTCGGATCGTTGTCATGGAAGGGGTCCGGCGCAATCGTCTCTTCTACCTTCACATTGCCGAGCCATACCGGATTCGTGCTTAAGCCCAGATTGAACTCCAGCCTTGCGAGCGTATCGGTTTCCGCCCCCATTTGAAAAACCATCTCATACGATTGAAGCGTGTTCGACAGCCTTGCTTCAAGGCTATCGGAGTAGGTGGTCCAGCCTCTGTTCTCCCCGCCGCCGAACTTCACCGCTATATTGCGGTTCGCGTTGGATTTGGCATCAAATGAAAGCTTATACCATCTGCCTTTGCCAAGCGTCACGTTCTGGATCAATTGAACGGCATGTGCGGCATTCCCGCCTGCTGTAATATCCGCTTTCGCGAAAGGTAAGCCGTTCAGCTGTTCCACCATGATGGAACCATTGCCTTGGAAGGTGCTGACATGGGCAAAATTCCAAAATTCCGTATCCAGCGCCTGATCCGGCTCCGCGATCGTTGTGAACGGTTCGGCATAGCTGCTGTCATGTACGAAATTGCCAGCGATCGGCTGCTTATATTCGGTTGGATAAGGCTCTTTTTCAAAAGAAGGCTCCACCGGCGTTTTATAAGGCCTATTCGCAATGTCATACACCCGCACATAATCCACTTCCATCTTGCTCGGAATGTCCGACGCAGCGGGCAATCTACCGCCATCGTAATTGCCTCCAACCGCTAAATTCAGAATCATGTAGAACGGTTTGTCAAACGGTGCCGGAAATGCATATTTGGCAGGCTGGTCCGCTCCCCAGCTGTCCCAGTTGTTAAGCTTTTGGAATAGCACGCCATCGACGTACCACCGGATTTCCCCTGGCTCCCATTCCACGCCATACGTATGATAATCGGTTATGTCCGTATCCGTGCCGAACTCGTATTCCGCCCCGGTCGATTTGTTGTTAGGCCAGTTTCTTCCATAATGTATCGTTCCGCCTACCTCATTCGGCAAACGTCCGCGCGCTTCCATAATATCGAGCTCTCCTGAAGCTGCCCATACGCCATATTCGCTGTCCTTCGGCATCATCCAGAATGCCGGCCATATTCCTTCTCCTACAGGAAGCTTCATACGGGCTTCGAACTTACCAAACGTTTTGTTAAAGGTCGGCTCCGTATACAGCCTGCCCGACGTGTAGGCTTTGCCGCCGTAACCGTCGTCGTCAGCCGTAATCGTCAGCTTGCCGTCTGCGACCGTTATATTCTCGGCGCGGTAGTATTGCTCCTCGTTATTCCCCCAGCCGTCCAATCCGTATTGTGAACCTGTCCCGAGCTGATACGCCCATTTGTCCAAGTTGACTCCGTTCGCGTCTACGTTGTCACCGCTCCCATCGAATTCGTCATTCCATACAAGCTCCCACTCATCCGCAGGCGCCGTTGTTGGTGCGGTTGTTGGTGACGCTGTTGGTACTGTTGTTGGTTCCGTTGTTGGTGGTGCAGGAGTCGGGGTTGCTCCAGTACCTCCGCCGCCTTGCCCAGGCGTTGCTTGCTGCCCGCTAATCAAGACGCCATTCTGAATAACGGCCTTGTCGCCTTTACCGAGCTTTTTTTCATTAACAACGATGTCTGCGCCTTCATTCATAATCTGCTGCACATTTCCTTTTGCTTTAACGCTCGATCCTGCAGCCGTCTGTTTAATCTGAAGCAGCGAGAGGCTCGCAGCAGCATCCAGCATCAGCTGTGCTGGTGATTCCATGATGAGCTGCTTCGCGTCCGTCTTATTGGAGAATAAAACCCTTACCTCGCCGGTCGCTTTGTTAACATTCAGCTTATTCAGCTTGGAATTAATGAAATGAATGCTGTTAACGCCGCCTCCTTGAATGTAAACAGTGCCTTTAACCTCCAAATCCGTTAAAAAAACATCGCCCTCGCCTATGCCTTGCGTCAGAAAAAGATTACCTTCAATTACCGCGTCGTTTAGCCTAACGTCAGCCGTATTTACCACGGCATTACCAGAGACGCGCAATTTGTCATAGCTGCCTGCTTTATTCACGACTTCCACGGCCAAACGGTCCAATAAGGCGATTGCTTCCGCTCGCGTAATTGGGTTAGCAGGTCTTAGCGTTTGATCCGGATAACCATTTATGTATCCGCCGGCCAGCAGCTGCCCAAGCGAAGCTTTCGCATAAGCCTGCACTTGCTCTCTATCCTTAAAAACAGCAAGCTTGTCGTCTTGCGCGCCTTCAAGCTTGAACAATCCCGCAGCGATTTTTGCTGCCTCTTGCCTCGAAATGGACGCGCCTGGCTTAAAGCTGCCATCCGGATATCCGGTGATGAAACCGGCATTCTTTACGGATGCGATATCCTGGCTGTACCAAGCGTCTGGCGCAACATCCGTAAACAAGCTGCCATCGCTCTTGTTTAACCGGAACACTGCGTTAACAAGCTTTGTGAATTCCGCTCTCGTCACTTGACGATCCGGCTGCATGCTGCCGTCAGGGTATCCGCCAAGCATGCCTTTGTCTATCCATTTCACTAGCGTCTTCTCGCCCCAATGGGCTGCGCCGTCATCCGAAGCACTCTCTGCGTTTGCGATAGGCAGGCTGCTTGCCAGCATCATAAACACGAGCATGATTGAAATAAACCTTTTATTCATTCCCTCTCTACTTCCTTTCCATTTGAATTGCTTCAATGCAAACGCTTACCTATTTTTTCAGAAGAACAGCCTGCATCTTACAGTTCAATAATGAAACTGCAACGTGACAGGCTGTTCGCTCGGTCGATTCAGTTATGCTTCCTATGCAGGAAGCAAGTATTTCTGCAAACGATTATTTAACGCTATTGTACCAGTCATTAACTTCCTTCGTAATTTGTTCGCCGCCGGATTTTTTCCAGTTGTCAACCATCGTATCGAATGAATCGACAGGCTGCTGGCCATAGACGATTTTGTTGAACGTTTCGTTAAGCAGTTTATTCAGAAGCTCGTTTTTGCTTTGCATCGTTTCAGTCAAAGGACCCATGTAGTAATTTTTCATACGAATCGCGTTTTGGTCCATAACAACCTTCATGGCATCCGTATTCTCTTTCAAACGCGTGTTGAACTCTTGTTTCTCGTATGGCGTAACCGCTTCAGCGCCGCCTGCAAGCTTCACATGCGTTTCTGCGTACAATGTCGGGATACGAGCGCCTTCAAACGTCAGCGTGTAGAATAGCGGCGGTGCCGTTTGATCCTTCAAGCCAGGGAATAGATCCGGATATTTCGCAATATCAGCCGTGATGGAGCCATCAGGAAGCGTTGCGTAGTCATAGCCCTCTGCAAAGCCTTTTTCGAACTCGCTGCCTGGCTGCGGATTAGCCATATTATCGAAGAACCAGTTATAGTAATGAATGATCGCTTCCGGATTTTTAGCTTTTTTGTTTACGAATACGTAACCGTTAGCCGGGGGGTTGCCGCCTGCGGAACCGATTTTGCCGTCAGGACCAGCCGGAATTGGATACGCTTTGTATTTCGCGGATGGAACGTTGTTCAGAAGGTCAGGGAACGGCCATGCTGGAAGCCAGTTCGGTCCGAACATAATGCCCGCTTCGCCTTTAGTGAAGAGCTCCGAGCCCGTTGTTTCGTCAAGCAATGCGGAATCCTGTGAAATGTAGCCTTTGTCCAGCCATTCTTTTAATTTGGACAATGCCGCTTTGGCTGCCGGATTAATAGAGCCGTGCTCGAGTGATCCGTCTGCCGCTTGATTCCATTGGCCAGGCATGGTGCCATGCGCGCCGAAGATGAAGCCGATATCGGTCATCCAGTTCGCAAAACCGTTTTTGAAGCCCGTTGCAAGGCCCAGCGTATTCGCTTTGCTGTCTCCGTCTGGATCACTTTTCACGAATGCTTCCATTACCGCTTCCATCTCGGCAAGCGTGGTTGGCGCTTTCAGATTAAGCTTTGTCAGCCAATCCTCGCGAACCCACATCACATGATCCGCATTGTAAGCGTAATCTAGAATCGGCAATGCCATTTTGTCTGCGCCACGGCTGATCGGCAGCCAAATGGTTGGATCAAGATCTAAACCTGCTTTATAAGTATCGTTGGCATATTTGTCTACCAAGTCGCCTACCGGCATGAACTGTCCGGAGTCGATCAGCATGTTAACCGTTTCCAAGTCACCGCGGTAAGTGACCACATCCGGCATTTCCTCGCCCGACGACAGCATGAGGCGCAGCTTCGTTTTGTAAGCGTCGTTCGTGTTCGTTACGACCCAGTTGTATTTAATGTCGATGCCCAGTCTTTCTTTAACAAGGCGAGTATGAACGTTGTCTTCGATCGTTTCGCCTTCCTTGAAGACCGATCCGTTTTGGTTAAGTCCCCACACTGTCGTTAAGGTGACTGGTGTCGTGTACTTGCCATCGGCAAACCCTTCTGCATTGCCTTCTTCCGTTTGTGCAGGCTCATTGCCTGGCTTGTTGCTTGCCGGTGCGTTCGTGCCTTTGTTTGTGTTGTTGCCACCGGAACATGCCGCAATTGCTAGCATAAATGATAGTACCAATAAGACCGAAAGCCACTTCTTCATGCCTTTACCCCCCGTAAGTTATATTTTGTTATTAATTACGATATCTGTTATATCGCTTGTTTCCAATATACAGCTCGCTTTGCTGCTTCGATAGACCAACTTTTTGTTATTGATGCCTTTTTCTTGCGCTATTCCTTCACGGCTCCAAGAATGATTCCTTTTACAAAATAACGCTGCAGGAACGGATACACGAGCAGGATCGGAAGCGTCCCGATAAAAATTTGCGCCGATTTGACCGTGCGCTGCGAGATGTGCTTCAGCTCATTGACATCGGGATTTATTTTATTGAAATCCTGCTGAACAATAATCGTTTGCAAAAAAGTTGATAATGGATATTTTCTATAATCTGTAATATATAACAAACCATCAAACCATGAATTCCAATGTGTAACCATTGTGAATAATGAAATCGTTGCAAGAGCGGGCATCGATATCGGTAAAAAGATGCTCCACAACGTTCGGAATTGGCCTGCGCCGTCGATTAGCGATGCTTCCTCAAGCTCTTTCGGAACCGCTCGGAAAAAGTTCATAAGCAGTACCATATTGAATACATTGATGGCACCGGGAAGAACGAGCGCCCAGATCGAGTTCATCAAATCCAAATTGCGGATAAGCATGTACGAAGGAACAATACCACCACTGAAGAGCATCGTAAAGAGGAAATACCACGTATAGACAGAACGGCTTTTGAATGTCCGTCCATCCTTGGACAAAGCGTAGCCCGCCAGTATCATAAGCGACATGCCCACAACCGTCCCAAGCGCGGTTCGCTGCAGGCCTACGAGCAGCGCATTATGGAAGTTATCGTTGTTCAGCGTTTTGGAATACGCTTCAAAGTTGAAGCCGATCGGCCATAGCTTGACGAGGTTCGCGTTCGCCGGCGAGCTGGCGCTTAAGCTGACCGCAAGAATGTGTACGAGCGGAATGATGCAGGAAATGCAAATGACGGCTAGCAAAATGTAGTTGAATACCGAGAATGCTTTATAACCTGATGTTTTGTAATACATGCTTTAACTCCCTCCCCCTTTCTCTAGAAGATGCGGTATCCTGCGTATTTGTAAGCCATGCGGTACGAGAACACGATCATGACAAGGCCAATAATGGATTTGAACAAGCCGACCGCCGTACCGAAGCTGTATTGACCGTTCAATATGGCCGTACGATATACGAACGTATCGATAATGTCTCCTTTGTCATATACAAGCGCATTGTATAGATTAAAGATTTGATCGAAGCCGCCGTTTAGAATATTGCCAAGCGACAGCGTGCCTACCACAACCGCAATCGGAATCATGGAAGGAACGGTGATATGCATCGTCTGCTTCCACCTTGTCGCCCCGTCTACCTCCGCAGCCTCGTAAAGGGAAGGGTTCACGCCTGAGAGCGCCGCCAGAAACACGATCGTATTGAATCCGAAGTTTTGCCAGATGTCACTGACGACGACCGTGAATCGGAACCAGTTGCCTTCGCCGAGCCAGAATACGGATTCTAATCCGAGCGTGTTGAGAAGCTGGTTAACGATGCCTTTGCTTCCGAGCATGTCCGTTAGGATCGCGCCTAGAATGACCCATGAGATGAAATGCGGCAAGTACACGAGCGTTTGAACGACCCTTTTGAAAAACATTTTGCGAACCTCATTCAGCAGAATCGCGAACGTGAACGGCACCACGAGGCCAAACACGATTTTGAGTCCCGAAATGATCAAGGTGTTCATAATAACCTGCTTGCTGTCCGGATATTCGAACATAAACCGAAAATGCTCCAAACCGACAAGCTTCGAATGAAATATACCGTCATATGGCTTGAAGTCCTGGAACGCCATAATAAGTCCACTCATTGGCACGTAAGCGAATATGAAGGTAATGATCGCTGCCGGTAGCAGCATGAGATGCAAGGGCCAAGTGCGGCTAAATAATTCTCTCGCTCTTTTTTCCTTTTGTTGCTTTGGTTTCGTTTCTTGCTGCAGCGGTTCGTTTAGCGCGCTTTCCACTGATCTGCCCCTTTCCAAACAAAATTTGATTGTGTTTTATCATCTCTCCTGTATGATTAATTTTATCAGCAGTCTCTCCTGTTCTATAGACCACGATCTTTGGAAGCATGCCACTTTGTAGACATATGTAACTTTATTTTCATAAAAAGAGAGGTCCCAAGCATGCGTTTACGCGAAAATACGTTTGCCAAAATGATTACCTTGATCATCCTGCTGCTTATCCCGATCATCGTTTTGTATACGCTTTCTATTCAGACAAGCATCGGGGTTATCAATGATGAGATGAAATCGCTGAAGCAGAAGGACATTACGTTTCTCGCCAGCGAAATCGATAAAAGCGTGACCACGCTGTCAACGCTTGGCTTCCTGCTCAGCGAGGATATCCATATCCAGCAGCTGCAAAACCTGCATCTCATTGAGAGCGCTTACCAGCGCAATGACGAGAAGCTGCGCATTCTCGAGCGGCTGCGGCTGCTGAACGTCGCCCAGCGCTGGGATACCCAGTACAGCATCACGGCTCCTGCGAGCAAGCAGCTTGTATCCACCAATACGTATTTGTCCTATGATTTGGATTCTATCAAAAAAATATTTACGCCTAACTGGATGTACAAGGAGATGACGATCCAAAGCATAAAGCAAAACCGCTTTGTTCGTCATATCGTCAAACCGAAGCGCTTGGAGAGCAATCTGGACAAAGCCGGAATTATCGTCGAGATTTCGTTTCCCGAGGAGCATCTCATCAAGGATTTGGATACGTTCAAGCTTGCAGGCAAAGGAGATCCTTTCCTGCTGCATGCAGACGGAAGCATGATCAAAAACCGTACCGCCGACAAGGAAATGACAGCAAGCATCCAAGCTTTGATGCAGCAAGCGACAGTCAACGAGGCTTCCAACCAGATCATTACGATTCGCGGGAATGATTTTCTCGTAACCTCGGCGCATGTCAAAACGCTGGACTGGTATTTAATCGATTATGTGCCGCTTGCGGACGTTCTGAAGCCGATCGTCAAGAGCCGGAATTTATTTTACGGCTCGGTCGGCCTCCTGCTCATTATGAGCTTGCTTGCCGGTTACCTGCTTTACCGGAACGTACAGCGGCCCATTGGCCTGCTTATCCGCAGCGTGAAGCGGCTTCAAGAGGGGAACTACGCTACCCGGATTACCGCTAATCCCAAAAACGAGTTCACCTATCTATTCCAGCGGTTTAATGATATGGCCGCCAATACCGAGCAGCTCATACAGAAGGTTTACGTGGAGGAGCTGCGCAGGCGCGAGGCTAACGTGAAGCAGCTGCAATCGCAGATTAATCCGCATTTCTTATACAATTGCTTTGCGCTCATTCGCAGCCTTGCCCGGCTCGGCAAGAAGGAATCCGTCATGAAGCTCGCGATGCATCTCTCCACCTATTACCGCTATACGACAAGGGTAGAGAAGCTTACGGCTACGCTTAAGGAGGAGCTGCAGCTCGTCGAAAGCTATTTGGAAATCCAGCAATTCCATATCCAGCATCTCTCCTACCACATTCAGGTTCCAGAGACGTTGCTGTCCGCCGAGCTGCCGCGGCTGCTCCTGCAGCCGATCGTAGAGAACGCCGTTCTGCATGGCATAGAAAGGTTCGATGGAGACGGGCTCATTACGATTACCGGAGAAAGCGATGACCGCTATCATACCATCATTGTCGCCGATAACGGGATCGGCATGACCGAGGAGCTGCTGCGCAAGCTCGAGAAAAAAATAATGAATCCGCCCGATGACTCAAGCGGCTGCGCGCTGTGGAACATCCGCCAGCGCATGCTGTTCCAGTTCGGCCAGGAGGCTTCCATAACCTTCCGAATTCGCGATGAAGGCGGCGTTGCCGTTCACCTGTCTTGGCCGCATGAAAACTATTCCAACTAGATGAATCAATAGGAGCTGTGTAGGATGTATCAACTATTAATTGTAGATGACCAGCCTGATCTGGTAGAGGACCTCGCAAGCAACTTGCCATGGGAATCGGTAGGGATTGCAACTGTATATCAAGCGCATTCGGCAGCGGAGGCGCTTGAGATCATGAACGCCACCCCCATCGATATCGTCATTACGGACATCCATATGCCCGGGCAGTCCGGGCTCGATCTAATCGCGCAAATACGAGCCTCTTGGAGCAACGTGAAATGCATCCTGCTCTCGGGCTACAATGACTTCGAATATGCGCAAAGAGCGCTGCAGCATCAGGCAACGGACTATTTGCTCAAGCCTGCCGAGGACGAGGATTTGCTTCAGGCAGTGAAGAAAGCTGCCGGGCAGCTGGAAGAGCATTGGCAAGCAATCAGCTCGCATCATAGCGCGCTGCATTCGTTAAAGGATAACTTGCCGATTCTAAGAAGCCATCTGCTGCTGTCTCTGCTGCAAGGCGAGGCTTTCACCGGCGAGAAGCTGGCAGAGAAGCTGGATATGCTCGACTTTTCCTTTACTATGGATGAGCCATACGGCTTGATGCTTATGCGGATGGAGGATTATTTCTACGAGCAAACCGAGCGCGACAGCGCCCTGCTGGAGTATGCCGTATGCAATATCGCGGAAGAAATCTTCTCCGAGGAGTACAAGCTTTGGCATACGAAGGATGGCCATGGCTATTATGTCTTTGTCATCATGAGCAAAGCCGAAGCGCGGCAGGAGCAGACGCAGCTGCTGCACCAAATGGAGCAAAAAGCGGCGCAGCTCCAGCACTACGTCAAGCTGTATTTGAAGGGGACCGTCTCGCTCGTGCTAACGAAGCAGGATGCTTTCCCGCTTGCCATGCACGAAACATATGATTTCTCGTTAATTAACTTCAGGCAGCGAATCGGAAGCGAACGCGGATTTTTGTTAACCGTTACCGAGGAGGCGAAGCACGGAGAGGCCAATTCCCTCTCTCACCTTTACAATCCGCCGCTTTTCATTCATTTATTCGAAGCGGGCCAATGGGAGGCAATCGAAGAGAAGCTGAGGCTCGTTTTCGAAGAGCTTGAGCTTAAATGGGGAGAATCACACGAGCATATTCTAGAAACGTATTTCATGATCGTAAGCTCGCTTAGCTTCTCGATTCACAAAAACAAGCTGTGGATGGCTGACATCATGGGAGCCGAGTTCAACCAGCTGCTCAGCGGCCCCCATTTCCACACGATCAAGCAGCTTCGTTCCTGGACGGAAAGCATACTCGCGGCATACCGGAGCCATATGAGCAGCCGCGTGCAGCATTCCCGTTCCAGTACGGTTCAGAAGGTACAGGAATACGTGTCCGGCCATTTGGAGGATGCATCGCTGCAATCGATAGCTGCCCATGTTTTCTTGAACCCGTCCTACTTGTCCAAAATTTATAAGTTGGAGACCGGCGAGGGCATCAGCGAATATATTTCGCGGCTGAAGATGGAAACGGCCGCTCATATGCTTCGTACCACGCCTGATAAAATCTACGAGATCGCCGCGAAAGTCGGCTATTTGAAAACAAGCTATTTCATCAAAGTATTCAAGGATCGATACGGCATTACGCCTCAGGAATTTCGAGATCGCTAGTCCCCGCAGAGGAATAGAAACGGGCTCCCGATACAATGAACGAGGCTGCCCTGCCCTTTCCCTCCAAATGAACCAAATGCGCAATCGTCTCCGACATCGCGAAGCGCAATTGATGGGCATTGCCGTTTAACCTTTTCCCAAACAGAGCCTCGCACAAGCCATAGGCAGTGCGGGGCTCTTTGCCGAGCATCGCTGCCATTTTGTCCAGCCTGCCGGCATGATGCTGCAGCAGCTCGTCGATCCGTCCGCGGAAATCGGTAAACGGATCACGATGTCCCGGATAGGCAAGCGCAACCTCATATTGCTTGAGCACAAGCAAGCTTTGGAGAAAATCGGCTAACGGATCGCCGTCTTCCCAAGGAACGACGCTTACGTTAGGCGTGATATGAGGAAGGACTTGGTCGCCGCATATCATCCATTTCCGCTCTGGCTGATAGAAGCACAGCTGACCATTCGCATGCCCCGGCGCATCTATTAAACGCCAGCTTAATCCGCCTAGCCGCAGCTGCTCTCCCGCTTCGAAATAATGAACCTGCGGCTGAGGCGTCACCATCGCTACAAACGTTTCGAGGTTATCGGCTATCGCTTCCCTTTCCTGCGAGGGCATGCCGTGCTCCTCATAAAGCGATTGCAATTGCTGAGAAAAGCCGCTCTCTTCCCCCCATAGTCTTACCGCATAGTCATGCGCAGCTTTCGTTATGTATACGGGCGCCCCGCTTTTTTCCTGTACGTAACCCGCCAGCCCATAGTGATCAGGATGCTGATGCGTAAGTATGACACGTGAAATATCGCTCCATTGCAGGCCATTGTGTTGCAAAACCGACGTCCACACCTGTATCGCTTCATCCGTGCGCAGTCCTGGATCAATAATGGTATAGCCCGTCTGCTCAGGTATTAGGTAGCTGTTGACCCATCTCAGAGAGAAGGGTACGGGTACCTTGATCTGCAGCCAGCCGTCATGCCAAGCAGTAGTGTACAAAGAAGCATCCGCTCCGTTTTCAGTTTGTTTTACTCGGTTCCCATGCGCGCTCATCGTCATCTAGCCCTTCCGGTCATAATCATTCGCGGGGAATGAACCGCCTCATATTCACTGCCGTCATAGCTGCCATACAATTGCTCCAGCTCAAGCCCCGCAGCTGCCAGATTGCGCTCGAACCAAGCAAGAGGATACAATCTGACACGCTCTAGGTATTGCCTTGGTTTTTCCGGGTTGTCCACTTCCGTGACGGTAATCTCCTTCTGAACCCAACCATCCGTAATCGAGCGCACCTCTTGAATGTGGATGCCCGCTTCCTCATCGACCCGGTCCGAGCTTGGAATTAGCGTTTTCTCTACATAAGCAGGATTTAGAAAATCGATAAGAAAGGATCCGTTTTTGCGGAGTACCTTCGCGATTTGCCTCAGCACGTTCACATTATCTTCCTCCACCGAGAAATAACCGAAGGACGTAAATAAATTGACGGTGCAATCATAGCTTCCTGGCTCGAAGGGCAGCTCCCTCATGTCGCCCTGCCTCCAATCGACCAGCCCTTTCTCGTCATGCCTCCTTGCTTCTTCAAGCAAGGTCTGAGAAAGGTCTATTCCCGTTACCGAGTAACCAAAGCCTGCTAACGCCAATGCATGCCGTCCCATGCCGCAGCCAATATCAAGCATCTGGGCATCCTTCGGGAGATCCAGCCAAGCGATCATTTTACGGGCCTCTTCATTGGCGTTTTCCCAATCCCTATGTTTGTAAACAAGCATATAATCAGAGCCGAAGCTCTGTTCGTACCATGGTTTCATTATGTAGCTCTCCTTCATTATGAACCTTCCAAACCCAAACGATATGATTGTTTCATTGTACTTGAATTCATGCATACTCGCAAAACGGATCAATCCAAGCATATTTTATGGCTTTATGTGCAAACTATGGAAGCTTATCCAGCAGTCATCGCTCAAACAGCATGCAAGGAAGGAGGATCTACCCATGAACGAACGTATCCGTTTGTTGTTCGCTGAAGCCGTAGACATCAAGCTCGAGGTTCTGCACAACAACGAAATGACGATTGAAATCGCATATATTGCACCGCTTTGCGAGGAAAACAAAATCAATGATTTCATCATCGTCCCTTTCACCAAGGATTTCTATCCTTTCGAAAGCCAGCTCAAAACGAATCCCGATTACCGCAAGGTCGACGATGTCGCCAAATGGCAGGATCTTATGTTAAGAGGAAACGTACTTATAGAAGCCGACGGCATTATTTATTCCTTTGAAGCTTCCCGCATCATCAGTATCGAAAACCCGCAAACGCAGGTTGAGAGCGCAATTCAGGGTCCTCAGCTCGCTCTAAGCGAAGACGTGAACATCTCGCTGAATCTCATCCGGAGCATGTACCCTTCAGCAGATTTGTCCGTAGAGGAGCATACGATCGGTTCTTTGTCCAAAACGCCGGTATTTGCTTTATTCGATCAAAGGCGCGTAGATCCTACGGTACTCGATAGCGTTCGCACGAAGCTCACGACGATCAACGTGGAAATGCTGCATGCGGCAGGCGAATTGGAGAAACTGCTCGTCGGGAAACGCAAGCATTTGTTCCCGACCATCCTTATTACGGAGCGTCCTGACCGGATTACCAAAGCCCTTTCCAAAGGGAAAATCATTATCTTGCTCAAAGGAAATATGTTTGCGATTATTTTGCCGGCTACCTTTTTCGATTTCATGCATGCGATGGAAGATGATTACGACGCTTATTGGATGACACGGTTCCTCATCTTCCTTAGGTACACTTCTATCGTATTGACGATTACGCTGCCAGCGCTCTATATCTCGGTTGTATCCTACAACCCGGAGCTGTTTCGCGTGCAGCTCGCTTTCTCGATTGCGGGAAGCCGCTCCGCTGTCCCCTACCCATCGTTTATTGAAGTGTTTATTATGCTTTTTATGATCGAAACGCTTATTGAAGCGAGCATTCGCTTGCCGCGCTACATAGGCTCGACAGCGACGACCGTTGGCGGGCTTATTCTCGGACAAGCAGCCCAGCAAGCGGGTTTGGTAAGCAGCATCATGATCATTGTGACATCCGTTGTGGCAATCTCTAACTTCGTCATTCCCGTCAATTCACTTTCGTTTGCCATACGTTTCTTGAAATATCCGCTCATCTGCATTTCCATATTTTTCGGTATTTCCGGCGTCGCGGTCGGCTTGTTCGTTTATATTGCCTATCTATGCAACCTGAGAAGCTTCGGAAAACCATACATGCGTATTTTCGGAAAATTAAGACCTTTGGAAGGTGATGTCGGGCAGGTGAAAATCAAATGAACCGCTATGTTTTTTATAATTTTATTCTTGTCAGCTTTATCAACCTGATGCTTTATGTTCCCCACATCTTAATTCAATACCGCTATACAGGTGCCGTATCTTCGATTGTCATCGGCATTCTAATCGGCACGATTCTGGTTTACCTGTATACAAGCGCCATGGCCCGGTTCCCAGGCAAAGGGCTGCCTGAAATCTTAAAGCTGTATAGTCCCAAATGGCTTGTCTCGATCTTGATGTTTTTTTTCGCGATCATGTGGTGGTTCGCGACGACCGTCGTAGTCGTAGCCTATGCGGTGCTAATCAACCGCTTCTTTAATCCCGATGCCAATTCGATCGTCATTCTGATTATGCTAGTCCTTGCCTGCGGCTATGCGGCTACCCGGTCGACGCTGTCGGTCATGTTTGTCGTTGAGATTGGGCTGATCATCAATGCGCCTGTCATCCTTTTTGTATTGTTTAAAGCGGTGCGCAGTACGCAGCTTAATTGGGATGCCATCCATATCGTAGCCAATTACGTAACCGCGATGCCTACCTTAACCTGCATAGCGGCAGCATCGTTTATTTTTACGGGTTACATTAATTTGTCGCTGTTCAATCGGCTGTTCCCGCCTAATTTTCGCTTTAAATTCCGGTTTGTCTACCCGCTCTTCGGTGCCCTGATCCTGCTGATCACTTTTTTTGTTCCGATCGGCTTTCACGGTACAGAAGGCGTAGGACAGTACATATATGTGTGGAGCCTAACAGCTGACTCGCTGCTGATGCAATACGGTTTTATCGAACGTGTGTTGTTTCTATTCCTAATTGTCTATTTGAATCTGACACTCGTATATACGATGTCAGGCTGGCATCAAGCGATGGAGTTCGTCAAGAGCTGCTTCCCAAGCTATAAGCCTGAAATCGACAGTCCCAAAACGCCTGTAGCCAACTATGTCATTGTCGGGATCTTTGCCCTGCTTAGCGTGCTCTATCTCGTCATGACGAACGAAAAAATCAATATGATGGTCACTTCCTATTGGCTTATCGTTCGTTTGTTCGTTGAATTCTTTATCGTGGTCTGGGTATTCGTTTTAAGCAGAAAGGGGGCAAAAACCGCGTGAGACTATTCATCCGGATCTTTCTGGCGTTGTTTGCGGTCAGCCTGCTCGGCGGCTGCGGCTTTAAGGATATCGACAAGCGCTTCTTCGTCGTTGCCCTCGGAATAGACCAGTCGGATAACGAGAAGAAGCCTTA
Organism: Paenibacillus sp. J22R232; assembly: GCF_056269165.1. Taxonomy (NCBI): domain Bacteria; kingdom Bacillati; phylum Bacillota; class Bacilli; order Caryophanales; family Paenibacillaceae; genus Paenibacillus; species Paenibacillus sp. J22R232. Next base: position 357,568 of record NZ_JBWDNK010000003.1, on the reverse strand, counting down.
CCGGCTCACGCTCCAACTTGCCGTGCCTTCACCTAAAATTGAACCTGGCGCTTCCAAAACGCAAATCGAAACGATTGATTCTCAAAGCATTGCGGAAGGCGTCCGCATGCTGAAGGCATACGTTGATAAAGAGCTTGATTTCGGTCACTGCAAAGTGTTTCTCATCGGCGAGAAGCTTGCACGAACAGACTATCAGAACTTACTGCAGTGGATGTCCAGAAGAAGGGATATCCAAAGCGTCGCTGACATTGCAATCGGCAAGCCTGACGCAGAATCCCTGCTGCAGGTGCAGCCCTTGTCAGAGCGCTATCCAGGCAACACGTTATTTCTAAGCTTTGGGGCAGACGGAACGGAATCCTCCTACACCTATGTGGAATCTGTATCCGATTTCTCAAGACGCGCCTCCGAGAGAGGGCTTGATCCCTTGATGCCTGTTATCTATAAAGACAATAAAGAAAGCTTCATAATCAACCGTACCGCTCTTCTCAACAAAAAAAGAGTAAAACTGGTTTTATCGTCTTCCGAATCGCAGCTTTATAATCAGCTTGCCAATGATTTCACCAAATCTTCGATGCACGGCATGTTCGAAGGGATGGACCTCGTCGTCGCCATAACCGAAATCCACTCGAACTTCCGCATCGGGAAACAAAATGGCGAAGATACCATAACGATGAATATTAAAATGAGGGTTGTGTTTGAGGAAGCGCCGAAGGGGCTTTATGACGAGCAGTGGCGACCGATTGAGATCAGCCTCAATCAGGAATATGCCAAATCCTGTATGGCCCTGCTTAAAAAAATCCAAAAAGCCAACGTCGATCCTATCGGCTTTGGCCTGCGCTACCGCGCAAACCACCCTGGCAAAGACGTATGGAAGCAATGGAAATCCATTTACCCGAATATTGCGTTTAAAGTAAATGCCGATATCCGAATTGAGGGCACTGGTCTTATTAAATAAGCAAAGTGCCGCTTGGGAGTTTCCCTAGCGGCACTTTGCTTAGAAGCAGTTTATGATTTGCGGAGCAGCCTCTTCGTTTCCTTCAGTTCCTTAATCGTTCCTGCTCCAATGCCGAACATCGCTGTTCGCAGCTCGAACTCAATCCGCTCGAACTGCTGGCGAAGCTGCTCCTGCGATAGGATGCTGCTGTCGTTGGCCGCTTGGGGAAGCAGGACGCGTCCGTATCCCGCAAGATCGGCGCCAAGCGCGATGGCTTTGGCTGCGTCAACCCCGGTACGCAAGCCGCCGCTGGCAATAATGACCGCGTTCGGCAGCCGGTCGCGGATTTCTATCACGCTCTCGGCAGTCGGAATGCCCCAATCGGCAAACGACTCCGCTGCCTGTCTCCGCAGCTCGTCGCTGGAGCGGAATTTCTCGACCTGGCTCCATGAGGTGCCGCCCGCTCCGGCAGCATCGATAAAGGAAACCCCGACATTGGCAAGCGCTTCCGCCGTGTCCGCGTCAATGCCCCAGCCAACCTCTTTCACCCCTACCGGAACATGCAGCGATTTGCATACCTGTTCAATGGCGGGCAGCAGCCTGCGGAAATCGGTATCTCCCTCGGGCTGAAATACCTCCTGCATGCTGTTGAGATGAAGGACGAGCGCGTCAGCCTCCGCAATATCTACCGCTCTGCGGCATGATTCCACGCCGAATCCATAGTTGAATTGTACGGCGCCAATATTCGCAATGACCGGCACGGATGGCGCGTCCCGGCGAATCGAAAAGGAGCTGGCCAGCTCTTCGTTTTCGATGGCTGCCCGCATCGAGCCAAGCCCGATTGCCCAGCCCCGCTCCTCTGCAACGATCGCCAAGCGGCGATTAATCGCTCCGGCCTCGTCAGTGCCTCCAGTCATGGAGCTTACGAGAAGCGGCGCGCCAACCCGCTTACCAAACCACTCTGTTTCCAAACTAATCTCGCCGAAGGAAAGTTCCGGAAGCGCATTGTGCTTAAATCGGTACCGCTCCAGCCCCGTCTCGATGCCTACGCTGTTTACCTGCTCCTGCAGGCAAATTCGTATATGCTCTCCTTTTCGCTTCGCGGTTGCTGCTTGCTGATCAACTGACATGCTCGTACCTCCCAAGCGCAAACGGGCAGCTATGCTATGGCATTGCCGCTCACATTCCGCTTCTCTATCATTTTATATCTTATACTGTTTGATTAGCTCCTCGGCGACAAGCTGACCGCAAAGCGCCACGATTGGCGTCCCGCCTCCCGGATGCGTTGTCCCGCCCGTAAACCAAAGCCCCTTAATATCGGCAGCGCGGTTGCCCGGACGGAAAAAGGTCTGCTTGGCACCGTTAGAGGAAATGCCGTATATAGAACCGCGGTGCGCAGATGTGTCGCGCATAAGCTGTTCCGGCGTATACGTAATGGTTACGTCTGCCTGCTCCAAGAAATCCAAACCAAATCCAGCAAGACGATCTCGTACTAGCATAGCATAATTTTCTGTTTCTCGCTCCCAGCTCCATGACTTTGACACATATGGCGCATTCACCAGCACGAATAGGCTGCTTGCACCCTCTGGAGCGGCGTTTTTATCAGACAACGCAGCATTGCATATGTAGATAGCCGGGTTTCTTGGCGGCTTAAGCGCTTTGAAAATATCAGTAAACTCTTCCTCATAGCGCGCCGGATAAAAAACCGTATGATGGAGGAGCTGGCCATAGATCCGCTTTATTCCGATCAGCTGTACAAAACCAGACAAGGACGGCTCGTAACGGTCGATTCTAGCATCGGAGAAGGACGGACGATGCTCTGCCGGCACGAGCTCTCGGTAGATGGTTAATGCATCGCCGTTTGCAAGCACGAGATCAGATACGATATCGCCATGCTCTGTTCGTACGCCTGCGCAGCTGCCTGCTTTGATGATTAATTCTTTCACCCGAGTGCTGGTTTGAATGGAAACTCCGAGCTCTTTTGCCAGCTTGGCAAAGGCTTCGGCAAGCGCGTAAGTGCCGCCCTTGACGCTATAAATGCCTAGCTCGCTCTCGACATGAGCAAGCATTGCGAATATGGCGGGCGAAGCATACGGTGATGCGCCAACATAGGTCGCGTATCTGCCCAGCATCGCAAGCGTATTCGGATGGCGGAAATACCGTCTTAGCAGCTTATGCAGCGAAGTAAGCGGCTTGACCTGCAGGAAGCCTGCCGCTAATCGAGGGTCCAGCTTATCCTTTTGGCCAAGCAGCAAGCGATTGAGAAACCGCTCATCCGACAAGCGATACAAACGGGCCGCTTCTTCGCAGAATGCTCCGTATGACCGCGCATCCTCGGGACTGTAAGCAGCGATCTGATCCGCAATATCGGCAGCCGATCCCTTTAGGTCAACGACAGATCCATCGGCGAACACATTGCGGGTCGCTTGCTCCAGCCTCTCGATGGTAACGTAATCCTCCATGCGTTTCCCTGCTGATTCAAACACTTTCGCGAACAGATGCGGCAGCGTAATCGTACTTGGCCCCCGGTCAAACCGATAACCCTCGGCCGTTACACGCTGAAGCTTTCCCCCTATGGTCTCCTGCTGCTCAAGCACAAGTACCTGAAAGCCGGCATGGGCCAGCCGGATGGCAGCGGATAAACCTCCTAATCCTGCTCCAATGATAATCACCTTTTTAGGCGCAGCTAGATTCATTGGTAAGATCTCCCCTTCCATTCATAACCGGCCCCCCATTTGGCAGACAGCCAAGAAGCGCTTCCGATCGCAATCGTTGCGCAAACGGAGAAAGGGATAAACAAAGCGAGCAGAACCGACTGCCCCTGAATACGGTCAGCCGTCGCCTTGACCGCGGCGCCCATTAAATAAGCAGCTAAAGACGGTAGAAATAACGAGGGAAGGAGAAACGAGGATAACAGGAGTCCAAAAGGAAGTACATACAGCAGTCCATAGCTTGCGAGCACAGCGAACAGCAGCAGCCCGCTTCTGCCAACCCCGGCGTAAATATTTTTCTTGTAGCCGTTCCATACCTCTGGCGCGTTGTGGTACATCCGCATCGTCACCTGCTGCCTGACATCCGCCAAAATAACGGGATGCCCTACCCGCTTAACCGCACGCATGAGCGCAACGTCATCAACGAGATTTCCTCTACTCGCTTCATGGCCGCCGGCTGCATCATACGATTGCCTGCTGATGGCAATCCATGCCCCATGCGCGGCGGAGAAGCGGGGATCGGATGTAGCAGAGACAAGCTTGATCGGCAGATGGCAGGCGATGGTGAATCCCATCATGGGCACCACAAGCTTCTCCAGCCAGCTGCCGGTTTGCTGAAGCGGAAACCCTGTAATCATACCGGTCTTTCTCCCGGCAATCGCTTGCTTTGCAGAGAGGATCGCCCCAGGAAGCAGCCTCGCATCCGCATCGACGAAAAGCAGCCATTCTCCCCTGCCAAGCTGTGCAAGCTGGTGACAGGCAAATGCTTTTCCCACCCAGCCGGCAGGAGGCTCAGCCCCGTAAGCGATTCGGAAACGGGGGTCCTCCTTGCTGAAACGCTCCACCATACATGCCGTTTCATCCTCGGAACGGTCATCCAGCACGATGATTTCCAGCTGCCCGCCAGCTCCGTCTTCTACTAAACATTGCTGAATCGATTGCAGGCAAGCGATGATGTTATGCTGCTCGTTTCGTGCCGGAATCAGAATCGAAAGCGAAATGCCGCCTCCTGCTCCAGCCGTTTCTCGACCGTTCGGTCCGCTCGTTATGGGACTGCCAAGCTGGCCAAAAGCTGGAAGCTGCCGGATGTTCCACCATGCGAACGATAACTGCAGCAAAAGCAGTGCCGTTATCGTCCAAAGAATGATTTCCATGCCGTCATCCTCCTCTTGAATGAAGTAAAAGCCTGACTCGTGGAGCTTCCCGGCTTCGCTATGCGTTCATATCCGATCATATCCATGGCATGTCCATTTACCATGGCCGCCTTATGCTCATCCAACTGTGCTTCCAGCGCCTTAGCCAGCAGCTCCGTAATCTCCCGTTTCTCCATTCGCTTCCAGTCAAGCCGAATCGGCTTACCCGCTTGCATCGTCGCCTCCGCTTTCTGATGGTGAAAGAGCGAATAGTAGACCGTTACCGGAATGACCGCCGTATCCGGGCTTTGCCTCAAAACATGCGCGGCACCATCCTTAAGCGCAATCGGCCGCTGCTCCAAATGCTCGATGTCTCCTTGCGGGAACATCCATACCCGCTTGCCAGCTTGCAGCAGCTTGCGTGTATAGCGCAGCGAGGGAATCATGGCCTGAGGCGTTATTTTATCGATGGAATAAGCACCCAACTTCCGAAAAAACCGAAAATGACGAAGCTGTTTCTCATCCATCATCACGTAATGGTCTCCCTCGGAACGGGACCGGAACAGCTGATAGGCGAGCAAGCCATCCCACCATGAGCTGTGATTCATCACGTAGAGCACGCCCTCGCTCGGACAAGGATCAAGCTCCCCCCTAAAGCCCACAAAGTGAAAATGCTTGCGCAGCAAATACCCTTCATTGTACCGACGGAATATTCGGTCAAACCCTCTGCTTTTGTTTGCTTCGATCAAGCCAAAGTCCTCCTTCCAGTGCTGCGACAACAATGGCTGCCAGAATAAACGGACCCCAAAGGCCTTGCTTGCAGGCTAACAGTCCGAACATGGCATGCATCCCTTGATACAGCCGAACGGCCTCATTATGCAAGAAATAACTGAGACGTTTTTGTTTCTTTGGTAGAGGGTATAGCATGGACAGAAGCGCCGCCGTCATAAACCAAGCCGCGAAATTTTGCAAGGGAACGCCGTAATACTGGCCGAACGAGCCAGCCTCGCTCCACAGCCAGAACTGCTGGGCAAAAGCAACAGGATCGAGGACTAAATCAAATAGGAGAGCGAATGCACCGACTTGAATGGCCCGAGTCAGCTTCGACGACCCGGTGGAAAGCAAGACGCCGCTGGACATGACCCCGATCCAAGCGAAGCCTATCGCAAGCGGTACGCCTCCATCCCAGAACCTTAATGTTTCGGTGTACTCATAACGGCCAAAGGGCCAGCCCGTTTCCGTGCCGACCCATTCGAGTACGAACGTGAAAGCACCAACAAATAATGCCCTCGCTAGTGCTGCCTTATTGAAGCCACCCAAAGATTCTTGCTCTAAGAAGAACGCGTAAATGGCAAAAAATATGAGAAAGAGACCATTGCTGAAACCAAGCGCTTCAGGCACTTCAAAAAATAGCATCAACGTTAAGCCGATAGCCAGCCAGCACCAGAATACATAACGGGCTGCCTTCATGAGACGGCGCTGCTCGTTTTTACTTTAAGCTGCAAAGCGTTCATCCCATGCTGCAGCCTCAATAAAGTCATAATGGACACCTTATTGAGCTTGGGAACAAAAGCTCTTCTGTTATATACGTCGAAGTCATGAGCGACGACATCGTCCAGAATGGCTTCGTACATGCGTGCGGACAGCTCCACGCAGAAGCTGCTCGTTCGGGGATACAGGCTAATATCGGCTAAACCTTTCATAAACCATTTCTGGGCAAGCGCGATCAGCTCCATAATGACGTTTCGCCACGCATCGTTTATCATGCCTTCCTGCCACATTTGCTCTGAATAGCCATGCTTTTCGAGCAGCTCCAGCGGTACGTATCTTCGCCCTTTTCCTTGATCCTCGCCAACGTCACGCACGATATTCACGATTTGCATCGCTTTGCCCAGCCATATCCCGGAGGCGGTTACCTTCTCATCCGGCGCGTCATGCAGAATCGGCAGAAGCATCTCGCCAACCGTCCCCGCAACGAAATAGCTGTAGGTTTCCAATTGTTCGAGTGTATCGTAATGCGTCAGGTGATGATCCAGCCGCTGTCCTTCTATTTGCCTAACGAACGGCCCTTTCGTTATTGGAAACGTTGCGAACAGCCACCGCAGCGCCGGCCATATGAAATGCCCTTCCGCCGCTTCAAGCTGTTTGAATTGCTGCTCCAGCTCATCCAGCGTGTACGGTGAACGGTCCGGCTCATCAACGGCATTATCAATCATCCGGCAAAATGCATATATGACGTAAACGGCTTCCTTCCGCGGGCTGTCCAGAAATCCAAATGCTTTGTAAAACGTAGTGGAGCCCTCGCGTATCATTGCCTCGCAAGCTTTAAGGTTCATATTCAGTTGGCTTTCCAAGCTGCCCACTCCTCTGCCAAATGATTAACGAGCATTTTTGCTCCCTGCATTACGATCGGAACGCCGCCGCCGGGATGGACAGAAGCGCCTACGCTGTATAATCCTTTAATGTCATAAGGCGCGTATTGGGGGCGAAAGGCGCCTGACTGCGACCAAGTCGGGGCAATACCGAAGCTCCCACCCCTGTACCACCCTTCATTGGCGCCATCTTGCGGCGTCCTTATCTTCTTCCATACGATGGCATCCACTAGCCCCGGGAACAGCTTCTTATCCGCGTCGGCGAGTACGCGCTCAACCAACTGCTCGCTTTCCGTCTTCCAATCATAATTCGTATGCGGCTCCACCGGAATCGGCGCCGGAATGAGCATATAAAGTACGGTTTCACCGGGAGGAGCCGCGTCCTCATCGATTTCGCATGGGTTAAAGATGTAGTAGGCCGGCAACTGTTCATCAGCTCCGGGCAATTTCTTGTTAGCCGCTATTGTACGCAGGCTCTCTTGAAAGGATTCCGGCATCATAAATTGATGCGTCGTTCTCTCTCTCCCTTTTTCCCACTGCTTATTTGCTCCGATATACGCAAGCACGCAGCCTGAGGAAGGCGTAAACGCGCGCTGCTTGATCGGCTCCCGGACGCCTTGGAGCATGCCGGCCAAATGAGGGAAATCCCCGTTATAGATCACGCTGTCAAAATGATGTTTTGTACCGTCCTCGAGCAGCAACCCTTGCACGGTGCCATCGGATACTGTGATTTGCCTGACAGCGCCTTGCGCGCCTTTATACACGCGAACGTTCTCCCGATACAGCGCCCTCTCCAGCACATCGGCAAAGCTCGCATACCCTCCCTTCATATACCAGATGCCGAACGCGTGCTCCGCATAAGGAATAAACGTATATAGAGAAGGGGACCCGGAAGGCAGTCCGCCAACATAAAGCGTCTGCAAAGAAAAAGCGTCTATGACCCGTCTATCTCCGAAATAGCTTTCCGCCATCTGGCGGACATTAAGGTACACGCGCAGCTTAGCCAGCAGCCTCATATTCCGCCAAGAGAAAAAGGTCCTGCGCTGTAAAAATGTTTTCTCCAGGAACAGCTCCCTGCCTTCATGAAACACTGGATCCATATCCTGCATGTACCTGCGGAAAGCCCGGCTATCGCTATCGGAGACCGTATCCAATTCTTCCGACATCCGATCCGTATCCGTCCATTTCGTTAGCTGCGTCCCGTCAGGATAGTGGAAGCGATACATCGGATCACAGCGAATAAGCTCATATTCATCGTCGCCTATGCCGGCTTCTCTAGCAATTCCCTGCAGCATTTCCGGCAGTAATACGATCGTAGGCCCCCGATCGATTCGATAGCGCTGATCCTCCTCGAACGCGAGTCTTCCCCCTAGTCTTTCCTGCCGTTCAAATAAAGTTACCTTTATCCCTTTTCGGGCAAGCAATAGCGCGCTTACCATTCCGCCTAGCCCGCCGCCGATAATAGCTACCTCCATGCCGTTGCCTCCTTGCGATATTCCTGACTCGCCGGCTGCCTGGCTGGCAGCGACCTTCCGTCCTGCTCAAGCAGCAGATTGACACTGATCCGTGCCGATTCGAAAATAGTCGGAAGACCGCTCCCCGGGTGCGTCCCTCCGCCGACCAAATAGCAGTTCGCCACATCCTCGAATCGATTATGCGGCCGAAGCATCATCATCTGGTCAAGCGAATGGGCCATATTGAAGGCTGCTCCCTTATACACGAACATCGATTGCTCCCAATCAAGCGGCGAGATGGTTTTTTCTGCTTCAATCCAGCTGCTTAAGCCCTGCAGCTCCGGCTCTCGCTCAAGCCGCTCAAGAACCCGCGACCGCATCGCATCAAGCGTCTCTGGCAGCGACCAATCCGTATCACCGTCTAGATTAGGGACAGGCACGAGTATATAAAGCGCCGATTTCCCCTGCGGCGCCATTGTCGGATCAATGGCGCTTGGATTATGTACATATACGGACGCATCCGCGCTTACCTTTCCTTGGACCATTTCCTTCAGGTTTTGACTATAATCATCCGCAAACATAACCGTATGGTGCGGCATATTCACTTTGCGGTCTATTCCGAGATAAAGCATATAAGTTGAAATCGACCATTTCAGCTTCTCCAATTTTCCCGGCTTCCACTTCTTTAGCTGCTCCGGCTGAAATAGGCTGGTAATCGCCGTTCCGAAATCCGCATTGATGATGACATGGTCCGCCTCCAAGGTCTCTCCGTTCTCCAGCAAAACGCCAACTGCTTTGCGCTGCTTCGTCAAAACCTGCTTTGCTCCCGTCTCGAGCCGAATATCCCCGTTGTACTCCCGAATGACTTCAGCCATCGCCTCGCACACCCGGTTCACCCCGCCAATCGGATGCCAGAGCCCGAAAGCATGCTCGATATAAGAAAGAATAGTGAAGGTGCCCGGACAATTCCAAGGCGACATCCCTAAATATTTGGACTGGAAAGCAAAGGCGTAACGCAGCCTCTCATCTTTAAAGTAACGCGATAACCTCCCATAAACATGCTCATTCAAATGCAGCTTGGGCAATGCGCGTAAGGTGTCCATGCGCATATAATCCGCCAGCTTGGCAAAGGGGCGCTGGAGCAAGGGCATAACCCGCTCGAACTTTTCGCCTTCTTGCTGCAAAAACGCAAGGTATCCCTTAGATTCCCCCGGGAAGACGCGATCAATCTCTGCGGCCGTCTTCTCTCTGTCGGTCGACAGCTCCAGCCTCGTATCGCCGAACTGCAGCCGGTAAAGCGGATTTAATTCAATAAGCTTTATGTAATCGTGAAGCCACCGTCCTGCTGTTTGGAATAGCTCTTCCAGCAGTTGCGGCATCATCAGAAAAGTAGGGCCTCGGTCAAATGTAAAGCCTGCCTGCTTTAGCGCAGATGTTCTTCCGCCAACGTAGGATTGCTTCTCTAATAGGGTGACCTGATAGCCTTGAGCACATAAGAGCATGGCCGAGGCTAACCCGCCTGGTCCTGCGCCGATGACAATAACTCGTTTACCTTTGTCCAAAGCTTCACCTCACCTTATACAAATATTATACACACATTATACATTCAGCTTTTAAGGCTGTAAATGGAAACTCCGCTACACGATGCTAAGCTCCTATTATGAATACTATTAGAGATTTACCCATAAGTTGTCCTTCTTCGATAAATGATTTTTACAATCATAAATATGATGTTTACAATCATTTTATATTGTTAATTCGTCAATTTTCCTATAAAATAAAGATAATGAAATCACCGAGGGGGCATTCACATGGAAATGATCGTTTTTCAAACGCAAGAGGAACTTGACACTTATGCAGCTCAGCTTTTTATAAATCTCGTTAACGAAAAACCTAACGCCGTGCTTGGACTCGCAACTGGATCGACACCTATCGGCATTTATGACAAAATAGTAGAGTCCCACAAAAACGATAAAGTCAGCTTCAAGAACGTAACCTCCTTCAATCTGGATGAATACGTCGGCATAGCGCCTGAAAATGAACAAAGCTATGCGCATTACATGAACAAGCACTTATTCTCCCATATCGATATGCCTGCCCAAAATGCTCACCTGCCTAACGGTATGGCGGCTGACATGCATGAGGAATCCGCGCGTTACGATGCGATGCTTGAAGCTCAGCCTGTCGATATTCAGCTGCTTGGCCTTGGGCATAATGGCCATATAGGCTTCAATGAACCCGACGTTCAGTTGTCGGGGGGCACGCATGCTGTAAAGCTGAAAGAAGAAACCCGCGAAGCCAATGCCCGCTTCTTCGCTTCCATGGATGAAGTTCCTGAATATGCGATTACGATGGGCGTAGGCTCCATTCTCAAAGCAAACACGCTATTGTTGGTCGTTCGCGGCGCCGACAAAGCGCAAATAGTCAAGGAAGCTTTAACTGGGCCGATTACGACCAGCGTTCCTGCTTCCTTGCTCCAAACACATGCCCGCGTCATCGTTCTGCTTGATCGCGAGGCTGGAAGGATGTTGGCCTAACCGATGAAAAATAGTGCGAACTGGCTTATTCATAATGTGAATGTCGTACTTGAGGATCGCGTAGCTCACGGCAGCGTGATCGTTCAGAATGGTAAAATTACGCAATTGATTACGGAGGATTCGTCTGATGCAGCTGCAATTGCTGCTGAAAGCGGGCTGACCGCCATCGATGGCGAGAATGGATACCTGCTTCCCGGCTTCATAGATGTCCATGTTCACGGCGGCTTCGGTGCAGATTTCATGGATGCCGACAAAGGCAGCTTCGATACGATCACCCGCTTTCACGCGTCGCAAGGCACGACTGGCATGCTTGCGACTACAATGACCGCATCGAAAGAAGCGATTGAAGCCGTATTGCATGCGGTATCTGATTACCGCAACTCTGACATGCCATATGCGGCATTATACGGCGTCCATTTAGAAGGGCCATTTATTAGCGAGAAGTGGCCTGGCGCCCAGAACCCTGCATACATTAAAACACCGCAGCTTGTATGGATGCAGCAATGGCAATCGGCTTGGCCAGGGCTCGTGCGGCAGCTTACTTTGGCTCCCGAGAAGGAAGGCTCAAAGGAGACGATTGCTTGGCTCGCTGAACAAGGCATCAATACGGCATGCGGCCATACCGATGCCGTATATGAAGAAATCATTGCCGCGGCTGACGCAGGCTTGTCTCAAGCGGTTCATACCTATAACGCGATGCGCGGGCTGCATCACCGCGAGCCTGGAACGCTCGGTGCAGTGCTGACCGATGACCGCATTGCTGCCGAGCTTATCGCTGACGGCGTACATGTTCATCCGGCAGCGATCCGGCTTTTGCTTGCAGCCAAGCCTGCTGACAAAGTTATTCTCATTACGGATGCAATGGCTGCCGCAGGCATGCCTGATGGCGAATACAGCTTAGGCGGATTAGCCGTTGTCGTGAAGGATGGGGAAGCACGCCTGCGCGAAGGGAATGCCCTTGCAGGCAGCTGTTTGACGATGATCGGCGCGCTCCGCTTTATGCGCGAGCATACTGCCTTGCCGCTGGAGCAGCTCAGCAGGCTCGCAAGCGGAAATGCCGCAAAGCAGCTCGGCATGAGCGAGCTTACAGGCTCAATCGCGAGCGGCAAGCAGGCCGACTTGGTCTGGACGGATGGCGAGCTGCAAATCAAGCAAACCTGGGTACAAGGACGTTCGGTATTCGAAGCTAGCGCAAGCGAGGCTTAACTTTATAGAATGACAATAGAAAAGAGCACGGGCATTCATGATTGCCGCGTGCTCTTTTTTGTACAATCCTGTCGGATAATCGAGTTGGATAAACGGAGATCTTACAGCAAAAAAAGACTTCTAGATAGGCTTGTCCAGCCTTATCGAGAAGTCTTCCGTTGCTGATTGCTCTTGGATCCCAGCTGGCGCTGCAGCTAACCGGTCACATGCACCGAAATACGATGCTCCTCAAGCACAGCTGCCAGCTCCTTGGCAAGCGGAACATCCGTTATAACGCCGCGAAGCTCTGCAAGAGAGGCAATAGAAAATAACGAGGTACGATCTGTTTTGGTATGATCGAATACGGCATATGCCGCTTGCGAACGCTTAATAAGTGCTTTGGCGATTTGCGCTTCCTGCTCCGAATACGTTGTGATTCCGCCAGCTGCGGAAATACCGTCCACACCGATAAACATCTTGCCGATATGCAGATGGGCTACCATACCCTCGCCTAGCGGGCCGCACAGCTCGAAGCTGTTGTGGCGCATAATGCCGCCCGTTACGACAACTTGAATATCGCTTCCTGCAAGCTCCATCGCGATATTAACCGCATTGGTGACGACGGTTATCCCTCTGCGTGCTTTGAGCAGCTTGGCGATAAGGAAGTTGGTTGTGCCACCCGAGAGCCCGATTACATCGCCTTCAACGATCAATGACGCTGCAAGCGCTGCGATATGCTCCTTCTCCAGGATCGACAGGCCTTCCTTCTCTGCGAATGGCAAGTCCCTTACGGTATTCAGGCCATCGTACATCGCTCCGCCTATCGTCCGAATGACCGGATGCTCGGCTTCCATTTGCTCCAAGTCACGGCGAGCCGTGGCTTCCGAGCAGCCAAAGCGCTCAACCATCTCAGGTATCGTCACTCTTCCCTGCTGCTTTAAAAGCTGCAGAACGGCTTCACGGCGCCGCTGTCCCTTATTGCCATTTGCTTCAGCCATTATCAGCGCTCCACCCATGCTTTGGCTGACAGCCGCTGCTCGACGACGCTCCACTCGGGCAATGCTTCCCAATCTCCGCGCATTTGTACGACCAATGAGCCGTTGATGCTCGCTAATCGCACAGACTCAACCGGAGACAAGCCCTTCATGATGCCAGCCAAAAAGCCCGCGCAGAATCCGTCTCCTGCGCCAACGGTATCCACGACCTGCTCGGCAGGGTAGAAGGGCAAGCTCTCTTCCTGGCCGTTATTCAATACGACAGTCGTATCGCCTCTGCCCTTAATAATCGAAACAGCTTTCAGCTGCGTTAATTGTGCTTTCACATGCTCATAGTCATCCGTATCATAAAGGAGCTTGAGCTCGTCCCAGCCTGGCAGGAAGTAGTCTGCATCCGCCGCAAACGGCAGCAGCACTTCTCTGGCTTCTTCGATCGACCATAGCTTTAGCCGCAGGTTAGGATCGAAGCTAATCAGAACGCCAGCTTCTTTGGCAATATCGATGGCGCGGCGAAGCGTCCTGCGGCAATCCTCGCTAAGCGCAGCGGTGATACCGGTTACATGAAGCAGCTTGGCGCTGCGGATATAATTCTCGTCCAATTGCTCCGGCAGCATGCGGCTGGCAGCCGAATGCTTGCGGAAGTAATGAACGGCCAAACGGCCCGCTACATGCTCGCGAAACATCATACCCGTTGGAGCTTCCGTGCTTAGCTGCGCGCGGGATACGTCGACACCTTCGCCGCGCAGCGTTTTGAGAATGATTTTGCCGAACGGGTCGTCGCCTAAAGATCCAAACCAGCCGACAGAGGCGCCCAAACGCGCAAGCCCGATAGCGACATTGCTTTCCGCTCCGCCGAAGCTTTGCTCAAGCGTCGCAGCACGTTCAATCGATTTATGCTCCTGAGGCATGAACAGAGCCATCGTTTCGCCAAACGTTACAATTTCCGGTGTTGATCCATGCACGTTAATGTCCCCCTACAGCTTTTTATTGGATAAACGCTATTAACCTTGGTACATTGGGAATTTCATGAAGTAAACAATTACGATATATAGAACCAGCACGATGATACTCATGACACGCGCTTTGCTGATATGCGCGGTTGCGCTTTTTCCGTCTTGGATAGAAGCGACCACGAGCTTAAGCGGCTTCGAGATGATCCCGCCAAGCGCAGCAATCGCTAGGAACAGCAAGACGACAATAATCATCCAGGGTACTGTGTAATCTGCCTTTGAGATCAAATAGCCGCCCGTTAGCAATTGTAGAATTAGAAAGTACTGTGCGATGCGATTAGCTGACAATAGTCCCTCTGCAAGACCGCCTTGTCCAACGCCAGCCAGCTTGGACGCTCTTCCTACCATAATCGGCAGCACGATATAGAAGCCCATTCCCACTGCTCCTAATACATGCAAAAATACCATAACCTTCTCCATTTTTTACTCCTCCTGTTTTGGTAAAACGTATTCAGCGAACCACACCTGCCAATATTGTGTATATCGATTAGTTTATCAGAAACGAGATTTTTTTCAAATAACAACGCTCCCAGATCTTCCCTATACGGGCCATAATTCCGTGCTTATTGCGAATCGTTCCCGAAATTTTCACACCTTGCCGACATTCACCGTCTGCTAAAAAACAAAGGCGTTAGGATCCTTTCAAGCCGTACTTGCTCATTACCCCGTGAATGGCGAAGTACGTAACCTCTTCCGGCAGCGCATCCTTGATCGGACGAAGCTTCTCTATGCCCTGCTCGCCTATCGCTTGGACAATCAGCTCCTCGTATTCAGCGGGTATGATTCGGCTCCAATCGACCTCCTCGCCCTCTTCTGCGCAGCGAATAATATGGCCCTCTACCGTCACTTTGCTTAAGCCGCGTTCCTTTGCAATCTCAGCCGGTTCCTGTCCCGCTTGAAAATACGCGAGTGTCGCCAGGTGGCTTGGCTGCTCGTCGCTGCCGCTCGCGGTCTTCCCTGAAGCGGCAGGCTGCCTTGCGGCTCTTGGCTCAGCAGGGACGAAGCTCCCGTCTCCTGCCAGCGACTGAATGATAGCGATGAGATCGCCACCGTATTTATCGGCTTTCGCGGCACCGATTCCTTTCACGCCGAGCAATGCATCGACGCTTTGGGGCTGTGCGTTCGCGATTTCCCTTAGCGTTGCATCGAAGAACAGCATAAACGGCGGAACCCCCTCCGAAGCGGCTTTCTCCTTACGCCATTGCTTAAGCGCGTCGAATAGCGGAGATGCAGCAGCATGATCGGCTGAAGCAGCCTGCCTTACGGTTGCCCGCACCCTTTGCATAATCGACTCGCGTCCTTCCAGCACCGGAAGCGCGCTTGCGGCTAAGGATACGACCGGATATTGTCCTTCGCTCAGCTTCAAATAACCTTCTGCAACGAGCCAATACAGCCAATCCGCGATTTCCTTCTCCGGCAGATGGCGCATTAGGCCGTATGTAGTCAAACGGTCCAGCCCAAACTCGAGCAAGCGCTTGTCCTTCGAGCCCTTCAGCACCTTGGCAGCCATCGTGACGCCGAAGCGTCCTTTCATGCGCCCGACGCAGGAGAGCGCCATCTTTGCTTCCTCTGTCCGGTTAACGGGCTCGCTCTTGTCGAGGCAGCTGCTGCACTTGCCGCAGGCGCCTACCCCCGTCTCGCCGAAATAATCAACGATAAACTGCTGCAAGCAGCGCTGCGTACGGCTGAAGTTCATCATCGTGTGCAGCTTGGCAAGCTGAATGGACTTGCGATCCGTATCTCCCGTCCCCTGCTCTATGAGGAAGCGCTGCACCTGCATGTCAGCCGGCTCGAATAAGAGAACACATTCGCTCTCTTCACCGTCGCGGCCTGCCCGGCCCGCTTCCTGATAGTAGGACTCAATGTCACTCGTCATCTGCCAGTGCAGCACGAAACGGACATTTGGCTTGTCGATTCCCATTCCGAATGCATTCGTTGCAACCATGACGCGAATATCATCAAAACGGAATTTTTCCTGCGTGTCCGCTCTTTCGGCATCCGATAAGCCGCCGTGGTATTTGCCGGCTTGAATGCCCCTTCGCGTCAACTGCTCATATACGTTCTCCACTTCTTTGCGTGTGGCCGCATAGATAATGCCGGATTGATCTTTGCGCCCAGATAAGAAACTTTCAAGAAACTTCTTCTTATCAACGCCGGTTACGACGGATAGCGATAGATTAGGCCGCGCGAAGCCGGTTACGAATATACTGGGCTCACGAAGCTTCAGCATATCGGAAATATCGGTCGCAACCTCTGTCGTGGCCGTAGCCGTAAATGCCGCAACGAGCGGCCGGTCCTTCATGCGGGCGATCCAGCCAGCAAGCTGCCGGTAGCTTGGACGGAAATCATGTCCCCATTGCGATACGCAGTGGGCCTCGTCAATGGCTATGAGCGGGATGGCAAGCTGCTCTGACAAGGTTTGGAACATAGGCGCATCAAGCCGCTCCGGCGCTACGTACAACAGCTTGTACTCGCCCTGCATCGCATTGCGCATCACATCCCGATATTCCGCCGCTCCCAGTGAGCTGTTCAGATACGCGGCAGAAACGCCTACTCTCCGCAGCGCGTCAACTTGGTCCTTCATCAGCGATATGAGCGGGGAAATGACTAACGATGTGCCTGGCAGCAGCATGGAAGGAATCTGGTAGCATATGGATTTCCCGCCGCCGGTTGGAAGTATCGCAAGCGTATCCCGCCCATTCAATATGCCCGAAATAATATCTTCTTGTCCTTTGCGGAATGAATCATAGCCGTATACCTTTTTCAGTGCTTGTCTCGCTTGCTCGATCAACTCTCCCACCTCCAAAACAACTATAAACCTATCGTGCCGCAAACATAAACAGAGAGGACCCTGGCAGCAATCTGTCAGGGTCCTCCCAAACGCGTTCGTATATTTCAACCTGCGTGCGGCACATTTATTAGCCTGTTACAATTTGAATGACATTGCGAACGGATTGGGCAGATTTATCGAGCGCAGCTTTTTCTTCCGCGGTCAAATCAAGCTCAATTACCTTTTCGATGCCGTCTCCGCCAATAATGGCCGGGATGCCCATGAATAAATTGTCATAGCCGTATTCGCCTTCAAGCAAAGCGATAACTGGGATAATGCGTTTTTTATCTTTAAGGATAGCTTCTGTCATTTGAACGAGCGAAGCGGCTGGCGCATAATACGCGCTGCCATTGCCAAGCAGGTTAACGATCTCGCCGCCGCCAACGCGTGCGCGTTGCACGATCGCTTCAATGCGATCTGCCGGAATCAGCTTTTCGATCGGGATGCCGCCTACGTTCGAGAAACGAACAAGGGGTACCATATCATCGCCGTGGCCGCCCAGCACGAAGCCGCGAACATCTTCGACAGACACGTTAAGCTCCTGCGCGATAAACGTGCAATAACGAGCCGTATCAAGCACGCCGGATTGTCCGATTACGCGGTTTTTAGGAAAACCAAGCGCTTGGAACGCCGCGTACGTCATCGCATCAACCGGATTGCTTAAGATGATGACATAAGCATCCGGGCTGGTCGACTTGATGTTCTCGCATACGGATTTCACGATTCCGGCATTGGTGCTGACAAGATCATCGCGGCTCATGCCTGGTTTACGTGCGATGCCCGCTGTAATAATAACGACATCGGAATCCTTTGTATCCTCGTAATTAGCCGTACCGGTAATATGGGCATCAACCCCAAGCACCGGCGTTGCCTCCAGCATATCAAGCGCTTTGCCTTTTGTCGGGTTTTCAAGCGGCGCGATATCAACGAGAACAACGTCGCCAAGTTCCTTCTGAGCAAGCATAAGCGCAGTAGTTGCGCCGGTAAAGCCCGCCCCTACTACCGTGATCTTTTTACGTTTAATCGCCATCTTGAATAAAACCTCCATTTAGGGATTTCGAACCCACCTAAATCCTCCCTTCCAAGGGAGGACCCCGAGGCGCTGCGCCCTCTGGACACCCGCCGGACTAACGTGGGAGATTGAACGGCGCATCACTGGGACTGTTGAGCTTGGATCGCTCTCGTCCCGTTGGGACACGCTTTACGCTCGCTTGTTGGGAATGTGTCCCTTGTGGGACTTCCATTCCCAGATCAACTGCCAGTAAGAAGTGCAGAATGGGTCCCTTAAGGGACCGACATTCCCAGATCAAGGTTGAGTAGTGCTGATTGGGTCCCTGCGGGACATCCATTCCAAGATAAACTGCATGAGTTCATACAGAACGGGTCCCTGCGGGACATCCATTCCAAGGTCAACTGCATGAGTTCATGCAGAACGGGTCGCTGCGGGACATCCATTCCTAGATCGAGAGCTAAGCTAATACGAAGTGTAGAGTGCGTCTCTTGCGAGACGTCTATTCCTAGGCCATGAACAAATGCTCTAGGAATTGAAGCAAAATGTGCCCCTTTCGGGACACATTCTTTGTGGTTTGATCTATTTAGTTAAAGATTGGACTACATGTTTTTGATGATTTGATCAGCGAACTCGGAGCATTTTACTTCAGTTGCGCCTTCCATCAAACGTGCGAAGTCGTAAGTTACGGTTTTGTTGTTGATCGAAGCTTCCATACCTTTATAGATAAGGTCAGCCGCTTCCTGCCAGCCTAGGTGCTCAAGAAGCATTACGCCGGAAAGGATTACGGAACCTGGGTTTACTACGTCAAGGTCAGCATATTTCGGAGCCGTTCCGTGCGTTGCTTCGAAGATTGCGTGTCCAGTCAAGTAGTTGATGTTCGCACCTGGAGCGATACCGATACCGCCAACTTGTGCAGCAAGAGCATCGGACAGGTAGTCACCGTTAAGGTTCAACGTTGCGATAACGTCGAAATCAGTTGGGCGAGTTAGAACTTGTTGCAATGCGATATCAGCAATCGCGTCTTTAACAATCAGCTTGCCAGCAGCTTCTGCGTCTTTTTGTGCTTTGTTAGCCGCGTCAGTGCCTTCTGCTTCTTTAATGCGGTCGTATTCGCCCCATGTGAACGTTTCGTTAGCGAATTCTTGCTCAGCCACTTCGTAACCCCAGTTTTTGAACGCGCCTTCTGTATATTTCATGATGTTGCCTTTGTGTACAAGGGTAACGGATTTTTTGCCGTGCTTGATCGCATATTCAATTGCTGCACGAACAAGACGCTGCGAGCCTTCTTTAGATACTGGCTTGATGCCGATACCGGATGTTTCTGGGAAACGGATTTTGTTTGCTCCCATTTCATTTTGAAGGAACTCGATCACTTTTTTCACTTCTGCTGAACCTTCTTGGTACTCGATGCCCGCGTAGATATCCTCTGTGTTTTCACGGAAAATGACCATGTCAACAAGCTCAGGGCGTTTTACTGGGGATGGTACGCCAGTGAAGTAACGAACCGGACGCAAGCAAGTGTACAGATCAAGCTCTTGGCGAAGAGCAACGTTCAAAGAACGGATACCGCCGCCGATAGGCGTAGTCAATGGTCCTTTAATAGCTACGATATACTCGCGGATTGCTGTAAGCGTATCAGCCGGCAGCCACTCGCCGTATTCGTTGAATGCTTTTTCGCCTGCAAAAACTTCGTACCAAGCGATTTTTTTCTCGCCGTTGTAAGCTTTCTCTACCGCTGCATCAAGCGCGCGTTTCGAAGCTTTCCAGATATCGCGGCCAGTGCCGTCACCCTCGATGAAAGGGATAATTGGGTTGTTAGGTACGTTAAGAACACCATTGTCAATTGTAATTTGCTCGCCTTCTGTTGGAAGCGCGAATTTTTCGAACTGTGCCATGAATGAAATCCTCCTTGGATTGGGATCTGCTTATCGAGCAGATCAAATGATTGGTAGTGCTTGCTGTATATAACCTTCCATATGTACCGCAATATAAAAGACTATATGAACGCCTAGGGAACAAACAGCTTGTTCGCTCCCTAACCATTGTATCTCAAATAAGCGATTAGCGCTGCTCGATTGGAATATACTTCGCGTTAACCGGTCCAACGTAATCTGCACGCGGTCGAATCAGGCGGTTATCTTGGTATTGCTCAAGGATATGTGCGCTCCAACCAGATACGCGGCTGATCGCAAAGATAGGCGTAAACAGATCGCGTGGAATTTCAAGCGTTGTATATACGGAGGCAGAATAGAAGTCTACGTTAGGCTTCAATCCTTTTTGTCCCGTTACGAGCTCTTCAATTTTGACGGACATTTCATAAAGCTCCATATTGCCTGTCAATTTGCCAAGCTCACGCGACATTTTTTGCAAATGCTTCGCGCGTGGATCGCCGTTTTTGTAAACGCGGTGTCCAAAGCCCATAATTTTGTATTTGTTAGCCAGTGCGTTGTTAATAAAGCTTTCAACGTTAGCTGCTGAACCGATTTCTTCCAGCATAACCATAACAGCCTCGTTCGCGCCGCCGTGAAGAGGGCCCTTCAATGCGCCAATCGCGGACGTTACGCCCGAATAGATGTCCGACAACGTTGCAACCGTAACGCGTGCAGCGAACGTAGAAGCGTTAAGCTCATGGTCCGCATGCAGCACAAGAGCTTGGTCAAGCGCTTTGATAGCAACTTCAGCCGGCTCTTTGCCAGTCAGCATATATAGGAAGTTATAAGCGATTGATACGCCCTGCTTAGGAGCAACAGGCTCCAAGCCTTGGCGGATACGCGCGAATGCAGCAATAATGGTTGGAAGCTGTGCTTGCAATTTAATGGCTTTCACTTGGTTCGCTTCTGGAGTCATATCATTAGCGGAAGCATCGTACAATGCTAGGCTGGAGACTGCTGTCCGAAGAGCAGCCATGGAATTTGTATCTTTTGGATATAGCTTAATTTGGTCAATTACGCCTTGGGGTACTGCCGCAAATTCGTCCAATTGCTTCTGCAGACCGTCAAGTTCAGAACGAGTTGGCAATTTTCCGTACCACAGCAGATAAGCGACCTCTTCAAATGTAGCGTTCTCAGCGAGATCGTCAATATCGATTCCGCGGTAGGTCAGTACGCCATCAATAATCGAGCTGATGGAGGACGCCGCGGCGACAATTCCTTCCAAACCTTTAGTTGCTGTCATCGTTCTCTCTCCTTTAACATGGGATTTCGTTAACAATAAAAGGGATTCGTTTTGTACCATCGCCTTTAATCATAAATGATTTCGGCACCGAAGTGAACAAATACGGACATAAAAATGCTTTATCGGCATCATTAATATTTTTTTCGCTTATTATTTCACCACATCGTATCGTAGGCTCCAGCTGCATTTTTCCCTATTCGCCCTATTTTTAGCCGCAGCATAAACTAATTTTACAGAAGCGAATATAGTGGTAAAATGTCATATAGAGAACAAAACGAGCAAAATTCGCTGTACTTGGAGGCGCTACATGACTAAACAACGCATCGGGATTATTGACATAGGCTCCAATTCAGTCCGGCTTGTCGTATACGAGAGGACAGCAAACGGTGCTCATCGTGTGGCGGATAGCAGCAAACGGCCTGCTAGATTAAGCGAACGCATTGACGAAGACGGCTGTCTTACCCTTCCAGCAATCGACGAGCTTATAGACACGCTGAACCATTTTACCATGATTTGCACACACAATCATACAAGCAATATTCGAGCAGTCGCTACCGCGGCTATTCGAAACGCCCATAACCGTACCGAGATACTAGGACGGATTAAAGCTGAAACCGGCTTAACCATTGAATTGCTATCCGGTGAGGATGAGGCTTCCTATGGTTTTTTAGGAATGATCAACTCCCTGAATATCAAAGACGGGCTCCTTATTGATATCGGCGGCGGAAGCACCGAGCTATCGCTATTTCGCAACCGCGCGCTCGTTCGCTCCGTATCCTTCCCGTTCGGATGCGTCAGCCTCAACAAGCGTTTTGGCGCCAAAGGCATGCTGCTCGATGAGGAGCTAAAAGCGCTAGAAACGTTAGTCATTGAGGCCGTGAAGAATGAGCCTTGGATTGGCGGGATGCCTGGACTGCCATTAGTTGGCGTCGGAGGCACCGTGCGAGCGCTCGGAAAAATGCATCAGGCTGCTTACAAATATCCCTTCCCGCAAACGCATAATTATCCCGCTACGTCCGAGCACGTGGATGATCTGTTTCATCAAATGCGAAAACTGCCGCTTGACAAAAGGCGCAAGCTGCCAGGCTTGTCCAAAGATCGCGCAGACGTAGTTGTGCCTGGCGTTGCCATACTTCGTGTCTTGTTTCGTGCCACGAAAGCATCTTACTACCGCATCTGCGGTGCAGGACTGCGGGACGGATTATTCCATGCTACTCGATTTCCGAATCACCCAAAGCTAGACGACGTGCTGAAATACAGCCTAACGAATTTAAGCGCTTTGCATCCTGAAGCGCCTAAGCAGCATGTGATGCAGGTGAACCGCATTGCGCTCGAGATATACGATGTGCTCCATTACGAGCATGCTCTGCCATCGCAGACGAGAGTATTGCTCGACACCGCCTCGCAGCTGTTCCGGATCGGGGCTTCCATCGATTATTACGAGTATGCCCGGCATTCCTTCTATCTCATTATCAATTCCCAATTGAACGGACTTACTCACCGGGAAATGATCATGACAGCCGCTATCGCATCATACAAAAGCAAAGGCCGGGCACGTCAGCATATTTCCGAATATAAAGAGCTGCTGAACGATTCCGACCTTGATATTATTTATAAGCTGGGAGCTTTGCTTCAATTGTCTGCCGCCTTGGATCGCGGAGAGACACAAGCCATCGCGCAGTTAAACGTCCAGTTATCAGGCAATCAGCTGCTGCTTCGGCCCGTTCAGCCCCGAGGGACTCTTGACGTAGAACGACGTGAGGTCGATGAGCTTGCAGCCGAATTCAAGAAGCTGTGGGCATACACGCCGAGTCTCGATTATTCGGCTACGCAAGTCCCTTCCACGACGATATAACCTTGGCTTCAAACTGGCTGCGGAACGGCTGCTTATCGACGTTAGAGATATGCTCGTAAGTACCGTTCGGCTGCAGCTCGCGCGCCTTCACGTTGTCATCAATATTTAAGTGAAGCATCTTGATCAATATTTGCCTAAGCGTTGGATCGAATACCGGACACATGAGCTCTATCCTTCTTGTGAGGTTGCGTGTCATCCAATCCGCGCTGGACAGATATACTTCTTCTTCCCCGCCGTTATGGAAATACATGATTCTCGCATGTTCGAGGAACCGGTCTACGATGCTTATAACCTGTATATTTTCGCTTCGTCCCGGCACGCCTGGACGCAAGCAGCATACCCCTCGCACGATCAATACGATTTTCACACCCGCTTGCGATGCCTCGTAAAGCTTATCAATCATTTCCTGATTGGACAGCGAGTTCATTTTGGCAATAATACGAGCCGGCTTGCCTGCAATCGCATTTAAACGTTCGCGGTCGATCAATCGGTACAGCTTCTCTTTCAAGTCGGAGGGCGCAACGCCAAAGGCTTTCCATTCATAAGGCGACGAATAGCCTGTAACCTCGTTGAACAATGCGGAAGCATCGCCACCGATAATCGGATGGGAAGTAAACAGCCCGATATCCGTATACAAGGTAGCCGTGCTGTCATTGTAGTTGCCCGTTCCAACGTGAACGTACCGTCGCAGCGTGCCCTGCTCCCGCCTTACGACCAATAATATTTTGGCATGCGTTTTTAATCCAACCAAGCCGTATACGACATGGCAGCCAGCCTTCTCCAGCTGCCGTGCCCATGCAATATTCCGCTCCTCGTCAAACCTTGCCTTCAGCTCGACCACGACCGTTACCTGTTTGCCAGCCTCTCCTGCCTTGGCAAGCGCCTGAACGAGTGCAGATTGGCCGCTGACGCGGTATAAGGTCATTTTTATGGCAAGGACATCGGGATCATAGGCTGCCTGCATAACGAAATCATTCACTGCATCGAACGATTCGTACGGGTGGTACATCAGCACATCACGCTGGCGGATAACTTCGAACATATCATCCGTATCGTCAAACTCCCGCGGGTAGACTGGCTCAAGCTTCTCGTAGCGCAAATTGTCATTGCCGGGAACGGCGCCTGCGAATTTCATCAAAAAGCTAAGATCCAGCGGCCCGTCAATCTCGAATAAATTATCTTCGATCTCCAGCTCTTCCGTAAGCATCTCAAGCGCGTAAGGATGCATCCCCTTCGCTACTTCAAGCCTCACCGGAATGCCCCAGCGGCGCCTGCGCAGCTCCTTCTCAATCTCCTCCAGCAAATCCTCTGCGTCTTCCTCATTCAGCGTAATATCCGCGTCTCTCGTAAGTCGAAACGGATTAACCGAAAACGGAATATAACCGTTAAACAACGTATCTATAAATTGCTGGATTAAGTCCTCAAGCAGAACGAACTCCGTCTTTTTGCTATTAATCCTTCCCGGTACGGGAACGAATCTCGGCAATATAGAGGGTACCTGCACGATGGCAAACAACGGTTCGTCCTCAACGGAATTGCCTTCCTGTCTCAAGAGTACGGCCAAATACAATTCTTTCGTATGAACGAGCGGGAAAGGTCTGCTTTGATCGACAGCCATCGGCGTTAAGACAGGAAATACGATTTCATGAAAATAGTCCGAGACCGCCTTCGTCTGGGATACGTTGAGCTCTTCGAGCGAACGAATAAATATGCCTTCGCGGCTTAATCCGCGAAAAACTTCTCTGTATGTACGATATTGATCATTTACCATTTGCGTGGCACGTTTAATAAGCCGCTTCCAAAGTCCGGAAGGCGTATATCCAGTAAAATCAGTTTTAGATAAGCCTGCTCTCATCTGCATTTGTATGCCTGCGACTCGCACGCTCATGAATTCATCGAGATTGCTTGTCACGATGGCTAGAAACTTTGCTCTCTCCAGCAGGGGATTGTTCGGGTCCTGCGCTTCTTGGAGAACTCTTCGGTTGAACTCGATCCAACTTAGGTCACGATTTACATAGTTGGACAAAAGCTTGGTCATTTCTCACGCCTCCTGAGTAATTTTGCGAAATTAACCTGCTTTTATAGCATACGCTCCAGTATGCCGATCAAGACTGCCGCAGGAAACGACAACGATCTCTTACATTATGAAGCATAACTATTAGTTCCATGTTAACCTTTTGTAAATATGACGTAAATATTAGAACCTTCCAATCTTGAAATTGCCGTTTCTCATTCGCTTTTCGATCCAATGCAGCATCATTTGCCTATAAAAAGTTCTCGTTGCCGGGAATAGCAGCGTAACGCCCACGATATCGGATAAAAAACCCGGCATGAGCAGCAGAATACCGCCCGCAAGTACGCATAACCCATCCAGCAAGGTCTGCCCCGGTATTTGTCCGGCCTGCATTTGGCGCTGTGCTTCTCCCCATACTCTGCGCCCTTCCGCTCTCGCTAAGTATGCTCCGGCAAGTCCCATCGCAATTAGAATAAAAAACGTATTCCATCCGCCAATCCAACTGCCCATCTGAAAAATACCCCAAAGCTCAATTACGGGTACGATTATAAAAACCGCCAACAGCCATTTGTACATAATTGGACCTCCTAAACATTTTGCGGAGCAAAATTACTACATAAGCATAAGCCCGGTTTGCGAAGCAAACTTGCTCCCTACGCATAAGTCTGGTTTGCGAAGCAAACTTGCTCCCTACGCATAAGCCTGGTTAGAGAAGTATACTTGCTCCCTGCGCATAAGCCTGGTTAGAGAAGCATACTTGCTCCCTGCGCATAAGCCTGGTTAGAGAAGCATACTTGCTTCCTAGGCATAAGCCTGGTTGGCTAAGCAAGCTTACTTCGTCAGCAGCAAGTCATATAATTCAGGCATCGCTTTATTAAGCCGGGCCGGCTGCCAGGAGGCATTCACCCATACATGCTTGGTACCGCCCTCGACGAGCAGCTCACCAGGCAGCGGATCGCTCCCGGCAAACGATCCTGCTTCGAACTCTTCTTTCCCTACCCTTCTCACCTGCGATTCAAAGGTTACCCGCACAGGCGTGCAAGCTCCAATCCGCGTACATACAATGACCATGTCGTCGTAGCGGGCAGGCAAGCGATAGCGGCATTCCAAATCAACGACAGGAAGCAGCAGTCCGTTGGCTTCGATCTCTTTATAGCTATAGCCCGCGTTTCTTATCCATTCTGTACGTCCGATCTCGAACCAAGTTACATAATTCCCATGAAAAACAACACCCATCTGATCCGTTTCCTGATACCGTACACGCAGCGGATGCGTAAACCAGCTAGCTTGTGTAAGCATGATGACCCTCCTAAACGTAATTTAACCAACTCTCTAAAAAGCATGTCGAATGAACAAAAAGCGACGGTGAGATCACCATCGCTTTCGTCTGCTTCTTATCTAATTGTTAGAAAAGTGCCTTTAAGCTTAAAGGACTTTAGATTGGCCGTGATAAACAACGCCTGTTTCACCATAAATGGTAACTTCCATGTCATCTTTAAGCAATTCGGTTGCGTTCGCAATGCCAAGAATAACCGGAATTCCAAGGTTAAGGCCAACTACCGCTGCGTGGCTAGTAATCCCGCCTTGCTCAGTTATTACCGCTCCCGCTTTCTCGAAGGCAGGCATATATTCTTTGTCTGTCGATACCGTAACCAAGATGGAGCCTTGAGTCGTTTTTGCGATGGCTTCTTCCGGTGTACGGGCTACAACGATTTTACCGATAGCTGTTTGGCTGCCGATACCTTGTCCTTGGGCAAGAAGCTCACCGATATGGTGAATTTTGATAAGGTTTGTTGTACCCGCACGGCCAACAGGAACGCCCGCCGTGATTACAACCGTATCGCCAAGGTTTAGGAATCCAGTGCTCATGCCGCCTTTGACTGCGTTTTCGAACATTTCGTCCGTTGTATCCGCATCTGGACCAAGAACAGCGAACACGCCCCAGATAAGGGATAGACGGCGCAACACCTTCTCGTCAGTCGTAACCGCAATAATCGGTGCTTTAGGCTTGTATTTCGATACCATACGAGCAGTAAAGCCGCTTTGAGTCGAAGTAATAATCGCTTTCGCTCTCAAATCAAGCGCTGAGTTTGCAACAGCTTGGCTGATTGCTTCCGTAACGGAAGTTTGCTGTGCATTGGCTTGCTTCGTGAACATTTCGCGGTATTCCAATGCCGCTTCTGCACGCTCTGCAATACGAGCCATTGTTTGCACGGATTCAGTCGGGTAACGTCCCGCAGCTGTTTCACCGGACAACATGATCGCGTCCGTACCGTCAAAAATCGCATTGGCAACGTCGCTCGCTTCTGCGCGAGTTGGACGTGGGTTGCGCTGCATGGAATCAAGCATTTGCGTTGCCGTGATTACCGGCTTACCAACGCGGTTGCCTTTTTTAATCATATTTTTCTGAACGAGAGGAACCTCTTCGGCTGGAATTTCTACGCCAAGGTCGCCGCGCGCTACCATCAAGCCGTCAGAAACCTCAAGAATCTCATCAAGGTTGTCTACGCCTTCTTGGTTTTCGATTTTGGAAATGATTTGGATATGTCCTGCATTATGACGCTCCAAAAGCTCACGGATCTCAAGCACGTCGCTTGCTTTACGCACGAAAGAAGCTGCAATGAAATCTACGCCTTGCTCGATTCCGAATACGATATCATTCGCATCCTTCTCGGTAATACCAGGCAAAGAAATCTTCACTCCAGGTACGTTAACGCCTTTTTTGCTTTTGATTGGACCGCTGTTTACGATGCGGCACAAGATTTCAGTTCCTTTAACCTCTTCTACCGTCAAACCGATCAAGCCATCGTCAATTAGAATCGTCGAGCCGATGGATACATCGTTTGGCAGGTTGTTGTAAGTAATGGGAACGCGGTTGCGATCGCCTAGAATTTCCTCGGTCGTCAACGTAATCGTTTCGCCTTGGTTCAATTCGATAGGCTCTTCCTTCAGCTTGCCTAGACGGATTTCAGGACCTTTCGTATCAAGCAATACCGCAACTGAAGTACCTAGCTCAGCATTTGCGAGGCGGATGTTTTTGATACGGTTGCCGTGCTCTTCGAAATCTCCGTGGGAGAAGTTAAGACGGGCAACGTTCATTCCTGCATGAATAAGTTTCTTTGTGTTCTCCAACGATTCGCTGGATGGACCGATTGTACAAACGATTTTTGTTTTGCGCATGTTAAGTTTCCTCCGTAAATTGCCTGATATTCTATACTATACTGACACGACACTCCACTGCTTGTACAGCGAAATAATCAATTTTACATATAATTTACTGAATGGTCGGTGTTGCCACCTGTGTTTGAGGGGTGGTTTGCTCCGCCTCATCGACCACCTGAGCTTGGTTGCGATCAGCAGCCTGCTCGTTTGAAGCCTCAAGTGGCTTCTCTGCAATTTTGAAATATCCGACTTTCCGGAACTTATTATAACGGTCCTCGATCAGCTCTTCGGCAGTCAAAGGGAGAAGCTCCTGCAAATGCAGCCACAGCTTATCCTTGATTTGCTCTGCTTGATACGCCAGATCCTTATGCGCACCGCCCTGCGGCTCAGGAATGATATCTTCGATAATGCCGAACTCCAGCAAATCCTTAGCTGTAATCTTCATCGCTTCAGCGGCTTGATCCGCTCTGGAAGCATCCTTCCAAAGTATGGATGCCGCACCATTCGGAGAAATGGCGCTATAAATAGCGTTCTCCAGCATGAGCACGCGGTTGCCTACGCCTAGCGCAAGCGCGCCGCCGCTGCCGCCCTCACCGATAACAACACATACGATAGGCACGCCGAAGCCTGCCATTTCCCGCAAATTGCGCGCAATCGCTTCTGACTGGCCGCGTTCTTCGGCAGTTTTGCCCGGATAAGCCCCCTTCGTATCGATGAAGGTAATAATCGGGCGCTTGAACTTGTTCGCTTGCTCCATAAGGCGAAGCGCCTTGCGGAAGCCCTCGGGATGAGGACTGCCGAAAAAACGGGCAATATTCTCACGGGTATCCTTGCCCCGTTGGTGGCCGATGACTGTAACGGGGATGCCGTTCAGCTTGGCTAGCCCCCCCACGATTGCAAGATCGTCCGCAAACAAACGATCTCCATGAAGCTCCATATAATCGGTAAAAACCGTTTGAATGAAATCGAGTGAGGTTGGGCGCTGATGATGACGCGCCATATGCATTTTTTGGGCAGGAGACAGCTCGCTGTACAACTCATCCTCCAGCTGCTTGCATTTCAGCTCAAGACCTCGAATCTCTTCGGTGAAGTCAATCCCCTTCTCCACGCTTAAGGTCTTCAGCTCCGTAACCTTCTGCCGCAAATCATTCAACGGTTTCTCGAAAGGCAGTTCACCCGCCATAGGATGTTTCCCCCCTTGCGACATGCATATCAAGCAGCTTCGTTAACGTAGGCTTCATATCTTTCCGGTGGACGACCTTGTCCAATTGGCCATGCTGCAAATTAAACTCAGCTGTCTGGAAATCGTCCGGCAGCTTCTGCCGAATGGTCTGTTCGATGACAATCCGTCCGGCAAAACCGATCAGCGCGCCAGGCTCGGCCAAGTTGTAGTCGCCCAAGCTTGCAAAGCTAGCCGATACCCCACCTGTAGTAGGATCGGTAAAAATCGAAATAAACAAACCACCTGCGCCTTGAAATTTCGAAAGCGCTGCGCTTGTTTTGGCCATTTGCATCAAGCTGATTATGCTTTCTTGCATCCGGGCGCCGCCAGAGGTCGAGAAAATAAGAAGCGGCAGCTGTTTGGCGTGGGCCGCTTCAATCGCTCTCGTTATCTTCTCTCCAACGACCGATCCCATACTTCCCGAAAAGAAATCAAAGCTCATTACGGCTACAACAACCGGAAAACCGCCGATCAGCCCTTCTCCTGTGATGACAGCTTCGCGAAGACTAGATTTATTCTTCTGCTGTTCCAGCTTGCCCGCATAGCCAGGGAAGTTAAGAGGATCGACGGATTCCATATCCGCATCGTATTCTAGCAAATGTCCTTCATCGAGCGTTAATGCGATGCGCTCCAAAGCGGACAGCCGGAAATGATGTCCACAGGAGGAGCACACCTTCAAGTTTTTCTCAAGCTCTTTGCTGTACTGAATGGTGCCGCATTTGGAGCACTTATTCATCAAGCCCTCAGGAACCTCGCGCTTGCGCGGCTCCGATGGTATGGTCGCGTACTTCTTCTTCGTAAATAGATCCTTTATTTGCACGTGTGACACCTCTCAAGGCGCAATAGTATAAAGCTATCCATCATAAAGGCCTCATTATGGAGTTAAATACTTCTTGTACTTCCTCCAACTCGCCTGATGGAACCAGTATCTCGTATTGCTGTTTGGACAGATTGACAGAGCGGATTTTCACCAAAAATCCTTCCTCCGTTAGCCGCTTCTTGATGTTATCTGCGATTTTAGCTGTTGGTGCGATATAAATGACCGTCCACATCATGGTACCTCCTGAAAACTTTGCTTCCGCAAAGCTCACTTACTAAGCATAGCTATCCCGGTAACAGGCCATATGATCTCATAATGATACCATAGTCATGGCGAATCCGGCAAATCATATCGGATCGCTTTCGGGTCCTGATGCGCAATTCTGGCCGATGCAGCAGCGGCTAATCCGGCAACCAAGTCATCCAAAAACACATGAATGCGCTCGCCTTTCACATTCAATTGACGAATAATACCGGGTTTTACTTTATCCAAATATCCGAAGCTCGTCAATCCAATCATGCCATAAACATTCGTTATGCCAAGCGCAAGCGTCTCGTCTACGCCATATAGCGACTCGTCCGTTTCCATGATCGATTGCAAAGGCTCAGGCAATAATTTGCGTTCTGCGAGCTCATCCAGAGCGATTCCCGTATACATGACATATTGAACCTCGCGCTTGTCGAGCACCGCTCTTACGCTCTCCTCGCATTCTTCCATTGTTAAATCAGGATTGTAGGGACGCTGCAGTGTATAAACGATTTCGGATACATCATCGATCGCTACCCCGCGTTTTAAGAGCCATTTCTCGATTCCTATCATAGGACTCATCCCTCCCGTAACTGCTTGTACGTCTATCTTGGAAACATTGGCGTGCGCAGATGGCATTGTCCTATCGATGGAGATCCTATAGGAAAAGCTTCATTGCCACCGTCACATGTATCTCTAAACATATGCGCGTACGAGCCCTGACGTGCATAAGAAATACTTTTGTTTGCAAGATCGGGAGAGAGCTTTATTTCACTACGATTGTTCCCTGTCCTAGCAGACTCTCGACTGCCGAGATAAGCGCCATGGACGGTTTGACGCGGTAGCTGTCGCTTAGCGCAATCGATTTCTGTCCTTGTTCATAGAATAAGACGGTTGCCAGCTGGCCGGGATGGCTTGCGAGCAGCGCTTTGAGCTGATCTAATATCGCAGGCTGCTCTTTTACGGACATGATTTTGATGTATACACGCTGCGGTTTTCGCTCTGCATGGGGAGCCACGACCACCGATCCGCCTTGATCGCCCCGTATCTCGCCCGTTCCAGCTTTGGCATTCGGGCTGCTGCCCGAGGGTTGCTGGCTCCGTTTCGGATAGGCTGTGCTCTGTACCGTTCTTCCTGAAGTAGCAGCGCTCCCGCTCGTCCGTGATGCCCGCGCCTTCGCCTGCTTCTGCAGTCTGGCTACTTGCTCTACAAGGTCCGTTTGCCCAGGCTCAATCGGCACGCAATCCTCCACCAGCAGCTTATAATCGTCATCCTGCTGTTGAACGGTTGCCTGCACGATAGCGAGTCCGCCCTTCTCAAGCTTGCTGCCGATCCGCTTCCATATCGCAGGAAAAACGACGGCTTCAACCCGCATAATCCGATCCTCCAGCTCGATGAAGCCCATCGAAAGGCCTTTCTTATTCGTAAATGGCTTTATGGACACAACCATTACGCCGACTATGGCAATCGTTCCGTCCTTTGCGTCGCTTAGCTCAAGCAGCCGATCAAGACCGAGCGGCGAAAGCTGCTGCTCCGCCGCATCAAGCGGATGTCCCGATAAATACAAGCCAAGCAGGTCGCGTTCGAAATCCAATTTCTGTCCCGTTGTATACGGCCGGATATCCGGAAGCTCGACATCCCAGTTCTGGATTTCATCCAGACCGAACATTTCGATCTGCAGTTCTTCGCGTTCCTTGCGCCATTTGACTGCCGTTTCCACCGTCTCCTCAAGCGCTGCAAGCAGCTGGGCGCGGTGTCCCGGCAGCGTATCGAAAGCTCCTGCTTGAATGAGCGATTCCAGAACCCGTTTGTTTACGACGCGCAAATCAACCCTTTGGCATAAATCAAGTAAGCTCTCAAAAGGCCGCTCGCCGCGCTCCTTCATAAGCGCTTCGATCGCCTGCGTCCCAACGTTTTTGATTGCTGCCAGGCCGAATCGAACGGCCTTGTCCGTAGGTGTAAAGGACACGCTGCTTTCGTTGACGTCGGGGGGCAGCACTTCAATGCCCATGCGGCGGCATTCGTCTACGTATTCGGCCGTCTTGCGCTGATTCCCGGTAACCGAAGCCAGCATGGAAGCCATGAAAGGGATCGGATAGTTCGCTTTGAGCCACGCCGTCTGGAAAGCAAGCACGCCATAGGCCGCTGCGTGCGCGCGCGGAAAGCCATAATCGGCGAACCGCACGATCATATCGTAGACCAGGTTCGCCTCAGCTTCCGAATACCCCTCAGCTAGGCTCCCTTTCACGAAGTGGGCACGCTCCTCATCCAGCACCTCCCGCTTTTTCTTGGAAACGGCGCGACGCAGCAGGTCGGCTTCGCCTAAAGAGAAGCCCGCCATCAGGGATGCGATCTGCATAATCTGCTCCTGGTACACAATGATTCCGTAGGTATCCGATAGAATCGGCTCCAGCGACGGATGCGGATATTCCACCGTAACCAGGCCGTGCTTGCCTTGAATGTATTTCGGAATAAATTCCATGGGACCCGGACGGTATAATGCAAGCACCGAGACGATATCCTCGAAATCCGTTGGCTTCATTTCTTTGAGAACTCGCCTGACGCCAGCTGACTCCAGCTGGAAGATACCGGTCGTATCCCCGCGGCTGAGCATCGCATACGTCGCGGGATCATTATCGCTAATCGTATGAAAATCGATAACCTTGCCGTGCTGCTCCTTCACCGCCTTCAGCGCGCGCTCTAGAATAGAGAGGGTGCGCAGGCCGAGAAAATCCATTTTGAGCAGCCCGATAGCTTCTAAATGTTCCATCGAATATTGCGTAAGCGGTATTTGCTCGCTGCCTGTCTGTATAGGCGTATAGTTCGTAAGCGGCTCTTGGGAGATGACAACGCCCGCAGCATGCGTCGAGGCATGCCGAGGCATGCCTTCAACCTTAACGGCCATTTTCAACATGCCCGCTGTTCGGGGCTGTCGCTCGCTTGCTTCACGAAGCTCGCTGCTCAAGCGCAGCGCTTCATCCAGCGTAATACCCAATTGATTAGGAATAAGCTTAGCTGCCCGATCCACCTCTTGGAATGGGACGTTCATCGCTCGCCCTACATCCCGGACGGCAGCCTTTGCCGCCATCGTTCCGAAGGTAATGATTTGGGCGACATGCTCGTCTCCATATTTGGCTGCCACATATGCGATAACCTCGTCCCGGCGCTCATCGTTGAAATCGATATCGATATCAGGCATCGAAATCCGTTCGGGATTCAAGAACCGCTCGAACAACAGCTTATATTTCAGCGGGTCGACATCCGTGATACGCAGCGTGTAAGCAACCAAACTGCCCGCGGAGGAGCCGCGTCCCGGCCCTGTTCGTATCCCTCTTTCATGGGCAAAGCGAATAAAATCCCAAACGATCAAGAAATAATCGCTGAAACCCATCTTTTCAATGACCGACAGCTCATATTCGAGGCGCTGTTCCGCTTTTTCTCTGAATCCGGCCTCATTTACCCATTCCGGCAAGCCCGCATATCTTGCCGCCAAGCCGTCTCGGCATAACGCGATCAAATAGTCAGAGGAACTCATCCCAGCCGGCACCGGCCGGAATACCGGCAGCGCGGCACGGCCAAGCGTCAACTCCAATTCGCATTTATCGGCGATCTCGCTCGTATTCGCAATGGCTTCCGGCACATGCCTGTAGAGCAGCGCCATCTCTTCCGTGCTTTTCAAGTACATCTGGTCTGAGAGCATCCGTAGGCGGCCTTCATCCTCCGTCGTTTTACCTGTGCCGATACAAATAAGCACATCCTGCATCGCAGCGTCCTCTGCCTGCATGTAATGCACGTCATTCGTTGCTGCCAATTTAATTCCCGTGGCGCCTGCGAGCTTAATCATAGATGCATTGACCTTCTTTTGTTCCAGCAAGCCGTGGTCCTGCAGCTCCAAATAGAAATCATCGCCAAAAATCTCTTTATAACGGAGTGCGCTTGTTTGCGCTTCCTCTATCCGATCATGCAGCAAATGCTGCGAAATTTCGCTTCCAAGACATGAGCTAAGGCAAATCAAACCTTCAGAATGGCTTCGCAATGCTTCAAAATCCACGCGGGGCTTATAGTGAAAACCCTCCAAATGACCGATCGAGCATAGCTTCATCAAATTCCGATAGCCGGTTTCGTTTTTTGCAAGCACGATCAAATGATAGGTTGGATTGTCCTTCCGTGCTCCCTTCTCAAACCGGGAGCCTGTCGTCATATAAAGCTCGCAGCCGATTATCGGTTTAATGCCATTCGCCCGGCACGCTTTATAAAAGGGAATGGCTCCGTACATTACGCCATGGTCAGTCAATGCCAGCGCCTTCATGCCAAGCTCCGCTGCTCTTGCCGTAAGGTCACGGATTCTAGCTGCGCCGTCAAGCAGGCTGTATTCGCTATGAACATGCAAATGTACGAAAGATTGTTCGTTCTGACTGCTCATCGCATCCGATCCTTTCCGTATCGTCCAAATAAGTTAACTCTATTTTATCATAATCACAGTGGACACGCCCATAGAATGGTAGCAGGGCGTACGGCGCAGACTGTCGGGATCCAACATTCATAATCGTGGAGGGATATAGATGAGCTACTTCTTGTCCAAAGCAGGGCTTGATTTCTTTATTGCGTTTGGCGTTGTCATTGGAGGGTCTACGCTTGCGGGGATCGGTTCCGTCTTCATGCTTCTACCTCCGGCGGCAACGATGCTCGACACGGCTGCAAGACTGAAAATATGGGCGATCGTAGCCGCCATTGGCGGATCGATCGATCCTGTCCGCGTCATTGAAAGCAATATTATGGAGGGGCATTTGTCTCCTGCGGCGCAGCAGATTTGTTTTATCATCATCGCATTTCTTGGGGCGCATTTAGCGACGGAGCTCGTTCGTTTGATATGCAAAGGGGCCGCGTAAGATGCGCGTACCGCCGTTTGAAAGGTTTGTTAGAGGATTGCAGATGGCGGGCGTTCTGATATTAGGCATGATCATTGGCGCCATCATATACAATTCAATCTTTATTGCGCGTTTCGAGGCGTTAATCAGCTTGAAGAGCGAGCTTGAAGTCCAGCTCGAGCAATATGAGCAGGATATGAATCATCTAAAAGAGTTTGAAAAACAGCATACGGTTATCAAAAGCCTGCTGCCGCGCATAGAGAGAGAAGCCGGACAGGATTCGAAACGGCCGCGGCTAGACCAGGTTACGGAAGCTGAGCTTATTAAGCGGATTAAAGCCGATCTCAAAATCTTTATCGGGAGAAGCATTTACGAGATCGACTCCGATGCAAGCCTGGCGCGCAGCCTCCTTGAGCAGAAGGTATATACGGATGTTTATAACAATGATTACACTATTAAAATGAAAACGATTCTTGTCGTGGACAATGTCCTTCAAGTGTGGATTGAGGTTCGGGGCTACACAAAGCCGCCTGCTTAAGCAAACGTCCTTCATTCGTGATACAATAGTGCTGACTATTCACGATATATGGCTGTTAGAACCTCAATTAAAGGAGCTGCATGGCTTGGATCAACTTCTGCAATGGGTGCTCGTTCCGGGCATTCTTATTACGCTTGTGCTTTCTGCAATATTCAGTTTCAAATCCCGTCGTGCTTCCGATGCGAGAACGAGAGGCCTGTTCTCCGCGCGAATGAATATTAGCATGGGCATCATGCTTATGTTTATCGCACTGGTACAGCTCTTCCTATCGGGAGAATCTACGCTCCGCATCGTTATTGGCGCAATCTTCTTGGTCATCGGCGTCTTCAACCTATTCGCCGGGCTCCGCAACCTTGGCGCGTATAGCGCCTCTAGGCAATAACCGCAAATCAATAGGGATCAATCATTTGGGCCGTCATCATCGCCTTGGCGGCCAACCCCTTAGCATCCTTCACCTCAATCTCAAGCTTCGTAAACTTCCGGCTCATCTCGAGCGCCCTCGGTATAATCGTCACTTCGCTATCGATCTGCACCGGCCTCACGAAATACGTCGTCATGCTCTCCAGCAGGTAATCACGCTTGGCTGTCTCTCTTATCATTCTGCGAGCCGCTTGTGTCATAAGCGTTGCCAGAAGACCTTCCGATACCATCCCGAGCGCACCTGACATTTGGGGCGTAATCGTACCTTTGTAGGCTAAGCCCAGCTCGTCTTGCCCTGCAGCGCTCACGTTTGCCGTTGCCATGAATCCCGTCCACATCAGATCCTCGAAGGTTTCGCCTGACTCGGGCTGCTTGCCGGCAAATCGCATGGCATCCAGAACTTCCTGCCTGGTAACTACGCCAAGCAGCTTGCGGTGCCGATCCACAATCGGCAGTAAATCAATGCCCTCAGCCGCCATCGTATGGGCAGCGGAGGTGACGGTAATATTGGGAGCTGCCGTTATCGGATGTTTTGTCATCACTTTATCGATCGTGCCATCCTCGGGCATGCCAACTGCATCCTTAGCCGTCATCATGCCCACGACCTTGCTGCGGTCATCGACAACCGGGAACCGGGAGTAACCCGTTTCGCGCGATAGCCTGTGGAATTCTATAATGGATTGGCCCATTCGAAGCACGTCTGCCGGCTTGCTGAACGTTACGATATCTTCGATCAGCATGATCTTGCGTTTGATTAGGCGGTCATACATCGCTCTATTAATCATGGAAGCCACGGTGAAGGTATCATGCCTGGAAGAAATAATCGGAAGCACGCGGTCATCCGCCAGCTTGATAATTTCTGCGCTTGGCTCGAAGCCGCCGGTAATAAGGACGCCCGCTCCCTCTTCGAGCGCGCAGCGGTGCGCTCCGATTCGGTTGCCTACGATGAGCAGGCTTCCTTCGTCAATGTAGCGCAGCATCGCATCAAGCTCCATCGCTCCTATGACGAATTTGTGCAGCGACTTATCAAGCCCGGCAGCTCCGCCAAACAATCTGCCCTCAACGATTTCCGCTACTTCCCCGAACGTCAGCTGGTCTAGCGCCTCTCTGCGCTTACGGTCGATTCGAACCGTTCCGATTCGCTCTTTCGTACTGACGAGCCCTGAGCTCTCCGCTTCCTTGAATGCCTTGTACGCCGTCCCCTCGCTTACGCCGAGCGCCTTGGCGATGGCTCTAACCGATATTTTCGTTCCAATCTTTAGCCCTTGAATATAATTTAGAATCTGCTCATGCTTCGTGCTGGTCTCATTTCCCGGTCCGATTGGAGCCAACTTGTATCCTCCGTCCAACTTGCAATCTTCATCTCCTATTATAAATGAAAGAACGGGACAAGTCATGCCCGGGCCTTCTGTAAGGAGTTAAAGCTGCCATTGCAGCAGTACCTGCTCTACCTTCAGCTTCCCGTCAACCAGCTGCTCATCGGAACGCTTGAACCTCCATTTGCGAAACAGCTGCTGGATCGTTTGTGCGTTTATCGAATCCTCCGCGCCCGACATAATAAAAGCCTGCCAGTCATATTCAATCGGAAGCGGATATCGTAAGGATTGAATCGGATGTTGTTCAAATTCAATCACTTGCTGCGGAATCTCATCGTAAATATTCGAGAATAAAAACGAGCTATGCTCGCTATATGGCCTAGAGATCGGGTCAGATTTCAGATCAAGCACATATTCTACGATTTGGGTATGCGGATTTACGCGACAGCTGAAGGAACCGCGTGCCGTTACTGCTTTATCAACGCGATGAGACAAGCGATAGGCAAATTGGACCAGGAAAGGGACATTATTGTAATACGCGCGAACTTTTCTGAAAAACTCAAATTCATCAACCATGGTGCAACCTCCTCGCGTCTACCATTTGCCCTATATTATCCTATCATCAATATCGGAATTGGTAAATTGATCCTTAACAGGTAATCATAATATTAGAATGATACTTTTTTACACAATTATAGTAAAGAGCCCATCTATTAGTCAATGACTATAGTCACTTTTATTATTATGCTCTATAGGACGTTGTTGATAGACTACTAAAGTTTTATCGTTAGGCTGAGGTGAAATCATGAGTGAAATCGCGGGGCTTGTTGGAGAAAACATTCGTCAATTGCGCAAAAAAAGAGGCTTTAGCCAGGAGCAGCTCGCCTTGCGTGCTGACATAAACGCATCCTATATGGGTCAGGTTGAGCGCGGCGAGAAAAACCCGACCATTGACGTGCTGGGCAAAATTGCATTCGCGCTTCAAACGCCGCTCGAAAAACTCGTTGACGTCGTATCCTTGCCGGACTCTTCCCAAGAGCCTCATGAGGATGAATACGCGGCGAAAGTCGTTCATCAAATGAACGGTCTCAGCATAAAGGAGCAGGAAGCCGTCTACCGTTTCGTTAAGCAGCTCGTGCAGTTCAAAGAGATTCATTAAACGAGAATAATAGGAATACGCATATACAGAAACAGGGGCTGTCCAATCGTCATCAATGATGACGATTGGACAGCCCCTGTTCTTGGTTGCATCAAAAACCAGTCGTTTAAGGTGAAACGGAAAGGCGCGTTTCATTCCGAGAAATATAGAGCCTGTAATTCCTAAGGATATACTTTCCTATATTTCAAAAAAAGCAGGATCCCTCTACCTCGTTTTTTGACAGGCTTATTCGACCTGCCTGGGCTGAAGCCACCCTAACCGCGTGCTCTTCGCGAAGCAGAAGCTTTCTGAATGAGCTTTTGTTCCCACAGCAATGCCTTCGCCTTCTTGATGCGAGCCAGCTCCTTCCGCTTCTCTTCGCCCATTAGAAGCGCATTGATATTGGCAATGATAATTAATGACGCGAACACAAGCCATACCAGCCCAAATACGCTCAACAAGCTCCATGGCGCGCTCAGCTCCAGCCGCGGAAATGCATATACGAGCATCGCAAGCGCTATAAGCAAATATAAGACGTGGCGTCCTTTTCCTGAAAACATTTCATTCAACTCCTCCATCGGGTTGTATGCGTCCAAGTCCACTTGTCCGCATGACCATTCTATGAAGGAAGGACAGGTTATATGACTGCCGTTAGTCCACGATCGATTTCAGCACGTCGGACATGATCCGGTTCACATCCTCGAATACCACTGCGAAACGGCGCTCGGCATCAAGCAGCTTGGCGATCAACGGATTAAGCGATATCAACTCGTAAAGGGCGTTCATCTTGTCCATATCCGCAGCAGAAGGCTCTTCCCCAGCCATCATTTTTTGCTGCAGGAACGTCTGGCGCTCGCGGAAATCGTCCAGCATCCCCTTTGCTTCCGGATCGGCTTCCGCTTCATCCTTCGCTAGCTTCAGCAGCTTGGCCTCTTCGCTCTCTTTGAGCACCTTCGCTAATTCATAAGCTTTGTCATATACATTCATTCGTATCACTCCCATTCCTTGTTCCCTAATAATCTAGACTCGTTTTCGATTCACAAAGGGATAGATGTCCTCATATGATGAAGTAATTCGTGTAAAACACCTATAGGCCGCTGACCACTTATCGTCACCTCCTGCTTGGAAGGAGATTTATGATGCTCAAATCGAAAGTAGCCGTACAGGTGATCAGCTCCGGCATGCTTCCGGAAGATACGCTCATGCTTGGCGAAGCTCAAGTGAAGCAGTGGAAAATCCCTCAAGGCCAACATATCATCTTGAAGTTCGGCGCGTTTCGGCAGCATGTGAAGATCATCCCCGTCGCAAAGTATGACGGAATGAGAATGAGCCAAAGCTTAGCCAGACTAATGGGATTAACAAGCGGCACCGCTATTCGGCTGCAATACAAAGCCAGCACGGCGACGCTTGTTATGGGACCTTTGATCGGCGTGCTCGTCAGCCGGGATTATCCGCATATGCCGGATAAACCCTTTGGTTCCATTACGATGTTCTGCAGGGAGCTTGTTGAAGCCTGTACGGCGCAAGGCGCATACGTTTATTTTTTCACGCCCAACCAGATTGGCGCAAGTCTCGACAATATCGACGGCTGGATTTATTCAGACGGTTGGCGCAAGGTCACGATGCCAGTCCCCGACGTCGTCAATAACCGTCTAACCTCTCGGAAACTGGAGAATAGACCCAGCGTACAACATTTCATGAAGGAAGTAAAACTGAAGCATCAGACGACCGTTTTCAACGAAAAGTTTTTGGATAAGACCGAGGTTTTCGATGCGCTCAAAAAGGATGAGACATTGGTACGCTATTTGCCGGAATCCCATTTGCTTCGCAACTTCACGATGCTGAAATCGATGTGCTCGCGGTACAGCAACGTGTTCCTCAAGCCCGTTCGCGGCAGCTTGGGGAAAGGGATCATACGGATATCGCGGCTCGAAACCGGAGGCTATCAAGCGATGTACGCAACCGCGGCCGGCACTCGGAAGCAGCCCTACACCAGCCTTGTAAAGCTGTTCTCTACCATCTCGGTCAAAATGAAAACCGTTCGGTACCAGATTCAGCAGGGGCTGCAGCTGATTGAAATCCAGAAGAGGCCCGTTGATTTCCGTGCCCTCGTCCAAAAAAACGCAGCAGGGAAATGGACGATTACCTCCATCGTTGCACGAACGGCCGGAAACCACCATTTCGTCTCCAATTTGGCGCGCGGCGGGACGCTCAGCACGGTAGGCGAAGCTGTAGCGAAGTCCAACCTGCAGGCCGGGGTCAGCAGGCAGGATGCTGCGCACCGGCTCCAGCAAGCTGCCCTGAATATCGCGCGCGGCGTCGATACTCAGATCCCTGCTCATTTCGGGGAGCTTGGCATCGATCTTGCCATGGATACAAGCGGACGCGTGTGGCTGCTGGAAGTCAACTCGAAACCTTCCAAAAACGATAATACGCCGCTGAATGACAACAAAATCCGTCCGTCTGTCCGCATGATGATCCAATACTCCAGATTTTTATCAGGCTTTTAACGGAGGTGCCTATGCGTACGCAACAGATCCGTCTCGGCATTATCGTCGCAGCCATTGCCATTGACCATGCAGAACAGCCAATCATGCCGGAGCCTTCGTTCTACAGGGCGCTTTGCCTGACAGGCAAGAAGCACGGTATCGACGTCTACGTATTCGACGCTGCGGGACTCCCTCCGCATGCTCGCGAGCTCTACGGCTGCCGTTGGGAGTACGACCGTTTTATTCGGCAGCCGGTTCCGCTGCCTGATATTGTTTACGACCGCTGTTTTTTCGTCGATCCGGCACAACGGCTTGCTTGCCGGCACATGCTTGACAGGCTTGCGGCTATCAAGCCCTATCAGCAGCTTAACGGCAGGCTGCCGTCGAAGCTGGACGTTTATGAATCGCTGAAGGAGAATGAGGCTCTTGCGAGGCATTTGCCTCATACCCAATCCTTCCAAACGGCTGAGCAGCTTCTGGCGTTCGTTAAACGCCAGACTCTTGGCATTATCCTCAAGCCCTCGTCCGGCATGCAGGGCCGAGGGATCCTCCATGTCACACGAAATCCGCTTGAGGGGACCTTGCATGTTAAGGGACGCAGCCGTCAAAACCGCTCCTTCGACTTGTTTTTTTCAACCGATGACGCTTTCAAGCATTGGTTAACCCGCTTCGTCCATCACGCCAAGTATCTGATTCAGCCGTACTTGGAGCTGAGCGGCGATGACGGGAAGCCATTCGACGCGAGAGCGCTCATTCAAAAGGGCGAGAGGGGCAATTGGCTGGTCTCCGGCGTTGCGGTTCGATCGGGCATAGCCGGCTCGCTCACCTCCAATCTGCACGGAGGAGGAGCGGCTCATCCAGCCGCGCAGCTGCTTTCTTCCAAATTTGGAAAGGCTAAATCCGAACGTTTGCTAGAACAAATCCATACAATAAGCAAGCAAACCGCCGTACAGCTGGAAAGCAAATTCGGCAGACTTGCCGAGCTCGGATTAGATTATGGCATTGACCGAAGCGGCCGAATTTGGCTGCTTGAAGCCAACGCCAAGCCCGGTCGCTCTTCCTTTCAACGCAATGGCGACCAAGAGGCCGAGCGGCTTTCAATCGAGAGACCGCTTCTATACGCACGCACACTGACTAGGCGTTTATCACCGTCCTTTGTAGCCAATGAATCCGCAAACGGCCGTCTTCTTCACGCAAGCCCCAACAACCTATTACGGCCTTTCAACGTTCAGGAGGTTCATCGATGAGTTTGACAACTTGTAACGTACATTTCTCGCAGCAATCGAATAAAATCGTTTATCTATCCAGCCCGCTCCTCAAGCAGCTGAAGCTCTCCGGCAAAAAATCGATTCATCTCAAGCTGGGCAATGAGGTAATCGTAGCGGAAATCAAGCAGCTCAAGCGGCCGGGCAATCATCTGTATTTATCCGCAGGCGTCCGCCAGTCCATCAAGGTTCCCAAATCCGGCAACGTGTATGTGCTCAATTCCGGTGAAAACGAAGTTCAGCTCGGGCCGCTGGTCGGAATACTAAGCGACAACCCGATCCGGTCCGAGAGCAATCCTTTCGGTCCAAGAACCGGCTTTATT
Organism: Paenibacillus sp. J22R232; assembly: GCF_056269165.1. Lineage (NCBI taxonomy): Bacteria > Bacillati > Bacillota > Bacilli > Caryophanales > Paenibacillaceae > Paenibacillus > Paenibacillus sp. J22R232. Next base: position 314,545 of record NZ_JBWDNK010000003.1, on the reverse strand, counting down.
AAGCAGGTCATTCGGACCGGTGAGCATAAAGCTTACCTATTCGGCTTCACGCCAAGCGACATCAACTGGCAGCAGGAGACGATTAACGGTTACTTCCTCAATCCTCAAGGCGGCTGGTATCGTAAAATCGTACCGCTTCCGGATGTTGTGTACAACCGATTGCCAAGTCGAAAAGCAGAAACCTCTGCTTCCATTAACGCGCTTCGCGAACGCTTCGTACGCCGCAAAATTCCGTTCTTCAACTGGAGCTTCTTCAATAAAGCCGACGTCTATAAGCTTCTGGACAACGACCCGGAAGCGCTGAACCATCTACCTGAATCCGTGTCGGGCCCGTCAGCTGAGAAAATGAAGGAAATGCTCGAGAAGCATCAGTTTCTATATTTCAAGCCGACTGCCGGCAGTCTGGGCATGGGCATTTACCGCCTAACCTATCATCCGAAACGCGGCTATTTCGCCCGCTACAGGAAAGGCAGCCAAAACGTGCTGCTGCGCTTTAACACCTTCAGCAGCCTCATGCGCATGCTGCAGGCTAAGCACGGAAGCAGCCTGAACCATTACGTCGTGCAGCAAGGCATTCGCCTTGTTGAAATAGATAGCTGCCCGCTCGACTTCCGCTTTCATATGCATAAAAACGGCAATAACGAATGGATTCCTGCCGGTATCGGCGCAAAGAAAGCGGGACGCGGCAGCGTCACGACCCATGTCAAAAACGGCGGCTCGCTCATGACGCCCGAGCAGGCGCTTAGCAAAACATTCGGCTCCGAAGCAGATGCCGTGCTGGAGAAGGCAAAGCTTGCATCCATCAAGCTCTCGGAGGCAATCGAACGCAACTACCCCCATCGCTTAGGCGAGCTGGGGCTTGATCTCGGCATAGATAAAGACGGCGAAGTATGGATGTTCGAAGCCAACGCGAAGCCGGGACGCTCGATCTTCAAGCATCCTGCCCTGCGCTCCGAGGGGCGTGCATCGCTATCCTATATTTTAGAGCATTGTTTATATCTTAGCCGCTTCCAAGGTCAGGGAGGTAATGGCTGATGGACAGCATGTTTCCAGATGACGCCGACTACAGAGAGCTTCGTGCCGGACGAAACGTACTCGCCATTCTTACGATCGAGGACGATGCCCAGCTTTTTCGCGGCAACCGCAGCAACTTCATTGATTTAATTCGGACCGGTCAGTCGATGGGCTTCATCGTCTACGTCCTGACCGTAAAAAACCTTCTGCTCACGAGACGCAGCTTGAAGGGCTACGTTTACAATGAATCCGAGGATATTTGGCAGCTGCGTTTGCTGCCTTTCCCGGATATCATTTATAACCGCATTCCTTTGCGCGAGGATGAGATCCAGCCTTCGGTCAGAATGAAGATCAATGCCTGCAAAAAACATCCGCGCGTTACTTTGTTTAATCCTGCCTTTTTCAATAAATGGGATTTGTTCGAATGGCTCCGTCTTTCCAAATCGACCAAACCCTATATTCCTACCACGCGCAAGCTGATCTCTGTTGCTGGCCTTGGCCGGATGATGCAGAGGCATCCGTACCTCTATCTGAAGCCGGAAAGCGGGAAAGCAGGCAAGGGCATCATGACCATCAAAGTTCATGCCGAGAAGCAGCTTCCCTACCGCTTGAAAATTCAAGAGAACAAAAAGAGCGCCACCTATAACTGCGCGACGATCTACAAGCTATGGAGCCGGATTCAGAAGCAAAGCGGCGGGGAGGCTTACATTGCGCAGCAAGGCATCAAGCTAGCCTCCTTCAATGAGAGAAGATTCGACCTCAGGGCGCTTGTTCAAAAAAACCAGCGCGGCCAATGGGACATTACCGGAATCGGAGCGAGAATTGCCGGCGTTTCCAGCATCACGACCCATGTTCCCCGCGGCGGAATGATCGAGGACCCGGAGAAGCTGCTCGTTAATTCATTTAATGAGGAACAAGCGCGTAAACTGCTAATAAAAGCGAAAAATACCGCCGTATTGATTGCCAAACAGATCGAGCGCGCTTCCGGGCAGCTGCTTGGCGAAATGTCGATGGATATAGGAGTGGACAGCGCGGGAAATATGTGGTTTTTCGAGGCGAACTCCAAGCCAATGAAGTTCGACGAGCCGCATATCCGCCAAAAATCGCTGGAACGCATTTTTCATTACGGGGCATATTTAGCAAGATTAAAAACAGAGAAAGCGGGAGGCGCGTAACATGGATCTAGAGCTGCTTACACCTGAAACATGGCTGGCGGAACAAAAAAGACTAATCGGCTTTTCCATTCGGTTCGGAGATAAGCGGCTTGCAGTCTCGACCATCCATGCGCTGCGCAAGCTAGATCCCTCCTTGCTTCAGCCTGATTTGAACGGACAGTGCGGGGCGGCGGCTATCATTGCAAAACATGGCAGCCGCATCGTCGGTTTCGGGTTTGCGGAAGCCGGCGGCGAGGCAGCCTGCATGGTCGTCGTTCATCCAGAAGCGAGAAGCCTCGGAATCGGCGGTTCCCTCGTTCAGGCCATGATCCAGCGCCTAGGCAAGCTAAGCTGCAATGTCGCGGCGGACAATACCGCCAGCATGGCGCTATGCTTTCGGCTTGGCATGACTGCCGTATCCATGCACAGAGGTCCGACAGGCAAACCGACGCTTCGTTTCGAAAGGGGATCCGCCAATGACTCAGCCCGTCCTAGGCATCCTGACTTTATACCTCAATGAAGCAGGGTATCTGGAGGAACGATCCATTTATCAAAAAATGACCGCCGCTGGGCAGAAGCTGGGCCTTAGCGTCTTCGTATTCACGCCCAAGGATGTCAACTATACGCAAAACAAGATTCATGCGCTCTTCTATAATGTAGAGACGAAATCTTGGTCACGCAAATGGACCGTTTTCCCGCATATGATTTATGATCGCTGCCGTATTCAGCGAACCTATCGGTTCGAGCAGCTGCTTAAGTTCCGCAGCAAATACGGCCATTTAATGTTTTTGAATCGCCCGCTTCGCAATAAATGGACGATTCATCGTGTCCTATCGAAGGACACGCGGTTTCGCGGCTATCTGCCGGCTACCAGATATATTGACGAAATCAGCGACGTTTCCGACATCGTTCGAAAATATCCGCTCGTTTACCTGAAGCCGATTAACGGTACGGGCGGCAGAGGCATCCTTCGGATTGATCGGCGTAAAGACGGTCAACTGCGTATCCAAGGCCGCGACCATGAAAGGCGCATCATCAAGCCGCAGCAGATTTCGGCTGGAGAACTAAACGACTACTTGGTTCCGTGGCAGCTCAAGAGCAACCGATACATTGCCCAGCAGGGTATTCAAATAAAGCTTGCGAACGGACGCGTGCATGATTATCGGATGCTCGTTCAAAAAAACGGCGAGGGCCAATGGGAAGTGACCGGCTGCGCTGGCAGGATCGGCGCCGCTGGCAGCATTACGTCCAACCTTCACGGCGGCGGTCACGCCGCGACGATGACCGCCTTGCTGAAAGAATGGCTGCGCGACGAGGCACGGGTATCGCAGGTCAAGGAAGAAGCGGAGAAGTTCGGAGTAGCCGTTGCCTCCTATTTGGAGCACAACTACGGAAGGCTATGCGAGCTTGCGCTTGATTTAGCGATCGATCGCAAAGGCGGCATCTGGCTGCTGGAGGTCAATCCGAAGCCCGCAAGAGAAGTATTCTCCCAAGCCGGGGAAAAGGAAGTCTACCGCAAAGCGATTATTCGTCCTCTCGAATATGCGCTCTGGCTTCACAATCAGAAGAAACGCAAGAAAAGCAAAGATAAGTCGGCTGCCGTATCGGATGTCCGGTCGGAATACGATTTCGATTGGAATTCAGATTAGACGCCCGGAGCCGTAATCTTCTTTTATCATATGCGCCAAAAAAACACCTGCCGGTAAGCAGCGCGAAAACGCAGCATACCCGGCAGGTGTTTTCACGTGATGCGAGACTGTCCATCTTTAGGCTTCGTCTCCCATTTCCCGCTATAGCTCATACCCGTTCATCAGCAAATGCGCCTTGAACATTTCTTTGGTTGATGGCATGTCCCCGGCAACAGGCCATGAGTCCGCAGACCAGATGCCAGACTGCTTAAGCGCGCGCGGACAGTGGATAAAGCACTCCTGCACCTCTACAATAACGGCCAGCTCGGGTGCTTTCCCGCTCCAGCCCATGCTTTCAATCAGCTCCGCGTCTTTCGTAATCGAAGCACGCCCATTGATGCGAAGCACCTCCTGCATGCCGGGAATGACAAACAGCATGCCGATTTGAGGATTCTCAATGATGTTAAGCAGGGAGTCGATTCGGCGGTTGCCCGGTCGCTCCGGAAATATGAGCCTGAAATCGTCGAGTGACTTCACGAAGCCAGCCTCGTCGCCGCGCGGCGACGTATCGCAGCGGCCTGAATCATCTGAAGATGACAAGAAAAATAAAGGGGATAACGATAAGAAGTGCCGTATATGTTCTTCCATTCGGGATACGCTTTTTTGGACAACCGCTTCATGCGGCGTGCCTACAATTTCCTTCAATTGATCCGCAGTCACAATAAGTTCCGATTCTTTGCTTGCTTGAACCATGTTAACGCTCCTTCAGCCTCGCGCTCCATCCGCCAGCTGCCGCGAGCTGCCGGTAGAGCCGGGATTAATCAATTAAGTATCCAGCAGCTTTATCAGCTCGCGGAAATCGCCAATCAACGCGTCTGCCCCATCCAGCTCGGCAGCTCGGCCATAGGTTGCATAAGCACAGCCGATTGCTTCGAGGCCGTTTCCTTTGCCTGCCTCCACATCGGAGGAGCGGTCGCCGACCATCCACGCCGATTGGATGCCATGGTCCTGCAGAAGACGCGCAACCAGATCAACCTTGCTTGCGGTCGCGTACTCACCAGCGCTGTACAAACCGTCGAACAGCTCCGCAATGCCTTTATAGCGCGCGACGCCCTTCACGTAATCCTCAAGCCCATTACTGGCAACGAACAGCTTCATTCCGCGCTGCTTCAGCTCACGCAGCGTGGCCTCCACATGGGGATAAAGCTCCCCTTCGCCGGAAGCAAGTCCTTCGAGCTCGTACTGCAGCAGCAAATCGTCCGCGCGCTTTCTTGCCGCCTCCGTGCTATCTGGCATTACCTGGCGCCAAATATCTTCGAGAAGCATCCCCAAACAGCTTAACAGCCGTTCCACCGGCGGCGTTTCGTGCTCGTATAGCCGCTCTTCTCTTAAAGTAGCGAACACGCGCTGGTGTACGGGGACAAGCAGCGTATCCGTCTCAAACAGCGTGCCGTCCATATCAAATATTAACGCTTCCGGCAATCGAAGCTTTTGCTCGCTCATGAATGAATCCTCCTTCAAAGTCTGCTCTTATCATACTGGAATTCACGAATTAATCGCAAGCCTGCAGCTCTATTTAGGACCGAACAAATAGGCCGGCAGCATCGCGATTCTAGCCAGCGCATATGGCCCCAGGTAGGCTCCGCTTGCTAAGAAAACCGGGTTTGCAAGCACGCGGTGCACCTCAGTCATAAATACCGTATCATACAGCAGCGTCTCTGCCACCGCATCCGCCGCAGTTACAAAAAACAAAAAGGCAGCAATAACCGCGACGCCGTCGAATATTCGGCTGGCCATGCCGCTTAGTCTGCTAATCCACACAAGCAACCCCGTCCCGGCTGCAAGTGCGGCACCAATCCAGATCATCATTTTGATCATCACCTCTAGTGTCAGGATCGGTTAATTGCTGCCGCCTTAAACAACGTCCCGACAACCGCTATTCAGGATTCGTGAATAATTGGAGGCGGAATGGTTTACATATGATACAAGAGGTTTAAGCAAACAATGAATTTATGGAGGGATCGACTATGAAAAATAGCTATCGATGGTTGAATGTTATTGGACTCGCTGCCGTGCTTATCGTGAATGGTCTGGCGCAGTGGCTTCCGATCAATGGCAAAACGACAGGCGAGCTGTCCGCTAAATATCCAGTGCTCATTACCCCGGCACCTTATGCGTTCTCGATATGGTCCGTCATTTATTTGCTGCTCATTGGTTTCGTTGCTTATCAGCTAAGCCCCAAAGGCACTAACAGCAAGCTCGTCCAGAGCATTGGACCCTGGTTTCTAATCAGCTGCCTGCTGAACGTTGCCTGGATTCTTGTCTGGCATTATGAAAAACTAGGAAGCAGCGTATTCGTCATGCTGGCCCTGCTGCTTTCGCTTATCTCGGTTTACACGGCCGTAAGAAAAGATAAGCCGGCACTCGCTTGGGGCGATCGCTACCTCGTTAAGCTTCCGTTCAGCATCTATCTAGGCTGGATTAGCACCGCTACAATCGTCAACATTACAGTTGCGTTGTCTGCCACCAACTGGAACGGTTTTGGCTTATCTGATGTCATTTGGACGATTATATTGCTCGTCGTTGCTACCCTGCTAGCCGTCGCGATCGGCTTCACCTACCTTGACCCTGCGTTTATCCTTGTTTTTATTTGGTCCTTCATCGCCATCGCCGTCAAGGGCGGCCAGCAAGCCGATGTCACTATAGCGGCGATTATCCTCGCAGCGCTTCTGGCAGCAACTGCCGTGTATGTTCTAATCATCGCGAATAAAAGGAAAGCGGCAGCATATTGAAAAAAAGAACCGGATATGTCACACTGTGTGTTGGGTATCAGTACGATTGGCCCATGCAGGAAAGGACGTGACGGTTCACGTATGATGAAATGGCTGCTTCGTTCCATGACAGAATTAAGCTCTCGCAAGTGGATATCCCGCATAACAGGCAAATTGGCGCATTCTTCTGCCAGCCGCCGATTTATTTCGCGCTTCGCCACAGCATACGGCATAAAAACGGAGGAAGCAGAAATGCCTCTGTCTCAATATAAGACGCTAAATGAGTTTTTCACCCGTCGGCTAAAACCCGGGCTCCGGCCTGTCCATGAAGGCACGGATGCGCTAGTAAGCCCGGTAGACGCGCTCATCACGGGCGCTGGAGAGATTAGCAGCGGAACGATTGTCAATGTAAAAGGACAGGACTACACGATCGATGAGCTGCTTAACCGATCGCCGCGAACGGCTAATTACATGAACGGTTATTATCTCGTCCTTTATTTGAGTCCTACCGATTACCATCGCATCCATGCCCCAGTAAGCGGGCGAATCGTTGAACGCGAGCATATTGCGGGCAAGGTATATCCCGTTAACGACTTTGGCCTGCGCCATATGCGCCGAGTATTGAGCCGAAACGAGCGGCTTATCACTTATATGCAGCATCCGGCGGGCGAGACCGCAGTCGTTAAGGTCGGCGCGATGAACGTCAGCAGCATTCAATACGTGCAGCCGCTTAAGGAAGAGATGCATAAAGGCGATGAGCTGGCCTACTTCGAGTTCGGCTCCACTGTCGTTCTGCTGCTTGAGGACAGCACCTTCACGCCGCGAGAGAACGGCTTGCTTGGCGCAAAGGTCCGAATGGGCGAGCGGCTTGGCACCCTCCACGATGAATAGGATAAGTGCTATCCCATAAAGAGCAACTATAACGGGATAGTCCAATACGTACACAAAATAACCTTCGGCGCCACTAAAAAGCGGAGCCGAAGGTTATTTTTAATCCCTTATTTATGAACAAAGCAGGCACTTACATTTCTAAATGGGCGCTAGGGACAGTCCTTGTCGGGCTATCTAATTTCCGACGGGCTGCGCCCCGTATACTGCTTAAACTGGCGGCTGAAGAAAAAGATATCGCGATAGCCCAGCGCATCCGCTACTTCCGTTACGTTCATTCCCGCATGCATCAGCAAATGCTGCGCGCGTTCAATCCGGGTACGGATCATGTAGGTTTGCACGGACATTCCGATCAGCTCTTTGAATTTCATCGAAAAGTACCGGGGCGAGAGCTGGGCACGCATGGCCAAGTCCTCCACGCGATGCGCAATGCTCGGGTTCTGGCGAACAAAGTTGGCGACCTCGTGAATGGCCTCCGTGAGTTGATTGCTTGCTTTCTTCTCCACGGGGAGCTGCTTGTCTTCCCTGAGCAGATGAATCATCAGCTGCTTCAGAACGAGCTGCGCTTCTTCTTCTGCCGCATACGTCTGTACGAGAAAAAGCCTCACATATCGCGAGAGCATGTATTCAAAATCCACGGTATCATGCAATTGCCTGTAACGGTTCGGTACCGCTGCAATCGTTTCGCTCACTGCAAAATGAATATAGGATAATACGAGCGGGCGCTGAGGAATATGGGTAGCGCTTGTATAATCGCCGGGACGGAATAAAAAACAGCTTCCCGGTCCGACTTCGTAAGGGGTACCGTTAACCTCAACCTCCCCTTCTCCGCTCCATACATAGAATAAGTCGAAATTAGCCATTGGCTTCTCACGTCTCGCCCATCTCCAGCCAGGCTCGCATACGATCTTGGCAAAGGCAGGCAGCAGTACGAAAGATTCCGGCGAAATGTGCAGCATCATGCAACCTCCTGTACAAATCTATGCCGTCATCATACAACAGCGGCAAAGTTTTGCGCAAGCCGCACAAAGTTACGAAAAAATTTGCTTTGAGAATGGTTTGCAGCTTCGAAAAAATGTTATAATAGCACCCGACAAGCGAAAACGGCTCAAGCCTAATAATACCCAATTCAAATGAATGATTTCGGAAGGATGGAATAAAGTCCATGAACCCACTTGCTCAGCAGTTAAACGAGACGTTGCAATCGGAAAGTCCGAACGTCTATGCGATGTTGTCAACCTTAGGCAAAGCGATTTATTTCCCGAAGGAGGGCATACTCAGTCAGTCCGCCGAAGCGAAAACGAAAGCAACTAAATTTAACGCAACGATCGGAATTGCCACAGAAGGCGGACAGCCTATGCATCTCAAGGTTATTCAAGAGACGCTCACTGCTTACAATCCGAAAGATATATATGAATACGCGCCGCCCGGCGGGAAGCCTGAGCTTCGCGCTGCTTGGCGCACCAAGATGATCCAAGACAATCCGTCGCTTGAGTCCAAGAGCTTCGGCAATCCAGTCGTAACCAATGCCTTGACCCACGGCTTAAGCATCGTCGCCGATTTATTCGCAGATGCCGGGGACGCCGTTATTATTCCAAATAAAAACTGGGAAAACTACGAGCTTACTTTCGGAATCCGCCGCGGCGCCGAGATCGTGGAGTACCCGCTTTATAATGAACAAACCCGTTTCAACAGCACGGGTCTTCGCGAGGCATTGCTCGCTCAGAAGGACAAAGGAAAAGCCATCGTGGTGCTGAACTTCCCGAATAACCCGACAGGCTATACGCCGGGAGTCGAAGAAGGCGACGAAATCGTCGCTGCGATCCGTGATGCCGCCGAAGCCGGTATTAACGTGGTTGTCGTAACCGATGACGCTTATTTCGGCTTGTTCTTCGAGGATTCCCTGCATGAGTCCTTGTTCGCCAAGCTGTCCGACCTTCATCCTCGCGTTCTTGCCATTAAAGTGGACGGAGCAACGAAAGAGGAGTACGTCTGGGGCTTCCGCGTAGGCTTTATCACCTATGCATCTGCCTCTGCAGCCGTTCTTGCCGCACTTGAGCAGAAAACGACAGGCATTATCCGTGCAACGATTTCAAGCGGTCCGCATCCTTCGCAAACATTCGTGCTGCGCGCATTGAAGTCGCCTGATTTTGATGCTCAGAAAGCAGAGAAATACGATATTATGAAAGGCCGCGCCAACCGCGTCAAAGACTTGCTCGATAGCGGCCGCTATGGCGACGTGTGGGATTACTATCCGTTTAACTCCGGCTACTTCATGTGCTTGAAGCTAAGCGGCGTTACGGCAGAAGCCGTGCGAGTTCACTTGCTGAACCAATATGGCATCGGTACGATTGCGCTCGGCGAAACGGATCTGCGTGTTGCCTTCTCTTGCATTGAGGAAGAAAACCTTGAAGAATTGTTCGATACCATATTCAAAGCTGTTAATGAATTGATCGCCTAACAGCAATCTGCTTGCAAAAAAAACGTGCTCGAAGCTTGTCTGCTGACAAACTCGAGCACGTTTTTTTTTAACTTTCCCTTTCAAGCTCCATTAATCCTCTTCTTCGTCTAATGAAAGCTTCTTGCGCAAGCGGCCTGGCCGAATCATCAGATAAGCAGCAGCCAGCGCTGCTGCGACAATCGAAGGCATGTACACGCCTGACAAAGCAAGGGGCAATGCCGCAAACAGCCAAAGCAGCACCGTGCACAGCAGCATAGCGAAGCGATCTACCTTAAGAAATTGATCGATTCTTTGCTTTTCCGGTAGCGGGTACACATGCTTCCAAACCGAGTAGCGATGGACATGCCGCAGCCCGCCTAATTGAACGGCTATTAAGCCCATAAACACGGCGAAAGAGATGACGCTACCGTACCCTGACAGCGAAACCGCCTCAGCAAACCAATACGTAATCAAGCAGCCTAGGAAAAGCAGCCGAACGATAATGCCGCCCATTTCCGTTCTCATCAGCGATGCCGAATAGAGATACACGAATGTGTGGCGATTCGTGTATCGGATCATCCGGAGCAGCCAAGTCAAATAGGAACGTTTGGCCGTGCTGGATGGCAGCGTCGGTACGTCAATGAACAGTCCAAAAAAAGCATAATAGCGTTTCCGTGTCCGCGCTTCCTCATCGATCAGCCTCTCCCACGGAAAACGATGCTTGCTCGGCAGCCGGTAGAGCACCGCGTAAAGAAGCCCGAGAAGCAGCGTAAAGGCAGCCGCCTGCCACAGCACGCTGGAGAGCCAAGCCGCAAGGGTTAACGCCGTCATCGCCCAGCGCAGCGCGCGAAGAAGCCGTCTCATGCCCGGCCAGCCCATCTGGCGCTCTTTCCATGCTCCCCATACATTGGCAGCCTTCAAGCCCGCAGCAACGGCAGCAAGCATCCATGCCCCGTTTAGCGACTGGCCTTGCGAGTAAATAGGCAAATACAGTAGAAACACGATAGCTGCCAGTACGGAACAGCCAATCGTCGTATAACGGAACGATAGCCGTAGGTATGCGTTCATCTCCGCTTCCCTCGGCATAAGAAATACGGTGTCTCCGGCAGCGAGCCATGTACGAAGCGGACTCCAGCACAGCACAAGCGTCAAAGCGATTATGCCTACCGCAGCAAAAGGGAAATCAGCTGGCATATTGCGAATCAATCCGATATAACCAATAGCTGAGGAAATAACGAACAAAGACATAAATGCAGGAAAGCCGCTTTGCCCCATGTAGCGAAAATAAGGAAATGCCTCCTCGCGGAACGCCTTCCCCCGGCGATGCCATAACGCTTCAAGCGTCCGATCATTGTCCATTAAGCATTGCCTCCTGTTACGAGCTTATAGAAGGCATCCTCCAGCGAACCGCCGCGCATCTCCATTCCCGCTGCCCTTCTAACATCCTCCAGCGTGCCTATCGCAACGATTCTCCCATGGTGCATGACGATAAATCGGTCGCAATAGGCTTCCACGGTGGATAAAATATGCGAGCTCATAAGAATGGCTGCGCCTTTCCGCTTCACCTCTACAAGCCGTTCGAGCAAGGAGCGAATGCCGAGCGGATCAAGCCCTAGAAAGGGCTCATCGATAATGTACAAAGGCGGCTCCGCAAGCAGCGCGTTCATAATCATCACTTTCTGCTTCATGCCCTTTGACAAGTGGGAAGCAAATGCTTTGCGTTTCGGCACCATTTGGAATTGCTTGAGCAGTTCTTCCACCCGCTCCTCATAATGTTCGTCCTTCACGCTGTAAGCCATGCCGGTTAAGCGCAAATGCTCCTCCACCGTCAGCTCATCGAACAGCACGGGCGTCTCCGGCACGTAAGCAAACGCGGATCGGTATCGCTCTGTTTCCTCCTCCAGGGTCACGCCATCAATCCGTACATCGCCGGCTTGCGGCTTCATCAGACCTAATAAATGCTTGATCGTCGTGCTTTTCCCTGCACCGTTAAGCCCGATCAGCCCAATCATTTCCCCTGCTTTTACCTCGAAGGTAATATCGTGCAGCACGGGTCTTCTTGGACTATAACCCCCGGTTAATCCGCTAACCTTCAATATGGATTCCATTCTATCACCTTCAACATTGCAAATTGGTATAAGCTATTAAACAGCATACCGAATTATGGGGCCAATATCAAAAAAACAATGTTTTGGGTTCCTTGAACAGCGGTCAAACGCATTCGACCTATGATTAGCCAAAGAAGCTGAACGATTGGTTGATCATGTCCAGCTTGTCGGTCAGAACAAGAATGCCCATCGCAAGCAGGATGAAGCCGCTGATGATGGATACGGCTGGAATAAACCTAGATATCTTTTTCAAATAATGGGTCAGGCGATCAACAAGCAGAGCCGATAGAAAGAACGGCAAGCCCATGCCAAGCGAGTACAAAGCTAACAGCGATACGCCCTTCTCAATCGTATCCATGCTGCCCGCATAGATTAGGATCGTTGACAGAATCGGCCCAATGCAAGGCGTCCAGCCCGCGGCGAACGCCATCCCGAGCAAGAAAGAGCTCCATGTTTTATTGGTTGGCGCGGAGGGCATAAACCTTTTCTGCGCATACAAAAATTTAATTTTAAACAGACCAATCATATGTAATCCAAAAATAATAATGAGGATGCCTCCGGCCTGTCTGATCAGAACCATTTGATCGGCAAATAGCTTGCTTATCGAGCTTACTGAAACGCCTAATATTATGAATACAAGTGAAAAACCGATAATAAAAAATACCGATTTGGCGCCTGCGTTTAATTTGGCTTTGCCCGAATCTATTCCCGGAAGCGAGGAGCCAATGATGTAGCTTAAATAGACAGGTATGAGCGGAAGCACGCATGGTGACAAAAAAGACAGCAGCCCCGCCGAAAAAGCCAATAAATAGTCCAAACCCTCTTCCCCCTATATGAAATCTCGTTAAGAAGCATGCTAGCAATGTAATCGTAAAAAAGAAAGAATGGGCGGTATTAGCCGCCCATTCCCCTGTATACTGCTTTTTAAGAAACGAATTTCGTACGAAGCTTCTTCGCATACTTACGGATTAGCAAATTTCTTCTACGGCTGTGCCGGAATCAGCAGGTGCTGAAGAGGAGCCTGACGAGGATGAAGAGCTAGAAGCAGCTGGAGCCTTAGGCTGTGCCGCATCTTTTTTAATAATCGTAACGGGCTTTTTCTCTTCTTTTGGTGCCGTTTCAGCTGGAGCAGCTTTTACTTCTTCCTTGACTGCTGGCGCTGCTTTCACTTCTTCCTTCACAGCAGCAGCTGGTTTTTCTTCTTTAACGACCGGTGCCGCTGTAGCAGCAGCCTTCGGCGCACTCACTTCTTTTACGGCAGGTGCAGCGGCTTTAGGTGTTTCTTGTTTGGCTGCCGATGCGCTTGCTTTTGGTTGTACCGATTCTTTCACTTCAACTGCTGCAGCTTTAACTTCTTTGGCTGCGGAGTCTTTTTGAGCAGCGCTAACTTCCGCTTTTGGCTCTGCTGCTGGTTCAGATGCTTTTTCGGCCTGTGGAGCTGCTGCTTCTACCGCTACAACGGCAGCGTCTGCCTGAGGTTTTGTTTCTTCTACAACTGCAGCCGTTTTCACCTCGGGCGTTTCAATTACTGCCGGTGTTTCTTCTTGTACAGGAGCAGTAACAGCGGTACTGCTCTTCGGAACCGGAGCCCCTTGGGCCTGTTTCGCAGATACGGCTACGTAAGTGAGTGCCGAGAAAGCTACCGTTGCGGAGATCAATGTTAATGTCAGTTTTTTCATGTGTGTGAACATCCCTTTCGCTTCGCTCCTTGAGCGTCGTTTTATTGTTGTTTCGTTTCATGCTTGTTTGGTGCTACCCTTTTGAGAAATACAAATGTTGTTTAAAAGGCCTGTGTTCTTCCCCCTTGCTTAACTTTGCTTGGATAAAAAAAAGGAGACTCAACAAGACGCCTTATGGCGCGCTCATCGAATCTCTGGTGGTCCAGTAGATTATTCTTCTTTAGTTATCCTACAAAATGGTTAGCCAACGCATTTTGATTACATGTTTATTCTATTACCCAAAGAATGCCATGTCAACGATTATTTTAATTTATCCCATCGTTTTTGTCGGAATTATAAAAACACCCTGTTTTCGCCACTTCTGCTTGCTCTTTACCATTCAAATAAAAAGGAGCATCATCGATCGCGATGACGCTCCTCCATAATCATTATTTGATTTCAATTGCTTTTGCCAAGGCGTTGTCGCCCTTTACCAGCACGAGCTGTCCAGCCTTCAACAGCGAAGCGTCTCCCGCAATCGTTACATTGGCATCCACGTTGTACGTCAGCATAACGGTTTGCGAGTTCTCAACGCGCGAAATGGAGATCGTCGCAAGCTTCGCCTGCGCATTGAACGTAAGCGAATTAATGATGCCTAGCTCCGAGAAAGCCGTTACCGCAGGAGCGGATTTCGTTACCTCTATAAATACGATTTTGTTCTGATAAGTGCGGACAAGAACCTCATCGCCTGCGCGCAATGCGCTCAGAGGAGCTTTCTTGTCATCGCGGAAAATAAATACGTTCGAATCAATAGCAAGCGCAGCCTCGGACTTGTCCGCTTTGATAATGGTCAGCTTGCCGCCCTCTGGAGCTGCCTTCAGCTTGCCCGTAATGGCTTGTGCATCCTGATCCGGCATTTCAGTATCTGTACGGTCCAGCAAAGCTGCCAGCTCCGCGCGAGTAACCGGCTGGTTCGGACGGAATGTTTTGCCATGCTTGTCGTCGTAGCCGGTAATGATGCCCTTTTTGAGTGCCAAGGCGACATAACCAACAGAGCCTGCAGGTATCTCTTTCGCATCCTTGAAGTCCAGCTTCGTATTGTTGAGCGCTTTCGCTTCATCTTCCAATTTAAGCGCTTTTACAAGCAGGATCGTAGACCACAACCTTGTTGCGTTTGCCTCCGGCTTCACTTCCGTTTCCGTTTCGGAGAATAAATCGTTTTCCAGCGCAACCGCTACATAGCCGACAGCCCACGGGTATTTTTTCTCGATTTTGTCAGCGTCTTTGAACTGCAGGTCCGTGTTCATTTCTTCTGTCGATTCTGCTTGGGCACGCAGTCCCATCAGCCTAATCGCCGCAGTCAATGTTTCGATTCGGCTAATTTTTTGATTCGGCTTAAAGGTTCCATCCTCGTAACCAGTGAATACACCTTTGGATGCAAGCCGCATAATGTATTCCATTGCCCATTTCAGGTCATCCTCATCTTCGAACTTCCATGTTACCTTATAATCATCATCTTTATCGTTCTTGTCATTCTTATCCTCGTGTCGGCCTTTATCGTCGTCACGGCCGCCTCCCTGTCCTTTGCCTTTGCCACCACCATCTGCAAAAGCTGACGTTGCTCCGCCTGCAAGCATTAGCAGCGCAAGCGAGGATATTGCTGTCTTTTTCCACATCGTTTGTTTCATCAAGAAAGCCACTCTCCTTTTTCGATTGCGGGTTTTGCCGCATTTTTTACCTTCGCCCATAGGTTTCGGGGGAGGCAGTTCGATTTAAGAGGGTGGCTTTCAACATTTTTTTATTTTATTTTTCTTTTTCGGCCTCGCGCTTTGCTTTCAACCATTTTGGCGCACCTTTGTTTTTCCCTTCGCGCTTGCGCTCCACTTTCTTTGGAGATGGCTTGGGAGCCGCTTTAGCGGCAGCCTTCGGTTTAGGAGCAGCCGTTGCCGCATGAACCTCAACAAGCTTCGTTTCCTTGGCCGGGGCAGCTGCTGCTGCCGGCGCCTCCTTGCGCTCCTGCAATCGCTTCGACTGAACTTCCGAGCGCTCAGCCAGCTTCGCTTCATGCCGTGCAGCGAATGGGCGAGTGGCTTCCCTCAGCTCTTCCGCAGACAGAAGCTTGCCTCTAAACATCGTTCGCTCCGAGAGATCGATGCCAAGCTGCTTCCGGAACTTCTCCATAATAAACAGCTCCTGAGGCATGACGATGGAAATGACCGTCCCGGCTCGTCCCATACGTCCCGTACGGCCTGCACGGTGAACGTAATGGTCCGCATCGGCTGCTGGATCCAACTGGATAACGAGTGGCAAGCCCTCAATATCTAAGCCCCGTGCAGCGACATCGGTAGCGAGCAGCAGCTGGCAGCGGCCCTCGCGAAACCGGGCTAGCGTCGCCGCCCTGCGCTGCTTGTCGGCATCTCCGTAAAGAGCCTCGACCGTAAAGCCTTCATAGCTGAGCTTCGATTCCCAGTTGGAGATGTTGTCGGTATCGTTCAAGAAAAGCAATGCCGAAGAGGGATTCAGCAACCGCACGAGGCGGCGTGCCGTATCCGTCTTATCTCGCTTATCGCTGACTACGAAATAATTATCAATCGTTTGGGACACCCTGTGCTCCGGCGTTATTTGAATGCGCACCGGGTTTTTCATCCAGCGTCCTTCGAACCGAGCCATCTGATCCGGATAAGTGGCCGAGAAAAACGCGATTTGCCGCCCTTTGCCCATATTGTGAAGAATCACTTCGACTTCTTTTGTGGAGCCCAGCTGGAAAACTTGATCCGCTTCATCCACGACGACGTTATTGACATCGTTTAGCTTAAGCTTTCGTATTTTAAGCAGCTCATGGATACGTCCCGGCGTGCCGATTACAAGCTGAGGACGAAGCTTCAGCTTCTCAACCTGGCGTTTTAGCGCCGCACCGCCTATAAGCTGTTGAACGCGAATATTAAGCGGCTCCGCGTAAATTTCCGCAACGCGTACAATTTGCATCGCCAGCTCCTGTGTGGGAGCTAGGATCACGCCCTGTACCGCATTCGAATACGAATTCAGCTTTTGCAGCATTGGCAGCAAATAGGCTAACGTTTTGCCCGTGCCAGTCTGGGATCTTGCTGATACGTCGCTGCCTCCGAGCAGAATCGGAATCGTCTCCGCTTGAACATCTGTCGGTTCCAATATCCCGTTCGCCGCAAGCTTGCTTTCAAGCAGCTCATTAATACCAATCTCATTCCAAGTGTGCTTACTCATTCTTTAATCCTCTCTCAAATAAACCTTTATTTTCGATTCAGCATACCGCCGAAGAGCCGATCAATCGTGCGCGGCAGCAGCTGGTAGAGCCTGATGGCAACCGCCGCCTTTTTAGGTA
Organism: Paenibacillus sp. J22R232; assembly: GCF_056269165.1. NCBI lineage: Bacteria > Bacillati > Bacillota > Bacilli > Caryophanales > Paenibacillaceae > Paenibacillus > Paenibacillus sp. J22R232. Next base: position 297,526 of record NZ_JBWDNK010000003.1, on the reverse strand, counting down.
GATCCAGTTCGTCTTTTCGACGTTCAATCAGCTTCACGATCCGATCGACTACGTACTCTGGCTTCATCATAAACCAACTGACGTTTTTCACGTAAGAGCCGGAAGGATCAGCCAAGGAGAAAAAGGGCGTATCGATCGGTCCCGGGTTGACGGCCGATATCTGTATGCCGCTCCCGCGAAGCTCCATTCTGAGCGAATTCGTGAAGCCGAGCACCGCATGCTTCGTAGCCGTATAACTGGTTGATTTGGCTGTGCCAATCTTACCTGCCAGCGATGCGATATTAACAATATGCCCGCTTCCGCGTTTCACCATATGCGGAATGACTGCCTTTGTGCACCGCACGACGCCCATGTAATTGGTATCCATCATTTGTTCGAAATGATCGACAGGCATGCTCGCGAAAGGCTCAAATTGTCCGTATCCGGCATTATTCAACAACACATCTATTTTACCGTATTTCGCAATGACGGCTTCGACCGTTTGCTGCACTTGCTTATTGTCGGTTACATCCATTTGATAATAAGAAACATTGCCTTTCATGCTCAAGGCAATCTCTTTCAGCTTCCCGACATTCCGGCCTGTCAGAATGGGAATTGCACCGCGTTCCGCCAGCTTGATAGCCGTTAACGCCCCGATCCCGCTCGATGCCCCGGAGATGAATATAACTTTGTCCTTTAACATCCAACATCACCCATTTACAAGTTTACTTGATTGCTTCTGCAGACGCAAAAAAAGCTCCCTAAGGAGCCATTTCTGTGCTAAGATGCGATTAAAACTTGGATGTCAAGCTCTCCGATTCCATCCATAATAAGCGGAATGGTAAGTGCCTTCTGCGCAGTGAAGCCTGCTGATTGCGCAGATTGGATAACCTTCGGAGGCGTAATGTCGACGCGCACTCCTTGATTAAACAACATGGTACTGGCATTCCCGCTAATCATATTGCCGAGCTCAGAAATAGCGCTTTTCACGATTTCGTCGATTTCAGAAATTACGTATCCGCCCATCATCGCAGAAACCATTTTCATAGCTACTTCTTCACTTAGCCCGAATACAATGTCTCCGTTCATCTGTCCATTGAGTCCAATTTGAATCCAAATATAGTTCTCTACAAACTTGATATCCTTGAGGCCAAGCTCACCAGTCGCAGGACGTATTTGAACGACTTGCTCAATCACGATTTTTGCGGATTCAAGAAACGGGTTAATGTATTCTGCCTTCATAATGAAGATACGCTCCTTTTCGACAAAATTCGCGGTTTGTCTTGTTTAATTTATATTATACTTAATTCATTAGGACAAGTATACTATAAAAAAAATATATATACCTAAAGAACTATGTTTTCTTTTCGAAAACGGTAAACTGCCGTAATGACTGGAGGGTTCTCTGCTTGCCAAACGTATGGGCTCATTTCATATTCGGACAGCTTGTGCTTGAAAAGCTAGGCGAAAGCGAGCTTCTTCAATTGAAGGAGCATAAAAACATGTTTAATTTGGGCTGTCAGGGACCTGACTTTTTATTCTATCATCGTTTCTTTCCGTGGCAGCGAAGCGCGGCTTTAAACCGTTTAGGCACCGAAATGCATAATTTCCACTGCGGTCCCGTCCTCGTTGAGCTGCTTGATAGCGTCAATGGGAGGAAAGCATGCCCTAAAAGTCCTGATCCCTCTATCCTATACTCACTTGGTTTTGTGCTGCATCATATCTTAGACCGTAATTTGCACCCCTATGTTTTCAGTAAATCCGGTTTCCGCAAATGGGACCATCAACGCTTTGAGATCATGATGGATACGATTATCGCGAGAGAATTGTGGGGAGTCGAAACGTGGAAAACCGCAGTCTGGACATACGTCGACACTAACGGTTCGTTTCCTTCGCCTGTCTTGGATGCGTTCGAGTCCATTGTTTCAAATTACTACGGCGATCTTGCGCCAATGGTCAAGCGGGAGGACTTCAATCAAGCATGCCGCGATTTCATTGCCGCACAGCGCCTGTTCCACGATCCTACGGGAATAAAAAGGACGCTCACACTCGGTCAAATTGAACCCTTCGTCTTTAAGAAGGAGCCCTTTCCCTTTGATGTGTTAAACTTATCAGAAGAGCCTTGGCTTGATCCGGTAAACGGAACTGCCTACAACCATGAGAGCGTATGGAGTTTATGGAAAGATGCCCTTCTGGATGGCACTCAGGTCATTCGCGCTATCCTCGTCTGGCTAAGAGCTCACGAGGGCCCTCAGCTTACCAAGGAGGATCGTTCATCGGTGCGTGAACTGCGCGAGCAAGCAATTACCCTGATCAGCAACCGCTCTTATGAAACCGGGCTTTCTTGCGAGTCTGATACGCGCATTCGATTCGCGGAGACGGTATGGCCTGACCAAATAGGGATAACAAAGGCGTCTTCCTAGCGAAGACGCCTTTGTTCACGGCAGCAATCGATTCATTGCCCCCGATTGGTTACACGGCTTTACTCGCCAAGCTTCTCCGGAAACGCAGCCTAATCAAACGCAAGCGTTCATATAAGACATCAACCGGCTTATCCAGCTGCGACGCCTCCGTCGTCCCATACACTTGCTGCAGCACCGGCTTCAAATATTTATCTCCTACCTGTGACATCGCCTCCCATACCAGAAGCTGCTCGTCCTCCGATACGGTATGGAGCTCCCTTGAAATTAAGGAATCCATATCATAGCCCTCCTGCTCCAGCTGCTCGATCCGGTCCATTAGCTCGCGCCTGGAGAGCTCTAGCTCAGTACCTAGCTGTTCAAGCGAACCGCCTTCATGCACGGTCGCTAGAATGTGCTTCTTAACCAATTGCCGATCCATCTGCGTCTTGTACTTGGCTTCTTTCTGTTTGTACAGCCACTGCGTGTATATGCCTGTATCCAGCTTCTCCGTTACCCATTGCAACGGGAAGGACGTTGCTCGTTCCGTTTCCTCCATGATCGCGAGCATTTCCGCACCGTAGGCGGCATGCTTCGCACTGCCCCATCCGGGAATCTGGGACAATTCATCCGCTGACTTCGGAGCGAATGCGCTAATCATCCACAACATTCGATTCGTTGCAACGAGATAAGCAGAGCGTTTCTCTGCAATGGCAGTGGCACGCCGCCATTCGCGAAGCTTTTGGAAAAGATCAGGATCATGGTTAAGCTCGCCGTAGCATTGCAGCATCGTTACGAAGCTGCCCGAAGAAGGCCTGCGGTCATCGAGCATTCCATCGATAACCGGCGTATAGCCTTCTCCCATGACGCGAGCGATCCCATGCCGAAAGGCTACGATCATTTCCTCCCATGACGTTCCCTCAAACCAGGTATGCGGACTTCCGCTCTCATCCTCGCCTTCCATCCAATGCACGGACCAAATGCCTTGGCTTTCGCTGATGGAAAGCTGTGCGCTTACGATCTCTTGTTCTTCGGTCGGTTTCTCGAACGTGTTTAAAAATACGATTTGCATGTTCTACTCAATCCTCCAATAAGTCATGATTTCGCGAATGGCTTGAACGAGGGCAGCCGCTTCAAATGAAAGAGGGGATGCCGTAAAACAAAAAAAGCACCTCCTTTGCCCTAAGGCAAAGGAGGTGCTTCCTCCACGTTCAATTATTCGATTGCCTTCATGCTATCATAATGATTTCTTTATTACAAGCATTTTGTTATTGTATAATGACTGTATTAATGAAGTGGAGGCCATACAACATGCTGTTGCCCGATTTTGATTTTATGTCCGATTCAACGGAAGAAACCTCAACAAGGTATGTGACATTTATCGGCCCAAGCTTAAAACGCTTTGATCTTGCCATCACTTCGACAAGCCGTTTTTATGGAAAGAAGCTGATAACCGATCTCCAATTTGGCAAAACCGCCATCATCGGTCCCGATGACCTAGAAGAAGAAGGATATCTGGAACATACGTTTAAGCTGACGGAGGAAGAGGCTTCCGAGCTTGCTCAATTTCTGTATTTTGTAGTTGGAACGGTGCATTTTACCGATTAATCAGGGTACACTGAAATGGTAATGACATACCGTTTTGGGAGGAGTCTGCCGATGGATCGATTTATGAAAGAAAATCGCCAGCCGTATACCGATGTTTCGACGGTAGAATCGCAGCGCAACGACCTGGTTCCGGAGGAATTTCCGGATGGCCCGTATGGCTCCGACCTGCTCATGGAATCGCTGGGCAAAAGCACGCCTTGGCGAGTAGACCAAAGACCATCCAACCGCTTTTACTACGAGAATAGAGCCCTGCACGACGGACTGCCGCGAGATTATCCCGGTGAAGACGAATACGACCATTCCTTCCCCGAGGTGCACGACGAACCGTAATTGCACATCGTCCCTGCCCACACGCTTCAAGCGTGCTTGGCAGGGACTTTTTTCGATTCGGGCTTCTTCCTATATCCGAGTGCACGGACCAATAAAAAAGAAAAACCGCTGCCAGCATATGCTGGCAGCGGTTAAATCGATCTTATCCTTATGCCGGATTAAGCTCCAAGTCGTCCTCGTCTCCGCGATTGAACGCTTCGCGATCGAATTCTCCTTCGGAATCCGCAACGAGCAACGCGGTTACCGTCGTACCGGTTGCATTAACCGCTGTACGTCCCATATCGATGAGAGATTCAACGGCAACTACAAGCGCGATCCCTTCGAGCGGAAGACCAACTGCCGTCAAAACAACCGTTGTCGAGATGGATGCTGGTCCAGGTACGCCAGCAACGCCGATTGAAGAAATGACGCTTACGACTACGATAAGCACATAATCGGTTGCAGTAAGAGCCACGCCGTAAACCTGCGCTACGAAAACGGACACAACAGCCGGCCACACGCCGCCGCAGCCGTTAAAGTTCATCGTTGCCCCAAGCGGAGCTACAAAGCTCGCAATCTTCGGCGATATGCGCAGGCGTTTCGTAATGACCTCCAAGTTGATCGGAAGCGTAGCAAAGCTGCTTCGCGTCGTGAAGGCTACTGCGATCGTCGGATATGCTTTTCTGAAAAACTTCAGCGGATTAACTTTGGCAACGAACGTCACCAAGCCGCCAAATACGAATATGAAATGAAGAATAAGCGCGATATAGCTTACAGCTATCAGCATAGCAAGCGGCTCAAGCGTTTCCCAGCCGTATTTGGCTGCCATAACCGCAATCAGTGCGTACACGCCATATGGCGTAAAGCGGAGTACGAATTTAACTACTTGGTGCAAAATAACCGTTGCGGATTGAATAAAAGCTTTGAAAGGCTGAACGGAATCCGGGTTTTTGGCTCCTACCTTGACAATCGCAACCGCGATGAAAAGGGCGAATATGAGAATAGGCACAACTTTCCCGTCAGCCGCGTCGCTAATTGGATTGGATGGAACTTGATCCAGGATAACTTTGAAAAAACTCGGTACTTCACGCGCTTCGAAGTTTTCCGGAGTCGTTAGCTCAAATCCGGCTCCTGGATTAATAGCAGATGCAACGAGCAGCCCGATTATCGTCGCTACGCCTGTCGTAGCTAAAAACCAAGCGATCGTCTTAACACTCAGCTTGCGTAAAAACTCGATGTTCGTTATCGAGATAATACTGTTGATGACAAGAACAAACACGAGCGGGATAACGATCATTCGGATTAGGTTAATGTAGATCGATCCAATCGTGCCTACGCCTTCCGTCTCCAATTCAAAATTATTGAATAGAATGCCCGCAACCAATCCAAGCCCAAGCGCGACTAGAACCCTCGTTCCGAAACCGACACGCTTCTTAGCCAGAAAGTAAAGCCCGCCTAATAGCACCGCTGAAACGAGCAGCGTAATCCAGTTGTTTTCTAGCGCCGTTAATAAATTATTTTCCATAATGCGACAATCTTCCCCTCTGTCTATTTTCTATTCTGCAACGCACTAATTAACTTGGAAATTAATTAAATATAATTCCGATGAGATTACTGCGCTTTACTGAAAACAATATATCACCGCTATTTCCTTTGTGTCAATATGAAATTTCTTCTTCATAGCAACGAGGAAACCTTCCCTTCAATTTGGGCTGCTAGCATAATGACAGCAAGAGACGCCGCATTACCGATATTAACCGGTTGTGCGGCGTCTTTTGTTAACCATTTAAGAAATTAATAAACCTTGTTTAGAAAGCTTAAAGTAGCTTGCAAAGCTTCTGATAAATATAGCGTTGCTCCTTCGTAAGGATGCCGCACGCCAAACACATGATCAGCGCCCTCGATGGAAACGAAGGTTTGCTCTGGATTCGCTTGCTTCAGCTTCTCATTAACCGCTAGAAGCCGCTCATTATCGCTGCTTCCTTGCACGAGCAGCACCGGTTGCTTCAATGACCCGAAATGCTCCAGCACATTAAAGCGAATTTTATTGGCTTCCGCGTCTTGCGCCACCGTCTGCTGAAGCAGCGTAGCGTTCTGTTCCGCTGCAGTACCGGAAGGCGCCGCTCCACCATTCCAAACGACGACGGCCTGCACATCCGCTGGCTGCTCGGCTGCTAGAATTAAACTGCTGCTCCCCGCTCTGCTATGGCCGATCAGTGCAACTCGCGTAGGATCAGCCCGTTCGCTATGCGGCAGCAGCTTCTGTTTCACGTGCTGAAGAATAACATCCAGATCCGCAAGCTCCTGCGAGACCGTACTCGCTTTTGCAATGACAGCCTCGTCGCCTCCGGCTTCCTTTGCCGTAATACGCGAGAAATCAAAGCTTACGGTATAGAAGCCATTCTCAGCCAGACGGTCCGTTACTTCCGGCCAGAATGCCCAATCCTGAAAGCCTCTATAGCCATGCCCAACAATAACGGCAGGCCTTGCTGACCCTCCCTCAAGCGTCTTTACCTTTCCCCGCAAAAAAAGCTGCTCGCTAAGCTTAATTTCAAATGCTTCCGATACGATCGTTTTCTCTGCCAAATTCACCATTCCTCCATTCTGAATAAAAAAAGGAGGTAATCCTTTAGAAAAGGACACCTCCGTTTTTACGGTCGCATGAAAAGCATATGAAAACATCATTCCACTAAATACATATTATCGCATTGAATTACTTGGTTATATTCAAATATTAACGAGTGTCTTTCATTTTGTCAACGTTATTATGAACGTTTGTTGTTATGCGCTTCCAACAAGACTTTGCCTGCAAGTGGCTATTTCAGCTCGAAGCTTGGTTTCACGTTCAGGAAATCCCGGTTCTCGCCGCTTACCATCAGACCCATCCCCCAGTCAAAATGCACCTGTTCCGTTGGCTTATCGTCAGCATCACGATACTGGAACAGAACATTTCTTCTTGTTCTCTCGCTCCGATTCACATCCGAGCCATGGATGGTCAAATAGTTGAAAAACAGTACATCGCCCGCTTTGGCCGGGCAAAGCGTTCCCGATGAAATCGGATGCTCCTTATGGTTGAGATAGTATTTCCCAACATGCGGTAGCGGACCTTGCAAATGCGAGCCTGGCACGACAGCCAAGCAGCCGTTCTCTTCATCCGCGTCATCCAAATGAACGCTGGCAGCCAGCATGGAATGATTGGCATGAGGAAAATACGGATAATCCTGATGCATAGGGAAAGCGGCACCGTTAGCTGGAGGCTTAACGAGCATTTTGGAATGATGCAGTTGAACATTCGGACCGATAAGGTCGTTTAATACTTCTACCATCCGTGGATGAATCGCCGCTCTCGTGAAAGCAGCATCATGATAATGCACATCATGGAACCCTTTCAGCACAAGCTTCTTCAGCTGCTCCGGCGGCAAGAAATCACCCTGCCAAGCATGATTGTCATCCGCTTGCGCCAATGCTGCCCGCTTAACGATCTTCTCGACCGCAGCTCTCATCTCCTGCACTTCGCTTTCATTAAAAACTCCTCGTGCCAGAAAAAAACCATTTTCTTTGTAAAATTGCGCATTATCATTGACGGACATCCTCATTCTCCTTAATCTATAATTAGTTTGAACATACTTTTATTATAGACAGTATATAAGGAAATCGTATTTGTCTGGCAAAGACTACTATTTGCACAATTACGCCATAGGAGTTGATTGTACCGATGTATGCTTGGGCTAAAAGCGAGGAACGCTTAAACCGTTATGCACGGTTGCTGCAAGGTGAGAGCTTAACGATGCATGTTTATTACTGGGGAGCGGTTCCAAGCTTAATCGAGAATATCAGGCATAAGCATTCCTTTTACGAGGTTTGCTACGTTGCTGGGGGAACTGGCATTTATGAAGAAAACCATGTTGAATATGAGTTGCGGGAAGGCGTATTATTCTGCTCAAGGCCGGGCGTGATGCACCAGATTCGAGATGTCGACCGATTGGACTTATTATATGTTGCGTTCGAGCTCGACAAGAAGCTGTCCAAGCAAGATGAATACGACTATTTCAATCAAACGCTGAGCAGCGGTCCTATCTGGATTGACATGCAGCAGCACTCGCCTACTTCTCATATTTGGCATTCCTTGCTTATTCCAAGCGGTGATTGCTCCCCTATTCCGATTTCGATTATGCAGCAGCTTGCGCATTCGCTTATCGTAAGCTTCCAGTCGGTTATCGGCGGGAAAAAAGGCATTCCCGAAACCATATTGCCTGGTTCCAATACCGCCATGCTGATTAGTCGCGCCAAGCTGTATATACGTGATAATTTAGGGGCTCAACTGAGCTTAGCGGAGGTTGCCGGCTATATAAATATCTCGGAGCGGCATCTGTCCCGGCTATTCTCCCAAAGCGTGCATGAATCATTTTCTATTCTTGTCCGGCACGAACGAATTCGTGCGGCCGAGCAGCTGCTGTCCGAGACGGCTGCTCCTATCAAAAACATAGCAGAAAGCTGCGGCTTCTCGTCTGTCCATTATTTCACTAGAACCTTTACGGAAGCCAAAGGCCTGCCTCCGGCGGCTTATCGGAAGGCCAGGCGAAGCGAGCCAGACTGATCCTTTTGCATACGATGCGCTCTGATTTGATATTATAGCTGGTGCAGCGTGATTTCGCTTCGAACCATAAAGCGCGCATTGACCCCCGCTTGCCCGATTCCCTTGGATATGTAATAGAAGCCGTTCTCGTCCGAATGAAGCCCTTTATATATCCCTTTCTTAGTAAGCGGGCCTTTCGGTTTAAACCTGAAGAAGAATGGCACATTCAGCTGCTTTCCATGCAAGTGGCCCGCCATTAGATAAGCGTATGGACGCTTAAGCTTCAGTACGATATTAGGATCGTGGGTAATGATCACAATCGGCTTCGAACCGGTTACGTCCTGAAATGATTTGTTGATTTTACTGTGTCCCGTACCGTAATCATCGATCCCGACTAATTGAAAATCCGCTTCGGATACCGATTCATTCCGCAACAGCTTAATCCCGTATTGTTCAAACAACCGCAGCAGCTTGCGCAATTGGGGAAGCTCATAATCATGGTTTCCTAATACGGCATATATAGGTACGCCGCATTCCGCAAACGCTTTGAAGTAGCGGCCTGCGCGAGATAAGTATCGCTCCTTGTAGGTGAAATCCCCCGTTAAAAATATATAATCAGGATCGCTCTCCTTAATGACCTTCTTAATCCGGCTTGCCGGTACACGCAATCTATCAAAGTGAAGATCACTGATTTGCAAGATCGTTTTGTTTATGCCGATAGGCTGTTTGACCGTCTCAAGCTTTAGCCATTGCGTTGGAAATATAAAAAATAAGTATAGGATAACGACAGCTGCTAGCAGTGCGAAATAAATCAGAACGATCCCCCCTTTTTCACCGAACATGACATAACCTTATGCTCTAGTATATGCAACTCATGAACCAATCTCAACTTCAAGGCGGCAGCACGTTCCAACAAACAGCACCGCTTCCTATAAGCTAAATCCCCTCCCATTCTACAAAAAAATACACTTTATAAATTAACTTGTTGACAATGAATCAGCAGAGATGGTAACCTAATCACAAGTTCTTTATAAAGAACAAAAACAAAAAGAAAACGAACTAATTTTAAACCATTAGAGAATGCAAGTTAGATGATATTCTCTTTGTAAATATGCTTTATTTGAGCCAGTCGGCTTCGTTCTCAAATAAGAACGTTTCATGAAGTGGAATAAGGAATTATCCGTTTTTGCTTGACAAGTGACAGGAGGAAACAATGAGCGCAATCGTCGGTATCAGCCAACTCAATCATGAACCTATCCCTCCACAGCTGGGGGTGCACATGCTGGAGCATCTGCAGCATTATCCTGCCGATCATATCGACGCTTGGCATGCAAAGAGCGTATTTCTCGGTTGCCATGCGCAATGGATTACTCCTGAATCCGTAGGCGAAACAATGCCTTACTATGAATCTTCAAGCGGCCTTGCCATTACTGCCGACGCGATCATCGACAACCGCCCTGAGCTGTTCGAGAAGCTTCAAGTAAATCCTTTTGACCGCAAGGATATGACAGATAGCGCTTTAATTCTCCTTTCCTACCAGAAGTGGGGCAGAGAGGCTCCTAAACATTTGATAGGAGATTTCGCTTTCGTCATCTGGGATGAGCATAACCGCACTTGGTTCGGAGCGAGAGACTTCTCCGGCAGCCGCACCTTGTATTACGCAAAGACGAAGGAGCTATTCGCTTTCTCGACCGTTATTCAGCCGTTATTGTCCATCCCTGGGATAGACAAGCAGCTTAACGAGCAATGGATGTCCGAATTTCTTGCGATTCCGATTACGACAGAAGCCGTCGATCTATTTACTACCGTGTACAAAAACATTGGCCAGGTTCCGCCTTCGCATTCCTTCACGGTATGCAATGGGGAGCTAAAGTTTTCGAGATATTCCACCTTGGTCAACGAAAGCAAGATCAAGCTCAAATCGAACGAAGAATATGAAGAAGCTTTCCGGGATGTATTTCAAACTGCCGTCTCATCCCGGCTGCGTACGCATCGCCAAGTGGGGGCTAACTTAAGCGGCGGACTCGATTCCGGCTCTGTCGTAAGCTTCGCCGCCAAAGCGCTGCGCGAGCAGAACAAAAAATTGCATACGTTCAGCTACGTTCCCCTTGAGGACTTCCATGATTGGACGCCTAAGAGCCGGATCGCGAATGAACGCTTCAATATTCAATCCACTGTCAATCATGTGGGCAACATCGAGGAGCAATATTTGAACTTCCCAGGTAAAAACCCGTTTACTGAAATTGATGAATGGCTTGAAATCATGGAAACGCCCTATAAGTTTTACGAAAATTCCTATTGGGTCAAAGGGATCTACCAGCAAGCGCATGCCCAGAACCTCGGAGTTCTTCTTACGGGCAGCCGCGGCAACTGGACGATCTCCTGGGGGCCAGCCCTCGATTATCAAGCAAGCCTGCTGCGAAAGCTGAAATGGATCCGGTTCGCCAAGGAGTCCCGCCTTTACAGCAAAGAGCTAGGCGTCAAGCAATCGCGCATCCTGCCGATCGTCGGAAAAAAAGCTTTCCCGAAGATGGCAAAGCTCATGGCCGCCAACAACGAGCCCGAGCTCCCAGACCTGATTAATCCGGAATTTGCGCGAAAAACGAATGTTTACGAACGACTTCAGCAGCATGGCTATGATTTCTGGGGAAATCCCTACCAGGATGTATACGAGGTACGCAGAAAACAGTTCGAAATGCTCTACTACTGGAATATTACAGGTACCGTTGGCTGCAAGCAATCGCTTCGCTATTCGGTGTGGGAACGCGATGCAACGAATGACTTGCGCGTCATACGATTCTGTTTATCCGTACCCGAGGAGCAATTCGTGCAAAACGGCTTTGATCGTTCACTCGTGCGGCGCTCTACCATAAACTATTTGCCGGAAGACATTAGATTAAACCAAAAAGTACGCGGCATACAAGGTGCGGACGGTCTACACCGAATGCTCCCCTCATGGGATATTTTAATCGATGAGCTAAAGCATGTCGTAAGCGATCCTATCGTTTCGGAGTACCTCAATATTAAAGAGCTTAAACGTGCTTTAGCCGCCATCGAAAAAAACCCGCGGCCGGAAAACGTCTTTGAGACTAATTTCCGAATATTGATGCGCAGTCTCATTTTTCGCCGATTTATTAAAAAACAAGCTTGAAGGGAGGTGATTTCTATGCAAAACCAAGTGAAAAAAGCGTGGCAACAACCTGCTTTGGAAGTGCTAAATGTCAATATGACGATGGCTGGACCAGGGCTCGCGACACCAGATGCGGTTCAACCCGATCCAACTGAAATTATCAACTTCAGCTAGTTTCATATCCAACCGCTTACCATACTTAGAATACAGGTGCCTAGCTTCACAAGTAGGCACCTTACCCCAAATTTCGCATCACGATCCGGAGTGATACCCATGGTAAAGACCATAAACAAGAACAGTTATTTTTCCTTTGGTTTCCGTATCGACAGCTATATTCCACTACCCGAACTGCCCCCTTTAATCGAGTCTTTCACGGATGATGGCCATGCGGTCCAAGTCACCAGCATGGATCTTACGGCTCGCTGGAGCTCCGCTTCCTCTTCTAACGAATATTTTGCAGTGACAGAACATGAGGTGTTCATTCGCGTTCCCGATACCGGCATATTCTGTATGAGCAACGGAAATTCCATCATCGTTTCGCCGTTCGAGGGGTTCAATGAAGATAAAATACGTTTGTATATCCTTGGTACATGCATGGGTGTCATTCTACTGCAAAGAGGAATCCTCCCGCTGCACGGCAGTGCAATCGCCATTAACGGGAAAGCCTACGCCATCCTGGGTGAATCAGGTGCCGGCAAATCCACCCTTGCATCCATCCTTCTCGAAAAGGGCTTTCAATTATTAAGCGATGATCTGATTCCGCTGTCACTGAGCCATAATAACGTACCCGTCGTATCACCGTCCTATCCGCAGCAGAAAATGTGGCAGGAGACGATCGACCGCCTTGGCATGCGCTCTGACCGCTTTCAGCCGCTTTTTGATAGGGAAACCAAATTCGCAGTTCCGGTAGCTTCCCATTTCTGCAGCCAAGCGCTGCCTCTTGCCGGTATCTTTGAACTCGTAAAAACGGAATCCCATACCACGATCATCCCCCTGCAAGGGCTTGTTCGTTTCCAAACGCTGCTTAGGCATACCTTTCGCAATTTTCTACTCGAGCATATGAATCTGCAAGGCTGGCATTTCAAGACGCTTGCACGCTTTATCAATCAAATCGACATGAACCAATTGCAAAGATCGGCTTCTTATTTCAGCGCGCATGAGCTTGCTGCCTTATTATTGAATACCATCCCCAAGGAGGAATGATGAAATGATACATACAGAATCCATCACGCTTAGCGACATGATCGTAAGCTGCGAGCAAAATATCGTAAGCGACATGGGCGGCGAGAAAGTGATGCTCAGCATTCGAAACGGAAACTATTACAATCTGGGAACGACTGGCGGACGTATCTGGGACTTTCTTGGCGAGAATATTTCTGTCCAAGAAATCGTAAACCGGTTATTGTCCGAATATGACGTGGATCAAACGGAATGTGAACGGCAGGTTATTTCTTTTTTGGATCATATGAGGAAAGAAGGTCTCGTTCTTGTTACTCAAGAAACTAAAGTTAATAGCGGCACTTGATCGCCATACTTTTCTCTTGTTTTGCGAGTCTTATCTATTCTTGGCTTGGGCACGCGTGCTCATGTTCAGACCCTTTGCCGCCATTGCGCCAAAGCTCGGCGACAAAACCGGAGAAACAGCACATCACGCCGGGATTGCGGATTTGCGAAAGCTGCAGCGTATATCGCAAGCGCTGACGGTCGTTAGCCGTTACACGTTCTGGGAAAGCAAGTGCCTGGTAAAGGCCATTGCCGGCTCGAAAATGCTTGAGCGAAGGAAGCTTGACAGCACCCTCTATCTCGGTACCGCTAAGGATGAAGAGGGCAAGCTGATCGCTCATGCCTGGCTGCGGAGCGGTCCCTTGTATGTGACAGGGGCAGATGTCATGGAGAAATTCATTGTCGTGCAGAAATTCGCAAAGAAAGCAAGCTGAGCTTTCTCCTTGGATTCAACAGGGAGAAAGCTATGTTTGTTATCGGCAGTTCCCGAAAGGAGAAGGAAATGAATTATATATTGCATTTTATGAAGCGCTTGAACCGTTTCTCTGGAACCGCCCTTTATGTTAATCTATTCGGAATGACGATCTCCGGCTTTTTGGAGAGCGTCAGCATTCTATTATTGATTCCTATGCTTGGACTAATCGGAATCGTAAGCCTCGAAATTGATAATAGCTACTTTTCAAATCTTTCTGCTTATTTGCAGGATCTCTCGCCTACTCTGTCTCTTACGATCATTCTGGGAATCTACGTCATGATCGTATTCATCCAAAACCTAATCCAGAGAAAAGTATCTATTCGCAACGTCGAGATCCAACAGCTTTACAGCAGGCAATTGCGCTATGAAACCTATCATTCCTTATTGCAATCAAACTGGTCTTTTTTCTTGAAAAAAAGATCTTCCGACCTCATTAATTTATTGACCATCGAGCTTGCCCGCGTGCTGGGTGCGATCAACCTGTCCCTGCAGCTCATTACTTCTCTTATTTTCACAGTGATTCAAATCGGGATCGCATTTTGGCTTTCCCCGACGCTCACCTTATTCGTCTTAGGCTGCGGCATTGTTCTTGGCGTCTTCTCTAGAAAATTCATCAAAGAAGCGAAGCAGCTTGGCAACCAAACCTCGCAGCTGTCCCAAAGCTATCTTGCAGGAATAACCGATCAATTAAACGGAATGAAGGATATTAAAAGCAACACGCTTGAAGCTTCGCGCCTAAACTGGCTATCCGCTCTGACAAAAGGCATGATGCAGGAACAAATATCTTATGTACGGCTTAGAATGAACTCCCAGCTCGTTTATAAATTAACCTCTGCGCTGCTCATTTCTTGTTTTATATTGGTATCGTTCAAGCTATTCCAAACGCAAAGCATGGAGCTCTTGACCATTACCGTCATTTTCGCACGCTTATGGCCGCGTTTCACCAGTATTCAATCTACCCTGGAGCAGCTTTCTTCCATGATCCCTGCTTGCAAGGCGCTGATACTGCTTCAGCAAGAATGCAGTCATTCAGCGGAACAGTTCGATTTAAACCAGGATAAACATGCAGCATTACGGATTGCGCATGGAATTGAATGCCGTAATGTCAGCTTCCGATACAACCAAGACGAGTACGCCTGTACGCTGCATAACATCAACCTGTTCGTACCCTCCAACCAGATGACGGCCATTGCAGGCCCATCAGGAGCTGGCAAGAGCACGCTCATTGATCTCATTATGGGATTAATGCAGCCTGAGGCCGGCCAAATATTAGTAGACGGCATTCCGATCGACAGCAAGCAATTAGCTGCATTCCGCCAGTCCATAAGCTACGTAGCGCAAGACCCCTTCTTATTTAACGCGAGCATTCGGGAAAACTTTTATATGGTGAAGCCTGACGCAACGGACGATGAGATGTGGGAGGCGCTGCAATTCGCATCCTCTTCCGAATTTGTTCTCAAGCTTCCCGAAGGGCTTGATACGGTTATTGGAGATCGAGGCATCCGGCTCTCAGGCGGAGAGCGCCAGCGCATCGTTATTGCGCGAGCCATTATACGCAAGCCGTCTATTCTTATATTGGATGAGGCCACCAGTGCGCTTGATACGGAAAACGAGAAAAAAATTCAAGAAGCTATCGAGCGCTTAAAAGGCAAGATGACGATCATCGTGGTTGCCCATCGGTTATCGACGATTAGACAAGCGGATCAAGTGATCGTCATTGATCAAGGAGCGGTAGTGGAGCAGGGCGAATACCACCAGCTAGCCGCCGATTCAAGCAGTTTATTCGGCAGCCTGCTGCACAATCAATCGGTGGCCAGCGCCTAGCTATTTATCCGATGCAACGAAGAAGAAACGCCTGATGGCGTCCTTTCAATAGGCGCCTAAATATACTCTCCTATATTTCAAGCATAGCAAAAGGGCTTACCCGTCGGTAAGCCCTTTGCTATGCTTGATGAACGTCCAAAAAATTATTTCATAATATTCCTATGTTAATATCCAATATCATACATAAGTGGCGGCTAAAAAGCTTTCGCTATCCTTAATAATTCGTTATAATAAGGTCTAGTCTACAACGATGTAATGACGGAGGAGTTAGTTATGATCGGAGAACGCATAAAAGCGCTGCGCAAAAGAAATGGCTTGTCATTGACTGAGCTTTCACAAAGAGCCGGTGTTGCGAAATCTTACCTAAGCTCCATTGAACGCGGCCTTCAACAAAACCCTTCCATTCAATTTCTCGAAAAAGTAGGAGCGGTACTTAAGGTTCCCGTAGAAGAATTTCTCAACAGTGACCAGTCTGAGCAAAAGTCAGAGAACCTTGATCTCGAATGGGCCGATCTCGTAAGAGAAGCGATGGCATCCGGCGTAAGCAAGGATCAATTCAAAGAATTTCTTGAATTCAATAAATGGAAGATCAAACGCGAGTAAGCCATTTCTTCTTTACACTGCCGTATCTTGAATGTCGTCCTTGCTGCTTTCCTTCAGAACGAGGATCGCTTTCTGAACATCTTCCCGGCTGTACCCTAAAGCACGTGCCTTCATAATTAAAGCTACCCATTCCGTATCTAAGTCATGATTATGATCTGATTTAACTAGTGCCATTATCACATATCCCCCATTCGAATTGGGGCGGTTGCACCACTGACTCCATGCGTTTAAGGTGCCCAGATACTAAACGCATTTCAACGTCTCCCTATGCTTGTCATTCACTTATAGATGTATTATAGATCATCATATTCGCGTATGCTGTCGCTTCATGTCCGACAAAATTGATAGATATTTACAACTTTTGTCGAAAGTTATTAAGGTTTGTTAAATGAAATGGCATCTGTTAGATTCAAAAATCAGCTTAATCGGATTGTTTTTGTACGCTGCTTATTATTGCGCTGCGCTTATGTAATCTAGCGATTTCCCCATTGATCCATCCTGCTCGTTCTCGTCGTAACCGTTCGGATTCATATACTGCCACCGCCAAGAGTCTGCGCACATCTCGTCAATTCCCATGGTTGCTTCCCATTCCAGCTCCTTATTTGCTTTCCATGTATCCGCATAGCAGATAGCAATATCTCCAGCTCTTCGTGCAATAAACGTATACGGAATATCTCGACCAGATACCTTCTCGAATGCGGCGATCATCTCAAGCACGCTATAGCCGCGTCCCGTTCCGAGGTTGAAAATATCCACCCCCGATTTCCGCATAATCTTCTCCACGGCCTTCAAATGCCCTTTAGCAAGATCCACGACATGGATATAGTCTCTAATTCCTGTTCCATCAAGCGTCGGATAGTCACTGCCGAATACGCTAACCTGCTTCCGTTTACCTACCGCAACCTGAGCGATATATGGCAATAAGTTGTTCGGCACGCCATTTGGATTCTCACCGATTCTACCGCTTTTATGCGCGCCAATCGGATTGAAGTACCTTAGTATCGATATTCCCCATTGCTCATTCGATTCAGCCAGGTCTTGAAGAATTTGCTCAAGCATCAGCTTCGTCCATCCATATGGATTAGTTGCGCCAAGCGGGAAGCTCTCCGAGATAGGTACCTGTTCCGGAAGCCCATAAACGGTAGCCGATGAGCTGAATACGAGCTTGTGGACTGCATGTTTTTTCATTACTTCGCATAATACGATCGTGCTTGTAAGATTAGTATGGTAATAGGAGAGCGGCAAGCGAACCGATTCACCCACCGCTTTCAGGCCAGCGAAATGAATGACAGCTTCTATCTCATGTTTAGCGAATACCGTATCCAGCCCATTCCGGTCAAGCAAATCCAGTTCATAAAATGTAAATGCCTTGTTCGTAATTTCAGCAACTCGGTCCAATGAGGTTCGGCTGCTGTTACACAAATTATCGACAATGACAACCTCATATCCCGCTTCCAAAAGCTCCACGCAGGTATGGCTTCCAATATAACCAGCCCCGCCAGTTACTAAAATGGCCATTTCATTAACCCCTCTCCGGTTATTCATTATAAAATACTTAAATATTCTTTATTAAGAACATTATATCAAAAATATACCCTGCAGCGTAGATCCTCTCCAGGGATATTTTATCCGCCTTTTAGGCCGTTCCTAAATCGGTATTATCCACCAGCCTTATATAAGGTGCAGTGCCTGTTACCGTTACTCCCTTGAATACGGACTTTGCAATCGTTACCGATTGGTTCTGCCGCAGCCAGTTGAAATTCAATTTGCTATTCTCTAGATACGATTGTGCGATTACGGCCTTGTTTCCATTGTCTGTTTTTCCAATTCCTGCATTCACGAAGGTTGTGCCCGTCACGGTCGCATTTCCATCGAGTACAAGACCTAAGCTGTGTAACAATCCGTTGCGCAGCGTTATTTGTCTCTTATATTTCGTATCATTGGAGCCTAACTGGATGTCTGTGTTCCCCATTGCAGGGGTCTTTGCTCTCATAAACTCACTATCGCTGATATGGCAGCCTTCGAATCTAGCAGAACCTTCAATCATAGTAAGTCCATCGATAATATTCGGCCGCCCTGCATAATCGGCTGGAACCAATACCGCCATATCATAGTTTTTAATCGTGATGTTTTTGATAACCGCTCCTGCAGCAAGCAGATTAAAGTTCGGCGTTAGCGCATTGTCCTTGCGCCATTCCCGTTCAACCGTAATATTCGATAAATAACATCTGCCGTAATTAAATCTAGCCACGTGAAAACCTGCTTCTCCGGCGTCTTTCACAGCAACCGGTGAGCCTCCCAGCGACTCGGAAACCTGGAAACCTAACGCCGATACGTTGACGGTATAATATAACTTATCCACGCTAATGCCGGTAGGCACTTTTCCGATCCACTGCTCAAAGGATACCTGTGCGCCATTGCCCATGCCATGAGCTGTTTTAAAGGTAAATGTACCCATTGCCGCGTTCACGGCCGGTGATCCGAAATAACCGTATAAGCTTGAGCCATGGACGGAACCATTCGTGATTTTACAGTTTTGCACGACTGCGCCTCTCACATCAACCATTCTTAAATTTCCATTCTGAATGACTGCACCGTTTATGAAATTATCGCCCTGCACCCATAGCTCGCATCCGATAAACGTATTATTCAAATACTTAACGTGAGGAAATAACGGGTTAGAGCTTATACCGCCTACGTTCGCGCCTTCAAAGGTATTGTTCTCCAAGGTTATATCCGTTCCATCGGAATTAACGAAATGCCCACGTGCATTGCTGTAAACATAATTATCCCATATCCGAATTCGGTAATTCAGCTCCAATCCATTCGGACGGTCAGCCGATTTGATTGGAATATTAGTCTCCGAGTACATCGATTCGATATCAATGCCGAACATCGGCGGCGTGCCGTTTCTAAAGTTTGTTGTTACTCCGTCATCATCAAACCCGATATGATGGATTCTGTTTCGGAATACATGCGTATCGTTAGAAGCACAAAGCGATATGCCCTGCCTTCTGCAGTGATGGATATGGCAATCATGAATAAGGATATGCTGCCCCATCTGCTCCTGCGAATAAGCCGCTGGCTCGAGCTGATACTTCTCCCAGCCGGTTATGATACCATCGCCGACGCAATTTGAAATTTCGATGTGTCCTATTTCGATAAAGTTGGATCCGAACACGCCAATGCCATGGCCGCTTTCATGCGTAAAGTAGGCGTTATCTACCTTCGCTTGAATCTGCGATATCGCAGCATCCGTAAGGGGAGCGCTTAAAGGTATCGCAAATATCATTTTATTATTGCGGCTTACGTCGTTATCTTCGTTAAGAAACCAGCCTCTTCCCGTGCTGCCTGCGGGTGCAAATACGCCATTCGTACGAAAGCCCGTCAAGGTTGCTTTGGAAACCGTATCCTTGTATTGATAGAAGGAGTAGGCAGAAGCATTAACGCCTGGAATGGTCCAGAGCCTGAAATTTGTCAGCAGTCCCGGATTGGCATAACGGTCGATCACTTCGCTGCGTATCCAGTTCGGATCATTATTCAAGGTCCCGTCTGCATTCACTCCGCCTCTAGTAAACTTAACGAAAATCTCGTAAACATGATTCTTCTTATCGCCAACGAGCTTCCCACCGGATACTTTCGCATTCTTGATCGCAGTCATATCGATAATGGAATAATTGGGCGAAGAATTGGCCTCTAGAACAACCTCACAGCCATTCTCTAATTCTAAATGCATGCCGCTTTGCATCTTAATGGCGATAAGCGTTCCCGGATCCAACCTGACACTAAAGGTCCCGCTCGGAAGCACGACATGAGAATAGCCCTCCTGCTTGGCCCAAACGAGCGCATCATTAATTCCCTTAGTCGTTTCTGCTGGATTCCGTCCCGTGTTGCTAACTTTAAACCGGTCAAGTTCTAAGCGGTAAGACGTATGCTGAGTCATAGCCTTCACCTTCCTTTTACCGCTATCGTATGTAGCTTGTCAGCAAAAGGTTACTTATTTCCGCCAACCTCCAGGCTTTGATGGCTTTGTTCCGGCTTACTTAAACGTGTGCGAAGCTTTGGAATTATGTTCAAAAGCCCTATAAATATCGTTTTTAAATAGTAAAATTGCTCAGTCTGGTAGAACACGATGACATAGATCAAATTGACCATAACCACGCATGCAAGCCCCTTCATCGCGAGCCATAGAAAGGTCGAGGATGGAAGGAAGCTATTGATAAAACCAACGAATATGCACACGGTTATGCCCAATAATGTGTAGAGCAGATAGCTCTTGTAGTAATGCCAAATGGGCTGCCGGAACACATTGCGGTAAACAAGCAAAGGCGTATACCAGAACGGTACGGCTACCGCACTCGCAATGCTGCCGATAAACACGCCTAATATTCCCAAATAATGAACTAGAATTAATGATACGGCTAAATTAATGACGGCTTGTATAATCGGCGCGAAGCGGTCCTCATGAAAAATACCTGCAGTCGATTTCACCGCGCTCAGCGAATTCCTCATTCCCCTCTCATAGAACATCACGACGAGCACAAGCAAAATGGCATTTGTCATCGCAAATTCCTGCCCTAGCCATAAGGTGATAAGCGGCTCAACCAGCAAATAAAGACCGATGGATAGTAGCGAATACAGCCAGAAATTAAGCAGATACGTAATCTTGAATATGCGATATACAGCATCCGAGCTTTCCTTCGCGATCAAATTGCCTAGACTATGGTACATATTGGAAAACACCTGATTAAGCAGTGTCCGGCAAATATCGATAAGCATTTTATAGTTCGAATAAAGCCCGACGGCCGTAATGCTCACAAACGTGGAGATCAGTATGCTGTCTACTCCGAAAATAAAATAATTGCCTACGTTTTGCAAAATGATGGCTTTCATATTTTTGATGAAATTCGCTTTGGTCTCGGGATCCAGCTTTGCTCGTACTTTTTCCTTAAGGAAAGGGTACATTTTGTTTACTAGAAAAACGACAAATGCCGACGTGATGATCGAGAAGAAGCTCTCAACAACCAAATACAAAATGTAATTCTCGGTATACAACAAGATTGCGATCTTCAACCCGGTGGATACGATAGACGAAACCGAGAAGATTGAGGTGACGATATAATTTTTCTGATTGACGTTCAGGAAGGAATGTTTATAGACAAACAAATAGGGGGCTGCGGTATTTACAAGAAACAGCAGGTAAATGATCGATAAGTTTGGAATACTCGTTTCTTTAATGATGAGATCTAGAAACGGCATGACGCCTAGGCCCAGCAGCAGCACAAGCCCCGCTATAACCAGATAGGCTTTCTTGTATAAATCCATGAGCGCCAATATTTTAGGTCTATTGTTTTCAGCGACGGGCTTATACAAATTATAAATAATGCTGGAGCCGATTCCGGCCTCCGCCAGCGACAGCATGGCTAGAATGCTCGTAAATAAGCCATTGACGCCTAAATATTCGATCCCCAGACTATTAATAAAGACCGTTCTAGACACGAAGCTCAATATGGTTATGACAAGCTGGCTGCCAAGTCCGGCAGAAATGTTCAGTAATGAGCTTTTTACCCTCATGTGAATCTCCTATCCCATTCGTTTCTCTATTATAGCTCTACCGTTCTAGCAGTCCGGTCATCCGTCCTTGCATGTTTATTGAAATTAGCAATTCGGATACAGAAGCCTTGGGTGAACGGCAATATATTAAACAGCATGGAATATACGCCGATATCCTTCGTATCTCCCTGCGAGAAATCGACCGCCCCGCTTCTTCTGGTTACTCGCATTAGATACTGGACGGCCCGCTCCGCCCCTTGGGAGCATGCTTCGGAGAGCTCCGCTATCTGTGAAGCCTGCAGCAGGAACCACGCCAAGGTTGCTGTTGTCGAAGAATCCGCCCTGGTCTCTTGCCGTGTAACCGTCCAGTTCCAATTTCCTTCTTTCCCTTGGAAAGCCAGAATCGCATAGGCGAATTTGGATACGAACTGCTCCAGTATCGGTTTGCTTTCATGTCCTTCAGGCAATTCACGCCAAGCATCGCTAAGTCCGATGGCAAGCCAGCCTAGGCCTCTTCCCCAGCCATACAGTCCTAATGGAAGAGCATTATCCGTATGGTACGCATGACTCGGGATGAAATGATCCTCAAGCATGCCATGCCGTTCGTACATCTCCAGCTGTTTAACGGCCAGCTGAACGCACTCCGGCTTATTATATTTGATACCATACGCTACCAGAAAAGGACAAATAAATCCGATCGTGTCTACGTAGCGGTATTTGTTCATGAATTTGCGATACTGCACGGTACCATCTTCACCAATATGCGCTTGAATGAGCGCCCATGTACTGTCAAACGCAGGCTTGTACTTATCGATTCCCACTTGCTCAAGCTTCATTACGCCATATGCCAATATCGCCGAATCAATATATGACGGCTTCACTTTCCAATGTCCGCTTGCATCGAACTTGGATTTCAGAAATTGCTCGATGCCCGATCTAAGCGCAGGATTCTCGCCATTTTTCAAGCATTCAGACAAGCCTAGCAATAGGGAAGCCTCCTGCCAATGCTGAATAACGCTTTTTGAATAATTGCCTTTCAGCATATCAATCGCTACGAGCCTGACATTATCCGTTACTTTGATTTTCGGTGTATGATTAAGCCAATTCACGCCAATTTGCGTTATGGATTGATTCCATTCTTGTTTGTTACGGTATCTGCCGATATGGATTCTGCTTAACCAATCCCAGCTCATCGGCCATAGATCGATCAAAGCAATTACGATGATTAAGCCTATAAATATAAAAGCTAGAATTTCTAGCATTTTTCCCGCTCCCTCACAACCATTATATCAACGCATATAACTTCTCGATTTCCGACTCGCTGCCCAGCTGCTCCTTTGCCAATTGCTCTTCAAAGAAGAGACGTAGGCCCTTTTCCTCGATTAACAGCTTGATGCCGTCACTCAATGCTTCCTTATCCATATCAACGATTAAACCGTTTTGGTTATGCGTAATTTGATCCTTTGCCGTGCTGAAATTCGTGACGACAATCGGTTTATGCAAAATCTTTGCCTCGTCAATGGCTATGGATTTCCCCTCGAAACGTGAAGGCTGGACGTATATATCCGCTTTTTGAATATAGGGATACGGATTTTCCTTTAAGCCAATAAGATGAAAATGGTGATTTAATCCCTTTGACTCGATTAACCGTTCTAATTTATCCCGATCCTCGCCTTCTCCGATGACGTACCAATTGAGATTGTAGCCCTGCTCAATTAATACCGCACATGCATCGATTGCGAGCTCAAAGCCCTTCTGATAATTCAAACGTCCGATAGATACGATCGATATGCTTTCGTCCATCCGCATATCCGTTCGTTCCGACGACATTCTGTTTATGATTGCAGGAGATACAATATTATGGATGACCTTTATCTTTTCCTTGAATTGCGGGAACCGCTGCAGCAGCACATCTCCGCAGCCATCGGATACCGTCACGAGATGGTCAATTTTTTTAAAATACGGGATATCCAACTTAGGGTCCATGCCGAGCTTGTCATAGTCATTGTGGATAAAGCCTATTTTTTGATTAGCTTGCACCTTCTCAATGCTGAAATAAACGGGATTTTTCTCCAAAAAGCCAATTGCCGCATCATATTTTTGCGGAAGCACCGGCAACGCCTTTGATAAGTATTTCCAGACTCGCTGCTCGCGCCTGGCCGGATTTCGTTCCGTGAAAAAAACGTAGCCAGCAAGCACTCTCGACACAGCCAAGCTTACATTGCCTTTCTTCAGGCAATTCAGCACGGCTGCTTTCATCGACATATCGAAGTATTGGTAATCATCAGGCTGCTCAAGCAGATTTATTTCTTTGGGCAGCTTATCCATAAACAGCCCTTCGTGCTTGAAGAGGTAAAGATCCACTTCATATCGGGAGAAGTCGATCGTTTGAAGCAAGGATATCAGCGATTTCTCTGCCCCTCCGCAGGTTAGATTGTTCATGACGAACAGCAGCTTTTTTTTCAAGTCGCTTCCCCTATCCCATAATGTGATACAGCTTATTAATCTCATCTTCCGTTCCAAGCTCCAAAGTTGCCAAATGCTGCTCCATCCGCGTACGTGCCGCTGAATCCTGCATAAGCCTCGCAATGCCCTTTGCGATGGCTTCGTCGCTCAGATCGACGATGAGACCTTCGACGCCATCCTTTAATTGATCCTTGGCTGTGCTGAAATTCGTAATAATAATGGGCTTATGCAGTATTTTCGCTTCGTCAATCGCAATTGCCTTTCCTTCGAATACCGAGGTTTGTGCATAAATGTCAGCCTGTCTGAGATAAGGATAAGGATTGGACTTAAGCCCTAGCAGCTTAACATGACTCTCCAGCTTCAGAGCCTCTATAAGCTCGGTTAAGGCCTCCCTTTCCTCGCCTTCGCCAATAATGTTCCACTGAAAGCGGTAGCCCTCGTCAAGCAGCCGCTTTGCCGCCCGTATCGCATACTCGAAGCCTTTCTGCGGATGCAGGCGCCCGATCGACAATATAACAAATTCATCGCTTTTCCGGTTGAAAGCTTCTGCCGGCTCCATGTAGGACAGCTCTCTAATAATCGTCGGAGATACAATGTTGTAGATCACCTTAAGCTTCTCGTTCTGATTAGGAAACCGCTGCTTTAGAATATGGCGGCATTCCTCGGATACAGTCACGATATAGTCCAGCTTGCTGAAGTAATTCTGGTCGAAATACGGGTTCATGCCGAGCATGTCGTAGTCATTATGGACCCAGCCGATCTTCTTATCCGCTTTTACTTTCTCCGCGCAGAAGTAGATCGACGATTTCTCTAGAAAAGCTATCGCGATGTCGTATTTTTTGTCCAACACGGCAAACGAACGGGCCATGTATTTCCAGCTTTCCTGTTCCTTCACGCTGACGTTTCCGGACATCCGATTCTTGACGCTAAACATGATCCGGCTAAAAGCTAGCTTGGAATTTTTTCGCCATAATAACCGCGATACGGATGGAAGCATCGGTTTCACGAATTCGTTATAGCTCTCTGGCAGCGGCAGAATCCTTACTTGCTCAGGGAGCAGCTCCAAAAAAATCCCCTGCGGGCTGAACATAAACAAATCGACGTTGAATTGATCGAAATCCATTTGCGTAAGCAGGTTGATTAAGCTCCGCTCCGCTCCCCCTGCCGTGAGGCTGGGAATGATAAACAGCACATTTTTTTTCATATTCACCTCAGGCTAGACTGCTTAAGTAGTCCGCCGCTTTGTATGACATCTTCTTGATGCCAGGGATGGATTGCTTAAGCCGATTGATTATTGCATCCTCTTCATTCTTCATTTCAATAAACTTTTCAATTAACCGTTTGCTGTCCGATATTTCATCAATGCCCAGAACCAGCTTCTCTTCGCCAAAGATATCCTTTGCGATGCCCTTTGATTTGACGCTATAGCCAAGCACCATAGTCGGAACATAATTGGAATAAGCCGCGATGGTCGCATGCGTTCGAGCACCGATAAAAAACCGCATTCTTGCGATGTAGCCTTTATATTGGATCGCCGTAAGATGATCGGGCAGCAGCAGGACGCGGCCCGTATGCTTATACCTCTCGTAATACGTGCTTAGAACCTCGTAATCATTGTTGTTATTGATGATGACGTGAGGCGTTAAAGCGATGGTCATATCCGTCGTGTCCAAGATATGCTGAATCAGTTCATCTACCGCAGCCTGTGATTGCTTGTTTCGTTTCCACACGAGCGGACTGAAATTAAGCCCAATCGTATTTCCCTTCTGCCAGCCTTCGGGCAAATCCAGTTCCTCCTTCTCCATCGTAAAGGCAGGGTCTGCACATAACTTAACGTTCCGGAGTCCCTTTCGCTGCAGCATTTCGTAGGTTAAGGATTCGCGGGATAGAATAAGGTCAAAGGTCCGAAGGTCCTCCAGCTTTCTGTCCGTCATGTCCTCTTCGCCAATCGAACAGCCCCACAATACAAGCTTCTTTCCTTGTGCTTTCACCCGTCTGTCGATCTCATACCAGCCAGGCTGTTCGCCGTAGCAATAATTGTCCCCCCCGATCGATAAACACACGTCCATATCCTTAATGTTTTTAATAATGTTATGATGGATTTTTCCAAGCGCGTAGGATTCGTCCTGAAATAGCTTAACCTTCATGGAGGACAAGAACCAATCGTAGGAATATTTCTTGATTGCGCGTGCAGACCCGTCATATACCCCGTCCAGCTTCGTGATCACCGTATCTGTTTCAGGCTGCGCCGAAGCCAAATATATCTTGGCGCCTGCAAATCTTTCTTTAATGATTGCCGTCGAGGAGCGGACAATCGCCTCGCAGCCTCTGTTCAAACTGCCATCATGTGCAAACATCATTATTTTCATAGGAATAGCCCCCAACTTCAATTTCTAAATCGGCTGTACGCCGTTATGAAATATAACCCGATCCATGATCTATTGCTTATAAAATAAAGCAAAACTCTCTGGTAGCGGTTCAGCGTAAGCGTCATTTCTTTTTGGTAAATCGGCAATGCTTTTCTGACTTCTCGTGCATTGATCATCTTCTGTATGTATTTGATTTGCTTGCTGACGCTGAGGCTTGCTGTCGGCTTGAAGTACATATGCACGTAAGCCATTACGCTATGTATTAATTTAATGGCTTTCAGCCTGCTTACGGATTCCTCTTCCAATATGGCTTTAAAGTGGCTAGGAAGCTCGATGTGGTAGACGTCCAGCGCCCTTTGGAAATAGTCCTTTTGGATGATATTCCTCGTCGCGCTGCCTATAATTTCGCGGTAGTGATAGCCTGTGTAGTCCATATACACAAATCTAACCGCATGGCTGAAAGCTGCCATATTGAACATGCCATCCTCCCCCAAGGCAACTTGCAGCGGGAACTGAACGCCATGCTCTTGAAGAAGGGATTTACGGTACAGCTTATTGCAAGCCGTATTGAGCTCGTCTGACTTAATGAAGAAGGGCAATACCTCTTGTGATAGGTAAGCCTTATTCAATACTTGATTTTTAGGGAACGGGTAGGCTGTCAGGACGGCATGGCCGTCGATCTCGCTCTCAAAGTTGGAAAGCACGATATCACAATCCTCTTCGACTGCGGTATGATAGAGCGTCTCGTACATATCCGCTTCAATGTAATCATCCGCATCTACAAATCCGATATAATCTCCCTTTGCCGCTTGCAAGCCTTTATTACGCGCTGCGCTGACACCTTGGTTCTGCTGCTCCAGCAATACCACTCTAGCGTCTTTCTGTTTGTAGCGCTCAATGACTGAGACGCTATTATCCACTGAACCGTCATTGATAAATATAAATTCACATTCTCGCGCAGTCTGGTTAAGCAGAGATTCGATACACTTCGCTAGATAAGGTTCTGCATTGAATACCGGTATAATCACGCTTATTTTTATACGCAATTTCAATGGCTCCCTTCTGCCGTCATTAATTCGTACAGCTTCTCCAGCTCGTCATTATTGCTATAATCCGAGCTGCTGCAATGACTGGCAAGCCGCGCTCTCAGCTCATGATCGTTATAAAGCCTCTCGATCCCATCCGCAATGCCTGCGACAGATAATTCCGTAATATAACCGTCTGTCATATGCTCCACTTGGCTTGCAGCCGTCGAATAATTCGTGATAACGATCGGCTTCCCTAATATTTTGGCTTCAGTTACGGTAACTGCTTTGCCTTCGTATCTAGAAGGCTGTACGTATAAGTCGCATTTGCTCATAAACGGATAAGGGTTTATCTGCTTCCCCAGCAGGATAAACCGCTCTTCGAGCTGATGCTCCTGGATCAGAGCCTTCAGCATCGCTTCGTCACCGCCATATCCGACAATGTACCAAACCAGATTATGATAGCCTTTATCGATGAGAAGCTTGAATGCCTGTATGGCATCATCAAAGCCTTTTGCATGGCATAGTCTGCCTACTGAAAGGAGCTTGAAACGTGAGTCATCATCCAATGGATTGTTCTCTATTCGCTGGGCTGACAGGCCTCTTATCGGCAGAGGCGCTACAATATTTTCCATCACGACAACCTTTTCCCGAAGCCGCTCATACCGTTCAAGAAATGAAGCTTTGCAGGCTTCCGAAACCGCCACGATATAATCAAATTTATTCCATATTTTGTAATCCGACTTATGATCAGCTGCGATGGTTGAATAATCCGTATGAATCCAAGCGATTTTCTTGCGTGCAGCCACTTTGTCGGCGACAAAGTCATGCGGCCATAAATAGCTGATTGCAACATCATATTCTCTCTTGAGCGAAGGTAGGAAGGGGCGTGCATAGCGCCAAACCATCTGCATCTGCACATAGCCGATATCATTGATTCCGTGAGCTTTTTGAAAAAGCTTAGCGTGAGCTTTGGCGAGTACGCGCGAGGCTCCAATCGAAACCTGCTTATCCTTGAAGGTCTCCGCTACTGACTTCCGAAATGATGCGTATTGCGGGATTTCACCTAACAAATTTGCTCGATCAGTCAATAGGCCCATGAAATCTCCCTTATGCCGGTACAACATGAGGTCAATGTTGTACGCCGCATAGTTAAACTGATCGAGCATGCCTGCTAAGCTTCTCTCAACGCCGCCGACTTCCATGTCATAGGACGCTATAAGTACGTTTTTCATCATCTGCTCCTAGTCACATATAGGTTTCTTTGTCTTTATCGGTTGGACGGATTTTCCTCCACCCCCAAATGAAAGGACGAAGCGGAAAATAGAGAAAATGGAGCGCTTTGGGGAGCGGCAGCGTTTTGGCGTCTTCCGGATAAGGGTAGAGAAAGCTGGCGAGAAACATGATCTTCTGCCTAATCGTAAGCAATCCGAAAAGATACTTCCTATGGTAGCGGTCTACTTCCTCCGGCAAGGGAGGACTATGCAAATTAATCATTCGATGCACATAGAACATGGCATCCTCAGCCGACCATTCTGCTCTTCGATCACTTAACAAGGGCTTCATTTCCTCACGCAGCGGCACCGCGAACAATCTGGCTAATAACAGCAAGGCCTGCCCCCCGATATGCGAGAACTGATGCTTGCGAAGAAGGTGAATTAGCGTAGGCCAATCTACTTTCTGCTCAAGCAGCTGTTTAATATCCAGCAGCCACCGGAGCCTTGACCAGCCGTGACGCGCACCGTGTGAGACTAAAAACATGAATAGGTCCTCCCTGCCCAAATAATAGATAGGGCGCGAGATTAATGAGCTTTGCCTTCTCCTTTCCCAAAGGTCCTCGAATTTCGGTTCCTTGGCGGGAGCTGGATTGAGTCTCCAATGGACCTCTACCTTAATCTTTTTATCTGGATGCATAAAGGAAGTATGATGATGACGCCATTTCCAATCATTCAATACCGTCAAAATATAATCATCTTTCACGTATCCGCAAGAGAGGAGCAGGTTTTCCGTTCTCTCTAGATCATCAATGGGTACGAGCAAATCAAGATCACATGAAGTTCGCAGCGATACATCTCCGTACAAGTCGGCGGCAATGACGGGCCCCTTCAGAAATAATGAACGAATGCCATTGTCAGAGAACAATTTGGCAAGCTGCTCCATTTCTCCGCTTAATGTGAGCATTTGCAGCGTATTCCGATAATAATCACGTTGAAACAACTGCGACACGAACACAGGGATGCCATTCGCTTTCAGCTTCTGCAGCTTATGGTTAAGTGAAGGAAACACCCTATGATGCCTAGCCAGCTCAATAAACCGGTCCCAATCCGCATGACGGAGCAGTTCCTGCAGATCGAATGTGATCTCGGCTTTATTGTCCATGGAAAGAATCGAGAGCATGAGTCTCAATTCATCAGACAAGTCTTCTTTATGGAGAGTGACATCGTTATTCATGAATTTCTCCTTCATACTAATTAGCCAATAACGAACAAAAATATAATTTTGTTCTATAAAACGAACACAAGTACAGATTAACACCTTCCCTAATATCTGTCAATCGTCATTCTCTCTTTACGCTTACAAAAATAACCTTATATCTGCTAGAATGAAAGAGCGGTTGAAACGGTTATTTTTAAGGAGGTGTTAGAGATATGATACATATTATCGTATTTGGTGCTGGCGGTCATGCCAAAGCCGTAATAGATACCATAGAAAAAACCGGCATATACCACATCGTTGGCATCATTGACGGCTTGAAGCCCGCTGGCACAACGTTTTATGGCTATGAGGTTCTGGGCAATGAACAATGGCTGGTACAGCATGAAGCGCTTGCGAACAGCGGGATTGTCGCTATTGGCGATAACTGGACACGCGCAGCCGTCGTCGAGAAAATCAAGAGCATTCTACCTCACTTTACCTTCATCACGGCAATCCATCCTAGCGCTTCAGTAGCCAGGGGTGCACAAATCGGAAGCGGTACAATCATTATGGCTGGCAGCGTCGTTGGCAGCGATGCACGAATCAACGAACATTGCGTTTTGTACGCAAATACCATTGCCGAGCATGATACGACGATCGGAAACTATGTAACGTTGGCGCCGGGTGCGTGTACAGGCGGAAACGTACGGATCGGCGACTACTCAGTCGTATCGCTGGGAGCAGCCATCATTCATGGCAAAACAATCGGCGAGCACACCGTAATTGGCGCTGGCTCTACCGTCTTAACCGACATTGCAGCATATATGGTTGCTTACGGAACGCCTGCTAAGGCTGTTCGTGCAAGAGTACCAGGCGAACGATATCTCTAGGCTCCTCCTATGCAGACTGCGCGCTTTTTTCGGCTGCCTTATCAAATACCTCGTTCATGCAGTCCGTCACTCTCACCTGATCAACGAATGACATGCTGGAGCCCGACGGCAAACAAAGCCCGCTCTCGAACAGCCTTTCGCAGACGGCTACCTCGCCCGCATGGGCATAAAAGCGCATACCTTCGAACAGCGGCTGCAAGTGCAGCGGCTTCCACAGCGGACGCGCTTCTATATTCGCGGCTTCCATCGTGGTGAGCAGCTCTGTAACGGTTGCATTCGTCTCTCCCTTGTCGAGAACGAGGGTCGACAGCCAGCGGTTCGAGCGCGTACCGTTCAGCTCGGGCATAAAACTTACGCCTTGCCTGTCCGAGAATGCCCGTACATAATTATCGAATATCGCTCTTCTAGCCGCGACCCGATCGTCTATTACCTCAAGCTGGGCCCTTCCTACACCTGCCAATATATTGCTCATCCGATAGTTGAATCCCATGCTGCTATGCTGGTAATGCGGTGCCGTATCTCTTGCCTGCGTAGCTAGGAAGCGTGCTTTTCTCAGGAGCTCCACGTCATCAGATACGAGCATCCCTCCGCCTGAAGTCGTAATAATCTTGTTCCCGTTGAATGAAAAAATGCCAAGCTTCCCGAATGAACCGCTCTGTTTCCCTTTGTACGTAGACCCCAGCGATTCCGCAGCGTCCTCGATTAAAGGTACTTCATACTGCTCACACAATGCCATGAGCTCATCCATCTTGGATACTTGACCATACAAATGTACGACGATTACGGCTTTCGGCAATTCTCCTCTGCGATCGGCATCTTCGAATGCCCGCTTTAATGCCGAAGGCGACATATTCCAGGTTTCTGGCTCCGAATCTATAAAGACAGGCTCCGCATGGCAATACCGAATCGGATTAGCGCTTGCTACAAAAGTAAAACTGGAGCAAAACACCTTATCTCCCGTACCTACGCCAAGCAGCTGCAAAGCTAGATGGATCGCAGCCGTTCCCGAGCTTACCGCTACCGCGTCCGCCGTCCCCACATAAGCCGCCATTTGTTTCTCAAAGGCATCGATATGCGGCCCCAACGGTGCAATCCAATTGGTTTCAAAAGCCTCGTCAATATAGCGCTGTTCTTTCCCGCTCATATGCGGTGGTGATAGGTAGATTCGTTTCCTTTCATTTGTCGACACACTGCCACACTTCCTTTTCCAATAAAATAAGCCATTCCCCAAGCTATGCTGCCGCTTGAGAAATGGCTTTACCCTTCACTGCTTGTCGTGGTTCCTTGAAATACGGGCATCGTGACATGATTGCCATTCGAGACCCCTTCCGACTTAATGACCTTCTTTACCGTCATGGCCAAAATTTTGAGATCCAGCATAAAGCTTTGATTTTCTACATACCAGACATCATGCTGGAATCTCTCCTCCCACGAAACCGCGTTTCTGCCATGTACTTGTGCCCACCCTGTAATGCCTGGGCGTACTAAATGGCGTTTAGCCTGATCGGTGTTATACAGCGGCAAATATTCCATTAGGAGCGGACGCGGCCCAATGAGGCTAAGCTCGCCTTTCAGGACATTCACGAGCTGCAGCAGCTCATCCAGACTGAATTTGCGCATAAGACTGCCAAAAGCTGTCAGCCTCAGATGATCCGGCAGCAGCTTGCCCATGCTGTCCTTCTCGGAGGTCATCGTCCGAAGTTTGTACACGTAGAACGGAACGCCATGCAAGCCGGGACGCTGCTGCTTGAACATGATCGGCGCTCCCAGCTTGAAGCGCACAAGGATTGCGGTTATCGCGATAATCGGGGAAAGCAGCACCAAAAGAACAGCTGAGAGTACGAAATCAAATAATCTTTTTATCATCGGTATGAGCTCCTGATATTGAAATAATGGCTTTTAATTGGAAGATAGCAGCTTTCTCATTTTGGAGATGACTGTTGGGCCGACGACGCGGCTTACGACTTTCTTCACCTCGCCTCTAAGTCGAACATGCGCTGGCAGCCAAGATTGAGCGAAATGATGAATGGTGTAGCTGTCATTTGATATGTAATTACCGCCATCGATGTAATCATACGGGCTGAAATATGTACGGGGATAAAAGGTCACGCCATTAGCTAATACTTGAAACTCGCCGTTTAATTGAAGGTCATGCCGGCTGCATATTTCAGTTATAACGGCAGTGTTGGTCGTTGTATCAAGCTTTCCCCCAGGAAGTAAAAAGCTTCTCTTATCGT
This sequence comes from Paenibacillus sp. J22R232, assembly GCF_056269165.1. Lineage (NCBI taxonomy): Bacteria > Bacillati > Bacillota > Bacilli > Caryophanales > Paenibacillaceae > Paenibacillus > Paenibacillus sp. J22R232. The sequence continues at coordinate 264,165 of NZ_JBWDNK010000003.1, read as the reverse complement.
AATTTTCAAGTAATTCTTTTATCCACGGATGCTTTTTCGCTGCTCCCATCGTACCTGATTGTAAAAAGCGTTGATCTTCGAAGCCTGAGAAAGCCTCATGACCCAAAAATTTATCCAATGGCTTAATTACTTCGACATCGGTGTCCAAATAGATGCCGCCGTGCAAATATAACGCATATAAACGAACATAATCACTTACGAAAGCAAATTTGCGCGCTTCATACGCTTCTTTCACATATCGAATGGAAGAGATATCAAAGTTATCTTCATTCCACTCCATGACTTGAAAATGTCCTAGATGTTTTTCCCAGCTTTTCATGCACTTCACGATTTTCCGAGGTTTCTCCCCCCTGCCGAACCAGCAGTAATGCAAAATGCGGGGAATTTGTTCCGCTTCGTTCACCGTCCTGCCTCCTTTATGATTGCCATGTTAAATAATCGCTTGTATATCTGATATCCAGCGTAATGACACTCTCAAAATAGAAAAATAGCAAATAAAAGATTAGAATGGCGAAGTATATTAATTTCTGATCTTTCACTCGAAATACTTTAACGATCCAACCAATTAAAATTAATTGATAAAGATTAAAATAAATCGTCATTCTTGCAAATATCCAGTTTTGAGTCGAGATAATCATGAGCACAATTCCAATAATAGATAGATTCGCTAATATATCACTTTTTGGAAATAACGTCCTCATTTTTCCCCTGCCCAAGAAGCATATTATTAACGGGATCGCATATACGAATACGCGAATGACGCTCGCTCCACCCTCTTCGAAATTTTGATAATGCGCGTATTGTGTTCCTTGGATCGCTTTAAATAACAAATCAGAAAATTGGTTAAAACCGACGACAATCATAATGGCTACCGACAGTAATAAAAAAGTTGACCCTGTCCATGCTTTCCTTCTAACAATAAAATAAAGTGGCAGCATGACAAGCGCACTCTGATGAAAAACTGCAGCAAACAATACGACTGCCATGTACGTTTTCCATTTGCCATCGAAAAGTGCCTTGGTCGCAGCAAATACGATGGCCGCAGCTAGAAACTGTCTCAGCCCATTCATTGAAACGACAAAAGCACCTGACGTTATGTACACATATAGGCTTAACTCATACATACGAGAATATTTGAACATAACAATTGCAATAATCATATTTGTCACTAAAGCTGTAGTGATTAATAAAATTTGTGGATCGGCTGTAATCTGCTTGAGCAATAATTGCAGGATACCAAAACCTATGTCCTTCTTACTGACAATGGTTGCCCAATCATATGTATCCACAGTATAGGCATGAACATAAAAGAATGTATCGCCGATGTTATTACGTAAGCCTGAAACTAAAATAAGGGAAGCCGCGGCTGCCGCCGCTAATATTTTGTTAGGCTGAATGTTGAAAAAACCTATTTTTGCCGGTACAGCAAAATATCGAGCGAAAGTCGCCAACATAAACACGACAACTAAATTAAGCCACAGGATAGTCATTGGCTGTTCCTTTCGCTTTATATGCTTTGCTCGTTTTTAATGTGATGTAACCATATAACAAAATGCCAGGGCATAAAGCAGCAATTGTCAAAACTTTGGACGGTGCATCTTTTAGCCAACTCGCGTTTTTTGACATCAGTCCGCTAGATACGTAATGAATGGCTTGCCTGTATTTATACTTAAAATTTCCATACGGCATTTCCATTAAGGACTTTCGATAGAAAACAAATCCATTAGGATTTTTCCGATACTGCATCAACATGTTTCGCGATGACCCATCGGCTAAGTATTCTACATGACATAAAACCTCGTTCATAAGCAGCAATTCATACTGTTGATTAATTAAATGATATTTATAATCTAATCCAACGTACCTTTCGCCTTCAAATAGAGGGTAAGGATATCGTTTGGTGAGGGAGCTACGATAGACTAACTTTTTATCGCCAGTTACACCATACTTGTGATATAAATCAAAAAGAGTGGCACTTTTCAGTTCATCGGGAAATGCAGAACCAACGATATTTCCGTTTGTATAAGCATCTAATCCGACAAATCCGCAAACCTTCTCACTTTTATTGTTTTGCCAGAAACTCACGATTCGTTCTACCGCATCATCAGGCATATAATCATCGGAATCAATACATACATTAAGCTCAGTTTTAATTCGCTCATATGCCGTATTATGCGCGCCATGCATCCCTTGATTTTGCTGATAGACGTAATTGATGGTCATATCCTGTTTAGCTACCCAACTAGCAACAAGCTTCTCGGTATCGTCGCTTGATCCGTCATCAATAATCAGCCACTCGAAATCCTTGCATGTCTGACGCTGCAAGCTCTCATATACCTGATGCAAGCAGTAAGCTCGATTATACGTGGGCGTAAACACGGTTAACGTCTTCATATTCCACCTCGAATTGTGATAAATATAGTGATGTCGCCTTCTGTACGGTTTGTCGGATATCATAACCCTTTTGTGCTAACGCACCAACTGGAATTCCACGCGTCGTCGATTTTGATGCTTCAACGATTTGATTAATACCGCTATTTGCATTTTTCAATGAGAAAAATTGCACCAGGCCTATTCCCATATCTACCTCCGCCGGGATTGTGTTCGAAATGATGCATGGCAGCCCTGCCCCTTGCGCCTCAATAACGACAATGCCAAGCCCTTCATGGTAGGATGGGAATACAAATACATCAAACGCCTGAAGCATCTCGTTAATGTTGCTTTTAACGCCAAGAAACATGACATGATCCTCGACTTGAAGCTCTCTTACCTTTCTTTCTATTTCAGCCTTTAGAGGCCCGTCACCAACTAAAAGCAGCATACTATTCGGCTTTTTATCTAGAAGTTTGTGAAACATAGCAATCAGTTGAACATGATTTTTTTGATGAGCGAACCTTCCTACATGGCCGACTACAAAACAATCATCCGGAATGCTGAACTCTTTGCGCAGCCTTAATCGTGTTTCTGCAGAATAAATGAATTTCTCACATGCTATGCCGTTTTGTAAAATAAGGACAGATTCCTCTTTTCGCGGAAACATCCAACGAGCAGCTGCTTTTGAGCAAGCAACATAATGCGTCGCTGCCGACTCCACAAAAGTTCCTGCATACCACTTATAGAGGCGTGAAGGGACGCTGCCTTCGCTGCTTGTGTTGTGGCTATGTGCAATCCGCATCGGAATAGCTGCTCGGCGAGCTGCTCTCAGTACATATCCACTCATTTTATCCATGTGCGAGTGAACAACCTTATAGTCTGCATGGGTAAGAAAAAAATGGTCCAAGCCTCTCAAATAACCTCGATGGCCAGCCTCCGTAATATAAGGGGTACGATATATGATTCCGCCCAGGCTTCGAATCTCATCATCAAATACACCCTCTTTGCATGTTAGAAAATCAAACTGAATTTTAGATCTATCGATATGACGGTACATATTCATCAGCAGGGTCTCTGCTCCGCCGCGATTCATATTAACTACTACGTGCAATACCCTTAAAGGACCACCCATTGTAACCTCTCCTTATTATCTGCCTGCGGCTGTTCCATTAAAGATTTGTAAATATCGTTCAGCTCTAACGTTACTTGCGCTAGAGAGTATTTCTTAACCATTGCGCTGCTTTTCTCCCCTAACTCTTCTCGTAAAGATTTGGATCTGCTAAGCTCAACCAACTTGGTTGCAAAAACCTTCATTTGATTTTCTTTCACCAAATACCCATTTTCCCCATCCATCACCAGCTCTGAATGACCCCTATTCCGTGTGGCGACGATCGGCAGGCCGCAAGCCATAGCCTCCATAATGTTGACAGGAAGCCCCTCGCGCAGGCTGGATGCGACAGCTACGTCGCACATCGGCAGAAGCTTGTCGATGTCCGTCCGGTAGCCAAGGAAATGAACCATAGCGCTTACGCCGAGCTGCTCGGCAAGCTGCTTGCTCTCCTCCAGGAGAGTGCCTTTTCCCGCAAGCAGCAGCCTTGCATGGGGCACCTCTTCTTTGATAGCTGCCATTGCATGAATTAATAGCTGATGGTTTTTATTCTTGTTGAACTCGGCGGCGTAAAACATCAAGAAATCGTCCGTTCGGTAATCAAGCTCCTGACGCAGCCGCCATTTGTCGATTTTGGACATGGGCTTATAGTTTGAAGTATTCACGCCTACGCCGTGAACATGGGCAATTTGCTTCGCTTTGAAGCGCTTCGAAACGGCCAGCTGGTGATCTTCGTTGTTAATCGTGATCAGGCAATCTGTCAGACGCGCAAAATATTTCTCGACTGGGTAATAAAGAATCCAGTTCAGTAGAGAGCCGCCTTTACAGAAATGAAAGCCATGTGCCGTATAAATTACCTTCGTGCCTTTTTTTCTAGCTTCCCGTGCGGCCAAACGGGCAAGTACGCCGCCCGTCGGCGTATGGCAATGAATGATTTTATATTGCTGTTCGTTAATGACAGCTTTCAACTCGCGGTACGCTGCCGCATTATTCGCGTGGATAGGAGATCTCTCGATCGGCAAATTAAACTTGCGGTCAACAAAAGGGAGCTCCATCTCGCCTTTAGCGGCGATATGAACCTCCCAGCCCTGCTGCTTGAACCATTCCATAACAGGCAAATGAAATGCCTTGAAGTGGTAGTCAACCGTTGCGCAAAATAATATTTTATTAGGCATGCTCATACCATCCTATACTAGAATTATTTTCTAGCTGCTTCTCGTTCAACCATGGTGGACAAGTAGTTTAAGAGGTCATAACGCAAATCCTCACGCTGCAGAGCAAACTCAATCGTCGTTTGTATAAAGCCCATTTTCTCTCCCACATCATAGCGCTTGCCTTCAAATTCATAGGCGTATACCGCCTCCGACAGGTTTAATGCCGCAATCGCGTCCGTAAGCTGGATTTCCCCGCCTGCACCCGGTGTCTGGTTACCCAATATATCAAAGATGGACGGATTCAAAATATACCGTCCCATGATCGCCATATTCGATGGCGCGAGTTCTCTGGCAGGCTTTTCGACCAAATGCCTAACCCGGTGGAAGCCATCCTCCATCAACGATCCATCGACGATGCCATATCTGGACACCGCTTCGTCCGCTACCCGCTGCACGCCGATTATTGAGGTATGATACTCCTCATACTTTTCGATCATTTGTTTGATGCAAGGCTTCTCCGCGGAAATGATATCGTCCCCAAGCAGCACGGCGAATGGTTCATTCCCAATAAATTTGCGGGCGCACCAAATGGCATGGCCCAGTCCCTTGGGCTCCTTTTGGCGAATATAATGAATATCCACCATATCCGCCGATTTGCGAACCTCGCTGAGCAGATCGAACTTATGCTTGGCCGTCAATATTTGTTCCAGCTCGATCGAATTGTCAAAATGGTCCTCGATCGCCCGTTTGCCTTTTCCCGTTACAATAATGATATCCTCAATGCCGGATTCAATCGCTTCTTCCACGATATATTGAATGGTCGGCTTATCTACGATAGGCAGCATTTCCTTCGGCATCGCTTTGGTTGCGGGCAGAAATCTAGTGCCGAGTCCCGCAGCCGGTATAATCGCTTTTCTTACTTTCATAGCTTCAACAGCCCCTTTTTCAAATTAGCCCGTTACGGAGGCGAATTCCGGCAGTTCAACGACGTTGTTTGCGAGATCAAGCAGCCGGATGCGTAGTTCTGCCTTGTTCATCCCGCCATGAAGGGCAATAATCTCTTCGATCTGCTCAAAATAAATGTCCGATGATTTGCCTATGTATATTTTCGGATATACTTGCTTCTCGTTTATTTCGTTATCCTTTAGCATTTCTTCAAAGAGCTTCTCGCCCGGCCGGATACCCGTATAGTGAATGCCGATCTCCTCTACCGTAAAGCCCGACATTCGAATGACATTTTGCGCGAGATCGGTAATTTTGACCGGGTCGCCCATGTCCAGTACGAATATTTCTCCGCCTCTGGCGAGCGCGCCTGCTTGGATGACGAGCCGCGAGGCCTCGGGAATGGTCATGAAATAACGAACCATGTCCGGGTGGGTCACCGTGACCGGCCCGCCCTTTTCAATCTGTTTCTTGAACAGCGGAATAACGCTGCCCCGGCTTCCCAGCACGTTGCCGAAGCGTACGGCTACAAATTTGGTATTGCTCATACGGTCCATATGCTGAATGACCATCTCCGCAATGCGCTTGGTCGCGCCCATCACGCTGGTCGGGTTTACCGCCTTATCCGTGGAGATCATAACAAACGTATCGACCTTTGCCTGGTTAGCGGCTCTAGCCGCATTCAGAGTGCCCATCACGTTGTTTTTGAATGCCTCCTCCGGATTTCTCTCCATGAGCGGCACATGCTTATGCGCAGCCGCATGATACACAACCTGTGGACGGTGCGCCTGCATAACCGACAGCATTTTGGCCGCATCCTGCAAATCCGCTATCTCCGTTACGAACTCAATATTCGTATGTCCGTACAGCTCTTTCAGCTCCATCTCAATGGAGTAAATGCTGTTCTCCCCATGTCCAAGCAAAATAAGCTTCTCCGGCAAAAACCTTGAAATTTGGCGGCAGACCTCTGACCCGATCGATCCCCCTGCACCCGTCACCATAACAACCTTCTGGGTTACGTAGCCTGAAATGCTTTCAATATCAAGCTCGACAGGCTCCCGTCCAAGCAGATCCTCGACCTGAACGTCACGAAATTGACTAACCGAAATTCTTCCGGTAGCCAAATCTTCGAGCATCGGTATAATTTGCGTTTTCGCTCTCGTTTTCGCGCATTCGCTGAAGATGGTGTTCAACTGTTTTTTGCTTAGCGAAGGAATTGCGATCACGATATTGTTGATATCCAGCTCTTGCGCCGCTTTAGCAATGCTTGATACGCCCCCTCTAACGGGAATGCCCATAATGTCTAAACTATGTTTATTGACATCGTCATCGATGAACGCGATAGGCAGCAGCTCTGTATCGCTGTTGCTTAACAGCTGCCGGGCAAGCATCGTGCCTGCAGATCCCGCGCCTACAATTAAAGTGCGTTTCCGCATCCCAACATTTTTATGATAGCCGCCTCGGAATATGCGCCAGCACAGTCTCGAGCCGCCAATTAAAAGCATATGGATCATCCAAGTGACAGCAAGCAGCCTAAAAAAAACATCCTGCATCACTACCTGCTGGATGAGCGCTGCCGCTATGATCGAGAAGGTAACGGCCTTTGTAATAATGAGCAGCTCCCCGACACTCGCATATTCCCATGCCTTCTTATACAGCTTGTAATAAAAAGAAAAGAAATGATGACTCAATAGTAGTGTAATCGAGCTGATTACAATCGGCGCCGTCACCACGTCGAGCGAAGCACTAAGTAAAAACCTGCTGAAAAAAATAGCCGTTAACACGATAAAGGAGTCAATAAACATTAAAAAAGACAGTCTTTGCCTGTACGTCAATCCCTTTCACCCTTTCCTATCATCCTTCATTTCTAGCAAATGCCTACAACTACGCAAGCCCTGTTGGCTCATCGCAAGCTGAATACCGCAACACTTTAGAGTGTTTAACTAAAAGGTTTTAGCAAAACCGTTTAGTTAAAAACCCTAACGCAGATACCAGGGCATTCAACCCCTCCTCACACCACACTCCTGACGACTCGCGTCTAAGGTTTGACCTAACCCACAGCATGGCCGAGTGCCTCCGTTGATAACGGTTAGGAGACATCACCGTACATTAAAACATTCTTATTTAGAATAATTTGTTCTTTATAAAGAACGTTATGCCGTAAGGTGAAACTCCTGTCGCCGTCCTTTGACGGCGCGGCGCGTTTCATACCGAGAAATATAGAGAAAGGTTGGCGAAATCATTTCCTTTCCTCTATTTTTAAAAAAGCGCTATCCGGTAGCGATCATCATACGCTTTTCTTATTTAATATGACGCCAAGAATATTGGCTTTCGCGAACAACAACGCCCGCTTCGCTTCGAGTGCAAGCTCTTGCTGTGTTTTCCCGCTTCTTAACAGCAAGATGACGCCATCGCATTTGCTTACCAGCGCATTCGTATCCGATACGCCGAGAACTGGCGGACAATCGAGCAGCACCATGTCATATTGCTCGGACGCAAACGACATGACATCAGCCATCATTTGCGAATCTAGCAGCTCCGTTGAGTTGAAGAGGCGCTGGCCGCTTGGAAGTATATCCAGCCCTTCAACCTCGGTATTATAGATGGCTTCGCGGATTTCGAGCTGTTGGCCAAGCACGTTCGATAGGCCAGGCGAGGTTTGCACATTGAAAATTTTGTTGATAATCGGGTTTCTGAAATTGGCATCGATAATAAGTACACGGTCGCCGCGCTGAGCCATGCACACCGCTAGATTGACAGCTGCCGTTGATTTTCCCTCGCCTTCAGAAGGCGATGTCACTAGCAAGGAACGAATTTTTTTGCCATTAGCCGCATATTGAATGTTATTGCGAATGGTACGGTATTGCTCGGATATCGAACCGTGGGGATTAATGTAGGATAGCAAGCTTCTATTCACGTATGATTTTGACGCTTTTTGACGTTCACGAACCAATGGTTTCACCTCTCACAACGATTGTTTTTCTTTTCTTCAAAAATCTGGAGTAATCCTTGCGTTTCACCTTGCCTACTTGACCAAGCATGGTTAAGCCCAGCAGTTCTTCAATCTCTCGTTCCGATTTGATAGAATCATCAAGCGAATCTAGCAGAAATACTAAGCCTACGCTCAGAATTAAACCAAACATAAAACCGACAAGCACGATTGTATTGCTTTGCTCATTAATCGGAAACGGGTTCTCTTCGGCCTGCGTTAGAAGCCGAATGCTTGTAACGCCTAATGTATCGCTTGCCACTCGCTTATAAATCTCAACACCCGTATTTGCAATTTCAGCTGCCAACTTAGGATCAGAATCGACAACCGAAACAACGGTAACCAGCGAGCCGTCGACGCTGTCGACTCGAATTTGTCCTCTGAGCTGCGCAACTGAACGGTTTATTCCAAGCTGTTCTATAATTTGATTCAGAACGAGGGGTTCCCTGAACAGAACCCTAACGGTGCCAATCATATCTGGACTTGCGGCAACGATCATTCTGGAGGTTGCGGCATACATAGGCGTTTCAGGCCTACTGTTATAGAGGCCCGCCAAAAACGTTGCTGCAATCGTAATGAGCGCGATTAGCCATATTCGTTTGCGAATGACTGCGTATAATGCCTTAATGTTGATTTCTTTCGTTTTTTCTTTTTCTGCGCGAACGGATTGCGAGTCATCTGATTGACTAACGTACATGTAAACACCTGCTATCGTTGTTTTTTATAAAGAACAATAACACAATATTAGTTCTTTATATAGAACATGTCAATACCATTTTGCTTCCTTTTTGTTCTCCATTAATTATCGATATGAAGAATGATGATATTCGATGTTTTCTTTTTGTTGCCTGATTGAGGATTCACTTCAAGCCTGTTTTCCTTCCACATATTCGAGCGGATTAGGTCTTTCAACGCTTGGAAATCTCCCTTGCTCATGCCTTCGTCTACCGCGTCTTTAATAATCGAACGCCATTCCTCGTCAAGCAATTCTTCATGGTTAAGTTTCGGTAAATGTTCTTCTCCAAGTAAATATTCAATATTAGAATCCAAAGGCGCAGCGATTTTTGCCATTACCTGTAGTGAAGGGTTGTTCTGCATATTGCGTTCAATGTAGCTCAAATAGGACTTGGATACGCCTGCTAGGTCGGCAAGCTTCGTTATCGAATAGCCCTTTTTTTCCCGTAGACTCTTAATCCGTTCCCCAATCATATTATTCTCCTTCGGCCAGTTTAGATCCTAACAATTAACAAAGCGTCTCCCAAACACAAAACTTTATAACAGACAATAAGTATATTTTAGTTCTTTAAAGAGAACAAAGTCAATAGCATTCCTTTTTTTGCCTTCGTATTTTGTCGCATTGGCACCTTTACGGCATAAGAAAAAGCACCGAATCCTAAAGATTTCGGCGCTTTATATCATCCTATCAGCGAACAAACTATACATCGTATTCTAAACGTTTCCGTGCTTGAACGATGAAATCAAGCGGCGTTGCGATCGATTCCGGATGATATTGAACGGCGCTCATCGTAAGTTTCAGTTCGACCCGGTATTTTCCAGCGAACTCAACCGAATTAAATGATTCCGTTTTTTCCCTTAACCGCTTGATCACGATATTGGCGCCGTCATCATCGGTAAAGAGGAGCATCCCCCAAGTTGGCGTTTCCGTGTTCAGCATGTAGAGGGAATCATTTAATCGGATACTGGTCTCGTTTAACTTGGAAACGTCATAAATCATCTCCGTCATCTGATCTTGGCTGATCATCCGGCTTAATTCATCCCAATACTTCACGGTCACTACCAATAAAGTAAGCGGAATTTGGTACCGCGTAGAGAGCGCCATAAACACGGTCGCGTCCTTTTGAAAGGAACGGCTGTTTTTCAGGTTCGTGCGCTCATCCATCGTAGCCAAAGAAGCATTCTGCTTAATTAGCAAATCCTTCTCTGCTTGAAGCTGTTTGTTCGCAGAGGTCAACATCCAAGTAACTGCTGTAATGATCGGAGTCATAATTAGCCAGAAATAATTCTGAACGCTTACGACATCGCCTACAGCGATGGTCTGATACAACGTAAACGTACCGTAGCCGAAAATAAATACGATATTTAAAATCAGCCCTGTGGTAACCGTCGTGAAATAAGTGACGATTGCGATTAGAAAAGCGACATTCAACAAAATAATGTTTAGAATATATTGGTCGGAGCTGCCTGCCGTGAACATCATGCAGATCAGACAAACCAAGAACAACAGTAAAAATGCAATGTCCGACATTAAGCTGCTTTGATTACGTTTCATCGCTCTCCCTCCGCTTCATGCGATATTTGCGTATGAGCAGGATAAGCGAGAGCAAGATGACAACGAGAATTAAGCCAACAGCAATCATAAACCCAAGCACGTCGCTCCTTTGCATAACGTCTTCCAATACCGTTGCTTGCTCTTGCCCAGCCTGTTTCTTGAATCGGAACGCTTGAATGTTGCCGTCCTTGTCCGTTACTGCACCATCCCCGAATACCTTCCATTTCGTGCTCTCACTCGTAAGCAGCTTGGATGCCATGAAATAATACTCGGAGCCTGCACCCGTGACAGCCATTAATCCAAGGCCAGACTTATAGGGCGAATCGATCAGCTGCAAAATCCCAATACGCTTTCCGTAATCGGCGTCAATGCTCATTTTCTCATTGGATACGATGGAGTCGCCGGCTTGGTTGTATTGAAAATAAAGCTTACTGTTCTGGTCGCGAATGACCTTGTTGTTCTGATACGTGCCGATTGCAATAATATTATGTTTCTCCAGCTCCGCTGCATCCGTGCCGTCTTCATAGAAATGTATGTCTCCCGCATTGCTCTCGGCAAAGCGACCAAGCATGTTGAAAAGGTTGGAAATGGTTAGATACGTATAGCGGTCACGCTCCTCTGGGAGTACGACCGCAACTTGGTTATAGGCACCGTCCCGCAAAAAGGGATTGGGGTAGTTGTTGAATAGCAATGACGTTTTGTCCATCGTATTCAGCTGCATGACCGAGCTATTTTCTATGAAGGCCCACGGCATTTCATCTCCAAGCTCGATACAGCCCGCATTTTTCAATTCAAGATCAAAAGCAACGGTGATTGAGAAATTGCCCGTTATGTCCTGGTTTTTCGGAATAGGCAATGTTAATTTATCTCCGTTGGCAAGCTCGGCGCTCAGCTTCTTGCTGCCAATCGGCGTATCATTGACTAGTACAGTTACCATCGAGCGGTCAAAATCAAGATTGCCCGCATATCGCATATCTAGGCTGATTTTACTTGCCTCCGCTATGGAACGGTTTGCCGGCAAAGCAATAAAATAGGTTTTCTCTTGATGTGAAAGCCCCGTAAGCCGATCGCCCGTATCGGTGAGCGTTACGTTTTTGTTCACATTCACCGCAGGCGTGTCCACCTCTGTTTGCTCATCAACAAGCTTCAGGTTGCCGCTTAGCTGCTGTACGAGTCCTTGATTGGACAAAAGGCGCCCAGCCTTCACCAGCATTCCCTCATCCGCGGAGGTTACGACTAGAGCCTGCTGCTTGCCTATGGTCATGACTTGGATCAATCCCTTATTGCTCAGATCCTGACCCTCTAATTGGTTTTTCACTTCAATAGGCAACCGGTCCAATAAAGCGACGATGGCAATCATCGATTTCTTCTGCAGCATATCCGATTTCCATTCCAGCAAAGGTATGCTTTCTTCCTGAATCGGATTGCCCTTAGCAAAGCCTGACAGCACATGAACCGCTGTTTCCAGCTCGGCAGGATCGCTGTTTTCCGGAACGGCTATCGCATTCATTCCCGCACTAACCGTATCCAGCCCAACGAACTGCTCGGTGAAGCCCTTTATGCTGCCGGCAATTTCTGCTTTAGCATAAGCGATCGATAGGTTAGAAGTCTTATATAATTGAAGCCAGCTGTCCCGCTTATCAACCGACACGCATGCATTATCCGGTTGCCCTGTCTGTATTAGCCCCTCAACGGACAGCGTGTTACTGCCGGCAAGCAATAATTCCTTCGGCACCGCTATGCTCAAACGATTCTGCTGCTTCTCGCTTTCCGTAGGACGAAAGGAATGAAAGTTACTGCCATTCACAGCAAGCGTAATGCTGGAATGCTCGCCTTGGGCTAGTGGAGTAGCCTGGTAGTCCAGATTAAGCACGACTTTTTCTACTCGCCAATAATCCTCGATCTCGAAATAAAAGGGCTTTGAAACGACATTTCCGGTTAACAATGAATCCGTGCTCGCCAGAGACATTTCATAATGCTGCATATTGCCAGACTCCGCAACGGCTGCGACAGCATGTCCATTCTGGGTGAACAATATAGCAAGGCAGAGCAAGCCAGCTACAAACCATCTTTGATGCAATTGCCTCTCCCCCTCACTTAGTAGCGTTCCGTTTTGTACCACTTGATTTCTCTTTTGAAAACGAGATCTTTCATATAGTTGTATAGTCCATATGCTGCAACGACCATCCATAGTTGGCAATACGTGATATACATCAGCATGATGATCCACACATTGGAAAGGCGCATTTCTCCTTTTTCCGTGATCAAGGTAATAAAGGTACCCGTAATAAACAAAATAATGGCCAGAACCCATAGGAAAAGGCTATACCCCGCTATCGTCGTATGCACGTATCCAAGCGCATGCAAAATCAACAAGATATCTGACATGATCAAAGAGGTTAAGAGCAGGAAATAAATCGATATGAAATACAGAATGTCGAAATGAATGTTCTTCGCTGAGCGATTAAATAATAAGGGCGTATTTTTTACAATCACATATATATTTCCCTTTGCCCAACGTGTACGCTGCTTAAACCATACTTTAAGGGTCTGCGGTTCCTGCTCCCACGTCACGGCTTTCGGCTGAAACTTGATTCGATATCCCATCATATAGATCCGGAAGCTAATCTCCGTATCCTCCGCAATCGCCTTCACATCCCAGCCTCCGATTTGTTCAACAATGGAGCGTCTCATAATGAAGTTCGTTCCCGGTATGGTGCAGAGCTTAAAAAGCTTCCATCTGCCAGCCTGTGCCATCCATTGAAACGACAAGGTCTCGATATTAATGAAACGGGTTAATAGGCTCGCATTGCGGTTACGGGTTCTGAATTTGCCGATGACAGCCCCGAGCTTGCTATCATCCAGAATCTCGCCTACAAGGTAACGAAGCGCTGTTTTCTCCGGCGTATTGTCCGCATCGTAAATGGCGATCAGCTCTCCTTTGCTTTGTGCAAAGCCTATGTTGAGCGCGTTGGATTTTCCTTTCCCGCCGGTAACCGCATCCGTGTTAATCACGATTAATTGCCTCCCAGCATGCTTCTTCTGCAAATTTCCAAGCAGCTCGCTGCTGTTATCGGAAGAATTATCATTAATGACGATGATCTCGTATCGATCATGCGGATAATCCAGCGCGAGCAGCGCTGTCACCGTCTGTACGATTACGATTCCCTCATTATGCGCAGGCACCATGATCGATACGAACGGCGCTTCCCCTTCTATGATCGGAACAGGTCTTCTCTCGTTTTGCATATAAAAAAAATACCCCGCGATAATAAGCACTACGTTTACTAGCAGCAGCGACCAGATACAAATTACCGCAATCAACATCAAAATATCGGCTAGTGTCATGTCTTGCTCCTCACTTGTAGTATTTGCGTCTATACATCCGGGAGCCTAAGAAAAACAGTACCGCGAAAACAGCGATGGCGATTAAAATGATGCCGATGAAGAGCTTGTTTTGTACGGCAAACCATTTCTCAAAGCTTACTGCTTGTTCCGGTTCGTATATGTAATCAGAGTCAATGCTCGTTCTCTCGCTTACGATTGACAAGCTCTGACCATTGATTTGCAGAATGCCGTTACGGGAAGCAATGCTATTCTTAGTCGTCTTCACGGTATGCTCGCCGGCTTTAAAATCCGCAAACGTAATCCAACCGTCAATAAGCTTCTGTACTTCTTCATTAAGTTCCGCTTCGTTATCAAAAAAAGGAAAGGTTACCGCTGTATCCATCGGCAAAGGCTTTATCAGCTTCTCCTTGTATTCATATGCCTCCAAATCGTCTGGCCCCAAGCTGTAAACCGAAGAACCGAATGGCTGTGACGTATTCGTTCGTGACTTGTACATAAGCTTCTCGTTCGGGAATAACAGCGCTGAATCAAATAGAGACATTGCCTTCTCCACATAATAGCTGTCATAAGACCAATACAGCTCTGCTCCCATGCCAAGCGGTGCAATGCCGTAATCAGCCAACACGTCGATAAAGTTCTCCATTTGGCTTCTTAAATCACGGTCAAGCTCGCTAATTGTGGAAGCAACGGCAGGCGCGTTTATGAGTACCGTGCCATTTCTGGATTGCACGTATTTTAATGCCTCCAAGTAACGCTTCGTCGCCGGATAATCCGTATTGCCCAGCACAGGCCTTACGCTTGCCATAAACGGAATACCGGCATCGTAAAGCTTATCGGCCAGCTTAACGAGCAGCTCTAAATCAGAAAAAGGATATATTTCTTTAAATACTAAATAATTGGCGCTTGGCTCCGTTATTCCAAGCCAGTCTTTTAACAGATAGGAGATTGCGATTTCACTGAGATTGCCCTTCTCGAAAAACGGAATATAAGCTATTCCATCGCGGATAATGCCATAGGGCGACGGCTCCTCCTTGCTGGCTGAAATCACGCTGCCATATGGCTTTCCTTTCGCTTCTGCGATATAGGCTATCTGCTTTACCTGAATAGCCTGCTCCATGAACGGTCCGATAGACAAACGAACGGATTCTTGCCCGCTAATCTGCAGCTTCAGGCTTAGCTTGTCCTTGACCTTCGCAGGCGCATTGCCGCCGATATAAAGATAATTGCCTTGGTAAACCTCAAGATCATTAGCGTATGCGCGACTGGCCTCCGGCAGCTCCGGTTCATTCACGAGACCAATGACCTTCTCATACCGGAACATCGTTTCGGATTGATAGTCACCCTGGGATTGCACGGTGAGCTTAACACCGAAAGAAGCAAGCAAACGCTGGAGCGCTTCAACATTCCCTTCGTTTTCCGTTCCGATTGCCAAGCTGTCATAGACGAGCAGGACAGAAGCCGCATTCTCATCCTGAAGCGCCAACGCACGAGGATGGGGAAGTACAAGAAGGATGCCCATCACGATTAGGATGACTAATGTAGATATACGTTTATACACTCGAATCGCCGCCTTAAAAACCGAATCATGCTGAGTGGCTAATGGTTTGGGATTTCTGAACGCTCGCGCTATTCCATAAGCTTCCTTGAATCGCGTCGGCAACTACCGTAAACGTCACGATATCGAAAGCGAGCGTAAACAGAAACTCATGCTTGGATAAATCGGCATCGCCAGCCCCAATAATGGATACGAAAATGCCGGATAGGCCCATCGCGATCATGCCTAGCATCTGCGGCAGACGCAGCATTCCGCGTATGTTTTTATTTCGCCAGGCACTTATAAAGGAAGGTAGATATAGACCGATGACAACGATCACCCATATCACGATGAACCCGAAGGTTTTGGGAGCTATCGCTTGTTTGATATCACTATAAACGGAGAAAAAGTTGGTCTGCGCCCCAAATGCTTTCCCAGCCGATTTCTCGTAATTCCCCATAGCGGGCGGGCGGATCGTAAAGGCATTTTTAGCGGCAAGATCCAGCATTTTCCCGGCCTGCTCCGGGTGAGTCGCATAAAAAGCAACGATTTTCCCAAAACCGTATTGATTATAGAAATGATTCTGCAAAATTTCCGAGTCGACATCAATCGTCGTGAACGGCTCGTAATAGATGCTTTTGTTCAATACGGAGAACTGCTTATCTATGCCAAAAGACTCCAAAGCCGCTTCGGGATTGTCCGACTGGAGCATGACGCCTCGTGTCATCGCATGGTATTTGTTAATGTTAACGAACTCTTGGGGAATAAGGGCATACGTTGCAATGCCTGCTGCGAACACGCATACGAGCGACGTAGCGACGAGAACCCGGAACGGCTTCTGCCTGCGGACAAAAAACAACAGAATGCCCATTACGCCAATAATGACGCCTACCGGAGCATTTTGCTGTTTGCTCGTCGTCAGCATTAAGCCGCTAATCAAAAAGATTCCAATCAAAACATAATCATTGAACCGGTTGCGATACAGCAGCAGTACTGCGGCAAATAAATACAACATCATAATCAGCACGATGCTTTCACTAAAAAAGGAATTGAAAAAGGCCGTGTAAGCCGTATCTCCGAATATAAAAATAGCGATCACGGCTATCAAATAGCCTTGCTTCGCTTTTAATTTCCAAGTCAAGCTCTCAATCAGCAAGTAAACGGCCCCCGTATAGAGAAGCGTAAATAGCGCTGCTTGAATGCGGATATCAAACACAGTCGGATTGAATAATTGGTTGATCCACATAGAAATCCTGATAAACATGGATTGTGATGATGATAAGGTTGCCCCATTTTCGTTGAAATATTGAAATATCCCATAATTTTTCACAAAATGGCCCAAATACTGGCTGTCATAGTCGGGCGCATTGAAATAAAGCCCATTGCTGTATAAGATTCGGAAATAATCCCCGTTATCCGCCATTCCGATGTACGGGGGGACAAACAGGGCCAATATGGTGATGACCAGCACACCAACGGAAGCAAGCACGGCCGGTGTTGCGATGCGCGAGAAGCCCATTCGTTTATGTTTTTGTTCCATCTCGGTGTCAATGACAGACATACGGTATGTCTGCCCCCTTTCTGCAAGCCGCATTAGTAAGCGTACGCTAATAGTGCCATCAGATTATCGAACGAGTAGGCCTGTCCGGCAGCAAGATCGGCGAAGCCGCCTAGAAACGGACTATTCGCTGCGTTGATTCGGAATTGATTCATCCTTTCAATGCTATCCGCATAGAGCGTTTTATCCCCGATCTCAGCTCCGATCATGGCTGCAATCGCATAGATCGCCGTCGATTGAATTTGGTTCTGAGCGATGCCCGACCTCGAATATTGACCATACAGCGTTCCGTCTTCCACTTGCTCCTTCAAAAAACGGATACTTTCCGGATTGTGCATGTTCATCTCGGACAGCGATAGTATCGTCAGAAGCGATTCTACTGTGTTTATGTTCTCGGAGACATAATCGTTTTTTTCATACGAATAACGAGTCTCATAGAAAGGAAACTGGTCGGAGAGGTAGCCGTTTCGGGCAATAGCAGCCATGTTTTCCATCAGCTTGTTCCCTTCCTTCAAGGAGAGGGGGAGCAGCTGCAGCGACTTTAAATCGATATAGCATAAGGTGACAAACGAATTGGTCATTTGATAGCTCTCATCATAGAAATCGTACGCATTGCCGTCCTTTACGTTGTGTTCGTAAAACCTGCCTCCGTATGTGCTTGCTTCTTGCCCATAAAGCGGTATGTTGAACGCAGCCTCCGCCTCATGCAGTGCGCGAATAATCCTTAAATCATCGACTGCCGCGTTAAGCTGGTATTTCTTATTGAGCTTGGGACTGTACCGGTAGCTAAAGCCGTCGTTCAGATCAAAGCTTCGTTTGGCACGCTCCCACTCTCTGTCGAAAGCATCCCGCTGTCCCATCCGTGCATAATATCTCATCAGTAAACCAGCCGACTCGCTTAGCACCTCATGCCCCGATGCCGCTTCGGCCGATTGACCGGTTTCTATATAATTGGTATATACCCCTTCGCTGCCAGACAAATGATTGGTAATAAAGCTTACTAAAGCTTCTCTGTTTAAAGCTTGCTTGAATTCGTCTCCGTAGTTGTTTTTTTTAAGTATCGGAGTGCTCGAGTGAGAGTCGGTCTGCGATTTCCCGCAGGCTGCAAGAACGCACAACGACAACAAGATAACAAGAACTATTGCACGCTTGCCCATTTCCGAAGCCTCCTTCAAACTCATATATACCACGGTACCATTACCCTTGAAACATTTTCTGAACAAGTTCATTCCATAGTAGCATGTATGCCCCAGACAGACTAAATCCAATATAAGTATATAGATCTTTAATCCCATTAAGTAATTCGTACCAATTACTTATATCGGATTCACTATGGTTTGAGGATTGCTCAATCTCATAAAAAACGAAGTGAAAACGAATTAAAAATGCTCGTATGGCCAAACCTTCATATGTATATGTGATTCTCCTTGTGCAATTTTTTAAGCGGTTAGAGCATGTGGCCGCGTCTATCCTCTGTATCCCGATAGTTGCCAGCATATCGCTGGATTTATGGATGGCTTTTATTTACCGGTGATTCGGTGCCTTCCGCGACTCGCCTATTATCGTTCTTTTTGGAAAAGGAACAGCGCGTGGCGGTAAATTTTTCAATTGACTATTAGATATAGATCGATATAATAAAAATGAACGGTCTGTCTTTTTTTATGAGGTGTCCTTCTTTCCGTAATAGCTATTCGGATTCCGCACACAATCATCGTTTCATCATCTAAGGAGGAATTATTAATGAGTAAAGTATGGTTCATTACAGGCACATCAACAGGATTCGGCCGACAATTTGTGGAGCAGCTGCTCCAAGCAGGCGATAAGGTTGTTGCTACTGCTCGTACGATAGAAGCTATTGCCGATTTCAAAGCGTTGTCTCCTGACCATGTTCACATCGCAGCACTGGATGTCACGAACAAAGACCAAATCAAGTCAGCCGTTCAAGAGGCTGTTGACCGATTCGGAACGATTGATATTGTCGTCAATAATGCCGGTTACGGGCTCTATGGGATGATGGAAGAATACACGGATGAGCAGATCAGAAAACAATTTGATGTAAACGTGTTTGGCGCACTAGATGTTATCCGTGCAACCCTTCCTACGTTCAAGAAGCAAAGCTCAGGTCATTACATCAATATTTCATCCTTTTTTGGCACATGGGCCATGCCGCCGTTCAGTATCTATGCGGCATCCAAATTTGCCGTAGAAGGATTCTCGGAAGCAATGTCCATAGAGCTTGCAGGCTTCGGCATAAAGACTACGATCGTTGAACCGGCCGTATTCGCAACCGACTTCTTGGGACATTCGCTGCAGCACACCGATCGAAAGCCCGAATATGATTCGGTGTATGAAGCCTATCACAACGGTATCTCTTCAATGAAAATAGGTGATCCGGTCAAAGCGGTGAAGACGATTATCGAAATGGTCAGTAGCGAGAATCCCCCCCTCCATTTCCCTGTCGGTTCCTTCGCATCCCATAGTATCCGGAACGCTTTTACCAAAAGAATTGAGGAAATTACCGCTTGGGAAGCATTATCGACGGCTGCTGATGAACAAGATTAAGAAAAAGGAAGACTGAAAGCAAAACAACCGCATCGGCTGTAGCCGAAACGGTTGTTTTTACTTTCCTTTATGTGAATCAGTCTGGCTTGCAAATATCAATGAAATGAGTGATCATGCTATGGAAGAAAAAATAAATACCGTACAAGAGCTAGGCAATACGCGTCAAAACCCTATGCGTGAAGGACTAATGGTCACCTTGCTTGGGATCACGATGGTACTCGCTATCATGAATACGACCATGTTTAACTTGGCCTTACCCTCAGTATCCCGCCAGTTCGGCCTGTCATCTAGTTTGGCATCGTGGATCGTTACCGGCTATTCCATCGTATTTGCGCTTGCCTCCATCACTTACAGCCGGCTATCTGATTTGGTGCCTATTCGTCGATTGATCATCATCGCGGTATCGTCGCTCAGCCTCGCAGCCATTGTAGGCTTTTTCAGCGAAAGCTTTACCGTTCTGCTAATCGCGCGGCTAGTGCAAGCAGCCGGAGCTGGCGCCATTCCGTCTTTATCATTAGTGCTCATTAACCGCTACGTATCAGTCGAACGGCGCGGCCGAGCTACAGCGATCGTCATGTCGGCTGTTTCGCTTGCGCTAGGGCTAGGCCCTGTGACAGGCGGTGCGATTGTCGAGTTCCTTGGCTGGCAATACCTATTCGTCATTACAGCAGTTTCGCTGCTCATCGTTCCCTTATTTATTGCGATCATTCCCAAAGACCGTCCCGTTAAGGGCAGTTTCGACGTAATCGGTGCATTGCTGCTTGGCGTAGGTTCGACCGGGATGCTGCTTGCCATCACCAATCATTCATGGGCAGCTCTCATAAGCGGGATAGTCGTGCTCGTCCTATTCACCGTTCACATTCGGAGAACCAATGAGCCTTTCATCCAGCCAGCCCTATTTCGTAATCGCAGCTATCTTCTCCTGAGCGCGATTGGCATCTGCGCTTACATGTGCAGCTTTGCAACGTTGTTTCTCATGCCGCAAATGCTGATTAACCTGTTCGGCCTAAGTGCCGTTGCTTCCGGTTTTATTATTTTCCCGGGTTCTTTGCTTGCCATAATCGTATCTCGCAAAGTAGGTAAAATTATCGATACCAAAGGAAATCGCGGCATTATCCAATTTATTCCTTATTTAATTCTGATACCAATGCTTTTGTTCGCTCTTTTCTTAGGCACTTCCTTTATTGCTATTCTGTTGATCTATATGATCTTGAGTGCAGGCTTCACCTTCCTAACGAGCAGCGTTTCGAATGAAATAACTCGAATATTGCCTCAATCGCAGATCGGGTCTGGATTAGGTTTATATCAGCTGCTCCAATTTTTCAGTGGAGCTTTTGGCATCGCGCTCTCGGCAAGCGCTTTATCTTGGCAGCAGCATATCGAGCTCCATTCTGCCTATTCGAATCTTTATTGGGGGCTTTCCGTACTTGCTCTGCTTTCTATAGGATGCTCTTATCTTTTCGGAAAAACCGCTATGTCCGACTCCCATGCGCATACGCAATGATTGTTTTTTACGAACCAACCGTTTATTGTTAGAATAAAATGAACGTTTAGTCTCGAATGGAGGGAACGAAGATTCGGAAAGGTGAAAAAACAAAGCAGTCTGTCATCGAAAAGACTGCTCTATTGCTGAACCGTCAAGGCTATTTAACAACCTCTTTAGCCGAAATTACCGATGTAACGGGATTGCAAAAAGGGGGATTATATAACCATTTCAAAGATAAAGAAGAGCTTATGATCGAATCATTCAAATATTGCTGCACGCTTGTGGATGAACGCATTAAGGAAACGCTCGACGCGGAACAGACTCCCGTTAACCAGCTGCTCGCATTCGTTGAATTTTATTTCGGATTGGATTTCCCTGGCGGCTGTCCGATCGCGAACGCCGCTGTCGAAGCGGATTCGGCATCGGCTCCCCTCTTTCAGCAGGCGCAAGAAGCGATGAATCGCTTATTGGATTTACTGGAAGGAATCGTTAAAAAAGGCATCCTAATGAACGAAATTCGGCCTCTTAACGATTCTAAAGAAGCGGCTTTATATATCCTCTCCACTGTGGAAGGAGCACTTCTCATGCGAAAGCTTTTTCCTGCAAGCTCGTCCATAACCGTCATTAGAGACCAGCTTTTCCGATATATAAATGAAGATTTAAAGCAAGTATAGCTGAAGCTTAACCAAACCAAAAAGGAGCATGTACGCAATAGTTCTCACGCACATGCTCCATCCGCTGCAGCACCGTCTCCTTATCTGCGTTAATGAGGGCTGCTGTGATAGACGGCATCGACAAGCGATAGATCAATGCTGATTCATGCTTTTTGGAAAAACTCGATCCATTCCTCTTCGGGTCCGTATATGAAGAAATAACGAATCCCGCTTGGCATCGATGCAATCGCTTCATTAATAAACGCAGCGCCAAGCTGCTTGATCCGGTTCCATTCGTCGTCGATATTGTCAACGGAGAATGCGACATGATGGATTTTGCCTTCGGACGGCAATTGATCCTTCAGGCCCTGAATCATTTCGATTACAGTCTCATCTTCCAATCCATACCCTAGGAAAGCTACCTCTAGCCCACCCGCATGTACGTCCCTCTCCTTCACTTTGAGCCCAGCCACTTCCGTATAGAACCGAATGGATGCATCTATATCCTTGACCATAATCCCAACATGATCGATTTTTCTAGTCATATGATTTCCTCCTGTGAATCGTTAATGTGGTTTTCGGAGCAGGGCACTATACCGAGAAAACTTCTTTTGTTTGTAAAAAGCGTACTTGTATGCGATTTTGTCCGCTCTTTGTCAATCGATTCGGAATGTCCGATGTCTCCGTATAGATAGGCGGATGATGCGCTGCCTTATAATGGATCGGAATGAGCGTCTTAGCTCCTAGAATCTCCGCAGCCGTAACTGCTTGCTCAGGCGTTAAACAGATTGGCTGATCGCTGGTTGGGCTGACTCCCGGGAATTGTGTTACGGCTCCGTTAACGGGAAGGCATGCGACATCAAACTTGCCGAACGCTTTTACAAACGTCCACCAGTAGCCATGCCATAATGTGTCGCCTGCATGAATCATTTGCTTGCCGCCACCGCGTATAATCCAAGACACCTGCGGATCACCCGAGCCGTCCACCGCATGAGCGGCAAGGAATGTAATTGGGCCAATCGTATAGGGTACGCCGATTGCAAGGCCAGTTACGCGAGTCAATCCGCTGCTAACCGCTAGATCGACGATTTCCTCGGTAACGAATACCGGAACATCTGGACCATAAGCCGCAATAATCGCTCGTGGATCAAAATGATCAGGATGTTGATGGGTGATCAGAACGGCAGCAACTGGCCCATACGCTTCTAAAGGGAAAAACGACTCATGCGGTTCGCCTAACTTTTCAGGAAAATGGTAAAGCGGATCGATCGCAATAGCCGTACTTTCTAATTCAACCCGTATGCCAGCCCACGGAAGCTTCTGAATATTCATAATCGCAATCCATCTCCCTCTATTCAGTCCTAATGAAGCTACTCTCATCAGGTCTGTATTTTTTCATTTTTTACAAAATAATAGGTACGTAACCATCCATCATAAATTGGGAAAAGGATAAATGGCCGCCGTTCCCTTCGCTACCGACCAGTTGAACCCCTGCCTGACGCACCTCTTCCACCACTTCAAAGGCTCCCGCGCAGGCTCCGCAGCCTCCCTTGATGATGCCTGTCTTCATCACTTGCTTATATAAAGGATTGAGAAGGTGATCCGGCTTCGTGAATTCGTTAGGCCACTGCGTTCCCGCTCCGTCAAAATAAATTTCCACTTCCATCCCGGCCTCATGCAGCTCTTGGCCGTACAATAGTCCATGCATCGCTTTCCCCATATCTTGCTGATTGGCTTGTATGATAATCAAATATTTAGTAGTGCTCATTTGAATGCCTCCCTAAAATGATTATAATCCGCAGCTGTAACAAATCCATTCCGCTCGTTATCGGTTAATCTCTCACCTCCTTTCATATGCGTGTATCGCTTCGCCTCACGGATTGTAGGGAGACAACTCCGTCTCTTCCCACTGCATTTCAGCTGCGTTATTTAATTGGACAACCTCCTCCACGACAAATTGAACTACTCGTTCTGCACCTGGGAACTGTGCTGATTCCTCTTCATCCCAAACGATTTCGGCCTTGCCGGTCAGATGAAGCGAATGACCATGTTCATAGTCAATAAACAGCAGGCCCGAAGCAGGGTTCGAATAAATATTGCCCAGCGTGTTAAACATCGAATTGCCGTAATAGTCAGGAAACCTGATTGTCTTCGCATCGATTACTTGCAGAAATCCAGGATTCCCACCGCGATGAGAGGCGTCCATTTCTCCGCTTGCGCTCATACTGCCAATGTAGAACGTATCCGTTAGCGCGATCCACTCCCGTTGCTGCTGAGTCAATTCATTGCTTTGATGCATCGACTTTAGCTGCCTATGGGCATCTGATTCCGCTCGAAGCGATCTTTTTTGAATATATTTAGGACAATTCCCGTAAACCTGATGAGCAGTCACAATCAATTCCCCCTGCTCGACATGGGCTGTTCCGTTGATTCGCAGCCTAATTCTTCTTTTCGTATCGATAATAAGCAGACCTATTTGTTCCTGATTTAACCACATAGAAGCAAATGGATCGTCCTCAATAAATTCATCACGGATCAGCATCGTATGCTCATCCAACACTTCGGCAAAGCCTGCTTCTCCAGTCAAAAATGTCACCCAAACGTTTCCTTTGCGATCCGCGGATGACAAAACCGCGAACTGTTGCGATTTGAGAAACTGGATGATTCCATTGGAAAATCGAGCGCTGATCATCTTTGCGTTCTGGTCAGCAATCTTCCCTTCTCCCGTTCGTTTTTGTACGAACAGCTCGCCCTCATGGTACACGTCCATCATGCTGTCTACCTCCAATCAGAACCAGAATGTCGGATATTTGCGTTTTTTATCCATATTGTTAATGAGTAAAGCCAACACTACGATAAGCACGGATCCGATGAATACCGGCGTAAGCAAAAAAGTCCAGCCGCTGCCGCTAAGAATAACAACCAATGGGTCTGCTCCTGCAGGCGGATGCGTCGTTTTACTGAGCATCATCAAGCCAATCGACAAACCTACAGCCGCAGCCATAACCCAAATGCTTTGTCCAAAGAGATGAAAGCAAAGCAGCCCAACTAACGTTGAAATAACATGCCCGCCGATAATGTTGCGCGGCTGTGACAAAGGTGAATCCCAGATACCGAATGCTAGAACACAGGTTGCGCCAAAAGGAGCCATCATCCACGCACTTGCTGTCAGCTCGGTCAATAAAGCTAAAATCGCGATTACGGTAAAGCCGCCAATAGCACCAATCAGCGCATTTCTCGGAGCGAATTTTAAAGGACTCCTGCCTTTGCCTTTCATCTTTAACCAAAATCCAGATTCATCCACCTTACTCAAAGCGCCCACCACCATATACACATTTAACTAGTTAACTAGTTATATAATTTATTTAACGCGATGTCAACCGTCTTTTTGTTTTTCTTTCTCTTATCCCATTTGGAATATGTGTAAAACAACGCTATAATATAACTAGTCAACCATGAAATGAGGTGTCTATTGTGGAAGAAAATCAATATATCCTTCAGGTTAATCCCCACTTAACCTTTAATGTAAATACGCAAATCAAAGAGCAGCTCAAATGGCTAATCGGAATTGGACAAATGGAAGCCGGCGATTTGCTTCCTTCAGCAAGTCAATTAGCGGATGAGCTTGAGTTAAACCGGAATACAGTCAACTGGGTATATACCCAGCTGCGTAATGAAGGCCTTGTTACCATGCAAAAGGGCTTTGGGACACAGATCACCGGCGGGGTTGAAACCAAGCAGCTTGTGGAGCAACGTAAACCGATGCAGCAGCTTTTGAATGCGACCATGAAAGAGGCTTCCGCCTTAGGATTTGATTTGCAAGCTTTTTTTATGGCAGGTCTTGCCTATTCTTTGCTGCAGCCTCCTAACCCCGTTGGCAAGCTTCGCATTTTACTTGTGGAATGCAGCGGACATGACCACCCTTTTTATCGCCAGCATATTGAACGGGCAACCGAGGGTGAAGTCGAGATTTTTTTTCTGAATGATATTTCCACGACTAATGAAAGCGTTAGAGAAGCAGCCCTTCGTTCCGATGTAATCGTTACAACCATGAACCACGCCGAAGAAGCCAAAGCTCTTTTTGCCAGCTTTGACAGTAAGGTTATTGTAATTGGGGCAACGATTGAAACCTCTCTGCTGCTTGATATCGCCAAGTTGAAGCAGGATACGCATGTCGCGTTTGTGTGTTTGGGGAAAATAGGAGGAGAATGGATGGCCAATCGTGTTCGAGAAGCCGGTATTAACCAGCTTCGCTTTGAAACGATGGGGTTGAATGAGCGTGAACGTCTGAATGAGGCGGTCTCGGGTCTGGACAAAATATATGCCTCTGCCGCCGTATTTCCGGAACTGCAGCAAATGTTTCCCGATAAAACGGAGCTATTCCCAATGAAATTAGAAGAAAGCAGTAAAAACTTATTAGAGGAGCTCGTAACGCATCCTGCTGTCAAAGGTGTGCGAGCATAGCTTCCTTTTATTATCTGAATTAACGATACTTATCCCATTTGTATGAGAGGGATCAACGTTATTGCATGTAGCTGAAGCCGCGAACGGGGTTATAAGCCGGATATGCTCCTCTTACCCTTGCAGGTTTAATCATTTCACCTTCTTAGCGCAAGGGGAGCCTATCATCCATGGACTGGCCAAATTCATCTTTTACGATTTGCATTTGAGTGATATGGCGTTTGGCATGCTGGCATAAGAAATATATATATTGATAAACGTCAATTTTTCCAAGATCATGAACGGACATTGTCGTTTTATATAAAATTCCTTCGCCGTTTGGTATCTCTTTAAGGATTTCGCTACATTCATTTATCTGCTCATCCAATATTCTTTTTATTTCGGATATGCCCTTATCGCCTACCGGCTCCATATGTTCTGGCCGTATCCAGACAAATGATTTATGCTTTTCGATTTGCTCAAGTTCACCTAAGTTATATTCATAATTCGAAATAGCTTGATCCAGGTTTGTCCTCCTTGCAAGATCCTTAGCCTTGTTCTTGCCTTTACGAATCAAAATCAATAAAAAATGGTTGGTCAGCGTAACATGTTCTAATACTTGTTCAATGCTCCAACCTGTTTTTGGTTTAAAATGAAGCAGCGCTGGTTGCAGATCAAACCATGGATAGTAATCATCTCGTGTTCGTGAAAGATCCTCTTCAATGTACCGAATAGCTTTCAATACCGTCATCGTTCTCCCACCTTCCGATAAGTCCAGATTGGTCTACGAATAATTGCCTTATCCTCACATTTACAATTTGAGTATAGCAGCTATTTTTATTCCTTATCATCAAGAAATGCCTTGTTCTCCCTATCGTACTATATCAGCATGCGCAATTTATCCGCAGCTCTTGAATTCGAATATGCTTTAATCGATCAAATACGGAAAAACGCCTCAGCCGTCACTGTCGTTGCCTCAGCAACCTCCTCCTCTGATTTCCCCATGCATCGCGCTACTGCTTGAAGAATATGAGGCAAGAATGCAGGTTCGTTCCGACCGTCCTGCGGTTTTTCCTTCATATCTCGCGGAGTAAGAAAAGGCGCATCCGTCTCGATCATGAGTCGGTCCAGCGGAATCATTCGGACAAGGTCACGCAGATGCCTGCCTCTTCGCTCATCACAAATCCAGCCGGTGATACCGATGTGGAAGCCCATTTCAAGATACGCCTTAAGCTCGGATTCCGTCCCGGTAAAACAGTGGACAACCGCTTTTTTTACCGCATGCTCCTTAAGAATCGCCAAAAAATCCGAAAATGCCTCCCGTTCATGCAGAAAAAGCGGCATATCCAGCTCAATCGCCAACCGGATTTGTTCGGTGAACCATCTGCGCTGCACGTCGCGGGGCGAGAAATCCCGGTTATAGTCCAGACCGCATTCCCCGATCGCCACTACTTGAGGCAAGGCTGCCAATTCTTTTAATTTGGACATCGTTTCTTCGCTACAGCTCTTTGCATCATGAGGGTGAATACCCGCCGTACTATACAGATTCCCCTTATAACGTCCGGTAAAGCGTGCTGCTTCCATACTGTTTCTAAGGCTTGTGCCCGTAATGACGAGCGGAGTAATGTTGTTTGCGACTGCCCTTTGAACAACCTGGTCCCGATCCTGCTGAAATGAACGATGCATCAAATTAATGCCAATATCCATAATACGTTTACTCATGATTCTCTCTCTCCTTTTCCTGATGGTGCCATACAGAGCAGCTTTCCTGCGGAACGCGATCTGCCAGCCATACCTCATTACCCGCGTAATAGAAAGTGACGCCTAACTGCGCGGCCCTTAACGTATCCACCTTCAAAATAACCAGCTCGCCTCTGCGGCTGCCGGCTAATGTTGCAAAATCGGTGCCTTCCGACAAATGAACATACTGTCTGTCCATCGGTCTTAATCCTTCTATCAGGATAGATGGCAGAGCCTTCTTATTCGTTCCATGATACAAAACGGCTGGCTGAACGCCAGGCGCATAGCTGATTTTATTATGGCTGTGCCCGTATCTCGCGCTTATGCGCCCGTTCTTTATTTCAAACCGCTGCTTCTCCGAGTTCCGTACGACCTGCTCTATATCTTCCGGCTTAACCCATGACCACTCTGACTCGGCGCGAATGATTTCCAGTAGATCGTTCACCGTACATGAGCCGTCCTTAGGATCCAAGACAAGACCGAACTCCTCCGGCGTATGCCGCAGCAGTTTAGTCATCCATTTGCTTAACCTTTTTTCTATCGTTTGATTTAACATCACTTTCACATCGCTTCCTAATCCTTCTTTTCTTTTTTCTATTTTCCTGCTTCCCCTGCTTTTCCCTTGACTGCATTATAACCAATCTGAATGCTGCGGGCTGGGAATTTTCAATTAAAATCAAACACTACTGGTTACCACTCCCCCAAACGCCGCTAAAATAAGCAAATGAGCTCATAAAAAAACAGCTCAATCAACGCCGAAGCGGATTAGCTGTTTTGCAATACTGTTTACAATGCTTTTGCAATGCTGTATTGTAATGCTGTTTGCAATGCTGTATTGTAATGCTATTTTACGATGACAGGTTGTCCCAACAATTTGATCAGGCTGCCGAATTCCAGCTCATCAAACTTTCGGACGACTGTTTCCGTGTCCATGTTCCACAAGCAATCGAGCAATTCGCATGCTACAGGCGCATTGAGTTGAATCGTCGCCAAATCGCGCGAGAGATGAAGCATGTCCAGATCCGCTTCAATTTTGGCACGGATTGTCTTGGATACAGATTCCAAATTAGCAAGCAAGCCTTCAATGGAACCATGCTCTTGAATGAGCTTATGCGCTGTTTTCTCGCCAATCCCTTTGACGCCGGGATAATTATCGCTCGTATCGCCCATCAAGCCTTTAATGTCAATGATTTGAATCGGCGTCAGCTGTCGTTCTTCCATCAAACTTACTGGCGTGTATACCATATAGTTGCCGATTCCTTTTTTCATGATCGCAACGGAAACCCGATCATCAACCAGCTGCAGCATGTCATGATCGCCGGTTACGACAAAGATATCAGCTTGGTCTTTAAGCGCAGCCGCCAACGTGCCGATGCAATCGTCCGCTTCATAACCCGCAATGCCGATGTTCGGCACGTTAAAGCTTGCCACAACATCCTTTACGAGATCGAATTGCGGAATCAAGTCTTCCGGGGCTGCAGGACGGTTCGATTTGTAACCGTCGTATTGCTCCGTTCTGAAAGTCGTGCTTCCCATATCCCAGCAGCATACGACATGCGTAGGATTAAAGGTATGGATAGCATCCATGAAATACCGTACAAAGCCGTGCACCGCATTCACCGGTACGCCGGTACTCGTCCTGCGAATGCTTCCTCCGAATGATGTAGCGAAATATGCCCGAAATAATATTGCCATGCCGTCAACCAACAGCAGCCGTTGCTCACTCATTATTTAAAAACCTCTCTCTCACAATTGCGTGCTACTACCTTTTATGCCCACGAATAAAGTTTCCAATCCTTCTCGCCGCTTCTTTCAGACGCGCCTCATTCTCCACAAGCGCAATTCGTACGTATCCTTCACCCTCTGTGCCGAATGCTTCACCCGGAACGACAACCACTCCGGTCTGCTTCAGCATTTCCTGGGAAATTCGGCGTGAATTCCAAGTCTCATCCTGAGCCCACTGCATAGGAGGCAGCGGCGCCCAAATAAACATCGTAGCTTTCGGGGCGGCAACCTCCCAGCCCTCTTCACGCAGCGCTTCCAGAAACACGTCACGGCGATGCTCGTATAGCTTGCCTGCCTTCGGCAGGTCCGGATTCGCGATTGCTTCCCGCAATGCAACGATACCCGCTTCCTGTATAGGATCAAATACACCGTAATCGATGTTTGCTTTCAGCTCGCGAAGCGCCCCTACGGCTGCCGCATTGCCAGCCAAGAAGCCGATGCGGCAGCCGGCCATATTGAAGCTTTTGGACAAGGAATGAAACTCGACAGCCTGCTCAATTGCCCCCGGAACCTCGAATATGCTCGGCGGCTCGCAGCCGTCAAAGCCCATTTCGGAATAGGCCAAATCATGCACAACCAATACTCCATGCTGACGGGCTTTGTTAATCAGCTGCTCAAAAAAAGCAAGATCCGCGACAGCGGAGATCGGATTGTTCGGATAATTCAACAAAATAAAAGAAGCTCTATCCCATTCCTCATCCGAGATCGCTGTTAGGTCAGGCATGAAGCCATTCTCTGCCCTTAATGGCATGAGCTTCGCCTCTACCCCTGCTAGCGCAAGCGATGCTGCATAAATCGGATATCCCGGGTCAGGCAGCAGCGCCATATCGCCTGGATCGCAAAGGGCCATGGCGAGATGTGCCAGCCCATCCTGTGAGCCAAGCAGGGTAACGATCTCGCTTGCCGCATCAAGCTCAACGTTGAATCGATGCTTCATCCAAGCCGCGGCTTGCTGGCGAAAGGGCATTCCGCTCCTCGTTGCCGGATATGCATACATATCCGAGCGTAAAGCCGCTTCGCTTAGTGCCTGCTTAACGGCTGGCGAAGGAGGCTGATCCGGGCTGCCGATACCAAGATCAATAATATCAAGCCCGCTCTCCGCAGCGGCAAGCTTCCAAGCCGCTACCTCTGCAAAGATCGACGATCCCAGCTGCGACAGACGGTTTGACCGCCATTTGGTTTGCGACATTCTCCATTCACCCTTTTCCTTTATTCCAAGCTTGTTCATACTGCTCTTCCTTATAGCCAACCGTAACCTTTTTCCCGTCTGTCACGATTGGACGCTTGATGAGCATGCCGTTCGATGCGAGCAGCGCATATTGGTCATCAACCGACATTGCCGCCAGCTTGTCCTTCAGTCCTAATTCCCGGTAGACATCGCCAGAGGTGTTAAAAAACTTTTTGAGCTCCAGCCCGCTGTTTGCTACAAGTACTTTCAACTCGTCTGCCGAAGGCGTATCCTCGACTATATTGCGAGTTGCAACGTCATTTCCTTTATTTTGAAGCGATTTCAATGCAGCTTTGCATGTGCTGCATTTAGGATATTGAATAATGGTTAATGGCTTTGTCATTCTGCTGCATCCTCCAGTATCGATATAAACGTTCCGTTGTTAGTTATGTGGTAAGCTTCTGCACTAACCGTTCAAGCTCAGGAGGCAGATCTGCCTGCCACTCCATCCATTGCTTCGTGATGGGGTGTGTGAAGCCCAAAATTTCGGCATGCAATGCCTGTCTGCCAGCTTCAAGCTCCCACTCCTCAACGCTGCCCTGCTCGGATCCATACATTTTGTCGCCAATCAATGGACAGCCGATGTGCTTCATATGGACGCGAATCTGATGCGTTCTTCCCGTCTCCAGCTTCAGGCGGACGGCTGACGCCGGTCTATTGGACGTTTCATGATAGCTCGTCAATGTCTCATAATGCGTGACCGACGGATAGCCGGTTGGCGTGACGATCCGAATATGAGGCCGTTCAGGGTCACGGTCAATCGGTTCATCAACCGTGCCCTGCTCGGGTGTCGGGCTTCCATACACATAAGCGCGGTAGAGCTTCAAGAAACCATTTGCCTGCATTTGCTCGGACAGCTGCTGATGGACGTATGATGTTTTCGCGATTGCGACAAGGCCGGAGGTTTCTTCATCCAATCGATGCACAGGTCTAAATCGTACCTGCTCGCCTCGCTCCTGCCAATGGAAAACAACGCCATTAGCAAGCGTTCCCGTATAATGCCCATGCGTTGGATGCACGATCATGCCTGCCGGCTTATTCACAATTAAGAGATCCTCATCCTCGAATACGATTTGAATCGGAATCGGCTGCGGTAATATATCCTCCGAAACTTCCCTTAGCATCCTCACGCGAATAATATCGCCGGCAGCAACAGGGGCTGTCGTGTAGGCACGAACCTCGTTCACCGTCAGTCCGTGCTCCGTCAGCTTCACCTGCGACAGCAGCTTTCGGGAAACGCCAAGCTGCCGCTCAAGAACGGTACGCACCGCTTTGCCATGCTCCGCTTCCCGAACAATCGCTACTAATGGCCGATAATAAAGCTTTTCGAAGGAATCATTCATTTCTTCGGCTTCCCAAACACATGTGCGCTTCGCACATATTCGGTGTCATTCACGCCAAGCTTGGCATTCGCGGCTCTTGCCGCCGCAAAGAAAAAGTCGGACAAGCGGTTTAAATAGGTGAGTACTTCTTGATTAACGGCATGCTCGCCTGCAAGCGTAACGACGCGGCGCTCTGCGCGGCGACATACCGTCCTGCATACATGCAGCAAGGCAGACACCGAGCTTCCCCCTGGCAGTATGAATCTCGTAATTTCCGGAGCTTCGCCGCTATATTGATCAATCCAGCCTTCTAGACGAGCCGCCGGCTCAGCTGATATTTTCAAAGGAGCTCCTGGGGCCGCATAAGCAAGATCAGATCCGCAATCAAACAGCTCCTGCTGAATATCGATAAGCAAAGCAGCCATCTCCGCAAGCTCATCACGCTTGCTCGCCTCTGCCGCTGCTTGCCCGACAAAGGAATTGAGCTCATCAATCGTACCGTATGCCTCGACGCGAGCGTCATCCTTGCGTACTCGCCCGCCAATTAAGGAGGTCTGGCCGCTATCTCCTGTTTTCGTATATAGTTTCAACCTCTTCAGCTCCTCATCCATTCCCGGATCGTTAATCATGCAAACAGCAGGCCGGATAATCTCCTGACCTGCTGCTCATTTAAGTCATGTTTCAAGCTTGAATTAGCCCTGCTGCTTCAAACGGTGGACAAAGCCGCCGATCCGCTCAAGCGCTTCGGTTAGATTGGTAACGGATGTTGCGTAGGAGCAGCGAAGATGGCCTTCGCCTCCGAGTCCGAATACATCCCCGGGTACTGCGGCTACCCCCGCTTCATCCAGCAATCGCTGCGCGAATTGTTCACTGGTTAAGCCCGTTGAAACGATGGACGGAAACGCATAGAAGGCTCCCTGCGGCTCATGGCAGTCGAGGCCAATATCCCGAAAGCCCTTCACGACTAAGCGGCGCCGCTGGTTATACGCTTCCACCATTCGGTCCTTCTCCTCCAAGCCGTGCTGAAGCGCTTCAAGAGCCGCATATTGTGCCATGATCGGAGCACACATCACGGTATATTGATGGATCTTCAGCATCGCCGCGATCAAATCGGGATGACCGCATGCATAGCCCATCCGCCAACCTGTCATCGCAAACGCCTTCGAGAAGCCGCTGACCAGAATGGTGCGATCCTTCATGCCCGGCATAGCGGCAAAGCTGACATGCTTGGAGCCGTACGTCAATTCCGCGTATATCTCATCCGAAATGACGACAAGGTCATGCTCTTCCACAAGCTTCGTAATCGGCAGCCAGTCCTCATAAGTCATGGTTCCGCCGGTTGGATTGCTTGGGTAACAAAGAATAAGCACTTTCGACTTCGGCGTAATGACCGCTTTTAGCGATTCTGCTTTTAGCTTGAATTCATCCTTGGCATACGTTTCGATTCCTACCGGCTTTCCGCCCGTAAGTGCCGTAATTGGCGAATATGAAATATAGCAGGGCTCCGGGATTAGAATCTCATCTCCTGGCGCAATGAAAGCCCGCAGCGCGAGATCTATCGCTTCGCTTCCCCCAACCGTAACCAAAATTTCGTCCGCAGGGTTATATTCTACGGCGAACTGGTCATTTAAGTACTGCCCAATCGCTCCGCGAAGCTCCGGCATGCCTGCATTCGAGGTATATTGCGTTTTCCCCGTTTCAAGCGCATAAACAGCCGCTTCCCTTACATGCCAAGGCGTAACAAAATCAGGCTCGCCTACGCCAAGCGTTATGACATCCTTGCGCGTGCTGACCAAATCAAAAAACCGACGGATCCCCGACGGTTTAATGTCCCGAACGAGCGGAGACAAGTAATCGGCCATGGATTGGCGCCGCACAGGTGTGGAGGGTTGTTTCTCTTCGTCTTTAATCATTGCCATCACCCTTTTTTACGGCGAAACCATCAACCGATGATCCCCTTCATGCTCCTCGAAGATAATGCCGTCCTGTTTGTATTTTTTTAAGATAAAAAACGTTTTAGTCGATAATACCGCGTCGATCGGCGATAATTTATTCGAAACAAAAGAGGCAACCTCTTTTAAGTTTTTCCCTTCAACCTCAACCAGCAGGTCGTAAGCACCGGACATGAGATATACGGATTTTACTTCCGGATATAAATAAATGCGCTCGGCGATTCCTTCGAATCCGCGACCGCGTTCTGGTGTGATTTGAACCTCGATAAGTGCCGTTACCTTCTGGTCATCAATCTTGCTCCAGTTTACAACGGTAGCGTATTTCACGATAATATGATCGTTCTCAAGCTCGGCGATCGCTTGCTTCACTTCCTCGATAGGCACGGCTAGCATTGTAGCGATCAGCTCGGCGTCCCGTCGCGCGTCTTCCTTCAGCAGTTCGAGCACTTTCAACTGTAATTCGGTCATTGTATAACTCCTTCCAGTACGACTGCGATTATAAAGAATATTTTACAACTTTTTCGAATGACGCGCAATCAAAGGCTTTCGGGAAGCCGCGGCTTTTCCAAGCGTCATGCGACCCTGCACGATTGGATATGTATCGATTATTTCAATGCTATAATTCGATGCTTCCTATTCATTTTTCTGGTGGATGCCTGTGATCATCGTGCTAGCCATGCAAATGAATGCAACCAAAAAAGACCCGCTAGGGGTCTTTTCCGGTTACATATAATAGGGCTGCCCGTTTTGCTGATGCTGGCTTGATTGCTGCATTTGCGGCGTGTATAGGGTTTGATTTTGCTGGCCGCCCAGCGTTTGCTGTAAAAACTGATTCGTTTTTTGCTTCGTTTGCTGATATTGCTTCGCTTGCTTATCAAGCTCTTGGCGTAGCACGGGCGATGACGTGTTATACATATTGGCTTGCTGCATCGCTTGGAACATTTGGCCTTGAAGCGCCAGCGTATTGTCCGTCAGCTTCGTAAATAGCTGGCGAATATCGGGACATGTCGACTCGGTTGCGGCAGTTGCGTATTCGCGAACAATCCTCTTTAAATCAGAGAGAATGCCGCCGGCCAAATCTTCTTCCGTTAGGACCGATTGTTTTTGCTGCTGTTGTTGTTGTTGATACATATCGACTTGCCTCCTATGTCTATTATGGCGTTCTCTTATTGCTGCGGCTGCGTGGGAGCCATTTGCTGGTGATGCGAAATCGCATGCAGCAATGAATCATAATGCTGCTGATGCGTTTGAATCATTTGAGAGGCAAGGCTCTTTAGAGCAGGGGTAGTACCCGTTGCCGCCAAGGCCGCGCATGACTTAATTTGCGCATCTTCATTGGACATAGAGTCAGCGATGTACTCCAGTTCTTTCCCTGTCATTGGCTGAATCATTATTCATCCTCCTAATTTCAATATGGATTGCTTAAGCACCACGGACCCATTATTTTCGTGCCAAACGTATTATGAGCTATTTTTCCTTTATTTATGTATCGCTGTTTAATTCGAAATTACCGGAATGAATGAGCTGAAAGGTTGTTTTGAATTGCACTTGCCCCTCTTTCGGCATCCAATTCTTTCCCTTGCAGTGCTGCTTCCAGTAGGCGTTATGGTATCGGTAAAGATGATGCTCGAGACCGAACACATCCATTCCTTTCGCCAGTCCTTTGCGGTACGTTTCTAATAGCTGCTGCTGAGTCTTCTCTGCCACCTCTTCCTCTAACTGGGACTGCTCCATTCCAACGTGCATCTCTGCCATATCTCCAGCCATCCGTACAGTGAACATAAAATGAGGAATAACATTCTTGAAAGTAGCGTTTATTTTCGCTTTGGAGGAAGTGACCGTCACCGTTGCCGTGCCATCGTTGTCCTTCACGCCCAATAAAAAATGCTTGAAATCGGGATTTATCCATCTTAGCCCTGCTGCTTCCGGCTCCGGCATAAATCCGATATACCTAAATTCCCGATAAACGAAAGCGCCGTCAATAAATTGAATTTTAAGCGGCTGTTTCTTTCTTTTCCAATAATCCTTATTAGCCGAAAGCGACGGAACCGTCGTTGTCATGGCTGGCTCATTCAAAGATTGCACGGCCAACTGAAGTGCATACGGACGAATGAAGCTTCTTTGGACATTAAGCGGGGAAGGCATGTACATAATGCTATTTAGCGGCGATTGGTCAAAAAAAGTATCGGTCGTAAACAGGTCTTCGATCGGGGATTTTGTCCCGAACAATATGGAAGTATACCTGGAAGCCCTTTGCCGATTGAGACCATCCATAATATCCTCCATATGGGTCATCGCCCTTTCCTGCACAATGACAGATTTCAAATGTTCCAAGCTAAGAATCGCTTGCCCTGCCTTCGTCAAATCGTTTAATGCAAGCAGGATGGAATCCCCTTTGCCTTTGCCGATCCAAACAGGGTTCGGGTCGGGCTGAATCGATTCCGTCTTCGCGATTAGCCCGAATTTAATCATTTGGGCGTAAACCTCGTAATGTCCCTCCTTGAAATCGATGCCTAGAGATGAAATATAACTCACGTCCTCAAGGTTGATTTCATCCCAGCATCCTTGGAGCAGCAAGGCGCTCAGCAGCACGCCGAGCAGCGCCGTCCGCTTCACCTTCTCCCTTCGCAGCATGATCCACCGGGAGAGCATCACTTATTCCTCCTTCCGCTTCGCAGCTTCCAAGGCAGCTGCATAATCGCAGGAATAAGCTGCTTAAAGCGAAGAGGTGCAAGCGGCTCTAAATAGGACCTTCCAAACGATTCCAGCGTGCATAAATAGATGATGACCGCGAAGGTGCCTACAAAGAAACCGAAAATGCCTAGAACGGAGGAACAGATAAGAACGAAGTAACGAATGACGCTAACCGAGCCGCTTAATGATTGATTAACCAGCGTGAACGTAGAAACGGCAGTTACGGCTGCCATGACCAGCATGGTCGGTGAGGTCATTCCCGCCCTTATCGCAGCATCGCCGACAATTAAGCCTCCGACAACTGAAACGGTCTGACCGACAGCCCTTGGCAATCTCACGCCAGCCTCCCGGAATAGCTCGAACATCGTGAGCATCATGAACATCTCCATGGTTGCGGACAACGGCAAGCCTATCCTTGATATGGTAATGGTTGCAAGCAAGGTAAACGGAATTTGGTCCGTATTAAAGGCCGACAGAGCAATCCAAAATCCCGGCAGGCAAATGGACAGGATGAGGCCAACGAATCGCAGGAGCCTCTCCAGCGATACGTAATAATAAGGCAGATGGGCGTCCTCAGGCGACTTGATAAGCAGCAGCAACGTACCGGGCGTTATAAGCGCGGATGGCGAACCGTCAAGCAGAATCGCTACCTTCCCTTGCAGCAGGGATTGCACGACATAATCCGGTCTTCCCACATATTCGACAAGCGGGAATAAAGAGAGCCGGCGATCCGACAATAGCTCCTCCAGCTGGCTGCCTCCGGTAATGGACGGTACATCGATACGGCTAAGCCTATTTCTCGCTTCTTCTACGAGCTCGGGCTTCGCAATGCCGTCCATAAAGATCAACGCGATTTCCGTTAACGATTCGCTGCCGAGCCGATTGTATTCAACCTGCATATCCGGCGTGCGGAGCCGCTTGCGTACCAATGCGACATTCGTTGCCAGCTGCTCCACAAACCCGTCGCGCGGACCTCTGATCGATACCTCCATCGTGGATTCCTCAGGGCTTCTGCCCGGCTGATCAGCAATATCGTACTCATATAGCCCCTCTAAATTCTCGAAAGAGAGGATCACGCTGCCCGCAAACAATCGGGCAAATAAATTGCTGCCGTTAGGTCCGCCCTCTAATTTACTGAAAAGCATACTGGGCTTATGGATATCCGTCTTGGTGCCTTTCGGGAAAGCTCTCAGCTGCTCCGCCCATTTCTCAAGCTGGGGAAGCAGACCGAGCTGCATCTGCTGGTTATCGATCAAGCCATCACAGTAAAACAAAATCACCTCTAACTGTCCGTGGACGTCCAGCGTTTGCCTATATTCAATCACGTCATGGCAGCCTGCTAAATGACTTCTGAACTGCTCAACGCTCATGTCGTTGTCGTTGCCATCAGCATTCCCATACTGCTCTTGCCGCACCATATGTTTCATGACTGCTCTGCCTCCTCCGAGCCGTTTATCGCGATACGCTTATTCTCATTCGCGCTCTTTCCCCTTTTAAGGAAGGATATGAGCCAAATGATGCTGGTTAATGCAATGACAAATACTCCGACGTACTGAAAATAAACCATAAACAACTCTTTAATGACAATCATGTGGTTAATGCCGATGCCTGAAGCGATGAGGATAAACACCCCTAGTACGAAAGGGGAAAGCCACTTTCTTCTCAAGCGCCGCATCGGTCCGAACTCGGATAAAATATGTATGGCTATCGATATTCGAATAAGCGCTCCGGACATCCACTGAAATATCGCAAAAAAATCGACATGCTCGAAATATTTGCCAATCGACACCAATCTCCACTGCGAAAAGGCGGGATAACGGAGATCCTCCGCTTCCTCCGGCCCGAATTGCGTAATGGCTCCCGTTACAGGCCCAATCGTCAGCAATGCCAGAAATAGGACGAGTACAATGAAGTGCCAGCGTTTGAACGTCCCTTTCACGTGGTGCTGAATAAATAGCAGCCCAAATAGCTCGCAAGATGAGGTCACGCAAAACAACACGCCATGCATAACGGGCTTCGGTCCGTTCTCGAGCATAGGCAGCAAGTAATGGTAGTCCTTATGCGGCATGTTGGCTGACATGACGAAGTCGCCCAGCAGAACTACAATCGGCAATAATATACAGCTAACGTAGGCGACCGCTCTCAGCCCGGATATGGAGGCAAATATGCACAGACCTAAGAACACCGTACATACGACTAGTGAGGGTGTGTTTGGCAGATAGGTTGTGGCGGTCCAAGAAGCCGTCGTGATGAGCGTCTCGAGCGCCGTGCATAATTGGACAAGCAGCAGCATGCTTATGAGGAATGCTGCAAGCCACCGGGGAATATATTCCGCGAGCCACTTGTCGATAGCCATTCCGTTCATTCGTTTCAAAATTCCATATATAGGGAGCAAAGTCCACGGCAAAACAATAACGAGCTCCGCTAACACCGATATCCAAGCGTCACGTTTGGCAACATCAAGCAGCAACGGAACCACCAGTACATGATTCACGAGGCCGACAGACAAAATCAGCATAAACATGACGGGTAAGATGCCAAATGGTTTTATCTTCATTACCAATCACTTCCTTACAAAATAATGTTCCCTTAATGCCTTTCATAATGCATCCAAATTTCGTTTTTACATGCAAACGTAAAGGCTGTAGCCGGCCATGTGGCAATAGCAGTCGTTTCGCAGAGATAGATAAGCATATTTTCATGTGAAAACATAAAAATTCGTATCTATCAAAAAAAGATGCTTATGCCGTTTGCCGGCAAAGCATCTTCTTCCGCGTTTTAAGGAATATGAACGGTTTTGACATGATCAAAATGAAGGAAAACAGCATTCCCGCTGGCATTTGCCAGCTCTATCATGTTTTGATCGACGCTTTTGAGCACGCCGATCTTGTTCGAATTCTCGCCTAAATCAAGCACAACAAATTCTCCGATAAGCTTGCGAAGC
This sequence comes from Paenibacillus sp. J22R232, assembly GCF_056269165.1. Taxonomy (NCBI): domain Bacteria; kingdom Bacillati; phylum Bacillota; class Bacilli; order Caryophanales; family Paenibacillaceae; genus Paenibacillus; species Paenibacillus sp. J22R232. The sequence continues at coordinate 224,063 of NZ_JBWDNK010000003.1, read as the reverse complement.
TGTTGATCGAGGGTTCTTGCCAGTGTTAGCGGGGATGGCTTCAGAGGGAATTGCTCAGGCGTTAACGTGTAGGGGGTTACGTTCGGCGTATACGGAATTAAATATTTCATATGATGCAGCGAAACGATTACCGTATGGTAAACGGGCGAATAGAAAACGAAGAAATCGTTCATTACGGTCGTTAGATAGCCGTGTATCGACTGGTTTCCTGTAATATAAATTTCCGAGAACATGCCTTTGGCGTTCATTAACATTTTGCGGTAGGAAACAGGCTCGTTATAGGGCTCGAAAGGCGTTTCCGGTACTTCGTAGATTTCTTCATCCTCTCGCGTAGATAGCCGAAGCTGCTGCAAGTGAATAAGCGGGATATAAAGAAATTGCGTTCCGTTGTGCAGCACTAATATATCTTGACCAAATTCAATCAGTTTACCTCGTATAGGCGCTACTTTTCCTGAAATCTCCAATTCGACCTGCCGGTCAAGCAGCGGATGACGGGTTTTCATGCAATCAACCTCCTCTCATCCGATTAGGATTGAGCCAGACAAAGGATAAACACTTTGTCTGGCAACAACCATTAGCCTTACTTTACCGACCGACGCGGAGCCTTGGAGACCATTTTGACAGAAGCTGCGTTTGCACGGTTTTTTCCACCGCTGCGGTTGCCTTGCGATTTGTTGCTTTTGTTATCGTTTTTGTTGTCGTTTTTATTGTCGTTTTTGTTCTTGTTGCTGTCGGAATTGTTAGCCGTGCTGTTATTGCCGCCCGAACGGCCGCAGTTCACTTCTTTAATCGTTTTGATGTGGTCGATTTGAATTTGAATCGCTTCTCTACCTGATACAAGCAGAACGGAATTGTTGTTTACTTGGGCTAAGAAGCCTTCTACCCGCTCAGGCCCGCCCCAGTTGATTTGTACGAACGTTTGATTCAATGCGCGGATTACGCCACGGAAATTATTCGCTTTGATAAAGCTAGGGTCGCGGTGTCCGCTTTTATGACCGCAGCTTTTATTGCCACCACTTTTATTGCCACCGCTTTTATTGCCGCCGCTTTTATTGCCGCCGCTTTTGCCGCATGCCACCTCCGTGATGCTTTTAACATGGCTTTTTGCGACGTAAACAACGCCTTCTCTCGTATTCACGACCAGATAATCGCTTTTTACTGCAAGAAGCTTGCCTTGAATGGAGTCCGGACCCCCGCGGTTGATTTTAACGTTTTTGCCTACCAAGCTTTGAAGAAAATCATCGTTTTGTCCATTGCTTCTATGACATCTGTGATTGTTATTCGAATCCATTTGACCAGCAACGTTCTGATTGTTACAGCAATAACTCATAAATAAATCCCTCCGATAATATCATTAGTAGATTCAAGCCTTACCGAGCAAACGACATCTGACTGAACGCTAACCTTCTGTTCTTCTAGCTTTACATCCCTCCCAAGCGTCTTTCACTCCATCTATCATGATGCTCGATATGTAATATATTTATATGTATCCCCTATAGTAGCGGTACTAGATTACTATCTATTTATTGAAAGTTGTGTCTTTTGTCATTGCTAGAGATAGAGTCAATAGGGACGAATACGCTGCCGGCATACACATCGTCATTCGCGGCTCCGAAGCTGTGACCATCTGGGCATATGCTGAATACGGTAATAAGATCAGAAGCCTATCGCAACGAGGTGGGCTTTATCTTTTGCCGCGGGAGATGATGGAATGGCTGCTGCCTTGCCTGTGCGTACGATTCGCATCACGGACTCAGACTTGCAGGAAATAAAGGGGAATGCATGGGGAAAAGACTTCAAGCCGGCTGAACTCGGAATGGAAGAGCATACGTTCAAAGCAGAATTCGGCTTGCGGGGAGGCCATACGCGCAACTATGCCAAAAAATCCTACGAGGTCCGGCTGGAAGATGGCAGAACGCTGCATTGGAATGCCGAGTATGACGACCCCTCCATGATACGCAACGCGCTTTCCTTTCACTTTTTCAATACCATTGGCGTGCCTTCGCCTCGAACGAACCATTTCTGGTTAATCATTAACGGGATTGCGCAAGGCGTTTATTTGGAAATCGAAGCTGTTGATTCGCTCTTCTTCGAGAAACGTAGCATTCGCAGCAAGTCATTGCTCTACGCAGTGAATGACAGTGCTGATTTCAGCTTAATCGACCCGGTAACGAAGGATAAGAAGGCATCATTAGTTGACGGCTATGAGCTGATGCAAGGAAAAACGGGGACAAAAAGCAGACTGGTGTCATTCATTAGGGGCTCGAATCGATTATCGGGAGAGAAGCTGCGCAAACATACCGCAAGAAGACTCGACGTATCCCAATACTTATTGTGGCTAGCCGGAGCGGTATTAACGGGAAACTATGATGGATTTGATCAAAACTATGCTTTATATGAGCATTTGCCAAGCGGGAAATACCGAATGATTCCATGGGATTACGAGGGAACCTGGGGAAGAAATTGCTATGGAAAGCCTTGCGGAAGCGATCTCGTACGGTTGCAAGGCTACAATGCGTTAACGGAAAAGCTACTTACGCTTCCTGCTTGCCGCAGAAAATATAAGTCCATTATGAAAGGGCTGCTGCAATCGCACTTCACGTTGGAGAAGCTAGGGCCCGTCATGTCCAGCATGCACGAGAGCCTGTCTCCGGCGATTCGGAACGACTATACAAGAAAGGCAAGCTACGATACGTTTCTATCGGAGCCTGCCTTCTTCCGCACCTATATTCAAGAGCGTCGTACCATTGTGAAGCGTTCACTGCAGGAATGGGCATAAGTGCATAACTTGACTTATTTAAAAGATATCCATGCTCATGTAGCGCTCACCCGTATCGGGAGCAATGCAGAGCACGCGTTTTCCGGTGCCAAGCCGCTTTGCGATCTGCATGGCTGCCCATACGGACGCGCCGGAGGAAGGACCTAGCAGAAGGCCTTCTCTTGTAGCAAGGTCTCGCATCGTCGTAAGCGCATGATCATCGGACACTTGAATAATTTCATCATAAACCTTCGTGTTAAGGATGGTCGGCACGAATCCGGGGCTTGTCCCGACCAACTTATGCGGTCCCGGAACGCCGCCTGACAATACGGGAGACCCCTGAGGCTCCACAACCGCCACGTAGAGATTCGGCATTGCTTCCTTGAGCGCTTCTCCCGTACCGGTTATCGTCCCCCCAGTGCCTGCCGTTGCTACAAACGCATCAAGCCTGCCATCCATTTGCTCCGCAATTTCAACGGCAGTCGTTAACCGATGAATATCCGGGTTCGCTTGATTCTCGAATTGATTCGGAATATAGCTGCCAGGACGGTCTGCTTGCAGTTCTTCCGCTTTACGGATGGCGCCGGGCATTCTTTCTGCGGCGGGGGTGAGAACGACCTCCGCCCCGTATGCCTGCAATAGCTTAATCCGCTCGGCAGTCATATTATCCGGCATGACCAAAATCATTTTGTAGCCTCTGGCTGCCGCGTTCATGGCAAGACCGATTCCGGTATTGCCGCTAGTTGGCTCAATGATGGTGTCTCCCGGCTTGATTAGTCCCCTTTGCTCCGCATCGTTGATGAGAGAAAGGGCGGCACGGTCCTTAACGCTTCCGCTCGGATTAAATCGCTCCAGCTTAACATAGACTTCGGCGCTTCCCGCTTCCGGCAGGCGTCCAAGCCTTACGACCGGCGTATTTCCAATCAATTGCGTAATGTCGTTCACGATTCTAGGCATTGTAAGTCCTCTTCTCCACTTATGTTAAGCGCTTTGCTCCTTCAAAAACGGCTTCATAAACCACCAGCCCGCAATCGGAACCACTCCGACCGCGAACAGAAGCCATGTAATCGCGGTTGTCGAATGATTAAGCGGCAATACGATCAAATATGACGATAGGCCAATGACTCTTCCGAGTACGAGGCCAGCTTCCCTCAGCACGATAAATTCTTCCCGCTCCCGTGCGCTCTCCTCCGATTGCCCGATCAGGTCGAAAACCCGCGAGGTCATCGGAATAATATAAAACGGCATAAAAAGCGACGTACCTATACCGAACATCAGCAGCGTGCCATAGGTTACCTTCCAGAACAGCGGCAAAATGACGATTCCGATCATAACGGCTCCGAGCAGCATGGCCCGCTTGCGATTGTTCTGATTAAGCCTCTTTCCGACTAACCAGAAGCTGACAAGCGCGACAAGGGAAGTAATCAGCGAGAAAGTGCCGAGCTTGCTCTCGTTTTGGGTAGCTACATATACGGTTAGTCCGACAAGAAACATAAATACGCCCTCGCGCACGCCCTGCGCCGCAATCGCGGGAAACATTCGCCGCCAAGGATTTCCTTTCTGTCTGAGCTGCCGCCAGCCGTGCAGCCAGCTGTAGCTGCCTTCCGCATGCCGCTTCTTAAGCCAAAAGCTCAACACGACGCTAATCGCGAATATAACGAGGGATATGGTGAAAATGAGCCGATACCCTTTCTCGCCATGCATGGAGGTGATGAGCAAGCCGGACACCCAAGGTGCTACGATACCTGCCGCCGCTCCCAGCAGCCCCGCCCAGCCATTGAATCGATCGCGGTTATCGGGATCGGTCACCTCGAAGTAAACCACATTAAACGCGATCCAAAAAAAACCGAGCGCCATGCCGTTCAGAAGGCCTAATGGCACGTAATAAAGCTTTGCTTGCGTGCCAAGGAGCAGAACGGTGCAATAAAAAACGCCTGATAATACGATGCCTGCACGCAGGCTGTTCATTTTGTTATGCTCTTTCACCCATTTGCCAGCCACCCAAAATGTTAATCCGCTCATCACATATTGGCCCATGGTGAACCAACCGATCAGGGAATAGGACTGGCTTGCTTTCCATAAGTACACGGGAACAAACGTCCCTGACAGAGCATTTGCAACGCCGTACAGCGCTTGGACCACGAGCAATAAAACGGCTTGTTTGTCTAAGGTTTTCGCCAAAACGATTCCTCCTGCCAAAAGGGAAGGACCCTATTCCAAGTCCTTCCCTTCGCGTTTCCGAATTACGTTTTGTAAGATTCCCTCTTTCCGCGCAAGCCATGCCCGACCATTTTATCCAGCCGCACCTACTCGTTTGGCGTTAGCCGTTTCAGCATTTGCTCCCGGTCGCTTTGACTAAGCAGCGTAGACGTGTGGTAGCAGGCAGGGCAGACATACAAGGCCAGCTTAAATGGAGTCGTGAGCACAGGTCCGCCAAGCGAAGGAGCGATTCTTGCCTCGAATTGCTGCTCACCAACGAGCTGTACGCCAGCCTCAATCATATAGGAGCGGCAAACCGGACATTCCGGCACCTCGTCTTGATCGTCAAGCACCCGCTGTACGGTCTCCTCTACGGCAAATCGAGCCGTATCCGCGCTGCGGTAACCATCATCCTCTTGCAGCCAGCGTTTATGCCCGGGGTCATCGGAATCATTCTCCTGCTCATCTTCGTCCCACTCTTCTTGGTCCGAGTCAGAATCGTTATGCTTCGCAGCCCGGTGCGTATCGTTAATTTTCAACGCTTGGACTGCTCTTTCATGCTCGTCAGCTTCAACTTCATCCTCGTCATAACCAAGCTCTATCGTCCGGTAGGCGCTTAACTCATTGTCGCAATGCGGGCAATGCGATTCAGGACCGATTTCCTCATCCCATACGATCTCTGTCAAACACCATGGGCAAATCAAATGCTCTTCCATTGTTTGTCTTCCCCTCTAATTGTTCAATAGATAAACGACGCCAAACGCAAAAAACAAAATAGCGACGACGATTAAAATCTTCCATAATACATTCAAAATGATTTCCTCCGGATTAAATAATGACCGTTGCTCCGATGACGTAGGATAGCGATACCGAGATGATCATCGCGATTAGTCCCACGGCGCGATTATCGCGGGCGATTTCATCGTCAATTCGGAATACGGGCGTTAGAAACTCAAATAAGAAATAAGCGGCCATCAAGATGACGAATCCGAAAGCTCCCCAGATGAGGCTTTGATAAACCGAATCATTCGATTCAATGGAGAATCTGAAAATATTGCATATGCCAAATATTTTCCCGCTTGTCGCCATCGCGACGGCTACATTGCCCTTCTTGATTTCGCTCCAGCATTTGTATCTGGTCACAAGCTCGAAACAAGATAAAAAGACGACAAGGGACAAGACCGTCACTGACACATAAACGAGTGAGGCTGCGTAAGGGTTGCTTAGCAGATTATCGACTTCATTACTCATTCCCTGTTCCTCCATATCAGGCGATCTTGGCACCTGACGGCTGCAGCCTATTTCAGTTCCGCAACCGTCACGCCAACGCCGCCTTCGCCATAGTTGCCGAGCCTGAAGCTTTTGACATGGCTGTGCCTGCGCAAATATTGCTGAATGCCGGTGCGGAGCACTCCCGTGCCTTTGCCATGAATGATGGCAACCTGTGCGAGTCCCGACAAGAAAGCCTCATCCAGAAAGCGGTCTACCTCTAGAATCGCTTCCTCCAAGTTCTCGCCCCGCAAATCCAGCTCCATTTTGAAATTCTCTTCTTTGGAACGCTTAAGGCTGGCAGCTTGCTTCGGCTGCTGCGTTTTCGTGGAAGCCGAAGCCTTCAAGAGCTCCAAATCATCAAGCGCAACCTTCATTTTCATAATGCCAAGCTGAACGGTAGCATCCAAGCCATGAATTTCCACGACCGTTCCCTTCTGATTCAGGCTATATACCGTTACTTCGTCCCCGGCTTCAATCTTGGCGGCCTTTGCCGAAGTTTTGGATCCGCCTCGTTTGGATTTTTGCAGCTCCGGTGCCGCTTCATCCAGCTTGCGGCGCGCTTCGATCAGCTTATGCTCCTTAACCGAGGCGCCTTCTTCCATCGCAAGCTTGCGCAAATCGGCAATAATTTGTTCTGCCTCGCGCTTCGCTTTCATAACGGCCTCACGCGCTTCCTCCTGCGCCTTGAGCATAAGCTTTTCCTTCTGCTCCTCGAACCGCTCGCGGTCTGCTTCATGGCGCGCACGGAGCGTCTCCATCTCGCGGCGCAGCGATTCTGCCGTTTGGCGTTCGGTCTCGGCACCCAACCGGTTCTCCTCGAGCGATGCGATCATGTTCTCGACCCGTTGATCCTCTTCGCTTACCTCGCCTCTCGCATGCTCGATAATCGTGCGGGGAAGTCCGAGCCGCTCCGCGATTGCGAACGCGTTGCTTCGTCCCGGCACCCCGACAAGCAGCCGGTAAGTAGGGCTAAGCGTCGCGACATCGAATTCCATGCTCGCATTAATGACTCCCTTGCGGTTATAAGCGTATGCTTTCAGCTCGCTGTAATGCGTAGTTGCTACGATACGGCTTTCCATTGCATGCACATGCTCAAGGATCGCGATCGCAAGCGCCGAGCCTTCGGCAGGGTCGGTACCCGCTCCAAGCTCATCAAGCAGCACAAGGCTCTTCGAGGTCATCGTGCCCAGAATGCGAATGATGTTCTTCAGATGGCTTGAAAATGTGCTTAAGCTTTGCTCAATGCTTTGCTCATCGCCAATATCGGCATAGATGGCATCGAAGACGCAAAGCTGGCTTCCGTCCTCTGCCGGAACGAATAAGCCCGACATGGCCATTAAGCTAAGCAAGCCGATCGTTTTTAAGGAGACCGTCTTGCCTCCCGTATTCGGGCCCGTTACGATAATCGCCGTGTATTGATTGCCGAGCTCAACATCGATCGGAACGACCAGCTCAGAGGCGATCAGCGGATGGCGGCCGCGCTTGAGCTTAAGGAATCCTCTGTCATTCATACGCGGCTGCGTCGCTTTCATGCCATGGGCAAGCCGTGCCTTCGCGTAAGCAAAGTCAATGCGCCCTAGCAGATCCAAATTAAAGATCAAATCCTCCACGTAATCCGAAGCAAGGGCGGTAAGCTTCTGCAATATCTTTTCGATTTCGCGCAGCTCGCCTGCCTTCAGCTCACGCAGCTTATTGTTCATGGCAACGATTGCTTCCGGTTCAATGAACAGCGTTGCGCCGGATCCGGATTGGTCATGCACGATGCCGCCGAAGTGAGAGCGGTACTCTTGTTTTACGGGAATCACGTACCGATCGTTTCGCAGCGTGACGATTGCGTCCTGCAGCATCTTTTGGACGGAGGACGAACGAACCATTTGATCCATCTTCTCGCGGATGCGCGATTCGCCGTTTCTCAGCTCGCGCCTGATGGATGCCAGCTCGGCGCTTGCGCTGTCCATGACCTCTGCTTGATCGTCAATGCAATCGAATATCGCATCCTCAAGCTGCTTATGCTCGCTGATTTGATCCGCGATTTGCTGCAGCATCGGTATCGGATGCTCCTCATGAAGCAAGCCGATATGCTTCTTCACGCGACGTCCGCCTCTGGAGGTAGCCGCGATGTTAAGCAGCTCTTCAGGATTAAGCGTGCCCCCGATGCGGGCGCGATGAAGCGGCCCGGTAATGTCGACCACGCCTCCGAACGGCGCGCTGCCCTTTAAGCGGTCAGCCGCATAGGCTTCATCCGTAAGCTGCAGCGTTGCTTTGACCGTTTCCAGGTCCGACAGCGGCTGAAGCGCTTCCGCAATCGTTTTCCCGAGCGATGTCGCCGCATGCTGTGACAATCTATGTATGATTTTGGGATATTCAAGTGTCGTCAAAATTTTGGTGTCCAACAAATAACACTCCTCTCGCCTTCCTATTATAGCCGAACCGCGGCTGCGATGCACGGTGTGAACCTTTGATTCATACATAAATGATGCGCGTTTGGTCACAATAGTATTGAACGAGCTTTCTTACAATGCAGCTTTCGCTACAAACGGCGGAAAGATCCAGCATGGCTGAGGTTTTTACGCACACTAAAAGGAGGTTTGCGCAATGACTTTTTTAGGACATGTCATCCGGTTCATCGTGGCCGCGCTTGTGTTAATGCTGGTAGGGTTTATCGTTCCCCAATTTAGCGTAGGCGGTTTCTGGAGCGCCTTTTTTCTTGCTCTCGTTATCGCCGCTCTTGGCTGGGTTATTGAAGGAATATTTGGCAAAAGGGTTACCCCCTTCGGCCGCGGCATCGTCGGCTTCATCGCTAGTGCGGCCGTCATTTGGATCGCTCAATTTATCGTAGGCGGCGTAACCGTGACGCTGCTCGGTGCAATCTTGGCTGCGCTTGTCATCGGTATTATCGATTTGTTCATCCCGGTGAGCACGCCGTATGAAGCCGGCAGACGCGACCGCGATTAACGAATCAACTTCCATACAAAAAGCCCTTGATCGCCTTCCAAAGCGTTCAAGGGCTGCTTTTTGCGAGCAGGAGCTGTTGCGGACTTCATCATTCATTCACAGCTTATTCAAAAGTTTGCCATATCGTCATGTCTGTACGGCTCGGAATTTAGGCTACAATAGAGATAACTCGGACTAGCAACAAATGCCGGGAATAGAAGGGGGAAACTCACTCATGAAAAAATGGTTACTATTTGCAAGCGCGCTTTGCCTTGTATTCGTCCTTGCGGCTTGCGGAGCAAATACCGCCAAAGAAGACAACAAGGAAGCGAACACAACCGCCGCGGACAGCGGATCAGCGTCCGATCTAGTCGTGACCGCATCCAATTGGAAGTTCGACCAGAAGGAATATAAGATCAAAGCCGGTGAAACGGTCAATCTTAAATTGGACTCCGTTAGCGGCCTGCACGGCTTGCAAATCCAAAAAACCGACTATCAGATTGCAAACGGCAAAACCGTTGCCGTCAACATAAGCGAGCCAGGCAGCTACGAGATGATCTGTACGGTACCATGCGGTACTGGCCACAGAGAAATGAAAGCTACGCTGGTCGTTGAGTAAATGAAAAGCGCATGAAAACAAGGGCTGTGCCGCAGATCTCATCGATCAGTGGCACAGCCCTTGCTCTTTCCATCCTTTAGACGCCAGTCGGTTCATTTTTTTTCGAACTAACCCTTGACGGCTCCAACCGTCATGCCGCCTACAAAGTATTTTTGCAGGAAGAGAAAGGCTACGAGCAGCGGAAGCGCACAAAGGAAGCAAGCCGCGAAGAGCACGTTCCACTGCGTCGGATTTTGCTGATCCCCTAGAAAGCCGAGCATAGCCAAAGGCAGCGGCGATTCAGCGGCTCTGGAAATGAAGATCATATTAAAGAAATAATCATTCCATATCCATACGCCTTGCGTAATGATGACCGACACCGTTACCGGTAGGAGCAACGGGAATACGACAAGCCAAAATCTGCGGAACAGCCCAGCCCCATCAATATGGGCAGCCTCCTCAACCTCTTCAGGCACGCCGCTTCTAATGAAGCCTGTGTATAGAAACGTGGAGAACGGCAGGCTGCATGTAATGAACATCAGAATCGGCGTATACTGCGAAGTCGGAATATGAAGCGAGTTAATCATCTGCACGATCGGGATAAGCACCATTTGGGAAGGCACGACTAAGCCCGATAGAAAAAACAGATAAAGGAACTTGCTCCATTTGGACTGGAGGCGAGCCATCGGGTAGGCAGCCATTGCCGCCAGCAGCACCACAACAATGACCGATATGCCGGTAAGGATAATGCTGTTCATAAGCGCTTGCGGGAAATGCATTCTCTCAAACGCTGTACGGTAGCTCGCAAAGGATATTTCACTAAATAATTGAAGCGGATTGGCATTGTTATTCGGATCGCGCAGCGAAGTCGACAACGCAATAATGAGAGGAATTAAATTGACAGCCATTACGATAATAACCGAAAGCTGCACGAGCGTCTTTTTGGTCAAGGAACCGATGGTCATGCCGACACCTCCCGTTTATTCATGCGGATAACGAAAGCGGCCGTCAGTACGATAATCAGGGCAAAGGAAATAACGCCTAGCGCCGATGCCTTGCCAAATAGCTGCTCCGTAAAGGCCATCTTGTAAATGGAATAAATCAACGTATTGGTAGACGTTCCCGGACCGCCGTTTGTCATGATGAACGGGAAGTCGAATGCCTTCAAGCCATTGATTAGACTTAATGTTACATTGATCGTAATCGCAGTCGCGAGCAGCGGCAGCTTCACATTCTTCAATAGGCGCCAAGGGCCGCAGCCATCCATTTTCCCCGCTTCAAGCAGATCATTCGGTACCGTTTGCAGTCCCGCAAGGAAAATAATCATCGTTGTTCCTATGTTTTTCCAAATTTCCACGAAAATAATAGCATATAATGCGGAGGAATAGCTGCCAAGGAAATTCAGATTGTCGTCATTGATGCCGAATTTATCTAGGAAGGACGAGATCATGCCGTAATCCGGCATATATACGTAGCTCCAGATGAATCCGACTACAATTGCGCTGAACAAAGTCGGAATATAAGCCAAGGAGCGGTAAATCCCTTTTCCTCTAATTTTCATATTTAGGAGAAGCGCAAGAGCAAGGCCGATAATATTGCCAAGCACGACCGTGACGAGCGTATAAATCAACGTATTTTTGACGGAAATACCGAGTGTATCTCCATTAAAGAGAGCCTTGTAATTGTCCAGACCGATGTAATTGTAAGCCTGTGAGAATCCGTTATAGTCCGTGATGCTGTATTGAAACAATCTTAGAATCGGAAAAATCCAAAAAATCAGATAAAAAATGAGGGCCGGTATTGCAAAAAAGTACATCGTTTTTTTCATAACAGTCGAATTCATGTTGCTCCATCCTCTCCAGCTAACCTCATACCGGCGGGGAAGACGGCTGTCTTCCCCCCGCTGCTGCTACCCTTTAATCAAAAGATTATTTATTTTTCCAAAGCTCCTGGAACTTCTCGTCCATCGCTTTCGCCACATCTTCCGGCGTCGCTTTTTGACCGCCGATAATTTCAGCAAACTTCGACTGCATGACGTCGGAAACGCCAGCTGGCCACATTTGGTTGCTGAAGTATACCGAGTTGCCGTTCGTTTGATAGTTATCATTTACGGTTTTGAACAGCTCATTGATAAGCGGAACGTCTTTATAGACGCTGATCGAACTGTTGGCGGCAACGAATGCTTTGAACAATTCCGATTCTCCGTCAAACAGATAGTTCAAAATTTCTTTTGCGGCATCCAGGTTTTTCGATTTGGCATTGATTCCGTAGCCGGCAGCTGTTGCCGCAGAGACGAAAGTCGGCTTGCCTGCATCGTTGCCGGGAAGCGAATCGAATCCGCGGGTAAATTCAGCAGCACCCTTCGAAGTCATGGAAGCATAATCCCAAGTGCCCGTGAATGTCATCGCTGCTTTGCCGTCAATGAACAATTGGGAAGCCTGCGCGCTGCCTACCCCAAGCGAGTTTTTCACGACATATCCTTTGTCATAAAGCTCTTTGTACATCGAAATGGTTTTAACCCATTTCGGATCGTTTAGTGATTTCTCGCCGTTTTGCACCTTTACGTCAAAGTCCATCTCATCTGGGTAAACCACGTTCGCCGCAATTGGATACATACCGAATTGAATCACCCAAGGATCTTTGTCGCCAAGCACGATTGGTGTAATGCCCGCATCTTTCAGCTTCTGGCAAGCTTCAAGGAAAGAAGCCCAATCTTTCGGGAATTCGGTTACGCCTACTTGCTCCAGCATTTCCTTGTTATAGTAGACGCCTAGGTAATCCAAGCCTTTCGCTACGGCATAAGGCTTGCCTTCATAAGACATATCGTCTTTCGCACCCGTTCCGATGTTGTCCCAGAATTTCAGATCGGACAAGTCGGCCGTGAAGCCTGCTTTCGCGAAATCAATAACGCCGCCGGCTGCATTTTTAGGGAAAACCAAGAAAATATCAGGACCTTGCCCCGCTGCCAGCTTCGTGCGAACGGAAGTGTTGTATTGGTCATCCGGAAGCTTCTGCACCTCTAGCGTGATGTTCGGGAACTTCTCTTTCACGAGGCGCGGAAGCGTCTCTAGTTCAAAATCCTCGCCTTCCGATGCTTTATTGCCGGACAACATCATGGTCAGCGTAATTGGCTCGGATGAAGCTGCTTCTTCCTCTTTATTTCCCGAATCGTTTGCGCTGTCCGTTGCGGCCGGTGCATTGGTCGCATTCGATGCTCCGTTGTTGGAGCCGCAAGCACTGAGTAGAACGAAGCAAAATACTAGAATTGCGAGTCCCATTGTTTTAACCGATTTCATCGTACAATTCCCCCTGTTTTCATTGTTTGTGTCGCAGGCTGGCTCTCTCCTGCTTTTCATGAAACGCTATTGCCTTGAGCACACTTTTATAATAATGTGAGAAACAGTATAAATGCTTTGGCTCATTTGGTGCACTATTTTTAGATTAGACAAACGAGGAGGATACGTGTATGCTCTTTTTTAATATTAAAACCAAGCTGTTTCTCGTGCTTGTCCTAGTATCCATTGTGCCCATTATTGTGGTTAGCGTAAGCTCTTACCGCAGCTATACCAAGCTTGTCAATGAACAGACCTCCCTAGTCGCTTCAACAACGATCAACAACTCGGTGAAAAGCATTGAGGATATTTTGCAAAATATTGACCGAATCTCGATTACGGTGCAGCAGCAATCCTCAACCGCAACCGCTTACACAACCGTTAGCGACGAGCTCAGAAAGCTGCGCAACACGAATGACCAATACGAAATATTCATTACCCGGGCTAAGCTGAAGCTTATTTTCGAGAATATTTTATTGGGTTATAATTACATTAATGGTATTTATCTTTTTATGCCGGATGGGAAATTCATTAGCTACGGCAACGGAACAGATCTTATGGTCGACTACGTTCCTTTCGCTGACGATTGGTACAAGCAGACTATTGCAAGCAAAGGCGACCTGTTCATCGGCGATGTTGAAACAAAGCCCTACATCATTAATGCGAAGCCTTCCATCGGCTTTTCAAGAGCGCTTTATGATCCCAATTCCAATGAATTTCTTGGCGTGTTCATGCTGGATTGCAGCATGAACATCTTCGCCGGGGTGAACCGGAATCCCGCTCCAAGCATCTCCAATATTTACTTGGCGAATGAGAAAGGGAAAATATTGTTTGACGGCACCAACAGTCTCGCTGGCGAAGATCTGCCAGAAGAGCTTCTAAGCAAGACACTTGCCATGGAGGGCACCAAGCAGCAGTTCAACGATGCCAAGAGCTTAACGGTTATCCAAACGATTCCGAGCAACAACTGGAAAGTTATCGCCAACATTTCCGTCGCCAAGGTCTATGAAGAGTACGGAATCTCGCAGAAGCTTATCATTTACGTTTCGGTTTCATGCGCCGTCATCTTCCTGCTCCTTTCCTTCTTCTTGTCCAATTTAATTACGAAGCCGATCATACAGCTGACGAAGGTTATGCGCAGGAATAAAGCAGAGCGTATCGTCACGATCAAAGCCGACAACAAAAGAGTCGACGAAATCGGCATACTGTACCATGAATTCGACAAAATGATGAAGGATATCGATACGCATATCCGCGAGAGCTACCAAAATAGGATCCTCACGATGGACTCGCAAATGAAAGCGCTTGAAGCTCAAATCAACTCGCATTTCCTGTACAACACGCTTGAGTCCATTAACAGCATCGCCGAGATCGAGGAGGTCGAAAGCATCGTTGTCATGACGAAAGCGCTGGGCGATATGTTCAGGTACAGCATCAAAACCGATAGCGAGTTAGTCGCTGCTTCCGAGGAAATTCAGCATGTAGACAACTACATGGCGATTCAGCAAATTCGATACGGCGATAAAATTACGTTCAACAAACAGATTGACGAGCAAATCTTGCAGGTCAACATGCTGAAGCTTCTTCTGCAGCCGCTCGTAGAAAACGCCATTTATCACGGTTTAGAAAACAAACGGGGCAAAGGCAGCATCACCATAAAAGGCTATGAGCGCGAAGAAATGGTCTTTTTCGAAATTTGCGATGACGGAGTCGGCATGTCGCACGAGCAAGTTTCAGAGCTTAGGCTGCTGCTGTCCCAGCCTGCTGAATTTTCTGCGATCGGACAACGGTCAAGGCAAAGCATCGGCATTAAAAACGTACATTCCAGGCTGGCGCTTTATTATGGCTTGGAGAACGGCCTGACCGTCACTAGCGAGAAAAACATGGGCACCACTGTCAAAATTGCCGTTCCGTCTAAATGGGAGAAGAGGTGACAACAGCATGTACTCATTCATTATCGTAGACGATGAGCCCTTGATTCGGAAGGGGCTGCTCAAAAAAATACAATCCTATGGCGAGCCTCTAGCCTTCGCAGGTGAAGCCGATAACGGCGCAGATGCTTTAGAGCTAATCGGCAGCCAGAACCCTGATATCATCTTTACGGATATGCGCATGCCCGAGATGGATGGAAAGTCGTTAATGAAAACCGTCCATCAGCTCTACCCCGACAAAAAAATAATCGTGATCAGCGGGCACTCGGACTTTGATTACATGAAAGAGGCCATCTCGGCAAAGGTCGTCAGCTACTTGCTTAAGCCGTTCAGCCGCGAAGAGATTCACCGCACGCTGGAGCAGGCGATCGAAGCTCTCGAGAAGGATCAGAGCGTCAAACAGGAGGTTGTGCAGAAGACCGCAGAAAATGAGCAGATCAGCTACCATTCCGATGTACAATCCCTGCTCAATCTTATTATCGGCATTCACCAACGGGATAAGCTGCCCACCTTTCAATCCGCTCGCTTGAAGGAGGCTCTAGCAGCTCCTGCGTTTATTCTGCTTACCGTATACGCGCCTGATTCGAATGCTCAGCATATCGATGAGCTGCAGCCGGAATATGTGTATATTCCCCATTCCCAAAGCGACAAGCTGGCTTTTATCCTTATTTCGTTTCCAGCCGGGCAGCCCGATTCGGACAAGCTTGCATCCGCCAAACGGACAGCCGAGCAGCTCATTAATGCCGTAAGCGTGAGAAAAGGCAGCGAAGGCTGCGTGGGCATCAGCAATGTATTCCACGACATCGGCATGCTTCGGCAAGCCCATCACGAAACCATTACCGCGCTCGATCAGCGTTCGATTGCCGATTTCGGCCGCTGTTACCTGTACGAAAAGCAAGGCGAATGGCCTGATGTCATGCTTTGGGAAAGAACGCATGAGCTGTTGTTTCTGGTGGAGTCGGGCAAGAGCCTGAAGGTTCAGGAGCTGGTCCTCGACTTTTTCGCCTTTTATATCCGTCAGCCCGCCGTCTCTCTCGCCCAGTTGAAGGAGCAAAGCCGGGATATGATTCAAGAGGTCAAAAAGATGCTGTCCGTCTATTTGCAGACACATGCCGACGGCGCCCCCTCCTCAAGTCTGGAATCCGTGCTGAACATCTCCTTTGATCTGGATTCGATTCGCGAGTATCTGCTTACGGTCTTGATGGGCACCGCCGACCTCTTGAAGGAAAGCTCTGTCTATGCGTCCGAAAATGTGATCGAAAATATTAAAACCTATATCCACAAAAATTACACCAAGGATCTGACCCTTGAAAAAATATCATCGCTCTTTTATCTCAATCCAAGCTATCTCAGTTTCTTGTTCAAAGAAAAAACATCGCATAATTTCACCGATTATATTAACCAGCTTCGGATCGAGCAAGCAAAAACGCTGCTTAAAAACTCTGATGACAAAGTTTATAAGGTAGCCAAGCAGCTTGGCTTCGACAACCCGAAATACTTTTTCCGGGTATTCAAGAAAATGACTGGCGCGACACCCGAGGAATTCAGAAAAAGCTGATCATCAAGCGTAAACGGCTGAAGCCGTCCTCTGGCGGCTAAGCTTACGTTTCGCGTAGCAATATAGAGAAAGTAGGCGAAAGGATATCCTTTCCTTTATTTTAAGAGAAACGCCTGACCACGTCCTGTCTGTAGACGCCATCGTTTCGGAGAAACGTATCGGGAAAGGATGAGCAAACTCATATCCTTTCCTATACGTCAAGAAGAAACGCCTGACGCCGTCCTCTGCTAGAGGACGGAATCCGTTTCTCGTAGAGATAGAACAATATTTTATCGTGTGAAACCTATAAAGACTTACTTTTCCAGCAAAAACAGCCTGCCCTCTAATGAGGAGCAGGCTGTTTTCTGTCTACTAAATTAAGGGATCAAGTTCACGATAGTGCCATGTGCGCGGAGGGCAACAGCAGCCAGCTCCGCTCGTGTAATGGTGCTTGCAGGCAGCAATTGCTGCGCAGGCGTCCCTTTGAAAATACCGTATTTAATGGCAATCGCCATTGCGTTACGGTTCTCTTTGGAAATGCTTGATGCGTCCTTGTAACCTTGGAGCAGCTTGCTGACCTCTGCTTCACTCAGCGTAATGTCAACACCCGCATGCTTCAGGGCATTTGCAAGCACGGCAGCCATTCCTTCTCGCGACATTGGCGTATCGGATGCCAGCGAGTCATAACTCACCAGTCCATGCTGACCCGCCGCTCTCACAACCGCATCATACCATTTCCCATCGGCCGCGTTTGTAATTGGAGCTATGCCAAGCACGTTCAGTGCAACCATCAGGGTTTGTGCTTTCGTAGTAGGAGCGCTTGGCTGCATCGTTGAAGTCGTCACGCCATTGATCAGCAGCAGGCTGTTAGCCTTCGCGACCTCGCTAGCGTACCAAGCATTGGCAGCCACATCGTTGAACTCGCGTTCGGAAGAAATAGCTACATATGTGCCGCTCGTAGAAACGAGTGCTTTAATGACTGTCTTCCCGCTTGCATCCGTCGTTAGCTTGCCAGGCACAGGTGTCAGCGTGCCGTCATCGGCAACCAAAGCGAGCGCTGTAACCTTTTTGCCTGC
This sequence comes from Paenibacillus sp. J22R232, assembly GCF_056269165.1. Lineage (NCBI taxonomy): Bacteria > Bacillati > Bacillota > Bacilli > Caryophanales > Paenibacillaceae > Paenibacillus > Paenibacillus sp. J22R232. The sequence continues at coordinate 206,426 of NZ_JBWDNK010000003.1, read as the reverse complement.
TTCTTTCTCTACCGTTACGGTCGCTACCGCATAGGAGCCGCTCACTTGGTTGACTTTGATGCTTACCGGCGCTGAAGCTACGGTAACACCGTCTGCCTTGATTTTATTCACTTTCGCGGTATCAGCGGCGCTTCCAGGCGTAATCGATACGGCTGGCGTCGTGATGACCGGAGTGCCTCCGCCGCCGGTTGCAGGTGCTGCCGCAATCGCGACGGTGAGCTTATTGCTGTCCGTCACATTGCCATTAAACGCAGCTGCGTTTGCGTGAATGCTGATCGAAGCCACTTTTGCTGTTCCCATGAATTGAAGCGTCGCTTCCGTACCGGATTCATTGACTTGAACCGAACCGAGCGTTAGTCCGCTTGCCGCTGGATCAAAGCTCCAGCTCTCGGTGTTAGACGCAGCAGCCGCGAAAGGAGCGCTGTCGCTTTTAATCACAATAATAGGATTTACTTGTCCTGCATTGATTTGGCTGGCCGTGCTGACAGCCGCTTCGCTCTCGAATGCCAAGCTGTCAATTCGAAGGTCAGCCGCTTTGAATACGACATACAGATTATGCTCGCCTTTCAAGCTTGTATTGCTCAAATCCGAATGAACATCCACATAGCCAAGCTCCGTTACCGGAACCGCTGCATTTGCAATCGTGTAGGATCGAGGCTGTGTGGCCGGCACCTCAATCATTGCGATTGGCGCGCTGCTTGGAGAATCTGCATGCAAAGTAATAATTCCGCCTGCAGCATCGGATGCTACGGAAGCGCTCACACGCAAGGCTCCTGTCATATCCACATTAGGAATGGCTACGTATGAGCCATTTTGTTTGGATCTTACCGCATAATAGCCGCCTACCACATTTTTTGCCTTCAGGTTTTGAGCCGTACGCTCCTTGGACACCTCGTGATAGATGACCTCATTCGAGACAAATGAATGGTCAAACACATTAAATGGCTCATAAACCTTCAGGGTCGCAATATCGTCGCCGTTGATTTGAATCGTCTTCTCGCCGTGGATATCTTGGGAGGAAGACCCGACCAGCAATGAATAAGCGCCATTTTCAACAACGAAGCTATTCTGGTTCACATCCCAAATGCCAAAGTCACTGGCGTCAACCGTCAAAGTGACGGTACGGTTCTCTCCGGCAGCCAAATGAACTTTCTCGAAGCCTACAAGCTGCTGCTTGGGAGCGGAGTCGCCATAAGCGGATTGCTTGTTTTTAATATACAGCTGAACGACTTCAGAAGTATTCACGCTGCCTTCGTTTTTCACCTTAACAGAAACGGTAAACGTATCATCCCCATTTGCGCTCTCAGGGGCAGCGAAATCGCTGTACGAGAAAGAACTGTAAGAAAGACCGAATCCAAATGGATACGTAACCTGCGCATCTGTGTACATATAGGTAAGCTTGGACTCGATTGGATCAGCATTCGTCATGTCAAGCGTAAACCGCGGATCAATCGTTGCCAGAGAAGCGGTTTTGTTGCCTTCTGGAACGACATATTTATTAATAGCCGGAAATGCTGACATATCGGCATACCAGGTAGAGGTTAAACGGCCTGTTGGCGCATAATCGCCGTATAATACTTGTGCCAGTGCTTGCGAATCATATTGGCCGCCATAAGGCTGGTACACGATAGCCGCAACATTCGGATTGTTTTGAATTTCTTCAATGCCTACCGGGAAGCTGCTTTTCACCACAACAACCGTTTTTTTGCCTTTTGCCGCGAAAGCAGCCGATACCTTATCAACCAGCTCATAATCGGCATCACCCATGTACAGGCTCGAGCGATCATTGCCTTCGCCCGCGCTATGACGAGGAACTGCGCCGACGAATACGACAGCGTAATCGTCAATCGCTGCACGTGCAACCGTATCCTCGCCAACTTCCTTCACTACGGTTTCCTTGAATTTCACGTCTGCGCTGCGAACTGCTGCGTTCGCGGCATTGCCGAGTACCGCTGACGCTGCCTTCAGCTTAGCGTCCGCGCCTGCCGTAATGAAACGGCCATTCGAGTAATACCAGTTCGTGAAGTCGCCGGAGAAGCCGCTTCTGTATCCGTTCGCTACGAGGGAGATCGTCTGATCCTCGTTATTTTCAATGCGAACCCTTGGCGGAATCGCACTCGTATTGCCAAGCATAGCCGCAAGATCCCAGTCATTATCAGTCAAGTTCAATCTTGTAGCATCCGTATTGCCTACAACCCCATTGTTCGCGGTCGGTGAAGTCACCCAGCGGTTGTTTTTGAGCGAGAGCAAGCTGGAGCCTTCCTGACCCCAATCGAATACCTCGAACAATTGGGCCGTATCAGCTGGATTCACCGGATCAGCCGTCGTGATAAGCTGAGCTCCGCTTGCGGTAACAGCCGGGTCATATACGTTGGCCGTAACCGTCTGATTATTGCCCATAGCCGTAAGAGCTATGACTTTGCCCGCTGGATCATACGAGACATGGTTCGCGCCGTTCGCATTGATGATCGCCAGCAACGGTGAGATTCCCGATTGCGGAAGCGTAGGCGTCGTGCCTACCGAATATGTCGTTTTGAACCTCGCATCCGCATACACACCGGACACGGCTGCATTTTTATTTTTCGCGAGCGGCAGCACGCCGTCATTTTTGAGCAACACGATGCTTTCTTGTGCCGCTTGCAGCGCAACTTCCTGATGCTCCGGCAAGCTATAGGTTGCTGCTGCTGCCGTACGCACGTCTTTAGCGTCTTGGGCAAATGGATAAAACTTCGGAATGCCGTTCTCATCCACCTCGTTAAAAATGCCCACGCGCACCATCTGGTTCACATGCGATCTCGCAGCCTTGATGAGATCATCGGCAGTTATGCCATACTCGCCCTTGTTCACGAGCGCAACAAGATCAGGAACATCCGCGGGCGTCGTCCCTGACGGACGGCCGGCATTCGCTTCAGCGAGCGCCATAAGCACAGTCGCATGGGTACGGTCTACTGCATAGTTCGCATCATAGCCGTTGCTAAGGTTGCCGGAGCTCGAAACGTGGGCGTCGCCGTTAAAGTCAGGCGAGCTGTATGCCCCGTATTTGGAGAAATCATTTGCGTGAAGCTGCAGCGGCGAAAGAATGTTGGGAATGCCGTTCGTACGTCCAAACGAAGTCATCACACCCGCAATCGCGCCAGATTCCAGTCCTTTGAGCGGACTACGCGTCTGGTATTCGAACATGGCTCTTGCCCCAGCGCTGTTGTTCGCGCTTTCGCGGAACCACTGCGCATTGTACACCGAATAATGCTTCGTACCGACAGCCGCACGCATCCAGAAGCCGTCTTCGCTGGCCGGCTGGTCGATACCGCTAAGTCCAGATGCCATCTCATCAATGAGTGTGCCTGCCATGTATGGATCCTCGGAATAACCTTCGTCAAACCGCCCGCTCAATGGGTTGATCCGCATATCGCTGACTACCGTAAAGGCAACCGTCGCAGATGCATTGGCGCCGCCATGAATATTGGATTCACCCTGCTTTACTTTGAGCAAGCTGATTTTTTCATTCCCCATCACCTTGCCAATATCAGCGAGCAGCTCCTTGTTCCAGGTTTGTCCCATTCCGACCAATGCAGGAAAGTCGGTCGATACCCCTTGAACGTTATCCGCGGCAGCCAACGCTCCCGGAATGACTTTTCCCGCATTCGGTCCTTGGGTGAGCGTGTAATGATTGCGGGAGCCTGTCACATAAACCGCCGGACCCTCTAGGCCCGTATAGTCGAAATACGTATCCACATAAGCGTCCAAGTGGTCCGGATTGCCGTCAAACAACGGCATCCCGTTGAATACCCCTCCGACCTGTGTTTTAAAAACAATACTTTCCGCCGCATAGACAGGTGTTCCGGCATTTGCTGACACGCTGGTCACGAGGACCCCGGCAAGCACCATCGACAACATTTTTTTTCCCCATTTTCGTTGAATCGTTTGATTCATTCTTCCGCACCCTTTCTCTCGTCGATTTGCAACCGCTTTCAATTTCGACCCATGCTCATTATACAATTGCAAAGGGTACACTTTGTTTTTACCTTTTGGTGCAATAATTTTAGATTCTAGCCCGTCCTCGCGCATTCGGATCATGATTGCTCTTTCCCTGCAGCTTCACCTCTGATAAGATATTCACAAATGAACAGCGAATGGAGGAATGGTGATGGGCAACCTACACAATCGAGTCGCCATTATTAGCGGAGCTGGAAGCGGACTGGGACGCGCTGCATCGATTTCTTTTGCCGCGGCAGGCGCGGAGATCGTATTATTGGGAAGGCGCTTATCCAAATTGGAAGAGACTGCGGCACTCGTAAAGGAGAAATTCCAAAAGGAAGCACTTATTCTGCAAACGGATGTCGCGGAGGAACAGCAGGTGCAGGATGCCGTCGCAGCTGTTATCGCGCATTTCGGACGCATCGATATTCTTCTGAACAACGCTGCGGTTTTCGAATCCGGTACCGTGCTCGAGCTGACCTCCGAAGATTGGCAAAACCAAATAGCAACAAACCTAACGGGTCCCTTTTTGCTGACGAAAGCTGTACTGCCGGCTATGCGCAAAGCAAAATACGGGCGTATTATCAATATAACCTCGGGGCTATCATGGAGCGGCGCAGGCGGTTATGCCGCATACAGCGCAGCCAAGGCCGGATTAGAATCTTTGACGCGCACGCTCGCGGGCGAGGAGCATGAGCACGGTATTCTAGCCAATCTCTATAATCCAGGGACGCTTCGCTCAGAAATGCATGCGACGGGCAAAGATCCCGCCATTGTAACGCCTGATCTGATCCGGTTAGCTAGCCTGCCTGCTGGCGGCCCGACAGGCACGATCGTTTCTTATGGTTGATGCTGCTTTTCTTGATTCATGGAGGAGCGATCCCAAAAGGTAACACAGAATCGGCCATTCCCATGACATGCGCAAAAAAACCTTCAGCCCCACTATAAAGTGGGGCTGAAGGTTTTTTAACCTATACGGCTTAACAAATGGAAACTGAAAGCTCCCATAATGACTTTTGAAATAGCACACTTACACTTTAACGTTTGTTACTCTGGCAGCTAGCTATGCTCAATGAGCTCAATCCACTCATTATATTCCGTCTGCAGCTTCGAATACTCGTTTTTCAGCTTATGGTGCTGCTCCTGCAAGTCGGCATGGTCTCCTGCAAGCTTCTCAGCCGAGCGGGTTGCTTCATCCCGCTCGAAGGAGAGTGACTCTAGAGCGCTTGCTGCCTCTTCGCGCTCTCTAGCAAGCTTCAGGGCATGCTCGCTTAGCTCCTCCTTGAGCTCAGTGGCTGCTGCCGCCTCCTGCATAGCCAGATCAAGCCGCTCGCGCATGGCGTTCTCCTCCGCTTGCCGCGACTGCTTCTCACCTGCAAGCCGGTCAGCTTCAGCTGCGGCCAGCTCCGCGAATTGCTGCTGCTCTTGCAATTGGTTGGCGAGCTCGCGTTCGCGGGCCGATGCTGCTTCAAGCTGCTGTGCAGCAATCCGCTCCCTGGCAGCCGTCCATTCAAGCTGCTCGGTAAGCTCCTGTTCCCTAAGCTGCAGCTGCTCCATCTCCGACTTCATCGATTGCTCCACATGGGCTGCGGAAGCCGCGATTTGCTCGATTTGATCCAGCTGCGCCTGCAGCTTCTGAAGCATTCTCTCGTAATCATGCTGCTGCTGCAGAAGCAGCTCCTCTTGGTTTGCCGCCAGCTGCTTGACATGCTCGTCATGTTCAGCCTCCAATTGAAGAATGCGATCCTCCTGCTCTTGTGACAGCAAAGCCCGTTCTTCCTCCTGCTTGGCAGCAAGCGCAATGTATCGTTCCTCATATTGGTCAACCAGCTGCTCGGAGCGAGCTGACTGCTGAGCCGCGTAAGCTTTGGCCTTCTGCTCGTACTCGTCAGCCAGCTGCTTGTTCTGCTCCTCATGCTCGCGAATAAGCCGTTTCACATGCTCCTCTTGCTGCAGCGCTTGCTCCAGAAGCTGCTCTTCCAGCTGTTCAACCAGCTTTCTGCCTTGCTCTGCTTGATCGGCATCCTTCTGCCGAAGCTGCTTCTCATAATCAAGAGCTAGCTGTTTACGCTGTTCCTCGTTTTGCATTTCTTGCTCAAGCAGCTGCTCCTCGTGGCGATTAACAAGCTGATTCTGCAGACCTTCGAACTCGTCTTTCTTCTGCCCTAGCCGCTCCTCATGCTCGCGTGCAAGCTGTTTGACATGCTCCTCTTGCTGCAGCGCTTGCTCCAGAAGCTGCTCTTCCAGCTGGTCAACCAGCTTTCTGCCTTGCTCTGCTTGAACGGCATCCTTCTGCTGAAGCTGCTTCTCATAATCAAGAGCTAGCTGTTTACGCTGTTCCTCGTTTTGCATTTCTTGCTCCAGCAGCTGCTCTTCGTGGCGATTAACAAGCTGATTCTGCAGATCTTCGAACTCGTCTTTCTTCTGCCCTAGCCGCTCCTCATGCTCGCGAGCAAGCTGTTTCACATGCTCCTCTTGCTGCAGCGCTTGTTCCAGAAGCTGTTCTTCGTATTGGTTGGCGAGCTGCTTGTACTGACCTTCGAATTCAGCCTTCTTCTGCCTTAGCTGCTCCTCATGCTCGCGAGCAAGCTGTTTCACATGCTCCTCTTGCTGCAGCGCTTGCTCCAAAAGCTGCTCTTCCAGCTGTTCGGCCAGCTTCCTGCCTTGCTCAGCCTGATCGGCATTCTTCTGTTGAAGCTGCTTCTCATAATCAAGAGCTAGCTGTTTACGCTGTTCCTCGTTTTGCTTTTCTTGCTCCAGCAACTGCTCCTCGTGGCGATTAACAAGCTGATTCTGCTTGGCTTCATGCTCTTCCGCCAATGAGGCAAGGCGAGCGTCGCGCTCTGCGGCAAGCTGTTCATAGCGCTCGTTGCTCTCAGCGGATAGCTGCTTGAACAGCTCATCGCTTTCCGCTTCGACGATTCTTAGCTGCTCCTCGTTTTCCAAGCGCAGCGTTCTAGCCAGCTCGCGCTTCTCTTCCTCCATCGCAGCCAGCTGCTGTTCATGCTCTGCTTGCAGCAGCTCGCGCTGATTCTCAAGCTCTGTGCGCAGCAGGCTTCGCTGCTCTTCCCTTTGTACCTGCTCGCCAAGCGCTTTCTCCTCTACCTCAAGCTGAAGCTGAAGCACCTGTTCCTCTAGCTGTTTTTGCAGCTCTTCAAGCTGTACCAAAGTCTGTCCTTGCTGCTGTTCACGCTCCAAGGCATCCTTCAGGCGCTGCTGCAAATCCGTAGCCCGCTTATCCGCAGCAGAGACATGGCTGCGTTCATGAACAAGCTTCTGCTCAAGCTCTTGGATTTGAGCAGCCGACCCGGCATGGCTTTCGCGCAGCGCTTCAACCTGCAAGGTCGTCTCTGCAAGCTCGCTTTGAGCATGCTGCAATTCATTCTCTTTGTCTTCTAATCGGCTCTCCAGCTCCGCATATGAGGTTCGGGACGCTTCTTCCTGCTCCATCGCCTGAACGAGCTGTTCCTCCGCCTCCGAAATGCGAGCTCCGAGCGTATCCTTGTCTGCCGTCCAACCTTGCTGGAGCTCCGCAATCTGCGTCTGCAGCCTGCTTCGCTCCTCCAGCCACCCGTTTCTGCGGCGCTCCAGGTCTGCGCGGTATGCCTGCTCCGCATTTGCTGTTTCAGCCTTCCAAGCCTGTTCCCGCTCCTCGCTGAGGCGTGCCAGCTCCAATTGCGACGATTCCGCGTGAGCAAGCCAGCTCAGCTCCCGCTCATCCCATTTGGACTGCCAGCCCTCCGCAAGCTCGGCGAGCAGCTGCTCTTTCTCTCCGATTGCCGCTTGAAGAGCTGCTTCGTGCACCGTTGTCATCGTACTTAGCTGCTCGTCTTTTTCCTCGCGCAGTGCTCTCAGTTCATTATCCTTCTTGCTTTCAAGCTCTGAAAGCTGGATGTCCTTCTCCAGCTCAAGCTCCTGCTGCAAGCTCGCTTTCGCTTCCCTCAGCTCATAAATCTCAGCTTCCGTTATTCTTTTCAGCTCGGCCAGCTCATCTTCTTTCTGGCCTTGAAGCTCCTCGAGCTCCAGCTCCTTCATGCTTTGCAGCTCAGCTAGTTCCGTCTCCTTCTGGCTTTGCAATGCGGTGAGCTCCAGCTGAAGATGGCTTTTCTGCCTTGCAAGCTCCGCATCCTTCGTGCTTCGCACCTCCGACAGCTGCGCTTCCAGCGTCCGTTTCAGCTCATTCAGCTCAGAATCCTTTTTAGACTGGACCTGGGCCAGCTGCTCGTCCTTCTTCGTCCGCAGCTCGGCAATCTGCTCTGCATGCTCCTGTGTCAGCAGAGCAAGGGCTGCCTCCTGCTGCTGCATCGCCTCGGCGGCCGCAGCTTTCTCTGCCGCGGCCTGCTCCGCTGCCAGCGCCAGCATCTCGGACAGCTCAGCCTCTGCCGCATCCTTCGCTTGCTGCAGCTGCTCGCTCGCCATTCGCTTCGTTTCTGCAAGCTCCGCCTTCAGCGTCACTGCCTGTTCGCTAATCTGCTCCAGCTCTCTTATGAGCAGGTTCAGCTTCGCTTCCTCTTCCAGAAGGCGAACGTTATCGCGACGAAGCCGGAATACTTCCTCCGTTATTTGAACCGCGGAGAGCACCGCAAGCTTTGGCATATCGAGGCGCGGATATCCTTTTGCCAGCTTCTTCATGCTCTCGTCTATCGCTGTCGCGACTCGTTTCATATATTCCACGTTGGAATGACCTTTTAATTTATATTGAACTCCATATATATCAACCGTAACTACCGTTTGTTCAGCATCCATTAAGGCGAATCCTCCTATTGTCCAAGTAGAGCAAGCATAGACGTCTATCGTCCAGATAAAGGAGCTGCTTTCTTTTCGCGGTGAATGAAAGGCATATAACGACCTGCATCGAGCGTTATGCCTCATGTTCAAAAGGAAAAAAGCCGCATCATTAGCTCACTAGGAACTATTTCGATGCGGCTTTAAAGGTTTCCTGCCTACTTGCGCAATTCAGCAGCAAAAGATTGTTCTAATTGTAAAACGACCTTGCCGTGCAGCTCTGTTACCTCTTCATCGGTCAGCGTTCGCTCACCATGACGGTATACGAGGGACAGCGCTACGCTCTTTTTGCCCGCGCCAAGCTTCTCTCCCGTGAAAACGTCAAAGATTCGAGCCGACTCCAGCAACTCGCCGGCAACATCCCATGCGACGCCTGTCAGCTTGGCAGCGGCTACCTCATGATCCACCACGACTGCGATATCACGCTGCATAGACGGATAACGAGGAAGCACTTTATAAGCAATCGCGGAATCCGCTAGATCGTACACAAGATCAAGACCGATTTCGAGCACGTAGGTATCAGCGAGATCCGCTTCCAATTGAAGGGCTGGGTGCAATTGACCCACATAGCCGATTACCTCGTTGCCTTTCGGCGTATGAAGAAGGACGGCTGCCGTCCTGCCTGGGTGGAAATGCTCCGGCTGCGCCGCCTCGTAAGAAACGCTTGCCGTTAAGCCAAGCACCGCGAATACCGTCTCGAGGATGCCTTTTGCATCGTAGAAATCCACCTGCGCTGCCTTCGCGTTCCACTGAGCGTCCGAGCGATTGCCTGTAAGCAGCGCTGCAAAGCGGTGCTTCTCCTGCGGCAGACGCGTCAGCTGCGCTTCATCTGTATGGAATACGCTGCCGATTTCAAACAGCAAAGCGGATTCATTTTTGCGATTGCGATTATAAGCGGCTGTTTCCAGCAGCTGTGCAATCAGCGTCGTACGCAGTACGCTGCGGTCTTCGCTCATTGGCATTGCGAGCTTGACAGGCTGAGCTTGATCAGCAAGCGCCGGGAAGAGCTTCGTCCGCTCAGGTCCCGTGAAGGAATAGCTGACCACCTCATGCATTCCCGCATCCGATAGACGCTTGCGCAGCTCGCGGCGGATCGCCTGCGGCTTCGTCAAAGACCCAGGCACCACGTCACCGTGAATCAACGTTGTCGGAATTTCATCATAGCCGTGGAGACGAGCGACTTCCTCGATGAGATCAACCGCACGTGTAATATCGCCGCGGCGCGTTGGCACGTTCACGGTAAACACGTTGCTGTCAGATAGCTCATACTCAAAGTGCAAACGCCCGAATATCGTTTGTACCTCTAGACGGGATAGTTCCGTGCCAAGGTAGCCATTGATTTTGTCCAGCGATACCGCTACTTTGGCCGGCTTCGCTTCCGCTGACGCAGCCTCTACGATTCCTTCCGTGACTAAGCCTTGCGCGAGCTCGGCAATAAGCGCCGCGGCACGATCCAGCGCCGGAATGACGCGCGCAGGGTCAACCTCTTTCTCGAAGCGAATGCTTGACTCCGAACGAAGGCCGAGCTGACGCGATGTTTTGCGTACGGTACCGCCATCGAATCTCGCCGATTCCAGCAATATATTAACCGTCGCGCCCGTTACCTCTGTGCTAGCTCCGCCCATCACGCCTGCTAAGGCAATCGGCTGCGCTCCATCCGTGATAACGAGCATATGAGGCTCAAGCTTGCGCTCCTGATCATCCAGCGTTACCAAGGTTTCTCCCGATTTCGCAAGCCGGACATCGATACGGCCTCCTGGCAAACGATCCGCATCGAATGCATGCAGAGGCTGGCCATACTCCAGCATTACGAAATTGGTCACATCAACGACGTTATTGATAGGACGAACGCCTGCAGCCATGAGACGGTTCTGCAGCCATAGCGGCGAAGCCGCAATCTTCACGCCTTTAATGTAGCGTGCGGAATAGTGGGAGCATTGCTCTGGGGCGCTGATGCTCACTGAGACCAAGCTGTCCGTACGTACGGTCGTATGATTAATATTGGCGCTCGGGAGGCGAACCTCGCGACCGGTCAATGCGCCGATCTCATAGGCTACGCCCAGCATGCTAAGGCAGTCTGAACGATTAGGCGTCAAATCAAGCTCAAGCACCTCATCGTTAATGCCAAGCACATCGCCAATTGGCGTTCCGATTTTGGCCGATTCCGGCAGGACGAGAATGCCTTCCTGCTGCTCCTTCGGCAGAAGCTTCTCATTCAAGCCGAGCTCCTTTGCCGAGCAGATCATGCCTTGCGACTCCACGCCGCGCAGCTTTGCGCGCTTGATCTTGAAATCGCCGGGCAGAACCGCGCCGATAACGGCAACCGGAACAAGCTGGCCTGCATCAACGTTTTTGGCGCCGCATACGATCTGCAGCTCCTCGCCCGTGCCCACATCCACCTTGCATACGTTCAGCTTATCGGCATCCGGGTGCTTTTCCTTCGATTTCACATAGCCGACAACGACGCCGTTCACGCCTTTATTGCGGGATTCGACAACGTCGATTTCGATGCCGCCGCGTGTCATTTTCTCCGCGAGCTCCTGCCCTGTGAAGCCGGACAGGTCGATATATTCGTTTAACCATTTATAGGATACATTCATCTGTTATCATCCTTTCTCTCATTGCTACATTCTTGCGAATTGACTTAAAAACCGCAGGTCGTTCGTATAGAAATGACGAATATCGTCAATGCCGTATTTCAATAGAGCAATGCGCTCAACGCCCATACCGAACGCAAAGCCGCTAACCTCTTCAGGATCATAGCCGCCCATTTCAAGCACGCGCGGATGAACCATGCCGCAGCCAAGAATTTCGAGCCAGCCCGTTTGCTTGCACATCCGGCAGCCTTTGCCGCCGCATTGCACGCAGGTAACGTCAACCTCCGCGCTAGGCTCCGTGAATGGGAAGAAGCTCGGACGAAGCCTGATCTGCGCCTGCGAGCCAAACATTTGCTGCACGAATTGAAGCAGCGTACCCTTCAAATCGCTCATCCGGATGTTTTTGCCGATGACGAGTCCTTCGATTTGGTTGAACTGGAACGAATGCGTGGCATCGTCGTCATCGCGGCGGTATACCTTGCCTGGACAAATAACCTTAACCGGCGTCTGGCCGTTCATCGCCTTCATTGTTCGAACCTGTACCGGTGAAGTATGCGTACGCATCAAAATGTCGTCGGTCACGTAGAAGGAATCCTGCATATCGCGAGCCGGGTGGTTCTTGGGCAGGTTTAACGCTTCGAAATTATAATAATCCTCTTCAACCTCTGGTCCTTCGGCTATCGTGTACCCTAAGCCGATAAATACATCCTCAATCTCCTGCGCCACCTTGTTCAGCGGATGCACGGAGCCTGTCGGCAGCTGCTTGCCGGGAAGGGTAACATCGAGGGTTTCCGCCAGCAAGCGGTTATTGGTTTCGGCTTGCTGGAACGCTTCCTGCTTCTCGTCAATAACCGTTTCGATCGCGGCGCGAACATCGTTCGCTACCTGCCCGATAACCGGACGCTCTTCGGCGCTCAGTCCGCCCATCCCACGCAATATTTCAGTCAATGCGCCTTTTTTGCCCAAATACTTTACGCGCAAATCGTTAAGCTGCTGCGGAGTGTTCACTTGCTGAAGCTCCTGAAGCGCTTCGACGCGCAATCCTTCCAATCTGTCCTTCATTACTCTTCGCCTCCATGTCTTCATCCCTATTTCTTGACACAAAAAAAGGCCCTCTCTCCCTGAAGGGACGAAAGAACCGTGGTACCACCCTAATTCGGACAACGCTCGCGCCATCGCTATTAACCTCATTCGGTTAACGCTTGACTGCTATAGCGGATTGTTATCCCTTAGCCCCATAACGGCGGGAACCGGACACTCCCTACTCGCGCCGCGCGGCAAGCCGCTTGTGGCGTTTCAGGCGTCTGCTCCGGAGTGAATCTTCGGCAGCCTGTTTCCGTAAAGACGCTCTCAATCAACGGCGTCTTCTCCCTGTGCGAAAGTACTGCTTACTCTTCTCCATCATTGCTTTGCTGCGAATATGAAACAATAATCTATATTATATGCAATCTGACGAATGCTTGCAACCGCAAAGCACTCTTTCCTGCTAAGAATCAATTCGCATCATCATTTCCTCAAGCAGCCTTATGCGGGCAAACGATGCGCGAAGCAAGCCGATTCCGATCTCCGGATACAGCCGTATGAGCCTAGAAACGTTTTCGCCGAGCAGCTTCAGCACCTTGACGTCGCCGAGCAAGGACTGCGCCGTTACGGTTGAAGCCGTATGATCGAGCGCCGATGTTACGCCGCACACATCGCCAGTGCCTAGTACGCCGATCGTTCCTTCCCAGCCGGCTGCCGAGATGCTCGTAAGCTCTATGTTGCCGTCAACGATGACATACATGGCCGGATTAGGCTCGCCTCGCTCTAGCAGGTTCTCGCCGTCCAGGCAAATATGCTCCTCCGCAATGTTCGCGATCAAACCAAGCTCCTCCAGCGACAGATCAGCGAAATAAGGAACCTGCCGAAGAAAAATAACCTTATTCAAGCGGCTCATTATCTGCTGTTCGCTTCCCACTTGCATCTCCTCCTCTACTAAAGCAGCAGCGGCAATTTCCCGCCACCAATCGTCATTGCCCTGCCTTGCATTCTCCAATATGGCGAGTGCATCGCTATCCGTATCGACGGCTGTCCCTTCTTCTCCACGCTCAAGGACGGTGAGCAGATACTGGGAAAGTCGCCGCTCGCCCATCCCTTCCGCCAATACCTCCCAAGCATTGCTGCGAATTTCTTCATCCTCGTCCTCTGCGGCGCGCCTGATTGCATCAACGACCTGTTCGTCCGCAAGCTTCGTCAATACAGCCCATACCCCTTCAATAATAAAGGTGCGAACCTCGCGCCAGCGCCGCAGCGCAAGCTCCGAAAGCTCGGATTGGCCAAGTCGCTGTAGCGAAGCGGAATAACCTAAAGCCGCTTCCAGCTCGCTAAGTCGCTTTAGCGCCTCATCGGCAAGCACCGTACGGACCTGTTCGTCCGGCAGCAGCGCAGAGAGTGCAGATATCGCTGAATTCCAGTGCTTCGGCGGGGAGTCCGGCAAGCTGTCAAGCAGCGGCCGAACCGCGCCATTCCCCATGGCGATAAAGCTCTGAGTCGCCGTTCTCAGCATCTCCTGATCCATAAGCGGCAGCTTCTCGAGCAGCATGGGAATGATCGTGACAACCTGCAGCCGTCCAAGACAAGCGATTGCCGCTACCCTGGCAGCAGGGTGAGCCTCTTCCGCTAGCCGTTCGACCTTAGGAATAAAATTTCTAAGCTCCAGCTCCGCAATGACACGGCAAATATAAACAGACGATTCTCCGCCTTCATCCAAAATACGGTCAATAACCTCCGCACAGGCTTCAAGGCTAGGGGCATTATTAAAGGAGTACATCGCTTTAACGGCTTCCGCGACAACGCTTGGATGGTTATCGAGCAGTTTTTGGCGAAGGAAGAAAAACGCTTGATGCTCCATATGCTTCATTCTGCCGATTTGTCTTACGCCTTCCGCGCGCATCTCGTCGTCTGGATCCTCTAGAAATGCCGCAACCTTAACCATTGCATGAAGGTCGGCACTCTCCAAATTCATTGCCCTTACCGCAGCGACCCTAATTCGAGGATTCGGATCATCAATCAACTCCAGCAATTCGGGAAGGTCATTCGGATTTTGCAGCCTCGCCAAAATTTGCAATGCGATCTCCTTCGCTGAGTCAGCCGGCAGCTTAAGCATCTTTTTGACTTCGGCAATGGCAGCATCGTCCCGACCGAATTCATCGAATTGCTCGGCCAAATCCTGCTCGCCGATCGTTTGTACGCTGCTTACGAGCTCGCGCATATAAAACCTTCTGCCGAACCAGGCAAGCACGAACAGTAGTGCCGCTCCTGCGAATCCGACAAAGGAAAGCGCCGTCCAAGACAAGCCGAAGCCCGAATGCAGAAACTGTAGCCCCGCTCCGATCATGATACCGGCTGATGCCGCAATTCCTTGGGCTGCATAACGGTAGCTGTCGCGCTGTGCAAGCGGGAGCGTCTTGAAGAACAGCTGGTACGAGGGCTCCGCAGAGTAATACAGTAGCAAATACAGCAGCATGTAGCCGACCGAAATAATCGGCAATGCAGCCGTGCCGCCCACGAAAAACAAAGCGGCTGCAAAGGAAAGCACGTATACGCCGGAAATGGCCGTGAGCATCTGGCTCGCGCCAAGTCGAGCCATCAGTTTTCCTGATACGGTCTGGAGCAGGAACGCAAGCACGAACAAAACCATCGTAATCATTCCGAAGAAGCGGCTAAAGGCCTGCTCGCTCGGGAAAGACATCTTGGTTACATTCAGAAACTCGTATTCCATGAGGAAATACAGCGCCGGCATAAGCGTCATCAACAGAATGACCGTCAGCAAAAAAGGAGACCTGAGCGCATGCTTGAACACGGCGGCGGTCGATACATGCTCTTCTTCCTGTGCATTAGCCTCCATCTTAATAGACAGCGGAACCAAATACCGCGTGATAACTTTGCGGTAATTGGGCAACGCCGCAAGCAGCAGCAGCCCCCCCGCCGCATAAACGACCTCTGGCCCGAAAGCTAAACTAATGAGTTGAGCGAGCAAGCCTGCTGCTACCCCGCCAAGCGTGGCGGAGCCTACGAACACTGGCATCAGCCGCTTCGCCTGCTGCGTAGAGCATAAGTCTACGGCAAGGCTCCATAGCAGCAGCGTCTGCTGCCGGACAACGAAGCTCGATGCGATGAACAGAACCGGATAGTAAGCCCTTGCTTCCAGACCAAGGCCCTGAAGCACTAGCAGTACAGTCGCATTAAACAGCACGATGCCGAGCAAAATGCCATACAATACCCGCATCAGCTTTGGTTTGGGCAGCTTAACCGCCAGCCATGACAGCAACCACGCCTCAAGCGGCAAAATAACCGCTTCCGCAGCGTAGACATAGGGCAAGTATTCGCTTCCGAACCGCTGATTGAACAGTGTCATGAACCCGTTGTAATTAAGCATCTCCGATATGCCGCAAATAAAAAAAACAGGCGCCATCAGAAGCAGCTTGCGCTGATCTTCAGGACGGGCGCCGATGGCACGCAATATTCTATCTATGTTCATTTCCCTTTAAACCAGCTTTCGATGATAGATTAACCGGTCTTCCCCTTCGTAGTAATAATCCGGGCATCTGCCGACTAGCGTAAAGCCGCTTTTCTCAAAAACCTGACGAATCCGGTCATATTCCGGCAAATCGCATGTATATGTGACCAAATATCTGGCTTGCTCTGCCTTCAAAAAATCATACATTTGCTCCATCAGCATGGCTGCGACGCCTACCTTGCGGTAATCATGATGGACGACGAGATAATCCCAGCTGTAGCCGCCCGTTTTTTGCTCGTTTTCCGCGACACAGTTAATGCCGATAACATTGCCGTCTTCGTCCTCTGCATACCAGAAATAGATTGCTTCATTTAACGCTCGGTAAGGAAGCTCATGGAAATGGACCAACTCACCGGGCGTATAGCGTGTATCGTCAAACGAATGATCCGATAATAAAAACTGAACGATTTTCTCTGCTTCTTCTGCCGTAGATAAGCGACTTAACCGAATTTGTCCCACAATCATTTGCCCGCCTCCCATGTATGTTGGAATTAAACAGCCAGCGTTCCATTCCAGCCCTCAGTCGAGCCTTTCTGGTAATATTCATCGCAAAGGTAGAAATACAGCTTTGCGGCTTTGTCGAAACGGTTGATTTTAATAACCTCGATAAAGGTTTCCCTCGCGTCGAAGAAACGGCCCTCTTGGCAGAGCATAATGCCCTTCTCGAACATCGTTTTCGTCCGGTCCTTCAAGCCCCGCTCCGTATCCGAATCGCCCTCGTACACATCGATCAGCTCAATCGGCTCATCCTTGCCCTCGATCCGAACCCGCCCAAGCTGACGGAAACGGAAGCGTTCAGGCGCGCGCAGCTGCTCAAAGAAAGTGCGCGTTACGAGAATCGATGCTCCCATCGTATCCGACATCCGCTCCAGCGTTGCCGTAATGTTAACGTCATCCGAAATCACGTTGCCTTCCATGCGCTGCTCCTCACCCACGATGCCGAGCATCAACGGCCCCTTATGGATCGCCATGCCAAGATCGACGGGAGCGTAGCCTGAAGCCTTCAAGCTCTCGTTATAAGACACAAGTTCTCTGCGAATGGATACCGCCGCACGAAGCGCGTCCTCATTGCGGGCTGGGAAAAGCGCCATGAAGCCTGCTCCCAGATATTTGCTAATGAGTCCTTCCTCCGTCCGCACGAATGGGCTGAAGCGCTTAAGGAACGCATTCATGAAATCGAAATTCTGTTTGGGAGACAGCTGCTTGGACAGCTGGTGGAATGAGCGGATGTTCGCCACCATAACGGTCATATTCTGCTGAACCTGATCGCCAAGATGGATATCCGTGATGCCCTTTTTGCCAAGGTATTTGAAAATCTGCTGCGGTACGAACCGGTGCGACGCCTCGCTAAAGGATGTAATATCCTTAATGTAGGTCCGGATATGGACGGCCATTCTGTTGAATTGCTCGCCAAGGTCCCCGACCTCGTCCTGCGAGCGAATGTTCACCCTCACATCCCAATTTCCGTTCGCCATCTCCATCACGCTTTTGCGGAGCTTACGAAGCGATGACAGCAGGTAATAGGTAACCGCGAGAACCAGTATGATCAACGCAACGCTAATCAGTCCGATATTGCGCATAATGCTTTTATAGATGGTTTGATTGGATTGGTATAAGACGTTGACGTCGCGGCCTGTTTCATACACACCTACGATCTTGTTCGAGGAATCATAGATAGGGCCAATCGCATAAAGCCACTTTCCTGTCGCGTCCTCCCAGCGATCCGTCACGACCTCGCCGTTCTCGACGACAAGCCGGTTCAGCTCGTTTACGGGAAAGGGCTTATACATGTTAACGCCGTCATCATCGTCCATGATTATGAAGATTTCACCGTTCTCATATCTGTAAAGCGTGCTGTATAAGCCTTTGCGGTTGGCAGGATCCTCGCTTTCGAACAAGAAATTCATCTTGCTTCGAATCGTTTGGTAGTCCTTGCTCATATAGTCATTAGGCGATGTCAAACGGTTTAACTGGTCGCCGTTAATAATATTTTGTCCGTTCCGCGCAAGCAGCGAAAGCTGCTTCTGCATCTCGTCCTCCATTTTGCTAGAGAAGCTATTGTAAATAAAATTCGATAATAGGATCATTGCGATAATCAGAATAGGCACGATAGCGAAAACCTGTTTGAAAAATAAAGAAATTCTGCGATTTAGCACGTACACGTAGAACAGCCTAATTAGAACAATCAAGATGATGAGCAGCGCCGCAGCGCCTAGCCATGTCAACCAGCCTTTAACGATGGTGCTTCGATCATAGGTTAGCTTCATTAATACCTTTGCCGGACTCTTGTCCTCGCCAAGCGTAACCTTGCTGTCGCCCAGAATCAGCTCCATGCGTCCCGCGGCATCAAGCGTTAAATCCATGATGTCGAGGCTCTCCGCGTTTGGTGCCAAAGCACTTAATGCAGCTTCGTCAATGACCGTAATCAAATCGCTGGAGTCCGACGCATTCATGCTTGTAACCGCATTTACGAGACGGTCAATGAAATAGAGCCGCCCATTCTCTCCGAGCAGCAATCCTTCGGGAAAGTTTTTGCGCGTGCGGTCCATTCCCTCAAGGGGGTACGACATTTCACTAACGCCGTCTGCCTTCACGTTAAATATGGCCCCGCGCTTCGTAGAATAATAGATTTGCCCCGCTTCATAACCGACAATCTCCGATAAATAGCGATCTGCCGGCAGCTCGAACGCCATCGTCTGCTCAGGCTTGCCCCCAGCGGGTGACAATCGATTCAATGTGACGCTTGTGTCTTCGTTTATGTAGAAATAAATACTGTCGCCGGCAACCTGAAGTCCTTTGATCAGGCCGACACGCTTGTTCGTTCCGCTTCCCTTATAGGTATAAAGAAGCGTTCCCTTCGTATCGCCAGGGGTATAGCTGACGATTCTTTCCTCTTGGACATAAAGACCGTAGCCATCCAATATCGTATCCAGGACGTAAATGGTGCCATCGGCAGCAACCGCAATTTCCGTAAAATCATGCCTGCTTCCATCATTGGAGTCCTGCCTGACGAGCTCTTCGATAGAGCCCTCGCTGCTCATCCTTACAATTTCTTGACGGGAATCGCCAATAACAATGGTGCTCCCTTCTGGTCCGGCAGCTACTTTCGATAAATAAGTAAGTGGTTTTTCTGTTGTATACGGGGGGGTTTGGAAGTGATCGGCATTCGGATAAAGCCAAAAACCTAGACCGATTGCCATAAGTAACAGCAGAGCTATTCCCAACGTGGACCTTCGCATGCGCACCATCGCTTTCATCTTGCAAAATTCTACTATTTCCATAGTACTACAAGTTTAGCCATTTCGCATCAGTATACTTGTTATAATTCATCGAATGTTAGCTATTTTAGTAGGTTTTTGTTGATGGTCCTATTGGCTTATAGTACTATTAAAATAGTAGATCACAGGAGGGGCAAGCTATTGAACGCCCACTCACGGAAAGGAATTTTATGGGACAACTTGTATGCGGCGGAGCTACGATGCAATGCTCCTTCGGAGCAGCTCCAGGAACGTTAAACGTGCTGCCAGCCAACCGTGTTCTGACGGCTATGCCGATAGCGAACATCATGGATAACAAGCCAATGGTTAATATCATGCCTTTTGGCGTTTGCAACTCAATGGCCAACCCGATGGTGGCAGCCGCTACTGCTGCGGCACTCGGAGCACTCACGCCCCAACCTTGCATTCCGGTTACTGCCGCTCCATGGGCACCGGGCTCCCCGACCGTTCTGGTCGCCAACATGCCCGCGCTCAATCAAACTTCGAAATGCATGTGTAACTGGGGAGGCGTCATTCAGTTCGTCAATCCCGGACAGATGACGATACAGGTGCCATGATATGATTGAGCAAATTTTAAATCCCATTATAAAGCCGATTAAACGGAAGATTATCGCCCCTCTCAAACGCGCCAAGACGCTCCCGAAGCGTGCGCTTGCCGTCATCCGCAAATGGCTGGTTACCGCCATATTCGGACCGCTGCGCTCGCTTAACAATTATTTGCGGGTAGGCAGTTATTTTATTGCGAAGAAGCTCATTGCACTCGTATTGATTATTACGCTTTTCATCGTTTATTTTGGCTTTATTAGTCCTCCGGCGTTTATAAACAAATGGTTCGGGCGCACGCCGCAGCTCGAAGCGAGCGCCGCAGCCGACAAAGGCTTCACGGGACCAGCCTCGATTATGGACGCCGACGGTAACCTGCTGTTCAAAGGACAGCTTGAGAATGGTCAATATACCGGTAACGGCAAGCTGTTCTTTCCGGACGGCAAGCTCCGATATCAAGGAGACTTTGCCAAAGGAATGATGGAAGGAGCTGGCGAACTCTATAGCGATGAAGGCATTCTGCTCTACCGCGGAGCGTTCGCAGCAGACCAATACAGCGGTGCGGGAACACTGTTTTATCCCGATGGGAAGCCCAAGTACGAGGGACTATTTCTCGCAGGCGCCTATGAAGGCGCAGGCACCGCCTTCGGCGCCGATGGCAGCATTATCTATGCAGGCGCTTTTGTGAAAGGCGTATTTAGCGGGGACGGAAAGCTTTATAGCGGAAAAGATAAGCTGCTCTACGAGGGTCAGTTCAACAATGGCATCTACGAGGGAGCCGGCAAACAATTTGACGGCAATGGCGTGTTATTGTACGAAGGAAACTTTCTTGCAGGGAAGCTCTCAGGCCCAGCCAAGGAATATTTCCCTTCCGGCTTTGTGAAATACGACGGCGCTTTCCTGCTTGGCAGCTACCATGGTGCTGGCAGTCTGTTTAATGAAACCGGCTCTGCCGTTTATGTAGGTTCTTTTGCGAATGGCGTGCAGAATGGCAGCGGACAAGCATTCAATGCCGCCGGAGGCGTTGTTTATGACGGCAAGTTCGTAAATGGGAAATACGAAGGCGTAGGTACGCTCTTCGATGCGGACGGCGCACCCCTCTATAAAGGCTTTTTCCGACAAGGCAATCTCTATGCCGAAGGCTTTATGAGCCTCTCGCTCGTGAAGCTGCAAGAAACGCTAGGCGCGCCTGATGCGCCAGTTCTTCCGCTTGAAGAGGAGCCTCTCGAAGATGGAGCCGACATAGAAGGTGCTTTGCCGGACGCTACCAGCGAACCAGACGGAACGGAGATCTCGCCGCTGCCGTCTGCAACGCCAACGGAAACGGATCAAGGAGCTATTCAGCCATCCGCAACGCCAGAAGCGAGTGCTGTACCTTCTTCATCGCCGGCTCCGAACAATGAGGTTCAGGCGTTATCCGCTTCTAACGAGTCAGAAGCGATTACAGATATCGCCACAATGACGGATGCACCTGCTTCAGGCAATGAAACGCTTCTTGAAGAGGAATTGGGCGCAGAGGTTATTTTACCTCAAACGTTAACCTTCAGCGCGATGCAGCTATCCTTTGTGCTTGAAGTTGACGCGGACAATCCTGAAGCCTTTTATGTCCAGCGGCTTACGACATGGAACCCGGTCATCATGGAGCAAACCTACAGCCGCTTGCTGGCGGCCAAAACCGTATCCGCCAAGGAGCAGCTCGAAAATGGACGGACGAACCTTATTTTCAAATCAGGCAACACGCTGCTTACTTTTTTAATGAATAAAAACAAGCCCGTGCGGCTTGAAATGTCATCCATTCTAACGGAATCCGAATAGAAAAGGCAGGCTGGGAGCGATCTCTCAGCCTGCCTTTTCTCTATTTATAAACCTTCTTGGGATGATTTTAGCCAATTTTCACATTCTATTTTTTATCGCGAGAGGTGGCTTTGTACTTCATGCCTTTGCTATCATAAGTGATCCATTCACCAATAGGCTCGCCAAGACAGGCATTCAGCTCAGCAAATGGTATGGCTTTGGTAAAAAAGGGAAGCATACTCCTTAGACAATGAGGGTATCGGAGGAAATATACATATGGACTTTTTCAAAAGCCAAGAGTCGTTGACGGCAACGGGATGGATATTACGCAGTATTGTCGGATTTGTATTTCTGATCGTTGCTGCCAAATTCATGGGCCAGCGTTCCATTTCTCAGCTTAGGTTTCTTGATTTTATTATCGCGCTGACGCTTGGCAACATTATTGCCCATCCGTTATCGGACGAGCACCTTGGGCTTAAAGGCTCCATGATTACGACCGTTTCGCTCGTTATTCTATATGTTCTCGCGATCTGGCTCAGCCTAAAGGTCCCGCTAATCAAACAATTTTTCGATCCTCCCGCGATTACGCTTATCCAGGAGGGGAAGCTTGATTACAGGAATTTATCGAAAGCTAAGCTGCCTATTGAGTTTTTGTTCGCGGAGCTCAGAAAAGCGAATGTGGACGATATCTCTAAGGTTGCTTTTGCTGCATGGGAGCCTGGCGGAACGTTATCCGTGTTCATGAATGCGGCTTTTCAGCCTATAACGCCAACAGATCTGAAGTTACCCACTGAACCCTTTAACCTAACTAAACCGATCATCGCGGATGGTCACATTGAACATGCACTGCTGCGCGAGATCGGAGTGGACCGCGAATGGCTGGAAATTAAAATACGCCCCCACGCATTAAAGGATGTAAGATTAGCGACGATAGACTACAAGCTGTCCGTCCACGTGCATCTGGTGCGAGAGCCATAACCACAGTGCCGAAACTTCCAAAATACAAGGGGCCCCTAGGATGTGGATTGAGGCATCTCTCGAGATTACACATACAGGAAACGTCCGTTCAAACAAGCGGTGGTCAGCCTAATGCTTTTTTCTTGTCTACGGCTGCCATCGCTCTTTTTAGTTTGTATCCGTTGACTCTTTGCCTTGTATTTGCTTAAGAATAAAGCCGAATGAACGCAAGGATTGGGCTGGGATCCTCTAAGCTATGCGGATGATGGCCGACCCCGGGCTTCACGATCAGCGAAATTGTTCCGCCTAACTCGCGAAATCTCTCTGCGAACGGTGTGCCATTCTCGGACAGCGGTACCGGAATATCCGCATCCCCTGCTACGATCAATATCGGTATATTCGTAGCGGCAAGCGTCTGCACGTTATCGATCGGAGAGAGCTTCGCCCCTGACACCGTCTCTTCGTTAACGCCGTAGACAGCCAAGCACTCCTGCCACTCGAATTCCGTTCTCGTACCAGCACCTCTCCCCGCCGGCCAGCTCAATATATCCAATACAGGCGCATCCAGATACATCATCTTTACCTGCTCAGGGTAGGCGATTGCATAGTTGCAGGAATAAAGCCCTCCTCGGCTAAAGCCAAATAGCACGGTCTTAGCGGAAAGCTCGAAGGCTTCTGTCACATAGTCTTGAAAGACTCGCATATGAGCGACGGCACCCGGAGCTCCGTACATATCGCTTACATGATCATATGCGATTGCCCATCCCCGCTCAAGTAGAGCCATGTCCGCATAGGAAAAGGCATCAAAAAAGGAAGCCCGCCATATCCATGGCTTGCCTTCTGCGAATGTTTTAGGAAATACAAGCAGGCCCTCCCTGCCCTCCAGCATAAAATCGATCCGCTCATAACCTTTCCATTGTGATCTGCGATGCGACGCGGCAACATCCAGCTTCGAAGCGATGTTACGAATCTGCGCCGCCAAGTTTTCTCCCCGCTTAATGGCTATATTCAGCGGCAACGCATCTGCCTTGCTTGGATTGGTATGGCCGACATGCTCTTTCCATGCGGAGCTAAGCAAGCGATGCCGTTCCGCTACCGCTGCGAATATAGGAGACTGTTCCGGCTGCAGCACATGCTGCGGGACCTGCTGGAGCGATACATTAAATAATACGCGTAGCAGCTCACGAGCGATGACCCAGTGCCCCTCAGCACCTGGATGTATGCCGTCACCGGTTACATAATCGGAATCTTTCTCGCGCTTTTCACTCCACAGCTCAAGCAATGGATCATGGATGGAAACGACAGCATCTGCTCTGCCATGCAAAGTAAGCACCCAATCCGCATACCGCTTCAACACTTCCTCGTACCGGGCAAAAGGTGCAGCATAACTGTAGTGAGACTGGCCTTCAGGCTGCATCGGCGCATCGTAGGATACCGCATCGAATGGAGGCGGCGTCATCAGAATGGCTTTGGCATCAGCGGCTTTGACAAGCTCGACTGCGCGGAGGATGCCGCTCTGGTAAGCTTCAAATCTCTCGTCAGAGAAGGGATAATAAATACCGTCATTCATCCCATAGCAAAGCACGACCCAGTCAGGCTTGCTCTCCTCTAACGCCCGCTCCAAGCGATCATGCACGCAGGGGCGCGGAAACGGATGCTCCGGCTCGCTCAGACCCGATGATGTTTCGCTGCTTACGCCAAGGTTAATGAGTGTAATCTCATGCCCAGGCCAATGTTGAAGCAAATACGCATCCATGTAGGCGATATACGTTCCCTCATCTGTGATGCTATCCCCCAAAAATACGATTTTTTTCTTATTCGGAATGACCGAGTCCTTCCCGTACAATGGTTTCATTCTATATTCCTCCTGTTGATTCGAACCTCATATTGGTGTATCGCAATGGGTATACCGCGGAAGGACAGCTCAAGAAGCTCAACCAAGAGCTTTCTTGCTTCATACTCATTAAGCTCCTTTACCTGTTCCTGTTCGCAAATTGATTCCATGCGCTGCTTCCTTCAGCCTGCTTCAATTATGGAGCGCTTTCATTAGGCAGCATCACCATGTTCGCATCTATAGTAGCATTCTTATTCTTGCAAGCCTCGTTAGCTATTGCTTTAATTGCGAAATCTATCTAGCATTATAGCTTATCAACCTAGCCTCCGCGTGGATAAACAAAAAGCTGTCTGAAAGATCAACATCCACGCGTTGATCTTCCCTACAGCTTATTTCGATTACTCCTGCTCCGAAGCTGCCGCCTCGGATAGGCCCTCGTCTGCGGGATCATCGGCTAACGGGGCAGCTTGCCCAGCGCCAAGGCTTTTGAATGCCCACCAGCGCACTGCAATGACGGATGCCGCCGATTCCGTCTCTCCCTGCAGCTTCATTCCGATACGGAAACTGCCTTTCTCGGGATAAACGATCGTTCCGAGCGACACATTAGGAATGTCAGGCTCGAATTCGGTCCCTTTGAACACATCGCTTTGACCGTAATAGATTTTTTTCATCGTGCTTGTCCGGTCTGCGAGCACCGTCCGATCGACTTCTTCAAGCCCAACGACCACCGAAACCTGGCCTTCGCCTAAGCCATGCGATATTTCTTCGGATACGTAGTTTTTCTTGCCGCGGGAGAAAAAGAATCCACCGGTTTTGCCGATTGATTCAAGCGCCACCTCCATCGTTCCGGTTGCGATTTCATCATACAAATGCTGAGGCCGCGGA
This sequence comes from Paenibacillus sp. J22R232, assembly GCF_056269165.1. NCBI lineage: Bacteria > Bacillati > Bacillota > Bacilli > Caryophanales > Paenibacillaceae > Paenibacillus > Paenibacillus sp. J22R232. The sequence continues at coordinate 181,220 of NZ_JBWDNK010000003.1, read as the reverse complement.
ATGCCGAGCTTGAAGTCAAACTCATTGCGATCCGGATGGTATTGTACATCCAGCGATGGCTTCGCGTCATATTCCAAATCATGCGTCTCGGCACTGGCATAAAATTTATTAAGCGATGAACCCCGCGAGGTTTGCGTTAGCCGCTGCAGCAGTGACGTGCTTTCAATATATTCGTCAAAAGGTACCCGATCCACTTTCTCGATCATATAGGTTGGGCCCATTTGCAGCAAGCTGATCTTGGCTAAGCAAATGCTTTGATCCGCTGCGCCTTCAACGGCCTGTTCCAGCGTCCGCTCATGCCAATCCTTCAGAATACGATTCGCTACCGGCTCATCCAGCACATCAATGCTGTGCTTGGCATTCGTGTCCAGCGGGATAGCTGAATCGCCAATGGTCAGCTTAGCGGCCTGATTCGGAACGGATAGCTCCGCTTTTACGCCCGCTGTCTGCGGAGCTTTCACATGGAAGCTCACCGCATATTCCGTTTCCTGCGCGTCGCCCGGCTCTACGAACACCACCTTATTGCCGTCATGCCCGACAGAGGTGAAGCCTGAAGCCTCGTAATCATACTGAAACGCAATTCGAGGTGTTTGCAGCGTTTTCTCAACGACCAGCTTGACCTCGACAACCTCGCCAACATTAACATACTTAGGCATGCGCTGCGTAATCCGCACGTTCGCATCCTCGTAAATCGTCACGACATTTTCCAGCAAGCGGACGAATTCGAAGGAGGAGGGAGCAGGTGCTTCTTCGTTAATGAAAAGGCGGTAGGATTCCAGCACCCGATTATATTCGCTTACTTCATCGTTGCGAATGGCCGAATTGCCTACGGAATGCACGGGCTCTTTGCCCTTCTCGTCATAAGCGACGCATAAGTAGACGTTTTTCTTGTACTCATTGTTCGTAAAGCCCTCAATCATGGACAGCTTGAGCGTGACGGGAGAAGGGATGACGAGCTCGCGTCCGATATAATCGATGGCTACGCCCATTTCAACGGAGATCGTTTTATCGTCAACAGCCACAACCTGCATGCCCGACAATACGCCGCTGCCGTAAAGCAGGCGGTTCAGCAATCTTCTTTTGTCATTGAAATATTTCTGCTCAGACTCGAAATCGCGCACTGTAAGCAGCTTCCCGTAAAAATAACGATTTCTCTCAAATGGATACAGCCTCGATTTTTTCACCTGTACCGCTCCTTCGCGTTTTTATATTATTCCAGCTCTGAATCCATTTCTAAGCGTGTATGGACATCTAGGCGCTTCTCCATGCCAATGTCTACGATTAGCGTATCGTTAGGCATCGTCCGATCAGGGTTCAGCTTAAGCAGCGACGGCTCCGTAAGCACCGTATTAATACCTAGGTATGTATGCAGATCCAAGTACATCCATGGCTGAAGCAGCACAAGCTTGGCCTCCGTGAAGGCTGGCTTCTGCTCTTCGAGCAATTGCTCGATCACGACGCGCTGCTTCTCGGACGGGGCTTGCTCCGGCTTAAGCAGCACGGTGAAGGTATAAGGATCTCCCCCGTACAGCTGATCCGTCAATTGACGCAGCTCCGCATGGTCACGCATCGCTTTCGTTTGGAAGTATTCCACGATCAGCGGCTTTACTCCCGTATAAATCTCAATGGTTTTCATTAAGCCCTGACGCGTGCCGCGGTAACGGTACAGCTCTGGTGCTGCTTGGATAAAAGCTTGCACCTGGTCATCCGTCCAGTAATCATCGGTTTCCAGACCAACCCAGGTCGCAAGCCACCGAAGATGCTCGCCGGTCGCCCTTTCCGGATCAATATACCGAGATAAATCCTCGATATCCTCCTCGATGCCGGAGAACAACGTGCCGAATAATGATAAATAACGTTCAAGAAAATCGCGACTGGCCGGGTCCTCTTGGTAAACTGCCGGCAAATAAGACAGATACGTGTCCCGAGGGAAATAAATGCGCATCGATTCTATGAGAGGCGTATATCTCTCCGATGCGATAAACTCCATCTTTAACCATAAATATCGACCCTTAGCCCCAAAAAACAAAGCGTCATTTGGATTAATAACGGGCTTCGACCAAAAACCTTCAAGCCCTTTCAGCTTCTCGCGGTAAGGGATCGTCTGATCTCCCAGCCAATCATCAACCTTGCGGTAGCTGCCGGCAATGATGCAGCTATCCTCGTTTTGGCTGAAATAGGAAACATGCAGCTGCGTGCCGTCTGGAATGAACGTTTCAAGCGCCATTTTGTGCCAGACCGTCTCCGCTTCGGCGCTGTCGAATGCGGTTGAGAGCCAAACACCCTCCGGAACGCCAGTCTCCTCCATAAGCAATGTTTGCGGCTGCAGATTTAATATCGTAACGGTGCCATCCTCGCCGTTCAATATGTACATGCGGTCCTTCTCGTCAATCAGCAGCTGGTCTGCCTTGCCCCGGAAGCCCGTAATGCGCCCGATGGTCTCCCCGGCAGAATTCAACTGTGTAATGAACCGGTCATCCTCGCTGACTTGATCCATTTGACGCGTGTCGCCTACGTACAGCTTCCCGCTTCCATCCGCGCAAAGCCCTGCGTATGGCAGCGAAGGAAGCTCCCGTTTTATGTTCAATTGGCCATTCGCCTGAAAGCTGAAAAGCTTGGCGTACAACGTATCGAATATATAAAGCTCGCCGGACGATGCAATGGTCATATAATACGTTCGGTTCAGATGCCTAAGCTTGGCCCGTACATGCTGCGTAAAAGCAGGATCGCTCCATACGGCTGCGACTGCCCCGCCCAGCGTAAATTGAATAATGCCAAGCTTCGCCCCTTCCGCAACCGTCGGCTCGTCCGCTCCAAGATCAAGAGCAAGCGGCGTAAGAATATAGATATAGCGATCGTCAGCCGCAATGGCGAGAGGGTGCAGGGGAATCCCGTCTGCCTCATCCCCCATTCTGGACCAAAGCGTCTGGCCGTTCCCGGTATGGTAGGCGGCTACCCTTCTTTCACTCGAGCGGTCGGCTGCAATGAGAAGGTCACCAGAGGCAGCCAGCCTGGCATGTGGGCTAAACAAACGATGGCCCTGCGTAAACAAGCGCTTATGGTCGGCATTGCGGCGGTCGTATATCCAGAGATCCGCACGCTCATCCAGCAAATACATATGCTCATGCTGCGAGACTGCGATTTCCTTAACCGGTGCAGTGCCGGTAAGCTCATTCAGTTGTATGGTTCCCGCGATGCCGTAGCGGCTATCGCGCTGAACACCATATCCCGCGATATGATAGTCCAGATTGTATCCCGTGCCGCGCTGCCAATCCTGCTCGCGGCTGATCGAGAAAAAGTGGTTTTGTCCGTTCATGCTGTGCCTCCTTTGCAGCCGATTACCACAATGCTATAGATGCGTGCGACTTATCAGTTCAATTTCATGCTCTCCCGAGAAAACGAGACCATGCGGCGGCAGTATAATATCGCCGCCCGCGCTCTTCTTCACATGCGGCCCCTCCGCATCGATCCATAGGTCCTGAACGTAGACGACACCGCTGCCAAGACTCAATGCGCTATAAATATCGCCTTTATACACGGAGCGGCCAAAGGTCCAGCCTTTTATTCCATGCTCGCCATCAAGCGGACGAAGCAATTTTTTCAAATGCTCAACCAAGCGTTGTCCTTCGTCCACGAACTGCGGCTCAACGACCACAACCGCATTCACCGTCACTTTAATATAAACGGGAGGAATAACATGCACCTCGGTCGTTACAAGCCTTCTCGAATCCAGATGACGCTTTACGGTTTGCAGAAAACCGGCGCTCGGGGTAGGCGTATCCGTCAGACCGAACGGCACAACGACGACAGATATTTGTCCCGGAGCGGTTTCTCTCGGATAATCGGCTAATCCTGGCTTGAATAGCGGAATGGCATGCACCCTAGCAACGGCAGCCCCTGGCGTCGCTCTTGCGAGCGTCTCGTAATCCTCGTTCGTAACGGCCCGGAATGTATGCTTAAGCTCCGCCTGTGCCCGCTGCAAGGTGATCTGCAGCGTCTCAGCCTCTGCTCCGCCTGCTGCAAAGCCGGGGTTGTCCGCTTTTATATGCAAAGCCTTCTGAGCCTCATTCACCCATTCGGTAATGAGATGCGGCTTCACATTGCCCCGATCTCCTCCTCCGAGCTCACAGGCTATGAGTACGATGTTCGTATCGATGCTTGCTTCCGGAATGGCGCCTCTTTCTCCATTGCCAAAGTGAATCAGCCGTTTGGCCGGATCGTATATGAAATGGCGGTCCTCCGGTTTGGAGCGGTCAAATTCATCTACCCGCGTCCAATCCTGCCACCGGTAAGCGCCTTGCGGCTCGGGCACGCCTACCTGCAAGCGCAAAGCGTCACGCTTCTTGCAAGACAGGCTGTACAGCTCAAACGTCTGCTCCGGGAGTCCATTGCTTCGTCCAACCTGCCTGTACAGATCGAATTTGGCATCGCTCGCAATGACTCTTACCGTTTGTCCAGGCGGAGGAATTGCGCCTGACAAGCCGTCGCTGAACTTGACGGTCACGCTGTCCAGCGTTTCATGCCTGACAAGGGCAAATACGGATGGCGGTCGGTCCATTGGCGGCAGATTCTCGAATGACGGAGCTTCCTGCCAGTATCGCCAAGCTCCGTCCGCATCCTTTACTTGAACGCGTATTTGCCCGAAAACAGCCAAATAGCGATCTATATGTATTTCTTCGTTTGGCTCTCCGTCAACGATGAAATCGACGATTTCGCTTAACGTATCTTTCTGCTGTGCCGCTACCGTGTGCAGCATAAGCTGGCGTATGCGGGGAGGCATTTCGTAGCCCGCCTCCTCAACCGTAGCGCATATCCAATATCGGGCCTGCTCGCTGGCGGGATGCACCGTGACGCTGCGCATTTGCGATTTAATCGCAAACGTAATCTTTCCGCTTAGCGTCAAATGCAGCGTCTCATCCTCGATCATCTCAACGGGCATCCAGCCCGAGGAGCCCGAAGACTCATCCCAGCAATAAGCCTTCCAGGAAAGGCGGGCTGACGGAGAAATAGCGGAGCGGTCCACGACAAACTCCTGTTCCGCATCCTTTAACATGTCGACGCCTGCTTCCAGCAGCTTAACGTTAATCGTTATTTGCTCTTGCGGCTCAAGCTCGCGGTCAAAGGAAAGATAAAGCTTCGAGGCTGCCTTCGCATCCTTGCCGAATGCATAAAAGGCGACGTTCGCATGATCATTGGTAGCCGTAACATCATTCGCTTCCCGTTCTGTCCGGGTAACAATTCGATCCAGCGCGAGCGGTACGAGCGAAAGGGATGCTTCGGTCTCGAACATTTGATCCTCAGCCATCAGCTTCGTTCCGCGAGGCAGCGTTATCGCTTTCTTCACGTTCGAAAAACGCACGATCGCTTGCGCCGAGCTGGCATCCGCTGGCGCAATGCCTAGCAGATCCAGAAACCTGCGTTTGTTTCGGTCCGGTACGCGGCCGATGAAATATCGCTGCATCTCTGTCAGCCAAGCGAACAGCTCGATAAACGTAATGCCCGGGTCATGCGCGTTCTCGTCCGTCCATTCCGGCACGCGTTTCGGAATAAGCCTTCTAGCTTGCTGAACAATCTCCGCATAGGTGCGGTCGTCCAAGGGCAGCCTTGGCAGCATATGATCTCTCCTTTCTCTTAAGCATTCATATCAAGCTCAATGCATGGTATCAGCCGTTATTTAGGGGCAGGTATTGCCGTAATGGCATGTACGCCGTTGACAACGATACCGTGTATGACTTCATCCATTCGCGTTGGATCGCATTCCGTCCTTACGCCATTTTCAATCTTAATCACATGCAAATACAGCCGCTCAATGTATAACAGCGATCGGACCGCATGCAGGAGAGAATGCAGGACCGACACATGCAATGCTTCGCCGATATTCCAGCCGTTTCCATCCACATTTCCCGAAACGGAATCGAGGAACGCATTCAGCTTTGCCGCACAGGCTAGCTCAAGCGGCAGCAGCTCGTCTACCGACTCCGTCGCAACCGTCGCGTGGACGGACACCTCCAAGTATGCCGGTTCGATGACACGGATAGATCCGCTGAGGGAGACCATATTCGAGGCCGTCCGCGTCAGCTCGCGTTCGACTGCCTTGCGAAGCTCGGGAAACTGCGCCGCATTCGCCAAGCCGCCTGACGGGAAAGCAACTACCGTCATACAGCCAGGCGACCGCTCCAGCAGACCATTGCGATTGCTCAGGCATTTGACCTTGGCAATCTGCGGGTAGGCTTCTCGGGCAATCCACTCCACATCCTTAGTTGTAACGGCCCGTCCGCGGTGCTTAAGCCGCTGCGGTCCTCGCTCGAGCACCTGCTCGACTCGCTCCGCGTCGCCACCGCCGATGGAAGGCGCTGGGTTGCTCACGCTGCTAATGAAAGCAAACGGGAGCACCATGCCTGTTATTTGACCGGCATCCACATGGCCGCTGGCTCCGCTGGTCGTTTTGAACCGAACGCGGACCGTTTCCGCTGTATCGGAGGAAGGCATCTTTCCTCGGACGCCATCTCCAAACTGCAGCGTACCTCCGGCATGGTCCGGCATATAATGCTGGTCGATCGGCCCGGATTCAGCGAGCGATGCAACCGGCCTCCATCTCACCCAGAAGCGCTGGTCATTCCCGTCTCCATCCCTCTGCAGCATGTAACGGTCTGGTTCTGCATCGCTTAGCGCGATTCGGTCCATTGGCGTGACATGCTCGAGTTCATCCACCCATACTTCTTCTTCTATATAAGCGGTTGGAGCTAAATGTACGAATCCGTCAGACGGAATCGTGAGCTCCTTCTCCTGACTGATCTGCTGCCTGACGGATACGGCGTTCAAATGCATGCTCTTTGCAATCGGATTGCTTGGATAAGAATCTCCAAGCGTACTATCCCGATTGATGACCCGTATCCAAAATCGCTCGCGACCGAACAATCTTGCCAAAACCATTGCCGGCGGACCCACAAATTGTAATTCTCCGCTTACCGTAAAGGCTTCCGTACTGTCAACGACCTTGAGCGGCTGCCACACGTAACGGCCAGCTTCGAGGCAGAGCGCCTCCCATTCCACCCATGGCGGCTGATTGCGCACCGAGAATCTTCGCTCCAGCTCGATATGCAAACGAATCGGTCCTTTTAGCGGAGCCATGTCAAAGGAAGCATACATCGCGGGATGACTCGTTTCAATCGGTTCAAACAGCTTAAATGACTGCCCACCCTGTTGAGCCGAAATCGTTCGGTCACGATTATCGATATTGCTTCTCGTAAAGGCATGCTCCGGCATGAACAAGGTTTGCGATCCATGCGCATAAGAGAGCGACGGCTCGCCTAACCACGGCGACATATATTCAACAACGGGAGCAATAATCGGATCAGTCTGTAGAACACGTGCCCGGATCCAATAATCGGATGCACCGTTGACAAAGGTTTGCGTCATGTCCTCGGGACAGATGAAATCCAGCGTGAAGCTTCTCTCGCTTTGCTCGGGCAGTTCTGCGAACATGCCGCCGTAACGCTCGCAGCCCGGCAGCCTTGCCCAGTTACCGCCATCCCAGTACTCCCACTGCACGCTCCGAATGCAAATACGCGGCGGGTCCTTCTCGTCAAAGTCCGAGGTCCGCATAACCATCTTCCATTTCACTTCCGGATCCTGCGCCATGCGAAGCCTGCTCGGATTCGCTTTCGCCTTGAACGACAATTTAATTTTGCTCTCGCGCTTGGTGAAAGCTTCTTCGCAGGACAAATAAAATACGGAATATGGAACAAAATGCTCGCCGAAAGGATAGAAGCCATCGCGCAGCAGCTCTGTGTCATTAAAGTACAAGGCACCTGGCTGGATGCCAACGTCGTCGTTTGCGGCATCATGAGCAGCGCGCAGCCTGATCTTGTCCATTTCCAAATGCTTCTTCAGCAAAGGAGAAGCCGTACCTTGAAGCTGCTTCAGCGTACAGCGGATCCAGCGTCCGCTTATGCCTTCATGCTCCGTCTTTTCAAGCTTTCCTGCTTGTTTCTTATGTAATACGACCATATTTCCGGCAGCTGTAGCCGAATCGAAAGCCACCCAATTTCCGTTGGAGAAATAAGTCCACTCTACCCACTCTGACGCAAGCGAAGCAGCAAGCTCCGGCTCTGAATACCGTTTTTCGGTATGATGAACATTCAGATAAAAGCGATTCGGACGATCGACTAGAAATAAGTCGTCATGGCGAATAAAGAGCGTATGCTCCTGCTCATTCTGCTTCGAGCTCGTATCGAACAGGCTGACCGGCTCTGCAAGGCCGCCTTTCAGGCGATCGCCGTATTCAATCGCGGCAGTTGCAATATGATCCCGCTCCGGATGGACGTTGATCCATTCCATCAGCTTGGCAGGCGTTGCAAGCAGCACCTTCTCCGTTTCAAAGACAAGCGGCTCACCGCCTTCTGGATGAGGAGCAGTCAAAGCAATTCCAGCAGGCAAATATACCGGATCTACCGCACCCTCGCTAAGCTGAAAAACAACCGAAGCGCGGGCTGGTCTAGGCGGCTGCAGCTTGACCTCAATAAGATCAAGAAAAGCAAGAAAATGATTAAGCGGCGCTTGGTTGAGCCGCTTGACCGTTCCCTCCAGCATCTCGGCGGTCAAATAGGCGAGTCCCGTCCCCGCATCCGGCTCTTCTTGTGAGAAGCGCCATTCCGGCGTGTAATGCGGTGCCATCTCCTTCAGCTGAGACATAAAGGAGGAGAGCGTATTATGGTTTATTTTTGGCGGACGGTTGTCACCGCCCTTACTTCCCCCGTGCTTCATCACGTTGTTCGCTCCCGTTATTTCGTTCCTTCCTCCAAATAGAAAGGAAAGACCTGATTAAATAAATTGTTTGTTGAACGTACGGCATAGGAAACATTCATTAGCACGCGTCCGTTGTTTTCGCGGTCCGGCTTTACTTCCACCTCGACGTCCTTAACACGCGGCTCCCAGATTCGGATCGCTTCCTGCACATCGCTCGCGATTAAGCGCAAGGAGGTTTCGTCCGTCGTACCAAAAACGAAATCCCTCAGCCCGCAGCCAAAGTCTGGCCGCATCAAACGCTCGCCCTTAGACGTTCGTATAATGATGCGAATCGACTCATCAATGTCCTCTTCGCCTTCCGCCATCCGAATGCGGCCGGTCGTTGCGTCAACCTGAACCGGGAATTTCCATCCTTTTCCCAAAAATGATGCCGACACAAGCTGCAGCCCCCTTCGCTGTTAATTGATTTTGACCATAGCGCCCTTAAGGGTTAGCATACCCGTGGCCTTAACCTCGAGCATGCCATTCGATTGAAGCGTCAGCGACGCATCGGCCTCCACCTTTACCTGCGTGCCCTTCACGGTGACCGATTTCGTCCCCGTAACCTTAATATCGCCCTGAGCATTCATCTCGATCGTCGATGTGGTCCCGCACTTGATCGTAATCTTCTTGCCGGTTTCATCCAGCTTTATCGACTGCTGTTTATCCTGCGTTTCCACCGTTACCGTCTTCTCTTTATCGGCGAAGGTAATGTTATGCCCCTTTGAAGTCTTTATCGTTACCGTGCCGGCACTGCTCGTATCGTCGAACGTAATTTCATGGCCGGTCTTTGTCTTGATTTTGCGGACATCGTTTTTTTCGTTCGGCTCTGGCGGCTTCTGCTTCTTGCTCCACAATGAACCAATGACAACAGGCTGATCGAGGCGTCCCATTAAGAATGCTACCAGCACCTCGTCGTTCACTTCCGGCAAAAAGAGCGATCCCATATCGTTGCCGCCCATTAAGGTTGCGACGCGGATCCATTCCGTCTGCAGCTCACCCTCTCGCAGCGGAAATTTCACTTTTACGCGGCCAAGCTTGTCCGGGTCCTTGTTATCGGTAACGATCGCATTCCAGACGCCGGACAGCTGCTCGGATTGCATGGAACGCTGATGCTGGTCAAAAAAACCAGGATACATGGTGCTCATATCGCATTCCCCTCCGTCTCAAAATAAATCATGTAGCCGCTCGTCGCGTCAAGCCGATGCGTTACCTTCGTTAATCGCAGCTGCTGATCCAGCTTCTCGCTGCCAAGCCCTTCGATCTTGATCAGCTCGCCAGGCTTCATCTCAGGAAACCCGATTGAGGTGCCGTGCCCGATGACAAGCTCTCTCGATATTCGATCCAGCATCGCCTTCGCAAGCGATTGCGCTTCTTCCATTGATGCAGCTTGCGTATATACAACTTCCATTTTTTGAGAAGACAGCATGCTCGCAACGCTTGGCCCGCTCTTTGCGTTCGAGCCGATAACCGTTACCGAGCTCGCAACGGACTCGATGGCCTGCATCTTGTCAACGTCATAGCCGCGCACTTTGACCTGCGAGGTTTGGCTGGAAGCATCGACGGTAAGCGTGAACTGAACGAGATTCTTCCCATATTTAAGCGTTATGAGCGGCGAACCGGACGTTTTAGGTTTTTTGAAATAAAGCTTGGATGCCACGACGTAAAAATGCCGGTCATTATCCATCGCTAGGGAACGAATGAAATGATAATCGCTAACCCCAATCTGCTCGATCGTCTTTTTGGTAACCGTCGTATCGTCCAAGTCGACGGAAAGGCCGTAATTGCCGGCAATTTGTCTGACGACATCGGTATCCTTCATTTGGTTCCACACCTTGGAATGCGCAGATTTCATCATGAGGAAGGATCTGTCCATTGCCGTTACGGTTACCGTTGGACTTCCGTTGGACGGGAAATCGACCGAATAACCCGTAATAATCCCATCAAAAACAAGTGATTTCTTATCCGCATAGCCCAGCTTGATCTGCAGCTTCTTGCCTACCGTAATCGTCGATCCGACCCACTGCATGCGGGACTCGCTCCAGATATAGCCGTTAGATATCGCAAATCGTGCAATATCCGCTTGCGCGTCCGTCGTCTGCTCAACATCGACCCATTCAACGGCCATATTGGAGAGCTTCGTTAATTGTCCTTCTATTAAAATATCTACTTCCGGCGCATTGAAATCACCGTATTTGGATTCCAGGCTTTCAAAAGTAACGGCCACTCTCCATCACTCCAATCTCGGAATCGTCAAGCTTCTTCCGGATAGCAGCATGCGTGGATTGTCAATGCCGTTCGCTTCGGCGATATGCCGCCATGCCCCTGGATCTTCATATTCCTCTGCAGCAATCGACCACAGCTGATCACCCTGCTTGACCGTTTTTTGTTTCGTTCGATCGGCGGACTGACGGGGGATTTCTTGATATTGCTCCTTCATCGTCTGAGAGCTGAGCATGGAAACCGTCAATGATGCGCGGACGGGTACGCCCGTTTCCAGAAACATGGTATACTTTTGCGTAATGCTCGTAATTACCCCTTTGAAATCCAGCGAACCCCAGATGAACTTGCAGGTCGGGGGTGTATGCAGATCCGAATCAACATCGAGAATGCCTACGATTTTGGAGGTATGGGTACGCACGTCAATACCAGCTTCATAGGTATCGAAAAACAAATTCAGCGTTAGCGTCGTCCGCTCGCCGCTCGTGAATTGGGAGAGCGGGGTTTGCAGGCCGGCTATTTCCTGCTCCGAATATTGATTGCCCGACTCCATTTCATACTCGGTCGGGTTAAATAGAACGTCTACCTTCTCGGTTTCTTTTGAACGAAAAATCCAAAACTGCGCTTTGCTTAAAGTCATTGGCCATTCCCTCCTTGTCCGGCTCCTCTAGTAGCCTCGTCTTCGCTGCTCCAGCTTCATTTTGCGCTCTAATGCTTGATAGACTTGATCCGCTATCGCTTCCGGGCGAAGATGCGGTATTTTCATAATCATTTTTTGCAGCTTATCGGGATCCATCTCGCGTGGTGCCTCTACCTTAACCTGGCGCGGCGGCTCCTGCGGAACAGCCTGCATGGGCTTATGGTGGGCAAGCGTTGGCATGGCCCCCCTATCCCTGGATGCCGGCAATGCCGCGCTTGCTTCAAGCATCCCGGAGCCGTTGCGGTTGCTCCCCTTCGCTGCATAGCTAAGCGGTGATTGCTCGCTAGCTGCGGCACTTGACTGCACCCCGTTCTTTAACGTGTCGTCGCCCGCCTGTACGAGCGTCGTCAATCCACGCAGCGCCGATTGGCTGCTTGCTTGCGCAGCGGCTGCGCTTTGGGAACGCTTTTGCAAAGTGTGCAGCAGCTGGCTTCCCGTTCTCATGCCTTTGCTTGCAAAAACAGCAGGCTGTGCTTGCCGATGCGCGCGGTTCGCTGCCGGTTTCATTGCACTGGATAGCTGTGTGCTGACTGGCCGCGTTTCTTCACCCTTGCGTTCCGCACCGTCAGCTTCGATAGACAGCTTTCTCTGTACGCTCAGCGCCGGATAAACGCGCATGAGATCGGATGCCTTCAATGCAGCCACTGCGGAAGCTTTTGCCGCTTTTTGCTGAATGGTAGCCTGTGCTGGTCTAGTCGCAGCAGCCGCAGCAAGCTTAGTAGAGCCTGCATGGTGACGATGCTGCTGCGATTGGCTCTTCAAGCCGGCTTGTCCGCGATCGAACCGCTGTACCAGACTACTCGATGACAGTCTGCTTAAATCAGCTGTAGTCGTGCGCGGCACAACGGCCGCTCTTGTCAATGTTCTTAACGATGTATTAGGATGATTAGCTTCTGAATGATCGGATTGCAAGGAATGATCTATTCCTCGAGCGTTCTTAACAATGAGCTGTTCTTTATGCCTTACCTCCTGCTGAAGGTACGCAGCTTGTGAACGCTGCAGCGTCTGAGCAGAAACATCGCTTTGTGACGCTAATGTCTGATCGCTTGGCTTCGCCTGGATGGGATTCGCTTTCAGGCTTCGCGCAACCACCTTGCTTTCGGCTTGTATAAGCTCGGTTTCCTGTCGCTGCCGCTTTCTCGTTGCTTTTAAACCTGTTGCCGCATACTCATTTCTCGAAGCGGAATCGTTTGTCATTTCGGAAGGTTCAACTGCCTGGCGAATGGGTCTAATGCCCTTCGTTGTCACTCCGCTATCACTAGGCATCGGATTCCGAGTCTTCTTTTGCTGCTTATGCAATAGTCTTTGCGGGCTCCGTAAAAGCTTCGCTTTCCCGTTCGTTGACCGGGCAAGCAATTGGCCGCGTGCTGTATTCGGCATGTTCATGCCAGCTGGCTTCTCGGATTCGCTTTTCAATTGCGCAGCTGCATGTGTTAGTTGTGAACCTTGTTGCGCTTGAGACGCTTGTGATAATCGTTGCGCTTTTGATGCCTGTGACGATTGCTGTGCTTGTTGCGCATTTGACGCTTGCTGAACTTGTTGTGCTTGTATATCCTTCTGTGTAGCTCCCGCGGCATATGTACGATCGCTGCTCTGTCCATCCGGATTCATTGGAGCTTCAGCAATTATTGGTTTTCTATGAATCATTGCTTTGCGGCTTCGTGACGCGACTGGCTCATTTTGCTGCTTCCATGTATCCAACGCGGTCTGCTGAACGTCTCTCTCCCTGATTCGACTCGCATCATTCGTTACAGCCTGTCGTTGTGCCTGTAATAAAGACCGTTCAACCGTTCGCTTGGATTGCCTCTCTTCAAATCGCCGCAAAATCAATGACATCGGTTTCGTCGATATATTTTTTTCACCGCGTCCCGCTGTTTTATACAGAGCGGTTACAGCTGTTTGCGGCAACCCATGAATGAAATTCCGGCTCCGTTTATCCAATATGACGGACTTAGTTGAAGATGATGCCGTTGATGCATTATTCCGTACTAAGGCTTTTGCGGTCCTGTCTGAAACGCTGCTTTTCTCAGCAGCCTTTTCTCTATTTGCTTGTGGTTGGGCCGGTGGGTCCATGCTTGCCTTAATCTGATCATTAGGCCTAGCTATATGTGAATGATCGCCTGCATCGGAATACTCCGATTGCATGCGCTGTGTTCGATGGATGAAGCGCTTTGCAGCTATCGCAAAGCTGCTTGTGTCATTTTGCTGCTTGGATTGTAAATTCAATGACTGCGGCTTGCGCTGCATCGTTAACAATTGAAGTCTTACGCGGTCATAATCGGCTATCGAGCCTAATATCACCCATTTGTTGGAATGACCCGTTAGCCGTGTTTCAAATGGCTTACTAGCTGCGCGTCCAAGAGTTGCATTCGTTCTGGAAGCTTTACCCCCGTCAGAAGGCATATGCTCATCGTACTTGTTGTCGGCTGCATCTGACTGCTGCTCTTTCGTTTGCTTGGGATAGGTACGATGCTCCAGCGCTTGCCGCCTATTCCCGCTTGCAAGCTTGTTCTTGCTGCCATCCTCCAGCTTCAGCCCCTCGGCCCGCTTCGCTGCCTCGCGCCGCTCCAAGCCCGCAGTCGCCGCGCCGCGCTCCTCCTCCTGCCTCAGACCCTCGGCCCGCTTCGCTGCCTCGCGCCGCTCCAAACCCGCAGTCGCCGCGCCACGCTCCGCCTCCTGCCTCAGCCCCTCGGCCCGCTTCGCTGCCTCGCGCCACTCCAAACCCGCAGTCGCCGCGCCGCGCTCCGCCTCCTGCCTCAGACCCTCGGCCCGCTTCGCTGCCTCGCGCCGCTCCAATCCCGCAGTCGCCGTGCCGCGCTCCGCCTCCTGTCTCAGACCCTCGGCCCGCTTCGCTGCCTCGCGCCGCTCCAAACCCGCAGTCGCCGCGCCACGCTCCGCCTCCTGCCTCAGGCTCTCGGCTGATTGCTCCTGCCGAGAAACTGCCCGTCTTGCATTCGTTAGCTGCATCGGCTTGAAACCTGATGCTGCGCCAGAACGAGGCGCTGATGGTAAAAGCTGTATATTTTCTTTGGCCAAGGGCTTTCGAAGCTCCCTTAGCCCGCGAATCGATTGAATTCGAATACCCGGCTGAAGCCTTGCTTCCAGCCATTTATAATAATCCGCTAGCTGCGCAGCTTTTAGTGCCTTAACAGGCCTGCCGTGCATTTGCGGTTCTGGTCCATTTGACAATTCAGGGTTAAGCTTTATGGTATGAGTTGCATTTTGCTTATGCTCTACCGAATGCCCCCTATCGGAGCGAGCATTCTCTTTTTGATGAGTTTCACTATGTTCCAGCCGCTTTTCCGGCTGTTTTCTAGTATTTTGCGCTGCATGCCCAATATTTTTGCTCTTGTCTGATTCAGACCTTTCTACTTGCTGCTTTAAGCTGCTAATACGCTTTTCGGCTTGATTTCGATTCTGCTCCAGTGCCAAGTCGGCTTGCCGCTGCATGCTGCGCACTGTTTTTTCAAGCTCCTTCGTGCTGCTTTGAGCTTTTGTTTCCAATTGCTTGGCGATCTGCTTGCTTCGCTTCACCTCAATTGCGGTATCTGCTTCAGCAGGCTGCGTCATTGCCATTTCCCTTACCGTTCTTTGCTCTCTTATGACATGCGTTACGTCGCGAAAAACAATTTTCTCGCGTTCGACCGTCACGCGTTCACGCTCGATGATTCGTTCGACCCTGGGCTTTGCACCTGGCAGCAATGGTTTCTTGCTCTGTTGCTTTGGTGCTTCCGGCTTAGGAGCAACGACTTGGATATGCAAGGTTTGCTGAGTAATGCTCGGCTGGCTTTTGAGTACATGCGACATGGCTGCACGCTCAAAACGATTGCGACCAGCTGTTGTTTTATATTTATTCAAGATGCCCCCGGCAAATGGCTGAACCGACGTTGATTGCGTTGTCGCAGCTTTGTTCGTTCGGTCCGCTATATGTTTCATCCGCAGCATCCTCCTATTTGCATTCAAATGATCTCTATTTACCCGCAGTTATGTTAACTCTTTTAACTCTTTTAACTCTTTTAACTCTTTCAACTCTTTCAGGGCTTCACGCCTGGAAATCTCCGTACAAGCCGCTATGAATGATTTCAATCGTTTCAACGGCTACGTCGCTCGTGCTCGCATTGAGCTGCGGTCCCGTCCACTTAACCGGATACGCGTCAAAAAAGCTCCAGCGCCCAAATTCCGTACCATCGGCAGACTGGAGTACGATAGCTCCGGTCTTGCGCTCAATCGTTCCCTCGATCGTACTTTCGTACCAGCTCCAAAGCGCCGGGGACTTGGTCATGCCCTTGCTCAATACAAGATTAGGAAACCGAACGCCCTTTGGCAGCTTATGGACATAACCGTTAACTCCGCCTTCGCGGTACTCTTCAATTTCCGTTTCTGCTTCCAGACCCGATACTTGAGAGAAGCCCGCCACAAAAATATCGTCAAGCTCTATCCAAAACATAAACGTTGTCGCTACATCGTGAAAGCGACCCTTCTCTTGCCCCTTCATGACTGCCATAGCGCAGCGTCACCTCTTTCCGAATACGTCGAAAATGTTTTTCTTGCTGCTGTCTGTGTCATCATTCATCTTGCGGTTGATTCTAGAAATTTCGTCGCACCAGCGACGGCGCTCCGCATGCTCCATGTTCATAATGTCATCATGCGACCAATGAAAATAATAAGCGACGAAGCCGACCTCCTCGTACAGCCGGTCAACCGGGTACCCTAGGAGAGAGCTTCCGTTAAGGACAAAAAATCGACAGCCACCTCGAACTCATGGTCGCATTTCGGACAAGCGGTAAGCACTTTTGGTGCTTCCAGGTCGTTAATTTGGCGATATAAGTTTTGCAAATAGGCTAGGTCCGCTGTGAACAGCTTCTCAATCAGCTTCGTATCGATATGTCTGACATCGCCGAGCTTCGTTACTACCCTTGCCATCAGAATGACTGTCAAATAGCTGGGGTTGGACTGGACACGCGGGTCCTTCATCGGCAAAATCTCATCGGCGGCGGTAGCAAGCCTTATGATGCCTCTGCGATGCAAATTTCCTTGATCATCGACATAGCCGCGAGGTAATTCAAATTCGTATTCCGTTTGAAATGCCATTGCTGTCTCACTCCAATCATTTCCTATGGCTGCTGCTTTCAAAAAAGCGGAAAACAAGAGAGGAGCAAGCGATTACTCACCAGCTGCCATCCCTTGTTCGCCATAAAGCAAGCTCTAATTACGTTGTACTTACGCTGAGCGCTCCAAGCCCTCATGCGCGAATTCAATAAGCTCCAGCGCAACTTCATTACCGGTACCGTTGAAGGTAGGCGCGGTGTATTTAACCGGCCAAGCTTCAATAACCTGCCATGTTGCTACGTCTTCGCCTTCTTCGTCAAGCGCGATGATCGTAATCGTCTTGCGCTCGATCGTGCCTTGCGCGCACTCCTGAATCCATTCGTACAGCTCCATGGATTCCGTCGTGCCCCATTTCAATGTAATATTGCCGTATTTAATCAAGCCTGGAAGCTTGCGGGGCGTAATCACTTCATTACCCTCGCGGTATTCGACAACATCAAAGGTTGCCTCGAATCCAGAAACCTCGCTAAAACCTGCTTGCTCTAAACCTTCTACTTCGACGCGGAACCTAAAATTCCGATATGGATCAATACGATCTCCTGGCATGTGGATCCCCTTCCGTTATTCGATATGGAAGCAAATGACTATTCAGAACCTGTCTTCTGGGTGATGCGGAACACGACAAATTCAGCTGGTTTCACCGGCGCTACGCCGATAACGCATATGAGGCGACCGTTATCAATGTCATCCTGTGTCATCGTGGAACGGCCGATTTCAACGTAAAACGCTTCTGATGGGTTCGTACCCGACAAAGCGCCGTCACGCCATACTCTAGTCAAGAAGGCTTCGATTGTACGCTGAACGCGTGCCCATAGCTGCTCGGTATTCGGCTCGAATACGACCCAGCTTGAACCATTTTTGATAGAGCCTTCAATGAAAATGAACAAACGACGTACGTTGATATATTTCCAAAGCGTGTTGGATGAGCAAGTGCGTGCTCCCCATACGCGAATGCCTTGACCCGTGAACGCGCGAATTAAGTTAACGCCTGCAGGGTTAAGAATGTCCTGCTCGCCATTGTTGTATTGCACGTCTAGGCCGACTACGCCGCGAAGCGTTTCGTTAGCCGGAGCCTTCTGTACGCCGCGCGTTGTGTCCGAGCGGGAGTAAACCCCTGCGATCGTACCGGACGGCGGAACAAAAATGTTGCGTTTGTCGAGCGGATCAAACACTTGCAGCCATGGGTTGTACAGCGCGCAATAGCTGGAATCGAACAAATCGCGGTGAGCGAGTACGTCCTGTACTTTCGTTGCTTCGCGCGGAAGATCGAGAATCGCAAAGCGGCTTCCCAAAATTTCGCAATGCGCAACAAGGGACAGCTGTACGTTCGGATCCGTTACGCCCGGAATAGCCATAATGCTTACTACATCATTATCTATAAACGATTGAATGCCCGTTCTTTTGCCAGGACCGAAATCCTCGCCGATAAAGTCAGCAGCCGATAGGCTTGCCGCAGTACCGTCGCTACCGCCTGACAATAGAATTTCGAATACGGCAGCGTCCGTGCCCGCTATTTGCTCGAGCGGAGCTACATTCGCATCCGAAGCCTTAAGCACTTGAACCGTAGCGATATTCGAACGCGAGATCAATTTCTCCACGTAGTTCGGCGCTTCTGGATTAAGAGAAGCTTTCTCGTAAGTTTCCGATTCCGTGCCGTAGAGCACGTTCACCGTAAATTCAGAAGTACTCAATACCTTTGTCGGTACGAGTGCCGTATCCACTACGTCGCCTTTCAGCTCTTCCGCAAGCTCAATCACTTGATCATGCACGGATACGATGCGGTTGTATTGCTTTTCCGTACCGTTTGCAAATACGACAACATCGCCTGCATAGAAGCCAGCTGCGTTTTTCACGCGGTAGCGATTGCCTTCGCCTGCTTCGAAGATCGGTGTTTTTGCTTTGCTTGCAGGTACGATAACAACGCGGATCTGATTTCCCCATGCGCCCGGATTTTTTGCGGCGATAGAGAGAACGGAATCCTTTTGCGTTTCATTCGAAGCCGTTTTGGCATCCGAAGGCGCTACCCGTGTTATGAAGCAGCGGGAACCTCCGTTTGTGAAAAACTGGTTAACGGCGTAAGCAAGGAAACGATACGAGCCGAACGCATTCTCAGATAAATAAGAACCGTATACGCGCCCGAAATCAGCTGGACTTGTAATAAGCTGCGGCAATCCTTCGACTGGTCCGCGAGCAGCAAGACCGATAAAGCCCGCTGTGCTTGTGCTGACACCCTCCAGCGGTTTGGCGCCGCTTTCGAATTCCTCCACATAGACGCCTGGCGATAAATACTCAGCCATGTGTGATCTCCTCTCTGAATCTATTTATGTATTAGGTAACGGCAGGCCATTTTCTCCTGCGTCAACCCCAAGACCAATTGGAATGCGGCAGATTACTTTTTATTCTGTTTAAGAATCAAGGTCTGCGCAGTTGTTACTTCCCCGGCTCGTGCTGTCAGCTCGGCCGTAATGCTGCTATTCCCGTACGAAGCAACCGCTTTGACGACGAAAGAACGCGGAAGCGTACCCCGAAACGGAAGTATGACAATTCCGTTATGAGAGCTTTGCGTCTGCACGGCCGGCAGCAGAGACGCTCCTCTGCGATAGCTTTGCTGAAGCGGCTTTTCGAAGCGAAGCCCGCCGCCCGGCAACACCTCGGCTACTTGTACAAGTTCCTCATTGCCCTGCCCTCTCAGCAGCAAGCATTCACCTGCGACCGTTTGTCCCTGCAGCAACCCGATGATTGCGGCATTTGCTCCTGCAGCCAGCGTATCTTGGGCCACTCTGCCTCTGGCAGCTTGGTCTTCGCTCGCGTATGCCCATACGTCTGCACCGGCGCAAGGAGCACCAGAATCATCGCATAGGGGAAAAGCGAGCGCGGTCGAGGCCGACGGATATGCATAGCCTGGGCTTGGGAGCAAAGGTACGGTAACGACCGGATTTAATTTATTCAAATCTGCTGTTTCAATTAATCGTTTGTAGGGTATAAAGCTAGGTGAGGTAACCGTAAGCAAGTAGCTGCCCGGCGGAAGATCAAGAAACAAGTAGGTCCCGTCAGGCTTTCGGACCGGCTTCTTGTGGGCGCCTTCAAGGGACACGCTCAGCGCCGAAGGCGCCGGCTGGCGTCTTGTCCAGATGTCGATAGGCGCCACAACGAGCGAACAATGCGTAATGCTGATGGAACGCAGCTGCGACAACTTAGCCACCGCCCTTTTCTTCAAGCACAATATGGCGCTCGACGACACGGGAAACAGACTTGACCCGGTTCGAGTCGAGCATGACTGGTCCTACGCGGTAGACGACAGAAAGCTTGTACGGCAAATCGCCGAACTGCCACAATTTCATCAATTCGTCACCCTCTAAGCTCATCAGAGCAAGCCTTATTGGGCTTCCGCTTTCGGCAAGCGTCCCCTCTAGGTAGGGTCCGCTCAGCATGCCATTATCGTACAGCACCTGCATCGCTCGTCCCAATATCCGATGCTCGTCCAAAGACCTTGTCAACCGGTCTGCATTGGAATGCGCTGTCATGATGAAATAAAAATCCAGCGCCTGAGGCGGGTATTGCAGCACCCCTCCGCGGTCTATCATGCCGGTACGGCGCGATTCTCCGTTCTCCTTAACGTTGTAAAGGAAAAGGGACAGCGCTAGGTCTCCTGCATCGCGGGGCGAAGCCATACCGATCAGGTCGGGGCGAGGCACGGGGTCAGGCGTTAGATGATCGCGTAGCAAGCGCAGCAGACTGGCTCCCAAATCCGCAATGACCGTATATCCTCCCATTTGCCTATCACTCCCACGAATACGTTATGATAAATCTATTTGTATACGAATTCTATTATAGCTTCTCTACTACCAATTGACTACGCAAAATTACTCATTTTTTGTCAATTTTACACGGAATACGCAACAATCTATCAAAAAATCTCACACGTAATGGTAGTTGGGAAATTCCCCCTGTCAAATATAAGGCTCAAATGACTCTTTCACGACAATTTTGCCCATCTTATGAAGCTCTTGTCGGGTGGCCCGAACCATATGGCGCATGCCGATCGAGGCTTGCTCTGCCGCTGCCATAAAGGCGGCCGATAAAACGATATTTTTAATATGCCCGCCAGAGGCGTCTACGCGTGCTGCAAGGAACGGCAAGTCCAAATCCGAGTCAAGCGGAGCGTCTAGGGGCAGCAAGGAACGGAAAATCTGCTCGCGCTGCGCAGCGTCAGGAAATGGGAACTTTACGATAACCTGCATTCGCCGCAGGAAGGCCTCATCCATATTCTGCAGTAAATTTGTCGCTAGAATAGAAACGCCGTCAAAGGTTTCGATTCGCTGAAGCAAATAAGCAGCCTCCATATTCGCAAAACGGTCGTTTGAATCCTTCACTTCCGTCCGCTTGCCAAACAGCGAATCCCCTTCATCAAAAAATAAAATAGCACCGCTGTTCTCCGCTTCGGCGAACAGCTCCCTTAAATTTTTCTCTGTTTCCCCAATGTATTTGCTCACTACACGGGAGAGATCGATACGGTAGAGTTCAAGCCCCAATTCGCCCGCAACCACTTCCGCCGCCATCGTTTTGCCTGTTCCGGGAGGGCCCGCAAACAGCATGCTCAGACCGCGACCATAGGGAAGCTTCTGTCCAAAGCCCCACCGATTAAAAACCGTTTCGTTATATTTATGCCTGCTGCAAGCATCCCGCAGCAATTCTAACGGCTCATCGGGAAGAATAAGATTTTCCCAAAGACGAACGACCTTCTGCTTTACCGCAAGCTCAGACAGCTTATGCTGTACTTGGCTTCTAGACGCGGAAGCGTAATCGTCAAGCGTCGGATATTCATGCTTGCTGCGCGCAGCTAGGCGCTCTGCTTGCATGCTCATGCCCGTAATCTGTCCCGCCGTGAATGCATATTTATCCGCGATCCGCTTTAACTGCTCCTGGTCAACGCCTTCCCTGCTGCAGCGCTGCCATAGTCGAAGACGCACCTCAGCACTAGGAACAGCCAGCTCTTGATTGATTACTGCGCCGCCGCTCGGTATTGGAAGCTGCGATGGACGCCGCTCATGGCGCGTTAGCCATAAGATAACCGGGTGCCTCGAAGTCTCCCCATACGCGAACAGCGCGGATCGGATCCGCTCCTGCAAGGGAGGCCAGCCCTCTGATGCCGAAAGCTCGCTCTCGCCTTCATCGAAGCAGAGCATCGCATCCGACAGCAGCGCTTCCCTTACGATGTTTCGCAGCTGCTCGCCAAGGGCATCGCCGTCTCGTGAAAGCTTATCCAGCCGTACGACCAGCAAAGCCTGCTCCATTGCATGGGCAAGATGCCTGGCATGAAGCTTTTTCCCGGCACCCGAAGGGCCGCTGAGCTGAATGAACGGCAAGCTCCTAATTCCGCCGCTCTCGTGGGCATTTTCCTTATCATCGCGCTTGCGCTCCAACTCCACGGCTAGCCTGAGGCTTGCCTGCACCTCTTCGTCGAATGCAAGCTCAGACGCCGGCTCCTTAGAGTCAAATCTGGTGCAGACGTCGGCGATGCGCGCATCGAGACGCTCTGTCTCCAGAAGAAACGAGATGATGCGCGCATCCATGCGAAGCGGCTGCTTGAGCGTGCTCCGCTCGGCAGCCGCTTTATCCGTACGCAGCACAAATCTGCTGAGCGACGAGTATCCGGCAAGCAGCGAGCGCAGGAAATAGCTGTCCTGCTCCTCGTCCCCAAGCAGCCTGAGCGCCAGCTCTGCGGTAGGAACACGCAGCGTGACGTCATCATTCAGGTAGCCGAACCAGCTCTCGTAGCGCGTATCGAGCTCGGCCGCAAGGCAAAGCAGCACGCAGCGCTTCTCCCAGCCGCCGAGGCGCAGCCTCCATGACAAATAGGCGAGAGGGAGAATTTTCCCTTCGCCTATGCTGGCATTTACATGCTGCAGCATCGCCTGCTCCTCTTCGATCCTGTAGCTTCTGAATGAAGCAAGCGCGTCCTCTTCGTCAAGCCATTCGCTTTCTTGCAGCGATCGCTCAATATCCGCAGGGCTGACCATAAGCCCGCGCATTGACATCGGTGTTTGCCCATCGATTTCCTTGCTTTCGAAATCAGCAAGTAGAATGCGCATCCCCCGCTCCAGCACGGCAAGCTCATCGCGCAAGTATTCTAAGCCTGTCTCATATAATCGCATAATCCTACTCCCTTATCGGAAGGCATCCTCGCTTATCGGCGCATGAGGCATAATACCGCAATGTCGTCTGATTGAGGCGCGCCGTCCGCGAACATGAATACGTCCATCAGCAGCGCATCGATAATCTCTGCGCTGGAATAGCCGGATGTTTGTGACAAAAACTGCTGCAGCCGATTCGTGGAATATTGCTCCTGAAGCGCATTCTCGGCTTCCGTAATCCCATCTGTATAAAGCACGAAACGATCTCCGCGGTCCAGCGCTATCGTCTGATCGCGATAAGTGAATTCGGGGAACGAGCCCAGCGGGATTCCTTTGGGCAGCTTGATCGGAATGACCGTTCCGTCCTCTTTCACGATATACGGCGTACAATGTCCCCCGTCGCTAAGCACGACCTCGCCGGTCGTTATGTTGAGCACGCCGCACACGATTGTCGCGAACAGCTGGGCATTGTCCGTGCATAGCTCGTCATTAACCTTCTCGAGCAGCTCGCCCGGCGTAAGATTGGAATTCATTTTCCCCTTGATAAGCGACAATGTCATAGCCATGAAGAGCGCCGCGGGTATGCCTTTGTCCGATACGTCGCCAAGCGTGAAGAACAGATGATTCTCGTCGATTTTGAAAAAATTGTAGAAATCGCCGCCAACTTCCTTTGCCGACTTCAAGAGCGCGCATACATCAAACGGCTCGTTCGCGGATGGCATCGTCGTTGGCAGGAAGCTCAGCTGGATGCTTCCCGCAATCTGCAGCTCGTTCTCCAAGCGATCCTTAAGCGCCGTCGCATACTGCAGCTCGCCGACCGATACCTCAAGCGCTTCGTATAGCCTGGCGTTATCGAGCGCCAGCGCCAGCGGGCCGGCGAATTTCGTCAGTGTCTCCAAATCAGCCTCCCGAAACGGCGAGCCGCCGTTCTTCGCCGTCGCTTCCAGCATGCCAACCTTTCGCCCTCTCGCAATCATAGGCACGATTACCTTATCGTCTCTGAAGCTCCCGCTGCTATCGATCAGAGCCGTCCCCGATGTCTCGGAACCTAATGCATCCTGATCTAAGGCGAGAGCGACAGCCGCCTCCCCAGCGAAAATGAGCTGCTTGGCTGCCTCGTTGACGGACCCTAGCAGCTCTGGCTTGTGCAAGGAAGAATGAACCTTCGTGCTCAAATCAAACAGCATTTCCGCACGGCGCAGCTTCGAGGCAAGCTGACGGTTGCGGATGAATAAATATGACGCGGCGCCCAAGCCTGCTGCACCGATAATTAAATAGAGTACAGACAATATCAGTACCGCCTTTCCCCATACAGCTCAGAAGTCATTATACGCCCGCTCCTATTTTCTCCAGCGCCTCTTCACGCGTTGCTGCCATTTCCAATATCGTCGTAAAGCCCGACATTTCAAAAACGTCGTATACCTGTTCGCCAAGACAAGCGCATACCATCCGTCCCTTGGACGCCCTGAGCTTCTTCGCCGCTACGAGAATAACGCGCAGCCCTGCGCTGCTTATGTACTGCAGATTGGTGAAATCAAATATGAACAGCTGCTTTCCGTCGGCAAACAGCTTAAGGAACGCCTGCTCCGCAACAGTAGCATTGTTGCCGTCCAGCCTGCCCTCTAGTGGAATAATCGTGACCCCGTTCAGCTCAGTTGCTTCTATATTCATGTTTTTATATCCTCCCGCTTACGCTTGATCGTCGTTTTGATGGGTGTAGCCAAATCGCTTGCGCATACGGAAGCGGTTTAAGCCTCCCGCATACTCATAATGGATGTCATCCATTAACCGTTTCACGAAAAAAATGCCGAGTCCGCCTATTGGCCTATCTTCCAGCTCCAGCAATGTCGAAGCATCCGCCGTCTGCAAAGGGTTAAAGGGCACTCCGCCGTCTTCTATTTTAACTTCAACGCTGCTCGGGGACGCTTGAATCAGAACAGCGATATGATGCTCCCCCCCTGACGGAAAGCCGTAATTGACGATATTGACTACTAGCTCCTCGCATGCCAGCGACAGATCGAGAACTGCGCGTTCCGGCCAGCCAACCTCGGCACCGATCTCTTCCAAACCTTCATTCAAGCGTTGCAGCTCATCCATTCGATTATATAGCTTAATCTCGCGATCGATGGGAAATTGCCAATCGTTCGACATGCACTACCTCCCAATTGAATCTGACCTATCCGCTCATTAGCCTACTCGCATACGACTTTAGTAGTTCTACGAAACTTGTCTGAATCCTGCAATCCCTGTCGAATTGTTTGCGCTTCGCTTCATTCGACGATGCCCTGCTCGAAGGCGTATCTGGTCAGTTGTACCCGGTTGTCCAAGTGCAGCTTCTGCAAAATATTTTTGAGATGGTTTTTGACGGTATGCTCCGACAGGCCCAGCTCCCCGGCTATTTCACGGTTGGAGGCACCCGTTGCGACACGCTCAAGCACTTCTTTTTCCCGGTCCGTCAGCGGCGTTGTGATCACGTCAGCATCCTTATCGAGCGTATGTGCCCTGCCCGCTGCCTTCCTAGCTTCTTTCGGCTTGCCTGCGGAAAACTCCTGAAGCAAGCGGAATGCAAGCTCCTTCGACATCGGTGCCTCATCGAGCGAAATCGCCCGCAAATACTCCAGCCAAGCGGACGGTGCCAAATTTTTAAGCAAATAGCCCTGCGCGCCGCGCTTGATCGCCTCGAACAGATGCGTAATATCATCGGATACCGTAACCATTACTATCTTTAAGGATGGTTTTGCTTGCTTAAGCCTAAGCGTAGCTTCCAAACCGCCCATTCCCGGCATATTAATGTCCATCAAGACCAAATCCGGCTCCAGCTTGGCAAGCGCGGCTATGGCTTCCTCCCCGCTCGACGCCTCTCCGATAACCGAAAAGGAGTCATCGCTCGTAACGATATCCCGCATCCCTTCCCTGCCATGGGGATGGTCATCTACTAGAAATACACGCACGCGTGACGTCCCGATCATTTTTTATTGCTCCCTCCGCTTATCAGTACTGTCGTTCCATGCGGGGCCGTTTTCCGGACGGACAGGCTCCAGCCCATGGCATCCGCTCGCTCCTGCATCATTTTGACGCCATACTTCCCTTTCTCGTAAAGCTTCTCTGCCGGCGCCCCGACGCCATCATCGGCTATACTGCAGCGAAAAACAGCCGGCTGAGCCTCCCGTTCATGGCCGCTCTCGCAGCGAATAAGGATTTGCTCCGCTTTTGCATGCTTCTGTACGTTCATGAGCGCTTCACGCATAATGGCAAGCAATTCGACCTTCTGCTTATGCGAAAGCACCCCTTCCTGTAGCTGCCACTCTACTTTGGTGCGAATGCCGCAGGACTGCTCCATTTCCGCCGTTAAGCGATGAATACTCTGCATCCATGACAAGTCCGCGGGAATCGGCATTTCCTGCAGGTTGGCAATCGACTGCCGCACGTCGTCGTAAACATGTCTGACCGTTTTTCTCATTTGTTCCGTCGTCTGCTGCATATCGTCCACCGATTTGGCACGCTCCAGCTTGTCCAGCTTAACAGAAAGCATGAATAGCGATTGCGATATGCCGTCATGCAGCTCTCTTGCCAGTTGCTCGCGTTCTTCAAAGGCAGCCTTGACGACCCTCTCCCGCTGCAGCGATTCTTGCATGCTCTCAAGCTTCGCAAACAAAGCGCGCAGCAAGGTCAGCGTAATGACGAATACGAATACGGGAGCAAGCACGTTCCCCAGATCCATCGAAATAAACGGCAAGAGCAATGCATGCCGCAAATACTCCCATAAACCAATCGCTACGGTCGGTATCCACAGAATCAACCACTTCAGCCATTTATACGACATGCCTATGCTCCTCCTCCTGCTAGTCATTCCGCCATGCAATGATCTTCTTCGTCACGGCATCCGATTGATCCAATACGAGCAGCTCGGCTTCCCAAGCGCCGCGATACGGAAGATCTACTTTCCGTGCGACGTAATCCGTTTCGGTAAACCCCGGGAAAGCAAAAAAGTCCTCGCCGCTGTCGCTCTGGAGAATAGCCTCTACCGCTTTCTCCTTGGGGTGGTCAACCGAACGGAGCAGCAGCCTGACTGATACGGGAGACCCTAACTGCTCCGGCAGCCACACCTTAAGCGAAATACGGTTAGGGCCTGGACCATTCGGCGTTATGGCTAAAGTATAGTGGAAGTTTTCCCCCATTTCGTGATGGGAGAAGGGCTCCGTCTCCGGGATTGGGCTCACGTAGGTGAAAATGCTCGCCACGACCAGCACCAAAGCCATCATTAGCCCGTCCAGCTTGAGCAGATTGCCGCTTGGCAGCCTTTGGCTCTTGATCCTCCTGCGCAGCAGGAATCCACAGCAGGCGATAACGAGCACGAAGCCTGCTTTCGCAAGAAGCATGATCCCCCAGCTCGTATAGATCAAATAACGCCACGAAGGCAGCAATTGTATCGTCATTCCGATTCCGCTAACGCTTAGCAGCAGGATGGACAACCATGCCGCGCGCATGAACCGCTCAGCGAATCTCCCGGCTTCCTTCCTGTCTGCCCGCCAGAACAGCAAAAGCAGGATCAAGCCCCCCGCCCACAGTGCAGAACAAGCAACGTGTATGAAATCCAGTACGACCGCAAGCGAATTGCTAGGCAATGCCAGCACATGCCCGTTGAAGCTTTCTGCCGCAGCAAGCAGCAGCGCCCATATTGCACGCAGCGAATCCGGAAGACGCAGCATGACAAAACCGAGCAGGGAGAGCACCACTAACGCTAACCAGGATTGCCCCGTGGAAGTGTCGGTTAGAATCCGCAGCCACTCTTTCGGATCAGATCCGTCATATCCGCTCATAAGCTGGCTGACATGAACGAATACGAATAACAGGACCGCAACCAGCAGCGCTCTCATGGCAGGAATGCTCCATTTGCTCAGCAGCTTTCGCTGCGCGTCATTCTGGTCTGCAGGAATGGCGATGGACCACAGCATCAAGCCTGCTGCCAGCATGAAAGCAAAATAATAAAATGATCTTACCGCATAAAAGAAAGCCTCCTGCACCGTAACGCCTTTGTCGGAATGCTCCTCGGTTGAATGGTTGTGGCCAACCTGTTCATGCGGGTCGAATGTTGTGTCCTCTGTCGTCAGCATCGCTTCTGCCATCGCCGTTGAAGGAAACAGCCATAACGTACCGACTATGCAAAGCATCAATAAAAGCATGCTGATTGACCTATATTTCGTCCTGCTTTTGATCGCTGCCCGATGCATACAAACCTCAATAGTACCCAATTGATGTCACTTCCCTTTAAGTCATTCTGCTTTAGTGTACTAGACCGCTGTCAACAGAACAATTATAGTCCGAAAAGCACTCGCTGCATACCTCCGTTCACAGCCCGTTTGCATAAGGAATGGGAATTAGGCTCATTCTACTATTAAACAAATCTTTACGAGGAAGTGAACGCAATGATGGACAGAGACTACCGCCTAGCCGAGCTCGGCGGCCACAGCGATGCGTTAGATGCCATTCGCAGGCTTGAGCAGCAATTGACGGACGCATACGGCACAGATGTAGCCTTAATTGCCTATGCCGCAGAGCATGAGGAAGAGACGAAGTAGATAAACACCGCATAACAGCAAAAAGGCATGTTCCCGGCGCCGCCTGGAACATGTCTTTTTCATTCGTGGAGCCGCTGTTTAGAAGCATGATAATCCGGCCAATAATCAACCCCGACGGCTGGATATCCTCTCGTTGATTCCCATATGTAAGTCCAGCCGGCAACGTTGGCATCCTTGGCATCGCTCAGCCATATACGCTCATAGTCATTCTGCTCCTCGATTCCGTAAAACTCCTCCAGCCTGTCCATTGCGGCAATGCCCGCTCTGCTTACGGCAATCCATTGTCCGCGTATTACGCTTTTGCGCCTGATCGCGATTTCGTCGCGAACGGCCGCCGGATATGCGCCGCAATCAACGAGCCTTGCCGCTATCCATCCCTCTTGGCTCGCCAGCAAATGCGGAGAAACGATATGATGGTTGCTTTGTCCCGGCAATAGCGACCCATATACAAAAACATAAAATGAACGCATTCTGCCGCTCCTTTTCTGCACATAGGTTGTTTTAATCCATTCTTTTCTCTAAATATTATTTTACGCGAATATATACGAAGAAAACAGGCATCTCATTCATGGAACCGCGGTTGTTTTGGCTAAATCGTTCCATTATGTTACAGTTAGAGTTCCGTTGCGGCTAAGCTTGCGCGGACAGCATCTCATTCCTGAACATAGAGGAGGTCGTTTAGTTATGGCAAGCCAAACAGGAGCCATCGTACAGCAATCCTTAAACGCACTAATGGGAGATCCCGCTTTTTTACCGAATTTGCAGGAGCAAGCCCGGGAACAAGCTTTTTTATCGCTTGCAGCTATTTTGTCGACGCCCAATAAAGTACATAAAGCCTTTTTGCGCATTACCGTTGATAACGGGAATGTCGTTCGCATCCCAGCTTACCGCATCCAGCACAATGATACGCTAGGTCCCTACAAAGGCGGCATCCGGTTCCATGAATCCGTCAGCGAAGACGAAGTTACCAACCTTGCTGCGCTCATGACGCTCAAAAACGCGCTGCATGAGGTTCCTTTCGGAGGCGGTAAAGGCGGGGTTGTGATTAATCCGCGTACCTACTCTGCCAAGGAGCTCTATCTCATCTGCAAAAAGTATGTCCAATATTTCAGCGATGTCCTCGGACCCGACAAGGATATTCCCGCTCCCGATATGGGAACGGGCGAGCGCGAGATGGACTGGATGATGGCCGAATACAAGAGCATCCATCCCGGTCAGCCCTATCTCGGCAGCTTTACGGGAAAAAGCGTCATCAACGGCGGCTCGCTCGGACGCAGGGAAGCTACGGGAAAAGGCGTTTATTTCACGTTCCGCTATATGCTGTACGACTTCCTGAAAGCCCAGAGCAGCTGGCTTGCAGGCAGTACGAATCCATTCGTCCAGACCGCGCTGGCCCTTGCCGACAAACCGCTGTCCATTGCCGTGCAAGGCTTTGGCAACGTAGGCTCGGTTGCGGCGATGGAAGCCTACAAATGCGCAAACCTGCAGAACAAGGTTGTCGCAGTCAGTGACCGGAACGTAACGCTATACAATCCGGATGGCTTATCCGTACCGGCCTTGCTTGATTACGCCGTACGGCACCAAGGCGATCTTCCTGCAACGGAAGCCGCCCTAAGCGAGCTTGATCTGAAAGCGCAAATCCTCGGCCGCGAGGATGTTCTTTATTTGAATGTGGACGTACTCATTCTTGCTGCGCTTGAAGAACAGGTGCATAAAGGAAATGTGGACCAGGTAAAAGCCCGCATCATCGTCGAAGGAGCGAATGCTCCCGTTACGGGCGAAGCCGATGAGGCTTTGACCGCGAGAGGCACGATCATTATCCCTGATATTTTGGCAAATGCCGGCGGTGTCATCGTCTCCTATTTCGAATGGCTGCAAGGACGGGAAACGCAGTTTTTCAGCGAAGAGCAGGTTTATCAGATGCTCTATGAGAAAATGAAAAAAACGTTGAACGGCATTTTGCCGGCATTCTTCGGCGATCCGTTCCCGCTTCGCCAAAACTGCTACAATCACGCCGTTATGAAGCTATCCACCGTGCTTTATCGCCAAGGCAAACTATACTAACCGTTAGAAGAGGGCCATCCGCTTGCAGCCGCAGCTGCTTGCGAATGGCCCTTTTTTTATTGCTGCACGTACCGATTAATAACCTCAACGAGCAAATCGTTCAGGAGCTTTACCTCGTATTCCCCTACGGCAGGCTCAAGATGGTCGCCCCCAATGCCGCTGTCGTCGGTTAGGAATAAATAGGTCCCGCCCGTCGCCGCCGCCATAAAGCGCATCAAATACTCCGTATCGATGCTCACGCCACTTGATGCTACGGGTATAAACCGTATCCCCTGCGCAGCGGCATCCTTCGTCAGCTTCTTTATTTCATCAATAACCTGCTCTTCGTCATGCGGCGGGGCATCAAGCACCAAGAATAGCAGCCTCGTCCTCGCTTCCTCGCTCCACTTATGCTCATGTACCGCGTCGCGCAGCGCCTGATCCACCGCCTCAGGGAAATCGCCGCCTCCCTCTGCTTTCTGCTTGCCGAACTGGCTCGTCACTTCGTTGACATCCGTTGTGAACGGATACGGCTTAACGACGTAATCATCATAACGATCCCGGTAAAAGTTAGCGCTGATTCGAATATCAAGCTGATTGGCATGCTCACGCGATACGCGGTTCACGACATCCTTTAGCTCCGCTTCCAAATAATTCAGCTCATCCTCCATCGAGCCCGTTGTATCCACGACAAACATGACATCCACCTGCTTGGATAACACAGTCCCTTTTCCGATATCGACTTTAATGCTGCCCTGCTGCGGGATATCCAGCTTCTGCGTCGTTTTCGATTCCTGGCCAGACTGTACCTTCACCGCATACGAGCCGCTATTCGCCGTATCCCTCTCGAACAATGAGGCATAGACGAACGCTCTGCCTTCCGTATTCGTACGTGCCTTCCAGACCGATTGCCCGCCGGCGAGAAGGTCCACGCTTGCATCTGCCACAGCCTTTCCGCTTGCGGTAACGATGACTTCAAGCCGGTGGAAATTCCAAAATTGCCACAGCCTCATGCTGGAGTCGCCCTCTTGGCTGTTAAGCAGGTTGCCGAAGCGCTCCCATGCCGCCAGATCGTCCCATTCTCCTGCCGTTAATTGCCCTGCTTGCACCGATTTACCCGGATCGTTGTAGCTTCGCTTGCCGCCTTCTTTCTCTCTAGCAGGCTCCTCGCTTAACGAACGGTCCTCGCTGTCGGAAGTTAAGCCCTTCGTTGGCGCCTCTTCGCTGCTGCTCGCTTCTCCTGCGGAATCACTTTTTCCAGCAGAAGCATTGTTCCCCGCGGATGAGCATGCACTAAGTACGAGAAGCAGCGCAAGCATAAGTGCCGCGATCCAGTGGTTTCCTCTTTTATGGCGGATTGATGCCCTGTTGAACGAATGACCCTCTTTCATTCTTTCAGCCCCTTATCTTTGTATTTCCTAATCTGACGAATAATGGATAAGGAAAGTTGCATAATGGGGCCCATAACCTTACAATCGTTAACAGACATGCGCAAGCCCGAGAGGCTGCAGCATCAAGCTTGCATAGCAGGAGGAATAGGACTTTGGAAACCTTTGAATTACTGGCATTGGAAATGACTTATCAGCAGCAAACCATTCAGCTCTCTTTTACCTCGGCCGAACTCGTTCGCGTAACGGAATACGGAGACCGTTTGTGGTATGTAGATATCAACGGCGTCGGAGACCGCGAGCTGCTCGCCCTGTTCGGGCGAAGCGAAGATATCGGCATCGCGCTTACCGCTGTCGCAAGCACCGGCCAAACCTTCCGCGGACATGGCTATTTCCATCCCAATGAGCCGCATCAAGCGGCCGCCATTCGCGGAGACGGGGAGCTGCTTGAGCAGTAATCGCGCGACAAAAAAAAGCTCCGGGAATCTCATAAGAGAATTTCCCGGAGCTTTTCAACGTTTATTTGCCGTGTGCGATCTCAGGCGTTGTAAGGCGGTCGTAGAACTCAACGCCCTTGTCTTTGTCAGCCGAATCACGGAGCGCCATGGCGGAGCGAGGGTGCTCATCCAGAATACCCGTGATCATGTAAGGAATGATGTAACCCCACTCTTCTTTCTCGCGAAGCGGCACCATGTACTTCTCGATCATGTCCAGAACTGGACGGATATTGTATTTCGTATTTTGAAGCTCGGCTACCAGCAGCTCCGTGTTGCAGTTGCCCGCAGCGCGGCCCATGCCGTAGACGGAAGCGTCCAGAAGCTCGACGCCCTTCTCCGCAGCAAGCAGCGTATTAGCGAATGCAAGCTGAAGATTGTTATGCGCATGAACGCCCAAGCGTTTGTTAGGCAGGTACTGGCGGAATTTCTCAACCAGGTAGCTCATATCGTTCGGCTTCAGGCTGCCGTAAGAATCTACGACGTAAACGACGTCAACCACGCTATCGTTAATAAGCTCGAAAGCTTCAATCAGCTGGTTTTCCATAACGTTCGATAGCGCCATAATGTTAATCGTCGTTTCATAACCGCGGTCATGGAACACTTTAACAAGCTCAAGCGCCTTGTCTACGTCTTGGATGTAGCAAGCTACGCGGATCAAGTCAAGCAGGCTCTCGCTGCGCGGCAAAATGTCGTTCTCGTCGACACGGCCGATATCAACAAGCGCGGATAGCTTTGTATTCCCTTTGTTCGGGATCACTTTTTTCAAAAAATCGTCGTTCAGGAACCGCCAAGGGCCTGCACTTTCAGCGCCTTTCAGCAGCTTTGGCGAATTTTTATAGCCGATTTCCATATAATCGACGCCGGCTTCGTTCAAGCTTTGGTACAAATGCTGAACGAACTCGACACTGAAATCCCAGTTATTCACGAGACCGCCATCGCGGATCGTGCAGTCAACAATTTTACAATGGCTTGTTTTTGATTGCATGCGTTGTTACTCCTTTAATTTGAACATGAGTTCATTTTTTCTCATCATACTTGAAAAGGAACCGGAACGCAAAATAATTTTGTCGTTTTCTGGCTATTTTAGAAGCATTTCCGCATGCTGCGGCAAGTCTTTGCGGAAGTTTTTTATATCCGCTATTTCTGCTGCTTCCCCGTTTTTTCCTTCCATGACTAGATCGCCATGCTTCGCAACAATTTCAACAAATGACTTCGTTATCCGGGCAGTAACCGACTCGGGCGCTTTTGCTATTGTCGCCTGGTAGCTGCTCTTCACTTCCTCCAGCAGCCGATACGACTGCGCGTCATGAACAGCTGAATTAGGCAAACCGTTCACGTACATCGTCATGTACCCGTTCACGTATTTGTCCTGTACCGCTTCGCGTTCGGGAGCATCTTTATGCTCCCGTATAAATGCTTCGGCAAGCAGAGCACGCGAAGCAAGCTCATCCCACGTAATATGGAGACCGCCATCCTTGGCTGTCGCTTCATCCGATTCCAAAGCCATCAGCTCGACGTAGTCACGGAGCTGATCCGACAGCAGCTCTCCCATTCCGCTCCAATACCTATAATCAACAACTGGATAAATGGAACCTTCTACCGTTTCCAGCTTATATCCGCCTTCATATGCCTTCTGGACGAGCACCTTTACCCTTTCCTGCGGGATAGCCGCGGCACTCGCTTTGGTTATCGGCCATGTCTCCGCTGTCAGCGCCTCTTGCACATCCGGCTCAAAAAAAGCAGCCTGCGCCTCGGGTAGATGCGCATCATAATAATCGAAGAGGCCGCGAAGCATCGCATCCGCTGTCGTCTGATCCGCCTTCGTCATATCCTCGTCCATCAAGGCAACTAGATCGGAGGCATCCGCAGCCACCTTGAGCCGAAGCTTAAACGCCGACAGCAGCGCTTGCTGGTCAGCCTGCTCCTGCTGCACTTGCTGCTCCTGTTGCTCATTGCGCGCTTCATCCGTTACCTGAATATCTGGCTTGACGTTACTCGATGAAGGGGATAAGCTGCATCCTGCCAACGACAATAAAGCAACAACGACCGATCCAGCAAACCATGTTTTGCTTTTCCTGTATCTATTATGACCATACCTTCGCAACATTCATCCATCCTCTCCTCGCATCCGATTTGTCGACCAATATGTAATAGACGTGGCGGCGCCGCCAAATGTTTTCGCAAAAAAAACCGCACAATGGAGCCAGAGGCTGCCACGGTACGGTTTCTGCATGATTATTTCACCAAAGTCTGGGGCTCTTGGCCGAAGTGTCCGGATCTGCTCATTTTGGTATGAAGGTATTTCTCGTTATAGACGGAAGAGTTGCCCCATAACGGTACCCTGCCCGCAATGTTCAAGCCTGCTTTTCGCAATGCTTCCACTTTTCGCGGGTTGTTCGTAATGATCGATACCGGCAAAGCGCGAAGCAGCTTCAACACGGCAATGGCGTCGCTGTAATCGCGGGCATCGTCCGCGAAGCCCAGCTCCGTATTCGCGTCAACCGTATCGAGCCCGTCCTCTTGCAGGAGGTACGCGATCGCTTTGCTGAACAAGCCGATTCCGCGGCCCTCGTGGTTAGCCAGATAAAACAGCGCTCCAGTGCCATGCTCGGTAATAATCCGCATGGATTGCTTCAATTGAAAGCCGCAGTCGCATCTTGCGCTTCCGAATATATCACCGGTGTGGCAAATGCTGTGCATCCGAATCAAGGCATCCTCGCTATGTTCAAAATCCCCGTATACGAGAACGCTTGATTGCTGTAGATCCGCGTAAGAGAAGCGATTCAAATCCTCTACAAGCTGCTCGGGAGACATTTCCTCGCCTGCTTCCTTGCGAAGCCAGCTGTACCAATGGAACATCTTGGTTTCACCGTCGAGCTCGACGGGAAGCTTGACCGGTCCGATGACGTAGATATCGTCGTTGCCGGACTGCGTGCGCTTTAGTTTATCTTTAATGATTGCTGCAATATTGGGTTTTATCATGTTCGTTCACCTTTTCTGATATAGATATGGAATTAAAATTGCATGGATAAGTAGCTGAGCGTTCCGAATTCATAGCTTCTATATATAACTTGCGGCCTTTCGCCGGGGCTTCCGCTTCCAAGCGCGATATACAAGGGAACGAAGTGCTCAGCGCGAGGTACAGCCATTTTAGCATGCGGAGCCAGCTGTTCATACTGAAATAGAGAATTTGTATCATGATTATTCATATTTTCTATTAACCAATCGTCGAATTCGACAGCCCAGCTCTCCGGCTCCTGCTGTCCCCATTTCACTGCCCGCAAATTATGAACGGTTACGCCGCTGCCAATCAGCAGAATATTATGAGAGCTAAGGCTCCGCAGCGCTTCTCCGATTCGGTACTGTTCGGCCGCCGTACGGTCAGGATTAACCGATACTTGCACGACCGGAACATCCGCCTTTGGGAACATATGCTTCAGCATCGTCCAAGATCCGTGGTCAAGTCCTCTTGACGTATCATATGCAACTGGAATATGTTGTTCGCTCAGCAAACGACCAACAAGCTCTGCCACTTTCATAGAGCCCTTCGCCGGGTATTTGACCTGATACAGCTCATCGGGAAAACCATAGAAATCATAAATCGTCTCGTATTCGTCATCCTTGGAAGAAATCGTGACAGCCTCGGTTTCCCAGTGGGCAGTAAAGATAACGATCGCGTCCGGTTTCAGGCTTGCTCCAATCTGCTGAAGAAATTGGCTATATGCATTCTGCTCCACTGCGAGCATCGGTGATCCATGGGCTAAAAACAACGGTTTCACGGTAGGTCCTCCTAGCATTTCACTTACTATTTGTAACTAATTATAATTTCATAACTAAGGATAGTCAAGTAATTAACACTATTCAGGTGTGCTTGTATAAATAAGATATCGAGGTTATACTAAAGAGAAGATAAAAGAGGTATAAAAGAGGTGATACTCATGGAACAATCTACCCTTTGCCCCCGGTTTCAGAGGGGAATGGACATAGTCAGCAAACGTTGGACCGGCCTCATTATATTCCAGCTGCTGTCCGGCCCTCAGCGCTTCTGCGCCGTTCAATCTGCGCTTCCGATCAGCGGCAGGCTATTGTCAGAGCGGTTCAAGGATCTAGAAAACGAAGGTATCGTCGCTAGGCATGTTTATCCCGATATACCCGTTCGCATAGAATATTCACTAACGGAAAAGGGCCGTGCCCTTGAGCCGATCATCCGTGAAATTCAAATATGGTCCCAGGATTGGATCGAAATAACCGAAGCTTGAAAAGAGTGCTGCATGCAAAAGGAATATCACGAAAGCGGATCCGATTACTCCGTTTCGCGATATTCCTTTTTTAATGGTGACTGACAGCCATTCGCCTAGCCACTATGAGAAGATCCATGTGACGGCCGCCTTGCAGCAGCTTAGGAACGATAAAGCCCGAGCGTCTTGCCTGCCAGCCCGAGCGCCTTGGCTGGCCGACAATAAGCTGCGTAGCCTTTGCCCTCTTCGCTGCCGTAAGCAGCGTTCCTGCAATATCGCCGCGACTCTCGGCATGTGAAAGCTCGAATAAACCGCCAAGCCGCTCCGTCAAATGCATAAGCTTGTTAATGGAATCGGATTCCGCAGACTGGCCGCACTGTACATGATGCACATGCCACTGCGCCTTAAGGCGATTCGCAATCCGGAATCCACGCCTGATCAAACGCTCCGCATCCTCTTGCAATGCAATGCCAACGAAAATAACTTCCTTCCTGCGCAGCGGCCCTCTTAGGCTCTGGTTCCGATCCCATGATTCCAGCCGTTCATCTACGTCATCAGCAAGCTCGCGCAGGGCGAGCTCCCGCAAGGCTATTAAATTTCCAGTCGTAAAAAAAGCGGAGAGCGCCTGCTCTACTTTATTCCGGTCATATATTTTCCCTTCCTTCATGCGCTGCTGCAGCATCTGCGGTGTCACGTCGATCAGCTCCACCTGATTAGCGGAGCGAATGATCGCATCCGGCACGGTTTCTCTAACGCGGATTCCCGTAATTTGTTCAATCGCGTCATTAAGGCTTTCAATATGCTGAACGTTCATGGTTGAGATAACGGATATGCCGCTATCCATCAAGCGTATGACATCCTCGTATCTTTTTTTCCTTACGCTTCCAGGCATATTCGTATGGGCCAGCTCATCCACCAGCACGACATCAGGGTTCCGGCGAATGATCGCTTCTACATCCATCTCTTCCAGCTTCGTTCCGAGATATGAAATCACTTGGCGGGGGATAACGGGAAGATCCCCAATTTGTCTCCTCGTCTCCTCGCGGCCGTGCGTTTCGACTAAACCGATCACGACGTCTACGCCTTTCTGCAGCAGCAGATTAGCTTCGGCCAGCATCCGGTACGTTTTTCCGACACCGGGAGCAGCACCGATGAACAAATGGAAATGCCCCCTGCGAATAGACTTTGCTTGCTGTTCCCTTTGATCCGGACTGACTCTGCGAAACAACCCTTTGGCACCATCTCGCCTGTGCTTAACCGGCAATATCCGTTCCCCCTCATGCTCCGCACGGTCAGCCATAAGAAACAGATCGACCTGCCTAAGCCTCCGCAGCAAGCCGAGTGCAATGGATCCTTGCTTGAACTGCTGCCATCTGCTCTGCTTCGAATGGCCCATTACGATGCGGGTCACATGCTGCTCCTCCGCATAGGAAGCAAGCTCAGCGGACAACCGGCGCCGATTAAGCAGGGGAAGCTCCTCGAATGAGCCTCCTACTTTAATCGCCAGCTTTTTAATGGAAGCTTTAAATGCCTGTTCGTCCTTGGTCAGCTTTCGGTGCGGAGGCATGAATGACACAACGACGACATCGCCGCCCAGCCTTCTGGCAATCTGCTCTCCTCTCCTTACATATAAGGAACCGTTCCAATGGTATTGCGCGGTCACCAATATTCGCTCCGACGCTCCGGAAGGACCGGAGAGCCCAAGCTCCTCGCGATGCTTCTCCAGCGATTCGTTCACGCCTTCCGCAACGAGGCGAAGCGCCAGCTCTCGAAGCACCGCCAAATTCCCGCGCTGCGCGATTGCAGGCTCCGGACTGCCTTTCAGCCTGCCTTCCTCGAACCGCTGCAGCATCGTTTCAGGCGATACATCGATTAAACGAACCTCATCAGCCAGCTCAAGGGTGTTCGCAGGAACGGTAGCCAGCGGACGTACGCCAGTCCATCTGAACGCTTCCTCATCTATGCCTTCCAGCTCGTAGACATTAATCGTCGTTACCACGCTTATGCCGCGTCCGATCAGAAACTGCACTTCCTCCAGCCTCGTTCGGAATCCAGACCCATTTTCGTTCAGGTGAGCCAATCCGTCAATAAGCACCGCTTCCGGATTGCGCGCAGCCAGCGTCTCCACATTCAGAGCCGCTTGCTCAAAGGGAGCTGCCAGCGCAATCGTTTCTTCGCTCTGAGGCATCGGCAGCGCGCATAGCACGACGTCAATTCCCTCCTGCATAAGCTGCAATCCTTCTCTAAGCATATGGTAGGTTTTCCCCGATCCGCTTACGGAGCCGACGAGTATTTTGAGTCGGCCCTGATGCAGCTTGGCAATGGACAGCAACAGCTCCTCCGGTGTTTTCTTCCTAAAGGAAGCCATCCTTTTATTCTCCCAATATAGCGGATAAGGCAAGATTCAGCTTCAGCACATTGACCCGCTCATCGCCGAATA
The DNA here is from genome assembly GCF_056269165.1 of Paenibacillus sp. J22R232. Lineage (NCBI taxonomy): Bacteria > Bacillati > Bacillota > Bacilli > Caryophanales > Paenibacillaceae > Paenibacillus > Paenibacillus sp. J22R232. The sequence continues at coordinate 142,085 of NZ_JBWDNK010000003.1, read as the reverse complement.
CGCCTAGGTCTCGGCCCTCCGTATGCTTCTCAACAAGCTGCTTCAGCACGTCGGCCGGCTCCCCTGTCAGCTTGCTGATTCTGGCGATTTGCACCATGGCTGACTGCGGCGTAATATGCGGATCGAGACCTGAGCCCGAGTTCGTAATGAGTGCAATCGGCAGCTCCGATACCGGAACATCCGGGTTCTGCAGCCTCCATGCTTCGATAGACGCGGCAGTGCGCTCGATCAAAGCCGGATTCGAGGGCCCGAAGTTGTTCGAGCCTGAGCCGGCAGCGTTGTATTCGATGCTCGATACGCGGCCTTGAAACCATTTCGGATCTTTAAAGCTTTGTCCGATCAGCTCTGAGCCAACCACCTGACCCGTTTGGTCTTTTATTAAGCTTCCTGCTGCTTGGCCCGGAAAGAGCAGCTGCGCTGCTCCCGTGCTTACCAGCGGATAAACGATCCCGCATATTACCATGAACAACAAGCTGATGCGTAAAGGAACAGTGATCGCCGATAGCCTAGAGGAACGCGGATCTTCATTCTTATAATCATTCATATCGTCATGCCTTCTCTCTAATTAATGTAGGATTAAATCCACAAATGGACGGCAAAATCAATAAGCTTAATGCCGACAAACGGAACAATCACGCCGCCAAGGCCATAAATGAAAACGTTTCGGCTTAGCAGCTTCGAGCCGCTCATCGGTTTGTACGCTACGCCTTTAATGGCAAGCGGTATGAGAAGCGGAATAATTATCGCGTTGAAAATAAGCGCCGACAAAATCGCGGAGAGCGGCGAGCCCAGATTCATTATATTAAGCACGCCCATCTCGGGAATGGCGAGCATGAACATGGCCGGTATGATGGCAAAATATTTGGCGATGTCATTCGCGATACTGAAAGTAGTGAGCGCTCCCCTTGTCATCAGCAGCTGCTTGCCAATCGCGACCACCTCGATTATTTTGGAAGGGTCGGAATCGAGATCGACCATATTAGCCGCTTCCTTCGCAGCGATCGTTCCGCTATTCATGGCTAGGCCCACATCGGCTTGGGCGAGTGCGGGCGCGTCGTTCGTCCCGTCCCCTGTCATCGCTACCATTTTCCCTTCGGCCTGCTCGCGGCGGATGACCGCGATCTTATCCTCGGGCTTCGCTTCCGCGATGAAATCGTCTACCCCTGCTTCACGGGCGATTGTTGCAGCCGTTAACGGATTATCCCCCGTGCACATAATCGTTTTGATCCCCATCTCGCGAAGCTGGTCGAAGCGCTCCTTCATGCCTGGCTTTACCGTATCCTTCAAATAGATAACGCCGAACATCCGGTTATCGACTGCTACGGCAAGCGGCGTACCGCCTAATGTCGCGATCGTATTCGAGATTTGCTCCAAATCGGGGGGGATGTCGCCGCCCTGCGCGGCAACCCATTTCCTAACCGCATCAACGGCGCCTTTCCTGACGCGTCTGCCGTCTGCGAGATCCATGCCGCTCATTCGCGTCTCCGCTTTGAACTCGACGAATTCCCCGCCTGCCGCAAGCGCTGCATCATAGCTCATTCCCTGCTTCTTCGCCCATTCCAGCACGGAGCGCCCTTCAGGCGTTTCGTCCATGAGAGAGCTGATGGCTGCCCACTCCGACAAGGTCTCGACGCTGCTTCCGGCTACCGGCACAAGATCGCTCGCCATCCGGTTTCCGAAGGTAATCGTTCCTGTTTTATCAAGAATCATCGTATTGATGTCGCCAGCCGCTTCAACCGCCTTGCCTGACATCGCCAGTACGTTGAACTGCGTAACCCTATCCATGCCGGCGATGCCAATCGCGGACAATAAACCGCCTATCGTCGTCGGAATCAAACAAACAAGCAGCGCAATCAGAATGGGGATCTCCAGCTCAATGCCGAGGTAGCTCGCAATTGGCGCAAGCGTGACGACAACGATTAGGAAGATGATCGTCAAGCTGATCAATAATGTGCTCAGCGCGATTTCGTTCGGCGTTTTCTGGCGTTTGGCACCCTCAACCAACGCAATCATCCGGTCAATGAAGGATTGTCCCGGCTCGCTTGTCATACGCACCTTAATTTGATCGCTGACTACCCGTGTCCCACCAGTTACCGAACTAAAATCCCCGCCTGCCTCTTTAATGACAGGAGCAGATTCTCCAGTGATCGCGGATTCGTCTACGGAAGCAAGCCCGGCAATGACCTCTCCGTCGCCAGGTATCATTTCGCCTTGCGACACAATGACGATATCTCCCTTGCGAAGCTCCGTTGACGATACGACGGTTACGGCTTCGCCAACCAGCTTATTCGCGCTCATATCCTGCTTCGATTTTTTGAGCGAGCTCGCTTGCGCCTTGCCTCTGCCCTCCGCGATTGCCTCCGCAATGTTAGCGAACAGCAGCGTAAAGAGCAGAATGAAAAACACGGCGATATTGAAACCCATCGCAGCCTGCGATTGAAATAACCGAGGGAATACGATCATTAGCAGTACGATAAGCGTGCCTGCTTCAACGACAAACATAACCGGGTTTTTGATCATGACAGCTGGATTCAGCTTAATAAAGCTCTCGCGGACTGCCTGCTTTAGCGCACCAGCAGACAATGCGGTATTCGTCTTGTTTCGATTCATTATCGTTCACCTCATCCGTTAGCGGAGTGTTAGAAATTCTGCGATTGGACCAAGCACAATGACCGGCAGGAAGGTCAGGGCACCAATTAAAAGCACGGTTCCGATTAACAGGGCCGCGAACAGCTTATTGTCCGTTCGGAAAGTCCCGATCGTCTCCGGGACGGTCTGCTTGCGCATGAGCGAGCCTGCGACAGCGAGCATCGCAATCATCGAAATATAGCGGCCAAACAGCATCACGAGGCCGGTGCTTATGTTCCAGAACGGCGTATTGTCGCCTAATCCCTCGAATCCGGAACCGTTGTTAGCTGCGGAGGAAGTGAATTCATACAGCACCTGGCTTATCCCATGGAAGCCTGGATTCGTAATCGCGCCATGCCCGAGCTCCGTCAAGAACGCAATTGCGGTTGGCACTAATATAATAAAGGGATGTGCGAGAATGGCTACGGCGATGAGCTTCATTTCCCGCGGCTCTATTTTGCGTCCCAAAAACTCCGGCGTTCGCCCTACCATCAAGCCGCATATGAATACGGCAAGAATGGCATACATGAGCATGTTGATTAAACCGACGCCTTTGCCGCCGAATACGACGTTCAGCATCATTTCACCAAGCGGCACCAAGCCCCCTAGCGGCGTCAGCGTGTCATGCATATTATTGACCGTACCGGTCGTGGCTGCGGTCGTAACGGCCGTGAAGAGCGCCGACTGGGCAATGCCGAATCTGACCTCCTTGCCTTCCATGCTGCCTTGCGATGCATCGATGCCAAGCGCGCTCATCGCCGGATTCCCTGCTTTCTCGGACGTATAAGCTACGCTTAGGAAGACGAGGAACAGACACATCATCGCGCAAAAAACGACCCAGCCCTGCTTTTTGTTTTTCGCAAAAAGACCGAACGTATAAGGCAGCGCTGCGGGCAGCGCCCACATCGACAAGATTTGAATCACATTCGTAAGCGGGTTGGGATTCTCGAACGGATGAGCGGAGTTGACGCCAAAAAATCCGCCGCCGTTCGTCCCAAGATGCTTGATTGATTCGAGCGATGCAACGGGACCAATCGCAATCTGCTGCATGGCTCCCTCAAGCGTTTTGACGGTCAACGTCGGATCAAGCGTCTGCGGCACCTGAAGCGCAACGAGAACGAGCGTAATGATAAAAGAAAGAGGAAGAAAAATTCTCGTATGCGCTTTGACGAAATCCTCGAAAAAGTTTCCGAGCGTTTTCCCTTTGCTCGTTATCCCGCGGACGAATGCAATCGCAACCGAGAAACCCGTTGCAGCTGACGTGAACATCATCATCATGATGACCGCCATTTGAGAGAAGTAGGACAAGGCACTCTCGCCGCTGTAGTGCTGCAGATTCGTATTCGTAATAAAGCTGATGACCGTATTGAACGTAAGCGTCGGCTCCAAGCTTCCCATGCCGTTCGGGTTGAAGGGCAGCGCATGCTGCAGCCGCAATATCACATAACTGAACGCGACCAATATCAGATTAGTGGCCATAAAGCTAAGCGCATATTTTTTCCAGCCCATGCCCTCTCGCTTACGAACGCCGATTAAGGTAAAGATAAGCCGCTCGGTGCCGCCAAATATGCGGTCCAGCCGGTTCTGCTCATTGGAGAACACATGATAGACATAAGTGCCGAGCGGCTTAACCAGAAGCACGAGCACCGCAAGCACGACAAGCATTTGTACGATATCCATCGGTTTAAATCCTCCTCTATTAAAACTTCTCCGGATGTAATAAGGCATAGATCAAGTACACGAAAACAAACAATGCCATTATCGCCACGACTATCATTCGCGCTCGCCTCCTGATTGCCGGGTAACGCCATCGCACCAAGCAGCAAAGCCGTAAAATAAACCAAAGGCAACGAGCAAGGTAACAACCATAAATAAATCCTGCATGGAAACGCCTCCTGCGCTATTTGTTGTTTAATAAGAAGCTTACTTCTCCCGTTTGGGAGAAAACGATATGGCTTGCGCCTAGTCCCTTGTATATGGCTCTAGGATTCCATTGCTGCGTAATGACATAGATAGGCTCCGACGTCCAGCTGCGGCAGCATTGCACAAAGCGGCAGCTAAGGGCGAGACTGCTCTCGAAGATGAATACATCCCTGACCCGAAATGCGGGCGGAACCCAGCTATTGCGATCATTGGTATTGATGAATATCACATCCGTAATGCCATGCTTGCGAAGCTGTTTTGCCTCCTGCTTGCTATTCGTCAGCACGGTGAACTTCAGCCGGCGGAACTGCAATGCTCTTATGAATGATTGGCTGGCTTCATTCAAGCCTGCCACAATAATTTGCTCTTCCTCCACACGCTCTATCCTCCATTTGGTAAAAAAGGCAACAAAAAAGAAGCCTTGGGATAAGAGGTACACATCCCGCGGCTTCTTGACACCCACAGCTGAATAAGCTGCAGGCAGCGCGCTTTCTGTTGCCTCTCTCGAGTTCGCTTACGAGGTTAGCTGTCGGATTCGGGCCTTGAGAGTTGCCCTACGCTTGTATAGACAAGCGATTCACCCCATGAACGGCAATGCTTGCAAGCAAGCCGTTCGTTGGTTCCCCCGTTCCTGCTTCCGCAGGACTCAGCGTTGTTCATTCTGGTATTGCTTCAGACTTCAATCATTCCTCTCTCGAGCGACGCTTACGAGGTTAGCTGCCGGATTCGGGCGGTGAGAGTCGCCCTACCTTAACCGGTGTCCATGGCACCGGTCAAAGATTCACCCCGGCCGTGCGCTCATCCGACTCTCACATCGGACACGCGTACGGCGTTATCATTGGTTCCCCCGTTTTCCGTCTTCACGGAAACTCAGCGATCAGTCAATCAAAGCTAATTAGTAAATCCTGTATCGAATCTTACTCCTCGCCCTAATTGCTGTAAAGCATGCTTGCTGGCTAATTTAGTCAATATCCGACTTCTACGAGCGTTCGCAACGCTTACATTCTTCACAAACTCTGAATACCTCACTAAATCATCGTTTTACTCGCGTTTTTGAAAATAATTTCTCATGCTCGGATACCGCTAATCCGGCTAAATAAACAGACTATTCCAACCTTGAGATCGATGAAGCATCAGTGAGCATTTCCGAGAAAAAGATCGATTCCCTCGCTTTTTTGATGGCTTTTCTCAAAAATCGGCTTTAGGCCGCCCGATCCTTGGCAACTTGCATTTTACAATCGCTTGAATCGAGATTAGTATAGACGGCAAGCCGAACAAGGCTTATGACTATCGCTGAATTTTTCAAATGAAAAGCGGGGGAACCACTAGCGGACGGCATCCAGATAAGCCGTTCGAACGGGGTGAATCTGTGGCAAACAAGCTCCAGTAGGGCAGCTCTCTAGCCCGAATCCGACAGCTAACCTCGTAAGCGAATTTGAGGAGAGATCCATTGTGACCATGCAAACCGCAACCCCTTTAGGGAAAGCAGTACAATCAACTACAGAGCCAATAACCATTAAAAGAATCGAGCTTTTTGTCTTTCCCGCAAGCGCACCCGAGCCCGGCTTTCGTATATGCCTTCGCCTTACAACTGGGCTAGGACATGATTGGGGCGAGTTATTCATCAGAAAATGTGAAAAGCCTAAGGACTGGGTTAGTTGGGGCAGCGTACTGCTTAGGTTCGTCGGTCCTTTTCAGGTCGAAGATATGCGCTCATCTCTCCCGGATATAAACGTAAGAGACGGACGCATTTATACATTGTTATTATCCGCAGCCGATCATAGCAAATGCCCTTCACGCCTGGAAATGGAACATCATGACCACGTTGAGGAGGCAGTGTTTTTCAACCAAGCCATATCCTATATTTCTTTATTCTGATTGCATAAGATTTACAGAGCTGCAATTAAGGGGTATAATGAAGGGTACATTATTCACGCTGAATTTTTCGAATGAAAAAGCGGGGGAACCATCGCGAACGATTACCAATCGTTTCGCAAGGGGTGAATCCAGGGATTTGTAACCCTGGTAGGGCATTCTCTCTAGCCCGAATCCGACAGCTAACCTCGTAAGCGAACAAAGGAGAGATTTATTTATGTTGACGAATTGTGAAAGCCATCTGCAATACTTTGCGAAACAGACTCCTCATCTTTCCATTTCCCGCATCGAAATATTTGTCATTCCTGCCATTGCCGTCGATTCTGCAGGCCATCGTATCTGCCTTCGTTTAACGAGCAATCAAGGCTTCGGCTGGAGCGAGCTATTCGCCAGCGATACAGAAGCCGACATTGATTTGGAACGATGGAGCGACCTGCTACAAAGCTTTATCGGCAGCATCCCACTTCCACCTCTTAACCAGTACCACTATGACAAATCGGACCAAGACGGGCGTGCTTTCGAGTTGTTCTTCAGTGCAGTCAACCACACTCTTGCCCAGTCCGCCGAATCGGCCTCGCACGGCAGCAACCATGAAGAATCTGTTTTGCGTCAACGTTCTGTCTCCTACGTCTCTTTGGATTAACGAAAGGTTCAATTAGCAATAGAAAGTCCAGAACATTCAGCCCTGTTCTGGACTTTCTTCCGTTTCTATGTGTTTTTAGAATAAATATTTCAAATTACGCCAATCGTTTAATTGTCCAGCTTATATTGTTTGACTGAATCATTCAGATCAATGGACAGCGTAGATAGCTGTATAATGACAGCTGCAATCTCTTGCATGGAAGCGCTCTGCTGCTGCGCGGATGCAGCGACCTCTTCCGTCCCAGCAGCTTGTTCCTGCGTTATACCGGAGATTTGCTGCATCGAGTCGGTTATTTTAACAAAAGACTCATCTACCTTGCCTAATGCGCTGAACATATGATTCGTATGCTCCGTAAACGAGGATACTCCTCCATAGATGCCTTTGAAGTTTTCATACGTTCCTTGTATCCATGAATGCCCCTGCTCAACGGCCTTGCTTCCTTCCTCAATGCTTTTCATCACGAGCAAGCTGTTGGATTGGGTACTCGAAACAAGATCGGTAACCGATAATGCGGCTTGCGCCGATTGTGACGCCAGCTTCTTAACCTCGCCGGCAACTACCGCAAAGCCTCGTCCAACGTCTCCTGCGCGCGCAGCTTCGATTGAAGCATTCAAAGCGAGCAGGTTCGTTTGATTGGATATTTCCGAAATGATATTGATGATCTCGCTTATCTCGTTGGAGCGTTTGCCTAATGTCGTGGCTGCTTCTTGGGACTCCTGCATCGCTTGCTTGATGACCATCATCTGCTGAAGCGTTCTTTCGACTAGATCCTGCCCTTGCTCGGATTGTACGTGTACCTCTGTTGCGATGTTCTGAATATCCTTCATCCCGTTCGATACATCTTTAATCTCATTATCGATATGATTAATATTCGTATGGCTATGTGTTACGCTTTGAACGATTTCATTAATGCCCTCAGACATCCGGTTTGTTGAATCCGCAACCTGCTGTGCGCTGTTTGTGGACTCATTGACCGATTGCTTCAAGTGCTGGCTCGTTTCCGAAATCAAATTTGAAGAAGCAATGACTTGCTGAATGAGCGTTTTAAGGCTCGCGATCATTAATCCGAACGATACCGACAATTTCCCGATTTCATCCTTGCTGTGGATCGAAATCGCTGTTTTCATATCGCCTGCCGCGATCTTATCGGCTGCAAGCATTAGTTTTCTTAGCGGATTCGTAATGACTTTACCGATCACGGCCGCAATGATACTCCCCACTACAAGCACGATCAGTGAAATAATAATCGTAGTCAGGTTTGAGCTAGCTGTTGTTTTCGGCACAACCGAAGCATCCAGATCTATCCCGAGTATGCCATAGGTAACGCCTGAATTATCCGATACCGGAACGAATATGGATTTATGAGTACCGTACTCGTCCACGTAAATAGGGCTTATCATTGATTTCTTGTCTGAAATCGCTGCTTTCATTTCATCGGTGAACGGATACGGCGTTCCAAAATCATCCGGCACGCCTGATAGAATTAGAATCCGTTCATTGTCCCCCGTATTCGATAGAATATAAATATTCTCAAGGCTATGGATCTCCTGCAGCTTCTCAAGCTCTGTTTTGATCAGCGCATAATTCGGATCCTCTATGCCTGACAGCTGCTTTCCTGAGCCGGGGATTGAAGCTAACGTATTGCTTGCAATTTGAATATCGGTTATCAATCGCTTATCGAACTGCTCCAGCAATTTCTCCGAAAGATTGTGCTGGGACATGTAACTCGATATAGCAAAGGCTGCACAAGTGATAACTTGCAAAAGCAGTATGCTTAATGCGATTTTTACGGCTAGATGCTCCTTATACCAATTGAAACTAAGTATAGATTTCTTCATGAGTGTACTCCCTTTTATTCATTCGATTATATTCCGAATAGGTTTCTTCGATTTTTCCTTTTAAATATTGGACGATGGAATGAACATCGGATACCTGCGTATACGGTGAAATAACGAACAGCTTGCTGGCATACAGCGCGATCCGTTTAGCATCTGTCGTTGGTACGTAAAGATGCTTTTTCGTATCGCCGAAGAACATTTCGCTCCGGTCTCTTCCCAGAATTTCAAATAATATTTCATTTAATTTGTTTTCCCTGTCTACTTCCTCGTAGCTGCAAGCACCGGCATATTCCTTTGGATATCCGTTCAGCCCATCCGAATACAACCGGAACAAAGTGATGATGCCCGGATTATGCGGATTTACAATAATCGCTTCCGGTATTTCCAGCTTCAGCGCTTTTCGGAAAGCGACATTTACTTCAACGAACTGAGCCAGCAGCTTTTGATAGCCTTCAATGCCAAACGCCAACAAAGCGCTGTATATGCTGATGGAGCTTCCCATTCTTGAGCATTCTAGCGTGTAGCTCGTGTGATATTGCCCATATCCTCGGTGTCCAACATAAGGTGTCTCGTCTGGATCCAAATCCAGAAGCTTTAAATCAGTAGCATTTTTCACTAAAAACAAGCTCGTTGAATAAGGCGTTTGCCCGAGCTTCTGAAAATCGAAGCAAAGCGAATCCGCTTTGTTCAAATGTTTCATTTTGGCTTGAATGGTTTGGAGTGCCGCAAGCGCATCTCCCTCAATGCTCAACGGATTATTAGCGAAATCATAGTTGTTGAAGAATGCGAAAAATCCGCCCAGAGCCGAGTCGGCATGAATGTGAGGCCGATTTATCCGATGCTCCTGTGCTAAGCGTTCTGTCATTCTATGCACGTCATCAAGGCTATCAATGCCCATTGCATCTGTCGTGCCCGTCGTGGCAACGACATATATCGGAATGCCGCCATTCGCAATGACCTGTTCCATTTTTGCTTTCAAATCGTCAATGTCCATCGAGCTGTCTTCGTGCGTACGGATTTTGACTAAATGATCGCTTCCGAGCCCCGTTGCTTCCATCGCCTTATAAAGGCTGTAATGCGCTGCCTCCGAGCAGAAAGCGTATAAATTCTGGGGCACTCCGGACTTGGCGGCGGATGAGCTTGCTTTATTGATTGCAAGCCTGAGGCCAGTAAATATAGCGCCCTGGCCGCCCCAGGTTGTGTATCCTCCGCTTTCTGCCGTTCGATATCCGACAAGATCCGACATCATTGCAACAACCTTAACTTCGGCTTCTGCGCCTGCCGGCCCATACACATCCCATAAATTATTGCCATTCACCATAAATGCCGCAAGCATGCCAAGTATGCCCGGTGTACTCGCCATAGGCAAAATGTTGGTTAGAAAATATTTGGTATGATAGGGATGAGCATGAAGCAAGGAAAGAAGCTCTTTGTTAACCTCTTCCAGAGGACTTCCGCTATGCGGAATTCGGCTAACATCCGCCAGCTCCTTATAAAATAACGGTCCTCTATCTTTATTCCCCTTCAAAAAAACCGAATCGGGATCTTTTAGCTCATCGACGCCGCTAACGATCTGCCCCATTAATTCCAACATTTGATTCCGTTGAGCTGCGTTTCCATCATCACTTGGAAATAAACGGCGAATATCTGATTGATTATGCATAACGTTATGACCTCTCTCCACTATTTGAATTTATCTCTCTGAATAAAAAAAGGCATACCTATAATTTTTCATAGGTATGCCTTTGCTTAATGCTTCGCAACTGGCTGACATTTCTTTTTAAGAAGTAGTCCCTATAGCTTTGCGCCACCATCTTTCGATGGGTTTGCCCGTATGAGATTTGGAGAAATTTGTACTTTAATTAGTAATCATTTACAGCTACTAGGAACATTCTACTATTTCGCATTTCTAAGATCAATACGTATTTATATATATAAGTCTAAAGTAATAGACAATTCGCCAAGAATTTATCTTTTTGTCACAATTGATATGATAATATACGGCTTTTTGGCTTATTATTAGTCGGATCAGTCTATTTATTTTCAAAAAAAACATATGTATGCACATATTAAAACGCATAAAAAAGAAGAGTTATATCCCTTCCTCTCTAGCACGTATGAGTTAGCTTTGATTGGTTGATGCTGCTGCATGACGGAACCCTTCGAATTGCCTCTTCCGTTCGTTTTCTATTCGGGCTGCTGAATCGTCAGGTGCTGCAGCAAAGACAGCAGCTTTGCCTGCATACGTCGTAGCAGGTGCGGCAGGCAACGCAGCGTAAGCCGTTGCAGCGCATGAAACTGCCCCAGGTCTCGAAAGTCGCTTGTCCGCATAATAAAAGGCTCTCACCCACACGGCCATAGCCGCACAGGGAGAGCCTTTTGTTTAAACGCGCCTAGCTTATCTTACCAGCCATCCGCCATCCACGGCGAGAATATGGCCGTTCATATAATCGGATGCCGCCGATGCCAGAAACACAGCAGGTCCGATTAAATCCTCGGAGGTGCCCCAGCGTCCTGCCGGGATACGCTGCAGGATTTGAGCGCTGCGAACCGGGTCTTCGCGTAACGCTTCGGTATTATCCGTGCTCATGTAGCCTGGGGCGATGGCGTTAACCTGCAAGCCCTTGCTTGCCCATTCGCTCGCCAGCGCCTTCGTTAGCCCTGCTACCGCATGCTTGCTTGACGTATAGCCAGGCACGTTAATGCCGCCTTGATAGGACAGCATCGAAGCGATATTAATGATTTTGCCGGAGCCCTGCTCGATCATTTTTTCCCCTGCCAGCTGCGATAAAACAAATACCGAATTTAAATTGACGTCGAGTACTGCCTGCCAATCCTCGTAGCTGTGATCCGCAGCAGGCGTCCGGCGAATAATGCCTGCATTATTTACTAGGATATCGATTCTGCCCAGCTCGTCCACTGTCCGCTCAATAATGCCGGCAAGCTTGGAACGGTCAGAAATATCCGCCTGAATCGTAATCGCTCTCCGTCCCAAAGCTCTAATCGCTTCCGCCGCTTTGTCGGCAGGGGTGCTGTTCGTAACAAGCGCTACGTCAGCGCCTGCCTCCGCTAATCCAAGTGCGATAGCTGCTCCGAGGCCGCGTCCCGCTCCCGTCACGACTGCCGTTTTTCCGCTCAAATCAAACAAACCCATCGGTTCATGTCCTCCCTTTTGCACGCTTTACGCTCTCTGGAAGCTGTGCCTTCATCATTTGGATCTGAAGAGCCTCATATTTGGCTGCCACCTCGGGCGAGATCCCCTCATCTGTGATGATGCAATCAATCTCGTCCAGGCCAGCAAATGTAATCAAGGCGCCTTTATCGAATTTGCTATGGTCAGCCAGGCAATAAACAGTCTTCGCATTGTCCATGTACAGCTTCTTCAGCTTAGACAATTCCTCTGTGAATATCGTCAAGCCATATTCCATATGAATGCCTGTCGTCGAAAGAAACAGCTTATGGACATTCAGCCTTTTAATCCATTCCTGGGACTCTGCCCCAATCAGCAGATTGTTATGGCGGTAGCCGCCGGGAATGACCAATCGCACCTGATCCTTCAAGGTCAGCTCGCGGATAATAAGCAGGTCGTTCGTCAGCACGGTTACGGGCATATTCGGGAGCCTCTTGGCCATCTCAAGCGTCGTGCTTCCCGCATCAAGCGCGATGATATCATTCTCCTCGATGCAAGTGAGCGCAAGCGCCGCAATGGCCGACTTCTCCTGCTGGTGCTTGCTGTTAGGAAATTGGAGCGGATAGAGGCTATCCTCGCCCTCTTGCTCTACCACAGCCCCGCCGTGGGTACGTTTGAGCAGCCCCTTCTCCTCCAGCTTCTCCAGATCTTCCCGTACCGTTTTTTCCGTTACGCCAAATTGCTCGCTCAGCTCAGATACTTTCACTGCGCCAAGCTGCTCTAGTTTCTCTATAATTTTCCGATGCCGTTCAGCAGCAAGCATGGTGCACCTCCTGTAGCGAATGCTTCTATTTTAGCTCGCTTGCAGGCACTGCGTCCATGTCTGTAAATGTATAATTCTCGCCGGCCATCGACCAGCAGAACGTGTAATTGCTCGTTCCTACGCCTGAGTGGATGGACCATGGAGGAGAAATGATCGCTTGCTCGTTCGCTACGACCAGATGTCTCGTCTGCGAAGGCTCGCCCATCATATGGAATACGCGCGCGTCGTCGTTCATGTCGAAGTATAGGTAAGCTTCCATGCGGCGATCATGCACATGAGAAGGCATCGTATTCCATACGCTTCCCGTTTTGAGGCTTGTTACGCCCAGCATCAGCTGACAGCTCTGAATGCCATCTGCGTGGATGTACTTGTACAATACGCGCTCATTCGACGTTTCTTGTGAGCCAAGATGAGTAGGATTCGCTTCCTCCATCGTCATTTTGCGCGTTGCGATCTCCGCGTGGGCGAGCGCCGAACAGAAGTACAGCTTGGCCGGGTTCGCTTTGTCTATGCTCGAGAGCAGGACTTGGCGCTTGCCTTTCCCGACGTAAAGCACTTCCAGCTTGCTCAGCTCGTATACCTCGCCGTCCACGGAAATCGAAGCCGGGCCGCCAATGTTCAGAAACCCAATCTCACGGCGCTCCAAGAAATATTCCGTCTTCAGCGTCGCTGCATCCTCAAGCTCCAGCGTCTCATTCACGGGCGTTGCCCCGCCAACGATCATGCGGTCATAATGCGTATATGTCATCTTGATTTGATCCTGTACGAACAGGCTCTCGATCAAAAACTCGCTGCGTAGACGTTCCGTATCGTATTGCTTCACATCGGTAGGGTTTGTTGTGTGGCGTACTTCCATTGGATAAAAGCCTCCTATAGTTTTATTGTGCAGCCGCTTGCAGCCAGCCGCACCAACGTTTGTTAATGTTCGTTTTTATAATATCACACATTTACGAACATAAACAGTACTTAAATGAAATTTGCATTATTTCAAACGGAATCGATTGGATATTCGCATATGAAAAAGCGGCCCATACTGCAGGCCGCCTTTTGTCCCATTTTGTATGTTTGCTAAGTTACATCGAGAGGAGATTTGATTCCCCCTATCATTTTAAGCGAGAAATACGAATCACCAGGTAAGTCTTCCGCCCGTATGCTTATATCCATGCAGTCGTTCATACTTTTCAATGCGCATGAGATGCTTCATTTGTGTTCTGTATAAACGAGAATAGTCTCTCCTTACCTCGGTATATTCTTTGCCGTAATCAACCATTTTAATGCCCTTCCGATATTCCTTAGTTTTGTTGGCTCTTGGATTCTTGTGCTTCTTCTCACGTACCTGCTGCGCGCTTTGCTTAGCTGCCCATACCAATATGTCTTCTCTTGCGAACATCTTCATCCCCGCCGTACCGGGTTAGATTATGGCAACCAGCCATTATACCGATACAACTAATAGAAGAAGACCTTTGGATTGAACATGCATGTCACTCACCTCTCTGCTTTATTTATTCCACCGGCTCACTCCATATCCTATTTACCTCCAAGAGCTCGGTGCCCTCGAAGGAAAGCTTGTAAATATCCGGCATTGCAAGCTGTTTCCAAAATTCAAAGCCATAGCTTACATCAAAAGCATTCATAATTAAAACAAGCAAATTTCCGTGCGTTCCAATGACGACATTTTTTCCGGGATAGCTGCTCAGCACCCGAAGCGTCGCTTCCACACCGCGTTTTTGTGCTACCGCATTCGATTCCCCGCCATCCCATGCAAAGCTCGAATCCTCCCATACCCTCTCGATTGCTGCTTGAAAATGGTCTACCGGCATGCCCGATAACAACCTTTCCCTAAAGCCCTCTACAGTTAATATCCGTCCCCCTGTATATGCAGCAATCCCTTCAACGGTCTGAACTGCCCGTTTATACGGACTGGATATGACATATTCGATAGAGAGATCCATAAGAAGCTCCGTTACCTTTTTTGCATCATTCAAACCTTTATTGGACAAAGGCCTATTTAATTCATCCGGCGTATAGAGCGAATGCGCATGCCTTACAAAATAAAGATTCGTCATAGGTTTCGCAGGCTCCTCCTCATGTTACTTCACCGTAATCGTTGCATGTACAGAACCGTGATAATAGCTGTCTACAACCTTTTCGTCTAAGGAGAAATCGGTATTCGCAGCAATGAGATAGGATCCGCTTGGCAGCAGCAGGTCCTTCTCCTCGTAAAAGGATCTCCAAAAGCTCGCGTTGGGATCATCATTCGAATAAGCGCCGCTTTTTTGGAAAGGAAAAAAATGCTTTTCGCCCTTTTTCAGTACAGTTGGACTAAGCTCAGTCGTATTAGCGCCTTCCATCTCAATCCTTTGGCCATCCGTTAAATAAAATACGATGTAGCTGCTTGGTCCCCAAATCGTAATCGAATCTTGAGCCCCGATATATGTCATGCTAACCGAGCACTCGATAGGCTCGCCCTTTGCGAAGGCAGTCTTCTCGATGTTCAAAGTCATTTCGAATAGCTCGTCTTTTTGCTGGAGCTTCGGTTCAGCCAGCTTGTGGGCTAGATCAGCGTCAATCTCATTCACATTCTCGCCTTCTCCATTATGTGCTCCGCAGGAAGTTAAAATGATCATGATAGCGATTAATAAAAGACGTTTCATCGTATTCCTCCTTTTTTTGCGCGAGCGGCTCGAATGGTTACTTTATGAACGATAACACATGCTCCTTTACTTCAATCTTCTGTTCTTCTGTTAGCTTTATGGAATGATGTTCGTCGGAAACAAGCTCCGGAACGAGTATGGTTGAAGGGTTATCGAGCTTCGTTACGCGCTCGTCGCCATCAGTAGACATGAAGATATCCGACCTGCTCCCGTCAGCTAGCGTGATTTCAGATTTAATAAAGTTTCCATCTATGTCGTAATGATCCTCAATCATTTTGATTTCGGACTTCACGTATTTCTCTCCTTCGACAACAATAGTAATGGCATTTACCTTTTTATAGCCCGTTCTCTCGAAAAAGCCCTCAGCATTCTGCTCGCTCATTTCTGTGGCAAAAGCCTCAATATGCTCGATTTTCTCCGATTTACCGCAGCCATTTAACACAACGACAATCATGCATAGAAGAATCCATTTTATGAAAATTGAATAATTGATTGTTTTCCTATTACTGATCAAACGACCACTCCTCTCATTTGAGTTACTTTCACACAATCACGGTATGCGCATGCTGAAAGTCGGTTGCTCCGCTTCCTTCCCGCTGCATCCGGATAATGTATATTTCTTTCCTTCATCTGTTTTATTTGTCGCGATTCCGCTGCAGAAAGAAAGCTGCTTAATTGGGTTTCCGTACGCATCATGCGTGCTATCAAAGGTATAGGCTATATTTTGACCATCAAAAATAAGATCTTGAAAGATCGCTCCACCTTCTATCGTATAGGAAGTGACATGAATTTCATCCGCTGTATTGCTTTTCACATTTCCCAGGAATTTCTCCCAAACGTCTATGTTATGCCATTGGGCCAACGCATTCACGACATCCCCGTTTTTCACCGCAAGCTCTACTCCATAAGTAACACCGAAAATGATCTCTTTCAGCTTTTCCGTATCGGCAGAAGATATCGTGTAGCCGGTCCCGGTATCACTTACCTCCGTGTACATGCTTGTTTTCATCACCGGGTCCAGCCACAGATGAACCGCGCGCTGCGAACCTTCATGCTCAATGATGATGTCATAATCCGGTGTTCTAACATCGAGCACTCCTTCTATTTTGTTCGCGCCTTGAAGGGCTTCTATTACCAACATTATTTCGTCCGATTGCTTGAGAATACCATAAACATCAGAATTCACTGTGCCAAATTGCAACGATCTACTAACCGTCACCTGTTCAGCAAGTGTATCTCCCGGTTGATGTTGCTGCTTTAGCTCGTGAGGAACGACGTTATTAGAGGCGGGCTGCTTCAAAGAAAACGTACAGCCTGCCATAACAAATGCAAATACAACTACTGCGACAGCGATGGCTGCCTTATCCCTTTTCATATCTTCACCTCACAATTACAAACGTTTACAAATTTGTAAAGGTTGCATTTGAGAGTGAAGCACTTTGCCGCTTCATTCATGCCATTCAAAATGATATGATAGGTATGATTTTCTATATATCCCCTTAATCGTTATTGGAGGTTATTTGCATGCCCATGCCAACGCATATTGTAGCAGCAGGCGGTTTCGTAGAAAACGAACACGGACAGATTCTTCTGGTGAAAACAGAGCATGACGGATGGGTGTTCCCAGGCGGACAGGTAGAAGCAGGCGAGAATGTAATCGACGCATTAATCCGGGAAATAAAAGAGGAAAGCGGAATCGACGCTGCTATTTCATGTTTAATTGGCATTTATTCGAATACAGGAACCTATAAGTGGCATGACGGGGTAACTGACATTCCAACAAAGGTCATGATGGACTTTTCATGCAAGGCAGAAGGCGGACAGCTAGCTGTTTCGGAGGAAACGTCAGAAAGCGGGTGGTTCGACAAAGCAGATGTGCTGGCATTCATAACTTCTCCGGCGATCCGTACCCGTTACCAGGCCTATCTGGATTTTGATGGAATAATCTGCTATATGGACTATCTCACCAAGCCTGATTTTGAGATTAAGCTTAATCGGACCTTATGAAATTCCCCAATCTACGCAAACGAAATTAGTGCAAATAAAGATATGCAAAAAAACCGCTATCTGTGAAGTGACCCCTTATGTTAGACACCATCTAACTTTTGGAGGTGCAGTTCACAGCATAGCGGTTTTATTATAGAGATTGTTCACCATGTTGTGTTCAACGAACCTAACAGCTAATAGATAGCTCGCCCGTCCGCATCCGAAATACCCGACTTGCGGTAGAAATACGTATTGATCACATCGCGCCAATGCTTGGCATGGTCTGCTTGCTCGGCCAGTCGCTCCGCAATGTGGCCAAAGCTTGCTTCATCGATTTTGCCTTCGAGTGCAGCCCACTGCTGACGCAAGCATTCCGCTTCGTCCGCGCCGCTGAAATGCGTATCATAAATATGCTGAATGACCGTTTTTCCGGATTGCAGAACATGCGTATACGGCACATGATGGAAAAAAAGCAGAAGCTCGTCCGGACAAGTCGCAGCATTCTCATAGAGTGACGCATTCGGCTCGCTATACTGCGAAGCATACCCGGTTCCGCTTGCTTCCGTTCGATCCACGCCGATGCCGTCCCGATCCGCGAAATGATAGGTTCCCCATCTCGAATACTCATAACCGTCCACGTCTGGCCCGTAATGATGATTAGGCGCAACCATCCAGCCGACGCCAAGCGGCGCCGTATAGGCTTCATATATAGGCCACGACTTCATCAGCATGCTGATGACCGCGGCTGTCACCTCGGGATCGTTACCGAACGTGGCCGCTGCCCACTCCAATGCAATCTGCTCGGCGGTCAGCTCCGGATTCCAGACAAGCCTGCCATACCCGTAAACATTCGCCTGCGCGAGAATATGGCCAGTCCAGCTCTCCTCATCCCCTATATTCGATACGGCAGCAATTCCGCTATGTGCCGTGCTGTATAATGAACCGTCCGCTATCCGTTTGACCTGCGACCCTTCCCCTTGCGCATACGAATCGAAATCCAGTACTTGCTTCCACTGCGGCACGAGGTAGCAAAGATGGCGCTGCTGGCCGGTATATTCCTGCGTAATTTGAAACTCGACCATCTGGTTGGTTTCCTTGAGCGCGCCAATTAATGGAGAGACGGCCTCCCGTACTTGGAAATCCATGGGGCCGTTTTTGATCTGCAGCAGCACATTGCTTCTGAACCTGCCGTCCAGCGGTTTGAAGTGATCAAACGCCGCGCGTGCGCGATCCGTCCTCCTATCCCGCCAATCCTGCATGCAGTCATAGACGAAGCATCTCCATATGACGAGACCGCCATGTTCGGCAAGCGCTTCGGCAAGCATGTTCGCTCCGTCCGCATGATCCCGCCCATATGTGAAGGGACCGGGACGGTGCTCAGAGTCCGCCTTCACGACGAATCCGCCAAAATCGGGAATATGGGAATAAATGCGGGCAGCCGTATCCTTCCACCAGCTTTGCACGCCTGCATCAAGCGGGTCTGCCGTATTCCGTTCGCCTAATTGCAGAGGAGCGGCAAAGTTAACGCTTAGGAACAACGCAATCCCGTACGCCCGGAAAAGATCGGCAAGGCGCGCTACCTCCGGGAGCTGCTCCTCCGTAATAAACCGGGTTTCCAGCTCGTGTACGTTCACATTATTGATGGAAATGGCATTCAGCCCGATAGAAGCGAGCAGCCTCGCGTAATCCCGAATTCGCCCCAAGTCGCTTGCAATCCGCCCATTTTCATAAAAAATAGACTTGCCCGCATACCCTCTCTCAATGGTGCCGTCAGCATTATCCCATTGATTCATCATGCGCAGCTCATTGGTAGGTGACTCATTCGCATTCAGCTCAGCTAACTGCTTGCCGGATGCGACCATACGCAGCAGATGGAATACCCCATACAAGATGCCTTTGTCGGAGCCTCCGGTTAGATGTATAGCCGCTTGTCCATTCGCAGCATGCAGATACTGAAGCTCGAATCCGTCCTCACGCCGCCTCCGCTCTCCCTGAGAGTTAGCTTCGGAGCGTAGGCGGATATGGAGACCGCCTGCGTTTTCCTCTTCGGACCGGCTCGCAGAGCTTTCCTCCATGCTCGCTGAGATGCCGAGCAATGCCTGAACACCCTGCTGCAGCTCCTTTAATGCGGTTTGCAATACCAAGGTCGGCTTGCATTCAACCGATACCTGCCCGAGGAGAGATGCATATGCTTCTCTCCTTTCTTTATCTTCAATTAGCTGTAAATTCAGCCATGCTTTATACATGGAACGACTCACGTTTGTTTATGCCTCCTCGCGCGTTATCCTTTCACGCCGCCAACCGTCATCCCTTTTACGAAATATTTCTGCAGGAACGGATACACCATAATGATCGGCAGCGACGCTACGATGGTCATCGTTGCCCGGATGGCGAACGGCGTTACCGTATTGGCCCCCGAATTGCCCGCATTGGCGAATGCATCGCCAGCTGATTTGGTCGTTAAGGACGCATTGGAGTTCTGAAGGATTTTCTGAAGCTCATACTGCAACGTGCTCAAATCAATGTTCGACGAGTTGTAGAGGAATACGTCAAACCATTGATTCCATTGATACACCGCCGAGAACAAAGCCACGGTGGCAAGCACTGGGACGCAAAGCGGCAGCACGATGCTGTAGAACATTTTGAAATCGCCTGCCCCGTCAATTCTTGCCGACTCCAATATGCTCTCTGGCAGCCCTTCGATAAAGGAGCGGATAATAATCAGATTAAACACGCCGATCAAACCCGGAAAGATGTAGACCCAGAAATTGTCGAGCAAGCCCAAATCACGGATCAATAGGAAGTTCGGAATAAGACCCCCATTGAAATACATGGTCAATATAAAGGCAATCGTCACGAATTTACGGAGCACGAATTCTTGCCTGGTAATCGTATACGCGACCATTGCGGAGCAAAATACGGTGGCAATCGTCCCGATCACTGTGCGCAGAATGGAAATAAGCGTCGCATGGAAAATCGTCGATTCCTTCATGACGTAGGCATAGTTGTCAAGCGTCCACATCCGTGGCAGCAAGTAGATGCCCCCCTTGATCGAATCGGTCGCGTTATTCAGCGATACGGCTGCCGTATTCAAGAATGGGTACAGGGTTACAACCATTAGCAAGGAGAGAAAAACATAATTGCAAATATCGAAGATACGATCGCCGCGCGACGAACGAATCTGGCTTGGCTTTGCGGGCACCGCTTCAGAATGATTCATGACGCACCCCTTCCTCTAGAATAGTCTGGACTCGCCCATTCGCTTCG
Source organism: Paenibacillus sp. J22R232 (assembly GCF_056269165.1). Taxonomy (NCBI): domain Bacteria; kingdom Bacillati; phylum Bacillota; class Bacilli; order Caryophanales; family Paenibacillaceae; genus Paenibacillus; species Paenibacillus sp. J22R232. Next base: position 121,318 of record NZ_JBWDNK010000003.1, on the reverse strand, counting down.
CAAGATTGTTGGCCGCGAATAAGAGAATGAAGCTGATGATTGTTTTGAACATGCCTGCCGCAATGGATAACGAGTAATTACCTTGTGCAATTCCGTATTTCAGTACAAATATGTCAAGGTTTTCTGAAAAGTCGACATTCATGCCATTCCCCAGCAAATACTGCGGCTCGAAGCCCGACTCCAGCAAATACCCGATATTCATAATTAGCAATACGATAATAACCGGTTTAATACCTGGCAGCGTCACATACCACATCCGTTTGATTCGGCCAGCCCCGTCCATCTCCGCTGCTTCGTATTGCGCAGGGTCGATCATCGTCATGGCTGCCAAATAGACAATCGTATTCCAGCCTACGTCTTTCCACACGGAGCTTGCGCCGAATATATTCCAGAACTGCTCCGGAATGCCGAGGAACAAAATTTCCTCACCTTTCTCTACGAAACCCGTCCACAGCAGTAATTGATTGATAATGCCGTCTGGCGATAACGTCGTCTGAATAATGCTGGCCGCAACGACCCATGAAATAAAATGCGGCAAATAGCTGACCGTTTGTACGATTCGCTTGAAAGCTACCTTACGTACCTCGTTAAGCAGCAGCGCAAGCGTTATCGCTGTCACGAAGCCAAGAACTAGATTGATTCCGCTCATTGCAAGCGTATTGCGCAGAACGCGTATGAAGCGCTCATCCTGGAATAGAAACCGAAAATGCTCGAATCCCGCCCATGTCTGTTCGCCAAAGCTTCTCGCTGGCTTATAATCCTGGAAGGCGATGGTCCACCCCCATAGAGGCATGTATTTAAAAATGAACAGCCAAACCAAAAACGGTACAGACATAAGCACGAGCACGCGCTGCTCGACAAGCTTTATCGCAAAACGCTTCAGTCCTGACGGCTTCTTAGGCAGCATCAGAGGTGACGCTGGCACCGCATTTTTATGTTCCATCTTATTTCTCTCCTTCCGGACTGAATGAGGCTAGAGCAGCAGAAAGGCCAGCCACTTCAGCTGATAACCGGCCTTTCGCTCTCTTCTAGTTTGTTATTGTTTGGAAGCCTCGATAAGCTTCTTCACTTCGTCTGTCGTCCATTTCTCGTAGGCTGCGGTATCAAGCTTGCCGAATGCCTCCAAATATTCCGCCCATACTTTTTCGAAGTCGGCTGTTTTCGCAAGCACAAGTTTAGGGAAATATTTTTTCGTGATTTCGTCTTTTTTCGTTTCCCATATTTGCTGCGCGGAGCCCTGCTCCTTCGGAATGCCCCATGAAGGATACCAAGGACGGTTATCCGGCGCTGCAAACATTTCGGAATAGGTTTTCACGCCGTATTTGTCAAGAATCAATTTGTCTGCTTCCGTTAGGCTCATTTGGAATACTTCCGGCTGCAAGCCAGGCGCAGCGGAGTTGCCGTCAGGCAGCGATGAACCGCCTCCATACAGCGGCCAGTTCCACGAATAGTATTTGAAGCCGAAGGACTCATTGAACGGCTCGTCGATTTTAGCGATTTGCTCAGCGGTACGGAACATGCGGCCTTTGTCGTCAACCTCGTAGGTTTCGCCTTTGATGCCCCATTTTTGCAATATTTGGTTCTCGTCCGTTAACAAATTATCGAGATATTGAATGATGCGAACCGGATCCTTCGCACTAACGGTAATGCCCATGCCGCGGTTTTTCACGAAGCCTGGAGGGTCCAAATATTGGTCTTTCTGTCCGTCGAACGTTACCGGCAATGGGAAGTAAACGAAATCGTCCTGCGTCGGATCGGCTTTCGCTGCATCCTTAAGCGCATTTTGAGCATTGGCGAATTGCCAGCCGTAATCGAAGAAGCCCACAACCTTATGCGAAGTCAATTTGGCCAAATATTGATCAAAGTTGTCTACGAAGGAAGCTTTATCGAACAGCCCTTGCGCGTTAAGCTCGTTCAGCTTGGACAGCCAACGCTTCGTATTGTCATCCGCCGCGTAGGTTTTGGCATCGAATGTCGTCATGTCTACGATGACATTCCCATCATTCGGATAACCAGCTAGATGGTTCGGAGGATTGGAGGTAGCGAAAAAGCGCCAGTCATGCGTTAAGGAAACCATACCTGTCAGTTCCTCGTCTTTGTGCTTCTCCACGAAGTTTTTAATCAAATCCACATAAGCATCCAGCGTCGTGATTTTCGGATAACCCGCTTCCTTCAGCACGCGGCGCTGTACCCAGAACGCGCCTTGGTTGATATTCGGATCAGGAATATATTCCCCGACCGTATTGGAGAAAGGCAGGAAGTAGATTTTACCGTCTGCTGCTTTCATTTGGTTGAAGTAAGGGCCGTATACGCGTTTGATATTCGGTCCATATTTCTCGATAAGCTCATCGAGTGCAATGAATGCTCCAGCATCGAGAATCTTATCAATCGCCGCATCAGGGATCATTACATCGGGATAAGCATTCGATGCGATCATCGTACCGATCTTCGTATTCAAATCTCCGACCAAATGCTCAATTTTGAAGTTAACGCCTGTTTGATCCTCCAGCAGCTTTCCGATCTTTGTCTCGTTCGTGTTCGTATCCTTTGCCGCCGCTACTCCGTTGAAATAAGTAAAGGTCACTTTCTCAACGGGTTTCTCTGTTTCGCTGTTCACGGCCGTATTTGTGTCATTCGTGCTGTTTGATGGCTTTGCTTCCCCGCCATTCCCGTTATTCGAGCATGCTACAGTGAAAATCATGAAAGCAGCCAAACAAACAAATAATAATTTCTTTGTCACTTTTTTCTAGCCCCTTTCCAATCTTTTGTTTTTGTAAGCACTTTCATTATAAAAAAATTAAAAACCTTTGTTCACCCGCCAAACTATAGTTCATACTTAAAAAAACATATATCCTTCTGGGCCTTCAGGTGCAGCATGCTTATTCAACCGGAACTTTAACCTGAATGAACGTACCCTGTCCTGGGCTACTTTGAATGACAATCTGAAACCGGTCGCCATAAATAAGCTTTAAGCGGTAAATGACGTTCTGAACGCCTATTCGCTCCCCAAGCTCCTCCTCGCTGTCCAAGTACCTATACAGCTTTTGCACTTTCTCTTCATCCATGCCGATACCGTTATCCATGATCGAGAAGATCAGCTCCTCTTCTGCCCGTTCTACCTTCACTTGGATAAGTCCGCCATGCTTCAGAGGCTCGATGCCGTGGATGCTCGCATTTTCTACAAACGGTAAAAACATCATTTTGGGCACCATGCAGCCTTTCGCGGAAGGGTCGATATCGATTTCGTACACCATCCTATCCTCGAACCGGTATTTCTGAATTTCGAGGAAGCAGATAATGAATTCGACTTCCTCGCTTACCATAACGCGGTCTTTCCCCCAGGTAAGCGAGGTTCGGAATATTTTGGCCATGTTATGGATGATCTTGGCGGTTTCCGCTTCGTCCTTAATCAGGCTCCGCATACGAATCGTCTCCAGCGCGTTGAATAAGAAATGCGGATTAATTTGGCTTTGCAGCGCATTCAGCTGTGCCTTCCTTCGCTCGAGCTCCAGCGTCTTGGTCTGGATATCCGCAATGTATACGTCATCAATCAAGCTTTTCACTTGTATCGTCATTCGGTTGAATTCGCTCGTTAATTGGCCAATTTCATCCCGGTATTCGCCTTCTTTAATCGTATCGAAATGCTGGTTCTTCACTTTTTTCATATGGCGCAATATTTGAACCAGCCGCATATTCAAGGAACGCGTAATCCATAAAATGATGGCTGTTGGGATGAAAATGTTCAAAAATGCCAGCACAATGACAAACTCTCTGGATTGCCGGACGCTCTTCAGTACCTCCTCCTCGGAAATAGTACCGATAATTCGCCAGTTTTCTAAATAGCTTACATAGGAATAGTTCGCCTGGAAGGCGATCGCATCTGTCGGGAATTCCATGGCGTCAAAATTAATCGATTCCACGCGCCAGTCCACTGCTGGATCTGTCGTAAATTCAACTTGTCCTTTGTCATTCACGAGATAAATATTGCCCTGCAGGTTCTGGTTTTGAAAAATCTGTTCGATCGTGCTCGTTTTCAAATCGATTTTCAAATACTTTTTCCAGTTGTTTTTGGATTCGAAATAATTCATTTCACGAATGATGCTGAACGTATTGCGCACGGCATTGCCGTCGCTTTTCAAAAAATCCTCCTGCTGCGTGCGTATAAAGATCGGGTATGCGCTGTTTTTTTTCTGCAGCAGCTTGTACCAATCCGTTTGCTTCATTTCATCGGAAAGAAACCCAATGCCGCCGGAGTGCAGCATAGTCGGGTTTTCCACGAATATTTTAATATTCTGAATGGAGGTGTAGACGGGGGTATAGCTGTTCAGGATTCTGCGGAAATATGTATCGTAGGCCTCCACGTAAGCCGCCGGCTCCTTATAATCCGTTTCCAAAATCTCGTTTAAATTGTAGTCGGTATAGAACACCGATGAGATCGTTACCGCATCCTCCACCTCTGAGCGGAACTCGTTGTTGATCTGGTCAACTGCCCGCGAGATATCCTTCATCCGCTGGTTTTTCACGTTATTCGTCGTCACATTGTAGAAAATGACGTTCGTCAGCACGATCGGAAGAAAGACGGAAAATACATAAACGATCAGCATCTTATTGCGCAACCGGACATGATTGAGATTGAAGTACAGCTTCACATGGTTACTCCCCTTTTTGTGGACAAGCTTATGCATAGCAGACAGGCTCATTTTAGCTGATTGCGGTACTCCGTAGGCGTCATCTGCTCAATTTTCTCGAATTGGGTCACAAAGTAATCGGCATTGCTGAATCCCACTTTTTCGGCAATTTCGTAAATTCGCATCGAGCATGATTGACGCAGCAGCTTCTTCGCTTCGTTGACGCGCAATTGAAGCAGGAATTCATTGAAATAAACGCTGTACGTCTTCTTGAACAGCTGGCCCAAATATACGGGATTGATATAAAACTTCGCGGCAATGCTCTTTAAGCTTATATTTTCCGAATAATGAAGCTCGATATAACTTTTGATTTTCTGAATGCCGCCCTTCTGTTGTTCTCCCCGAAGCTCCGCGACATAGTGCTGGCTCTCATGGATAAACGCCGCAAACAGGCGCCGGAGCTCGCCGAGCGAAAGATTGAGGTCATGCCAATTAAGGACCGGCTGCAGCGTAGACAAGGTCAGCTCGTCGCCCTCCATGCTGCGGATTGTTTTCAGAATGCCCAATACGCATTGTTGCAGGTTCATCTTGATAGCCTCGGGCGCATAACGCTTCTCGCGAAAATCACGAAACCACTGCTCCACTGTCGCTTGGACGGAAACCTGCTTCTGCTCCTCGAACTGCTCCATGAACAAATTGAACAGCGATGGCTCGAATCCGATGTATTGAAGCTGCTCCGAGCGGATGTGATCGTAAACAACGATGCGCTTATCCTCGTTTATATATTTATATAGCAGCGCTTCTTTGGCTGACTTATACGACTCCCGAATATCAGATAACCGCGAAACAAACGTACCTGCGTACAGAAATACCGTCTTTCCGCACTGAACGTCCAACATGGTTCTAAGCTTTGTCAAGAAACGCTCCAGTTCTCCTTGAAACGGATCCAGCAATTGACTCGGCAGCAAGAAGCCTATCCGGTTGCGGTGCTCATGCATGCAGATAGGTTGAACTGCGCCAGTTAACCGGGTCAGCTCTTCTCGCAGAAGTTCATGGAAACGGGCGGTTGAAATCGTGGAACCCGCCTTATTCCAGCTATGGTTGTCATTAAGCTCTGCGAATATATAGGTAAGGCGATCCTTCTTGCCGAGATTCAGGCGGGCCTCCCACTCATCCGTGGACGCGGCATCCGCTTCCTCCAGAATGAGTGCTTTTATGAGCTCGCTCCCCTGCAGCCTTTCCTTTTTGAGCAGCTCCTCTTTTTCATGCTTCAGCTTCCCGTTTAACGTTTGCAAAATAGCGGAAAACTCGATATCGTCAATTGGCTTGACTACGAAATCATGCACGCCGTAGCGCATCGCTTGCTGGGCATATTTGAAATCATTATAGCCGCTTATAATAATGAAAGAAGGCCTCGGCATCGTTTCTAACGAGACAAGCCTGATCAACTCCAAGCCGTCAATGACCGGCATCCGAATATCGGTTATGACAAGCTCGGGTTGAATACGCTTAATCAGCTCTAGCGCATCCTCACCGTTGTCTGCCTCTCCGACGATTTGAAATCCGCATGCTTCCCAGTCGATAAGCTTCGTTAAACCTTTTCGGGTAAAGGATTCATCATCAACCAAAACGGCACGATGCAAATGCATGTTATCCTTCCTCCTTGTTTTCTGATAATCGGCCACCGTATCGGCGTATGGCTTTAACCTATTGATTATATCCTGAATGCGGACGATTCTGCTCGTCTCTCACCTTTTCAATATTTGGAAAGCTCGATACTTAAATAGTAAATTCCTTGCATCACGCACACAATGTAAAAACTATAGTGTCAACCCTATAAACTAAAGAACATATCCAAGTGGAGCTTGTTCGTTTTCTATACCGGCACATGGAAAGGCGGCCGCTCCCCGCTACCCCGGGAACGACCGCCTTTTTAACTCTTTCATGCGGAGAAAATGGAAAAGCTGCTATTAGAAACGTTCCTTAACCCACACGGCCATTTCTCCCATGCCGCGATTTGCCCACGCATAATAAGGAATAAAAGCAAGGCTGGCAGGCTCTATGGCTGCTCCCGAATCCGTGCGGTATAGCTGCGTGCCCCATTGCTCGAATTGAAGCTTTAAGCCTTCCGCTTTAATGACATGAATGCCGCCGATTAAGCTTTCTTCATATGCGTTTTCAAGCTTCGCATCCTGCGGCAGCAGCAGCTGCTGCAATTGCGCTCCGTTGTCGGCCTCCTCCAGGCAATAGACAAGCGGTCCGCGTTGCAGCGCAACCTTGCCGGCGTTTTGCTTGACTAGCGGATGGCTTCTTACGCGAAGTATCGGCATATCGAGCACGAGCTCAAGCTGGTCGCCGGAAGCCCATACCCGATCGATCCGTGCATAGCCGTCTACCACTTTGCCAGCAATTGCGTAGGCTTCGCCATTTATGATGACCGATGCTTCCGAAGCCCAATCCGGAATGCGCAGCGCCAGCGCAAAGGCAGCAGGCTTCGCAAGCGTAACCTCGAACCGCGCTGTTCCTTCCCAAGGAAGCGAGGAATGCTGCTTCAGCTTAACCTTTGTCCCATCCAGCGAAAGCTCTACCTCGCCACCGATATAAAGATGGGAATAAATCGTGTTGCCGCTCGTCGAATACATATATTCGCCTAGCGATGCTAGCAAGCGGGCGATATTCGGCGGGCAGCACGCACAGCCGAACCACTCCTGGCGGACAGGCTTCACATGGTTGAAATTTTTGTTTTTACCCTCGCATACGTCCGGCGTAACCTCTAGCGGGTTTACGTAGAAGAAATGCCTGCCGTCGCGGGACATCCCTGCAAGTACGGTATTATACAGCGCTCGTTCCATGACATCGGCATAACGGCTGTTTGGTTCCAGCTGCAGCATCCTATGGGCGAAGAAAATAAGACCGATCGAGGCGCAGGTTTCTGAATATACCGTATCATTGGGCAAGTCGTAGTCGAACGAGAAAGCCTCTCCATGAGCCATCGAGCCGATGCCGCCTGTAATATACATTTGCTTGGAAGCAATGTTATCCCATAATCTGCGGCATGCGTCAATTAGCGACCCATCTCCCGTTTCCCGTGCTACATCGGCCATCCCAGCCAGCATATACACGACCCGTACGGCATGGCCGACCGCCGCCTCCTGCTCACGTACCGGAAGATGGGTTTGGAAATACTCCGGATCGATATGAATCTTATTGTTGCTCCAATGCGTCGTTCTGCCACGCGCGTCAGCCTCCGCCTCGAAAAAGCTCGGCTGCTGCCCGCGCTTGTCGATGAAATAGCTGCTGATATCCAAATATTTGCGATTGCCCGTCGCTTCATAAAGCTTCACTAGTGCAAGTTCTACCTCTTGGTGACCGTCATAGCCGGCAATTTGCCCTGGACCGTCGCCGAATACAACGGCAATGTCGTCCGCGATTCGACAGACGATATCAAGCAGATTTCGCTTCCCGGTGGCATTGTAATAAGCTACGCCCGCCTCGATCATATGGCCAGCCGTATAAAGCTCATGGCATTCCGTTAGATTCGTCCACTTTTTGTCCGGCTCTTTTATCGTAAAGTAGGTGTTGAGATATCCGCTTGGCTGCTGCGCTTTGCCGATGATATCGATCATCTCGTCCGCGAGTTGCTCAAGTGCGTCGTCCCGCTTTGTCACGAGCAAATACGCGACTGCCTCAAGCCACTTGGCTACGTCCGTATCTTGGAATACAAAGCCGTAAAAGTCCCCTTTTTCCAAACCGGCCGCAATTTTGAAATTGCTTACCGCACCGCTTCGCTCCGCTCCATCAACCCGGTCATTTATCGCATCCCACTGATAAGGCACGACAACATCCCTTACCAAATCAATATAATAATTCCAGAAGTGATCTGTAATTTGAACTTGCTTCAGTGAAACCGGCTTCGCTTGAACCTTGCCTACCGCTTGTCCCATCCGTATCGCACCTCTCCATGACTTCATATATTTCATACTGCTGATTTCTATTTTATGCGTTAGAATAGAACATAAATACAAATATAACTAACCTATTTCTTATAAAATATCACACAAGCAAGGGGGCTTGACTTCGAATGCTTGACGTCACCGAGCATGTCCATTTCGCAGCGCCGCCGCTTCCCTACTATTTAGAAAGCGGCGTTACCGTCCATAAACGCGGTGATCAGCATCCCAACCGCAAACAGCTAGGCGTATTCGATTTGCTTATCGTGGAAAGCGGCTGCCTGTTCATCGGCGAGGAAGATCGGCATTGGCAATTAACGGCTGGTCAGACGCTGCTGCTATTGCCGAATCGGCATCATTATTCCGTAAAGCCCGCTGAGGAGGAGACGGTCTTTTATTGGGTTCACTTTCTGCCTGTTGGCGAATGGCAGCAAACGGAGCTGGACCATGCCAGCATTAACCATGACAACCATTACAACCGCTTTTTAACATCGCCTTACTCGCTTCATATTCAGAAGGCTTGGACGCTCCCGTATCCCGAGCAAGCATACCAAATTATGCGTGCGCTGAACAAAGCCGCTGAAGAGCGCCAATCGAGGGCTTTCTGGACGCAGCAGCAATCGTTCGAGGAGCTGCTGCGGATGATGGATTTGCGTCAGAATGACAGCTATTCGAGCCCGACCGTTACCCTTGCCGAGAAAACGGAGGTTTATATCAAACATAATTATCGCACGGAGATTACGAGCAAATCGATGAGCCACGCGCTGAATTTCCATTACAACTACATCATGCGCTGCATGAAGCAGGTATACGGCATGACGCCGATCGACTACTTATCCAAATACCGCTTGGAGCAAGCCAAGCTGCTTTTATTGAAGACGGAATGGCCGGTGGCCGAAATCGCATCGTACGTCGGATTCGAGAACGCGCCTTATTTCTCGAACTGCTTCACCCGCCAAATTGGCATGCCTCCGACAAAGTTTCGCAAGCAATACACGAGTTGAGGCGCTTGGCCTGCATGCTACAGCCGTGGAAGCGGCATAACTGGCATAATTATGCTAAAATGCGGACTCAAATGTGTAAAGTTTTCTAATTTTCAAAAATAGTATTTACCTCTTGGAGGTTATCTGATAATATAATCGCAATATTCAAATGCGATGAAGAGATGAGTAAATAACCGAATTCTTCCACAGAGAGCTCCGCCAGCTGAAAAGGAGCATGGATTCCTTATTGAATAAAGACTCAGAGCATCGCATCGGAACCCTTTCAAATGGGGGATGGTGCGACAGGAGCTCCTGTTACAGAGCTAAAGTATAAGCATTCTTAGCAATGCCGTACTTGAAGAGGCTAATATGGCGACCTATTAGCGAATTTAGGGTGGTACCACGAGTATACAAATCTCGTCCCTGAGACTGCATGTAGTCTTGGGGGTGGGATTTTTTTTATTGGGACAAAGAAAATATCGCTTAAAGTCGGAAACGGGTACACCAAACTAAACTTTTTGAATAGTTATTTAGGGAAGATTATATAAAGCTGAAAGGACTGGAATCATTCATGACACAAAAATTAAAAGTTGGTATTGTTGGAGGCACTGGCATGGTTGGCCAGCGTTTCATTGAACTGCTGGATCAGCATCCTTGGTTTCAAGTAACGGCGATTGCTGCAAGCGCCGGTTCAGCAGGCAAAACGTATGAAGAATCCGTTCAAAGCAGATGGAAGCTGTCTACGCCTATGCCTGAAGCGGTGAAAAATATCGTCATTTTGGACGCTTCGAAAGTGGAGGAGGTTGCCTCCCAGGTCGATTTCATCTTTTGCGCGGTCGATATGAAGAAAAATGAAATTCAAGCGCTGGAAGAAGCTTATGCCAAAACGGGTACGCCGGTCGTTTCCAACAATTCGGCCCATCGCTGGACGCCTGATATTCCAATGGTCATTCCTGAAATCAATGCCGGCCACCTGGAAGTCATTGCCGCGCAGAGAAAACGCCTTGGAACGTCAACGGGGTTTATTGCCGTTAAGCCCAACTGCTCCATTCAGAGCTATGTGCCTGCCCTTCATGCCTTGCTGGACTTCAAGCCAACAAACGTAGTCGCTTCCACCTATCAGGCGATTTCCGGAGCAGGCAAGAACTTTACCGATTGGCCAGAAATGCTGGACAATGTCATTCCTTATATTGGCGGCGAGGAAGAAAAAAGCGAGCAGGAGCCTTTGCGAATTTGGGGCAGCTTGGTCAATAACGAAATCGTAAAAGCGAGCGCGCCGTTAATAACGACGCAATGCATTCGCGTTCCGGTATTGGATGGGCATTTGGCAACCGTATTCGTATCGTTCGAGAACAAACCTTCGAAGGATGAAATTCTGGAACGCTGGCTGCAATTCAAAGGCCGTCCGCAGGAGCTTGGCCTGCCAAGCGCGCCGAAGCAATTCATTACCTACTTCGAAGAAGAGAACAGACCGCAGACAAGGCTCGATCGCGATATTGAGCGCGGTATGGGTGTTTCGGCAGGAAGATTGCGCGAGGACAGCCTATTCGATTACAAATTCGTCGGACTGTCGCATAACACGCTGCGCGGTGCGGCAGGCGGCGCCGTACTGATTGCTGAGCTGCTTAAAGCAGAAGGATATATTCAGGCGAAATAATCGAATCAGCCTTCATAGGCAGGACTTTACTGAATAGAAAACAGAGCATAACAAACAGCAAGCCTCCTGATCATGATTAGGAGGCTTGCTGTTTGTCAGTTTAACGATTGCTGTAAGCACACGATGCTACCCGCCTCTTGAAATATTGAAGCTCAGCTCGCTGACGAATAACTCATCCTCAATCGATTGTCAAACGAATGACGATTGGAGCAGCGCTCTGAACCGAGCTTGTCTTCACGATCAGCGCTTCTTCCGTCCTCTCCCAGATCGGTTGCTCATCAAAACCTAATAGGTCAATTTCTTCGATAATTCCTTGGAAATCATGGGATTTCTCCCGCAGCGACTTGATCTTCACGACCCCATCCTTCGGATAGACGAGCACGATTGCATAAAGGCAGCTGCCTTTCACGGTAAACCGAATATCCTCGCTAACGAAAGCTTTGGTCTTTCCATCCGTGAATTGGCCTTCCTCTACTAACGTTGGCCCTTCTCCGAAAGCACGCCAATAGGTAGTGCCGTAAATCGCCTCGCCGTTTACCTTCAGCCAATCGCCGATTTCAAGCAGTATCTGCTTATCCTCCTCCGGTATCGTTCCGTCCGCTTTAGGCCCGATATTAAGCAGCAAACTACCGTTTTTACTGACGATATCGACCAAATCACGAATAATCTCAACCGAAGTTTTATACTCATTACCTGGCGTATAGCTCCATGAGTTTTTCGCGACAGCGGTATCCGTCTGCCAGAAATAAGGCTTCAGCTCAGCGAATTGCCCTCTTTCCACATCAGGCACGGCCGTACCGAAATGAAACGCTTCATGCTTATAATTGATCGCTACCTCTATCCCCCACTCGATTGCTTGGTTGTAGTAATAGGCTGCGAACTTTTTGAGATAAGGCTTAAAGGCTGCCGTTTGAATCCACCAATCAAAATAAAACACGCTTGGCTTATACTTGTCTACGAGCTCGCAGCACCTTACCAGCCAATCCTCTAAATACTCGCTAGTAGGCGGAGAGCCGTACAGATCCTGATGGTCGGGCTCTGGCATCGACGGCCAATAAAGATCGCCACGTACGAGCGGCTCTTTTATATCCGATTCGAATGCCTTGCCATGCGAGAGGAAGAACCAATGCTCCGCCCGGTGAGAGGAGACGCAGAACGTCATTTGACGCTCCTCGAACGCTGCTTTCAGCTCGCTAAGAATGTCTCGCTGCGGTCCCATTTCATAGGCATTGAAAGCGGAAATCTCGCTCTTGTACATCTGGAACCCGTCATGATGCTCCGCTACGGGCATGACGTATTTGGCACCTGATTTCAGGAAAAGCTCCGCCCACTCATCAGCATGGAAACGCTCCGCTTTAAACATTGGAATAAAATCTTTATAACCAATATCCTTATGCTGTCCATAGGTTTCGATGTGATGCTTGTACTCCTCAGAGCCCTGTATATACATATTCCTTGGGTACCACTCATTCTTAAATGCAGGCACCGAGTACACGCCCCAATGGATAAAAATGCCGAATTTCGCTTTTTTATACCATGCGGGTACTTCATACTCGCTTAAAGACTGCCAACTATCCTTATACTTGCCCTTCGCAATGGCGGCTTCAATGGCTATTAAATAGGCATGCTTATCCATCGTGAACATCGCTCCTTCGTCGTCGTTTCTATATTTATTGTAGCGACGCCCCCTTGTTAAACAAAGGTATAAAACGAGTATTCTAGTGGATGAGAATAACTTTTTTACGATTTTGGACCGATTTTAAGGTAATGCTTTCTTTGATAGTGGACAACGATGAACATGCTCTGCACACAAAAAATGCTTTTCTCCAAAGCATGCTGTGAACATGACAGCAGCCTATCAGGAAAAAAGCATCTTCATTAAGCTAAACGGCGTTTAACAATGTTCTCTTCAACCAATCATAAGAATGTCGACCGCTTATTTCATGAGCCCCTGGAAAAACGTCTATTTCAAGCCTGTCTCCTGCGCCCTCGGCTTCATAAATCCCCTTTATCTCTGCTGCCGCCTTGCGGAAGCCAGCCACAGGGAAGATCGGATCATGCTCTCCTGACTCCAGAAACAACGGGCGCGGAGCGATAAGTCCGATAAGTTCTGGCAGCTCGGCATGAAGAAGCAAGCCGGGCGTATAGTTGTCGATACAATGGCGAACCGCGAATATGCTGTCTTTGACCGTATTCGCAAAGCCCGTCAGCACCGTCGCTTGAACCCTGTTTTCCAGCACGGAGGCTGCATACCCGATCAATCCGCCGCCGGAGAAACCCATAATGCCAATGCGGCCCGCATCAACCTCTGGCCTTGCGGCTAAATAATGGAATGCCTCTAGCGCTTCTGTCACGCGAAGGCCAGCAAGCGTCTTGCCAAGCATCATCAGCTGCGTAGACAAATTGTAGCAAGAGCTCGGTGCATCCGGATCCAGCGCTAGATCTGCCAGCAGGCGGCGTTCACCGAAGCCGATCACATCCGGAGCGATTACGGCCATCCCCCGCTTGACCAGTTGAGTCGCAAAATGCTGATGAATGCCAGGTCTTCCTTCGTCCGGTAATCCGTCCTTGAGGAGACCGACGATCTCGCGGCTGCCATAACCATGGCCGTGAATGGCAAGCACGCCGGGCAAAGAACCCGCCGCGCCATCTGGAATGAGGATATAAGCGGCGAAGGTCAGATCCGGCGTGGCGGACAGCTCCACCCGCTCCCTCACATAACCATCGCATTGCACACGCTCCAGATGCTTCGGGGCATGTCTATGGTTAGGCTCGAAACGTCCTATCGCTTCACGCAGCGCAGCCTTCAATTTAGGTCCGCGTTCGCTTCGAAGTTCCCGTCTTGACTGGAGCTGATGCTCGCTTACGGCCTCTTGATATAGCCTCTCCAACAAAGAATCCCCGTTCCACATGGGCAATCCACCGCCTCGACTAGATGATCAGTTAAACCTGTTTGGCTGAAAAGCATCCTCGTATACCGAAAGCTGCTTGTCCGCGATATAGTCAGCCGCCAGAAGCGCGGTAGCCGGGCTGAGCAATATTCCGTTCCGGTAATGTCCCACAGCGAGCACGACGCGCTCCGTTCCCGGCACCGGGCCAATTAACGGAAAGCCGTCCTGGGTTGCGGGGCGCAGGCCAGCCCAGCTGTGAAACGGCGTTTGCTCCGCTAGGAATGGAAACAGCTGCTTATTCCAATTCAAGAGCCGGTTTACCCCTTTTTCCGTGACCGTCGTATCGTAGCCCGCAACGTCCTCCGATGCGCCGCAGACGAGCGTCCCGTTTGCTTTGCCCACCAAGTAACCTTGATTGCAAAAAACCATATGCGAAACCGGTCTCGACTCTGCCTCGTACGCGCAAATTTGTCCTCGGATCGGATATACCGGGATATTCAGATGAAAGGTGTCCGTCAGATGCTGCGCCCAGGCGCCGGAGCATACGAGCATCTGGTCGCCTTCAAAAAAACGGCCGCCAACTGCCCGCACGATGACCTCGCTCTGCCACTCTGCGATTTCAAGCTGCTCCAGCTCCTCGTAGATTCGCACGCCTAGCCGCCGGCAGGCCGCCTCAAGCGCACGTACATAGTGAGGCGCATATACATGGCTCTCCTCCGGCGTATATAACGCCGCTCTCGCCTCGCCCGTAAGCAGCGGCTCCATACGATACAGCGCGTCTCCTTCCACGATCATGCCGCTGGAGCCGTATTGCCGCTGCCACAGCAGCCTGCCTTCGAGCGCCAGCAAATCAGCATCATGATAAGCAACGTACAGGCTGCCCGACTCCGTATACTCGAAAGACTCGCCGGAAATCTCTCTTACAGCACGCTGCCACTCCGGATACAGCTGTAGGCTCTCTTGGCACAGCCGAAAAAACGGATCCGGTCCCTCTACGTTTTCCGAGTAGGGTGCCAGCATGCCGGCCGCCGCGCCGGAGGCTTGCCCGCCGCAGCGCTTCGTTTCCAGCACGATTGCTTGATGGCCGCGCCTTTGCAGCTCAAGGGCGCACGACAAGCCAATGATGCCTCCGCCCATGACGATTACTTGTTGTTTCTTCAATTTCCATCGCTCCCGTAAATCCGGCTATTTCAATTTGAATGCATCCAGCCCGCTGCTTGCAGAGGCGTACCTCTTCTTCCCAATCCGGCCAGCCAGATAGGATAGCCGTCCCGCTTCGATCGCCAGGCTCATCGCCCTCGCCATCCTTACCGGATCCTTCGCCTTGGCGACCGGCGTGTTCATCAGCACGCCGCTCACACCGAGCTCCATCGCCTGCGTCACGTCGCTTGCCGAGCCAAGTCCGGCATCCACAATAATCGGTACGCCCGCCTCCTCGACGATCAAGCCGAGATTGTACGGGTTCAATATGCCAAGCCCCGTTCCAATCGGAGCCGCGCCAGGCATGACGGCCGCCGCGCCAGCTTCCTCCAGCCGCTTGCAAATGACCGGATCATCGGAGGTATACGGCAGCACCGTAAAACCTTCTTTCACTAATTGCTCGGTTGCTTTGAGCGTCTCGATCGGATCGGGAAGAAGCGTCCGTTCATTGACGCTAATCTCCACCTTGATCCAGTCGCTGAGGCCGGATGCGCGTGCAAGCCGGGCTATGCGTACCGCCTCGTCCGCGGTCCGCGCGCCGGAGGTATTCGGCAAATACACATAATTCTCGCCTTCCAAATGCTGAAGGATCGAATCATCCTCCGTTGAGGCGAGATTGATTCTTCTGATCGCAAACGTCAGCACCTCTGCGCCGGAAGCCTTAATCGCTTCTTTCTGCACGTAAGGGTTAGGAAAAAGGCCAGTTCCAATGAAAAAACGGGAGGTCAGCGTACGACCGCCAATGGTAAGCGAATCTGCCTGCATGCGTCTAGCCTCCTCCCACGAAATGAACCAATTCTATCTTCATGCCTGGATATACAGCCGTTTCTGTCCATAGCTCCGCAGTTAGCACCTTGCCGTCCGCTTCAGCGACGACCGGCTTACCGGTCAATCCCAGCTTCTCGATGACATCTTTTATCGTAGCGACCAGCTCCAAATGCTGCTTCTCGCCGTTTATGACAAGCTCCATGCCTTCACTACCCTCTCTCCAGCTTCCGGATAAACGCCTCGCAGACGCCTTTTACATCTTCGCTTCCAACGATTTCACTCACTGCGCATATGCGCGTGGCTCCAGCTTGAATCACGTCATCCACGTTATGCAGCTTGATGCCGCCTATCGCCACAAACGGGATGCTAACCTCCTTCACTACCTCGCGCACATAGGCAATCGTAACGGGATCCACGACATCTACTTTAGTAGCCGTCGGATAGATCGGACCTACGCCGATGTAGTCTGCTCCCTGCTGCTCGGCAAGGATCGCTTCCGCAATCGCATGAGTAGAGATGCCGATTATTTTTTCACCGACCATTTTTCTCGCTTCAAGCAGCGGTACGTCGCCTTGTCCCAGATGAATGCCGTCCGCGTCCACTTCCATTGCAATATCGATATAGTCGTTGACGATAAAGGTTACGCCGTATTTCCGCGTGAGCTCCCTAAGCGCTTTGGCCTTCTCCGTTATCACGGCCTTGTTACCCGATTTGTCGCGCAGCTGAATGATGTCGACGCCGCCCTTTATCGCTTCCTCCATGACCTCAAGCATGCTGCGGCCGGGATGGAACTGCTCACCGGTAATGGCATACAATCTAAAATCCTTCATCGGTTCGTCACTCCTCTGTATTAAAGCCCGATATAACGGGCGTATAAGCTTCTCGCTCTCACGAAATCATCCGTACCCTGGACGAGCACGCGCCCGTCCGCGAACAGCACAAGCCGTTCGCCCTCCGGCAGCTCCGCCTTCAGCAGGAATGGATTAAGGCTCACCTTCACCGCCGCCTGCTCCAGCCGATCCTTCCACAGTACAAGGTCAAGCGCGCCGCTGCCCGCGATCTGAATGGTCTCCCGTCCGCATAAAGACAGAACCGCGTGATCGCCATTCAGCTCCAGCGCAGGGTATTCCTTCAGCTGGCAGCAGGGGCAATTGTTGTCCGGCTCGCCGAGCTTCATCTCGAAGTGTTGGTTCTGCCACAGGTCAAAGGTAACCAGGCTGTTTCTTCGCTGCTTCTCGTCTCCGACCAAATATTTCATTGCCTCGACAGCCTGATAGGAAGCGACCATATCCACAACCGGCGCTATGACCCCGATCATATCGCATGTCTGGCCGCCGGAATCACCTGTCTTGATAAAGCAGCGCAGGCAAGGAGTCTGCCCCGGAACGAAGATCGCGCTCATTCCCCGCGAGCTGACTGCCCCGCCGTAAGTAAACGGGATCCCGCTCTTGAAGCAGGCGTCATTTAGCAGGAAACGGGTTTGGAAATTGTCCGTGCCATCGAGCACCAAATCCATGCCACCCAGCAACTCTTCGATGTTAAGCGCCGTTGCATCGGCAACAATCGCTTCCAACCGAACGGACGAATTAATTTTTCGAAGCTTCTTCTCCGCGGCCACTACCTTCGGATAAACCTGCTCCACATCATCCTCGTCGAACAGCATTTGCCTTTGCAGATTGCTTCTCTCCACGTAATCCCTATCGACAAGGCGCACATGTCCGACACCTGCGCGAACCATGTGGTTCGCCAGCACCGTTCCAAGCGCTCCCATACCTACGATGCAAACCGCACTATCCATCAGCTTCTGCTGCCCCGCTTCACCAATTGGCGCAAATAGCATTTGTCTTGAATACCGTTCCTCCACCTGCTGCTCCTTCCCGCACATCGCTGCTGCATCTTGCTTTTATTGTAATCTCATTATAATGGACGGAAGGCATCCTCTGCCTTAATCTCTTTCTTTAATTGGCCATGCTCGCTCAGCCAGTCAATAACGGCATTCCAAGAATCAGCGGTCTGAGAACCAAACGGCTCCGATCCGGCATCCATGAGCGGCAGCAAAATATCCAAACTCTGCTTCTCAATCTCAGCGTCCAGCGGGAAATTCTCATTCTGCGAATCCAGCAGATTCTGGAGCGATTCCTCCGGATGCTCAGCCGTATATTGCTGGCCTTTGGCCGCTGCGGCGATAAACTTCTTGAATGCCGCGCTTTTGCTCGCAAGCCCTTCCTCGCTGGCTGTAAGCACTAGCTCGTAATAGTCGGGCACGCCGTAATCCGATGGATCAAATGAGGTCAGCTTCATGCCTTCCTTCTCCAGCAGCGGCTTCTCATGGTTGACGTAGCCGCCGATAATGGCGTCTACTTTATTAGTGGTCATCGCAGGGATAAGGTCCCAGCCGTTATCGATATAGTTCAGCTTGGAGACGTCGCCGCCGTCCGATTCGACCATCGTATTCACGATCAGCTGGTCAAGCGGAATGGACGGGTAGCCGATTTTTTTGCCCACCAAATCTTTCGGAGTTTGTACCCCTGCTCCTTCGAGCGCAAACAAACGGTTAAGCGGATGCCTCACGATAGCCGCCACGGACACGATTGGAATGTCCTCTGCACGGGAAATCGCCACCTGCATCTGATAGCTTAGCGCGAGGTCGGCTTTGCCCGTAGCCACCAGTTTGAGCGCATCATTCGTATCCGCCGGAGTCTGGAGCTTGACCTTAAGGCCTGCCTCCTCGAAATACCCTTGCTCCTCGGCTGCGTACAGGAAGGAATGTACCGCATTCGGATACCAATCCAGCAGTACGGTAAGCTCGGCTTCCGGAGCAGTTGCCGCGTCTTTGTCGTTCTGTGCGCCGCATGCAGCCAGCGTAGATACAATCAGCACGGAAGCTGCTGCTGCCCGCATATGTTTTGTCCAATGAATCATGCCCATTAGTTGTTATTCCTCTCTGCTTCACATTTATCTACTTCACATTTAGGATGAACGCCGCGACAGAGCGGCCTTCTCCAGCCACAACGCGGCTAAAAATAATAAGATCCCCATGAGCGACAGCAGCAGAACGCCCGAGAACACAGCATCTCCCCTCAGCATGCTTGATGCCCGCTTCGTATACATGCCAAGTCCGGCCTCTCCGCCAAGCCATTCTCCGAGTGTCGCACCGCCTACGCTGATCGTTGCCGCCATTTTAAGACCGGTGAAAAAATGTGGAAGCGCCGACGGTATTTTCCATTTCAGAAACAGATCGCGCCTTCGGGCGCCCATCGTGCGCATGACCTCTCCTATACCGGGGTCTGCCATACGGAACCCGTCCGCCGTGTTAACCGCAATGGGGAAAAAGGTAAATAAAATGACGACCGCCACCTTGCTCCAAATCTCGTAGCCGAACCACATGACCATGATCGGCGAAAGCGCGATAATCGGAATGGTTTGGGAAGCGATAATAACCGGGTATATCGTCTTTTTGGCCAAGCTCGACCCTTCGATGCAGACCGCTGCGAGCGTTCCGAATACAACGGATATGCTAAGGCCAAGCAGCGACTCCCCTAAGGTAATCATGAAATGCTTGCCGAGCAGCTGACGATTGTCCCACATGGACATCAACACGTCCGACAGCCGCGGAATAATGTAATGGGGAATAGAAAGCCATGCCGTTGCCGCCTCCCACAGTAGGGCTAGCAGCAGGATAAACGCAAATACCGGCACGCCCGAGCGCAATCGCTGCTTCACCGGCTTGCTCCTTCCTGGCTCGCAGCTTCTTTGCCAAGCAGCCCCAGTGCCTTCCGTTTCAGCGAAACAAATGAATCGTCCAGCACGGTTTGGTACGTTCTTGGCCTGGGTAGCTCAACGGCAAGCTCCTTCAAGGCGGACACCGGCGATGCTTCCGCAACCAGTACCCTGTCGGACAGAAGGAGTGCCTCATCGATGTCATGCGTAATGAAAAGAATCGTTTTGCGATGCTGCTCCCATATTTGCAGCAGCCATTCCTGCATGCTGATGCGGGTCATCGCATCCAGAGCGCTGAACGGCTCATCGAGCAGCAGCAGTTCTCCACCGCCAAGCACCGAGCGAAGAAAGGATACGCGCTGGCGCATGCCGCCAGACAGCTCATGGGGACGCTTAGCTTCCGTTCCTTCAAGTCCGAACGTCGGCAGCAGCTCCCGCACGCGCCGCCTCGCCTCCCGCCTCGGTATGCCGGACAGCTCAAGACCGAGCGCCGCGTTGTCGAGCACGCTTCGCCATGGCATCAGGCTGTCCCGCTGCGGCATGTAGCCGATCCGTCCGGCTTGCCTTCGGCGTGCCGATCCAGAATGCTCTACCTTCTCCGCACCAAGCGTGACGGAGCCCGCTTGCGGCGTGAGAAGCCCTGCGAGCAAACGAAACAATGTCGTCTTGCCGATGCCGCTTGGCGCAAGCAGCGATACGAATTCGCCTTCCCTTACAGTGAAGCCTAGTCCGTTGAACAAAGGGGCTCCATCAACGAATCCATAGGTAAGTCCATCTACGGATAACGCGATAGCACGATTCCCTCCCGCTGCCGTAATAGGCCCGCTCACACGTCCCACTCCTCTTGCCTATAGGCCATATCCCAAAACCTGTATTCGAATTTGGATGTCACCACGAAGAGCTCTTCCAGCCTTGCAAGCTCGCGCTCCGGCAGCCCTTCAGCCAGCCTGTCCATCAGTCCGATCGTCCATTCCGCAAGCTCGCCGAACTCCTTCGAGCTGTACATAAGTATCCATTCGCGATATAGCGGATGCGCAAGCGCCCCCGGATGGGCGGCGAATGCCGTCCCGATTTCCCAATAGCTCCACATGCATGGCAGCAAGGCGGCAACCGCCTCGGCTAGCGAGCCTTGACCTGCATCAAGCATATATTTGGTATATGCGATCGTGGTTGGCGCTGGCGTCGTTGCTTCGAGCTCAGTGCGCGAAATGCCGAATTGCTCCGCGTACTGGCGGTGCAGCTCCATCTCCACGTTCAGTGTAGCGTGCAGGAGCTCGGCGAATTTCCCCATTGTCTCCAAATCTCTAGCCTTCAAGCTGCCGAGCGCGAACATTTTGGCATAGTCGATCAAATACACATAATCCTGCTTCATATAATAAATGAATCGCTCCAGCTCTAACGTACCTTCCCTCAGTCCTGTCAGGAACGGATGCGCATGGCATTTCTCCCATACGGGCCGTACCGCCCGGTAGAGCCGTTCGCTAAACCGTTCTGCTGCCGCTTCGTTTCCCATCTGCTACTCCCTCTCGCTTTCCGTCTTCGGCTGGTTGCACCAGTCCGCAATGAAAGCAATCATTACCTTCGCATAATCGATGAGCTCGCGCAGCTCGATGCTTTCATCTACAGCATGCGCATGGCGCAGCTCTCCTGGACCGTATATCACGGTCTCGATTCCCGCTCTGCCGAGCCAACCCGCATCGGTCACGCTGCCACTCATCCCGATCGTTGGCTTAGCCCCAAGCTGCTTCGCATGAGCTGAGGCAAGCGACTTCAGACCGTCTCCCTCCGCATCTAGCGTAAGAGACGGGAATATTTCGCCGCGCTCCTCCAGCATCGACCGGCCGCCCCAGCGGAAGGTCGGCGGATGCTCGCGGAGCCAGGGATCGGCCTCGGCAACCTTGAGCAGGTGGCCCTCGATTTCGGCAGCTACAGATTCGTAGTCCTCATCAGGATAGAAATGGACGGTAATCCACAAGGCGCAATGATCGGCAATAAATGCCGCATGGCGGCCCCCTTCGATAACGGCTGGGTTAATCGTATTCGAGCCCGCAGGAAAACCTGGGTACGACTTCGTCACCGCCCAGTGGCGTTCAAGCTCCTGAAGCCCCTCGATCAGCTTGACCATTTTCTCGATTGCGCTGGCACCTCTTACGCCTCCGCCCGCATGTATCATTCGCGATCGCATTCCGTCATGGTACGTCACGGGGCTTTGCACCGTGACCCACGCTGTAATGACGCCGCCTTGACCTTGAATCTCCATATGGCTCGTGTCCGCGACAATCGCAAAGTCGGCGGTACAGCCTCTTTCCGTGCAGGCTCTCGTTCCTGCCTCTCCGGCTTCTTCGCCGATTACGGATTGAAACAGCAGGTCGCCCTTCAGCTCCACGCCTGCCTCAGTCAGCAGGCTGATTGCAAACAGCAGCGCTGCCATTCCGCCCTTCATATCCGCCGTTCCCCGCCCATATAAGCTGCCAGACTCCACCGTCAGCTTAAAGGGATCATGCTGCCACTGCGCATCGTCGCCTACCTCGGCAACATCCATATGCCCATTAAGCAGAAGGCTTCGGTAATTCTCTCGCTGCGTGCCCGGCTTAACGGCCGTAACGTTGGGATCGCCGGGATAAACCTCCCACAGCTCCGTCTCGAAGCCCGACGACCGCAGCCGCTCCTCGACGAACCGCTGCGCTTCCAGCGTATTTCGCGCCGGAGGGCTTACGGTCGGATAAGCGATCAGCTGCGACAGCAGCGCAACCAGCTCCTCCTGCCGCTCTTCAGCCGCCAGCTTCAGCTTGGTCATTACGCTTTCCTCTATCATTTCGGTTTCCTCCTATTTGCGGAAACGCAGGTGCGGGCAATAGAAAAAACCATTCGAGAATACACGAATGGTTACGATTCGATACGTTCTCTACGCCAGCATTACCTGGTTCAGATTAACGGTCAGGGACAAAAGGGCCCCTATCTCAGCCGGACTAAATCCAGCACCCGTACTCCATATGAAGTTAAAACAACTATAGCCTAAGCCTATCCAATTGGCAATATGAATCTGGTTGTGATTCTCGCTTGCTATGGCTCCATACCTGCCTGCGTCCGATATGGCTTATTGCTTTGAACGCACAGCGGCGTAGACCGAAGCTCGTCCAGCACCGATTCGTTTTTTTATTGAATATTTAAACACTTTGTTGTATATTTATTCAATGAAATGAATTTCCGGGAGGTTTATTATGATTCAGACAGAAAACGCAATGACATCGGCATTATTGAAAACAGCAGAACAATCCGTTTTATTTACGGCAAATCGTCCAAATATCGTGATGGAGCGCGGCAAGGGGATGTATTTATGGGACACGGACGGGAATCGTTATCTGGATTTCGTGGGCGGATGGGCCGTTGCGAGCCTCGGCCACTCTCCCGAAGCGCTGCAGGAAGCTTTGACCCGCCAAGCAGCGACACTCGTACATGCAAGCCCTGGCTACTACAACCGCCCCATGCTTGAATTTGCCGAGCTGCTCACCAGCCTGAGCGGAATGGATAAGGTTTTCTTCGGCAGCAGCGGCGCGGAGGCGAACGAAAGCGCCATAAAGCTCGCAAGAAAGCATGGCGCCGTGAATTTGAACGGCGCTTTCGAAATCATTACGCTTGCGAACAGCTTTCACGGACGTTCGCTAGCCACGATGTCAGCGACCGGAAAGCCGCAGTGGAAGGAGCTTTTCTCGCCTAAGGTCGATGGCTTCAAGCATGTTCCCATTAATGATTTGGATGCATGCTTCGCAGCCGTTACGAATCAAACCTGTGCCATTATGATCGAGCTCGTGCAGGGGGAAGGCGGCGTCCATTCGGTGGATGAAGCTTATTTATACGGCATTCGCAAAATTTGCGATATGTACGGGATCATGCTTATTTTCGATGAAGTCCAAACGGGGCTTGGGAGAACGGGCAAGCTTTTTGCCTACGAGCATTATGGGATCAAGCCCGATGTGATGACGCTGGGCAAAGGCATCGGAGCCGGCTTCCCGCTCTCGGCCATGCTGGCCAAGAGCAAATACGACTTGTTCGAGCCGGGTGACCAAGGAGGGACTTACACGGGAGCGCCGCTTGCCATGGCCGCAGGCCATGCCGTGCTTACGGAGCTGCTAGAGCGGAATGTGACGGATAACGCCAAAACGCAAGGCAACTATTTAATGAGCAAACTAGGGCAATTGTCCAGTGAATATCCCATCTCGAACATTCGCGGCAAGGGGCTTCTTCTCGCCTTTGATACGCCTGCCGGTGCGGCAGTAGAGCTTGCTGCCATTTGCTTGCGCGAGGGGCTGCTGATCAATGCCCTTAACCCGTCAACGGTAAGGCTCGTTCCGCCATTAATCGTATCGCAGCAGGACAGCGACGCCATGCTTGGCATATTGCGCAGCGCATTAGGGCAGCTGTCCTCGCGCTAAATATCAAATAAACGGTCTGCGGTCCAACACGAGCCGAAGCGGCTTACCGGTTCGAACGAGCCCTGGCATAAGCTGCTGAATCGCTGCCAAGCCGCATACTGCCCCGCATAAGGTATGCAGGTCATCGAACGGCTCGTCCGACTCTTCTCCCAGTTTGGCGAGCCCGGCGATAAATGCCTCCGAGCTGCCTCTGACCGCCGCTTCGCATTCTTCTCTCCGATAGCTCGGATTTTGTCTCAGACAGGATAGAAGCGTATACACCCAATCAATATGGAAATACGAGAACGGATCGGTCGGTACCTCTAGACCTCCGCTTTGGTAGAGTTCCAGACAGGTGTCTACCATTCGATCCGGGTATGGAATAGGCTCTTTTCGATGAGCAAGGTTAAATAAATAATGAAAACTGCCTGCTATATGATGGAACAGCGGCGCGCTCACTAGACTGCCATCGATTTGCTTCACGCAATCCCGTCTCCAGAGACCGGTTAAAGGGTCCGCATTATGCCGGAGCCACTCGAAATACGTCCGCTCCCAGTCCTCCGTCACGGATTCCGACAGCACTAGGCTTGCATAAAGGCCCGCTCCTTTTAACGACTCTCCCCATGGCTGCTCTCGCCATTCCAAGCTTTCCAGAAACGGCGCGATCTGCTCCTTATCCATCAGCGGCTTAAGCATAACGAGCGGATATTTCGCCTTCCCGTCAAACAGCTCCAATGCAGACAGCGCGAACGCCGTGCTATGCAGCTCATTATGGCCGATGCCAGCGAAAATACCCGTATGCTCCGATTGATGCTGCTGGATGGCCGCAATCCATAGATTTAGTTCCGCTTGATCCTGCGGAAATTCATTCAAGGTATACAACAGAATAGCGGCATCCGCCGTTCCATAAACGTCTTCATACTTATTATCCTGCTCAAGCTGGGATAAAAACCTGCCATAGCTTCTGCCTGCTTCATCGTAACGATGAGCCGCAAGCGTTGTCATTACGCGAGCGATAAAAGGACGCAAATCCGTCATAACCAGCCACCTGCCTTCTTTTCTTTGTGCTGCAGTTCGCGGTTTTCGCAGTGCTTACCAATGAAGCGTCTCGCCGGCATAGTCGACATATTCGCACTCAGCCTCTGCTGCCGGAAGCCGTAAACGCGCAGCGATCAGCTGCAGGATGGAGCTGGCCGACTGCTCCGGCGTCAGCGCAGCGCCGGCGTCAAGCTTGCCCTGCATATAGGTCTGTACCCAGCCTGGATGAACGACCAATACGCGTCCGCCATGCTTCTTGATGCCGTTATGGATCAGCTTGGACTGCATATTGAGCGCTGCTTTGGACATGCAGTAAGCATACCAGCTTTCCCGGTAGCAATCGCCGATGCTGCCTGCTTCGGACGACACGTTCACCAGAAAACGCGACTCGCTCTTCAGCAGCAAGGGCATGAACGCCTGGCTCATGCGAAGGCTGCCCAGCGTATTCACGTTGAAGACGTCCAGCATTTCCGCATAGTTTAACGGGTCCAACACCGTCGCGCCGATGTCTCCTAATATGGCTCCGTTATTGATAAGCAGATCGATCTTGTCTGCTTCCCTGGATACCGCTTCAAGCGCGGCTGCTACGCTTTGATCGCTCGCTATATCTAGCGGAATAACCGTCAGCTGCTTCGGCAGCTGCTCCTTCAGCGAGTCGAGCTCGTCGGTCTCAGCCGCATATTGCCCGGCAAATACCTTATAATCGCGAGCGAGCAGCCCCTTTACTAACGCGAGCCCAACGCCTCGGTCCGCTCCTGTTACGAATGCTGTTTGGTTAGCCATATTCGTTCCTCCTCTTTCCTACTTTTATTCCATCATCGCGTATGTTGGATAAGCCGCTCCGCATAATCTAGATACGGTTGTAATGCGCCTAATCAGCAGGAGGGCTGCCACTTTGCGTACATGGGCTCGCAAAAACAAAGAATTCAAAATCTATATCATTCCCGCATGGAAATGGAAGGAATTCATCGCCTTCGAGCTGATCGGCGGAACGGCGTTTTATTTGCTCTGCAGAAAAACAGCCCATTCGGAGCTATTCGGCTTAGCCGCGAATATTGCCGGGCCTCAGATGCTCAAATATATTATGGCTGCTTACCGTCTCGATGCAAAAAACGTTCCACAGCCGCCGCCAAGCTGACGGGACGCAGAACGTTTCATTCGGATTAGAAACCGAAATATGCCTTCGCATTGCGGTACGATATATTTTGAACCATATTGCCGAGCAGTTCCATATCATGCGGAGCCTCGCCGTTCTCCACCCATTCGCCAAGCAAGTTGCAAAGCAAGCGCCTGAAATATTCATGCCGGGTGTAGGAAAGAAAGCTGCGCGAGTCGGTGAGCATTCCGACAAAACGGCTAAGCAGACCTAGATTGGCAAGCGCATTCATTTGGTCCAGCATGCCGTTTTTCGTATCATTGAACCACCACGCCGAGCCAAGCTGGATTTTGCCAGGAACGCCTCCGCCTTGGAAGCTGCCGATCATCGATCCAAGCACATCATTGTCCTTCGCATTCAACGAATAGACGATTGTTTTAGGCAGTGCATCATCGGTATCAAGCGCGTCCAGCAGCTTCGCAAGCGGGTATGCGACTGCGCTGTCATTGATGGAGTCGAATCCGGTATCCGGCCCCAGCTTGCCGAACATCCTCGTGCTATTGTTTCTAGCCGCATTAATATGGAACTGCATGGCCCAGCCGTGCTTCGCATATAAACGTCCAAGGAACAGCAGCGTATACGTTTTGTATTGCTTTTCTTCGTCTAAGCTGACCGGTTCCCCGTTCAGTGCCTTGGCGAATATGGCGGAAGCCGCAGCCTTTGTCGTTTCCGCGTACGCCACATAATCAAGCGCATGGTCAGACACCTTGCAGCCAACCTCATTGAAAAACGCCACTCGCGCTTTAAGCGCCTCAAGCAGCTCCTCATAGCTGTTAATGGAAGCGGAAGCCGCGGCGCCGAGCTTGCCTACCCACTCAAGGAAAGTCGGCCGGTTAATTTCAAGCGCTTTATCAGGACGGAAGGACGGCAGCACCTGTACGTTGAAATCATCCAATCCCTTGATCGCAATATGATACTCCAGCGAATCCACTGGATCATCCGTCGTACAGATGACCTCCACGTTTGACATTTGGATGAGATCGCGAGCCTTGTACCCGCCGGTTGCCAGCTTGGCACCTACCTGATCCCAAATCGCCTGAGCGTTGTTCTCGTTAATGAGCTCCCCCACGCCGAAGTAACGGCGAAGCTCCAAATGCGACCATTGGTATAGCGGATTGCCGATCGTTTGCGGCACGGTCCCGGCCCAAGCGGCAAACCTGTCATAGTCGCTCACGCCTTCGCCGCCCGTTACGTAACGCTCTTCTACGCCGTTCGCGCGCAGCGCCCGCCATTTGTAATGGTCACCGTACAGCCAAGCCTCCGTCAAATTCGAAAAGCTCGTATTCTCGAATATTTGCTGCGGGCTCAAATGGCAATGATAGTCAATGATCGGCATGTCTTTGGCAAAATCATGATACAGCCTTACGGCCGTTTCGTTCGATAGCAAAAAATCGTCGTCCATAAATGGCTTCATTTCCGCTTCCTCCTGAATACTATTTATGAAATTTCACAAGGTCGTCAATTTGAACGGCAAGCCCCGTTTGAATCGAACGGTTAGCGGCAATGCCCGTTAGAATCGATCTGGCTCCATCGATATGGTTAGCCGCGCGATTCCAAGGATCTTCTACCGGCGTCCCGAACAAGTCGTTCAGCAATACGGGATCTCCGCCGCCGTGGCCGCCTACGCCTTCCTCCACCTCTACCTCGTAAGGAGCCGCGAACATCGGGAACACCTTAATGGTCTGCTCCTTGAGAGCGCCTTCATCTGCCTTCTCGCCGCCGGAATTCACGTAGGATTGCTCGACGATATTCATCTCGAGCCGTCCCTTCGTTCCGTTAAACGCAATCCTGTAGCCTTCCCATGGCAAGTAAGCGTTTAACGAATACGTAAGGATGGCATTGTTTTTGTAGCGGACAAGCACGCCCATCGTATCTTCGATATTGATTCCGTCGCCGAATACGCTTTGGTCCCGGCGATAGCCGTCCTCATGCTCTGCGTCCAGATACATCGCTTTCAGATGGTCGTTTTTATCCAAGTGTAACGCAAACGGATCGTTCTCGGCAATTGGATTTCCCGTCGCACGCTCATAAAATTGCGTTTCGCCGCGCTCCTCCGCATTCTCCCGTCCGTAGAACAAGAGATCCCCGTATGCGAAAACCGACTCCGGCTGCGAACCGATCCAGAAATTAACGAGATCGAAATGGTGGGTCGATTTGTGAACCAGCAAGCCGCCGCTGTTCTGTTTGTTACGATGCCATCTGCGGAAATAGTCCGCTCCATGCTGCGTATTCAGGAGCCATTCGAAGTGGACGGAGGTTACTTTGCCGATCGTGCCGCTTGCGATAATCTCTCTCGCCTTCGTATGATGGGGCGCATAGCGATAATTGAACGTCACGCGTACATGGCGGCCTGTCCGCTCGACTGCGTCGAGTATCTCCTGGCATTTCTTTTCATCCACCGTCATTGGCTTCTCGGTCACGACGTCGCAGCCCAGCTCAAGCGCACGAATGATGTACGTATGATGCGTGCGGTCCATGCTCGTCACGATGACGGCATCCGGCTTCTCCTGCTCGATCATGCGCTCGAACTCATTCGACTTATACGTTCTTACCTCGTCATGTTTATATTTATCCACTAGAATGCGATTGGCATAGTCCATCCGGGTTTGGTTAATATCGCAAAAGGCAAGCAGCTCAGAGGTTTCTCTGAAATCGGTTGCAAGCGCACCGTAGAAAAATTCAGCCCTGCCGCCGCTTCCCACTAGCACATAACGTTTTTTTGTCATAATCATGATTCCTCCTTGGATTTGCTTACCTTCATAATACCGCATAATAATGATATAATTCTCTGCATATCCTGCCCTATTTTGTTAATATACCGCTTTTCTTGCGCAATTATAGAGGAGGCTCATTCATGGCTAATCCATTTGAAACATGCAGCTTCGGCAGCACTCCCGAGCTCTATGTGGAATACACGAAACGGTCGGCGCCTTATACGATGGCGGACGACCATTACCACGATTATTACGAAATCTACTATATGCTTTCCGGGCAGCGCATTTATTTCATAAAGGACCGCTCCTATTCCATTGAGCAAGGCGATCTCGTTTTTATTCCGAAGCATGAGCTGCACAAAACGATGCAGGTCGGCCATGACTCACACGAGAGGCTTATCCTTCATTTCGACGATACCATGCTGAAGCGGTTGGCGGGAGCGCACGCCGGGCTTCTCTTGTCCGCATTCAATGAGACGGCTCCGGTTATCCGTCTGCCTCGGCAAGAGCTGCTCGCTATGGATCAGCTGATGAGGAAGCTGCTGACTGAGATCAAAGAGCAAACGCCCGGCTACGAGCTTATTCCTCCAAATGCTCTAACGATGCTGCTATTGACCGCTGCCAGATTTATTCAGCAGCATGAGCCTGTTCCGCTGCGTCATGCGACGCCAATGCATGCCAAAATTACGGAGATCACCCGCTACATTAACGGGCATTTTGCGGAGTCGCTTCGGCTCAGCACGGTGGCGGAGCATTTTTTTATCAGCCCTTACTATTTGAGCCGCATGTTTAAAGAAATAACGGGGTTCGCTTTCTCCGACTACATTATGATAACGCGCGTCAAAGAGGCTCAGCGCCTGCTTCGCGAGACAGACAGCAGCGTTACCGATATCGCGGCCGCGGTCGGTTTCGACAACTTCTCCCATTTCGGTAAAACGTTCAAAAAAATGACCCGTCACTCCCCGCGCGATTATCGAAAGCAATATCTGTGATCATAATAGACCATGTCGTAATTTCATATAATAATGGTCATTAATTCGCACTAAAAATGAGTGTGAATCTATGTTAAATTATATTTGTTGTCATAAATTTATAGATGAACCACAGAAACGAAAATAGATGCCCAGGGAGAGATGAACCGATGATTCGAATTGGTAAAATCAGTTATTGGCATGTACACGCATGGGATTATACGAAGCAAGCACAGGAGCACCCAGGTACGGAGATCGTCGCAGTATGGGATGAAATCGCGGAACGCGGCCAAGCTGCTGCCGACAAGCTTGGTGTTGATTTCCACGCTAATTTGGACGATATGCTGAAGCGTGACGACATCGACGCCGTTATCGTAGACGCCCCTACAACGAAACACCAAGAAGTGATCGTAGCTGCTGCCAAAGCGGGCAAGCATATTTTCACAGAGAAGGTCATTGCTGCAACATTGAAGGAATTGAACATTATACTGGATGAAGTAGCCAAAAATAATGTAAAATTAACGGTGTCGCTGCCGCGCTTGAATGATGGCTACACGCTTGCGATTCGCGATATTTTATCGCAAGGCGTACTTGGCAGAATCACGCTCGTGCGTGCCCGCTTGTCCCATAACGGAGCAACAGCCAACTGGCTGCCTGAGCATTTCTACAGCCTTGAGGAATGCGCCGGAGGCGCTTTGATCGATCTTGGTTGCCATCCGATGTATTTGACCAGACTGTTTATGAACGAGATGCCTCAAGAGGTGTCCGCTCATTTCGGTTATGTTACCGGCAAACAGGTAGAGGACAACGCCGTGTCCATCTTGACATCCGCTTCCGGTTCTATTGGGATTGTTGAGGCCGGCTTCGTGAACAGCCATTCGCCATTTACGCTTGAGGTGCACGGCACGGAAGGCTCGCTGCTTTACGGAACGCCTGAGAACCAGCTGCTGCTTCGCACGTCGGCACCAGGTGCGGACTCTTCGGAGAAATGGACAGCGCAGGCTATTCCGGCGGCTCGCGAGAGCGCTTTTGACCAGTGGGTACAGCATATCGAGAACGACACGACAGCAGACGAAAATGTAAGCCTTGCCATCGATTTGACGAAGCTGATGGAAGCTTCCAATCTATCGGCCCGTGAGCATCGCGCCGTTCGAATCGATGAGCTGAGCAAGTAGCGGCAAGGGGGCTCCGAGGAGGAAGCAGCATGCCCAACTTTCCTTACGAAATTATGCATGATCGCCAAGACGCGCTTGAGCGTCTGGAACTGTGCATTCGGTGGGGACAATACGACATCCATGTGCTCCGCTTCCATTTAACGCAGTTTCCTCCCGGACGAGTCATCGGGTTCCACAAGCATGCCGAGTATGAATTTCATTTCATCCCGCAAGGCAAAGGAAAGGTCATACTGATTGACCAGGAATTCGCCTTGAAGCCCGGCATGCTTTATTTGACCGGACCAGACATTATGCATTACCAGGAAGCAGATGCCTTCGAGGCAATGGATGAGCTATGCTTGCATGTCGATATTATCGATAGGCATCTGGATCATCTGGACACTGATTCCCATTCGTATGATGAGTGGGAAGCTGCTGAAGCCCGCGACTGCATCGAGAAGCTTAAGATGCTTCCGCTCCATCCGACCGCAGACCTGCACCAAGCAATGCCCCGCTTTCTGGAAGCCTATCAGGCATGCAACGACAATTTCGTCGGAAGCTATACGACCATTAAGCAAACCGTCATACAAATTCTGCTGAGAGCCGTACGCGCTTACGATAAGGCGAGCGAGCAGAAGCAGTTTCCAACGCGCGACATGAAGGCTTACCGGTATCGGCTCGCCTTGGAATACATGTATGCGAACTATGACGGCAGCATTACGCTTGAGGATGTTGCGGACAAGCTTAACTTAAGCTCAAGGCATATTCAAAGGCTATTCAAGGAGCTTCATCACGGACATACCTTTAGCCGCATACTCGAGGATATTCGATTGGCGGTCGTGTGCCGTGAGCTGCAGGAAAGCGAGCAATCCATTGAGCAGATCGCGAAGCTTGCCGGTTTTGCAGGCGGCAATTACTTACATGCCGTATTCCGCAAGAAATTTGGCCTAACCCCCTCCGAGTACCGGAGGAGCGCACGACAACCACAACCGCAATGACTACTAATTGGAATTATTAGGAGGCTGCTTAACATGTCCAAAATTTACAAACTCGCTATTATCGGCTGCGGCGGAATTGCCAACGGCAAGCATTTGCCAAGCCTGAAGAAGCTAGACAACGTTGAAATCGTCGCTTTCTGTGATATCGTCGAGCATCGCGCTTTTGAAGCAGCAGGCTTGTATGGTGCCGAAGGCGCACGTGTATATACGGATTACACCGAACTGCTGAAAGATGAATCCATTGAAATCGTCCATGTATGTACGCCTAACGATTCGCATGCGGATATCTCCATCGCAGCACTCGAAGCCGGCAAGCATGTTATGAGCGAAAAGCCGATGGCCAAAACCGCTCACGACGCACAGCGCATGGTCGATGCTGTTCGCCGTACCGGCAAGAAGCTTACGGTTGGCTACAACAACCGTTTCCGTCCGGACAGCCAGCATTTGAAGCAGCTTTGCGCTGCCGGCGAACTAGGCGATATTTATTACGCCAAAGCACATGCGATTCGTCGCCGCGCCGTACCGACTTGGGGCGTATTCCTCGATGAAGAGAAACAAGGCGGCGGCCCGCTAATCGATATCGGTACCCATGCGTTGGATTTGACGCTTTGGATGCTCGACAACTACAAGCCGAAGGTTGTACTCGGTACGTCCTACCATAAGCTTTCCCAGAAAGAGAATGCCGCTAACGCTTGGGGACCATGGGATCCTGCCAAATTCACGGTTGAAGATTCCGCTTTCGGGATGATCGTCATGGAGAATGGCGCGACAATCGTACTGGAATCCAGCTGGGCACTCAATACGCTTGAGGTTGACGAAGCGAAATGTACGCTATCGGGTACTGAAGGCGGAGCGGATATGAAAGACGGTCTTCGCATCAACGGAGAAAAACATAGCCGTTTGTTCACGACGCAAATTGATTTGAAAGCAGGCGGAGTTGCTTTCTTCGATGGCAAAACCGAAAGCGAAGCCGATCTTGAAATGAGAATGTGGCTGAAGGCAATCGACGAGGATACCGATCCTGTCGTAACGCCGGAGCAAGCATTCGTCGTTTCTCAAATTCTTGAAGCGATTTATGAATCCTCCAAAACAGGCAAAGCCGTTTATCTATAAGCTGTAAATCAAAAGCTGCGAGGCTTGGTCGAATGACCTGCCTCGCAGCTTTTTTAATAATGCTATTCATGAATTCGGAGTTTGTTCCGTTGTTTGCTCGCGATCACAATGGCATCGGAGCTCCTGTATGGTCGATAAACAGGGCATCCGCCACTTTCTTGCGTTCGGTAATATCGAGAATGCCCTTCGCGGAAATAGCCGCATCGCCAGGAGCCTGATCGCCCCCCATATCCGTTCTGATCCAGCCGGGATGCAGCGCATGGACAAGAATGCCCTGCGGCGCTAGCTCCTTTCGAATCTGGGCAGAGAACATGTTTAATGCCGACTTGGACATGGCGTAAGAGTAATCCCCGCCATAAGCGCCTGCAAAGCTTCCAGCCTCCGAGCTGATGTTGATGACACTCGGGTTCTCTCCATGAACGAGCAGAGGAAGAAAGTGCTTAAGCACCGCTATCGGACCGAATAAGTTGGTCTGGAACGATTGCTCCAGCTGCTCCAGATCAAGCTCTCCGAGCTTTTGTTCCCTGCCAAGCAGAATAGCCGCGCTGTTAATAATCCCGTCGATACCATCGTATCGGCTTGCAACCTGCTCGTATGCATAGCGTACAGACTGTTCATCCGTTACGTCCAGCGGCACAATGGTTACTTTCTCCGGAAACGCTGAAGCTAGCGCGAGCAGCCCCTCCGCAGATGAGCCTGGACTGCGAACGCCTGCGAGTACATGATGACCGCGCTCGCAAGCTTCGTTTGCCAGCGCTAGTCCCAATCCTCGGTTCGCCCCTGTAATTAATAGATTCATTCGGTTATTCTCCTCCTATCCATTCACAAGCCATATACGATTGTCAGGCCGATCAGCATCATTCGTTTTTATCGTTCTCCAGCAATTCAAGCATAACCTTCAGCTGCTTGAACGAATCCATATAGGCGTAGCGCCCGCCGGTATACTCTCCTTTTTGCACGAGGGCCATTCCGTTTTTCTCCATGAGAGCTACCTTATCCTTCATGCCGTCGATCACGAAGGCAATGTGATGAGGGCCTTCACCATGCTGATCAAGATGCTCTCTCCATGTGCTCGGATGCTTATCCGGCTCGATAAGCTCAAGCTGCAG
This sequence comes from Paenibacillus sp. J22R232, assembly GCF_056269165.1. Taxonomy (NCBI): domain Bacteria; kingdom Bacillati; phylum Bacillota; class Bacilli; order Caryophanales; family Paenibacillaceae; genus Paenibacillus; species Paenibacillus sp. J22R232. Next base: position 86,856 of record NZ_JBWDNK010000003.1, on the reverse strand, counting down.
CGCTCCCATATCGAAAAAAGCAAGCTTCGCGCGGGCAACCGACGAATCTCCTTTGTATTCGGTTTGTGCTTTGTCTACCGTATCCGTCCAGAACCAATCGGGCTTCTCCACGCCAAAAAAATCGGCATACGCCTGAGAGGTTTCGTCAATGTCATTAACCAGCAAGCCAATCTGCGTCACCGTTCGAGTTCCAAGTACATTTTTGTCCACGTTTATCTTCCCCTTATCGGTTATCGTAATCGTTCTTGAACGTTGTACATGCTTGAACTACACTACAGCTTGCTTACGCTACATGATGATCCCCCCTCTCGCGCCATTTCTAATCGCTTAAATGAACGCTCTTCCGTCCTTATGCCGCCAGCTAATCAACTGTAATGCTTTCGCAAGACTCCCTGACAACCAAGGCCGTACCCGCTGTTGCTTGTTCGGCGGAAGTCGGACCGTGCTCGATGGCTGCGATTAACGTTTTCGTCAATTGATCCATCATGCCTGCAAAATCAATTCGAACCGTGGTTAAGGCAGGACGATGGTGCTCGCTTCGAAAATGATCATCGAAGCCGATCACCGATATGTGCTGCGGAACCCGAATGCCTGCTTCCTTCAACGCTCGAATAGCTCCGAAAGCGACACTGTCATTCGCCGCAAATAACGCGGAAGGCAGCTCCCGCTTCTCCTTCAAGAAATCTTTGATCGCCTTGTAGCCGCTTGCCTCATTGAAATCGCCGGGCAGCATCCACTCCGGATTCACCTCTAGCTTGTGCCTCGCCATCGCGCGCTGAAAGGCATGCAGCTTGGACGGTCCCGAATATCTGTTCAAATCACCGTTAATGATGCCGATTCGGCGATGCCCCAAGGAAACCAAATAATCAACCGCTTGGCCAACGCCCGTTTCGTTGTCAAAATTGAACACCAGCCGATTCGGCTTCTCCCGGCCGGGCAGATGCTGATCCACGACCGCAACGATAAAGCCTTCCCCGATCAGCTCCTCAATCAATGGCTCCTGGTTGGCAGCGCCAATGAAAATACCCCCGTCGATCCTTCGTTGGTAGAAGCTTTCCTTAATGGTCCGAATCTCCTCTTTCTCGCTTATATCCCTCACGATATGCGTCAGTACGTAATAACCTTGAGAAGAAGCGCTTTCAATAATTCGCGCAAGCAGCAAGCTCGAAATGCTGTCGCCCGACACACGGCCCGAATCGATCATGAACAGTCCTATCGTTCGAGTCCGCTTGCCTGCCAGCACCTGTGCCGATAAATTCGGATAATAATTGTATTGCTGAATAACCTTCATGACCTTTTGCTTGGTGTGTTCGGGTACATTCGCATAATTGTTAATAACCCTGCTTACCGTGCTTCTGGATACGCCTGCCAGCTTCGCGATTTCCGTGCTGTTTATTTCTTTAGTCAATCCCATACCCCCGACCGTAAACGCGCGTTTATGCGCATATGGTACCAATGATAGCCACGTCTGTCAATTAATAATTTGGATGATGCTTCTAAACCAACGCTGCTGGATGTATGCAAAAAAGACTGAACGCGTACGTCCAGTCTCTTGGTATGTCCTGCTCTTGTCGTGCTCTTGTCTTGCTCTTATCTTGCTCTTGTCTTGCTTTTATCTTGCTCTTATCCTGCTCTTGTCTTGCTTTTATCTTGCTCTTGTCTTGCTTTTATCTTGCTCTTATCTTGCTCTTGTCGTACCCTTGTCGTGCTATCTTGTTTCTCTGTGCACCGTCACGCGTTTGAGTCGCGGGCTGTATTTTTTAACCTCGAGCCGCTCAGGGGTCGTTCTTTTGTTTTTGGTCGTCGTATAGTTGCGGTCACCCGATTCCGTACAAGCAAGCGTAATAATCACTCTCATTGCATTCACCTCCCGCCATAAATAATCCGTTTCACTTTATTGCATCCATATCGCAAGCCTATTCTATTGAACCAAGGATTCCATTTGCTCGGTCGCAGCATTCGGAAAGTCATCCTGAAAAGAATCCCAGTCCAAATCTAGCTCTCCGTCGCTGAGCAAGCAGCTGTCCAGGGAGTCAGCCAGCTTCATCCGATCCATCTCTATCCCGATAAACACCACTTTATTGATCCGATCCCCATATTCGTCGTGCCATAGCTCCGCAAGCTCAGGGTCCTCCCGTAGCACTGCTGCCCTCTCTTCGTCAGGAAGTGCCGCTGCCCATTGTCCCGCAGGACCGAATTGAATGGACGGTCCCGCTTGGCTAAGGCTCTGGGCATAATCATTCCGCGTAGCCAGCCATACCATGCCCTTGGCGCGAACGACCTCCTCCGGCCATTCTTCCATCCAAGCCATAAGCCGCTGCGGGTGAAAGGGCTTCGTACGCTCATATACGAATGATGCTATTCCGTATTCCTCCGTCTCTGGCGTATGTGCAGGAGCCGCCATCTCCTTCATCCACCCAGCGGATTGGCTCGCTTCCTCAAAGTCGAACAACCCGGTATTTAGAATCGCTTTCGGGTCAATCTCGCCTCTTGAGGTACGAATGAGCTTCGCACGGGGCTGCAGTGTCCGAAGGACGCCCTCCAGCTCGGTCAGCTCTTCCTCGTCAACCAAATCGCATTTGTTCAGGACAAGCACATCACAAAACTCGATTTGATCAATAAGCAGATCAACGACCTCGCGCGTATCGTCCTCTCCTACGGCTTGGCGTCGTTCCAGCAGCGTCTCCCCGGATGAATAATCATGCCAGAATCGATAGGCGTCTACGACCGTAACCATGCAATCCAGCCTGCAAAATTGCGTTAAATCGATGCCCTGCTCCTCGTCAATATACGAGAAGGTTTGCGCCACGGGTACCGGCTCGCCTACGCCAGTCGATTCAATCAGGATATAATCGAACCGATTTTCCATGGCAAGCTTTTCAACCTCCATCAGCAAATCCTCTCGCAGTGTACAGCAAATGCAGCCGTTGGACATCTCCACCAGCTTTTCTTCCGTTCTGGATAGCCCTCCTCCCTCTTTTATGAGAGCGGCGTCCACATTTAACTCGCTTAGATCATTTACGATAACAGCAACCCGAAGCCCATCGCGGTTATGAAGCACATGATTCATGATTGTCGTTTTTCCGGCACCCAAATAGCCGCTTAAGACCGTGACCGGGATTTTATTTTTAGTCATGATACACCTCTACTTTTCTATTCCATACCGCCTGAGTTAAACGTTATTATTACGATTAATTCGCAATAAAAAAGCTGATCAAGTCAGCTAATAGTAAACATTACGCTTTTGTAGTATAACAGCCTCTTTTTCATCGGTCAAGATCGAAATGATTACTATTAATGGAAAACTGCGCTTGATTGCTCGTGAGCTAGCACCAATGCTCCTGCTGCTTTTGAAAGAAAACACTTGGATATGCAACAACGCCGGAAACGCGGTCAATCCCATTTCCCCGAGCGTTGCATCATTATTGCTCCGGAAAGATGTCGTTCTTAGCAAAAAGCTTCCACAGCTGCTCCGCCATGTAAGATGCCGAATGCGGTATTTGATGCTGAATCCACCATTCCACAATACCGACGAAAGCCGATGCCATAAACTGTGCTTTCAGCTCATTGTCGATATCGGATTGCGGCTCTTGCTTGCGCAGCTTCTCTTTTACGTTCACTGATATGAATGCTAGCAATCGCGCTCGGAATACGGTTGTTCTCTGATTGGAGAGCATAGCGGAGAAGAAAATGTAATTATTTTCGAAATATACGAATACGGGCAGCAGATCGCTGATCAGCGTTCCATCCCCCACTTTTGTCTCATTGGCGCCGCAAAAAGTAATTAATTTGTTTAAGTGCTCTTCAATGCTTTTATCAAGCAAATCGTATTTGTCGCTATAGTGCAGATAGACTGTTCCTCTATTCACATTCGCCCGTTCCGAAATATCATTGATCGTAATTTGCTCCAGTTCTTTTTCAGAAAAAAGCTCCAAAAACGCCTTGTTAATCGCTTCCTTCGTTTTAATAACCCGACGGTCTAATTTGGGCGCGCTTTCCATACGATACTGACCTCCCATGTTAATAAACACTTTCATTCCATATGTTGATTATGAAACAAAAGCGATCACAATAGCGATTGAACTCTCCTTGCATCTCTTTATAATGATAATCAACGATCGTCAACTAATCAACGTTCGTTGAAAAATTTATTTAAATCATCTATTTAAGGAGAGATAAGAATGGAACAATTACAACCTAAGGTTGTTATCATTACGGGAGCATCCAGCGGGATAGGGGAAGCGACAGCCAAGCTACTGGCCCAACAAGGAGCAAAAGTAGTGTTAGCCGCAAGAAGAGAGGAACGTCTGAAAACGATTGTAAACGAGATAAAACAGGATGGCGGAGAAGCCGTTTATATGCAGGCTGACGTTGTTTCCTTAGAGGATATGCAGAAGCTGGCACAATTCGCATTGAATCAATACGGACGTATCGATGTGCTCGTCAACAATGCAGGAGTTATGCCCGTTTCACGGCTCAATGAGCTAAGAGTAGCGGAATGGACACAGATGATCGATGTGAACATTAAAGGCGTGCTGCATGGCATTTCGGCGGTTCTGCCAACGATGCGCGAACAGCAAGCAGGCCACATTATAAACGTCTCATCCGTTGCAGGCCATGAGGTCCATCCAACCTCTGCTGTATACAGCGCGACCAAATTTGCGGTTAGGGCGATTTCGGAAGGGCTACGCGTAGAAGAATCGCCTTCCTCCCGCATTCGTTCGACCATCATCTCACCAGGCATCACGGAGTCGGAACTGCTTCAAACCGTGAAAAGCCCTGAGGTCCAAGCCATGGCGAGCCATTTCACCGCGCTCAGCATTTCTCCTTATCGTATTGCTGGAGCCATCGCCTACGCCATTAATGAACCTGAAGACACCGGAATCAACGAGATTATCATTAGGCCGACTTTGCAGCCTTAATCCGGAACGTATGATCGAAATATATTATTCATGTCTCAGACCTGGCATATGACCAGACCTATGACTATGAAACAGCTTGGCATGCCATCTTATAGACTGAATTGTTGTAAAGACTCAAACGGGATACTATGAATACTGAAGGCTGTCGATTTCCGGCAGCCTTCCCATTTATTCGTAACAGCCATTTCTTTTAATACCCCAAGCTACTTCCTTATGGGGTTTAATTTAACCCCATGTCCCCATGTTCATGCCATCTATATATTAATTAAATACATCACCATTATTTCATCTCGGCAAAGCTCCCTTATTCTTTTTGTTTGGCGAGACTTGCTCTTGCTGCTTGCCTCATTTGTCTTGCATTTTTTATATTTGCTGCACCAATTAATTCGTTTAATATAGCTGCTGGCGTATTCTCATTATAGGATAATGAAAGCCATACTTCTGGCTCTCCCGTCTCAAAAAGAAAAAAGAATTGTTCGTTCGTCAAATCGAAACGTCTGGCAAATTTAGCATGATCCAAAACGATCATTAGTCGTTGCAAGTTACCGGAATGGCTATTTCGTTGGATCGCTGAATCAAGCAGTTTTCTTTTCTCCGGCGACGATGGCTCTTTATAAATCAAGGTCTCCAACATCCATCTGTTCTCATAAAATTTATTCAGCAGTAACGCCATTGTATCCATTTCAAATCTTTCAATCGTGTACAAATCAATTGCCAACGTCAGTAAAGCTTCATCTACCAGCTCTGCTAATAACCACATTGCTTGATGCTCTTGTCTGGTGTGCCCTAATGCCACGAGGGCTATCTTCCGATCAATAAGGTCCATGACGATAGGTTGGGGAAGCGACTCACCATAGCTTAAAGACAGTTTGCTCCAAACCTCATCCTCAATATCCGAATGCTTAACTGCTTCATAAACCTCAAATAATTTATTTTCCGTTAATTCCGATCCAGTATTTTCGCCATTTAAAATGCCATCGATCAATGAATCCATCGTTCTACTCACCTCAACCACTGAGCCGTTTGCTCGTGTGATGTTCCATCATGCTCTTCCTAAACAATATAACATGCCTTCACCCATCTGTAACATTTTGGATAAAAGCACGTCTAATAAGACAACGGTTACTCCAATCTTTTATGAAGAGGTGCTGCAGAATATGAAGCTTTGGCAATCCATCCTGCTGCTTGGCATGATTACGGCGTGTTCTGGGAGGTCTGATTCTTTTTATGACGAGAATACGGGATATAAGCCATCAGCTGTACATAACGATTTTATTGTCCCCGTTCAGGCTGAGCCTGAGGAAACGGAGTTCGGTAACCCCAATATTTCAAAGGGAATGAAATATAAACTTAAAGACGTTGGGGGAAGCCAAGGGTTATATCCGCCGATGCACTATTTCGAAGAGCTAGAGAGGCTCGGTTGGATTGAACAGAAGGAAGAACGGATGGGGCATGCTCATTTCTTTAAAAAGGAAACAACCGTAATATCCGTCATCGTCAAAGAAGATTTCTTTCACGTTTATGTAATGAAAGAAACGATGCAAAATTAACATTATGCAAATAGCAAAAGAACTGCCCGCAGGCAGCTCTCTATGTTCAAATGTCATCTCCTTATTCTATTCGTACCGCTTTCTTCTGCGCCAAGAGCGAAAGCTCCGCCGCTTTAAAAGTATGCTCCTGCGTCATCGCATTTTCCGTGCCATTCAAGCAATCCAGAATGAGCTGGCCGAAATAAGGAAACCCGACCTTGCCGCCCAGCTTCATATGCCGCTCGCCGTCGCTGTTCACCAAATACAACTGGTCGCCCTCTGCTTCGCGTGCGATATCGATATACTTGCGCATCTCGATATAGCCTTCGGTTCCGAGTATGAGCGTACGCCCGTCCCCCCAAGTGCCAAGCCCATTCGGCGTGAGCCAGTCAACGCGGAAGTAGCCTGTTGCCCCATTATCTCCAACTACGTTCATATCGCCGAAATCCTCCAGCTCCGGATATTCCTTGTTAGCGTAATTGGCAACCTTGCTGTTCACGACCGCCGCATTCTGATTCCCCGTGTAGTACAGGAACTGCTCGATTTGATGAGATCCGATATCGCAAATAATGCCTCCGTACTTTTCCTTCTCGAAAAACCAAGCCGGACGGGCTCCCGCATTCAATCGATGCGGACCAAGGCCAAGCACTTGAACAACGCGTCCAATCGCGCCTTGCTCAATCAGTTGACCAGCGAATACAGCGCTCTCCACATGCAGCCGCTCACTATAGTAGACGGCATATTTCTTGCCTGTCTCCGAGTAGGCTTTACGCGCATCCTCCAGCTGCTCAAGCGTCGTAAAAGGTGCTTTATCCGTGAAATAATGTTTCCCGCTGCGCATTACGCGTACGCCAAGCGGCCCGCGTTCCGAAGTGATTGCGGCCGCAGCCACCAATTGCACTTCTGGATCGGAGAGCACCTGCTCCTCCGATATCGCGGCTCTCGCTTGCGGGTATTGACGGATAAATGCCTCCACTTTTGCTGGATCGGGATCGTACACCCATTTTAATGCTGCACCCGCTTCGACAAGCCCGTTGCACATGCCATAAATATGTCCGTGGTCAAGGCTCACCGCAGAAATAATGAATTGCCCTTCCTCAACTACTTTGTTCGGTTTTCCTTTGGGTGCATATTTCATGCCGTCTGCTTTGCTCATTTGCTTACTGTCTCCTTCTGAAAGGAAGAATTGGCGATTCGATCCTGCAAATGCTGATAGAACAGCTCCTCGTCAATCGGCAGGTCGACCCAGTTATCCGTCCACGTGGAGAGAAGCATCGCATTAGAGAGCATAAGTCCTTTAATGCCCTCTTCGCCAGGTGCGATCAGCGGCTCATCGAACAGAATCGCATTCACGAAGTTTTGCGTAATGCCTTTATGGTCCGGGTAGCTGCCTTGCACCGGAATTTCGCATTTCCAGCATTCCGGCTGGCCGAAGCTGCCCTTATACTCTTTATTGAATTCCGGCTCCGGAACGCGAAGTCGCCAAAATGTTAATTCATTGTTTTCGATGACGACCTTGCCGCGGTCACCACTGATTTCAAGCCGGTTCGTACCCGGAGCTTCACCCGTCGTCGTTACGAACACGCCGGTAGCACCATTCTCATATTCAACGAAAGCCGTCACGTCATCCTCGACCTCGATATTGCGATGCTTGCCGAAATAACAAAATGCACGGACGCGCTTAGGCATCATGCTAATCGTCCATTGCCACAAATCTAGCTGATGCGGATCTTGATTGAGCAATACGCCTCCGCCTTCGCCAGCCCAGGTAGCCCGCCAAGTCCCTGAATCATAGTAGCTTTGAGAGCGATACCAATTCGTAATAATCCAATTCGTTCTTCTAATCTCCCCTAGCTCGCCTGCATCAATCATGTCTTTGAGCTTCACATATAGCGGATTCGTCCGTTGATTATACATCATGCTGAACTTCACGTTCGCTTTACTGCCCGCCTCGTTCATTTCGCGAACCTGCTTCGTGTATACGCCAGCCGGCTTCTCGCAAAGGACATGAAGCCCGCGCTTGAAGCAAGCGATTGCAAGCTCCGGATGCGAGAAATGCGGAGTAGCGATGAGAACGCCGTCCACGAGGCCAGAATCCATCATTTGGAGAGGATCTAGATACAAACCAACCTGATCGCCAAGCTTTTCTTTGGCCCACGCAAGATTTGCTTCGATCGCGTCGCTGACAGCCGTTACTTCTACGCCACTCACTTCACCGTTGACTAAATAATTGATATGTCCTTTTCCCATATTGCCAAGCCCAATAATGCCCAAACGAACGATCTGCATCCGGATGCCGCCCCTTTATTATAAAATGAATGGTTGCGCTTACTGCTTACAGCTACTTGCCTTTATGGTATCACGTTGCGATCCGTTCGACTTCATCCGCATTATCCTGTTTGTTCTTTTATTTGACTGTGGTTGGTGTATAATGATGATATTTACGAGGGGAGTGACAGGATGACCATCCAGCACCAGATTAGCGTTCCGTTCACGATGGGCACTAGCTCGGACTATAATACCAATGTGGCGTATCACACCCATTTTCATTATGAAGTCTATTATTTCCATAGCGGAAAAGTGAATTATCTTATAAATGACCGTATTTATGTACTAGAGCCAGGTGACCTGCTGCTTATGCACGGCATGACGCTGCATCGTGCCCATGTCGACCCTGAAGTGAAGTACCATCGCTCCACGCTGCACTTTGACCCATTTTATTTCAAACAATTTATTCAGCCGCCTTTTGCTGCCGATCTGCTCGAGCCGTTCCGCAAGCTGCAAAATGTTAGGCTTCAGCTGCGTGGACCGGAGAAAGCGGAGGTCGAAGCGGTTATTAATCGGTTAGAGCTGCATTATGTGCAAAAGGATTCTTTCTCGACCCAACGCTTTCAAGCGCAGCTGCTCGATTTCATGATTCTAATCAACCAGCTGTGTCAGAAGCCGATGAAGGAAAAGTCTACTTTCCCGTCATCCAAGCAGCTGCATGTCCAAGCGATTATATCTTATTTGGACAGCCATTATCAGGAAGAGATTACGCTGGAAAGCATTCAAACGGAGCTTCACCTCAGCAAGTTTTATTTAGCCAAAACATTCAAAGAGGTTACCGGAAGTACGATCTTTCAATTTCTGATGCAGCGCAGAATCTATCAGGCCAAAATCGAGCTGATTGACAGTGACCAGCCCATTACCGATGTCGGTTACGAGGTCGGCTTTAAGCATCCTTCGCATTTCAGCCGCGCTTTTAAGCTTCATACCGACTACACGCCTGAGCAGTATCGCAAGCAGAATCAACTCCACTCCGTGCCTACCTGATAAGCGTTAATCCGAAATCGGGGATTGGCGCTCTTGACCCTTTTAGTTGATAAGCGTATTATTGTTATATCAACTATATAACAAGAGCAGGTGAAGGAATTGGAATTAAAACAATCCGTAGGTTACGTAATAAGCAATACAGGGCGCCGGCTGAATCAGCGGCTCCAGCAGCTTTTTCAACATCACGACGTAACGCCCGAGCAATTTACGCTTTTAATGTGCTTGAGCGAGCATGACGGAATTTCCCACAAGGATTTGGCTCAGCGTACCGATAAGGACCCTGCCAACATAACCCGCTTGGTTGATCAGCTTGAGCGCAAAGCTCTCGTTAAGCGATTAGCAAATCCGAACGACCGCCGCTCGCAGCTGATCTCTATTACCGAGGACGGCACAAGCTGCGCAATAGCGCTTGCGCCTATTGAGAGGGAGTACGTTCAGCAAATGCTAACAGGCATCACAACGGATGAAATTAAAGCTTTTATGCGCTTCATGGACAAAATCAATCAAAATGCCGGAACGCAATAAGACGCTCAATCTATAAGACATGGTTGACCAGCAGCTGAGAGGGGAACTTGCATTGAATACGAATAAATTATGGAGCGCCGACTTCATTAAAATATGCTTAAGCAGCTTTTTCTTGTTTTTTTCTTTTTATACGCTGGCGACGGCTCTTTCGGTTTACGTAACCGATGGGCTTGGAGGCTCAGGCACGCAGGCCGGCTTATCCATGACCGTTTTTGTTATAGCCTCCGTATTGCTTCGGCCATTCGCAGGGCAGCTGATGGCCAAATATGGCGAACGTAAAATCGTAATATTGTCTTTATTGCTTTTTTTACTGTTCTCAGTCGCTTATTTAGGCGTTTTTGGCTATGCGATGCTGCTGCTCGTTCGTTTTTTTCACGGCGGCACGTTTGCTATCGCAACGACTTCCACGAATACGACTGCAATCGGCATTATTCCAGAGCATCGCAAAGGCGAAGGCATCAGCTATTTCAGCTTGTTCATGAGTCTCGCGATGGTCATTGGACCTTTTGCGGGGCTGACGATTACGACCCATGGCGGCTTTACCGCGATGTTCATTTTGTGCGCATTATGCTCATTGATTGCCTTTGTGCTTGGGGCTTCGACGAAACGGCAAAAGGCTGTCTTGCGCTCAGCCTCCGCTAAAAACAATTCTACGGATACAATGCCGAAAGCAAAGCTGCACTGGCGTGATCTTGTAGAACGGAAAGCGATCCCGATCGCTCTTAGCGGCTTTGTCGTCGCCTTTGCGTACAGCGGGCTAGTGACGTTTATGTCCGTATATACGCATGAACAGGCGCTGGATCAGTATGCAAGCTATTTCTTCGTCTGTTTTGGCATTATGATTGTACTGCCGCGCCCGATCATCGGGAAGTTGCTCGATCGCGTGGGCGAGCATGTAATCGTGTATCCGAGCATTGCCATCTTTACGGTTGGCATGCTAATGCTCAGCCAAGCCAGCTCTCCTGCATCGCTGCTCGTGTCTGGCGGCGTCATCGGTCTTGGCTACGGTGCTTTGCTTCCCTGCTTTCAGACGATTGCCGTACTTGCGGCTCCCGTACACAGAAGAGGCCTCGCTACCGCAACCTTTTACTTACTGTTTGACCTAGGCTATGGCATTGGCTCCTATTCGCTAGGAGCACTCGCGTCCGGCTACGGCTACCGTGCCATGTATATGCTATGTGCCGTTATTATCGCCGCTTCATCTGTTATTTATTTCATGCTTCATCATAAACGCAAACGGTTGACGACGAAGGCCGATGCCGAGCAAGCGCTGGGCACCTCCGGCTAATGATTCAACTGGCTACCTGAATAGGCAAAATAATTTCGACGACCGTACCTTGATTTACGACACTGCTTAGCTTCAGAGTGCCTTTATGCGCCTCGATAATTCTCGTGCTGATCATGATGCCGAGACCGGTCCCTTTTTCCTTGGTAGTCACAAAGGGCTCACCTATCTTTTTAATGAGCTCCTCGGGAATGCCTGGTCCGCCGTCTTTAATTCGAATCAACACGTTCCCATCATCCTTTGTAGCAACGGATAACTGTACCTCTCCGCCATGAGGCATCGCCTCGATGGCGTTTTTTATTATGTTGAGGAACACCTGCTTCAGCTGATCGGCATTGCCGAATACGGTCGGTGCAGTATGATCTAAACAAACCTTAAGTTCCACGTTTAATAGAATGGCCTGCGTTTCCAGGATAGAAAGCACACTATTGAGAATAGGCTCAAGCGGTTCGTCATGGAACTGGGTGAAATGGGGCTTCGCAAGTGTCATGAATTCATTCACGATTAGCGTAATTCGATCAATTTCATTCGACATAATCGTAAAATAATGCGGATGCTCCGGGTATCTAGCACTCAGAAGCTGCGTAAAACCTTTAAGTGCAGTCAACGGATTACGGATTTCATGCGCGACGCCTGCAGCAAGCTGTCCGATCGCAGATAGCTTTTCGGATCGGATCAGCACCTCCTCCGACCGTTTGCGATCGGTCAAGTCTCGAATGACGCTCAGCATCACGTCCTTGCCCATGTAGTTATTGATCCGGATGCTCGATAATTCCACATCCATCTGCCGACCGTCCGGACATACGATAATACGCTCCTGAAACGGGCTTGGGTCATCCGACGACATAATTTTTTGCACCGTTTCAACAACCATGCCATGCTGGATCGGATGAATGAAGTCAAAAATGCTTTTACCGGAAAGCTCGCAATCCTCATTTAGTCCGATAAGCTGCAAAGCCAGCTTGTTGGCATACAGAATGACGCCCTGGTCGCTCAGTACAATCGGCTCGGGAACGAATTTAATCATCTTCTGATAAAGCTTTGCGCTGTCCTTTAGCAGCTTCTCCTTCTCAAGCTTAAAGGTTACATCCTGCACAGTACCTAGCAATGAAGGCACTCCGTCCAGCATAATGACGGAGCTGTTTCCTTCCAGAATGATGACGCTTCCGTCTTTTTTCTTCCCGCTCAGTCGCAAGACAAATTGGGTCACTCCGTTAACCATTCCCTGGAGCACTTCGTTCTCTATGCGCGAAAGCTCTTCCTTCGGAATAAAGCAGTCCGGAGATAAAGACAGCAGCTCATCGACCGTATAACCGAATAGCTCCGCCAAATACGGATTGGCATATATGAGATTACATTGTTGCCCTACGAAAACGCCAGCAACGACGTTCTCCATTAAGCTTTTGTATAAAAAATCCTTTTCGAACAAAGACTCCTCCATCCGAATTCGGTTAGAGATGTCGCGAATGATAAGCTGGACCGAGGGTTTTCCGTCATAGGTAACATTGACCGCACTGAGCTCCGTTTCAAACGTTTCACCGTTTCGTCGAAGCAGCTTGAAATTCATGAAAACAGTAGGATTAGCTTCCCGGATCAGATACTGTATATTAGCGGTGAACTGCTCCAGATATTCAGCATGAACGAAGCTTTTAATCGGGAGCCCAACCATTTCATCAGAACGATCAAAACCAATCATACTTAATAACGAACGGTTCGCCAGAACGATACAACCCTCACAAAAAATAATGAGGCCGTCAGACATCATATGGACCAAATTCTCGTATCGGTCTTCGCTTTCTCTCCATTGCTTGTTCATTTGAACGCTCTCCATCTGCCTAAACCACCTCATCCAACAAATAACTTTACTTGATTGTTATTTTCAACATTTTCTGCCCTCTTCCTGCTCCATTTTAAAAATTAAAATAAAAAAACATAGTAATCGATATTCCGTTCTTTTCTACATGTTTTAAGGCGAAGCAGGCTTGCATGCAAAAAAGAGGCTGGCCATGAAGTAGAATACTCTACTTTACGGTCAGCCTCTATTGAATTATCGCTTATTAGCCTTCAAGAAGAAGCGCTTCTGGATCTTCAAGCAGAGCCTTAACGGTTACAAGGAAGCGAACTGCTTCGCTGCCGTCTACGATACGGTGATCGTATGACAATGCGATATACATCATCGGACGGTTTTCCATGCGTACATCGTCAATCGCTACCGGACGGATCTGAATCTTATGCATACCGAGGATACCAACCTGCGGCGCATTTAGGATCGGAGTCGACAGCAAGGAGCCGAAGACGCCGCCGTTCGTGATGGTGAAGCTGCCGCCTTGCAGATCGGAGATCGCCAGCGTGTTGGATCTTGCCTTACCGGCAAGCTCAACGATGTTTTTCTCGATTTCAGCGAAGCTTAGGCGGTCTGCATCGCGAACGACAGGAACTACTAGACCTTCCTTGGCCGAAACCGCTATGCCGATATCATAGAATTTTTTCGTAACGATTTCTTCGCCGTCGATCTCTGCGTTAAGCAGCGGGAATGCTTTGAGCGCACCAACTACCGCTTTCGTGAAGAATGACATAAAACCAAGGTTCACATCATTTTTCTCGAAAAATGCTTGCTTGCGGCGTTTACGAAGATCAAGAATCGCAGTCATATCCACTTCGTTGAAAGTAGTCAGCATTGCTGCCGTACGTTGTGCTTCAACCAGGCGGTTAGCAATCGTAACCCGGCGGCGCGACATCCGTTTGCGTTCAGTCGGCTTGCCTTCTTTGCTTGCGATTGCTGGCTCAGCAGCCTGCGTCAGCGGAGCTGATTTGACAGGCGTCGCTACTGCAGGAGCTTGTCCTTGCGGCTGCGAAAGATCAATGCCTTGCTCGCGGGCACGCTTGCGTGCTGCCGGCGAAGCGTTGATCGCTGCTGAGCTGTCGCTCACAGGAGCAGCCGCTTGCGCAGCTGGTGCTGCCACTGCTGCTGGAGGTGTTGGAGCTGCAACCGCAGCTGGCTCTGCCGCTGGAGCTGCTGGCGCGGAGGCGCCAGCTCCTTCGCCGATCGATCCAATTGCTTCGCCTACTAATACAACATCTCCGTCTTGCTTCGCGATACGGGATACAACGCCGCTGTTGTCAGCGCTAATCTCGATGTTTACTTTATCGGTTTCAAGCTCCAGCAGGACATCCCCTTGATTAACGGAGTCGCCTTCCTTCACGAACCACTTGGTAATCGTGCCCTCTGAAATGGACTCGCCTAATTCTGGTACTATAATTTCAGCCATTAGTCGCTACCCCCTTATCAAACTTGTTTCAACTGGTTTGCCGTTCAAGGCTGTCGAGATAATCCATTTTTGCTCTGCGGCATGTACCTCTTGGTGTCCGCTTGCCGTACTTGAGCGATCCGGTCTGCCCACGTAACGGACAGCTGCCTTCTTCGGTGCCAATGCGCGCAGCCTTGGCTCCATGAAGCTCCATGAGCCCATGTTCTGCGGCTCTTCCTGTACCCACACGATTTCTTCCAGCTTATCGAATTGCTTCACGATACGCTCGATTTCGGCATGCGCGAACGGATACAGCTGCTCTACCCTTGCAACGCGCAGCCATTCGAAATCCTCTGCGTTCGATGAAGCAAGTGCTTCTTCCACATCAATAGCAACCTTGCCCGTGCAAAGCAGTAGACGTTTTACCTTATCCTTCTGATCCTTCGATTCCGTTAAGCTGAACTGCGGAAGCACCGGTTTAAACGAGCCTTCGCTGAATTCAACGCCGTGCGACGCAACGCGCGGATTACGGATCAAGCTTTTTGGTGCCATAAGCACGAGCGGGCGAACTTGCTCGGTACCAAGCGATGCCGCTTGCTTGCGCAGCAAGTGGAAATATTGGGCGGACGATGTCAAGTTCGCTACCGTCCAGTTGTTATCAGCCGAGAGCTGTAGGAAACGCTCTAGCCTTGCGCTCGAATGCTCCGGTCCTTGGCCTTCATAGCCATGCGGCAGCAAAATCGTAATTCCTGATTTCTGTGACCATTTCGCTCGGCCTGCCGAGATAAACTGGTCAAAGATAACCTGTGCGACGTTCGCAAAATCTCCGTATTGCGCTTCCCAGATTACGAATGTTTCCGGTGCGAATACGTTATAGCCATATTCAAAGCCAAGCACTGCCGTTTCGGACAATGGGCTGTTGTGAACCGCAAAGGATGCTTTTGCTTGCGGCAGCATGTGAAGCGGCGAGAATTTAGCAGCCGTAGCATTATCATTGAGCATGATATGCCGGTGTGCGAAGGTTCCACGCTCCGAGTCCTGTCCGCTTAGACGAATCGGCGTTCCATCGGCAAGAATCGTAGCAAAAGCAAGTGACTCGGCATGTGCCCAGTCTACCTTTTCCCCATCATTCAGGCCGGATGCCCTGCGCTGCAAAATACGCTGCAGCTTCGTATATTCAGTGAAGCCCTCTGGGCGGTTGAGAAGCTCTAGATTAATCTCGCGCAGCGTCTCTAGCGGAACGGCCGTGCGTGCTTCTTCGCCGGATGGAAGCTCTGATTTCCGCTGCTCTCCGCGTATTTTCGGCTCGCCTTCCTTTGCTTTCATCGCATCGTAGGCTGCTTGAAGCTTGCCGTTCGTACGCTGGCGCAGCTCCTCGACTTGCTCCTCAGAGATTGCTTTGGCCGATTTAAGCTGCTCGGCATAAAGCGTGCTTACGGTCGGATGATTGCGAACCTTCGCATACATAAGCGGTTGCGTTACTTCTGGATCATCCATTTCATTATGGCCGAAGCGGCGGTAGCCGATCAAATCAATAACGAAACCTTTATTATAACGCAGACGATATTCGCAAGCGAGACGTACGGCAGCCAAGCATGCTTCCGGCTCATCTGCATTGACGTGAACGATCGGAATGTCAAAGCCCTTCGCAAGATCACTTGCATAATGCGTCGAACGGGAATCAATGCTGTTCGTTGTGAAGCCGAGTCGGTTGTTGGCAATAATGTGCAGCGTGCCCCCGTTATGGTAGCCATCCAGCTTATTGAAGTTAAGCGTCTCCGCTACGATACCTTCGCCGATGAAAGCAGCGTCGCCATGTACGCAAATGGTAACGGCTTTGGATGAATCCTGCTTCGGCATTCCCGGCTTGCTTCTATCCTCTTGAGCTGCGCGCGTGAAGCCTTCAACCACTGGATTAACAAATTCAAGGTGGCTCGGGTTGTTCGCAAGGGTAAGGTTGGCACGAATCGTTTCGCCTTCCTTAATCGCGCGATCTGCACCCAGATGGTACTTCACATCGCCCGTCCAGCCGTAGTTGAGACCCATCGAGCCTTCGGATGGAATAAGCTCTTTGTTAGGCGCATGATGAAACTCGGAGAAGATTTTCTCATACGGCTTGCCTAGCACATGCGTAAGTACGTTTAGACGGCCGCGGTGAGCCATGCCCATTAGAATGTTGTTCGCGCCGTCATGCGCGACAGCACGGACGATCTCATCCAACACGGGTACGAGCATATCCACGCCTTCTATCGAGAAACGCTTCTGACCGACGAAAGTCCGGTGCAGGAAGTTCTCGAAATATTCGACCTCCAATAGGCGCTCAAGCAGCGCCGAACGCTCCCTTGCCGACAACGGCGCCGGGAAGCTTCCCGATTCCGCTTGTTTATTCAGCCAGTTCCGTTCGTTCTCGTCATGGATATGTGTAAATTCATAGGCAGCAGAGCGTGTGTAAATTTCTCTTAGGCGGCTAATAGCCTCCCACCCGTTCGAGATCGATGCAGGTGCATTGTCCCAAATAAGCGAAGCCGGTATAGAAGCCAAATCCGCTTGCGTAAGGCCAAAGGTTTCTGGCTCGAGCAGCTTCGTATCCGCTGCCGGGCTAAAACCAAGCGGGTCGATATCCGCAGCTAAATGGCCGTATCTGCGAATGTTCAGCATAAGCTGGTGCGCAGCGACAACCTTCTTCAACATATTTGAATCAATCGGTCCAGGTGCTGCACTTGATGCAGCCTGTTGCTCGCTTGGCTTTGCTGTATTAGCAGCGGCTCCTATCGATACTGCCGGAGGTGCTCCAAAACGTTCAAAAAGCTCACGAACCGTTGCTTCAACGGCATCAGGCTCTGTTAAAAAACGTTCGTATTGCTCCTGCACATACCCAAGGTTGGGTCCATAGTAGCTTTGCCAAGGCGAATAATTACGCTCATCATGGTTGCTCATTGCAGAAAATTCCACCCTCTCTATTCATTGCCATCCTATTATTTTCTAAGGCGAAGCTCGTCATACATGCCCGCCAGCTTCCAGCCTGCAAAGCCTTAAACCGTTTCAACTTGCTCTATAATATGATTGGTTATTAAGTTATACCGTAATCTCCAGTAACTGGTTTCAAATTACGGCAATTTATAGGATGTTGATTGAAAGCTCCCTTATATTTTAGTACATTGCACGCTTGCCTTCCATAATCATATTGGCATTGATATCATCCATTTCAAGCATTGATTGTCGTTCTCGGACAATCATCGAAGCATTAATCGTTCTGAAAAACGTCTTTCAGAAATAAAATCGCTGCCCGGTTCTGGTACCCGCCTACCTCATGCCCTGAAAAAGGATAGTCGTTCAGCTCTTTTCTGGCATTAATCCGATTGAAAACCGCGTAAATCGTTTCCGGCATGCATACCGTATCCTTCCAGCCAACCGACATCAAGACCGGTGCTTGAATTCGTTCCGCTAGGTTAAG
Organism: Paenibacillus sp. J22R232; assembly: GCF_056269165.1. NCBI lineage: Bacteria > Bacillati > Bacillota > Bacilli > Caryophanales > Paenibacillaceae > Paenibacillus > Paenibacillus sp. J22R232. The sequence continues at coordinate 68,578 of NZ_JBWDNK010000003.1, read as the reverse complement.
CATATCGAAATGAGCCAGTGTATGTAGTACGTTCCCCAGCCTGTCTGGATAACGTTTTACGTGCTGAGCAATCTCCGTCAATGAACCTGTCGAATTCATAATGCCATAATCCATATGGCACATGTTCGGAATATCGGCTACGACAGCGCTTACCTTCGAATTAAGAGCAGCAGCTAATAGCGCAAGTCCGCCACCTTGGCTGCCCCCGACTACCGCGATACGGGAGGCATCTACCTCCGGCTGCAGCGCAGCAGCATCGACTGCTCTTACCGTATCCATCGTGATTGCCCTGTAATAGCTTTGCTCGATGTTTTCAATGCCTTGCGTGACCCAGCCTTTTATCGTCCCTTCTTCCGAAGTCAGCAGGTTGCCAGTCTCGCCTCCCTGCCCTCTTGCGTCGACCGCAAATACGGCATAGCCGAGAAGAAGCCATGCGGCATAACGCTCGGGCAAGCCTTTGTCGCCAGTATAACCTTGAAAGATGACGACGCAAGGAAGCTTCTTCCCATGCAAACCCTGCTCCGGTACGATGTAAAGCCCATGTATAGGGGTTTCGTCACTCCCCTTGTAAGTCAGGCGTTCCGTTCTAACCGTACTTAACGGCGTTTCCAGCAGCTCCTTCACAATTTCAAGCGGCTTATCCGAGTAGCTCGCAAGCACAGCGTCCCAGTAACGGTTCAGTTCTGCCGAATCCATCGTTACGGGCGGATAATAGGCCAATAAATCACTTTTTCTTCGTTCTATCGCATGCATATTAGTATACCCCTATTCCAATATGTATTTTCGTCCCATTCCAATATCGCAAGAAAGAGTTCAAGTAAGCGTTACCAAAACCATGTGAAAAGCAACCTCCCTGTCACAAGGAGGCCCTGTTTTTTCTTGCATTTTATAATATACAGCGTCTATCCTAACCGAGCTTCTACAGCCTTTTCCATTTGGAAGCTTCCGTTCATATATGCCCTCACTGCTTAATCCTGGTGTACTATGAGTTCAACCAGTGTTCTAACCATTACGCCAGTTGCGCCTTTCGTTTCCCAACCGCGACTCGAATCCAGCCAAGCCGTTCCTGCGATATCCAAATGCACCCAAGGCAAGCCTTCCGCAAAATGCCCGATAAAAAGCCCGCCGGTTATCGTTCCGGCATACCTTCCGCCGCTATTTTTCAAATCTGCCGCATCGCTCATGATCTGTTTCTTATATTCTGGATAAGCAGGCAGCTGCCAGATCCGCTCGCCCGCTCGGTCCGATGCCGCTTGCACTTGATTGAAGAGCGCTTCGTTGTTCGTTACCGCTCCCGTCGCTTGCGTGCCAAGCGCAACGGATACAGCTCCCGTCAATGTTGCCACATCCACAAGCTTCGTCGCGCCTCTCGTAATCGCCGTTGTGAGACCGTCTGCAAGCACGAGTCTTCCCTCTGCATCCGTGTTCACAATTTCCACCGTATGGCCGCTCATCATCCGCAGCACGTCACCCGGCTTCATCGCACGGTCTGAAGGCATATTCTCCGCTGTCGGAATAACGGCAATGACATTCATTGTAGGCTTCAGCTCTCCGATTACACGCATGGCACCTAGGACTGCAGCTGCGCCGCCCATATCCGAGATCATTTCCTGCATGCCTTCGGCCCTCTTCAAAGAGATGCCTCCCGTATCAAACGTAATTCCTTTTCCTACCAATCCCCATGCCTCTTCTGAGCTTGGGTTTCCTTTGTAATGAATGACGATCATGCGAGGCGGGTTGATGCTTCCTTGACCAACGCCCAACAAGCCGCCCATGCGCTGCTCCGCGGCGCTCCATTCATCGATAACCTCAATCTCCAGATCAAGTTCCCGCGCCAGCTCCTCTGCATGATAGGCAAGCCGCTCCGGCGTTAGGTCATTTCCTGGCAGATTAGTCAAATCACGGGCCAATATAACCCCTTCGGCATACAGCTTCCCTTTAGCAATACCCTGCTCCCACAATGCGGCATCTTCAGCCGAAGCCGTCGCCCCTTGCGGTAAAAAAGCCACCTCTTTCAGCGCAAAGCGTTCAGACGGCTCGCGTTTCAACGGCTGGCGCACGTGAAGCGCTAGCAGCAACCCCTCAACCAATGCCTGCGCCGAACGTTCTGCCCCCAGCTTCGCTAGCGATCCATCGATCAAGGATTCTGACAGCAGAACTTGAATCTTCTCCGCACGCAGCTTTTTCAGCGCTTTCGCAGCAGCCGCGGCAGCAAGGCGGAGTCCTGTCAAGCCACCCTCAGAATCAAGCCCCACGAACACGATATGTGCAGCGGGATACAATTCGAGCGTTGGCAAGACTGCTACTTGCTCGGTATCTGCCTTAAACAATCCTTTGGCATGCTGCGCCCTTAGCGCTTCATCGATTTGCGGCTGCAAAATCGGAAGTGCGCCTTCGCCTTGAACTAATTCTTTTTTGCCAATAAAACGTATGACCGCCTCTGCAGCCGCTTGCTCCGTATTTCTCACTCCGTATGTAAATGATACGTTCATTAGTTGTTTCCTCACTTTCTTCATCGGTATATTTGCATAGACGTCAACCGAAATGCATACTAATTCATACCGTTTGCCAAACTCATTATACCTAAGGTCCTTCGACTTTTCCATGTTTATAATTGAAGATAAACTAGGGCTTGTATGGCCCAAACAACCGAAAAGCTCCCCTCCCAAGTCGGAAGAAGAGCTCCTATGCGTTCTTTTGTTCGCGGTTCATGTACGCCACCTTATTAGGCAAGCGGCAAAGTTATGATGAATTCCGTCCCTACGCCCGGGTGGCTGTCAACCCGAATCGTCCCATTGTGATTGCGAACAATCCGATAGCTAACGGATAACCCCAGTCCCGTTCCGGCTTGCTTGGTCGTAAAGAAGGGGTCAAACAACCGATTCATCGTTGCCTTTTCCATGCCTTTTCCGTTGTCCTTAATGATAATTTCAGCTGACTGGCCGTTGCTGCGGGTAACAATATCAATCAGGCCTCTTCGTTCGCTCTGTACCTCTTCAATGGCGTCAAGCGCGTTTTTGATAATATTCAATATGACCTGCTTGACCTGCTTGACGTCGATGGAAACCAGATGCTCCGCGCAATAGCATTCAGCCTTGATCTCGCAATTCCGCATCAAAGCTTCGCTTTCGGTCAGCAATACGACTTCCTTTATCAAATGATCGATGGACACCAATTGCTTCATCGGCGCCGACGGCTTGGACGAGTTTAGAAATTCATAAATAATATCGTTTGCTCGGTCAATTTCCGTCAAAATAATTCGTGCGTACTCCTCTTTGCCAACCTCAAGCAAATAAGGCCGGAGAAGCTGTATAAAACCCCGGATGCTCGTCAACGGATTTCGAATTTCATGCGCAATGGCCGCAGCGATCTTGCCTAGCATCGCAAGCTTGTCATTCTGCAAAGCGGTTTGCTCGATCTGCTTGTATTCCGATACATCCTTGACACTGAATAAAAAATCACCGTCTAATTGATCACCGTAAGTAACCGTTACTAATAGATGTTTGCCGTCTTTATGCTGGAATTCATAGTACCGACTATGCATCAGAAACATTTCCTTGTAAAGCCTTAGAACCGTCCGTTTTGTACTGCTCGCAAGCTGTTTATGGCGCAAGATTTCCTTGATCGTACAACCAATCAACGTTTTCCTAGGAATATCGAGCAGCTTGGCCATCTGCACGTTAATAAACGATAATATGCCGTCGCTGTCAAATAAGGCGATACCGCTGTCCATGTGCTGAAGCACATTTTCATATTTATTTTTCACCTTTTCGAAGGATCGATTCGATCTGAACAGCATTTCACGCATTTCACTAAACTTCTGCTCAGTTGACCGTTCCGGCTGCAGCCGGAAGCGGCAAGCGACCATGATTTCCATCAAGAACACAAATGAACGATTATATAACCGCACAGCCTCCTCCGAGTCGACATTCGCGGCTAGTGACTGTATGCATTCTTCATGTACAGCAATGATTTCTTCCGGGTTTATTCCGTAAAGCTCCTTGCCCAGCTCGTTGGCATGGAATAATGATACTTCCTTACCACTTCTAATATACTCGGCAAGCGCCGGGAAATAGCGCTTTCGAATGGCCAACATCATGTACTCCTCCCCGGCAACGTCTATAGAGATAACAGTTACAGTTACTACTAATCATAGGGCGAGTTTACAATCGCTGTCAATCGGAAATACTGTCGAAATTTGTTCGCCGACTGGGTAAAAAGTATGGTACGGACACGATTAGGTCTTTAGACTGTTTGTCAGATAAATGACTTTTTACACTCTTTCTACGATTAAAAAACCAGCCCTTTTTTCCTTGTCGGCATGGTTGGCTAGGCTATTTCGTTCGAATGAATTCAATCCCTTTTATCGTCCTTTTCTTTCGTGTCTCTTTTATTGTTTGACTTATCATCTCTTTCCTTATCGCTTTTTTGGCCTGAATTCCAATGATCGCGGTCATCACGGTTATCCTTATCGTCGTCACGCCAATTGCTTCCCCAACCGTTGTTATCGCGCTCCTCATTGCGATTGCCGCCTCGGTTATCCTTGTCATCATCATCGTTGTTGTTGCGCGATTGATTCCAGCCTTGACTCCAATCTCGGTCCTCGTCCTCTTTATCGTCATCCTGTTTATCCGGATTCGGACGATTTGGTTTGTTCGGCTTGTTCGGTTTTCCTGGCGTATTCATCGGTTTATCGTCCAAAGCACCGTTTCTTACAGGCTTTTTCGTCTCCGACGGCTTTAAGGTTACAACGCTGCTCGGCTTCTCCGGCTTCGCTGCCTTGACCGGTTTATTCGGTTTAGCGGTTGCGGTCGGCTTCGCTGCCCCGCCTTTATTTATATTGTTTTGCTGCTTTGCTTTTTCCTCTTTTTCCTTCGCAACCAGCTCTTTCAGCTTTTCTTTGCTCTTGTCCTGCGCATTGTCTACGATCGTTTTTACTCCGCCGACCGGCTCCGTTACTTTATCGATGGACTGCTGCTTCAATTGCTCTATTTCAAGCGAGTAGCCCTCTTCCTTCGCCATTAGATAAACGGCCATTTTACCTGAGGATATACCGTTGATCGCTGCTTCCTCACGAACCTCATTCGGGATAGACATGGTCGTAATATTCGCAGTGGCGGCCTCTTCTGTCAAGCTGTTCAGCAGAAGCCTCAGCGCTTCATCGACTTTTCCTGTCAAAATACTCTCATAATCGAGTTTTAGTGCAGAAGCATCACTAAGCAGAACGCTTGTAATAAAAATATCCTTGTTCGGCGTATCCAAATAATGCGAGGTCTTCGCTTTCTCCAGCAGGGACGCGGCAACGGTCTCCACATTGATTCCATCGAATCGAAGGCCTTTAATAATGTTCTCGCCGTCAGTATTTAATGCCCGCAGCTCTCGTACCTTCCCATTCTCGTCCACGCCTAGCTCTACGCTCGGATTAATGTCCATACTCAAATATGCCACGACTGGGTTCTCGTCTCTCTGAATAAAGAATAACAGCGGTAGGATGAACACCAACAGAATAGCAGCTGCGCTTCCGTACCAGTAAGCAGGCTTCACATTACGGGTTTTCCTGTACGCCGCTTCAAAAATAATTTCTTCTCCCAGCTGCGGCGTACCTTGAATAGGGGCTTGCAAAAATTGTCCGTCTGCCGTCATGACGACCGCATGCTGCTTATGGATACTCACAACAATTCCGCGTTTCATTTGCTTGCCTCCTTATTCGAACCCATATGGTCTTCGGATATATGTAGATAATCATGCATGTATGGATATGGTCCTGAAATGACTAGTGAGATCGCAATAATATACTTGCGGTTGCGCTCCACTGTTTTGCGCGAAACGCCGCACAGCTCAGTCAGCTCCTTAACAGGCATCTTCCCTGTTTGCCTAAGCGTATCGAACAATTGTGCTTCTCCTAACAGCGTCTGAGCGATGCCGATCAGCAGCCTTCTCGAATCTGCATGCTTCGGAGATACTTCAACCAGCTCCGCGAATGAAATTCCAAAACGATCAAGCTCATTGTTCAACTCGCCGATTTCGACTCTGCGCTCATCCTCGGTTCGTTTCATCTCGAAAGCGAACATCGCTTGCTTTGTTTCTACTGAATTATATTGAGGCTGTTCTTCTTCCTCTGAATCAAACATGCTATAGGGAACAACCTTGGAATGCCTTTGTTCTTTTCGGACATGGTCAATAAGCCGGCGGCGAATGACGGTTTCAGAAAATCCGATAAACGATTTCCCTGCATGACTGGAGAACTGATTGATGGCTTCGTTAAAAGCTAATAGCGCTATGCTGAATTCATCGTCTCGGCTCGGATCAATATACCGTTTGCAAAATCGGCTTGTCACTTTCATGATATAAGGTTTGTAGTCTGCTATGAATTGCTCACGCAGCAGCTCGTCGCCATCGCGAATACGAGCAATCTTTTGTTCGGGAGTCAGCTTAGCCTCCTCCGCAGCTTCTGTGGATACAGCTTTCCGCAAGAAGCGTTTGAACAATACGAGTAACAACCGCTCCACCTCACTATTAGTATGATTCGTTTCTGTCATTCCGGTTTCGGGGGGTACATTATGAGAACATCTTCATTTATTTTAAAACAAATTAATAAAAGCCTCCCAAAAGGAGGCTCACCATTCATGTTTAAAAAAACTAAACGGAAGTACGGCGTTGACGTAGCTTGTTCCTTCTGTTATTCAGCATCCCAAGACGCTTCTTAAGGACAAGCTGCCATTCCGTATCCTCAATCTGCTTCGCAAAGCTAAGCAAATCGAGTGCCATATCAATTTGACTGTGAACGACATCCATGGGATCCTCATTCTCGTGATTCACGCAATTTTCAAGCAGCGCCATGCCTTCTTGCTCAACGTACTCCTGAAAATCAACCTCAGCAGCACCGTCTCCATGCGCATATTCAGCTAATATTTCATATTCGTTCTCGATTAAGTAATGAATGTCTACTCGGTGACATACCGGACAAAACACAATCGGTACATTGTGAATATGCGTCCGAAAATGCTTAAGCGTTCCCTTAGTCCCAATCATGCTAGCTCCACAGCAAAAGCTCATTGACGACCCCTCCTTAAAGGTTTGCGTAGCAAACCTACTTCGTAAGCATCAACTAAGGTTTGCGTAGCAAACCTTTAGCAATATCAAGATTATCGTTTAAGTACGCGAACGTTTTATTCTTTCGATCCTGTGGCTATTACCTTATTCGCCCCGCACTACGTAAATTCCTGCTTTTCAATGATAATATGTACCCCGCCATGCCTATAAATAAACAAAACCCGCGCCATCGCATGGCGCGGGTTTTGTTGTGACCGGTACGAAACGTATTATTTCGATACCAATGTTTGTTGGCCTGGTTTCCAGTTGATTGGGCAAAGTCCGCCGGATTGCAATGCTTGCAATACGCGAAGCGTCTCGTCAACGCTGCGGCCTACGTTGTTGTGGTTAACAACTTGGTATTGTACTTCGCCTTCAGGATTGATGATGAATAGGCCGCGAAGCGCGATACCTTCTTCTTCAATTAGAACGCCGTAGTCACGAGCAACGCTTTTCGTGATGTCAGCCGCAAGCGGGAATTCAAGCTGGCCTAGTCCATTATCGTTAACCGGCGTGTTGATCCATGCGCGGTGGCTGTGTTTGCTATCAACGCTGACACCTAGAACTTCAGTGTCCAATTTTTTGAATTCAGCAGCTGCAAGGCTTAGTGCTGTGATTTCTGTCGGGCATACGAAAGTGAAATCAAGCGGGTAGAAGAACAATACCAACCATTTGCCTTTGTAATCTGCAAGTGATGCTGTACCAAAATCTTTACCGTCGCCTGTTGCTGTTTCCATCGAAAAATCCGGGGCCTGGCGGCCTACCAAACGCTCTGCCATTATAGAAAACCTCCTTGGACCTATCCATAAATTTTTATTATTTTTGTCACTTCATCTGTGTGACTTACCTAGTAAATAGTATCACTAGTCTAGAATGAAGTCAATATTATAATCAATATTCATTTATAATAATTATAAACTGGAAACTATTTTCTTAGAGCGGCTACGATCAAATCGCCCATTTCAGTCGTGCCGATTGCTTTGCTCTTATCAACTGCAATATCACCAGTGCGGTGGCCTGCATCAAGTACTTCTTTAACAGCCGCTTCGATCGCCGCAGCAGCCTCGTGATAGCCAAATGTAAGGCGGAACATTAATGCTACGGATAGAATCGTTGCGATTGGGTTGGAGATGCCTTGTCCAGCAATGTCAGGAGCGGAGCCGTGTACCGGCTCGTACAATCCGAAGCTTCCTTCGCCAAGCGAAGCGGATGAAAGCATGCCGATCGAGCCTGTAAGCATTGCTGCTTCGTCGCTTAGAATATCACCGAACATGTTTTCGGTTACGATAACATCGAAGCTTGATGGACGGCGAAGCAATTGCATCGCGCAGTTGTCTACAAGCACATGCTCCAGCTCAACCTCTGGATACTCAGGAGCAATCCGGTTAACCACCTCGCGCCATAGACGGGACGTTTCAAGAACGTTAGCTTTGTCAACGGAAGCAAGGCGCTTGCCGCGAGTCATTGCGATATCGAATGCTTGACGAACGATACGTTCGATTTCTTGTACATTGTACACGCATGTATCAACAGCTTCTTCGCCGCCTGCGCCTTCACGACGGAACTTCTCTCCGAAGTAGATACCGCCTGTCAATTCACGAACAACGATAAGATCCGTACCCTCAAGCACTTCAGGCTTCAACGTCGATGCTTCTTTCAAGCAATCGAACACGGTAGCCGGACGAATGTTAGAAAATAGGCCGAGCGCTTTGCGAATGCCTAGCAAGCCTGTTTCAGGACGAAGCTCTTTGGAGTTGTTGTCCCATTTCGGGCCGCCTACAGCTCCAAGCAATACGGCGTCTGCTCCTTTACAAAGATCAAGCGTTTCTTGCGGAAGCGGCGTTCCTTTCTCGTCGATGGCGATTCCGCCGAACAAGCCGTGCTCCGTTTCGAATTGGTAACCGTAAAGCTCTTCGGTTTTTTTAAGTACTTTAAGGGCTTCGCCAACAACCTCTGGACCGATACCGTCGCCGGCAATAACCGCGATTTTTTTAACTTCTGACATAATAAATGTAACACTCCTCTTTTTCATTTAACTTGTCCTTCAACGCTCCATGGGGACTCGTTGAACAACATGTTTTTCACTCATTCTCATTCTATTATCATTTGTACCACAAAAACGCTCTGATTACAAAGATATAAAATCTATTTACTCTATAGACTACGGCTATAAAGAAGCTGATAACGCCCTATTTTCAATGGTTACGGTATGCTTTGCTTCATTACGCAGACATCATCCATTAGAAATGAAAATAGGACAGCCCCATTGGTCAGCTAAGACCCTGCGGGACTATCCTATTTCCTCATGCGATTCGCTTCACGCTAGATTAAGCTCATTTTATCGCGGCGGCCCGGCGTTTTGCGTTTCTCGATAAGGCGGTTAAGCGCGTCAATATAGGCACGCGCGCTCGCTTCAAGAATGTCCGTGCTCAATCCCCGGCCTTGGGCAGAAACATCGTTCTGCTTCAGTACTACATGAACCTCGCCCTGCGCGTCCTTGCCTTGCGAAACGGATTTGATCGAATAGTCTTCCAACTCCACGATCTCCTGCGTAACTTTGTCAATCGCGTTGTAGATCGCGTCCACAGAACCATTGCCTATTGCAATTTCCTCTACAACTTCGCCTTCGGCTTTGCGAATTCGAACGGAAGCGCTTGGAGTTGACTGGTTGCCATAGCTCACTTGGATCGTCTCCAAGCTGAATACCTCCGGCGTATCAATCAGCTTCTCCTCAAGCATCGCAAGAATATCCTCGTCACTGACCGTTTTCTTTCGATCCGCAAGATCCTTAAACTTAGCGAACGCTGCATTGACCGCTTCGTCCTCGAGCTCGTAACCGAGATCGATCAGCTTCTCGCGGAACGCATGGCGACCAGAGTGCTTGCCGAGCACGAGCTTCGATTCCTTCAGACCGATGGTTTCGGGAGAAATAATCTCATATGTCGTCTTCTCTTTGAGCATGCCGTCCTGATGAATGCCGGACTCATGCGCGAAAGCATTGGCTCCGACGATTGCTTTGTTGCCAGGAACGACCATGCCTGTCAGCTTGCTGACTAGGCGGCTTGTTTTTGCGATTTCCTTCAAGTTCAATGTTGTTTGCGCGCCGAAATAATCCGGACGAGTGGCGAGCGTCATCGCGATTTCTTCAATTGCGGTGTTTCCTGCACGCTCGCCAATCCCATTGATCGTACCCTCGATTTGATCCGCGCCGTTTAGTATCGCTGCAAGGGAATTGGCTGTCGCCATGCCCAAGTCATCATGACAGTGTGCGCTCAACTGGATCTTCTCGATATTCGGTACATTTTCCTTCAAGGTCTTGAAGATATTTCCGAATTCAAGCGGATTCAAATAACCGACCGTATCTGGAATGTTGACAACCGTAGCTCCCGCGTTGATGGCCATCTCTACGACCTGGCATAAGAAATCCAGTTCCGTACGTCCGGCATCCTCAGCCGAGAACTCGACCTTGTCGAAATATTTCTTCGCATAACGAATCGCACGCTCCGCCGTTTCCAGCACCTGATCCTTCTCCATGCGCAGCTTGTGCTTGCGATGGATGGGGCTCGTAGCAAGAAATACGTGGATGCAAGGATCCTGCGCACCAATAAGCGCTTCGCGAACGGCGTCAATGTCCTGCTCGCGTGAACGGGAAAGACCGATAACCGTTGCGTTTTTGACCGCGCGAGCCACCGCGTTAACGGCGGCAAGGTCACCAGGCGAAGCAGCAGGGAAGCCAGCTTCCATACGGTCCACGCCTAGGCGTTCCAATTGAAGGGCGATCTCTACCTTTTCCTTCGTGTTCAGGTTCACACCAGGAGATTGCTCTCCGTCACGAAGCGTTGTATCGAAAACATAAATTTTCCGCATTTGTGCATGGCACCTCCGTGAACAGAATGATCCCGGCACGCGAATGGATTCGCCTGCGCTGCGGATCCCGCAGCGTAAAGCGATCCGGCGAGCCGGGATATGGTCGTTTCTTCTATCTATTATTACTTCTTGATCCAGTGCATCAATTCGCGAAGCTGTGCGCCTGTTTGCTCGATAGGGTGAGCAGCTTCGTTACGACGGGTAGCCGTAAGCATTGCACGGTTGGATTGGTTCTCCAAGATGAAGTCGCGAGCGAAACGGCCGGATTGGATATCTTCCAATACGCGTTTCATTTCTTTTTTCGTTTCTTCTGTAACGATGCGAGGACCTGTTACGTAATCGCCGTATTCAGCAGTGTTGGAGATGGAATCGCGCATCGACGAGATTCCGCCTTCATACATCATGTCAACGATCAATTTAAGCTCGTGCAAGCACTCGAAGTAAGCCATTTCCGGAGCGTAGCCAGCTTCAACAAGCGTCTCGAAGCCTGCTTTAACAAGCGCTGAAGCGCCGCCGCAAAGAACGGCCTGCTCACCGAACAAATCTGTTTCTGTTTCTTCTTTGAAAGATGTTTCGATAACGCCTGCACGCGTACAGCCGATACCTTTAGCATATGCAAGGCCAATTGCTTTAGCATTGCCTGTTGCATCTTGCTCGATTGCGATAAGGCCAGGAACGCCAAAACCTTCTTGGTACGTACGGCGAACCATGTGACCAGGAGATTTAGGAGCAACTAGGAATACGTCTGTATCCGCGTTCGGCACGATTTGGCCGTAATGGATGTTAAAGCCGTGCGAGAACATAAGAGCCGCGCCTTTTTTGAGGTTAGGAGCGATTTCTTCGCTGTATACTTTCGCTTGCGTTTCGTCAGGAAGCAGGATTTGAACAACGTCAGCTACTTTAGTCGCTTCTGCAACCGTAAGTACTTCAAAACCGTCTTTTTTAGCTACATCAGCTGATTTACCAGGACGAAGCCCGATAACTACTTTCAAGCCGCTGTCGCGAAGGTTTTGTGCTTGTGCGTGACCTTGGCTGCCGTAACCGATAACTGCGATTGTTTTGCCTTGTAGTACGCCTTGATCAGCGTCTTTTTCATAGTACATTGTAACTGCCATTTTAATAATTGCCTCCTTTAATTTAACCCTTTTGAGCGGGTGTTTAAGCAGAGAATGACCCATAAGCAGCGGTTCTCCCCTTAAACTCCCGCTCAAAACGGGATGTTGAAATGAGATAGAATGGGTTGCTATTTCGCGTTGCCTCTGTTAAGCGCCGTTACGCCAGTGCGCGAAAGCTCGCGGATGCCGTAAGGCTTTAGCAGTTCAACCATAGCGTCGATTTTCTCGGTGTCGCCGACTACCTGTACCATAAGAGAATGCGTGCCAATATCGACAACCGCTGCGCGGAACGTCTCAACGACTCCTAGAATTTCCGGTCTAGTAGCCGGCTCTGCATGGACTTTAATCAAAGCAAGCTCGCGGGCGACCATCGGATTGGAACTAAGATCAATGACCTTAATAACATCAATAAGCTTGTACAATTGCTTCGTAACTTGCTCGAGGGTATGGTCATCACCTGAAGTGACGATGACCATACGCGACAAGCCTGCTTCTTCGCTGGATCCTACCGTAATGCTTTCAATATTGAAGCCGCGGCGTCCGAATAAGCCGGAAACGCGCTGCAGAACACCGGGCTGATCGTTTACGATTACTGCGATCGTGTGTTTTTTCATTCCGCATCCCCCATGATCATTTCGTCGATGGTGCTTCCTTGCGCAACCATTGGGTACACGTTCTCTTCCTTGCGAACGACGAACTCCACAACGGCCGGGCCAGGATGACGGAGTGCTTCTTCCCAAGCAGCCCGTGCTTCTTCCTTGTTCGTCGCACGGAAGCCTTTGACGCCGTATGCCTCGGAGAGCTTGACGAAATCCGGGCTGCCGGAAAGGTCGATATGGCTGTAGCGGTTATCGTAGATAAGCTCCTGCCATTGACGAACCATGCCGAGCACTTGGTTATTGATAATAACCACTTTAACCGGAATGTTGTTAATTGCGCAAATCGCAAGCTCCTGCGCGCACATCTGCATGCCGCCGTCACCATTGATGGAAACGACTACGCGATCCGGGTTAGCCATTTGAGCGCCGATCGCTGAAGGGAAACCGAAGCCCATTGTTCCAAGCCCGCCAGACGTTACCCATGAACGAGGCTTATTGAACTTATAATACTGGGCTGCCCACATTTGGTGCTGGCCAACGTCAGTCGTTACAATCGCATCGCCGTTTGTCGTTTCATGAATGAGTTCAACGACCCATTGCGGCTTAAGCTCTACATCCGAGTCCTTGTAGCTGAACGGATATTGCTCGCAAGATGCTTTAAGCTTGGCGCGCCAATCATCCGCTTTGTCCGCGCGTTTAGCCAGCTTGTTAACGACCTCCAGCACGGTTTTCACGTCACCAACGATTGGAATGTCCGTCGGTACGTTTTTGCCGATTTCCGCAGGATCGATATCGATATGAACGATCTTCGCCAGCGGCGCGAAGCCAGAAAGCTTGCCGGTCACCCGGTCATCGAAGCGTGCGCCGATGTTGATGAGCAAATCCGCGCTTTGAATCGACTTGTTTGCCGTATAGGTTCCGTGCATTCCCGGCATACCCAGGAACAAGTCGTTGCCGCTTGGGAATGCGCCGAGTCCGAGCAACGTCGTCGTAATCGGAATTTGCGTTTTCGTTACGAACTCGAATAGTTCTTCGTGGCCGCCAGAGTATACTACTCCGCCGCCAGCAAGGATAAGCGGGCGTTCTGCCTGTTCAATGGCTTTAATCAGCTTGTCGACTTGGTTCTTGTTCGGCGATACGGTTGGGTTATATCCGCGAATGTTAACTTCCGTTGACGGCTTGAACAGCGTTTTGGCAGCAGAAATGTCTTTCGGTATGTCAATCAGTACCGGACCTTTACGGCCCGTATTAGCGATATGGAATGCTTCATGAATAATGCGCGGCAGATCCTCAACGTCACGCACCAAGTAGCTGTGCTTCGTGATCGGCATCGTTATTCCCGTGATATCCGCTTCCTGGAAAGCATCGCTTCCGATCAAGCTGGATATGACATTACCCGTAATGACAACCAATGGCACGGAATCCATATAGGCCGTAGCAATTCCCGTAACGAGGTTTGTTGCCCCAGGTCCAGAGGTTGCGATACATACGCCTACTTTGCCGCTTGCGCGAGCATATCCGTCTGCAGCATGGATTGCGCCTTGTTCATGGCGCGTAAGCAAATGATTGAAGTCGGGATTACCGTGCATCGCGTCGTAAATGTACAATACTGCTCCGCCTGGGTATCCAAATACACAATCTACACCCTCAAGCAATAGGCTTCTAAGCAAAATTTCCGAACCAGATATGACCTCGGGCTTCGAAAGCCTTTCCTTCAATTCCTCTTTTGACTTCAGTGTTGCACCTTGCGTTACCATCAGTCATCCTCCTCTCAAAAAAAACAAAAAAACCTTTCGCTCCTCATGCTTCAAAAAGAAGCAACGAGGGACGAAAGGTATATCTTCCGTGGTACCACCCAAATTTGTTATACCTCTCTCGACGTATAACCTCCACAAGTAAGAACGTCGTGCACATACGTTCATACTATTGGCACTTTAACGCTTGCCCTGCGATTTCCCCTATTAGGCAACAGCTTTCGTTGTTGCTTTTCAAGGAAACAGCTCCGAGGTGAGCTCGTAGAAAAGGGATTTTGGCGATGGTTGCAGCTAATCCATCCGCTCTCTGTTCAAAAGGGCCCTAAGCACTTCGTCCTCATCATTGCTGATTGTGTATGTACCACATGGCGTTTACACCAGTACGTGGTAGATAAGACTTTCTTTATTATATGCCGTGAATCACCGTTCGTCAAGAACCATAAACAACTCTTCCTGCAAAATGTAGTCGGCGCATTCCAAGCCCGTTTCACATATAGTAGTGTAGCCCCCAAACGGCAAACTCATGCAGCGTTCACTTCCGTCCTCCGCTGCAGAAATGGAATGATGATGATGATAAGACTTTATGAGCCAAGGCTCGATGAGGCCGAAGTCGTTCGGCTTATCAAAGACGAGCTTATTCCGTTGTCACATACGGTTCATCAGCACGATGCCCAAACCATTCGCGAGCTGCCGAAGCGGTTTCGCCGAGGTGTTACTTATGTAGCTTCTTTGTCCAAAAAAAGCCCGCCAATCTCCTTTCTACATTTCGAGGTAATCGGCGAGGTGCTTTATTTAGATATGATGGTCACCCATCCTGATCACCGCAACCGACAATGGGGCAGGAAATTGATCGCGCAGAGCGAGGTTTACGGCAGATCCCAGAACTGCATCATTGCAAGACTGTTTGTGGATCAAGTAAATGGCAAGGCCCATCAACTTTACAGTAAATTGGGTTACCAAACCGTCCGTTATTATCCTGAACTTCGCTGCTATGAGATGCTCAAGCCGCTCACCCCGCTATGATCGACTAATTATCCTTAATACCCGTTATAGCCTTGGTTTCCGTAACCATAACCTCCGCCGCCGCAACCGCATTGGTTGAAATTATTGTTACAGCATCCACCGCCGCCATAACCGCCGCCGAAGCCACCGCCAAACCCGCCACCAAAGCCGCCGCCAAGGAACGGAAGCGTACCGATTGCCAGAAGATCAAACAGTACAAGCGGCAGAATTGCTTTTGTCTGCACAACTTTCCCCTTGTCCTGCTTGAGCGGAGCAACGATTAGTTTATTCTGGTGAACCCGAACGAGTTTGCCTGTGACGACAGTGCCGTCTGGACGTACTGCATAGATGGATTTGCCGACCAGTTTCCGTACTTGTTGTTTGGAAACACTATTCATGCATAATCCCTCCTTTCCCTTTGTCCTATAGCATATTCAAGGGAAGCAGCATCCGTCTGTTTGTTTGTCCTCTGCATCAATAAATGTACATTGCTTCATGCCGCCTATATTGATGCCCGAACAGGCCATCCGCATTATCAAAGCAAAAAGGGCTGTCCAACCTCAATGAATGAGTTGGACAGCCCTTATATGTGATTAACGCTTACGCGTTAATTTTTTCTTTCGCAATACCTGCAAGTGAGTTAAACGAAGTCATATCGTTAACTGCCAGGTCAGCAAGGATTTTGCGGTTAACTTCTACGCCCGCAAGCTTCAAGCCGTGCATGAATTTGTTGTATGAAAGACCGTTAATGCGTGCTGCCGCATTGATACGAACGATCCACAGTCTGCGGATGTCACGTTTTTTGTTGCGACGGTCACGGTAAGCGTACATAAGGGACTTACCTACTTGCTCCTTCGCTGTTTTAAACAGGCGATGCTTCGAACCGAAATAACCTTTTGCTAGCTTTAGAATTCTTTTGCGACGACGAGTGCGGACAAAACCGCCTTTGACTCTTGCCATGAATGGAAACCTCCTGTAGGTTGAATTAGCTTATTTGTTGTTGCTTATGATTACAAGTTGGAAAGGCCTTGCTTCAAACGACGAACGTCGCCAGCAGCCATAAGCGGTTGGCCAGCAAGTACGCGTTTTTGACGACCGGATTTGTGTGAAAGCAAGTGGTTACGGTAAGCTTTGTAACGTTTTACTTTACCAGTTCCAGTAATTTTAAAGCGGTCTTTCAGACTGCTGTGTGTTTTCATCTTAGGCATATCAGTTATCCTCCTTAAAGTTCTTCATCAGTTGTTAGCTGTTGGTTTTGGGTGCCAAAATCATAATCATGCTCCGGCCTTCCAGCTTAGGAGCGCGCTCAACGCTGCATAATTCGGCAACCTCTTTCGAAAGACGGTCCAAAATCTTCTGTCCAAGAGAAGCATGTGCAATCTCACGACCACGGAATCTTACGGATGCTTTCACTTTATCGCCTTCGTTAAGGAATTTAATGACGTTCCGGTATTTCGTTTGGTAGTCGTTCTCGTCAATGTTAGCACGGAACCAAACTTCCTTAAGATCAACGATCTTTTGGTTTTTACGAGCTTCTTTTTCTTTCTTCTGCTGCTCATAACGGAACTTTCCGTAGTCCATGATCCGGCATACCGGCGGCTTAGCCGTCGGTGCGACGTTCACCAGGTCCAAATTAAGTTCAACAGCTAGCTGCATAGCATCGCGAATCGATTTAATACCGATCTGCTCGCCTTCTGCACCTACTAAACGCACTTCTCTGGCCCGGATCTCATCATTGATTTGATGTTCTCTGCTAATAACGTGCCACCTCCAAAAATGGTTGTTTCATGTCTCTACGCAATAAAAAAATGCGGGTTCGCTCGAACCCGCATCTCATAACCGTACATGTATGTCAGAGCATCATTTCGTTAGAAACGATGGAATGACTAATCGATTATCGCGAACCAGCCAGCCTTAGCCGAAAGGTGAGAAGCGGGTGCTTCTGCTTGTGCGTCATTAAGTTAGTTGGAAATGTTACCGTGTTACTATACCATGGCCTACGAAGCCATGTCAACAGCTGAAAATATGTTTTTGAAATACGTTACCGAACGAACGTCAACGCTATTTGCTCTGTACTTCCTCGATGCGAACAACGCGTGTATGTTGCGTATGACTCCACGTTTTGTTGTTCTGAGTAAAGAATGCGTAGAACGTAATCGGCCACCACGATATGAGGAAGAACGGCAATGTCAGCAGATGCGCATACATCTTCCACGATTTCACTCCTTCTAGCATGAGCGCTATCGGGAACTGAATAATCCCGGCAAAAGCAGCGATTCCTACCGTCCACCAAGGCAAATAATTATACAGCGAGTCTAGGTAGTTCGTGGATGGGATCGCGATATCGATCCACATCACCAGCGTCAGAATGAAACCAAGCAGTGTATTATATACGGAGATCGTGTAGATCGCCGAATCGAATTTCACGAAGTTGCGTTCCTTGATGCTTGCCCATAGTAGCGGGAAAAAGTAATTGCGGGCAACGTTGAAATGCCCTTGCATCCAGCGAAGGCGCTGCCTTGCCGAAGCCTTGAACGTGACTGGCTTCTCGTCGTACACTTTCGCATCATAGTTCAAGATTGGATAAATGCCTCGCTGCACGCAGCGCATCGAGAATTCCAAATCTTCAACCAAGCTCGTTGCGCCCCAGCCCATATCTTTCAACAGCGCAGATTCGAAGCACATGCCGGTTCCGCCAAGAAAGTTGCTCATCTTGAGGTTTGTCCTCGACAGCTGCCACAAGCGATTGCAATACCAATACGTAATGCCATAAGCTGCGGTAACCCATGAATCGCCAGGGTTCTTCGTATCCAAATATCCTTGAATCACTTGGTGGCCTTCGCACAAATCATCATTCATCAATTGCAAGAAGTCCGGATTCACCAGGTTATCCGCATCGAACATGACAACCGCGTCATATTGGCGGGGCATAGCCCACAGCTCCTTGAGCATCCATTCGATCGCATAGCCTTTGCCGCGAAGCAGCTGGTTCGTTCTCTCGCATGCATGTACCCCCATGCTGCGGCTAATATCTGCCGTGCCATCCGTGCAATTATCACAAATTACAAATATATCGTATAGCTCTTCTGGATAGTCCATTTTCTTCAAGTTTTCGATTAGCGCCCCGACCACTTGCTCTTCGTTATGCGCCGCTACAAGCACTGCAAACGATTTTTGTGCAGCGTGATGCTTTCGGCTTTTGTTTTTGATCATTCCAAAAATAGAAATACCGAACTGGTAAACCGCAAGTGAAGCCATTACGATTTGAAACGCGATAAAAATAACACTAAGAACCATGCGATACTGCCCCCTTGAGACCCCATTTTTTTGCTTTTTTTCAGCAATCACTCATAACTGCCGCAAGCTTTTTATTATATATTTTCTCTTTGAACGAGTGTTTCTCTGCAAACACTCTCGGACCTTTATTGATTCTCCACAGAAACATCTTCTTTGTCAAAAGTTGAATTTGTCTCCATTAGGCTTAATCTTGGCAGAAAAACGCTTGCATGGCATGCCAATGAACGCATTACCTCCTTTTACGACGACTCAGCCTTATTTTCAACCATTTACTGACTTTTTAGCACTAACGTCCTTATTTACGATGGAAGACATGAAAATGTTTCTTAAGTTTCGCTAACCTTGTGTGACGAACAGGTGAACTAGACCATCCCCGATGACATGATTTGCGGTTTCGACAAGTTCTGCCGCTACGACCGAATATATGTCCATTACAGTTTTACCATCAACTGCACATTATTAAACAGCAAATCGCATCAATATTTGCATCTTTTATCTGGTACGTTTTTCCTAGGCATTCTGCTATGCCGGTTGCGGGCGTCCGCCGGACACACAGATGTCCAAATAAATGCTATAATACTTACTTATCTTTAATAATGGGACAAGAAATAGTTTACGCTCGGCTTACAAAAACATGATAAAATTAAATTTATCTAAGGTGAAATGGCTGTCGCTGTCCTCTGGCGGCACAGTGCGTTTCATTCCGTGAAATATAGGAAAGTATGGCGAAACCATATACTTTCCTATATTTTAAGAAATGCACCATTTAAAGTAAGCCACCGTTAGGAGGATGACAGCGATGGAAAGAATGATAGGCTGGCTGAAAACAAGTGAGCAAAAAATGCTGATTTGGGCAAATCGGAGACCTTCTGGGGGGAAACGACAGCGATTTCTGGGTAAATGGCTAAGCACAGTCACACATATGGGCGGCGCTACCTTCACGCTCGCAACCGCCCTGCTATATGCAATACTCGCACCTGCACCATGGAGCCTTACGGGCTGGCAATGCTTGACTGCGGTTATCATCAGCCACCTGCCTGTGGCCGTCGTAAAACGGAAATTCAAACGGCTTAGGCCTTACCAGGCGATGCCGGACGTCAATACGGGACATAATCCGTTAGTGGATTCTTCCTTTCCATCCGGCCATACCACCGCTATATTCGCATGGCTCGTCCCGATCCTGCTGACCAGCGGAGTCTGGTTAACCTTGCTCATCCCCATTGCGCTTATAATAGGTGTATCGGTGGGATGGTCAAGGATGTACTTGGGCCTGCATTATCCTTCAGACGTTGCGGCAGGCGCGCTAATCGGAACAGTGACTGCAATAGCCGTCAATTATTCATGGGTAGGCACGGCTGTAGGAATCAACTAATCATTTTCTTCCTCTGAATCGCTATCTTCCGCCTTGCTGGCTTCTGCTTCTTCCTTTAATGACTTCTCCTGCTTCGCTTCGCGATGCTTCTGGAGTGCCTCGGAGCCGATTACGGCTTCAACGCGGTATATGTTTTGCCCTTTTTCCATAAACTTCATTTCATACTCGGTAAACACAAGGTCCTCTCGGGGGCCTTCTTTATGTAGATGGAGCGATATATTGCGCATAATAAGCTCCATCTCTGCGAAGCTATTCAAGGAAAACTCAAACAAAGACTGCGAGTCGGTCTTGAAATGGATTTCACCGCGCTCATTGAGCAGCTCGATATACTTGGCGACAAGTCTCGGGTGCGTAAGTCTCCGGCGGGCATGCTTCGCTTTAGGCCAAGGATCACTGAAATTAAGATGAACGCGTTCGATTTCTCCAGGTGCGAACATCGTCTCGATGCCTTCGATATTTGCGCGAAGCAAGGCTAGATTCGGCGGATGAGACTCCCCTTTTTGTTCCCAGACAATCCGAGCCTTATCGCTCGCCCGGCGCAGCAACTCGTCATACATATCGACGCCGATGAAGTTGATATGCGGATAGCGAACGCTCATTTGGCTAATAAAGCGGCCTTTCCCCATCCCCAGCTCGACGTATATCGGCTGATCGTTTCCAAAAAACTCACGCCATTTCCCTTTGTGGGGAGCGGCATCAAGCACAACCAGCTCCGGTTGGCCCTCTAAACTTTCACGAATTCCTTTTCTTCCTCTTAAACGCATATGCAGTGATTCCTCCAATTATCGTAGACGATGCAACGAATAGACTATTCCTTATTGTGCCCAACAATCTAAACAATGTAAAGAGGTCTAATCAAACGGGCCGCTCATTGAAAAAAGCCGGCATCCGTTATTGGATACTCGGCTTTATGGGTTTTGCTCGCTTAACCATGCTTAAGATAAAAGCTGGTAAGGAATGGGGCCATTCTCTTGCTGCTCGCGCTCGTAAGTATCGACCAGCACTTCATTAAGTTTCTTCCGGGCAGAAATTTCTACGCCGTGGTTATTGTGAAAACGGACACCCGTAAGTGCCATCAGTTCTTTTACAGTTAGCTCGACAGTTACGGTATCATCGCCGCGCAAAATTTTGGATACATTATTCATCTCTAATCACCTCATCGATTTATTGTAAGAGTATTTCCATTTAATCGACGTTTCATGAATACAGGTGCAATTGGGCTATGTCAGGTTTATTTGTTGTTATGTCGCACTTTTAATATAACACTTCATGTAAGGTTAAGCAAGCCCAAATTACTCCATTTCAAAAATAATTTCCAATTAAAGCGGTTTCCGAACATTCAAACCTCTGCTTGAGATCAAACGTGGCTTTTCCGCTCGTTTTTCGCTAAAATATAGGATGTATGTGTTGAAAGTAGGGGAAATCGATGATTGGATTAGACACATCGCAGCCATCACTCTGGGGCGATAAACGATTTCATACATGGAATTACGAAATGCGGGAGCAATTCGGCGGGAAAGTGTTCAAGGTAACGCTCGATGCCGGCTTCACCTGTCCGAACCGCGACGGCTCAATCGCGAAAGGCGGCTGTACGTTCTGCAGCGCACGCGGCTCAGGAGATTTTGCCGGCAGCCGCCGTGACGATCTGGTCACGCAGTTCAATAACATTCGCGACCGCCAGCATCAGAAATGGCAGGAGGCGCAATATATCGGATATTTCCAGGCGTATACGAATACGTATGCGCCTGTTGAGGAACTGCGTGAGTATTATGAGATCATTTTAAAGCAGCCCGGAGTCGTTGGCCTTTCTATAGCAACCCGTCCCGATTGTTTGCCTGACGATGTCGTTGATTATTTGGCCGAGTTGAATGAGCGTACCTACCTTTGGGTGGAGATGGGTCTTCAGACCGTGCACGAATCGACCTCCGAGCTCATCAACCGGGCACATGACACCGCGTGCTTCGTTGATGCCGTGAACCGGCTTCGCGCTCGCGGCATTCGCGTCTGCGCACACGTCATATACGGGCTTCCGCAGGAAACACATGAAATGATGCTCGAAACGGGGCGTGCGGTTGCCCAAATGGATGTACAGGGCATTAAGATCCATTTGCTGCATCTCATGCGCAAGACGCCAATGGTTCGCCAGTATGAAGCCGGCCTTCTGCAGTTTTTGGAGCAGGACGAGTACGTGAATCTGATTGTCGATACCCTTGAGTTTCTGCCTCCCGGGATGATTGTTCACCGTCTCACCGGGGATGCGCCGCGCGATCTTCTGATCGGACCGATGTGGAGCCTAAACAAATGGGCAGTGCTTAACGCGTTCGACGATGAGCTGAAGCGCCGCAATACTTGGCAGGGAAAGCTTTGGCACTCAGAGTCATAGGCTGCAATGCATGCTAAACATTAGCCTGCGGTTCCAACCACAGGTATAGGAGGTTGCCATGGGTTTTCTATCCGTCCTAAGCATGGCTCACAAATGGATCGCTGAGCGCACTTCGCCAGGGGACATCGTAATTGATGCTACCGCCGGCGGCGGTGTCGATACACTAATGCTCGCAGAGCTTGTCGGACCGAAGGGTACCGTATATGCCTTCGATATTCAGCAGGAAGCGCTCGATCGCACGCAGGACCGGCTCTCTTCGTTAGCAAGCGCCAATAAGCTGCCGGATGTGAAGCTGTTGCTTGAGAGCCATGCAGGCATGGCATCCGTAGTTGACGGCAACGCAATCGGACAAGTCGCAACCGTTATGTTCAACCTCGGCTACTTGCCGGGAAGCAGCGACCTTACGGTTATTACCGAACCCGCGTCAACGTTGCTCGCGCTTGAAGACGCACTCCGTTTGCTGCGTCCTGGCGGAATCATTACCTGCGTCTTATATCCCGGCCATCCTGGCGGGGCAGACGAAGCAAACAGCGTAGAGCAATGGGCGGCGCAGCTTCCCCAGCATTCCGCGCAGACGGTAATATATCGGCAATTGCAGCGCGCTTCGGCGCCTTATCTCATTGCAATTGAAAAACGTCCAGCCGCGGCTAGGTAATTGGTTACTAGATTATGATACGAAAGGGCGCTATTATCGAATATGATGCAGCTGCAGCAGCCCTACATATAATAGAAATGGGAGAGATCAGAGATGACAGTAAAACCATATCCATTACAGTTTAAAGCAGAGATGAAAGAAAGAATTTGGGGCGGGCGCGCTTTGGAGGGCTTTGGCCTTGAGCTTCCTGAAGGCTCGATCGGCGAAGGCTGGATGATCGGTGACCATCCAAATGGGACAACCAAGGTTATGAATGGCGAGCTTTCAGGCACCGGCCTTGATCAAATTCGCGAGACTTACGGTCCGGTTTGGTTCGGCACACAGGGCTTTTCCGAAAAAAACGGCCGTTTCCCGCTTCTTATTAAGCTTCTCGATTGCAACGACGATCTTTCCATCCAAGTACATCCAACCGATGCATACGCGGGCCTGCCTGCCGGCGAGCTCGGCAAAACGGAGATGTGGTATATTCTTGCTGCCAAGCCAGGCGCAAAAATCATTTATGGCTTGAAGGACGGAGTGGACCGCTCCAGCATGGAAGCCGCTATTACAGAAGGACGCATCATGGAAACGCTGCAGGAGGTATCCGTTCAAGCCGGGGATGCATTCTACATTCCTGCCGGTACGGTGCACGCGCTTTGCTCCGGCGTTGTCGTAGCCGAGATCCAGCAAAACTCCGATACGACCTACCGATTGTTCGATTACGACCGTCCAGGCCTTGACGGACAGCTGCGTGAGCTGCATATCGAGGATTCCCTCAACGTGATTGCCTATGAAGGCGCAGGCGCTGCACGCATGAAGACCGACCATGCCGTGGCAGGCGAATGGCTGACGATTGCTTCTTCTCCTTACTTTGTCGTAGAGAAAGGCATTGTTGCCGCACCATGGCAGCTGTCCACTTCCTTGGAGAGCTTCGTTATTCTAGTCATTGCTGAAGGCGACGGCGCATTGAAATGGGATGACGGCGAGCAAGCCGTGAAAGCAGGCGAATGCTTCCTGCTTCCTGCCAACCTCGGCAGCTATGAGCTATCTGGCAGCATGACCGTGCTTAGAAGCATCGTACCCGCTGCTGTTGTTTAACGCTTACGATACAAGAAGAAACGGCTTCGCCGTCCTCCGCGTGAGGACGGTATCCGTTTCTCGTAAAAATAGAAGAATACTTTATCGCGTGAAACCTATAAAGTCTTATAATTTGCAAAAAACCGCCTTCCCTAGGCATGGCCTAGGGCGGCGGTTCTTTTCATTTTATGTCAGATTAGCTTTGCAGCGCCTCTTGCTCGACTTCAATCGTTAACGTAAATGGCCGCGGCTTCGGCTTGCTGCTTCCGGCTTCAAGCGCATAGAGTACGGCAAGCAGCGTATGGCGTCCGCGAACGACCTCCCCCGTTGACAGGAACGTCGCGAGATCAAACGGCAGCTTCTCGATTACCGCATGCTTGTGCAGCTCCTTCTCACCGAGCTTTAACGCGGCGAACTCCGGCGATACATCCGCAGGACGCTCTGCCAATCGGCGCATCCATCCGCTCCATACAGACTTGTCCATCGTAAACTCCCACCAGGTTTTGCGCGGTTTGTAGTTATGGTTCAGGAAATAATCATATTTCATTAATCCCAGCACCACATCCGAATCAAGACGCGAACCGGCAATCGCCAGCACTTCATCAAACGTAAACGATTGCTTCTCGGCATCCTCCTGCGGAACAGGTAATGATCCTATCGCTAACTTGCCCGAGCGCGGCAAGGATTCAAGGAATGCCCAGAGCCGTGAGTACAGATCCTCAAGCTGGTGGCCGATTTTTTGCCAGCCGCTGCGCTCCCAGAAATCGCCAAAGGCCTGGAAGAAATCAAACGGCGACGGAAATACGCGATCGACCAAGTAAAGCAGCGTATGGTCCATCCGATGGGCATTCCAGTATTTCTCAAGCACATCCTCTACCCGCTTAATGCGAACGATATCGCCGAAAGGCATGAGATCATTCCCAAGCATTTCATAGGGCGAGCGGTCCATGTAGATATAGCCCCATTTGTCTGCTTCCCGCCGCAAGCCGGTGCCGCGAAGCATTTTGAGAAAGCCAAGCTGGAGCTCTTCCGGCCTTAGCTCGAACACATCGTTGAACGTACCCCTGAACGTATCGTAGTTCTCAAGCGGCAAGCCCGCAATCAAATCGAGATGCTGATCGATCTTTTGCGAGTTTTTCACCTTCATGACCGTACGGACAAGCTTCATCCAGTTTTGGCGGCGCTGCACCGCCTCGTTTGTTGAATCATTGGTCGACTGCACGCCGATTTCGAAGCGGAAGATGCCGGCTGGCGCATGCTCTGCCAGATAGTCAAGCACCTCAGGGCGCATAATATCAGCTGTAATCTCGAATTGAAAAACGCAGCCTTGATGGTTTTTGATCAGAAACTCAAAAATTTCGAGTGCGTAATCCCGTTTGATGTTAAAGGTTCTATCCACGAACTTAATGAGCTTGGCGCCTTTCTCGATCAAATACAAAATATCTGCTTTCGTACGCTCCATATCGTAGTAGCGGACGCCGACCTCGATGCTCGATAAGCAGAACTGGCAGCTGAAAGGACAGCCGCGGCTTGTCTCGAAATACACCACACGGCTGCCAAGATGGGGAATATCCTCCTCGAAGCGATGCGGGGAAGGCAGCTCGTTCAGGTTCAGCTTCGGGCGCGGAGGGTTAATAAGCACCTCGACGCGATCCTCGCGCTGCTTTCTGTAGGTAACGCCGAATACCATATGGTACTTCCCGTCTCCCTCGATCTCCGTCAGCAGATGATGGAAGGTCTCTTCGCCTTCCCCAACCACGATAAAGTCGATCTCCTGCACGCGTTCCATCCAATAGTCCATATCGTAGCTGACTTCCGGTCCGCCGAGAATAATTTTGATTTCCGGCATGATTTTGCGCAGCATGTTAATGACCGTAATCGTTTCCTCAATGTTCCAAATGTAACAGGAGAAGCCTACGACGTCCGGTTTGCGCGAATAGATATCCGAGACAATGTTCATCACCGGGTCTTTGATCGTATATTCCGCGATTTCAATATCGAATCGGTCGCCGCTGAACGCCTTCAGGCAGCGCAGGGCAAGCGATGTGTGTATAAATTTAGCGTTTAAGGTGGACAGTACCACTTTCATAGCATAACCTCTCTAACTTAAGCATTTGCTTTCCGTGCGGAATTAAGTAATGCACTCCCGCATCGAGCAAGATGCCTTCTATTGTACCGAAAAAAAGCAAAAAAAAGAAGAGGCATCGAACGGGCGCTCATTCCGCCAGCTTATGCCTCTATCCTTTTACACGCGCACTTTAATAAATAGCTCGTTTTTGAGCTGCATATCGATGACAGGGAAACGTACCCGCCACTTGTCCCCGCCAAGCGCAGTCACCTCGCCCGAGGCAAAGCCCCGCGGCTCGAAGCCGTATTCGCGCTCATAGTTGACCAATACTTGAATTTTCTCGTCCGGCAGCATTTCATGGAACTCATGGCCTAAGTTGATGGCCCATAAGCGAAGCTCCTGGGCGGAGGCAGCGCCGTAATACATATAGAATAAAGGATCTATCTCAGCCGTGAGCACCAGCCAGCCCGAGGAATCGCGGTTAGCCGCCCACTTCGTGAATGCTGCGTCGCCCTCTGTCGTGGAGAGCATGCCATATTGATCCTTAAGCAGCTTCTCGATGTCTGTCAATGGCGCTCCCACTAAGGTTGCCGGCAAGCTCGAAGGCAAAAACTTGGCGTCAGCGATATCCTTCTCTGTAATTTCGCTGTTCAAGCTTGCCGCATGAATGACGGACACGGCAAAATTGAGGTCAGCGCTCGTGCCGGAATAGCCTAGCGTAGTGATCCCCACTAGATCTCCGAATTCATTAAACAATGCGCCGCCAGAGCTTCCGTGATCAATTGGAGCGCTCGTTTGTATATATCTAATGCCATCCTGATACGTGATATTGCTGATCAGACCGTCAGAAACCGTATTCTGCAGCCCAAGCGGGCTGCCGATTGCTACGACCTTTCCGCCTTTGTACGAATTGAGTCCGTAACCTAGCGTGACAGGCGCGATTCCGATCGCTCCTCCCGTTCTAACGATTGCGAGATCGGCATCCTCGTCGTATTTCACAACGCCAGTAATCGTAAGCTGCTTGCCATTGATCGTTAATGCGGTAGCAGATGCAGCATCCACGATGACGTGATAATTGGTGAGAATCAAATTTTCGCCGATCACAACGCCGCTTCCCTGTGCGCGATTCGTCATGATTAGAACGACGCTTTCATCGAATTTATCTACGATTTCTTTGCTTGTCAGCGTAGGCAGATTTTTTTGCGATTCCAGCCATTCCTCATATTCAGCATTCTCCGCAGCCTCTTGGGACGTAATCCGCACTGCATTTGCCGCTTTATCCCATTTCACCGTAGCGTTAAGCGATTCTGCTATAAAACGGGCCGGCACGAAGGTAACGCCTTTCCGAATGAGAGCAGGTGCATCCAGCTTAACCGTTTTGCCGTTAATGACAGCCGTCTTCTTGCCAACCTGAAGAGAAATAGATAAATACCCTTTGCGTGCGATAATCGTCTGCGTCTTGCTTTCCCAAGTAACCGATGCGCCTAATGCCTTGAAAATATCGCGCATTGGTACGTATGTAACGCCATTCTCCGCATAGGCAGCCGCCGATAAAGAGATTTTCTTTCCGTCTACAATGACTTGCAATTGCTGCGCTGCGGCAGCAGTCGCTTTTGTCGTAACGCTTGCTGCTGCGGCATGGCCGCTTAATCCCGGAAGCGGAGCTAGCAATAAGCCTGCTAC
The DNA here is from genome assembly GCF_056269165.1 of Paenibacillus sp. J22R232. NCBI lineage: Bacteria > Bacillati > Bacillota > Bacilli > Caryophanales > Paenibacillaceae > Paenibacillus > Paenibacillus sp. J22R232. Next base: position 40,635 of record NZ_JBWDNK010000003.1, on the reverse strand, counting down.
CAGCAAAGGACTCAGCAAGGAATGAATCAGTTTTGTTTTCACGCGTTGATTTCCTCCAAACTTTTCCATTTTCGCCATTTGGTATATCTATCAATAATCCTACCATTCCTCATGATGCTTTGTCTATTAAACCGGATTTCATAGAATATGAGTTTAACGTAAATAGAAGATTAGAACAGACCCGCTCACTCGTGGTATAGTAGGAGCATTGAATCTAGGAGGGTTTTACATGCAAAGAGGGAAAAAGCGAAGAGCTCCTCAAACACAAGCAGACAAGAGCAAGTCCTATCCGGTCACGGAGCCGATGGAGCTGCTGCCTTTTCTCTTACAAAATATATCCGGTGCAGGCCGCAACGTCGTCAAATCCATACTTGCGCACGGACAAGTATCAGTCAGCGGCAAATCAACCACTGCATATAATTATCAGCTCCAGCCAGGCCAGACCGTCACGGTAGGCAAGGATCGGCCTCAGGAGAAGCTCCCCCTTGAAGGCCTTGCGATCCTGTTCGAAGATGAACATATTATCGTCATTAAGAAAGAGTCCGGGCTGTTGTCTATTTCGTCCGACTCTGCGCCTGAGAATGAGGTGACGGCTTATCGCCAGCTTACCGCCCATGTCAGGCTCGAGAATTCGAAGAACCGCATTTTCGTCGTGCATAGGCTCGACCGCGATACTTCAGGGGTCATGATGTTCGCCAAAAGCGAGGCCGTGCAGCAGCAGCTGCAAAACAGCTGGCAGGACACCGTTCAAGAGCGCATTTATGTCGCGCTCGTCGAAGGTGCGGTCAAAAAGGAGAAAGGTACGATTTCCTCCTGGCTTAAAGAAAGCAAGACGCTCAAAATGTACTCCAGCTCCTACCCGAATGACGGCTTGCACGCCGTTACCCACTATAAGGTGCTTCGTTCGAATAAAAGCTTCTCCTTGCTGGAGGTTCAGCTTGAAACTGGGCGTAAAAACCAAATCCGCGTGCATATGGAGGATATCGGCCACCCTGTTGTTGGAGACAAAAAGTACGGCGCCAAATCACGAACTATCGGCCGTCTCGGCCTACATGCCCGCGTACTCGCCTTCACTCATCCCGTTACAGGCAAGCTAGTCCGGTTCGAAACCGAAATTCCGAAGCTGTTTCTCCGGCCGTTCCATGTCGCCGAAGGAGTAGAAAACTAAAAAAGCATCGGCTGCTGGTCAAAAAGCGGCCGGTGCTTTTTTCTGATATACTACAAACAGCATTTATTCTAGCTTGAATGGGAGGAATAACCTATGCCTCATTTAGTATTCCGCGGCGTTGCCGCTGATCAATTGTTAACCGTTACATCCGCCCTTGCCGATGAGCTCGCGGATATCTGCGAATGCGGTACCGATAATTTCACGATGGCATGTCTGCACGCGGCGAATGTTTATGGCGGCATGCCCGGCGAGCCTTCCTTCGCATTTATCGAAGTTGGCTGGTTCGAGCGCGGTCAGCAGGTTCGCAGCCGCTTCGCGGAAGCGGTCAACCGCCACGTCGCGCAGCTCGGAATCGAGGAAATCGAGATTGTATTCCATGCCTACCGCGAAGACAGCTATTACATAAACGGCAAGCCAGTAGAAGGATAAAACCTAAAAATTGATTGGAAACGCTCAAACCATACGGGATAAACGTATGCACATCACAACCATCCACTTTCTAATGGCTGTGGCGCATATGTTCATTCCGTCATTTTTGAAGCGTCCATACCATGTCATCGATGTTCACCCAGCCGGAACCGCCCTGAACATATACCGTCACTACATCCTGTTCCGCGATCGAAACGGCGGGCAGCTGGATTTTCGCATATTCTTCCCGAACGTCAATTTCCTGCTCCTGTATCTTTCTTCCGTTAACCAACACGCCTATTGCTCCGCCCTCCGCATTAGCGCTTGCCATAGCCGACAACGAGTAGTTACCTGCCTCGGAGTTAACGAAGGTCTGTGAAGCACGCTGATCCTTGCCCGGATCCAAGTACAGCAGCTTCGTGCCGCCGAATGGCCGATTTCCAGCAATGCCCGCGCCTATCGTAAACCTCCAATATGGCTGCCCTTCCTCGAAGCCGCCATTCCGGAACGAAACGTGAGCATCCGTTTCCTCCTGCTCGCCTTTTCCGCTCACAACCGTGTAGTTTTTGAACTTTTTGATTTGGTAACCTAATTTTTCGTCAGGAAGAGGAGCGCTGTTCGAAACAACATAGGCAGCTTCCGCCCCCGATTGAATCGCCGGCTTCCCGAATTGATACCGGCCAAAGGAGCGGACAAACTGAAAGGCTCCACCCGGGTTAATATAGTCCACCGTATCCAAATACAGCTGCGGGGAAATTCGTTCATAAAACAACACATAAATATATGGCATCATGACCTCATCCGTCACGTAGACGGTACCCTCGGTCGCATCGGATGCATACTGGATCGCCTCCCCAAAGGACTCGTAGAACATCGGACTGATCTGCTTCGAGTAGGAAGTGAAGTACTGCCCGCAAAACAAGCCAAAATAAACGGAGAATGCCGTGATCGCAATAGCGAGCGCATACTTGATATGCTTATGCAGCCAAACCAGGCCCGCTGCAGCCACGAATACCGTCGGGTAAAAGATAATATTAATGCGGTTGATATTAACGTCTGTTATTAGCGTCATGAGCAGCGCGGTTCCGAGCCATAATGCTATGACCGCCGTTTCCACGCGGAATCGGACGAAGAGCCGATATATCCCATAAATAATCCCCATGCCGATAATCGGCAAAGCCAATGGATACATATAACCGAATTTCGGGATCGCGTTCCACAAGAGTCCATCATTTTGCGTCACATACAGCTGCAAGAATGACTTGAAATGATGCGAGAACATCGCCAGCGGCTGACCCTCGAATGCGGATGAAACCTCCTCAACGCGAGGGACCGTCAGCTTCGGAATTGAAAATAGAAACTGCATCATCGGCCTATCCATGCGATTAACGAATAGAAACAAACCGATCGGAACCGCTAAAACAAGCAGCAGCAAGCTGTTCCAGACCAGCAGGCTACGCTTGATCGTTTGTTTCACGGCAAGCAGCACAAGCACGCTCAATCCAAACACGGGTACGAAAAAATAAGCGGTCCCGTATGCATAGAGTGAAAGGGCAAGCGTAATCGCGAAGCCGACCAGCCATTTCGGCTGCTCAAACGCCTTGAACAAAAAATAGACAGCCAGCAGCACCAGGGTAGGAAAAATATTAGACTCAAGCGCCCATCTGGACATCATAATATGCCAAGGACAAATGACAATAAGGAATGCTGACGATAAGGCAGCTGCTTCCTTCTTAAAGACTCGCTTCGCAATGAGATAAAACAATACCATCCCGAGCAAGCCAAACAGCATGCTGACCATTCGGATGCTTAACGGATTCAAACCGAATAAGTAAACAAACGGAATGGATAGATAGGCATATAGCGCGTTTTGCCCGCTTCCCCATGCGATCAAGTGAATCGGCAGCGTTATGCCGTTGCGATCCATTCCATAATGAAGGATTGAGTAAGCCTCGTAGCCAATGGAAGCCTCATCCTGGTTCAGTCCGCCCGGTATCGCTCCTGCGTAAAGCACCCGCACGGCCGCGCCAACAGCAAATAATAGAGCAAGCAGTCTATTTCGGTTGATCCATTCCTTAAGTCGAAGAAGCATTAGTTGAGATCACCATTTCCAGCTTTGGAGTTAGTCTGTCTGATTGGATACAAGAAGAAGAAAACAAGAGCGATTAGCAAAGCGATGAACGGGATAATGCTCAGCATGGAGCGGATGCCCCATACGGCGGCTTCAGCTTGCACCGCATCCTTCACGTATCCGCTGGCCTCTAGAATTACGCCTAGTACGACAGCCTGGAGCGACACGCCCCATTTGACGATAAATCCGTTCATTCCGAAATACATGCCTTCCCTGCGCACTCCCGTCCGCTTTTCATCCTCGTCGATGATTTCGGACAAGAGAACGTCCAGCAGCACGAGCAGCCCGGCAAGCCCAATACCGATTGCGGCCGCGGCGGCGGCGGCGGTTGCAACGCTTTGCACGAAAAGAAAAGGAATCATGGCAAGCGCATAGATGCTGACCGCAACGATGACCGTTTGGCGCGGTCCCCACTTCTGTACCAATCTGCCCCAAAGGTAGACGCAGGGGATAGCCGAAATAAAAATCGCGCCAAGCAATACCGTATTGCTCTCATCCCCCGCGGCGAGCACGTATTTGGTGAAAAACGGAATCGCCGCCGGCAGCATCGCAAAGGTGAATTGCACGAAGAAGCTGCCAATGACAAACCAAACGAACGCCTTATTCGAAAACGTGAATTTCAGGGATTGCGCAAAACCGATCTCTTCGCGCTTAACGACTCGCGCCTCTTTGCTTGCCGATACCATAATAATCAAAAAAACTAACGCAATGCCTGCAAATATGGCTCCCATTGGCCCCCAGCCCAGCTTGCCGTAAACGAGCGGCGGCAGTGCCACACCGATAATCATGCCGACAATCCCGAACATTTGCCGCCATGAGGAGACGGAAGCCCGCTCCTTCATCGTCGTGAACATCTCCGGAAATAGTGCCGAATAATTCAGTACGACCATGACGAACAAAATATCATAAAGCAGCACGATCGTTAAAAAATACCAAAACAACGTCATCCCGCTTCCCACCGGGAACCATATGGCCGTAAATAAGGCCGCGAGCGGCACCATGCCGAACAGCATGTACGGTACGCGCCTTCCGAACCGGCTGCTGGTCCGATCCGAGATATGCCCAAACAACGGATTTAACACCGCATTCACGATGCCGTGGATAACCATTGCCGCGCTGATTAGCGTCGGTTTCACCCCAAGCACGTCTACGTAATAGAAGACGATGTAGGATGCAAAGGCTTGCGCGATCAGGTTTACCGATAAATTGCCCGAGCTGTAAGCCAATTTCGATTTAAAGCTAGTACTTGCCATGCACAACACGCCCCCGGTTACGATGAAAGTCTATTATTAATAAGGTTAACAACTCTCTCATCTTACCGTAAAAACCCTTATTATTCCATAATTAACTTTAGCATGGCATCATAGCTTTTTAACCATGCGGGTATAACGGCTGCCGCTTACCTGGATCGAGCCGTCTTCCTCGTAATTCAGCTTTTTGTACAGCGCATAAGCTCTTGCATTTTTCGGCTCGACGATGAGCGAGAGCTTGCTGTAGCCTTGCTCCCGGCCCTTGCTCTCGAATGCGCTGATCAACGCTTTGGCAATGCCCTGCCCTTGATAATGCTCATCGACGGCGATAGAGTCCAGATAATACTCTCCCTCCCTTGCCTCCACCACAATGGCATCGCCGCCACGCGCAGCAAACGGCAAATCAAGCGCCGCAGCTCCATCTCCCGCATAGCTTAGCAGCATGCCGGCAATTTTATGCTGCCGCCTGTCTACGAGTACATGCTTGTAGCTGATGCGATTGTCTTCCCTCATATAAAATCCAATGAGAATGCGCCTAGCTTCCTCTAAATCCTCCGTACCTGCCAGCGTAAAGGCAATATGGCCAATGGCGGCCAGCACCAGCGGCATTACCTCTTCCGCGTCTTCTATTTTGGCTGATTCTATCATGATGACATCCCTCATTCTGATTATTGTTCTGTTATAATAAACAAATATAATTACTAAAGGTGATGAAGCAATGGGCAACAACTATTATACATTCCCTATAGGGGTCAAGGACAGAGAGGTTCCCTTCGCCCCAACCGCAGAGTCCAAGACGAGCCGCCAGCTGGTCGGAAACGATGAGCAGGATTCCGGTTTCTTCCGCTCTTTGGAGCAATACGGCATATCCCTCAATAGGCCGCAGCTGACTGCCGTACGGCACAACCATGGACCGGCGCTTACGCTGGCGGGAGCTGGATCCGGTAAAACCTCCGTTCTCGTATGCCGGACGGCTTACTTGCTCGCTGTTAGGCGCGTGCAGCCTCAGCATATCCTATTAATGACCTTCTCCAAAAAAGCTGCCGACGAAATGCGCGGACGCATCCGCTCTCTTCCTGCGCTTAATCCGCAAGCAGCAAACGGAGTTGAGGCGCGCACCTTTCATTCGTTCTGCCTCCAGCTGCTAAGGGGACGAGGCTATCGTCAAGGCATACTTGGCGAAACCGGTCAGAAGCATATCTTTTTCAAAAGGCTGATGCGTGAGCTGCTGCTGAAGAACGAATACGAGCCCGAGACGCTGCTTGCCCAGCTCTCGGCCATTAAGCTGCAAATGATCAACGTCAGCGAACTTCCAGCAGCAACAACGGAGGAACGTGAGCTGAAGCTGCTGTTCACGCGCTATGAGCAGTGGAAGAAGGACATGGACAAGCTCGATTATGACGATCTGCTTTTGGAAGCCTATAGGCTGCTGAAGGATGACGAGGCACTGCTTGCCGCACTTCAGAATCGATTCCAATATGTCATGATCGACGAGTTCCAGGATACGAACCAGGTACAGTACGTGCTGGTGCAAATGCTGGCGGACAAGCATCGCAACCTAATGGTTGTTGGCGACGACGATCAGACGATCTATTCTTTCAACGGTGCCAAAAACGATTATATCTTGAACTTTGACCATCAATATCCCGGTGCGGTTACCTATGTGCTTGATATCAACTACCGTTCAACGAGCACAATCGTAGGACTCGGCAATGCCATTATTCAATACAATAAGCTGCGCAAGGAGAAAACGCTACTGGCGGTGAAGCCCAAAGGCGTCAGCCCGGCTTATGCTCGGCTCAAATCCACGCAGGACGAAGCCATGCTGATCGTTGAAACGGTTGCAAATCAGGTGAATACAGGAAAGCGCGCTTACGGCGACTATGCCGTCCTATTCCGAACGGCAAGCAGCAGCCGGGCACTGACAGAGCTGCTTTTGACAAAGGAGCTCCCGTTCATCGACTTTGGAGACGGCCAGCTCTTTTATGACCAGTGGGCGATCAAGCCGCTGCTCGCGCATCTGAGGCTCGTGCAGGACCGCCGCGACTTCGATGCGATGGAAACGCTGCTGCCCTCTTTGTATGTCAATCGCGAGCAAGCCATGGCATTTATTTGGAACCAGGACAAGCAAAGGGCAAAGAAATGGCCGCTTATCCATTTGCTAGAATTCCCTCAGCTCAAGGAATTCCAAAAGGATAAGATCAAAGAGCGGATCAAGCTGATCAAATCGTTGGCCGATCTAAGGCCTACTGCCGCTATTATGCAGCTTCGCCAAGCGTTTTATGACCAATTTCTTGAAACGAGCAAAAAACATGAAATGACCGAGCACAAAGAAGGCTTGAAGGAAGTGCTTGATGAATTCGAAGCAGCAGCCGGCACATACGACACCATCGAGGCGTTTCTTGCATATATTGATGATATTACGGACAAGCATGCGGCGCTGCAGAAGCTCCAAAAGCATGAGCATAACCGCAGCGCGATATCGCTGATGTCCATACACAAATCCAAAGGGCTCGAATTTCCCGTCGTATTCGTCATCGGTGCTTCGGAAGGCATCCTTCCGCACAGCTCCGCGCTTGCCGCAGACAAGCATAGCGACCGGACCTCCATTCAGACAGGCGAAGACTCGCTTGCCGAAGCGCTCGAGGAAGAAAGGCGCCTTGCTTATGTTGCGGTCACGCGGGCTCAAGAAGAATTGTATATAAGCTCTCCCGCGCTTTATCGGGGGAAGCCGGCGGAACTATCCCGCTTTATTCGCTCCGCTTTCTCGAATGGCGAGGAGGAGGATGCAGATTCGGAATCTGTTCTCGCATGGCTGTGTACAAGCTCCACTTGCCAAGTATGGCAACGCGTCATTACGTATGAAGACTCTCAATCCGAGACAAGGCCTTGCCCGCTGTGCGAGGCGCCGATGGAGCAAGGAACGAAGACTCTGCCCAAGAAGAAGAAATAAGGAGAAGCGATCGCAGCATGAGTACCCTACACGAACTTCTGACGCCATACCTCAAGCTGGCCGATGCCGTTATCATTACGGACATTAACCATGTCATCCTTGCCGTGAATGCACCCTATGAGAAAATAACAGGGTATGCCGCATCCGAAATAAACGGTAAAAAGGCAAGCGTCCTGCGAACCTCCTATACGCCAAAAGAGACGCATGACCAGATGAAACGCGCGCTCAGCCTTGGATTATCATGGTCTGGCGTATTTACCAATCGCAGGAGAGACAGCAGCATCTGGCATTCATCCATTACGATTACGGTGATGGAGATTGACGAGACGTTCTACTACGTCGGGATCTTCCGCGAGCTGGAGAAGCTGAAAAGCGGCTTTTATTTGCCGGAGGAGCGTATCGGCTCCATACAAAGCTCGATGCTGAAGGTACTCGCGATTTCATGCGAAATAAGAGATCCCGGCATTGAGCAGCATCTCGTACGCGTTCGCGAATTAACGGAGCGGCTGACCCATTTCCACAACGAACGGCTGCAGCTAAACTGGCCGGAGGAACTCGTCAACCGGATCACGCACGCCAGCATTTTACACGATATCGGCAAATCGGGCATACCCGAGGGTATTTTGTACAAGCCGGGCCCCTTGGCTTATTATGAGCGACAGATTGTCGAGATGCACACTCAGATCGGCGTTGACATCATCGATAAAATTCATGCGGAGCTGAATGACGATCTTTTCCACCAAGAGCTCGAAATGGGCAAAAACATCATTCTCTATCACCATGAGAAGTGGGACGGAAGCGGCTATCCCCACCAGCTTGCGGGAGAGGATATACCGATTGAAGCAAGAATCGTCAGTGTCGTTGACGTGTTTGATGCCCTTACGAGCATCCGGCCATACAAAGAGAAATGGTCCGAGGAGCGCGCGCTAGCCTTTATTACCGAGCAGCGCGGCCTCCATTTCGACCCGGAGCTGGTCGATTCTTTTCTTGCACTCATACTGAATGATTCCAACTAGCAAACGAAGGAGCGGCCTCCAGCATGTGGACATGCTGGAGGCCGCTCCTTCGTTTTGCGCTTATTCTGTTCCAAGAAACGGTTCCGTTCAACCGCATCCTTCTTCACTCAGCCGCTATTTCCATGAGTCCTCTTCCAATAACGTTAGCCGACACTGGCTTCTTGCCAATCTCCCTCGCCCATATCGATAATTGTCCGGCGTGATGGATATGATGGGCAATGACATGACGCATAATTTCACCCCAGGATTCTACGGCTGCTTTCCCGTTTGGCTGGGGATCCACGTGTCGGCGGTGCTCCATGCTGCTGTCCCAGTCGATTACGAAGCTCTCCACATCCTGTCTAAAAGCGCGGTCAAGCTCGCGTACCTTCGCCAAGCTGTCATAATCATTGAAGCTTTCTTGGAAATCAGGCTTTCCTTGAAGAGCACGAATCCAGCTCCACTCTACGTCGACCATATGAAAGAGCGTATGTAAAACCCCGCCAACCCCACCGGTCCGTTCACGCAGCAGTTCATTCTCAGGCACGTCCTCACACCATCTGTACCAATCTTCGCGGACCTGCCAATTGTAACGAAACATCGTTTGCAAAAAAATCATTCCTCCTCTTCGTTTCCAACTAGCTGTTTCCGTAGTATTAGCTTACTACTTCAGGCAACGGAGTTCCACGCCGAAAATAATTAAAATGAATGCATACTCGTTTTGCTTCAGCGTTCTGCGTTCTGCGTTCTGCGTAGAAGCAGACTCCGACCAATGGAACCACGTGCTATGTTTTGTCGAGCGAGAAACTGGTGCATATTGAACATTAGCGTTCAAGCCTATAAGAGTAAAAAGCCGTTCACACATTCTACTGTGCAAACGGCTTTCGGATATTTATGGTCGCGCTGATGATATTAAAGAGCCGGCGCGGTAAAGGAACGCCCGGCAAACTCTGCATCCAACATGTAGAATGCGTTGCTGTCCTTATCGATACGCTTCAGCTTATGGATAATGTTATCGAACAACGCTTCTTCTTCCACCTGCTCGTCAATAAACCATTTGAGGAAGTTGATCGTCGCATGCTCGCGATCGCTGATTGCAAGGTCTGACAAATTATAAAAACGTTTCGTATTTTGCTGCTCATGTCCATAGCCTTGCTCAAATGTGTCCAGGATGGACGAATATTCGTTATTTGGCTCGCCAAGCGCCGATAGCGTGGCACGGCGGCCGCGGTCGTTCAGAAACTTGTATATTTTCATAGCGTGAAAACGTTCTTCCTCGGCTTGTACGATGAAGAAGTTTGCAAACCCATCCAGGCTTTCGCCCGAACAATACGCTGCCATTGCCAGATACACATGCGCTGAATAAAACTCAAAATTCATCTGTTCATTTAATGCTTCTGCTAGTCCATCATTCATGCTCATGCACCTCAGCTTTCCTAGATTGTACTTATTCTAACATAAAAACAAAGAACGGCAAATGCCGTTCTTGTAAATGTATCCAAATATAAGGGTTAACCGATCATTTTTTTCAATCGCTTGTAAAGCTTTTCTGCCGACGGCGCGCTTACCGTCTTCGACTTTATGACGACAAAGCATTCCAGCTTACAGGTTTTGCAATCGCCGAGGCAATCGCTTTTCTTCTGTTTAATATCCGGATATCGATTCTTCATCGCCTTATAAATCGGCTCTGAACCGTTCTTTAAATTCCGTCTGCAATATTTAATCTTCTTCAACCGATTCACCCCGCAGCGCAACGAAGGAATTGCTTCCTACTTAATGATAATGATTATCATCCCCGTTGTCAACCGCGATTTTTAAGGACATCCAATCCTTTAATCAGCTGGCTGTCTTCTTTGGCGAGCTTCTCCCGAAGCTTGCTCAGCAGCTGATAACCTGTTTTGTCGTTAAAGCTGCCCGTAGCCTCCAGCTTCTCTGCCGTTTGGAATTTCCGCAGCGCTTCAGCCGTATCCTTATCGAACATGCCTTCTTGTCCTGTCGGAGAATAGCCGAGCTCCTTCAGCATCAGCTGCAAGGTTTTGACATCCTCCCCATAGCTGCCAACCTTCATCTCCGTACCGATAGCGAGCGGTCGCAGCTGCGTATAGGCGGGAAGCTCAACCGCAAAATCAGGCGATACCCCTGTTTTATTGATCCAAGTTCCTCCCGGTGTCTTCCACTGGGCCTCGGTTAAGCTTAGGACTGATCCATCCTTAAATTGATTAAAAGCTTGAACGACACCTTTGCCGTAGGTTTTCTCGCCGATAACCGTAGCGCCCGCGGACTCCTTCAAGGCTGCGGTGAGCACCTCGCTCGCACTCGCGGACTGCCCATTCACGAGTACGGCAATCGGTACCGTCCATTCCTTCTCTTGCTTTGATTTGTAGGAAATCGTCTGCCGCTCGTTTTTGTAGACGACATTGAGAATGACCTTATCCTTCGGGATCAGCGTGCTTGCAATTTTAATCGTCGGCTGAAGCAGTCCGCCTGGATTGGATCGCATATCGAGCAGCAAGCCTTTGAGCGGCTGCTTCTCTTGAAGCTCTTTGATTGCCGCCTCGAATTCATCAGCCGTCTTCTCTGCAAAGCGGCTGATCGTTACATGCCCGATGCCCCCATCCAGCAGCTCGGACGTGACGGTATGCACGGGTATCGCTTCGCGCTTCAGCGTAATGGAGATCAGCTCTGATTGATTCGCTCTTTGAACCTCAAGCGAGACGTTTGTTCCTTCCTCTCCCCTGACAAGTCCTAACAGATCATCGAAAGTTTTGCCGCTCAGCTTCTGGTTATCCACGGAGATGATGATGTCACCAGGCAGCAAGCCTCCACGCTCGGCAGGCGATCCCTTCGTAAGCGCCGTAATGACGAACTCGCCCTCTTCTTCCCGAAGCTCGGCTCCGATTCCGAATATTTCACCTTCGTAGGACTGCGTGTAGGCATCTCCCTTTTCTTCCACCAGATAGCGGGAATAAGGATCCTCAAGCGAGCTGACCATGCCAACTGCCGCCCCGTTGATCAGCTTTTTCGGCTCGGCGCCGTTCAAATAATCTTTAATGATTTTGTTATAGGACACTGTAAATTGCTTGAATGCAGGCTCCTTGAGCATCGGATAGCGATTTCCCATCCATAGCACGCCTACCGTGAAGCCAATTGCCGCGAATAGAAAAGCCCCAAGTACGCAAAAGGAAAGAAACCGTTGTTTTGCAGCCGCTGATGTAAAATAGTTCATTTGTTCATCTCCTACAAAGTTTTGTGAAGCAAAACTTACTTCGGAAGCATACGCTCCGTTTTGTGAAGCAAAACTTGCTTCGGAAGCATACGCTCCGTTTTGTGAAGCAAAACTTGCTTCGGAAGCATACGCTCCGTTTTGTGAAGCAAAACTTACTTCGGAAGCATACGCTCCGTTTTGTGAAGCAAAACTTGCTTCGTTAGCATGCTCCCTGTCTTGTATGTGCGAGCCATTTTCGCTACAATCAACCTATTCTTAACTATAAAGAGCTTGGAGAGGAGCTTTACCGCTAGTATGTATAAACTTATCGCAATTGATGTTGACGACACGTTATTAACGGATGACCTCATCGTAACGGAAGGAACGAAGCGCGCGATGGAGGCTGCCATAGCGCAGGGCGTAACGGTTACGCTGGCAACTGGCCGCATGTTCGCTTCCGCTCAAAAGATCGCCAAACAAATCGAGCTCAATGTCCCTATTATTACTTATCAGGGAGCCCTCGTCAAAACGCTGCTCGACGGGCAGGTACTGTATGAACGCAATGTCCCGATTGACGCGGCTAAGCAGATTCACGCTTACGCCGAGGCAAACGGCCTGCATTTGCAGCTTTACGTTAGCGACGAGCTTTACGGGACAGAGGATAACGACAAAATAAAAGCATATTCCAAGCTCTCAAATATTCCTTACAAAATCGAGCCTGATTTCAACAAGCTGCTTGACTTTCCAATGAACAAAATGCTTATCATTGACGATCCTGCCCGACTCGATATCATTGCTGAGGAGCTGAAGCTGCTGATTGGCGACCGTGTCCACATTACGAAATCCAAAGCGCATTACCTGGAGTTCATGCACAAGGAAGGCACGAAGGGGCACGCGCTTACTTTCATGGCGGAGCATTTGGGCTGTACGATGGATCAGACCATTGCGCTTGGCGATGCATGGAATGACAATGAAATGATTCTCGCTGCCGGACTTGGCGTAGCCATGGGCAATGCGATTCAATCACTCAAGGATATCGCTGATTATGTAACGCTCTCCAACAACGAAGAAGGCGTACGCCACGTCATTGAGAAATTCGTGCTTGATGCGTCAGCCGAGTAGCCGAATCGGCTATTGCAAAATAATAGCCAGCCCTTCGCCGAAAGCGATGGGGCTGGCTCTTCTAGATAAGGAGGTTATGTGATTGAATTGTCCCCTATGCGGCCAACCCAATGCTTGCGGAATCAAAGCTGTCCAGGAAGCCCAAGCCGATTGCTGGTGCTTTCACGAAAAATTCCCAGAGGAGCTGCTCCTGCAAATTCCAGCGGACATGCTTGGCAAAGCTTGTGTTTGCAAGTCATGCTTGCTTAACCATCTGCGCTTGCCAAAACGTGAAGAGGAGCAACGCCCCTAATCAAAATATCAAGGCTTGCTCCCCGTTAAGATACGTTCATTTCAAAGCGTTGATTGCTTCCTTCCGCTCCGGTACAAAAAATGCCTGCTCCACGTCTAATGCTGGCAGCGGCTTGCTGAAGTAATAGCCTTGAATCTTCTGGCAGGAGTTATCCGTCAAAATATCAAGCTGGTCCTTCGTTTCAATCCCCTCCGCAATGACCTCCATGTTCAAATGCTGCGCCATGGCAATAATCGTCGATACGATTGCCCGATCATTGTTGTTTTCTGTGATATCCCGAATGAAGGAACGATCAATCTTCACCTTATGGATAGGGAACATTTTGAGATAGCTTAGCGAGCTGTAGCCCGTCCCGAAATCATCAAGGCTTATCCGTATGCCATATTCATTCAGCTGATTTAGAATGCTGCTGGAAATGGATGCGTCCATCATCATGCTCTCCGTTATTTCCAGCTCAAGAAACTCAGGCTTCAAGCCTGTTTGCTCTAGTATGTCCATAATATACTCCGCAAGCTTCGGCTGGTGGAACTGCTGCGAAGAGAGGTTTACGGATATGGGGATGAGCGGACCGCCCTCATCATGCCATCTTCTCATTTGCTGGCAAGCTTCGCGCAGCACCCAAGTTCCCATTTCATAAATAAGGCCCGTTTCCTCGGCAATCGGGATAAAGAGGCCGGGAGACAACAAACCTTTTGTCGGATGCTCCCAGCGCACGAGTGCTTCAATTCCGATCATCGCATGATCCTCCGTGCGAATCTGTGGCTGGTAATGAAGAAGCAGCTCGCCCCTTTCGATTGCTTTTCTAAGATCGCTTTCCAGCTCGATTTTTTCCAGAAGCTGCTCATCCAACTCGTTCGAGAAAAACAAATAATCGTTTTTCCCTTTTTTCTTTACCTCGTACATGGCCGTATCGGCGCTTCTCAGTAGTTGGCCGGCATCCGCCCCATGTTTTGGAAATAAAGAGATGCCGATGCTAGCAGAGACATAGAAGTCACTATCTTTTAACCGGTATGGCGCTTGGATTGCGGTAATGATGTCTTTCGCCAGCTGCTCGATTTCGGCAATTTCCCCATAACGGCTGCATAGAAGCGTAAACTCATCACCGCCCATGCGTGCTAGCATGGCGCTGCTTTCCTTGGCTGCTTGTTGTATACGCTTGCTAACTTCCTGAAGAAATTGGTCGCCAACCGTATGTCCCAACGAGTCATTAATCATTTTGAAACGGTCAATATCGAGCACCATTACGGCAAAAGGCAGCCTTGTGCCGCTATTCGCTGCTATGGCCTCAGAGATCGCTTGGTTAAACATCCTGCGGTTAGGCAGGCCTGTCAGCTCATCGTGAAACGCCAAATGGTTGATCCTCTGCTTCGCCTGTTTCTCTTGCGTAATATCCTTGAAGATGATGTAGATACCCACAACGTTTCCGTCCACGACAACCGGAACATTCGCAACGCTGAGCTCTACCTTCGTTCCGTCATGCCTAATGATGGAGGTTTCGTGATTAAGCGTCTCGCCATCAAAGCATCGTTGAAACATTTGCCTGACGCGTTCCTGATCCTCGGATACGATAATGTCTTTCAATGCGGATATCGATTGGTTCATAACCTCTTTGCTGCTGAAGCCCGTAATCTGCAGAGCAATCGGATTATGGCTAATGACATTGCGCTGCAGATCAACCGATACGATTCCATCCTGGCTGTTTTCGTACAATGACTTATACCACTTATCGTTTTGCTCCATTTCCGAATCCTTGCGTGCCAGCCTTTTGGCGATGTATATCCCGAATAAGGATAGCCCCAGCGTAAAGAAGATGCCTCCCGCTATAAAATAGGCAAGCCACTTGTGGTCAAGCGTCACACCGTAGAACAAGGCTGATTTACTGCTGTCATGGAAATTGGCAGCTGTCATTCCCGTATAATGCATGCCGGATATGGCCGCGCCCATAATTGCACCGCTTCCGAGCTTCTTATATAACTCGCCTTTCTTGTCCCCTTTGCGGAAATAAAACGAAAGCCACAGTGCCGCTATGGATGCGCCAAACGCAATGAGAACGGAGAGAATAAATATAATCGGATTATAGGTAATCGGAATAAGCATCGCAGCCATCCCAACGTAATGCATGACAGATATTCCGATTGCAAGCAGTATGCCGCCAATAAGCAGCTGTGTACCTGTAAGCTCGCTTCTTCCCACTACGAATAATGCGATAAACGCTGCCCCGATCGCGGCAAAGACCGAAAGAAGCACGATAACCAAATCATATTCGACCACAATTGGGAGATTCAATGCAAGCATGCCAACGAAATGCATCGACCATATTCCCATCCCCATCGATGCCGCGCCGAACGTCAGCCATCTTAATCGCGTCGTCCCTTTTGAAGTGCTTACCCGCCCTGCTAAATCAAGAGCCGTGTAAGAGGCCATTACCGCAATAATGTATGAAAAAAGGACTAACAAACTATCATAAGACCCGTGAACATGCTCCATTTAATCCCCTCGATCCTGTGTATATTAATATTTTGTAAGAGCACATTTCTATTATACAGTATACGAGATTCATTTTTTAATAAAATATTGAATAATAATGGCAATACTTTTTTTGAAACTAACGGCTGTTCGGTTCAAGTTTTTCGTTGCTTTGTCCCGCAGTCTCAATAAGCAAACAGCAGGCTTCGTAACAGAATGAAAAAGGAGCCGCCTGGCAGGTTCATACCGCCGGGCCGCTCCTTTTCCTGCTCTCTATTTCGGTTAAACGGATATTTTGTTATCCTCTGCCTCCTTTATTCCATTCTGCATCATGCCCTTACTCCTTATTTTTTCAATAGTGATTTGCGGAGCAGGAATAGAAAGAACGGTGCTCCAAGCAGCGTAGTAACGGCTCCAACCGGCAGGCTTGTCGAATGGTTCTCCATGCCGGGGAATGGGAGGCTGAGCGTTAGGCTTTGACCGATCCAATCTGCGGCAAGCAAAAGAAAAGCGGAGAATAGCGCGCTGATCGGAAACCACCAAACGGGCCTTCTACCTGCAAGCAGCGCTGCGGCATGCGGTCCAATCAGTCCAATAAAGCCTATCGCGCCCACTACCGAAACGGATGCTGCGGTTAAACCGGATGCAATCAGTAGAAGGATAACGCGCGAGCGGCCCGCCGCTAAACCAAGCCCGGACGCTGTCGAATCACCCAGCTGCAGCAATTCTGCTCTACGCGCATATAGCATCGCTAGAAGCAATCCAATGGTCGCCCATGGCCAAAGCGCTGCCCAGCTGCTCCAGCCTCTGCCGTTTAACGATCCGAAGGTCCAGAGGAAAATGGAGGATAAGCCCTGCTGGCCGTGGAGTAGAAACAATGAGGTCGCCGATTGCAAAATCGCAGTCATTATTACACCGATCAGCGCAAGACGAGCCGCGCTGCTCTGTTGACGGGCATTCAGCGCATAAACAAGCATGACTGAGCCAAGTCCTCCCGCCATCGCCACGAAAGGCAGCGGCACTGCTTTCATCCATGCAGCCGAAGAAAAGCTCGCCCATAGCACAGCGAACAGCACCGCGCCCGATGACGCGCCAACTAAGCCAGGCTCGACGAGCGGATTGCGCATAACAGCCTGTAAGATCGCGCCGGACACGCCCAGCATCATGCCTGCCGCAATCGCAATTAATGCGCGAGGAAGTCGCAGGTTCCACACGATATGGCGGATTCCCTCATCGCCTCCCCGATTTAGCAGCGCCTGAAGAACCTCTTCCGAAGTAAGCATGGTTTTGCCAAGCCCGACATGCAGGATGAACAGCAGCGTGATTCCAAGCAGCAGTGCTGCGGCGACTAACCAAAACCTTTTCGCGCGCGCACGCGCTGCGTTTTTTGTTTTAGCCATCCCCCCCGCCTCCTTTCCCCTTAATCACGAAAAGAAACAAGAAGAACCCACCGCCAAGCATTGTCGTCCAGACGCCAACAGGAATTTCCATCGGATAGAAAAGAAGCCTGGCGGCTGTATCCGCTGCAACGAGAAGAACGCCGCCGCAGAGCGCTGATAAAGGCAGAACCACCCGCGCATCTGACCCTCCAAACATAGAACGTACCAAATGCGGAGCGATTAATGCGATATAGCCGATGGGGCCGCACTGCGCAACCGTAATCGCCACTAAACCTGCGCATAGTGCGAGTATCGCAACCCGAGCGCGCAGCACCTTTAACCCAAGCCCCGCTGCGGCCTCGTCGCCAAGCTGCAGCAAATTAAGCGTTCGGACAAATAGCAAGGCTAGCGGCATTGCGCATATGGTCCAGGGAAGCATGCGATACACATGCTCCCAGCTGCGGTTCGCAAGTGACCCCATCAGATAGGTATAGAGCAGATTGACATCATTGCTCGCAGCCAAAGAAATAAGAACGATAAGCAGCCCGTTAAGTATGGCGGATACGGACATGCCGATGAGGAGCATGCCAACCGATCCGCGGCTCCCTCTGGCTGCCAGCACCACGCATACACCTCCTGCAAGACCGCCAAGCAAGGCAAAAAAGGGATGCATCAGAACCGAAACAGGCAAATGCAGCACAGTAATAGCAGCCATAACAAGCGATGCTCCCGAGGAGACGCCAAGCAGCTCAGGGCCTGCCAGTTTATTGTTCATCGCCCCCTGCATAAGCAGTCCGGCAGTACCCAGCAGCATGCCGACGATGAAACCGAGAATGATCCTAGGCATTCTCATCTCCCATATGACCGTTCGCTGAAGCTCGCTGCCTGCGTTCGAGAATATAACGCCAAACAGCTCGTCCCAAGCCATCGTTGGAGCTCCTGAACTTATGTTTATCGCTGCCGCTGCGGGCAGCAAGACAAATAAAAAAATCGGAAGAAGAACTTTTCTTCTTCCGATCGCATGCGGTTGTTTTTTTGCGTACATGAATGCCGCTGCCTCCTAGAACAGATCCGGATACAGGAATTGAAGCGACTCATCCAGCAGAATGCCCAAGGAGCGGGTACCGCGGCCGTCTCCCCAGATTGGGGAACGAACTTCGATGACTTGGTTTTCCTTCACCGCCTTTAGCTTGCTCCAAAGCGGCAGCTCAGCCATTTGCTCAGAAAGCGGCTTCGTACCCGGGCTATAGGAGTAGCTTTCAATAAAGATGGCGTCCGGGTCCTCTTCAAGCAGCTTCTCTAGCGAATATTGGATGCTGCCTTCTCCGTACGGATCCTCGGAAGGGTCCTTTACCTGAAATGGATATTCGCTCACTTCCTTCAAGACGGAACCGCCTAAACCGCTGTCCGTCACAATGGCAAAATTGACGTCCGAACCATACATGATCAACGCTTTTTTATCCATTGGCGCTTTCTGCTTCGCTGCTTCGAGCTTGGCTAGGAACGCATCACCAGCAGCCTTTGCCTCATCCGTTCTGCCTGTCAGCTTTCCTATCGTTTCGAGAATGGCGATGGAATCCGCATACGTTCTTGGTTGTGCCAAATAGATGGGAGCAACGCCGTTCATGCCTTCTCGCAGCGCATCATGGACTCCCATCAATCCAATTACCAAATCCGGCTTTGCGGTTACGATGTCTTCCAGGTTCGGCTCGAAGAAGCTTCCGCCGATAGAAGCGAATGTTTTCCCTTTTTCGCCATAGAATTCAGGCTCTGCCGCAATCGTGCGTACGCCGCTTTCGGCAATTGCCACAGGCTCAAGGCCAAGCTCCGCCAATATATCGACGCATAGCGAAACGACGCAGGCAATTTTGCTTACCGGCTCCGTGAACTCAAGCTCTGCTCCCGAAGCATCCACAATCGTCTGCGGAACATATGTATCGCTTGGCGTTTCCGCGGCAGGCACAGCATTCGCTTCCTCCGCTTGTGCCGGCGTATTCCCTGCAGCATTGCCTTTTGTATTATCGGCTGTATTTCCGCATGCAGCTGTTACCAAAGCCAAAACAAGCAGCATACAGATAACGAGCTTATTATTTCCGTTCATGATGTAATTTCCCCCTTGGTTTAATTGTAATTATTACGCTTTTAGTTTGTCAGGAACAATACGATTTAGTTATTAACAAATTCAAACATGGGATCGCTCTGCGAACGCTTCAGCACAACGATGCATAAGCAGGCAAAAGGATCTGTTATGCCCAATAAAAAAGGAGGACAAATCATAGCGCTTGCGAGCAGGCACATAGGTAACCAACACACGATGCTTCATATAATTCGCCGCGAACTCGACGAACGACTCCGTCTGCTTACTCGCATGGAAAGTCAAGTAAGCATATACGGAATGATCGAATGGGTCATCCAGAACGCTAACTCCTGCACAGCTATATTCCGTCGGAATCTGTATTCGTCTCAGCACGACCAAAGCCGGATACAGCTCCGCGTCGACAGAAACGGAATCCAGCATCATCGCCAGCTTATCCTTCTTCTTCACTTTATCCCGGTCAACCCATGCTTCAAGCTCCAACGCCCTTCGTTCCCATAAAGCTTCGCTCTGAGAACTGATTACTTGCTCATCGTCTTCTTCAAGCGTTATGTATCCCATTGCCCTTCCCTCCTGCTGTTCAAGAAGAAACAGCTTTGTCGTCCTCTGCAAGAGGAGCGTATCCGTTTCTCGTAGAAATAGAAGAATCCTTTATCGCGGAGACATATGCAATCTTATGTTTTAAGAAAAACTCGGAATCGGGTCTTTCAAATCCCGCCAATTTCCTGCCATTTCCTCCGGAGTCAGCAGCGCCATATCAAGCGTACTGGAAATTTCATCCCGGTTCATCTCCATCCCGATGAATACAAGCTTCGTCACGCGGTCTCCCCACTGATCGTCCCAGTCAGCCGTTTTCTCGAATTCGCTTCCGAAATAAGAGAACCGTTCTTCTTCTGATAAGGCCGCGACCCATAGCCCCGCCGGAGACAGCTGCCTCGACACACCTGCTTGGCTGAACGTAATTGCCATATTATTGCGCGTAGCGATCCATACCAGCCCTTTCGAACGAACGACAGCCTTAGGCCATTTGGCTAGCCACTTCAGAAAGCGTCCCGGATGAAACGGAATTTTCCGCTTATACGTAAAGGTCGCTATGCCGTATTCTTCTGTCTCCGGTGTATGCTCCTCCTTCGCCAGCTCTTTTATCCAGCCTGCAGACTGGCTAGCTTCCTCGAAATCGAACAGTCCCGTATTCAGAATCTCCTCCGGGCTCAATGCTCCGTTACTTGCTCTTACAATCCTTGCCCTTGGCTGAAGGCTTCTTAGCGTCTGCTCGAGCTTCTCGAGTTCCCCAGCGCTTACCATGTCGCATTTATTAATGACCAGGACATCGCAGAACTCGATCTGCTCTATCAAAAGATGAACGACGCCTCTCGTATCTCCCTCGCCTGCTTCCTGTTCCCTGTCGGCCAGCGTTTCCTTCGTGTGGTAATCGTTCCAGAAATTAACCGCATCCACTACCGTGACCATCGTATCAAGCCTCGTCAGCCTCGATAAGTCGATGTTCTGCTCCTCATCCACGTAGGTGAACGTCTGCGCGACAGGGACCGGCTCTCCGATTCCCGTCGATTCGATCAGAATGTAGTCAAACCGATTCTCCAGCGCCAAGCGCTCAACCTCCTGCAGCAGGTCATCGCGGAGCGTGCAGCAGATGCAGCCATTGGACATTTCTACGAGCGATTCTTCTGTGCGGCTTAGTCCGCCTCCGTCACGAATAAGGTCAGCATCTACGTTTACCTCGCCCAAATCATTGACAATAACGGCGACCTTAAGCCCTTCCCGGTTGTTCAGAACATGGTTCAGAATCGTCGTTTTGCCCGCTCCTAGATAGCCGCTAAGCACATTTACCGGGATACGACGATCGTCTATTGCATTTTTCATCAGATAAGCACCTCTTTGCCTTTGAATGTCTTTTATTAAATCGTAATTATTACGATTAAATACTAGCATAGAAATGTGCTTTTGGCTAATATAGGTTTACAGCTATGCCTATCGATTTCACAAGTCAGGCATTATGCCGTCACATGCGGCTTGTATTCCTCTAAAGAATAATGAACGTGGCGGGCAGTCAGCATAGCGCCCTCAATGATCGCTTTCCGCTTCGCTTTCAGAACGATTTGCTCCATGTCTGCAAAGCTGCAGCCCTTTAATAACGCAGCAGCATGCTCCTGCGTTCCTTCCTCCTGTCCGAATTCTCCAATGAGCAGGCGTATATATTCATATCTCGTTGCATCATCCGGCATGCCGTAGGTCATCTTCGTATCAAATCTCCGCCATACGGCATGATCGAGCTCCTCCTGCAAATTCGTTGCCGCCATAAACACGCTGCCGCATTCGAATTCGTCCAAACACTGGAGCAGCGTATTAACGACCCGAGCCATTTCTTTCACTTCGTCGTTGTTTTCCCTCGTTCTTGCAATCGCGTCGAATTCGTCAAGAAACAATACGCATGGCGATGCTTTGGCATATTCGAATATTTTGCGTACATTGCTCGCGGTTTCGCCAAGATGGCTGTGGATAATGGTGTCCAGACGTACGAGCAAGAGCGGAACGTCAAGCTGCTGCGCCATATAGAATGCCGTCAAGGTTTTGCCCGTCCCTGGTGGGCCGTACATGACGATTTTGTTCGGAATCGGCACGTCATGCTCCTCGAATTTGTCTTTCATGGCGAGAATGGTGAGAAACTCCTCTATAATCGTCCGATTCTCCGATTGAAATACGATACGCTTCACTTTGCGCGCGCAGTCCTTAGCTGTATAGTAGGTTGCCATCTCTGAGCCTTTTGCTCTCGGTAGGCGGTTATTGTTGCTTTTGCTCATTGCTGATAAGACTCCTTTAGGCTCGTATTCTAAACGTAATCATTACGTTTAGTAGTATATCAGAATTATTACGATTTGAAAACCTTAAGCATGAGGAATCGATTACCCCATAAAAAAGCCCCCTCAAGCTGCATTGGTAGCCCGATAGGGCTTCGCAATGTTTGCTTTCGGGAGCTTAAACTAACCGTCGAAGCAAGCGTCCTTGCTTTCAGATGAACTTACGATACGGCTTTCCGGCCTCGCTTGCAGCCGCCTTTGCTGCAGGACTTATACGTTCCCGTGAAATCCAGCCGGTGGTCCGTCACCTTAAATCCGAATTCGCGTTCAATGCGCTGCTCGATCTCGCAGAGCCAGTCCTCTTTGATTTCGGTGAGCGAGCCGCACTCGTCGCAGATGAGATGGTGATGCATATGTTCATGCCCTTCCTCGCGAAGATCATAGCGAGCTACACCGTCGCCGAAATTCATCTTCTCCACGACATGGAGCTCCGCGAGCAGCTCAAGCGTGCGATAGACCGTTGCAAGCCCGATCTCGGAATATTTCTGCTTGACGAGCATGAAGACGCCTTCCGCGCTCAAGTGGTCCATTTCGTTCTCGAGCAGTACTCGCAATATAATTTCACGCTGAGTCGTAAGCTTATATCCATTTGCCATCAAATGCCGGTTTATTCGGTCCATTTCTGCGGTTATGTTTAACATGCAGAGATACCTCCTCATATTCAAAACCTTGTCATCATTGATCTTTTCCAATGAAAAGGCTTACTTTTAGAATGATTATAATTTAATGGTAGTATACTTTTGCAAAATTAGCAAATACCATATTTTAATGGGTGCTGCTGCACGCTCCTTGACATGCCAAACGTTTATCGTCTATGATACAACTATAGTTTTTCGTAAATATTACTAATAAAGGACAGGTGAATATAATGAAGCAAGGCATACATCCCGCATACCATCAGGTTTTGTTTTTTGACGTGAGCAGCGGATTCAAAATGTTGACGGGCTCGACCAAATCGTCGAATGAAAAAATGGAATGGGAAGACGGCAACAGCTACCCGGTTATCCGTGTAGATACAAGCTCAGCCTCGCATCCGTTCTATACGGGCAAACAGCGCAATACGGACAAAGGCGGACGCGTTGACCGGTTTAACCAACGTATCCAACAAAAGAAATAAAGATCACGAATCTAAAAAAGCTCTTAACGTCCGCTTAGCGATAAGGCGGCCCGTTAAGAGCATTTTTCACTTTGTCGTTCTTATAGGACCGCAGATATGCCTCCGTCAATATTTACCGAGGTTCCCGTTACAAAAGAAGCGGCGTCCGATACAAGGAAGCCGATGACGTTAGCCGCTTCCTGCGCTTTCCCTATTCGTCCGAGCGGTATGCCGTGGCGCGGATCTGCGGCGAACGCTTCCCAGCTTAGCTCGGGTGCCTTGGCTTGCCACATGCGCTCAATCTGCGCGCTTCGAATGAGTCCGATGCAGACGGCATTGACGCGTATACCAGCTCCGGCTAGATCCTTGCTCATCGCCTTCGTAAGCGCTAGTCCAGCTGCGCGGCTGACAGAGGTCGGCAAAGAGGAGGCTCCAGGCGTTTTGCCGCCAATCGCGGTAACGTTGACGATCGCTCCTCCTCCTGCTTGACGCATATAAGGCAGTGCTGACTGTGAGAATTGAACGGCGCCGAGCAGCTTTAAATCCAGATCCGCTGTCCAGGCTTCTTCGTCTACCTGCTCGAACGGCTTAGCTGCCGATGTTCCCGCATTGTTCACAAGAATATGTACGCCGCCAAATCTAGCAACGGTTTCCTCGATCACGCGAGCCGCCTCGCCTGTCTTCGAGACATCCGCGCTAATCGCGAGTACTTCTTTGCCCGTCTGTTCGTTAATCTGCTCGGCGGCTCTGCGAAGCGAGTCCTCTTCCCTTGCGACAATCACAACCTCAGCACCCTCGGAAGCCAGCAGCAGCGCCGTAGCAAAGCCGATGCCTTTGCTCCCGCCTGTTATTACAGCAACCTTTCCTTTAAGCCCAAGCTCCATCTTATTTCCTCCCCGGCTGCCGCGCAGCTGTTTATTTTTGAACCGTTCGAATCACCTTCTGAACCTCTTCGTTAATATCCACTTCAGTATGCGCAGGCAAATTCACGATGAAGATGCCGCCGAACACTTGCTGGGATTTGCCTTGCCAATCACGTATTTTGTTTTTGAGCACCTTTAGCTCAAGCGAATAGATGACCTCTTTGCTGAGCAGCCAATTATGGCGCGTAAACGTGGATTTTTCAATGGTTTCGATATAAATGGATACATCCTCTAGCGTTTTTACGCGAATGACATCCCCAAATGCTACATTTTCCGTAAAAACAGGATTTTCTTCTATCCGATAGATATCCGTATCAAGCTGAATGACATCTAGTACTTCAACCTCTTGGCCTGCTCCGTCGAAGCTAAGATGCAACGGTATAAAATCTTGAATGCTGCTCACCCTCTATATCTATTTTCAGTGAAGCTTCAATAAAACGGTTTTAGCTGATGGCCACATTGGCGAAATGCTCTACGGTCGGGAAAGGATCGTAGTAATGATGCAAGTATTTCTTCCAGGTCAAATATTCCTCCGATTGGCGAAAGCCCTCTGTGTGGTCCTCGAGCGTTTCCCATCTTACGAGCAATAGGTATTTATGGCTCATTTCTATACATTTCTGAAGCTCATGCCCCTGATAGCCCTTCATACTCGAAATAATAGCCGAAGCGAGCTTGAAATCGCGCTCGAACGCTTCCGCATGGCCCTCTTTGACCTGCAGCACTGCAGCCTCCAGGATCATTGTATCAGCTCCTTTATATCAATCTAGCATATACGAATTGCCATTAAAACGCTACTTGATGTCTATTGGACACGCCAAAGAAGCAAGTCCCTCCGGAGCTTGCTTCTTCTTGGGCTGTTACTTCCATACAGCCGGATCGTTCACCTTATTGGGAGATTATCCGATCGGCTGCGCGGCATGCGCTTTGCGAATAAACGCGATATCTTGGGCCAATACTTCTTGGCTGTTCGCACCGAACCACTCGAGCGAGGCGAAACGTCCCGCTTGCGCGCCAGCTGCATCCCTTTTTATTTGCTCCAGCACCGGCCGGTAATCGATGGCACCCTCGCACAGCGGAACCATCCCTCTGCGGTCTCCGCTTGGCGAGTACACGTTATGCGGCTCAAACAGCTTGGCTTGCTGAAGGGAAGCACTATTTTTCAAGTGATAATAGTCGACCCATGGATTAAGCTGTGATAGCGATTCAAGCGGGTCCGCTCCCGACTCCCATAAATGGAATACGTCCAGATTAAGTCCGATAGCAGGATGGTCAAGCTCCTCCATTAAGCGCAGCGTGCTGTCCAACCGGTCGGCTAGCGTGTTCGGATGGGTTTCTAGCAGCAGCTTTTTGCCCGCTCTTGCGCATAAATCGCCAATATACCGCAGCCGATCGAGATATTGCGCCCATTCCGCCATTCCTGCTTCGCCGCTTGGACGTTCGCCTGCAAACGTGCGGATACGGCTCACGTTGAACCAATCAGCGAGCGTAATCACTTGCTTGGTCTGCTTCTCGATCCGGGAATAGTCTACATCAAGAGCAATATTCAAGTAATCGCTCAGCATCGATACTTCCAGCCCGTTATTTATGAGCTGCGCTCTCGGATCTTCCATTCGGCCATAGCTGCCCTTTGCCTCATATAGGCTGCGGGCATGCGTACCCCATAGCTCGATGCCGTTAAATCCGTGCGCGGCCGCGAATGCAATCAATTCCTTCATAGATATAAGCTGATGGCGGAACGAGATCGTACATAATGCGATTTTCATGTCCGACCTCCTGCTTCGACTGCTGCCTGCTCGCGCCAACGGAGGAAATACTGCTCAAGTCCCTGTTTGATCTGTTTTTCAACGCCGTCAAGGCGATCCAAATGCGTGTTAATCGTTTCCAGCAGCTCCATCCGATGCGTCGTGGCCAGCTTAATGGCGAGATACTGCACCGCCGTGTAGCCCTGCACCAGCTCCTCGACCAGGTCGCAGTAATGAATAAACACAGGATCGCTTGGGTCCCGCTCCGGCATCAAATACATAAAAGCATGCTCATAGCCGTATTTTCTTATGGCGAGCACTTTCAGCTGGCGCAGCGAAGGCGTAAGGCGACGCAGCTGATCTGCTTCGCCGCTCGCCGACAGCCTAGCAACAATGCCTCTGATCTGGGCGGTCAGTTCGTTCCGATCTCCTTTGAAGGTTGCCAAAAACAGCTGCTCCACCTTCTCCCTGGCAGGCTCTTGAATATCGATGGCATCTATATAATAGCCGCCGCCGAATGCATTGCCGCATATCGCCTCAAGCACGCGCTCGCGGCGCACGATGCCTTCCCAGCGAAAATCTGGATCGCGCATGAACCATTCGTCCTCATTATCCGTTTTCTCGATCATGAGAAAATGCGGAAACGGCTTCTGATGGAATTTATTTTCCCTCTCTGGCATAAGCGCCATGTCAATGTGAACGATAATGGATCGATGCGCCGGCTTCTCCTCCAGCAACTGAAGCAGCACCTCGACATTGCAAGCCTTGCTCCGCGAGAAATCATACCACTCCTTTACGGGCAATCCGAACAGCTGCGCATACGACTCCAAATATGCGTCATGCGTGATGTCCTTCGAGAAATAAGACAGCTCCTCGTTCTCATTTACGACAAAGTCCCCGTCCCATACTCCAAAATAAAATGGCCTGTAGTCAACAGAACTGTTTCGTTTCACAATTTCACATAGACAGCTGATTAAGCAATGGACCTTAATCGACTCTTCTCCCTCAAGCGGCTGCTTCATCATCGTCCAAGATCACCTGCCACGTTTAAATCGAGTGGTTCCAGCCTCATGATAAAATCCAGCAACGAGCCAACCGTCCCAAATACGCTTGGATCTACCTCATCCTCCGGCACAAAAAGCCTCATGTCTTCTTCGATAAAAACAATAAGCTGAAGAATCATGACCGAATCCAAATATAAATCCTCATTTAACCGGATGCTCTCTTCCAAGGGCTGGAGTTTCCTTGCCGTTTCCGATTCCAAACGATAGATTAGAAGCTGCTCCAGCTTTTGTTTGACCTCTGCCCTCAACATTGCACAGCCTCCTCCAGCTCCAATTGCCGTCTGCTTATTTTACCGGTAGCACCTTTCGGGATTTCGCTCACGAGAGCAATCTCAAGCGGAACCTTGTAGGCAGGAAGCCGCTTCAAGCACCATTCCCGCACCGCCTCCGGCCGTACCGTCTCCTCGGCGACTGCCATGCACCTGACCTTGTCGCCCGCGACCGGATGGTTCCCGCGATAAATGACATTCTCTCTAATCCCAGGCATTGCAGCGATAACCGCCTCTACTTCGAGGGGGTACACCTTGAGGCCGCCAACGTTGATCACGTCATCAAGCCTCGATACATAGGTCAACGTTCCATCTGCATGCACAAGTCCAAGATCGCCCGTTCTCACCGTCAATTCGGCAGATTCGGCAACGAGTTCAGCCGGAGTATCCCTCATCAGCGGCTCTCCGTTAGTTGTAGCAGCACTAACCTTCCACTTGCGAAGCGGCAAACCTAAATCATGCGCAGATCTCATTCCCGTACTCAAGCTGATGCAGCCTGCCTCTGAACAGCCGTATTGCTGCAGCAGCGTGCTTCCGGTTTGGCCGAGCTGCTCGAATTGTCGGACGGACATTGGCATCCCCGAGCTCATCAGCTTATTCAGCTTCATCTGCCCATGGCTTAGAGCGGCGATGGTTTGCAGCTGGGCCGGAACGCCGTATACGATATGATCAGGGAAGTCGCGTATGAGTGCTAGCGTGAGCTTCGGATTTGCGTCCGTCACGACAATAGGCTCTGCTCCTCTGGCTAGGGAAGCTAGCATGCCGCATAATAAGCCGTATGAATGGGTGACTGGTGTCAATACGATCGGCGCGGTTTCCGCATTTAGCCCGATTGCTTCGTTATAAGACGCGATTTCATCCTGTATCTTGTGCCAGCTGCGGCCAATGAGCTTCGGATGGCCCGTCGTCCCCGAGCTGAATTGGTAAACCTTCGCTTCGTTGTCCGAGATAACGGCTGCAGGTCCATGATTGGCGAAATAGGCTGCCGGCTCCTGAAAGATCAATCCCGCACACCCTGCCCCCTCCATCGTTGTGAGTGCTGCTTCAAACGGCGTTCCCCCATGCATGAGCAAGATGGAGCTTCCATGTTCCTTTAGATACAGCACTAACGAGATCAGCTGAGCGGCATCGGAAATGCATAAGGCGAGACGCTTCCCCTGCGGTTTTTGCAAATGCGGCAATCTCAAAAAAGCATGCCAGTTCCGTTCATGCTCCGCCACGGATATTTTATTTCGATTGACCTGAAGCATAGCTGTGCAGCTCCTCTCTATTTCTTTTCTCACCAAGCGCCATCCGCTCTTCGCGTACCCATTCTTCCATCGCCGAATGCAACGGATTCTCAACCATATGGCAAAATTCGGTTCCTTCCGATTGCAGCCTGCTGTTCGCGAGCTGCTCAACGGGACAGCTTGGCACGTAAAGGTCAAATTGCTTGAAGCGCTCGCAATGGCCTTGATATTGCTTCTGGTGCGCGGAGAGCACCTTGACGGCAAGCTTCCAGAAATCTTCCTCCCTGTAGCAGTACCGATCATGAAGCATGAGTGCCAGCTCGCCTAAATTAATCATGAACAAAGCATCCAGCGTCATCGCGACGAGCGATGAGCATTCCTTCATCTCGTAATAATCATCAAGCTTTCCTTGGGCATAGACGGGATGGATATCCCTGAACAAAGGCGGCGGAACGGCTGTGCTTATTCCAGCCTCGCAATATTCGACGCCTTCATGGAAATCCTTGAGCGCCACTCTGGCAGGCATGCCGTTATGGTGCACGAGAATCATGTTCTGCGCATGCGATTCCAGTGCTATTCCGTGCATAACGAGCAAATGAACGACAGGCAGCATCGCGGCTTCAAGCAGCCTCTCCAGCCATGCCGTCATGCCGATTCGTTGTATCCACGGATCGATAAACGGCGTCCCGTCAGATTCAAGCGCATACAGGGCGTGGAATGGAACGGCTTGCTCATCGGCTGCCAAATACTTATGCACGCTCTCTCGCCAAATCGCTCCCAGTGCTCCGTAACGTTCAATCTCCCTTGGATCTCTGCTTTCCGCCACTGCTTCAGCTTGAAAGGTCACGCCTGCAAACTCCTTCAAAATAATGACGCGTGCCACGTTTTTCAAATAATTGTCTGCCTGGGCAATTCTGCTCAACCATTCCGAAACAGCCGGCGCGCTGACGACTGAATGAGGGGTAAGCGAGCGAACGGATGACGTGTTTCGGATGTGCAAGGACAGTTTCACGCTGGCCTTTTGGGGATGGGATGCGTTGGATAGCGTCCGTATCGACTGCTGAGCCATGTAAGTGTCCATGCCACAGCCCAAGAGCACAATTTGTTTATCGTGCAGTTCACTAAGGAAAGCAGGGACAATTTTATTTCTCCATTGCCAGGGATGCACAGGCAGCCATATGTATCGCAGCGGATCGCAACCGGCCTGCGCCAGCCGCTCGCGGAACGCAGCCGTTTGCTCATCGCCAAGCTCATCAACAAGCAATTGCTCAAAGCTCGCCCCGCTTACGATTGCTGATTTGGCAATCGTTTTGTCGATAGCCACCCACAAAGGACGAAGCTCCTGTTTGTACTCTGGTCCGAAAGCATAATTATCCTCATATTGAAAGCCCATCCTCGACTTATAGCAGGGGTGGTATGGATGTCCGTCCATCACTTCCCGCTCCAGCTCATCAAAGGATAAACCTTTTAACGGCAGGAAGCGCATCGCTCGCTCGTATTGCGCGAGAACGTCCTTGAGCCGCGTTTGTTCAAGCTCATCAGCCATCGCCCGAAGATTTCCGCAGCCGTCTCCATCTCCGTTGCCTGCAAGAAGCTCGAACATCACCTGTCCCGGCTGCAAAGCCTGATTCACAGTATGGTCCATTGTCCGAATGACAGAATCCCGCTCAAGTCTGATTCTTCCGAACGTATAGGCCCTTCTGCCTGTGCAGCTGTAGGTCACCGTTTTTCCGGATGCATCCTTGCCATCGATTCTAAAAACGAGCTTCTCCCCGTCTTTCTCCTGGCGAGGCACAACAATCTGCTCATAGAGCAGCGATTCCAGCAGCTGCCTAACGATTCTTTCGCTAACCTGTTTGTATATAGGCGAAGCGATTGCCTCGCTAACCTGATACGCTTGCCAAAGCAAAATTGCTCCCTCCTTTGCTTGCCTATTGGATCAAAACGCCGCAGTCAGTTTTCGTGAGGCTTTAAGCCTTGAGTCCTGAACGGTACGATAGACGGGATTATCCATTTGCACATAGATAGCAGGGGTCTCATGACTCCCAGCAAGCTCATCTACGTCATGGAATCGAGTCAGCAGATTCGCTTTGCAGGGCAGTTTATCTTTCTCCAGCAGCATCTCGAACAAAGCGGAACTGTCACGGCTGAGCGGCAGATAGTCAACGAGCACGGTGACCAGCTCTTTTAGAAGCTCGCTTTCCGCGATCAAGCCTTCTGAGCCAAAGCCCTGTATCAAGCCAAACATATGATTAATGATGACGTAATAACAAAATCTTTCATCGACGACTTGATCTTCGTAGAAATTGCCTGTCGCAACCCCGATTCCCGGCAAAGCCTGCTCTAGCACCGCTCTCAATGATTCGCAGAAATAATAGCCTTGATTGTCTCGGTAATAATAGTGGACGGGATAACCGTCCACTAGCCGGATCACGCTATTCTGCTGATGGGCTTCAAGCGCCACTCCATATTTCATGTACAGCCACAGCATCGGGCAAAGGGAAAGCTTCAAATAGCGTTTGAACCAGTCCTTGCTTACCTCGGCAGCCGATCTTCCTTCACGCTGCGCGATTGCTTCGATGATATTCGCCAAACGTGATCTGCTGCCAGGTATGGCCTGCTGCACAAGCGCAGCGGTTAACGTGGCTTGCTCCGCTTGCTTGTTCATGAATGGGTTCATGCGAAGCACGACCTCAAAGCCCGATTCTTCTGTCAATTGTGACTGAAGCGTAATAAATGCGGGATCATGAACGATCGTAAAACCAGGGTAATGCCTGCTCACATCCCCTACCGCGGTGCCAAAGAGCCTCATGACTTCCCCGCCGCAGCCAAGCTCCCTTGTTTTGTTGATGCGAAGCGAATTCGTTACTTTAATGGGGGCAGACACTTTTATCATGAAAGGGGCTCTCGAATGATAGAGCGTGCGTATGGAAGAAGTAGCATAATATTCCTCGCCTAGCTGCCCCAGATTGAGCAGCATGCCGGAATCCAGCCAGCCAATGACCTCCGGCGCGTTCAGCATATGTTCCGCTTGCAAGGGATGCACGGGGAGGATTGACCACTCGTTGGAGCGGATATAGTTTTGGATCGGGTGGGACTTCAATTGCTCCTGCTCGGATAGATGCGTCTTGATCCAAGCCGTTGCGGATTGCTCTAAGCTCGAGCCTTCCTTGACGATCTCGATTCTAGCCGCAAAATAATGCATGCGCAGCTTTCCCTTCAGCTCAGGGGAATACTCCATTTTTCTTGTATCGGGAATGCCTTGCCTGCTTTTGGGAGTCGGATGCATCGAGTGGCCAAAAATCAATGATTGTTCGGCGTCGATGAAAGAGAACGATGTCCCGTAAAGGCTGTCGTAATCGTCTGACCTTGCTTCGATGAATGATTGGATATGATGGCAGCTCTGGATAACCCGGTAAACGAATTCCCCGGCGAATTGGCCATTCTCATAAATGATGGATAGCTCCTTCACCAGCAATGCCGTTAATGTCAAATAATCAGCCTCTAGCATCGTCCCTTGCGGAGAGTTGCGGTAGTACAGAGGAAACTCATAGCGATGCTTTCCGGTAGCGGATACGTATTGGACCGCGGCATACACGTCAACTTGCTGGCGGCACAGATGAATGTGTAAATAATGGATCGATTCGAATCGGTTCCTTTTTACGGGAAGCTCGACAGCTAGGAGAGGACTGATGCAATGATCAATGCCCGTCTCTCGCAAATAGCAGTTTAGGACATTCGTTATAGTAGCTTCTTCGGCGAATCGCTTCGCATCGGAATGCGCTTGTTCATGTATCGATAGCTTGATTGCATCATCGCTCGTTTGCGACGGGTTAACGATAAAATTACCTCCCTGTTCGAACGGTTGTGTGCTGTGGCATTGACTTCATTTGATATCGTAAATGATTATCATTATCAATACAAGCATCTGGATAAAAATGGTTCTTTTTAACTACGATGCCTTTTTCCTCCGGTTCCCTTCGCCACCATTCGACATAATCCCGTTTTGGTTTTTATTTTTTTGCTTATTCATAAATATGTTGCTGCATGGAAACATTATTTGCATAGGACAAAAACCGTAGGAGGCCCTGCTTGCATTACATGTACAGCTCAGCGCTGCTGCTTACGGGATTGCTTGTCGTCAACGCGGTATATTCGTATCAGAACAAGCACATTGATCCCCATTTCTGGACAACCCTCAAATTTCAACTGCTGGCTTTACCGTTGTTCCTCATCGCTAATCTTTGTATTGGCTATGGCATCAAATGGGGATATAAAGCGATAGGAAGCTTAGGCTACGTGCTGCTTGCCTCCAAAGGAATAGAGCTGTTTGTATCGTTGCTTATGGGCTTTATTTTTATGAGGGAAACGCCTTCATGGCGAACATGGGCGGGGCTTGCTATTATCCTGATCGGATTTTTTGTAGCCAAAGGAAAATAACAGGCAGGGATCTAGGAAAAACCGCACAAGCCAAAAGAACGGTCTCCAGATGCGCTGCGCGTGGAGGCCGTTCTTCTCTATCTATGGAACTATGACGTTACACTTTTACCTATTTAGTCCTTATCCCTGCCTCTATCCCTATCCTTCTGATCGCCATGCCTGTCTCTCTCTTTGTTCTCCCTTCTTTCCCGGCCCTTCTTCTCATCCTTTTCACGCTCTTTTTTCGACTTCTCGTTCTTTTTTTCCTTTTCACGCTTTTCCTTTTCTTTCTTATTATCGTCATCAGCCTTATCGTTTTCTTTATCCATATTGTTTTCTTTTTTCTTATTCAATTTAAGCTCAGGAGTGTCCGGGAAAGATAGAACCGGCTCATTCTTCAACGCTGCCGTGAACAGCGCTTGGAATACGGCTGCTGCCGCTTTCGAGCTTGTGGACAAATAATGGCTGCTGTCGGTTTGATCGTAGCCTAGCCACACCGCACCAACCAGCTGAGGCGCATAGCCAACGAACCAGTTGTCCTTCGCGCCGTAGCCCTCAGTCCCGGGCATTTGGGTCGTTCCGGATTTGCCTGCCAGCATGCGGCCTTCTACCGCTGCCGCAGTACCCGTCCCATCCTCTATAACGCCCTTCAGCATTGCGGTCATCATGCGGGCAACGGCTGGTTCTGTCACCTTCGTGCTGCTCTTGTCCTGCTCGAATAAAGCTAACACCTCGCCCTCTGCGGATTCGATACGCGTTATCGCATGCGCCTTGATCCTTACGCCGTCATTGGCGAACACGCCGAATGCCTCAGCCATATGGATCGGCGCAACGCCTTCGTGAAGGCCGCCAAGCGCAAGCCCCAATGTTTGGTCTTCCTTTGATAACGGAATGCCGAACCTGTCTGCGGCATCCATTCCCTTTTGGATTCCCATTTCATTCAATAGCTTCACGGCCGGAATATTATACGAATGAATCAGCGCTTCGTATAGCGATACCTTCCCATGGAAGGATCCGTCTGCATTCCGTGGCTCATAACCGTTAATGTTGACTGGCTCGTCCACCAGCTCATCACCTGGCATGTATCCAAGCTCCAATGCCGGCGTATAGACGACTGCCGGCTTAATCGTAGAGCCCGGCTGGCGTTTCAATTGCGTTGCTC
This sequence comes from Paenibacillus sp. J22R232, assembly GCF_056269165.1. Taxonomy (NCBI): domain Bacteria; kingdom Bacillati; phylum Bacillota; class Bacilli; order Caryophanales; family Paenibacillaceae; genus Paenibacillus; species Paenibacillus sp. J22R232. Next base: position 6,391 of record NZ_JBWDNK010000003.1, on the reverse strand, counting down.
TGTTAAAGCCGCGGAAGGGCTGCTCGCCTCTCCCGCCAACAAGCGCGCGAATACCGCCGTTGCGCGGATCTACAAGAACAGCGCCGCTTTGAATCAACTGGTCCTGGGCGCTCTCGGGAAATAATGCCTTGTTCGCGTAAACCTTCTCCACTGCTTGCTGCATGTCCGTATTCAGTTCCGTATATATGCGCAGACCTCCCTGAAGCACCTCATTTTCGGATAGGCCATACTCGGCCATCGCTTCGCGTATAATTTGATCGACATAATACGGATAATGAATGTCATCGACCCGGTTAGGCTTCGCGCTCAATAGGACAATCGGCTCTTCCAAAGCATCTCTGTATATCGCTTCGCTAATCCGTCCCTGCTCCTTCATCAGCTGAAGCACAACATTACGCCTCTCCTGCGCCTTCTCTTTATGCTTATAAGGGGTGAGTGCGGATGGCGCCTTAATGATTCCAGCCAGCAAGGCTGCCTCAGCTACGGTCAGCTGCTCGGCCTCCTTGCCGAAATACGTGCTTGCGGCTCGGTTAATTCCCCATGCGCCTTCTCCGTAATAGATTTGGTTCAGATACATCTCCATAATCTGTTCCTTGCTGTAATGCTCCTCAATCTTCTGGGCCAGCAGCAGCTCGTTCCATTTTCTCGACCAAGTCCGCTCCTGCGACAGGAAGACATTTTTGGCTAGCTGCTGCGTAATCGTGCTCCCCCCTTGAACGGTTCCTCCCGATGAAAAGTTGGTTACGACAGCTCGGCTAATGGCGCGTACATCCATGCCTTCATGCTTGAAAAACCGTTTGTCCTCCACCGCCACAACGGCATCGACCATATGTGCTGGAATATCCGAATAATTCATTTCCTCAATTTTGTTGAATGCGATGCGTGTTGCTTCTTTGCCGTCCTTGTCGTATACGACAGTCGCAGCTGGCAGCGGCACATCGAGCCGCTCGATGTCCTGTGCGTCAATCATTAGCCGAAAGGTGGTCCAGCCGCCCAGCATCATAATGAGCATTAAAGCGACTGCTATGATGATTAACATTTTTATCGTCTTTCTTTTCTTTGATAATCCAGGTTTTTTTTTCATGCTGTTTCCCCCATGTTGAAACTATTTTTCTTTGTTTAAACTATTCGCAGGCTGTGCCTATTTTCAGCGCATGCGTGCCCAATTTGCGACCCGCTCATAAAAAAATGCCAGAGCGCAGCAGCCTGCGCTCTAGCATTTCTTAGACCAATTCAAGATACCGTAAACATTCGGTCACCGCATACACGCTCATTGCGATCCATCGCGTAACGATGCCTGTCCTTAAACTCGCCATCTTTGATCTATTGGATTACGCCTGCATCATCAGATGAGTAAACTCCCCATATGCCTCTGCCAGCAGCAGATTGTAATTTGCCCGCTTGTTCAGAAATTGCTTGTACTGCACCCATGCAATCTCATCCTCCGGGTTCGCTTCCAAATAGGTTTCAATCTCCTCGATCGTCTGCTCAATTTCATAGTATACATCGCCGTTTTTCACATTTGCCACGCCTCTGCCGCTCAACCGATTCCATTCCTCAATCAACTTATTGGCCTCCTGCTGCCCTATTCTATGATTTTGCAAAGCTACGTGCAGACTTGCAGCAATAGGGCTTCGTTAACTACTATATGCAGCCATGCACCGATGAGAACCTTTTGTTCCAAAAAGCTGATTCTCGATTATTTCCCAAGAAATGATCGGAATATGGCAATCCCTGCTGATTCACGAGCGACTCGCGTGGGTATTTGAGACTATCCAGATCACTAAAGGAGTGGTTCAAATGGCAACGGGACATCGCAATGTGGAGATTGAAGAACGTCATGTGGAGAAAAAATCCGACTCCAGCCTGGTCGCGTCAACGTTCATTAAATACGCGGCTTATATCATTATTTTTTTCGGAGCATTGTATTTCCTTGTACGTTACGTCTTCCCCATGTTCTAAAAGCACCATCAAGCGCTGCTTCAGAAGCAGCGCTTTGAAATTCAAGCTCCTTCGTCATACGTACTTTGGGATAAAAAAAACAACCTTCAGCTCCACTTTAACGTGGCGTCGAAGGTTGTTTTTTCTTTTTTAGGGGATTAGCCGATACCTTATCTCCCTATTGAAAAGCCCTTTTTCTTGAAAGAATTTTTCGTTATGTTAAGCCCTTGTTCCCTTGCGCAAATTTTCTCGTTACGGCATAGAGAATGGAAGCTGTCGCGCAAAATATGCCGAGGATAAGATACAAGGATTGCACGCCTAGATGATCCACCATAACTCCCCCGGCTGCATTGCCGACAATGCCGCCTAGTCCCCATGTAATCGCCGCAAATACGGTTTGCAACGTTGCTCTAGTTCGCTCGCTGGAATAGCTCTCCACCACTTCGACTGCCGTCCCCGCCACAAAGGCAAACGCTATACCGTCCAAAAGCTGCAATACGAGCGTTAAATAAACATCCGCAAATGCAAACAGCATCAAATATTTGAGAGCATAGATGGCTGCGGCAATGCACAGTACCTGGTAATGCCCTATTTTTCTGCTCAGCCTGGCCGAAACCCAGAACATCGGAACCTCGATAATCGCCGCTACCGCAAAAGCGCTGCCGAGCAAGCTTTTATCAAAACCAAGCTCCTTGAAATAAATCGGTAGAAACGAGAAATTGATCGATACCGACATAAACGCCAGCATGCTGATTCCGACAAAAATAATAAACGGCTTGTTTCGGCTGACCTCGCTAATTTGTTCAAGAATGGTCGCCTTCTTGAAGACGGGCTTCGCTTTCGGAAGCAGGAATATGAATAGCGTCAGCACGGCATTCACTCCTAGGTAATACCAGAAAATATGCTCGTAACCATATCTCTCATATAAAAAGCCTGTTACAAAGGCGCCAATCGCATAGCTGAGCGCACCCCAAAGCCGTACGCTGCCGAAAGAAAAGCCTTCTCTATTCCCGATATCCACCGCTATCGCATCGCTGAGCGGACCCATGGAGGATTGGAACCAAACGAAAAATACAGAGATGGCGATAATGGCGCCGAGACTATCAAAGTAGAGAAAGCCTATTCCGATGAGCGGCGCCGCAATCGCTGACACGAGCAGAATTTGCCGCGGATTGCTGAGCCGGTCATTTAGCATGCCCATGATCGGCTGCGATACTACGCTAATCAACGCCCATAACGATAAGATGAGCCCAACGACAGTATTGCTAAATCCCTTTTCGCTGAAGAAGAGACTCGTATAAGGCATCACGACCGATACGGCCAGATAGAGTAGAAAATAATAGCTTGCTAGGCTTTTCACGGCTCTTCTCTCCTATGTCTTAGAATCATGCTGTCTTCCCAAAACGTTGATTACCTTCAACCTCTGGAGCTATGGTAATATTATTCCTATCCGCGCACTAACTTCTATTCCTACAAGGTGAAACGGCTGTCGCCTTCCTTTGGCGGCGCGGCGCGTTTCATTCCGAGAAATATAGAGAAAGGTTGGCGAAATCATAACCTTTCCTATATTTCAAGGTGAAACGGCTGTCGCTGTCCTTTGGCGGCGCGGTGCGTTTCATTCCGAGAAATATAGAGAAAGGTTGGCGAAATCATATCCTTTCCTATATTTCAAGGCGAAACGGCTGTCGCCTTCCTTTGGCGGCGCGGTGCGTTTCATTCCGAGAAATATAGAGAAAGGTTGGCGAAATCATAACCTTTCCTATATTTCAAGGTGAAACGGCTGTCGCCTTCCTTTGGCGGCGCGCCGCGTTTCATTCCGAGAAATATAGAGAAAGGTTGGCGAAATCATAACCTTTCCTATATTTTAAAATAAGCATTTATCATAAATACAAGGAGTGCATATAGATGGGACGATTAATCGACCAATACATACGAAGCGAAAAAGAACAGCATCTGGCCGATAAAACGGCTGAGCTTGCTGCTTGCTTTGCCGCAAGAGCGGAGAAGCATGACCGGGCAGGCAGCTTCCCCCATGACAATTTCGCCGACCTGCTGGAGGCCGGATATTTGAAGCTCACGGTTCCCGCTGAGCATGGCGGCAACGAACTATCGCTGCACGAGCTCGTCACGCAGCAAGAGCGGCTCGCTTACGGCGACGGATCTACGGCACTCGCCGTTGGCTGGCATCTGGGACAGATGCTCCATCTACGAACGACGCGGAAATGGCCCGAGCCGCTATTCGCGGAGCTATGCCGGGACGTCGTCTCGAAAGGCGCCATGATCAATACGTTCGCCAGCGAAGCCGGGTCTGGAAGCCCTAGCCGCGGCGGCAAACCTGAAACGACGGCGATCCGAACGCAAGGCGGCTGGCTCATCTCCGGACGCAAAACGTTCAGTACGCTGTCGCCGATACTTGACCGCTTCGTCGTATCGGCCTTTATGCCCGAGGAGGAAGCGACCGCTGATTTTCTCGTTTTCAGGAACGAAAACGTAACGGTTCATGAAACCTGGGATACGCTTGGCATGCGCGGCACAGGCAGCCATGACGTCGTGTTAAGTGACGTTTTCGCCGCGGACGAGCATCGGCTTACAGGCAAAGGGGTAGATGACGGAGGCGGCTGGCTCCTGCATATTCCGGCTTGCTACGTCGGCATTGCGCTTGCCGCGCGGGATTTTGCAATTTCCTTTGCGCAATCCTACCGGCCTAACCACCTGCAAGGTCCCATAGCCGAGCTTCCGATCGTCCAGCAGTCGATCGGCCAGATGGAAATCGAGCTGCGGACGGCCCGTTCCCTTCTTTACGAAGCAGCCGGACGCTGGGACCGTGAACCGGCAAACCGTCCCTATCTAAGGCCAGAGCTAGGCTTAGCCAAATATGTAGCTACCAATCATGCGGTTAAGGTAGTCGATATCGCCATGCGAATCGTCGGCGGGTCAAGCTTATCCAGAAGCCTGCCTCTTGAGCGCTATTACCGCGATGTGCGGGCTGGCCTGCATAACCCGCCGATGGACAATACCGTGCTGCAAACACTCGCAACGAGTGCTTTGAACGAGCAGCGTTAACGCTTTAACGGTGCAGCGTTAACGCTTTAACGGTGCAGCGGAGCTTGGAATAAATCATTGGAAACGAGCGGCTCATCGCCTCGATTACCAGCTAAAAAATATTCATTTCCTCCGAGCTTCGCAAGCGCTTCGCGTTCAGGCAGCCACACCCATTCATCGATCTCCGTCTGGCAGCGATGTGCCCGGAAAGCGGCAAGCTTGGCCTTCAAATGCCCGCGGACATCGATTCGCACGACATCCTGCTTCGTATAGCCGAATAGCTCCGGTGCTTCCATTGCATCGCCAAAGGTGATGTAAAAAAGCGAGCCCTTCTGCTTAGCCCGGTGGAATGCATCTGACGTTGCTTTCCCGATCGCACAATGGTCGGGATGGCCGCCCAGCGTTTCATGGAAGGTCAGGACGACATCCGGTTGCTTAGCCTCCATAAGCTCGCCGATCCGCTCAATCAAGCGCTCCGAATCGTAAAACTCGACCATTTTGTCACGTATGTCCAAAAAGATAAGTTCTTGAATCCCTAGTTCCTCGCAAGCCTTCCTCAGCTCGTTCTCGCGAACATCCGGCATCGTTTCCCGATTGACATAAGGCGGATTTCCCATACGCCGCCCCATTTCTCCGCGCGTAGCGCTTACGAGCGTAATCTCGGCTCCCAGGTCCGCATACTTCGCCAGGGTACCTCCGCATATAAACGACTCATCGTCTGGATGGGCGAATACGGCAAGGATTTTGCGTTTTGCTCCCTCGGTTATTCTACTCATTCCGGAAACGGCTCCTTTCCTAGCTGCAAAGCGACATTCATTCTGCCTCTTTCGTCATATCCGGCTAACAGAAGCTTTCCGTCAGCCGCTAGCTCGTAATGGGTAAGGCTCTCGGACCGCAGCCAGCCTGCTTGATCGAAGCGCAGAGCTACCCGATAAGGGCCATCGCCTGCAATCATGGCCTCTTCCAGCCGCACTTTGAAATTCCGAACGAATACGAATGATGTCGCTTCGCTATGCAAATAGACGTCTTGAGCTTGAAATAATGCAAATGCCGCTTGCAGCTTCTGCTTGTCTATATGTTTCATGTTCGGTTCATGCTCCTTCTACTAAATAGATAGCTTCTTTATATTTTAGCATGGGAATTCTGTTTTCACCAAGGTGAAACGGCTGTCGCCGTCCCATGGCGGCGCAGCGCGTTTCATTCCGAGAAATATAGAGAATGGATGGCGAAATCATATCCTTTCCTATATTTCAAGGTGAAACGGCTGTCGCCGTCCCTTGGCGGCGCAGCGCGTTTTATTCCGAGAAATATAGAGAATGGATGGCGAAATCATATCCTTTCCTATATTTCAAGGTGAAACGGCTGTCGCCGTCCCTTGGCGGCGCAGCGCGTTTCATTCCGAGAAATA
>NZ_JBWDNK010000037.1:0-6498 GCF_056269165.1 Paenibacillus sp. J22R232 | reverse complement strand
CCCGTGTTTCCTAATACGGTTACTGTTGCATTTTGCTCGTACGGATTGCTATCCGTTGGCACGGTTCCTCCCGTGCTGCCATTGCCGTTATACGTTACGGTGTATGTCGGGAGATCAATGTTTTGAAATATGTCTCCTCTGTTACCTACCGCGATAAACGTGCCGTTGCCGTAGGTGACGCCATTAAGAGACCCGTACGCACCCTCATGGCTTTTCGTCCAACTCACTAAGTCACTGGAGGTATAGATAGAATTAAATGATCCCACACCCACATACGTACCATTTCCGTAGGAGACACTATGAAGGACGCCAGAATTTACCGACTCACATTCCACGCAGATAATACCCGACGTGGTGATCATACTCCAACTCACTCCGTCAACGGAGGTCAATATCGTTTTTCCGTTTACTGCCCAGGACACAAACTTACCATTTAGGTATTTGACGCCTTTAAGATCTGTCGCAGTGCCCGAATTTCGGCTCGTCCAGCTCACTCCGTCACTAGAGGTCAGTATCGTTCCATTTTGCCCCACCGCCACAAACTTTTGGTTGCCGTAGGTGACGCCCTTAAGTACTGACGTGGTGCTTACATTGCGATTCGTCCATAAGTCCGGCGTCTCGATCGTCGTAGAGGTGTATATGGCTCCTGTATTTCCAGCAACTATGTTCCCCACCGCCACATAAAGGCCGTTGCCGTAACTAACGCCCCAAAGGGATAAATAATTATTGAGGGTATGGCCCGTTTTCCAGATCACTCCGTCACTAGAGGACGATGCAAGTCCAGCTCTAGTCACAGCCACAAACTGGCCATTGTCGCAACTGATACTAGAAAGCTTGAGTGTGTTTTCCGGTTTGTAATACGTCCAACTCGTTCCGTCACTCGAGGTTAAGATGCCTCCCTCATCAGTTACCGCCATAAACTTGCCGTTACCGTAGCAGACGTCCTGATTACTGGTAAGAAGGTTATCAGGTTTCTGATTAACCCAATGATCAGTAGAAGCAGCACTAGCAAAAGTGGGGATCGTCCCCAATAAAATAATTAATGCCATTACTAAAGAAATCCAACGTTTGTTCATAAATGATTTCACTCACCTTTGTCTAGATTCGACATTCTCCTCTACTATAAATTAAAATAAACAAAATAGAACCTACCCGCCTGGGGTAGGTTTTTCAAAAACAGGATAGGCATTTTAACCACTTCTCTATAATTGCTTTGAAATTTCCAATGCTTGTTTACGATTGTTTACTTCAAGCTTTTTGTAGATGTTTTTAATATGAAATTTCACGGTATCTACCGTAATATTCAGACGCTCGGCAATTTCCTTGTTCATCAATCTATCCCTGATTAGCAGCAAAATTATATATTCCTGCCCTGTCAGTATTCCTTTCGGTGATTGATCAACCTCTGGTGTATCATTCATAGCACGCAACAGTTGCTTTACATAGGAACCCGAAGAAGAATGGCTATCTTGCTGAACCTTTGAATAAGCGTTAAGCATCTCCGCCATTACAAAACCCTCGTCAATAAAACTACGAATATATCCATCTGGCTTGGCCAAATCCAAAGCAGTGCCCAACGGAATGAGCGCAGCCTCCGTTTGACCCGAATGCCATAGCGTCACGCTTTGCACAATTAATACTTTTGTGTGATCACGGAGACAGTCTCCCTTGCACACCAAGAGATATAATTTTTCCAACAGGTACAGCGCTTCTTCTATTCGTTCGCACGCCGCAAGCACTCTAGCCAAAATCAGATGCTCCGCCAAAAGATTCAATGTAACCTCATCCGTGTGCGCAAGACCGCACCTTTGCAACCAATCAAGCGCATCTTGGAGCGAGCCTTGCCGCAAAGATAGATAAGCTTGTTCCGTTTCGATTTTCACAACAAATAAAGCATAATCGGGTGAATCAATTTTCAACTTCAATTGCTCCAATCGTTCGGACGCTCGCGTTGGATTTCCTTTGGCTTGCTCAATCCGCGATGCAGCGATGCCCAATTGGATCGTAATCCGTGCAAGAGGCTGATGGTCTATTCGCCCCAATGACTGACCGAAGTAAAATTCCGCCTCCTCCAAGCGATTCCACTCATACAGCAAATGGATATATGCCAAGTAAAAATATCCAATAAAAGGATAACTTTTTTTATGCTCCCATACTTTAATCCATTTCAAAATGAAGTCTTCCGCCGCATATAGATCTTTGATTAAAGTTAATTGATCATAATTCCTACTATACCCTTCATACCGGTTTACCCCCATCACCTGAAAGTAGCTTCCTTCCGGCATATATCGTTCTGTAAGGGCCAAATAATCCGATGCTCGCACAAAGTCATTTTGGATATAAGACGCCATACCGCAATAGAAATAGATATTACCCATAACCATGTTCCAGTCTACATCGGGTAATTTCCCTTGCAGTGCTTCAAACCGGACTTTGGTTTGCTCCATTCTCTGAATAGCGGCTTCCCTCTTACCTCCTAGCAACATTACGGCTATATAAAACATTTCGATCATTGGCTTCTCCGCAAATGAGCTTTCAGGTAAAACAGTTATCCATCTCATCAACGCAGCACTCTTCGACTGCATCAAGGCAGGGGGATTTTTCTCGATCAACCGAATAACATCCGCAAACTGTTGGCCTTCTAAATAATGCTCCACAGCCTCTTCATAAAACCCGTTTTTTTCCAACCAATTCGCCGCGCGGATGTGTACTTGAATCCACTTGTCCGAATCCGTTCGGGACCCTAGCTGTCGCAAGAAATCGGAAAGCAAATGGTGATAGCGATACCAATTCCGCCCCTCGTCTAAGGGTATAATGAATAAGTTTAGCTGCTCCAGTCTCTCCAATTGCTCTTGACTGTTCATTTGACCCGTTACTGCTTGGCATAAAGAATGGTTCATTCTACTTAAAATGGACGTTTCCAATAAAAAGGACCGCATGGTTTCCGACTGATGCAGGAACACTTCTTCCAACAAGTAATCGGATATATGATGCTGTTGACCCGTAAATTGCTGGATGGACTGCTTTATATTAGTACTGCGTTTCAGAGAGATTGCCGCCAGCTGCAATCCACTGACCCAACCCTCAGTTTGATGGAACAGCTCGGTTACTTGCCCTTTCGTTAGCGATAAATCCGTCGTATCTCGAAAAAAAACAAAACCCTCTTCCAGTTCAAAGCGTAAATCCTGCATTTGGATATACTGCAATTCACCCTTCGCGAGAAGTCTGGTAGTAGGAATCGGCAAATCGGTACGGCTAGCGATATAAAGATGAATATGCGGAGGAAAATGTTCCAGTAGGTAGCTCAATGATTGGTGAATTTCGGGGAGTTCAATGAAATGATAATCGTCGAGTATGATTACCAGTTCACCGGTTATATGATTCAATTCATTCAAAAGTTCCTTAATCATAGGCTCTGAAGATTCCGAAGGTCCTTTCTCAAGAAGACACCCAATCGTTTGGCCAAAGCTAGGGATTCTCTCCTGAATGGAGGCCGTTACGCAACTCCAAAATGAAATCCACTCATTATCATGCTTATCTAAAGAGACCCAAGCAACAAGCGCGCTGCATTGTTTCACCCATTCACATAAAGCTGTTGTCTTTCCATAACCAGCCTGCGCGGAAACAAGCATAAGCTTGGTTTCCATCCCCTCATTAAGCTTGCGCATCAGCTTCGGACGGGATACCATAGTATTTCTTATTTGGGGGATCTGAAATTTTGTATTTACAATCACTGTTGATACCTCCACAAAAAAAGCTCTAAATTAATAACTCAACTTTCGCAATGCGAAATTAGCTGAATCCCTTGTGGCTGTAGGGATAAATCGTTTTTTTCTTTCTCTAGACAAAAAAGTACCTTCGTCGTTTGGTATCATGGGAGTGGCTAGCAACCATGCAAACAAAGATAGGTGTGTAATCTATGGTACACCATCGTTCCCTGTCTGACCAGTCTCGTTTTTCGTCTGTTTTTACTTCTTTGAAAGTCGGCAAACTGCTTCTGGCGGCTGGCATTCACAAGTCTTTTGGCCTCTCAGCGCTCGCTGTCTTTCAGCTGCTATTCTCGCTTGTCTTTGAGGGGAAGAATTGGTCTCGACTGCTGGAATGTGGCCGAGGCGGCTCATTGCCAGGCAAAGATGTGGTCTATCGTTTTCTAAATCATCCCATTTTTGCGTGGCGTGCCTTTCTTCATTCGTTTAGTTTGACGATAGTCCGGCAGTTTTCCTCGCTTACGTCAGCCAAGCGTGTGAAAGTGTTTATCATTGAAGGAAAGCGTCTGACGCTGAGTGAACTTTATAGCACCCTTCTGAAGAACAAGCAGGCTTCCATCTGGAGTACGGTCATTGTCCAGACTTTAAGCGGTATGCCAATTAAACTCGTCTTTGTCCAAAATCGGAACAAGCGGCGCGAATGGCTGACCATTCTCAGCTCAGACCTTGCGTTAGAACCGAGCGAAATTGTGTCAAGGCCGATCCTTTGATATGATGATTAGCCATACAACGATCGTGTTTAGCCGTTACTTGTCAATGGGATTTGAGCGGCGACAGTTCGGAGACCCACGGACGCTTGGTGGGTTGTTTTATTTATATGCGGATGAAGTTCGTGATTTAGATTACCAGACGGCTCTTCGACAACTGATGGAGTTTTTCGTGACGTTAGCAGGAGCAACGAACAAGGCTGGCAAACGAACGGTTTTGTGTCAACTCCAACCGCAGCAAGATGACACCAAGGTTTATAACGTACCATCTCGCTGAAACCTCTTCATTTCGAACCGGAAGATTAATGCATGCAAGCCCTGTAATCCTTTTCATTACGTTAGTGACAAATACCGAACCTAACTTTTGTTCTACCATCGTTTGCTCCACCAAATCAAACAACTCCTTCTTAAGCATTGTTTTGGCCCTTCGAAGACGACTTTCCACTAAGCTGAGACTTATGCCATACAACTTACTGATTTCCGTTGCGGTATAACCACCTAAGTAATACTGAGTAATAACCATTCAATACTTTCCATCTAATTGCCCAGTGCCTTCCATACTGCTTGTTGCCGTTCGCGCCGCAATAATGTTTCTTCGGTAAAGTTCTCTGCACTGCCGGCAAGCACGGCATCCTCAAGTCCCACAGTAGGCTTCAATTTGCGAGTGAAATCCGTCGCAGTATTGCGTGCGATACTGATGAGCCAACTTCCGAATTCACTTGCGTCTTGAAGCTTTGTTAGGTAATACTACACTTTAACGAAGGCTTCCTGAGCGACGTCTTCTGCTTCATGAGAATCGCCCAACCTTGAATAGGCAGTTAATAAACGGCATTGGCGTATCGTCCAACCAATTGTCTAAATACTTTCTTATCTCCCTGAGCCGACTGTCTTACCAGTATATTGTCTTGATTGGTCATGTTTCACCTCTGGAAAGCCGCTTCTCTTACATAGACGGTTCTTTGGATCAATTACAGTCAGAATAGATTCACAATTTCTATAATCAATATCTTATCTACTCCAATACAATTCTAAAGTTTTTTTTTTACTTATTGGGCGATTTTACCCTTACTTCAAAAGAAAACGACAGACGATCGTTTGACCGGCTGCCGCATAGGCGATTGAACTAACGTTCCCAGATAGCTGAATCCTCCGGAGGATTCACACCTTCGTTGGCCTTCGGGTGTTGCTGCTGTAGCTTGACTAGTTGCTTGTACCGTTCGCGGATCTTCGGTACTGCCCCCTCGCGTAACTTTTCGATCCTATCAGCAGACAGACGATCAAGTTCCTCTTTCTGCTCCGAGCTGACCTTGTAAACTTTCGCCGTTATGACCTCGCTTGTTTCATACACAATTTCCGCTTTCTCCAGAGCCTGTTTTTTCTTGTCCATGCTTAATCTCCCCGTTACTCAATTAAAGCGGCAGACGGACGTTGCCTTTTCATTAAGCTATAGTTACCCTTTAGCGCAACATGTCATCAGTAGTAAAAAAACTAATAGGATAGTGCTCATCTTCTTCTGCATCTACATCAGGGTACCGATTAAAGATCGATTGAAAGTCGTCATGTTTAATTAAATGGTCAATAAGTTGTTCTATTCTTTCCCTGCTAATAGCGTCTATTAACACCATGTCGCTGGACCAAAAATACGACCCGTTCATGCATTCACCAGTCTGTATATTCTTTTGCCTTAATGTCTCGATATTTGAATAAGTAAAAAAGCTTGCAATCCACTTGGAGCGATCCGGAAAGACAACAATAACATCAGAATTACAATCGTTACAATTCCATGAGCCTTCGGCCCATACTTCAGCTTCTATCCATACATTCCGCTTCAAATAGTTCATGACCTACTCCTCTAATTAGTATGTATTTCAACTATCGTTACCCGTTAGGATTCCTGTAGAGCGTTAATTTTACGCTTTGCATAAAAACGAGCGACTCCGGTACGATGGGTTAATCACGGGTCATAGCCCTTTAGCCATCTTAAGGAGGTCGCTCTATCTTGAAGTTTAAAGCTCAAGCCAAAC
>NZ_JBWDNK010000025.1:0-60612 GCF_056269165.1 Paenibacillus sp. J22R232 | reverse complement strand
ACGCCGCCAGCGTTCGTCCTGAGCCAGGATCAAACTCTCCAAATTGGTGTTTGAAATGCTCATTACTTGTTATCGCTTTTTCGCTTTTCCCGAAGGATTTGCGAGGCAGTTATTACTCGTTGTTCAGTTTTCAAAGAGCAATTTTTCTTTCATGTCGACGAGGTGTTTCGTTTCGGCGACTTTTATAATATATCACATCCGCCTATCTCATTGCAAGCATTTTTTTTCGTCATTCGACATTTTTTTCAGTTTGTCGTTTGTCCGAGAAAACATTCTTCAAAAGCGGCGAGTACTAATATATCATCAGTCGAACCGCTAAGTCAAGCATACTTTTCAAAATAAAAATAAACAACATGAAGAAACGGCTTGGCCGTCCTCTGCAACAGGAGGGTATCCCTTTCTCGTATAAATAGAAGAATACATTATCGCGTGAAAAATATAAGGTCTTATATTTTAAAAAAGGCTTGCTAAGCCCCGTATAAGGCTTAACAAGCGCTTAGAATAACTCCATTTCCTTAAACAGAGTTACTATCGTTCATCATATAACGCAGCTCAAGTGCACCGACATCGCCATGCTCGTGAATAACGGCTACCTCGCGAATATACTCTCGCATTACAAGCTTCTGAAGAATAAGCGACAAATCGACATGCAGCACATGTATCGATGGATGAGACTGAAGCTCGGCAATGCTCCACGGCTCTTCGCGGCTTTTTAAGATATTGAATAACAGCACGCAGCTTGTTTTCATTTTGGTCATTACGGAAAACTCGCATCCAAGCATAACCAATTGAACTCTTTGCTCTAACGTTTCCGGGCTTACAGTCAGCTCTTCGTAAAGCTTATATATACCCGGATGGACGCGTCTCAGCTGCTTCCAGACTGTCAGCTCGGGATGACGTCCTTCTTCTATAAGAACAATATGCGCCCAATGATTAAGAGCAGTTAAGATATGGCTATAGGCATCGAGTAAATTATTGTCGAGCAAATCCTGCTTTGCTTGCAAATACGTTCTTAAGAAACCGGCAAATTCCGTGAACTGCTTCTGCTCCCTCATTGAATCAGGAAACTGAAGTATTCGTTCACGAACATTGCTTAAATAGCCGTCGCGATCCACCAAGATCTCCCCCCGAACTAGCCACTCAATAATATTGCGGTTTTCTCCGCCCGACAGCCATTCTGCCAGACCATTCGAATCAATCGTGCGAATCATTACCCGCTTGTCAACAATTTGCACATGCTCTGTTTCATTACGGGAATGCTCCTCCTGCACGACAACAAGCACTAATGAATCCAGACCATCAATCAAAGGATTGTACGGATACGGGTTCTCAATTACAGCCACTCCGATAACACTAGGTGTATCTTGATAGCTCTTTGCGATGTACGCTTTTATATGTTCCACTGGTTCCTCCATATAGCTAATCACATTTTATTAAGCTATAATAATATTCTACAGTTTTATTCTTTTTCGACAGGTTAGAGGCACATTCCTGCTTACTAACTCAGAAAACAGACTCAATTTAAAAGTCATTCGTTATAGGAAGGGTTTGAACGCATGAATAAGTTCTTTTTTAAGTCTGCCAAAATCAATGAATTCCGTCTCTGGGGACTTGTCTTCACCTTAGTCGGCATGGGAGTTATGATTCTCGGCACTGCCGGCATCGTCTTTTGGGGACAAGCAGGAAAGATTATTGCCGCTATTTTTATGGTAATTGGAATGATCTCCTTGCTCATAAGTGTCGCCGTTTATTTCTGGGCTGGAATGATGTCAACGAGCGCAACGATGCTGCAATGCCCGGAATGCGGCCGTCCAACCAAAATGCTAGGCAAAACCGACCGATGCATGTATTGCAAAACAATGCTGACACTTGATCCCGCTCAAGCTACTCATAGCCCAACCGAGCAGAAGGTTTAGCTTTCACATCACATGCATGCAACGATAAAGCGCCGCCTCCTTGTATCTAACAAGGAGGCGGCGCTTTTGATTCAGTATAATGTAGACTATTATGGCTTTAGCTTAATAGCATCATCGATTGTTTTCCATATTGGCGGAGTTTGAAAGGCGCGCTGCCAGGTTGCAACGCCAGCCAAATCATATTTGCGCACGAGCGCAACGCGGGCTTTTATGGAAACGTCATCCTCTATCCAAATCCGCGTAAGATTCCCGTCCTCCGTATATTGTACGTAATTCTGTCCTGCGGCTGCGTCAAACGCAGGCTTCAGTTTCTTTTCTTTTATAATGTCCTTGACCCGTTCCATACCTACAGCCTTTGAAGAGACGTCCACTTTACCGTCCGCGCCTTTCTTCTCTGTCCATATGCGAGTATACAGCGGCATGCTCAATATAAGCTTATTAGAAGGAACGCCATCCTCTTGCATAATCCGAACGAGCGAGCTCTCTGTCCAAGGCAGCGAAGCAACCGAGCCTGATTTCGGACTAGAAGCCCAGTGCTCGTCATAAGCCATAACCATCATATAATCAACAATACCGCCTAATGCTGCACGATCCAAGAACAATGACCACATTTCGCTATTCGATTTAGGCGTAACGTCAACCGAAACCACTAAGCCCTGCTCGTGCAACAGAGGTGTAAGCTCTCTCACAAATTGTACAAAGTTGGCTTTATCTGACGTATGCACATTCTCGAAATCCAAATTGATGCCTTGCAGACCATACATTTGAGCAAATCCAATCAGCTGCTGAATCATGAAAAACCGCGATTCCGCTGTAGCCAAGGCTTTGGTCGTTCGATCCGGTTCAAAATCATTACTGAAAAGCGCCCATATTTGCAACCCTTGATTATGTGCCCATTTGACATATGCGGAATCCGCTTTGCCTTTAATAGTTCCTTTATCATCGGCTAACGCAAACCAAGTTGGGCTTACGACGTTTAAACCTTGCATCGGAGAAATATTAGCCGTGTCAATCTTACGTTCGTATACTGCTTCCCAGGTCATATTGATTTTGTTGCCCAGCACCTTCCATGCAATAAAAGGAGCTGCTTGCTCCTTGGCTGGGATCTGATCAATATCCGTTAGTTTTACATCGTTTTTGTTCACGAAGCCTGTCCAGCCAATAGCGCTTTGAACTTGCAGCCAGCCGTCCTGCTCCTGCCAAATTCTTAATGATTCACCTGGAAGCACCTTTTGGATATAAGGAGCGCGAATGGTAGCTTCGGTGCGAATTGCTGCTCCCTTCTCACGAATAGCCTCTCCGAGCTGAATCGATTCTCCTTCGGACAACAGAGTAACGATTCCTGTGTCTTTCATGTATTCAACCTTCAGTCCATATAGCTCTACTAATGGCTCTGCCGGAATATAGACATTGTCGTTTTTCTTTTCTACCGCAATCGTTAGGTTATAGGGCTTTTGATTGATTGTGGCGGTTAGGGAATCTGTTTTCAAATGAAGCACCTTATCGGCTGTCGTCAAAATAATGGAGCCCGAATCCGGTTCATATCGGATTGGCTTGTCCGCTCCAAGCTCCTGCTCAAGCACCGAAAGAGGCAGCTTAACTTCATTGTTTTCGATAATAGCTCCCAGACTTGCTTCAACGCCCCGGATAAGAAGCGGATGCTCTGCTTGATAGTCAGGATCTATTTGTTCATTGTTCGGAATATAACGCATGTACCCGTACCAACAAAATACGGCTAGTACACCGACTATAAATAACAGAAAGATGCTCCGTGCTCCACGATTACTTTTACGTCGCGGCGCTCGGTTATATATTGTTTCCAAATCATCACTCTCCTGAATGCATTCATGATCGTAGGCTTCCCAAGCGTAAACGGCTGAAGCCATCCTCTGGCGGCTAAGCTAACGTTTCGCGTAGAAATATAGAGAAAGTTGGCAGACTGATACCCTTTCCTATATTTTAATAAAAAACGTGCAGATTAGCGTTGAGTCGCTTCACGGCACGTTCATTTAGTGGCTTAACGCCATTATTTCGCTGATGTGGTATTGCATGTCGAGCATATTCCGTATATCTCCATCCGATGGCCTTCCACGACAAACCCCGTCACTCGCGATGCAGCACGCTCAACCTCAAGCAGCGGCGGATAATCGAAGTCCACGATGGAACCGCAATGTTTGCAAATCGCATGGTAATGATCCGATAAATCCGAGTCGAAACGGCTTGAATCGTCACCGTAAGTCAGCTCACGCACTAATCCAGCTTCTACAAATAAACGCAGATTGTTATATATTGTAGCTACGCTCATGCTGGGATATATCGGCGAGAGCGCTTTATAAATTTCATCTGCTGTAGGATGGGTCATTGAGTCCATCAAATAGCTTAATATGGCGTGACGCTGCGGGGTCATTCGGACGCCGTTGCTCTTCAGTTGCTCAAGTGCTAAGTTAACGCTGGCTCCCATTCCCCTCACGCCCTTCCTAAGTAGTTACAGCTATTGTACGTTCTTGTTTAAGCGTTTGTCAATGAATGCGCCTCATTGGGATAGCCCAAATTGCCTAATGGCAATGCTGTTTGTGGCATTAATTTGAATGCGGTAAGTCCCCTCGCCTATAGTGCCTCTAATCGTTTTCTTACTTACCTCAAGCGGAAGCTCCGTCGTAATATTACCGAAAGTTACCGATCCGTACATCCGGAAATGTCCATTAGCCGGCATTGCGAGCTTTACTTCGCCAACGGAGCTGTCCAAGTCCCAGTCACCGCCTACCGTGCTGCTGCTCAGCTCAATGCTGCCGTTTAAAGTATCTGCTTTTACCGACGAGCCTGCGCCGTCCATTTTAATTTTCCCGTTTTTGGTTTCGGCCTCGATATTCCCTTCAATTCGCTTAATCTCCAGGCTTCCATTGAGGGTATTGGCATAAAGCTTTCCTTTTATGTTCGCTGCCGTAATCGTGCCGTTTTTGGTTTCTAGAATGGAATCGCCGGTTATGCCGTTAGCCGTAATTCCGCCATTATTACCTTTGACGGAGACAGCTCCAACAATGTTGCTAACCGTTACCATTCCGCTGTTGCTCCGAATGTCTAAACCGCCGGGAAGCAGAAGCTTCATAATTTCAATCGAACCGTTATCTGCTTCTATTTTCATGTTCAAAGCTGGCTTCGGCTCTTCTGTAACCTCCGGGCTTTGCTCTATTTCCTCTAAATTGGTTACCGATGGAGATGCTGAAAACCCTGCTCCGTCCGTTGAATCCGTTTCCGCAGGGGAAGGTGAAATTGCAAATCCATCCGTTGCTGACGGCTCTGGCGTCGCTGTAGGCTCCTCTTCAACCTTTACCTGATCAGACAATGACATAGGTACGGTTATGAGCATGTTCATTCTTGGTTTCCTACTGCCATTCGCTCCATAAGACTCGCCTTTCGCTTCAAGTGTCACTTCTTTGCCAGGATTTACTTTGACCGTCGATTGCTCGGCAATTGCATCCGCTTCCGATTTTTCAGTGACATCTACCCATACAGCAGTAACAACCTCGATTTCCTGTACGTCACCTGACTTAACGGTCACCTGTCCATTAGGATTGGCAATTCGGATTAGGGAAACTGCCTCATCCAGCGGTACTTTAATGATCGCTTTGTCATATCGGAAGCCTTTTTCTTCGCCATAGTCGGCAGCTCCGTTCAAATCCACGTTGAATTGATCGAGCCAGCGAAAAGGAATATCCGCGTATTGCGTTACCGCATAAGCCGTAAATGAAATGACTAGCGCAATCATCACACCCGCTACATCCAGCCGAAGCTTCTTCTCCACTCCTTTGAATTTCCAGCTGTACAGTATGATTTCAATTCCTAATACTATAAATATGACAGGCCACCATTGTCCCAGTAGTGAAATATCGTTCCGCCCGTTTAATTGGTCCAATAAAAGCAGAACTCCCACCGTCAGTATGAGAACCGCAGCCGTAAAGCGTCCAAGCTTAAACATAAGTACCGACCCTTTCCGTGAACGTAGCAGCAGTATAATTGAGGATGCCATAATAATTGGACCCACGCAAAGTTCAGCAAGCTCATTCATCCAAGGCATAATAGTGTGGGGCGGTTTCACCAAAACAAGCATGACAATCCCCGCTGCCAATAATAAACCGCCATGCACCGCATTAAACGAAGCAGGCTTGTGAACCGCTGCATCGGCACTTTGCAAAGAATCAAATACACTGATGAAATAAAAAACTGGCAGCATGATTCCGAGGTAAACAATAAGCAGTAAATGCCTTCCTCCATCCGAATCTGCCAGCCGAACAATCGCAGTCAGATCCAGCCAAAAGGCTGCAATCAGCAGTAAGCCCTTCGGATGCTGTCCGGTATACATATGTCCCGCACCAGGCATTGCAAAAGCAAACAAAACCGTAAGCAGCCTATTTTTAATTCGTTTTATTCCGAGCTGACCCAACGCACACCCTCCAAATGCTTAATGCTATCGAGCAGGACGAGAAGCGCTTCCGATTTCGGCAATGTAATGTACAGCTGCAGCATTACCTGGCCGCCCTCATCATCGTCCTCGCATTCTTCCAGCAGCATTTTTCTCATGACGATCTTGCGGTCCAATAACAATCCGTTTATATCAATCATGGCTTGAGACAGATCCTTGGCTTTGATTTTGAGCAAATGCTCCTTCTTGGCGCTAATATACCTTTTCTCCAGCTTATTAAACGCCCACAGCGTGACAAGCACCATTACGGTCGCCGTTGCCGATGCAAAATAAAATCCTGCTCCCACGGCCAGCCCAATGGCGGATACGACCCAAAGCGATGCTGCAGTGGTAAGGCCCGTAATCGACTTCCCGGTAAACAGGATCGTTCCCGCGCCAAGAAATCCAATTCCTGTAATAACGGCTGCCGCTAGACGTGCAGGGTCAACCCGTACATTCGGTTCATCGACAAACGCAGAGAAACCGTACATAGAGAGCAGCATCAGCAAGCAGGAGCCTAAACAGACTAATATATTCGTACGCAGGCCCGCTGCATGATTCGATTGCTCGCGCTCAAAACCTACAAGGCCGCCGAGCAGCAGCGCGAGTAGCAATCGGAGCAGAATATGAAGCTCACTGATATTCCAAGGATTATGCGCGGCAAGTAATTCCATAAGCGATCCCGACCTTTCTATACACGCTATTGTAACATAAGTGTATGCGCGAGTTGGAGCACACAGCTCTTGTACGATACCAGCTGCCCAAAAAGAAAGACGCGGCTCATCGCATGATGAACCGCGTCTTTCGGTGTAAATCAGTTTATTTCAACTGCTCGATTAACAGCTTGTTGGCAAGCGCGGGATTCGCTTTGCCCTTGGATGCTTTCATGATCTGACCGACCAGGAAACCAATCGCTTTGTCCTTGCCTGCTCTGTAATCCTCAACCGATTGTGGATTTGCTTCGATAATCTGATCCACGATAACGAGAACGGCGCCTTCATCGCTAATTTGAACGAGACCTTGCTCCTCAACGATTTGCTGCGGCAGCTTGCCCGATTCAAGCATGGCTTTGAATACCGTTTTGGCAATCTTCCCGTTGATCGTGCCTTTCTCGAGCAAACCGATCATTTCGCCGAGACCTTGCCCCGTAATTTTCACATCGGAAATTTCCTGCCCGTTCGCATTCAGATAACCGAGCAAATCGCCCATGATCCAGTTCGAAACCGATTTGGCATCCTTCGTATAGGAAAGGCTCTCCTCAAAGAAATCCGCGAGCTTCTTGGACGATGTAATCACTTCTGCGTCATATGACGGCAGGCTGTACTCAGACGTGTATCTGGCCTTACGCCCGTCGGGTAATTCCGGTATCGTCGCCCGTACGCTTTGCTTCCATTCTTCGCTGATATGCAGCTGCACAAGATCCGGATCCGGGAAGTAGCGGTAATCATGTGCTTCTTCCTTGCCACGCATCGAGAACGATTTGCCCAGCGCATCGTCAAAACGACGCGTCTCTTGAATAACTACGCCGCCGCCATCTAGAATTTCCGCTTGGCGAAGCTGCTCATATTCAAGGCCGCGTTGAACGCCGCGGAAGGAGTTCATGTTTTTGAGCTCGGCACGCGTACCGAATTCCTTCTGCCCGTAAGGACGGAGACTGATGTTGGCATCGCAGCGCAAGCTGCCTTCCTCCATCTTCACGTCCGATACGTCGCAATACTGCATAATAGCCTTTATTTTCTCCAAATAAGCTTTGGCTTCTTCCGGCGTTCGAATATCTGGCTCCGATACGATCTCGATGAGCGGCGTTCCGACACGGTTGAAATCGACAAGAGAGGCATAGCCGCCGTCTACGTGAGTCAGCTTGCCTGCGTCTTCCTCGAGATGGAGCCTAGTAATGCCAATCCGCTTCGTTTCACCATTCACTTCAATATCGATCCAACCATGCTCGCCGATCGGCTGATCGAATTGAGAGATCTGGTAAGCCTTCGGAGAATCCGGGTAAAAGTAGTTTTTACGGTCGAATTTACTGATGTCCGCAATTTGGCAATTAAGCGCCATCGCTGCTTTCATCGCGTATTCGACCGCTTGGCGGTTCAATACCGGCAGCACGCCGGGATGTCCAAGACATACTGGACAGGTATGGGTGTTCGGAGGCGCGCCGAAAGCCGTGGAGCAGCCGCAAAAGATTTTACTATTCGTATGCAGCTCCACATGGACTTCCAGCCCGACAACCGTTTCGTATTTGTTCGGTTCAGACATTCGTATCGATCCCTTCGTAAACGTATATATGGCCGCTTATAGCTGCGGACGTTGTTTATGATGCTCCGTATGCTGCTCGAACGCATGAGCGGCGCGCAGCACCGTCGATTCGTCGAACGCTTTCCCGATAATCTGCAAGCCGATCGGCAAGCCGTCAGCCATTCCGCACGGTACACTAATAGCGGGAACGCCTGCAAGGCTTACTGGTATCGTACAAATATCGTTTAAATACATCGTTAACGGATCGCCAACCTGTTCTCCGATACGGAAAGCCGGTGTCGGAGCCGTTGGTCCGATAATCAGGTCATATTGGCTGAACACTTGGTCGAAATCCTGTTTGATTAACGTACGTACCTTCTGAGCCTTCAAATAATAGGCGTCGTAATAGCCCGAGCTAAGCGCATACGTACCGAGCATAATCCGGCGCTTCACTTCAGCGCCAAAGCCTTCGCTGCGAGATTTCTTGTATAAATCAATCAGGTTTTCTGGATTCTCGGCGCGTACGCCATAACGTACACCGTCAAAGCGAGCCAGATTTGAAGATGCCTCCGAGGAAGCAAGCAAATAATACGTCGCAATCGCATATTCCGTATGGGGCAAAGAAACCTCTTCCCACGTAGCGCCTAACGACTCGTATACGGACAGTGCTTGGAGCACCGCTTCCTTCACGCGCGGATCGATACCCGCTCCGAGGTACTCCTTCGGCACGCCAATACGCAAGCCTTTAACATCGCCGGTAAGAGCTGATGTGTAATCAGGAATTTCCACGTTAGCAGATGTGGAGTCGCCTGCATCATATCCCGCAATAGCTTGCAGTACATACGCAGAGTCCTCGACATTTTTGGTTAATGGACCGATTTGGTCAAGGGAAGAGGCAAAAGCAACGAGTCCGAATCGCGACACTAGCCCGTAAGTTGGCTTAAGTCCTACGATACCGCAATAAGCAGCGGGCTGCCGAATCGAACCGCCAGTATCAGATCCGAGCGAGAAGTATACTTGGCCAGCGGCCACCGATGCTGCCGATCCGCCGCTGGATCCGCCGGGTACGTATTCCGTATTCCATGGATTGTGAGTCGGGTAAAAGCTCGAATTCTCATTCGATCCGCCCATAGCGAACTCGTCCATATTCAACTTGCCAATCGTTACAGATTGAGCTGCTTTCAGCTTGCGAACGACGGTTGCATCGTAAATCGGGTCATAGTTGCTTAAGAACTGGCTTGCGCAAGTAGTCAGCAGCCCTTCCGTAACGATATTGTCCTTCACTCCCGCTGGCAATCCAAACAGCAACCCGCGTTCGCCGCCTTCTTGCAGTTGCTTGTCCAGCTCGGAA
Source organism: Paenibacillus sp. J22R232 (assembly GCF_056269165.1). Classification (NCBI taxonomy): domain Bacteria; kingdom Bacillati; phylum Bacillota; class Bacilli; order Caryophanales; family Paenibacillaceae; genus Paenibacillus; species Paenibacillus sp. J22R232. The sequence goes on along the minus strand of NZ_JBWDNK010000025.1, from coordinate 50,648 downwards.
GCCTGCAAGCGTGCTTGCTCTTCGTTCAAAGTAATAAAAGCCTTGATAGCAGGCTCAGTTTCCGCAATTCTCGCATATGATGCGCTAACCAGCTCAGAAACGGAAAGTTCCTTATTGTTCAGCTTGTTATGTACATCCTGCAGGCGCAAATCAAACAGTGCCAACAGTAGTTCCTCCCTTCAAATAAAACCCATTCGTATTATTCAAGTACCGCTGGTACTTTAAATTGTCCATCCTCTTCATCAGGCGCATTGAGCAGCACTTTCTCGATTGGCAGCGATGGCCGATTCTCATCCGCACGCATCACATTCGTAATCGGAAGCACATGGCTGGTTGGCTCGACATTTTCGGTATCTAAACCGTTTAGCTTCTCGGCATATTTCAATATCGCGTTGAGCTGCTCTGTAAACTGATCCTTCTCCGAGTCGGAAAGCTCAAGCCGCGCCAGTCTCGCGACATGCTCTACATCCTTGGGCGTAATGCTCATCAGGTATTCTTCCTTTCCTATTCCTGTAATCATTCTTCCTATTATATCTCACTTGCATGGCGAACATCAATGAAAAGGGCAAACATCCAGCCCATATGCATGCTGCAATTCCGGTGACTGCATAAAAAAAGACTGTCCCGATGTCAGCAAAGTGACATACAGAACAGTCTGCAGCGCATGGCTGCGAGCTAAATCCATGCTTTTAAATTAACTTGACGGATAAAATCTGCAGGGCTAAGCGGTTCATTGCCTGCCTGTTCCAGCTCGGCCTCCGGCTCAGGCTCGCCATTCATCACGCGCTTGAACAATTCTTCGTTGTGCGTAGCGAGCGCGAAATCAATTAGCGCTTCCCGTTCGATGCGATCAACCTCGTCTTGAATAAGTACCTCTTCGAGCTCCACGTCCTCGTCCGGAATTAAAAAATTCCGATTCGCCGAAGGCACCCTCAGTACGTAATCAAACACATTATCCGCATTGCGATCGTAAGCTATTATATAACCATGCTCCCCTATGGGAAGGTTTTGTTCAAATTGGTCAGCCACAATGACGACCTTTGTGCCTAGTTGTAGCATCGTCCTCAACTCCCGTTTCTTCGCCGCTGATTCTTTCACTACTATCCTACTAAAAAATAATAGCGGTGTCCAATCGAAGAGAGTCAATAGACAGACTTTTCTTTACTCAGCTGCCAAACTTTTACGAAGCCGCGCGGCTGCAAGGCTTATTGCAGCTAACATACAAACAATAGTTACCACTACAGCTGCACTGAAGTTACTAGAGTCTGGTGTGCCTGCGGCCGCTAGCTGATAGGCAAATCCGCCTAAAGCGCCAGGCGTCCAGCCAAGCTGCCTGGGGAAAAGGCTTGCCAGCAAGGTAAGCATCAAGGCGCCTCCCAGCGCAGCAAAAGCTGCTGCTGCCGAGCTTCGCAGCCATGTACTGAAAAACAGGGTAATCGTCATTACCGCGCTTAACCACAAACCATAAACGAGCATGCTATCGTATGCCTGGACGATTGGCGTCTCGCCAATCAATAACCCCGTATAGTACCAAGATGCCAAATAACCGGCAGCAAGCGAGCCCCACGCAAGCAGCAGCATCGACGTCCATTTGGAGCTGATATAGGCTAATGCGGATATGGGCTTTACAAGAATGATCGCCGAGACGCCGCTTTGACGCTCTCCAGAAACCGTACCCATGCAGGCTAATACGAGAACGAGCATGCCCAGCGTACCGAATTGCTGAAGGGTTTGTGCGAGCACCTCGGCGGCGAGCGGCATTGGAATATCGATAACCGTTCCTTCCGGCAAGTTGCCCGCATGCTCTAGAATTACAGGCATGTAATAGGTCGAAACAGGCTGCATGATGCCAAGGAGAACGAAGACAAGCGGTACCCATAGCAGCTTATAGCTTCGCGCTTGTTCGAGCAGCTCCTTCCGAACCATAACCAGGTAGCGGATAAAGCTTGAGGTCGCAGGAAATGAAGCTAGATCAAGCTTGTTTGTCGCAGTCGCTGCACCCTTCATTCGCCCACCACCTTCATAAATAAATCCTCTAATGATGAATGGCCTACCTCAAGCTTGCTTAGTTTTATTTGATTGCGTGCCAGCTCCCCGACAAGGATCTGCCTGGCGGCGTCTACATCCTTCACGGCAAAGCTCGCTGCTCCGTCTTGCTCATATGCCATTTCGAACAAAGAGAGTTGATTGGCAAGCCTCTTCTCATCCCTTATGGTTTGGATAAATAAAGTCAGCCATTGCCTTGAGCCTTCATCGTTCTCAAGCTGCAGGTTAATAATCGGCTTCCGCTGCTCATTGCGAATGGTTTCGATTGCTCCTTGCAGAGCAACCTTCCCTTCACGGATAATGATGACATCGTCGCAAAGCGCCTCAGCATCATGAAGGACATGCGTCGAGAAGAGGACCGTCGTTTCGCGTTTCAATTCGCGCAGAAGATCCAGCACCTCCCTGCGCCCAATCGGATCAAGCGCCGAAACGGGTTCATCCATAACAAGCAGCTTCGGACGATGGACAAGCGCTTGAGCAAGCCCAAGCCGCTGCTTCATGCCGCCCGAGTACGAACCGATCCGTCTTTTGGCAGCGCCTGCAATTCCTACGCGTTCGACCAGTTCCTTTGCCCTTTTCTTAGCCTCGGCAGAGGTAAGGCCGCACAATTGGCCAGCATAGGCAACAAACTCCAAACCCGTCATCCAATTATGGAAGGAAGGCGTTTGCGGCAAGTATCCAATCAGCTCTCTGTGCGCACCGCCATGTCCGGCACCTTTGAAGACCATCTGGCCTGAAGTCTGCTTTAGCAGGCCGGCAATCATGCGAATGGTCGTCGTTTTGCCTGCCCCATTCGGTCCGAGCAGTGCAACGCAATGCCCCTCGGCTATCGTAAAATGGATGCCATCAACCGCTTTTACGGTGCCGAAGCTTTTCGTCAAACCTTTAACCTCGAGCAATGCGGTCATCCTTCGTTCCTCCTGCCTGCGATAAAAAAGGCGATCGGCCCGAATATATTGATAAAAATAATAATGAGAACCCAGACCCACTTGGGTCCGCGCGTATTCTCCGCCTTTGCGCACAAAACCAAAGCGATAGTCATTATAATCAATTGAATGACGATAATCGGCGCAAGGATTGGCAATAAATCGGCGATTACGATTGATTCATTCATCCTTTATCCTCCTTTAAACCTGTCAGCTTCCGCTGCTGCTTCTCTCGTTCACTACTTCTCTTGATTTCGCCTGCCGCGACGAAACCATCCGCTTCGAACAAATAAAAAGTAAAAAGCAAGCGGCATCGGAATTTGGATCAAGCCCCATATCCCCCAAAGCCAAGGCATGCTGTCCCGTTTGCGCGCATCGATAAATAACCAGGTAGATTGCGCAATCAGAGCAGCAGCGAGCAAAATCCAAAACCAAATCGGCAAGATCTTCAGCTCTTCCATTGGCGCAGCCTCCCCCGTGCGAGTGCGTAGCTGGCATACCCAATCCCGCCAGCCGTAGTGACTGCTTGAATAATTGCGAACCATCTCCAGTTACGGTCGATGATCCACAGCATCACTCCGAGAATAAAGCATGCCAGCAACCAGAACAGCAGCAGCTCTCTCCGAAGCTTTCTTTTCGTATCCTTAACGTGTGCATGTACAAGCTCCTCAAATCGATGCTGCTCAGGAACCTCCGGCGCATGCGCAGCGTCAAAGCGGGTTAAATCTTCTTTCATTAGATTATTGAACCAAAGCTGGTCTTCCTCATCATGCTTCTTCATGCTCCGTTAGCTCCTTTCGCAGCTGCTTCAATCCATTATGCAGTCTCGATTTCACTGTTCCCGCCGGAATGTCCAGCATTGCGGATATTTCATCTTGTCCATAGCCGTAATAATATTTAAGCAGTACGGGAATCCGGATGCTGCTGCTCAGCCGTCCCAGCGCTTGAAGTGCATCCGACCACTCAACGCCTTCCCGGATCGTTTCGTATTGAATAGACCGCAGCGAGCGTTCTTCCTGCAGCCAATGCCGCTCCAGCTCATTGCGGCGCATCCGGTCAATAACAATCCTAGAGGCTATCGTAATCAGCCACGTCGAGAATTTGGCTTTTCCCTGAAAGGTAGCTATTTTCTCAATCGCCTTCAGCATCGTCTCCTGCGTGACATCCTCCGCGCGGCTTTTGTTCATCGTTGCCTTAAGCAGATACTGATACAAAAACGAGTAATGCTCACGGAGCAGCTCGGATAGCGCCCGCGAGTCTCCGCGAACCGCTTTCTTAATAAGCTTCGTCTCGTCTTCCACGAGCGCCTCACCCCCTTGCTTCTTTCGGTAATATTGCTTAGACGAACAGCTTGCGCGATTCGTTCACTCCGAATGCGTATTTTTTTTGGAATGAAAAAAGCCGCAGAAGCGAGTGGCTCTTCTGCAGCAGCTGTAGGGTCTATTTTACACTAATGCTATTGTTGACTTCGGCTGTACCAACGCCATACAGGCTCAACATCGGCATGATCCAAGCATTTCACGCGGTACTCGAACGGGCTGCCGAGCGCACGCACGGATAAGGTTAGCAAGTTCTTGCGCTGCTGCCCAATCGAACGGTTCACACGCATCGTCACAATCTGCGGCCGTCGAATCAAAAACGTCGATCTCGATAAAAATCGCGTACGCAGCGTAAGCTGCCCATTCCTCAGACTAACCCCTGCGGCAGCGTAACAGCTTCTCCTCCACCATAGAACAAGTGGCATGAGCGCTAACGACCACAACCCTGCTTCTTTCAAGAAAATAATTGAAGCTGCGCATAGCAGCGCGGCAAGCAGAAGCTCGATCCTAATATAGTACAACAACGCTCGCTTCGGTGCGCCCTGCAAGGTTGCTTTCTCAGAATGCTCAATCTGCGGTACGAAATCATTCAAAACCTGCTGAATATCGGAACGTTTGATAAAGGGATGCAGCATAAGCTGCTCCTTCTTGTCAGACGAAACGATTTGCAGCCGGATCTCTGCGTAACCAAAGGCTTGCCGCAGCCAGCTTTCGCTCACAATGACAGCTTGCACTTTTTTAGGATCAAACACGAACGACTTTTTTTCCAACAACCCATAGGATACTGAAATTTGGCCGCCTTCTTTTTGAACGGCGAAGCCGCTGAACTTCAGCACGTACAATACAATCGAGAGCAGCCAAGCAAAGACAAGTCCTGCAATGACTACAACGACAACGACGATATAGCTTGGCATAAGGCTAGAGGAATCCTCGACGACCGACTCGAAAAAATGATCGGGAAGCAGCTGGTTGATGAAATCGTTAGCGAAAGAGTACAATCCTGCCATAAAAGCTGCAACCAAACCAAAATTCATCGAGGTCGCAGCTGCCTGTAGCAGCTGTCCCGCATGAAGCGCAATCGACGGACCGCGCTCAGCCTTATGGCTGACGGATTCTGACAGTAATGGTTTTTGATTTATTTTCACAACCATCTGGTCGTCTACCCCAGGTTTCTGCGTTATCAGCTTCTCAGACACCAGTTGACCTTCGTGAGCGACAATGACCGTGGCTTGTTTCTTATGCACCGGTTGAGCTTCGCCAGCAGCAATGACCGTGGCTTGTTTCTTAAGCATCAGCTGGATATCGCTTGCTTCTTTAAGGGAGAGCGCCGGTAAAATGCCGTCTGCCTTCTTATTGCCGCCGGGCGTCTCGATCTTCACTTGTGCGACCTTTAACAATCGCTGAACAAGCGGCTGCTCTACGTTAACCGAATGAATCCTCGTATAATAAATCGTCTTCTCGTCTCTGAACAACCAGCCTTTGCGAATGATGATCCGATCGCTCTCAAGCCAGAAACCAAAGCTTTTCCATTCGATGTAGCTGAACACAAGTATGATGGCGGATAACGCAGAGACGCCTGCATACCAATACCATTCCAGTCCCGTCCAGTCCGTTCCCCTCAACAAGCCGATCACTATAAACGGAATGAAGCCTCGAATCGTATTCAGCAGCCCGAACAGAATATATATGGGATGAAGCGTTCGACGCTCATTCATCTTGATCGTCCACCTTAGCCAATGCGCCGATTCTGCGTTTAAGCTGCTGAGCTTCTCCGAGCTTCAGCCCGCTGATCCGGTGCGTTGTCGCAGCCGTAACAACCGAAACGCTCGCCAAATCGTATTTGCGCATAAGCGGTCCGCTTTCAAGCTCCACATGCTGCACGCGAACCATAGGAACCAATACATTGCTCAAAAAAACAAGCCCGGATTGGATTTCCAGCTCATCCTCAAACAACTCATACTGAAACCGCTTATATTTCATTTCCGGAAAAATCCAAGTAAAGAGAATGATGGAAGCAACGCACACAGACAATGCAATCCATCCCGGAACGAGCGTCCAAGCCCAGATCGATGCGCAGATGAAATAGGCAATTACGACAGCTAGGAAGATACCGTTCGATATGAGCTCGCTAATTCGGTAAACCTTTACGTAATCACGATGAAGCCGCTTCGTAAGCTCCCGATTCATACTTACATCCCCCTTGTTTAAGGTAATACAATTAGACCTTCCCTGAACTGCGTCAGCTTCCTTGCCCCCCGATCCGTAATAAGGTAGCTGTTCTCAATCCCAACAACCCCAAGGCCAGGGAACGTAAATTTAGGCTCGACGGCAAGCACCATTCCTGGCTCCAATGGCATATCGAAGCCCTTGGCGAGAACCGGCCATTCATCAATTTCAAGCCCGATGCCGTGTCCAAGGAATTTGGCCTGGTCGGCACCGAAGCCCATGAAGTGATCGGAAAGATTTGCGGCAGCGCAGCCTTCAAGCGCAGCCTCGTATAACTTCGAGCATGGCGTGCCAGGAACCATCATCTCCTCTGCCTTAGCGATGAGCGTCTCCGACACCCCGTATGCATGCTGAAGCGTTTCGGGCAGCTTCCCGATAACGGCAGTCCGAGTCTGGTCAATCACATAACCGTCTACGCAGCAGCCGATATCGATCAAGATGGGCTCATTTCGCTTAATCAAAGAACGGCTGACGCTTTGCGGAGAAGCAGCACCGAGCCCCAGGCCTCCTGCCGGACCGTCAAAATAGGAAGGCACTGCAGCAGCCGGGCCCGATATGACCATCCCCGTCGTAATTTCTTGATTAAAGCCCCGCATGCGCATCAAGCCGATATGTCCCCTAATTCGCAGCTCGTATTCGATGCGTGCCATCCACTCAAGCTCGCTTATCCCCTCTCTAAGCACGCTAAGCGCTGCGGTCAATGACTCGGAGACTACGCTTGCCGCCGCTTCGATTCTGCCTATTTCCCAAGGTGACTTCACCATTCGAAGCTTGCGAATATGTGAAGAGCCATCTATGATCGCGCAGCTTGCGGCAGAACCAATGAGCTCCTTTAGCTTGGTATATAGCTGAGCCGGCAGCACATCGAGATCAGCGGCGATTCGCAGGCCTGATTCCTTCCCAAACAAATACGGGTAATGGTGCGCAAGCGTTTCCCCAAAAAACCGAAAAGCACCAAGTTCGGCTACCTTTACCGCGGTCTCCAGCTTGGCTCGCTGAACACTGCGCCGAACGTAAAAGGTAGCATCGCCGGTGCTTGGAATAAACAAATACCCATTTTGCATCGAGCCGGTGAAATAATAAAGATCAACATTTTGCGTGAGCAGAAACGCATCTACGCCTTCCCTCTGCATAACCGCCTGCAAACGGACCAACCTCTCGCTCACAAGCGCTTCAGGAACATCAGCAACAATATCCATCACAGCCATTATCAACTCCTAAGTAAACTCCCTCCCCTTATTACACCAATTTTCCTATTTTACGTCAACCTGCTACGAGCTCCGCCGCCCCCTTAATATGCCATTCAATAGGCTCCATCACTTCAAAAACGCGTGGATATACCATTTTTATGATTAAAATGACGCCTGGACGCTGTAAGGTAACCTCGTATTGGTAAGCATTATTTCGGTATGTATAGGGAAATATTTCGTCCGCGTTTACCAGCTTGAACACCGCAACCTGCACCGCTTCCTTCAAAAAGGAGCCGGAAAGCGGTGCACCTTCTTCATCCAGCAGCAAGTTCTGCTGCAAGTACAAAGCTGCTGCTGCTTCCGCCTTTATCGGCTCAAGACGAAAAACACCTTCTCCTAGCGCTGCCGTATCAACCTGCTGGGCCGCTGCATGAGCGGCTCGATTGACGGCATGCTTCCCTTGAAACAAAGTCTTCATAGCGAGCTGTTCCTCTACCTGAAGCAAATGCAACGAAAGCCAAATCGACATCATTACAACGATGAGCAGCAGCTTGTACATTCGTTAACTATCCTCTCCCCTACGGAACATACTCGCTCATTTTCATCCCGAACGCCTTCATCCTATCTGACGGCAATGGCGGCGTTAAGCCAATTAAGCGATCAATTTCAAATAAACGCTCGTAGGGGTAGCTCATTGTTAATGATATGCCCTCACCGCGAGGCAGCGGATCGTACGGATTGGATGCTGACTGCCCATTCGTTGTTGCAAGCTCATACGATATATCCTCAGGACGCATGCCAAATCTGGCTAGGCGCTGTCTGGACTGCTCCTGCATCGCAGGGCTTATGTAACCGTAACTTCCGCTAGCTCCTATTTCCAATAAGTAATCCACCTCTTGCTGTAATACCGCCTGCCTGACAATCAGAACATGTTTATAAATCGGAGAGAACATAAGCCAGCAGAGCAGCGCTGCAAACAAAACGAAAATCAAAATCTGCTTCATGGGCTCATGCTCCTGATATGCGAGCTGATCGAGCTGCCGGCGCCGTCTATCTGCCGCTTCATTCCCGCATCGCCCTCGGCGATTGATTGATAGCAAGCCAGTACGGCAACAAGCAACAGCATGGAGATTAGAATTCCGCGCAAATCGTATTCCCTCCGCTCTCTTTGGTTAACGCAATAACTATGAATTAAGGAAGCATCTGACTAATCTTTGTATTTGCGGCTGTGCCCTGCGTTTCGATTTGACTGCTTGTTCCAGTCGTATCCTGAGCGATTATCGTATTGAATAGGACGATTACGACGACCAGCATCATTACGGTCATTAGAATATTGCGCACGTGATCACCTCCTTCCGCGAGCTACGGCGTCTATTTCAGTTCAGGGACTGAAAGAGCTTCTGTCCTTCTCTCACCCACGGATAAATAAAGATTTGGAAGGTGTACAAAATCGGAATGCCCGCGATGATAAATAATAGATAAGAAGTTGATTCTTTGCGGCTTTCCTTGGCCAGCTCAATCTTTTCCTTATAGTCTTCTATTCTTGTGCGAATCAACTCATAATATTGATGGCTTTCATGCAGCCTCAGCGCGTCCAGCGTTTCTACGAAGCTTAAGCCCTCTTCCGTGCCAAGCCTCTGTTTAAAGCGCTGCAGCGCCCCTCCCGCATCGTGATACCACTCGGCAAGAAGCTGGTTCAATTCAAAACGTATCACACGCGTAAAGGGAACACAGCGCTGCAGCTTAGCATGAATATGCAGCGAAGAATCTGACAAATAAATCAATTGCTTGCTCACTACAAAAATCTCTTTCGTCACCTGCAGCGCACGCATCTTGCGAATGGAACGCAGCCATAGAAGGTCAAGATGAATAAGCAGCATTGCCAGAAGCAGGAAGGGGCCGATGTAGGAAACGGGAACGTAGGCGTTCAGCCATTTATGCCAAATACTCACACTAACGATTAAGCTGCCCATCGCGCAAACAAGCAGCCGGTACGCGATCATATACCATGCCGCATCAGCCGTTACCCCGCAGCCGGCAAGCAGAATTTCTCTTTCCATGAAAGACTGCCTCTTTCTTGAAATGAAGAAGAACCGCAGCCAGTTATCCGGCACCATTCTCGTACGCCAAGCCGACACGACAGACAGATGCTTCCATCTAGCGGGACGTTCAGGCCATAGCTGCAATAGGATGTAAAAAAATACCGCTCCGAAAACGCATTGCCCGGCCATTAAAGCCAGCCCCATCATTTGCATCGCCCAATTCGGCATTGCTAACCTCCTCTCACATCTTTTTGCGCGATAGCCATAATCCCATCAGAAATGAAGCGAAAATCAACAAAGCTGCATTAAGCAGCATATCCCTTCCCATCGGATCAACAACGTAATAGAAATAGGTATTTTCTTTGTTGTATCGCAAGTTAATGCCAATAAATAAAGCAAGGAACAACAGCGGTGAAAAATTGGCAACTCGGATTTCCAGCAAGCGGTTCCGCTCTTGTTCATTCGCCCGCCTAGCTTTGCGCATATCGGTGAGCAGCTCTTTCAAGCTGTCTGATACCGTTACGCCTTCTGCGAGCGCTACCCGCAAAATATGCACGAAATAATCAGCCCACAAATGACCGAGCGACGTGCTGAGCAACCTTAAGCTTGCTTCATCGTCACCCCGCACCGACAGATTGCGGTAAAGCTGCTCGAATACGGCTTGCATCGGTCCCAGCAGTCTTCGCTCTTCTACGGTTCGCTGCAGCGCAACCCTGACCTGGCTCTCTCCTGTAATCAGATAGCATTGATAAAAAAGCTCAACGGCCGGCAAAAAGTCCATTTGCGTCTGCATGCGCCGATGCACGAGCAGCGTCCGAAGGATCGTATAGGGCAATAACCCAATCACTAAGCCGAACAATAAGGTTCCCTTTATGCTTTGGAAGAAGAGCCCGCCCGCAGTAAGCCCTGCCAGCAGCAGCAGACCGGAAATATAAGCAAAGGCGGACGGTGAAATAGCAAGGCGCAGCGCCTCCAGCAAATCCGATAAATGACGGTACAGCCATGCGTAGCGTTTGAAGCGCTCTGCTGCCCGCACGCGCAAGCTGCGATTCGAAATATAAGTTAGCTTGCTGACGAGCTGCTGCTCCTTAGACCAAAGGAAAAGCAAATGGATAATCGCAATAAACAATAGGCAAAACAACAGTCCAGCAGCCGCGCCGGCAGAAAGCTCATTCATAGCGCTTGCCTCCTGCAGCAAGCCGTAAGGCAGCTGGGGCGGATGGAGGCGCAGGATAAATCCATTCATCCTTTATCTCATCGTACGTAACCCAATCCTTAAGTCTTACCTGCCCGCTCTCCCAGCTGAGCTCGCTAATCCTCCTAATCAGGCGTCTCCCTCCCATTAAAGCCATCTCGATTCCAATCTCTGTAACGTATTGCGTGATCCGTTTGGTCAAACGCTCAGCATTCATCCCTCTGCCATCCTGCATGCACATATCCGTAATCGCCTCAGGCACATCCTCCAGGGTATTGGCATGCACGGTCGTCATGCTTCCCGAATGTCCCCGCGTGCAGGCACGCACATAAATGTTCGCATCCTGGTCGCGTATCTCTGCATGAATAATCCGCTTCGGCGATTGCCTCAAGGCGAGCTTGAAGGCCTGATCCGACCGGTGATAATCATCCTCTTCATCCGTCATGTACTCGATTACGTTTTTGTTTGGGAAATCGCGCCCGAGCATCATTTCAAAGCGGCCTTCGATCGTAATAATCCGCTCTTCGTCCGGCAGCTCGGCAATGAGTGCTTTCATTAGATTTGTTTTGCCTGAATTCGTAGGACCAATGATAACTAAATTGAACCGTGCCTCCAGAATGGCGGTTAGCAGCATCTTGATCTGCCCGTTCATCGTCCTATACCTCGGATCGCATAATGTAAGCAAGCCAATGCTTCGTACCGTATAAAAACGAATGGTCAAGGTTGGATTTGCCGTGAACCCGAATCCGGTCATCGTTACGCGTGAGCCATCCTGCAGCATGACCTCTGCCCATCTCTTGCGCGGATTTATGCGATCATTATTGTACAAGACCAGATTTTGCTGGATTCGCTCAACCTCCCGTACGCTATCAAAACGAAATTCGCTAGGCTTGGAGACTCCGTTTCTGACAAGGAAGATGCTCGTTCCGACAACCTGTATTTCCTCTAAACCGGCTTTATCCGCCAGTACCAGCTCGAGCACATTCAATCCGATTACTTCAGCAAACAACGCTTCTGCGAGTGTGTGATAGGGGTGCTGCACATGATCTGCCCGATGAATACGAAGTCTAATCAATCGATCCGCGATGACGGCAAGCACCTGCTCTCGTTCCTGCGAATAGCCTAACACCGCGCGATTCAGCGTTTCGCTGTATTGCCTCCGCTCAGCTTCTCCTACTCCGTGCGGAATGCTTAGATAAGAGCGAATATCATCAGCCAGCCGTACGAACTCTCCCTGCGAGTCTGCTGTCTGGTACGGTGCAAGCGGCTCATTATCGTGCTGCTCCCGCTCCGACTGCATCTGCGCAGCAAAACCTGAAGGCGAGAATCGATTCTGCTGTGCCGTCACGAGCTTGTACCGTTGCGATGGGCAAGCAGCTTGCGGTACCACGGCTGTACGGCTACGGAAACCCCCACGCTCCGAATGCCATGCTTCTGCATCATCGCCTTCGCGGGACCCTTCATCATCTCCGAACCGCCGCTGTCGGTCTTCAGCCACTGAGCATAGGTTCCATTATCCAATTGGCTGGAAACCGATTCGCTTAATTGAAGCTGGCCCAATGCCGACGTGCCTAGCTCTTTACAAATATGCTTCATCTGATAGCCTCCGTTTCTCCAAGGTCCATTAATGACGACCGAATCGTATTGATCGGGATTTACCCCGAATAATGGCGATACCTGTCCGATCCAGCGCTTGCCATCCTCTTGAAAATGAGACAAGGCCGGCGTAGTCACAAGTATCCTTGAGCCTGCTCTCCTAACCGTGCAAATCGTAGCAGCGTTATCCCAGTATGCGCCGACATCCGCGACGACGAATGCAAAGGTCTGCTCTGCGACATCGAGCAAATGCTCCGCTTCCTCTGGCGTGAAGTATTCCGCTTGGTCCCTCATCATGTTGCCGAATAATACCTGTACGTTCGGCTGGCTTGCCACCGGATAAGCCGCCTTACGCAGCATATCCGGCGTCAACGCGGAGGATCTCAGCTCTGGGCGAAGCTTATCCAATGTGACGAGCGGCTCATCGATACCGAGATAGCGATGGATTTTCGAGCTTTTGAGATTGAGGCATAAGTACCCGACCGGCTTGCCGCTCGCTTCCCCAATCCGGACAGCAGCTGCGAACGCCGCTGCTGTCGTTCCGATATTCGGTGTCGTTCCTATAAATGCAGCTAAGGGTACCATTGCAGCATTCACAGCCCACCATCCTCTCCAGCTGCAGCAAGATCAAGCGATTCCGGGCTGTACGCCACGACCAGCTTCAATGCTCCTCCTTTGCAATAGCGATCAAGCAGTAACCATTGCTCTTCCGTTAAATTCAGGTTCAGGTAGTCGATCATGCCGTTAGCCTCTCGCCGCGAAGCATACATCTGCTCCTTATTCCCTTCCGCCCGCGAGATGAGATTCGGATTCTCGACATTGTCGATTTCCACATTACCCGATGACTTCACCGATGCAACGGTAACGGCGTCTGAGAATAACCGCTCGGAGGGCTGTCCTTCCCCCGATGCATACAGTAGTACCTTATCGCCAGCCCTAATGCCGTTGGAGATGGAACGGATGTACTCCTTGGGAATCTGGAAAGTAGATTCCGACCGCTTGGGCTGCAAGTGGAACTCATCCACCTTCCAAAGCAGCAATGGCTCGCCTTTGCCGAGCGGAATAATCGTCTCTTTCCCGGCTGCGTCCTCCAGCTTCATGACCATATCGGGAACATACACCGCCTGAGGAACCGTTTTGTATTCCAAATCGCTCTCCTGAAGCCGTTCTCCCGCTCCTATGAACCGTTTGGGTACAATGACGGCTATCGTCTCCTCGTTCTCCAGATGCACGCGCTGCAGCTCGTAGATGCCATAAACCAAGCTTGCCGACAGAACGGCCGCTGTCAGGCTGATGATTGCGTTTCTTCGTTTTCTCATCGCCACTCCTCCCCGAACACAAAAAAAGAACGCACCAGCAGCCATCTATGGCTTACTGAGTGCGTTCTTCGCATAATAGTGCTCGTATATAGGTTTACTTAAGTAATTGAGTTCATAATAGCAAATCCATCTTTCATTTGTCTATCATTTTTTCCTAATTTCATCATTTTTATGTAAAAGACGACAAAAAAAGCCATTCAGCAGAAGGTTATCCCTTCTTAACGCTAAACAGCCCATAACGCTCAGAAATCAATTAAACCTACGCTAATTAGTAAAGCATCATCGACCTTGCGCATCGTTTCATCATCCAAATGCGTAATTTTGTCAGTCAGTCTCTGCTTATCAATCGTTCGAATCTGCTCAAGAAGCACAACGGAATCGCGGTCAAAGCCATGTGCGGCTGCATCCATTTCGACATGGGTCGGCAGCTTTGCCTTCTGGATTTGAGCCGTTATTGCAGCTACGATGACCGTAGGGCTGAAACGGTTACCAATATCATTCTGAATGACCAGAACGGGACGAACGCCTCCCTGCTCCGATCCGACGACTGGCGATAAATCCGCAAAAAAAACATCACCACGTTTTACAATCAACCTCTACACCCCGCTAACGAGACGGCCTAACGTATGATCTGCTTCTTCCTCCGCTTGAAAAGCTTCCGAGGCCATGTTCAGGTTTATTTTCGCCATTTCCATGTATCCGCGCTGCATGGATTCCCGGATTTGACGTTTTTTACGTTCCACCAAATAAAGCTTCATGGCTTGCCGAATAAATTCGCTGCGGTTGGAGTTTTCCTTGGCAACAATCCCGTCAACCTCCTCCAGCAAATGATCTGGCAGGCTAATCATGATTCTTTTGGTATTTTGTACATTGGCCACCGAACTCGCACCCCCAAAACTTTTCCATAACCTTACTACACATTATGACAATATATTGCCGTCGCTATACTTCAACATATCTATGATAGCCGTATATCAAATATGCTGTATGTTTTCATGTATAGCCTTTATAGATACCCTTCCATACTACATTCGAGATTTTTGGCGAAAATCCTCTTCATTTACGAAAATTTGTAAGTTGAAACAATTACCATTTGTTATTATGACTGAGCAAGGGGGTTTTCAATCGCGATTGTCCGGTCACCGCTAACGTAAATGCGCGGCAGCCGTGCTGCAAGCATGCAGATGACCTCGTAGTTAATCGTGCCAAGCTGATCCGCTACGTCCTCAACGGTAATAACCGCATCGCCTTGGCGGCCAATGAGCACCACCTCTTCGCCGTTCTTCACGTTGCCATCACTTTCCGTTGCCGCAGGATCAAGCGCAATCATGCACTGGTCCATGCATATCGTTCCAAGAATCGGGGTCTTTACTCCGCGTACGATCCCTTTCGCTTTGCCGCTAAGCATACGGCTATAGCCGTCTGCATAACCAATCGGGAGCGTTCCGATGCACTCTTCCTGCGCCGCTACATAACGTGTGCCGTAACTTATTCCCCAGCCTGCCGGTACCGTTTTGGCCATAACGACTTCCGTCTTCAGTGACATCACGGGCTCCAGCTCGATGCGCTGCCGGTTTACCTCATCTGACGGATACAACCCATACATACTGACGCCTAAACGGAGCATATCGCCTGCCCATTGGGGCGTATCAATGCCCGCGGCGCTGTTTGCCGCATGAATGATCGGAATGGGCCAGCCCTGATGCCTCACATGCTCGGCTACCTCTTGAAACCTTTCGTACTGGCGCTTCGTGTAGTCTTTATCCGCCTCGTCCGCGCGCGCGTAATGCGTGAACAAGCCTTCCACATCCAACTGCGGAACCTTCATAGCCATTTCGATAAAGGACAGTACCTCATCCTTGCCGATTACGCCCAACCTGCCCATTCCGGAATCCATCTTGATATGAACCTTAAGCTGGTGGCCGCTGTCATCAGGCGGCAGAACCGCCGCGGCTGCTAAGATGTCCTCCCGGAAGAGACTGATGGTAATGTTATGGCTTCTAGCGACAGACAAGGCATCCGCTGCCACGTATCCAAGCACGAGAATCGGGGTTTGGATGCCAGCCTGGCGCAATTGCAAAGCTTCATCAAGGAATGCAACGCCTAAATAATCTACGCCGAAGCGTTCTGCCTCCCGCGCAACCTCTACCGCGCCATGCCCGTAAGCATTTGCTTTCACAGATGCCATAATTCTGCATTTACTCGGAATCGCATTTCGAAAAGCTTCTAAGTTATGTCGTAAAGCATCTAATGAAAGTTCAACCCTGGTAGGGCGATAATACAATTCCAAGCCGTTCACCTTCTCCTTATATGGCAGCCACAACAGTCCGAGCAGCAAACATCAATAGCAATAATGTTAAACCTTGCTGCTGAGACTGTCAATGAAACGAACCTCGGAAATGGCTAGTACGTCTTGGAAAATCGCCCGTTTAACCGATTTATTTGCCGATTTCGCCCTGTACGGATTGCGCGACTTTAATCATTTCTGTTTCCGGCAGATTGGCGCTTGTCAGACGGAACTGGTGGCCTTCATACGTCCAAGTCAACGTCTGCTGCTCATCGCCGCTCAGCTCACCCATTGTGAAGCCTAGATCTATCATCAAGCCTGGCACCAACGATGCCGCTTGATCCTTCGGCTCTGTCTGAATAAGCGTGTAGCTGTAGTCGCCTGAGTAACGCAGCATCAGGCCCGGGTTGCCGCCAAACACGATGTCAATGAGCTCGGGCTCCTGGACGCCTGCCGGCAAATACGAAGGCTTCATTGCCGTAAAGCCCGCTGCCTCTTCCGGCTTGGCGCTCGTTGCCGCGTCATCGCCTTCATCCTCGGCCGCGTTCCCGCTGTTGTTCGTTTGATCATCGCCATCTACGGCGCTGTTGTTACCGGATTGATTGCCGGCATCGTCTGCCTTATTGCCATCCGTTGCGGCATTCGCATCCGTATCCGCATCGTCTGCTTTATTCCCGTTCGTTGCAGCATTTGCATCTGCATCCGCGTCGTCAACGTTTCCTTCGGCAGCTCCGTTAATGCTCTCGTCATCCGGCAGCGTCATAGTCGGCTCTTCTGTCGTTTGGCTGGAAGGTGTCGCTTTCATGTTGGCCTCCGTCTCAAACACGGCTTTGTCGAACTTCGGTCCGAAGTCGAAAGTGTCGAATTTCACTTCGACCATAACTGCCGCGTTCGTATCGCTCACTTCAACCTGAACGGGCTTATAGTCCGCTTTGTTGAGCCATATTTTTTGGCGGGCCAACGAGCCGTTATTATAATTGGCCATTACGTCAAAGACATAATTGTCCTCGTCGATTACGAATTGCCTGGAATTATCCACAAGGATGCTTTGCACGAGCGTTTGGTACAAATAAACCTGACCTTGGTTTTGCGGCCAATCGCTTTGGAAGCGGAAAACTTTATTCAGCTTCGGTGTGAGAACGAATACGCCGTCGTCATTGCGAAGCACGATTTGTGTAATGTCCTTCTCTTCATTCGTAAGCTTGATCCGATAATATTGCGGTTTCTGATAGGAAACCTCCACCTTGTACTCCAGTGGCTGCTGACCCGTCCGCAGCGTCATCGTACCGCTTCCTTGATAGCTCTCCATGCTGTTTACTACTTTGTCGAGCTCCTTAACCACGGACTCGGCGTCCTTCGTTCCGCAAGCTGCTAATACGAGCGACAAACACAATATGATTGCCGCGGTCCATGTCATGCGACGCATGTAATCATCCCCTCTGCACATTGTTTTTTACTGGCTGATAACATGTCTATGAGGGGACTTGACCAATTATGCGGACTAGTTTGACAAGCTTAGGCAAGCGAGCAGCTTGAACAAGAAAAAAGAGCTTGCTCCCAGGTCGGCGACCTTAAAAGCAAGCTCTCGTTCATTCGTTATTTTTTCGGAAAAATTAGTACGTTCACTAATCCGTTAACGTTTTACTCTAGACAACAAAGCCGCTGCCTCTGCACGGGTCAACGTGGCTAGCGGCTTAAAGCTTCCGTCCGCATAGCCGTTTATGATGCCCGCATCGATAACCGCGCCAACCAAGCCTCTATTCGATGCCTTGATCGATAATCGATCAGCAACCTTTGCCAGTCCATCCGCTTTTTCCGTCAGTTTTAATGCTCTAGCCGTCCATACCGCCATTTCTTCCCTCGTTACAGGATCAGCCGGCTTAAATGTGCTTCCGTATGCTGCCGCATCAAGCCAGCCATCCGCTACGGCAGACTCAATTACAGCTCTTGACCATCTCGCTTTAGGTACATCAGAAAAAGGTAGCTCCGATTTCCTTAATGTCGTATCGAGCTTGTTTGAAAGCATAGTCAAAAACTGCTCGCGTGTGACTGGAGCATTCGGTCGATAGGTCCCGTCAGGGAAACCGGAAACAACTTCAGCTTCTGCAAGCTTCTCTACCGCTTCCCTCGCCCAATGCGCCTTCATATCAGGAAATAAGCTTCCTGAGGAGCGTGTAACTTTAATATCGAATAAGCCTAATTCATTCCCGTTGTCGATCACTGCTACTTGGAGATCATTAGTAATACTGCTCACGCTAGACTTATCACCCGCCAAATCAATCCGCCACTTCATGTTGCCTGCCGTATCGTAAGACGCGACAGAATGGCGGCTTCTAGCCGTTATTGCGTTCTCCTTTAAAGTGAAAAGCCATTCATTCTGCTTCTGGTTGATCGCTTCCGGATAATCTTTCATGTTCAGCAATTGAACCGCGTTCTCTTCCTCGGACAGGCCTCCGGCTACACCTTGTTTGAACATAACTAGTTTGTTTTTGCTAACGAAAGGTTCAGCCTGTGAATATAGTTTGAAATTGTTTTTCCATTTCAGCTTGCCATCCGAGTCTACTGCGCTTACGGTTCCTTCCGAGCTAGCGACGGCTATTGTTCCATCTTGAAGCAGCAGCGGCTTGTAGAACGCTGAATTCGCATGTCCAAGATCGTATTTCCAGCGAATACTGCCGGACGAAGCATCAATTGCATATAGCGTGCCTAGAAAACGAATGCTAATCATTCCCGTCGGATGGGCAGAAACCTCGCCAACCGCCTCGCTGTTCTTCGTAACGACGTAAACCGTGTCTTCCTTGGTGTTCAGGACAGGTTCATCATGCGCAATTTCTCCAATCAACGAAGTAGTCCATTGAACAGCATCCGCTCTATCTACCGATTGCAGCCTACTGCTTTCCCCTCTCGTCGTGAGGGTAGACGTACTCATGCTAAATCCTGTATACCTATTTCCAGAGCGATCCCAGCCGAGCAGCGTACTGTAATGACCCAACGCGATATTTTGATTAAGCATTTGCTTGCCGCTAGCGAGATCATATGAAATAAGCTGACCGGTATTCGTCCCCATATAAAGTCGTGCATCAGGACCAAGCACCGGCTTGTTGCGCATTAGCTGATTCACATTGTGCTGCCATTGGATATTTCCAGCCGGGCTGACCGCTGCTATTTTGCCTTGGGTGCTTAGCGCGTAAACCGAACCGTCTGCCGATAGAACTGGCGCCAAATAACTTTCGTTTTTACTCGTTTCAAGCGCCGGCAATATGTATGACCATTTTTTTTGCAGCATGGCGCTATAGGTTATTTGCGGCTTCTCTATGTTCGGCCGACCACTCACCGTTATCTTCATTGTCGTCTTTACGTTTTGGTATTCAGCAGTCACTTCCACTTCACCTGGCGCAACGGCATGAAATGCGGATTTTCCAAAATATGCAACTTTTTCATCACTTGTGCGATAGACTATACCCGTTGGATTCAATTGTTCTTTTCCGTCTGCATACTTCGCTCTTGCTTGTAGCGAGATAATCGTTCCCGCTTGGAGCTGCGTAAATGCATTTCCGAATGAAAGGGAGACAACCTCGCGCTCATTCGTAATATTTTTTAACTCCAATGCAATCATACGTCCGCTGCTCGTCCCCATATAAATTCGGTTCTGATCGATGTACGCGAGATGAAAGGTAGAACTGACATCAAACTCCCTCGTTGTTTTCATCTCCAAGTCCGATAAAATAAGTTTATTATAGCCGTCGAACAACGCCATTCCATTGTCCAACCATACAACTGGCTTTTCATATTTTCGGACCGTAGAAGAAACAAGCTTCCCCTCTTGGCTGAACCGGTGAAGTTCGAGTTTGTAGAGATCGCTCCGCTCAGACGAACCGTCCCCAGATACATAACGATAAAGCATGCTATAGAATAAGAGCGTCCCGTCCTCTTCAAGATGCATGGCTGTGCCATTCTCATTTAAATCCGTTCGCTCATTAAGCTGCTGTTTCCAAATGAGCCTACCTGACGAATCAAACTTAGAAACAACGGCATCCCGTGTAACGATGTAAGCATTTTTCTGCTCATCAAATAATATAGGTGCTTCCGTCCTCCCCGTTAATGCATAAGTCCGTCTCACCGCTCCCTCGCCTATTACTTTCACTTCGGATGGCTGCCTAGACCGAACGTAGAATGGCAATTGGGATTGGCTTCCGACATCCGCAGGCTGGATAAACACCATCATATTCCCATCTGAGTCTACGTCGGGATTCAGATAGGAGGAACTGCTGTTCAAATTTACCTTCCAGCGAGTTGAACCATTTGTATTTAATTCCTCAGCGTAAGCAGTGTGCTCAGGCACATATTTATCATCGATCTTTTTTGTTGAAATTTTATGCGACGTTACATAAATCTTATCTTCATTTGCGCCTTTATATTTCACCAAACCTGAAATATCGGTCCGCTCGAGTGCTTTCGTACCATCCAGACGAATGCCCAGCATGGAACGGAAATCCTGGATATAGATCAACCCGTTACGCTGCAATACTACCTTATCTAAGCGTGGAGAGGTCGTTTCATATTCCCATTTCTTCGTTCCATCCGCTTGAAAAGCATATAGGTTCCCGCCTGAGCTTACATAAATGACCCCGTCAGTCCCTAGCAGGACTTGGCCTTTTTCATTTGCATATTGTTCGCTCAATGGCCTAACCGCTGCCGTCCAAATCACCTTGCCCTCGGGGCTTAATGCATGAAATTGTCCCTTTTTCGATAAGACGTACACCGTCCCGTCATCCCCGACAAGCGGTACTGCCCCTACTCCGCCTTTCACGTTCACAGCCCATCGCTCCGCCAAATACGAACCGCTCGATAAGGCAGGCTCCGCTTGGACGAACAAAGGAGCCATCCAGCCTGGAAAACAACAAACGAAAACAAGGAGCAAACAAACTACCCGTTTATGATAAGACCGCTTCTTCAATTTAGCCTTTCCTCCCATACCTACTAATATTTCTCTATTAAAACTAGCTTCATAATAGGAGATAACGTGGTTGCTGTAAAGCATAATTACATCTTGAATCGCTAGTCTAATCAACCTCCGATGCCATTCTTCCCCGCCATTTGTCGCATGAATACCCGCCTAAAGACCAGTAGCGGGAACAGACTGCGGTCCGTTACGGGAATGCGGGCCTTATTCTACAATAAGGACATAGATGAGCCGAAGGAAAGGATGAAAGATATGAAAAAATTATTTCGATCAACGACGGATAGCAAGCTAACCGGTCTCTGCGGAGGTATTGGACAGTGGCTGGGGATTGATTCAACGATTATCAGATTGTTAGTTGTCATCGCCGCGTTTTTCAGCTTTGGGGCAGTCATTCTGATCTACTTCCTCGCTACGCTCTTTGTTCCAAAAGCCGCAAACCATGACTTTAGATTTGTTGACCACTACTAAAACTAAACCATTCAGGGAGAGATGATATTATGGGAATTTTACAACGTTTGGCCAGTATGACGAAGGCGGCCGCTAATGAAATGCTGGACAAGATTGAAAACCCGGTCATGATGCTAAACCACTATTTAAGGGACTTAGACGAGGAAATTGCAAATGCTGAGCATGAAAGCTTGAAGCAGCAGGCGCATGAGCGATTCTTGCTTGCCAAGCTAAATGAGCTGAACGAGCAGGCGACCTATTACGAGGGTAAAGCGGAGCAAGCAGCGTTAGAGGGCCGCGAGGCCGAGGCTCGCACGGCGCTTGAGGCCAAGCTTCTGTATTTGGAGCAAAAGGAAGAGACCCAGAAGCTCATTCAGCTTGCCAAGCAAGCGGTGCTTGATTTGGAGCTTCGCGTCGGAGCCTTGAAGGAAGAAAAAACGAGACTGCAAGAAAAACGGCAGGAACTTGTCGCTAGGCTGGAAAAAACAGCTCCATCGCCTGGTTATCCGTCCTCCGTTCACCACGGCAGCAACGCTGCGAGGGGTTTCGATCGAATCGAGCAGAAACTGATGGAGCAAGAAGCGCAGCAAGAGCTGACCAGAGGACGCTATGGGCTAGACGCCCGCCAAACGGGCATCCATGAACAGAGCGAGCTTCGCAGCGCACGTGTCGACGAAGAACTGAATCGGTTGCTTAAGAAAACTTCCGGCCAGTAATCTTAGTTAACCATACAAACACGAAAGAACCTTCACTGCCACATAAAAGTGGCTATGAAGGTTCTTTCGCTGTTTTCGATTACCTACGAAGTGGGTTTGAAATGCTCAAAAACCGACTTTTGGACAGCCTATTTTCGCTAACGGTTAATCTTCATAGCTTTCTATTTCATTCCCCTGCTTGGCCTGAGGAACCCGGAAGGATACTGTCGTGCCTTCGCCTTCCTTGCTCGCAATGGCAATGCCTTCTCCGTACAGCGACAACAAACGCCGATGTATGTTAATCAACCCGACCCCGCCTAGAGGTCGCTGCTCTAATAACAGAGCGTTAAGCTCGCTAGCTTTTATACCTACGCCGCTATCTGTTACCGAAATCTGCATCTGATCGCCTACCAGCTGAACCTTCAAAAAAACGGTCCCGCCAGCCGACTTCTGCATAACGCCATGTCTTACCGCATTTTCGACAATGGGTTGAATGCTTAGCGGCGGGATAAAGCCGACAGAGCGTTCATCCACCTCGTATTCTACTCGCAGCCGCTTGCCGAATCTTGCTTGCTCCAGCGCGACGTAGGAACGAACCAACTCCAGCTCTTTCTCCAAGCTGACAATCTGCTGCCGATTATGGAAATCAAAGCTGCTTCGCAAATATTTACTTAAATCCATCAATAGCTCGGTAGCCTTTTCCGGGTCGGTAGGGCAAACCGATATGATCGTATTTAGCGCATTGTATAAGAAATGAGGCTTGATTTGCGCTTGAAGGAACGCAAGCTCAGAACGGATCGCCGCTTGCACCGATTGACGCAGCTCCAGCAAGGTTCTTACCCTTGCCCGCAGGACAACACCGTCCACAGGCTTCGTCAAAAAATCGTTAATGCCTGCGCTGAAGGCTGTTTGGATGTCGCCTCCAAGGCTTCTGGCCGTAAGCATAAGGACAGGGAGCTCAGACAGCGCATGGCGCTCCCTGATTCGCCTGCAAAGCTCAAGCCCTGACATGCCCGGCATCATCCAATCCGTGATTACCAAATCAAAGCGGCGTTTAGCCGACAATGCAAGAAGCGCGTCCTCTCCGTTATCTACGGCAATGACGGTGTAATGCTCTGTAGACAATAAATTAATAAGGACTTGCAAGTTAATCGGGTCATCGTCCACTATCAGCACCGTAAAGTGCTGCGAGTCCTTATCGGCTTCGCCGTCGCCCAGTCCGTGAGCAATTGCCGTTTGCAGCTGATAAGGCGATTCAATCGTAGCCGCATTCCTTTTACCAGCTGCCGCTTCCGTGATAGCGGATGGACTGGCAGCAGGGAGCGTGAACGAAAAGGCAGAGCCGATGCCCGGCTCAGATTCAGCCCAAATCCTCCCGCCATTAAGCTCAACGAGTTTTTTCGTGATGTTCAAGCCAATGCCCGTCCCGCTATACCCGGCTTGAATATCAACCGTGCCTAAGCTGTTGAACGGTTTGAAAATATCATCCAGCCTGTTCGGATGAATGCCGATACCCGTATCCACCACTCGGATGACGACCATTCGATCCGCAAGCTCGGCTTGAATCCGAATATATCCGGCATGCGTAAACTTCACAGCATTGCCAAGCAAGTTAAACAGGATCTGACGAAGCCTCTCTTCATCCGCATCCAGCAGAGGTAGATTTTCCGGCCATTCCCGAATGAGCTTCACGCCCTTTTTCTCCGCCAAATGACCGATGACCTCCATGACCGATTGCGCCGCGGCAGGGAGATCAACCGCTTGACGGTTCAGCGTTAGCTGCCCGTTGCGCAGCGTAGAGAAATCCAAAATATCATGAATGAGATAGTTCAGCCTTCTGCCCGTCGACACGATCATGGACAGCTGCCTTGCTTGGTCACTGCTCGGAGTCCCGGCTACCCCCTCCAATAGCGATTCCGCGATGTTTACGATACCATGCAGCGGCGTTCTAAGCTCATGCGAGGTGTTAGCCATAAACTCATCCTTTAATCCGTCTATCTCCACCAGCTTGCGTGAGAGCTCTTCTACCTCGTTAAAGGAATTCGAGAAACGCTTAGCCAGCATGACGACTTGGACGACAACGAGAATAAGCAGCTCATAGGAGAGATAGAAGTGGCTTTCCAGCATGCCTAGCACCTGCATAATGCTGACAATAATATAGACCAGTATGCTAATCGCGCTTAAGAGCAAGTAGTGCGCGTCCTTGGACCTGTTCAGCACCGCCTTTATTAGGCTATAAAATAGGACACTCACAACAAACATGGACAGAATGACAGCAATAAAGAACCATTTTGAGTACAGCATGGTCGGCAGGACAACGGAAGCGGTCAATGCGAATATCGCAGCAGCTTTGCAGGCTTTCCATATCTTTTCGTTAATTTCCTGCGGAACCGACACATAGACATAATAAAGCAAAAACAAATGCCCGAAGGTCGAGGATACGCTCTGCAGCTTCATGATGATCCCATAGTCTAACTCTGGCAGAACGACCGACATGAGCTTCTCTCCATGCGTGAGCACATAGATTAACAAAGACAAGCAGCATAAGGCCAAATAGAGCAGCGAGCGCTCCTCTCTACGCAAATAAAATAAGAAAAGAAAAAAAACGGCAAACATGGAGTAGCTTACAATATTGAAAAATTCGCCGAACAATCGGAACTCCCGTGTTTTTCGAAGCTCCTGCTCATCACCGAACCAAATCGGATAGATGATTCCTCCGGAAGAATAATTGAAATTGGACACCTGCACGATTATCTCGACAACCGGTTCATTGATCGAAACAAAACCTAGATAAGGAACATTGGAAGATTTATCCGCTCGTTCCGAGTCGCCGGGAAGCCCGCTTGCGCCCGCTTCCTCTCCGTTAACGAAAATTTTGTTCGCCATCCGGATATTGGTCGTTCGAATGCCATAATACTTTTCGTGCTGGTCGCCTAGGTTAATATGAAGCCGATACGTGCCGAACCCTGCTGCGGCTGGCTCGCCGCTCTCGGCAATGTAGGCATTCCATTGCCCCGGTACAGGAAAGAGGCCTGTTAGCTCAGGCCCCTTCGATGTGTTAGACTCCGCTTGCTTGAAATGCTGAGGCGTCAACAGCTGATTACGATAAAATTCCCAGTCGCCATTCAGCGCTACCGATCCATCCTTGCTAAAATCCCAGTCGGATAAATCAAGCGTGCCTCCGCTTGAATGCGGCGCTTTGTCTTCTGCCAACTGCTGATACACATATTCGTATATCGGAAAAGCCACGACGATAAGGAAGAATACAATTATCGTCCCCCATTGTTTTTTCAACCTATCGCAGCCTCCTTGCCCATAAGCATTTGCATTTTATAATAGCTGCTTATAAAGATCTGTTGTTTGCCTCTCAGGAATAACGCCAAGCTCATTAAACAGAACCTGCTCGAATGCTTTGTAGCATTCCTTCAATGCTAATCGGTCCTCGAGCTTGGCATATCCGGTCATTAATAACCTGCACAGCTCATCCGAGTATGGAAAGCTTGCTTGCGCGCTCAACAGCCGTTGTATGGCAGAGCGTTCGAGCATTTCCTGCATTTCATGGCGCGCCATGCTGCAGATGAGCTGAAAGTTGCGCTGCTGGAGATTGGTGCGCTTTGTTTCTGCCCAGTCGTAATTGTGGTCCTCAAGGTAATCGCCCCGGTATAGGGAAGCCGCATGCTCATAGTGGCTCCAATTGTCTCGGGAGATATAAGGCAATTTGGATAATGCCTGCTCAAATTCGTCAACATCCGTACGAACGCCAGATGTGGCAAGGCGATAGCTGTCATCCTCGTACTGAACCGTAAACGATACTCCCCATTCCCTAAGCAGCCATCTGATCCGCGAAACGGAATGATGCAAGTAGGTAATCGCTTTATCTTGGTCCTGCTCTCGCCACAGCGTTTCGATGAGCCGGTCTTTTGCGACCCAAGTCCCGTTCAGATGAAGCAAATATGCAAACAGCTCCTGCGCTTTTTTCGTACGCCATTTCACTTTGCCGTTTAATGCGGCACCGCCGCTAAGCTCAAGCCGCTTAAATAAACGCACCGAAAGCTCATTTGCTTCTACCTCGCTTTCAACCGGCTGCGCCTGCTTGTTCAGCAGCTTCGCATATTCCTCGATCCGGTTGATCGTTTTTCCGATTCTCGCTGCATCTACAGGCTTCAATAAGTAATCCAGCGCATACAGCTCAAAGGCTTCTACCGCATAAGCGGAGTAGGCTGTCACATAAACAATACGGATATGCGGGTATAGCGTTTGAATACGTTCAGCTGCCTGCAAGCCGTTCATCTCAGGCATGCCGATATCCAAAAAAGCAACATCGGCATCGTTACGAGCAAGATACTCAAGCCCTTCCTGAGCAGAAGTGTACTTGCCGGCAATTCGTACGCGACCATCCGCTTTAAGCAAACGCTCCAAATGAATGAGTGCCGGCTCTTCATCATCAATTAATATAGCTCTTAGCATGAAGCGCGCAATCCCCTCTCCGCCATTTCGTTATCAGAGAGCCTCTTGCTCTTGATGTTAATGTAGTTGCAATAGACGGACTTGTCCGTCCGGCAAAACCTGCACATAGCCGGAAGCTGTTGCGATGTCATTCGATGCCCAGAAAGCAGCAGGAACATCCGGCCAGCTGGATGCTGCACGTTCTTGCGGAATTGGGCGTTTAAAGACGGCATTCAGTACACGTACAGCCTCTCCGCGCAGCAGCAACTTGTTTGGACGGAAAGTCGCGTCCGGATATCCTTGCATCATGCCGGCTTTTTGAACCGCAGCAACATCATCAGAAGCCCAATGACCAGCGAGGTCGCTAAAGCTCGGTTTGCCATTAGCGGCTGCGAGCTTATTCCAACGAGCCGCGATTACCGCAATCTCGGCACGCGTTACGCCGTCACTAGGTCTAAAGTTGCCTTGCTTGTCTCCATTCATCATACCATGATTTCTAAGCAGCGTAATAGCTTCCTCTGCCCAGTGTCCCGCTTTGACATCCTGATAGGATTGCGTCTCGGTACCTTGTCCGGCTTGAGCCGTTTCTGCGAACAGCTCCTCATTCAGCTTCAGCTCCTTGGCCAAAACAGATGCAAGCTCTGCGCGCGTAATGGTTTGGTTAGGACGGAAGGTTCCATCCGGATAACCGGAAATATAAGGCTCGTACCGTTTATCCTTAGTCAAGCGTACAAGCGTAAATAAACTAAACTTCGTCACTTCGAATTCATACCCTTTTACAAGGCCTTTGTCATCATATAGCAAGGTTCCTTGCTTGAGCACTTTGTCGCCATCGCTATGTTCAATATACACGGCTAGTTGCGCAGCCAACTCTTTGGCCGCTTCGCTATTGCGGGCAACTGTCAGCCCTGATAGCGGAAGTACGATACGAGTAACACTGTCTTTGTAGTTTGTTTCTATTGTAGTCGGCACGCCTAGAACGGCTGCCTCCCTGCCTCCAAGCATTTTCTTCAAGGAAGACTCGTTCAAGAGCCTGTCTTGCACTTGCTGCTGCGAAGCTTGCGTACGAATCGGCACAATCCGGAAGTACAGCTCAATCCCTGCTTCCTTAATGCGGCGTATCGTCTCAGCCGATAGCGTCAATTCAGCATTCGGCGTTGTGACGATCAGGCTGATTCCGCTTTCCGATAATGCTGCAATGGCCTTTGATGGAATGTTCAGCTTAAGCTCGTCGGCACGGTCAGATGCAAGGTCCGTAATGACGATTCGTGCTGTTTTTTGCTGTTTTTCCGATACCTGTTTAATAATTTCATTCGCTTTTTCAAGCGGGATATTAACGGTATCTACTTTGACGCCATCTATGGTTATGCTTCTTGTTATCGTAACCTTGGCTATCGTAGAGCCCGAATCGCCTGCGGCTACCTCAGCATCGCGATCAGGTACAGCTGACGATGCCTTCTTCACGACCTCAATTGAATATTGTCTCGAGCTGCTTCTATCGGCGGACTCAACACCGATTACGATTAAATTGGTGCCCACGGCTAAACCTACAATCCGTTTTTCGCCTTTTTGAATCGGCTTTCCATTTAGCGTCAGGTTTACACCTGTCGTTGCCGTATTAGCCACGATGCCAACATACGAATCTTCAATCTCTTCCTTCAGCGAATAGCTTAGCTTGCTTGAAGTGAAAGCAGGAAGCATATTCAAACCATCGACCTTCAGCTCGCTAAGGAACGGGGCTTCCGCTGCCGGTGCGGATTGTTTGAGTATTGCGAGCTTATAGCTCGCAATCGTACCATCCTCAGCCGTCACATCGAGTTGAACATGCTGTGCGCCGTCTTTTAGCGATATAGGATGGGATGCCCCATTGCCAATGACAGCCCCGCTGTCCGCCAAACGAATGACGGCAGTCTGGCTAGCTGATTGCGGCGTAATCTCGAAAACAGACGTTCCTTCCGGCACGATAACCTGATACTCGGTTTCATTGCCCGCAAATGCTTTCGTAAACTTGCCGCCTTTCAGCGTCAATTGCGAAAGCTGCGCATTGCTGTCCTGCGCTCGCGTGACAATGACCGTATACTCTTTCGCATCCTTTCCGTTCGGGGCAGTTACTTTTACTCTAATCGTCGTTTCCCCCACGCGAACAGGAATGGATTGTTGGTTTTGCTCCATTAGGCTTGGACCGTTTCCAGCATAAACGTTAATCGTTGACCCTTGCTTGTACGCTTCACCCGTTACTTGAATCGTAGATACGTCATTCTCGACGTAGACCTTGTATTGGTCCTGAGCGCCATTGAAGGCTGGCTCCGTTAACAGTTCTTCCGTTCCTGCAACCAAGGAGAGCTTTTTGAGAACAGCCACATCAGACAGCTTGCCATGAACCTCGACTACATAGGTTTTGGTGCTGGAATCCGCTCCGGTCACCTTGACTTGAATCGAATTCACGCTATTGCCGATCGGTGCGTCAAGCTCCGCATAGCCCGCTGAATCAAGAGGCTTATTGTTCACAGTAATGAGTGAATCGCCGGCTGCTGCGACAGCATACAAGCGAACTTTCCCTTCCTCAATTACGGTTTCATAGACACCGGTATGATCGGGATGGAATGGCTGCGATAACACGCCTTGATCAAGCTCCAGCGTTGCCAAATCAGCTGGCTTCACCTTCGACTGCTCTGCCGTTTCGGTGCCCTTCACTACATCGAACCGATATTCCGAGGTGTTGCCTACCTCATCTTCCGCGATGACGATAACGGTATGAACGCCATTCGCATCCCAAGCGATCGGAGCGAAATAATTAAATTTGCCCTCTGCATTGACCGGAACAGAGCGACCGTCCACCGTCAACGAAGCGCCAATCTCTGTTTGTCCAATTATCGGCAAACGGCTGCCGTATACAACTTGGCCGTTTAACGGCATCCGATCTTTGCCATTCTCCTCTAGCTGACCAGCAGCATAGAGGAACGGTTCCGTGCGGTCGATATATAATTTCCGGTAATCGGAGCTGTAATCGCCGCGCTCATTGACTGCTTCGATTTCAATCGTGTAATCACGCTGTTCAAGCGGAGCTGCCTGATTAATGGCACCGTTAACCAACTCATTCAAGTTGAAATCAACAATATCATCCGCTTGAGCCGCTTTCGTTGCCACCAGCTCTCCGTTTACATAAAGACTGATTTCCGCGGCTTGATCGCTTTTCGCATTCACGGTCACTTGCTCCGCAGCCGTATTCACCATGATCTCTTCTTGCTCATCATAGCTCTTATATGTGCTCGTCTTCTGCTTTGCGCCAGCCGTGTTAAATAAAAGCTCGAGCTTCGCCCGATTTGGAGCTGGCAAGAAGGTCTCAATGGAATCAGAAACCGGACTTACGATTACCTTTCCGTCGAGTTCACCCACTGCCATGACGTTGAGGGAATAGCTTTGCTCGGACTCATATCCGGAAATAATGATTTCTTGGTACTGTCCGTCCATCGGATCAACGCCAAACGTCTCCGTAACGGGATTGCCGTCTTTATCCTTTGAGCTGACGGTCAACTGATAATATTCCAGTCCGTCTGCAGCAATGGATGGGAAGCGGAGTGTAATTTCACCATTTCCAGTAGAGGCAATCGCCAGCTGCTTCGGTTGCGGCAGCATAACGGATGCATTCAGTTCAATGTTGTCTTTCGTCACGGCGAACAATGGCGCAATCTCCTCGCCGTCAGCGACCATTGACAGCCAATATTGCCCAGGCATGAACTGCTCAGGGATATCCACTATTTGTACACCAGACGAAGGAAGATCCTTCAGAATAACAGGACCGATTGCTTTTTCGGACAAGTCCGTAACCATTAGGCTCACTTTTGTCCCTTGCTTTGCGTTCTTTACATTCCATTTCACTTTAAAGCTGTTTGTGCCAGCGTCTACAGCTTCAGCTGTGAATTCACTGATTTCCGCGACCGGATCAAGCTCGTACATGCTTACTTCTACAGGCTGAGAAGAACGAATCGTCCATTTTCCCGTTTGCTCTACATCAGCGCCCAAGGAGAGCAAGTCCCGATCCTTCACCATCGGCATATTCGAAGTAAATGTCATATCGCCATACAATTCCTCGTTGGCTGCTTCATCCTCGAATACCGCTTCCTGCAAAACAGCGTTGTAATTCTTGTCATCCTCATCCGCGAATATAAGCGGATACGCAATGCCGTTCGGAGCGATGAGCTGCGTATCCCGAGCGCCACCCGTCACCATAAACATATAACGGCCGGCTTTGTCGATTTCAACGCCGGAGTAGTAGTCTGCGCTGCCTTCTGAGAAGAACGGGATTAAGCTATCGTGCTTCTCCGTACTCGTGAACACGCGCACCGTCACAAATCCGCTGTCGCGAACCGTCCACAAACCCGATTCCTCGTATGTGGCATCAACCAAAATCGTCCATTTCTTTTTGTCTGCTTCATATTGCGCATTCCAATTGGATTCCTCGCGGTCTGGCTGCAGCGGATAAATCGTACCGTCAGGACGATACAAGACTGCCGTTTCCTCGGCTTCCTCAATTTCTACCAAGGCTTGGCCTTCCCCCAGCTTCAGTTCCGTTTGCACTTGGCCGTTAGCCCTCCAAGCTTTGAGCTCTTCAAGCGTCGTCTTTTCTCCGAGCGTATAAATCTTAGCTTTTATGCTCTCGCCGGCATCAAGCAGCCACTCTCCCGGCTGGGCGACGTCAATCCGTATGTTCAGCTTGCCGCTTAGCGGATCCACGAAGCTGTTCCAGCTTGATTTCGAAGAGTCATTGACCAGCTCGTACTCGCGACCGTCTGGTTTATATATCTTCAGATCGCCTTTCGGCTGCTCCAGCTCAATCAGCGTCAAGCCTCGCTTCATGATATCAAGAGCATTCAGTTTCAGTTCGGATGCTGCTTCCCATCTTGCTGCCAACTCATTCAACGTCAATGATTGGTTCGCGAATGTCAGCTCGTACAACTCGATCTGCTGTGACTCTGATGCGATTAGCTTCCATGATTCTTTCGCATTCAGTTTAAGCTTTATATACGTCTTTCCTTCTTCTTCGCGGTATACCGCATCAATAAATCCATTAGAGGTGCTCGGCTTATCCGTATAATTTAATGAAGCAGCCGTTCCTAACGGACGAATAAGCTTAACGTCTTCTTGCTTGCCATCCAGTACGAGCAAGGCTTCATAATGATGATCAGCTTTCCATGCATATTGAATTTGATCGCCTGCCGTAAAGCTCGCTTCAAGCGTATTCTCGCGAAGCACTCCCGTAAACTGGCCTAGCGTGATACGACCAACTGCTGACGTATCCAAGCCAGTCTCACCCTGCTGAAGCACATCGCTTGCCAGCCTCAAGGCGTAGCCGTTATCGCCGGTGAGCAGCGGATTCGTAAGTGGCGTAAAGGACGTATTCGCAAAAGCATTGGAGAACAGCATCACGCCTCCGCCGATTTTGGCCATCGAGCGACCAGCCGGCTTCACCATGTTCCGTTTCATTCGTTCAATTTCCCTTTTCATGTCACTGCTAGCACCTAGACTGAAATCGAAGCTGTTCGGCTTAAA
Organism: Paenibacillus sp. J22R232; assembly: GCF_056269165.1. Taxonomy (NCBI): domain Bacteria; kingdom Bacillati; phylum Bacillota; class Bacilli; order Caryophanales; family Paenibacillaceae; genus Paenibacillus; species Paenibacillus sp. J22R232. The sequence continues at coordinate 18,401 of NZ_JBWDNK010000025.1, read as the reverse complement.
CATGTATTTAGCCGATCCCCCGAACCAGCCTGAGCCGACCGAGCCGAATATCTCCTTGTTATTCACGCCAACGTCAATCCCGCCAAAGGATTTCCCGCCTATAACGGATACCCATCTTGGGATTTGTACGCGTGCGCTTACGAAGCCCGCATAACCGCTGTTTGCAAAATATTGCGCGAACACTTGTCCGACAACGACGTCAACCAAATTCAGATTCGCGTCGAAACGGAAGCCCGCGCTGCTGTATTCCTTAAAGCCTGCCGCGTTCCAGACCGTCAAGAAATCCAGATTGGCGACGGGAACCCAATAAACCGCAAGCTCGCCCGATGCCTCGAAGTGGTAACGGGATAGCCCTACGCTCAAATTGTTACCATTCACCATGTTGTAGCCTTGGATTTCCGGCATGATCGCATCAGAAACGCCGCCGAACGCTTTTAGCGTGAACGGTACCTCGTTCTGGCTCGCTAGACCGGAGAAGCCTCCGCCAAGCCTCGTAATTTGAGCGCCCGTAGAGCCCAGCTTGATTTTGCGGCGAACGCCAAAGCTTAATGAATCAAGCTTGCCGCGCTTGAACAAAATATCAGCCTCGAAGCCGACCTTCTGTTTACGCAGGTCAAATGAGCCTCCCGCTCCGTAAAGCGGAACGCGCGTGTCCAGACGGAAACGCAACTCAGCGCCTTCCAAAGGACCTGTCTCGAACTGTCCTTCTACACTGAACTGTCCCGCAAAATCAAAGCGGTCCCGCTTGAACTCAAGCGCTTCTATTTCCGAATTGCCTTTAATTTTGGTTGTGCCTGCGGTGAAATCAACTTTAATGTCGCCGCCCAGCCTTACGCCGCCATTAACGAAAGTGATCATTTTCAGGTTAACCGGCAGATTCAAGCTCAAATAATCATACCCGCTCATGTCTCCTGCGATTTCAATCGCGAACTCATCTGAATTGAATTCAAATTCGCCGAGGAACAACGTATACATGATGCCTGCTTTTTCAACGTACAGGCGCCCGAAGCCCTCTACGTAAGTCACTTCGCCTGTCTTATCAATCGTAAGGCTCGTGCCTTTGAATTTGATATATTCGTTCAGCATGATGACCTGATCAGGTTTGTTCAGCTCGAATACGCCAAGCTTGTCAGGTTTTTCTGTGAATGGACCTCTAATAATCATCTGCTGGATGTCTTCGTTATCCGCATCCGTGCTCGGGATCGCAATTTCGTTATAGTCACGCGGCTCATAAACGCCAGTGGAGGTAATTAGCAACGCGTCCGCAATATTATAATCATTATAGAAATCATGATTAAGCTCCAGATCGTACTTTCCATCCGGCAAGTCCGCTGTCCAATTCAGCTCCAGCTCCACATTGTTGCGCACGTTGGTCGTGAGCGGGTAGACAGTACCGTTCTTGCCTTTCAGCGCATAATGAATTTGATCGGCCGGCTTGCGCCATAGGTTCGTAATGCCGTCGCCAACGACGACGATCCGCTTCTTGTCCTTCGCGTGCAGCACCGATGGCGATGAGCGGTCATACCGCAGATCCGGCACAACCATCGCGGGATCCTCATAGAACTTGAATGAGGAAACCGTGCTGTAAGCCGTGCCTACCGGGTTCTTGGCATAGACACGCGCTTCATAGTCAACCTGCCATTTCAAGCCGTTGATTTCAAATGGAATCGCGCCGGCTTCCGTGTCATCATGGATTTTTTTCTCCCAGGCAGTCGCGCCTGCCTCGCGGTATTCGATCCCGATTTCGCTCATGGCCTTGCCCCTTATTTCAGAGGTGAATTTGACCATATCTTTCGTTTTGTCTACCTTATCCATCAGGATGACCGGAGATCCTGTAATGCTCGCGGTCGGCAGCACAGGAAGCTCGTTCCCGAAGGTAAAGGTCTCATTCGTTAAGCCGCCCCATTCGTGAAAGCCGCCGAATAAAACGAATTGGTTGCCGTCAAAGGCCATGCTCATATAGCTGCCCGATCCCGGTCCGTCTTTTACGCCGCCCCCAGGGCCTTTCGAAGGTCCGACCCACGTAGACCAAGCCGTGCCATCCCAGCCAAATGCGGCTTTATTTCCGTTGCTATCCTGATATTGGGCTACAGGACGAGTTTTGCTTGGCGTAACCGCTTGACTGCTTGGGTTAATCCAGTCAAACTCGCCTCCATAGAAAACAACACGCCTTCCGTCATAAGCCATCGCTTGGCCCCAGCGGCCCCAATCGAGCGCTTCAACCGTCGGAGCGCTGTCATCCCATGTCGTGCCATCCCAAACCCAAAGCTTATTGGAGTTGATCTGGTAGCTTGTACCGCGCACTTCTTCACCGATATTGCCGCCATATAGCACAGCATGCTTGCCATCGTACGCCATCGTTGCCGAGTGCGTGGCAGGCGGGCTTTGGTCCGGCGTCTTCTCTTCCCACGCCGTACCGTCAAATACCCATGTATCCGCAAGGCGGGTTTTCGTTGATCCGCTCAGCTTATAGCCGCCGAACAGGACGAGGTTCTCACCGTCAAAAGCGAATGCGGCGCCAGCGCGTGCTGGCGGCGTCGCTATAGCAAGCGGCTGCCATTGCAGGCTGTCGCCCTTCCACACCCACATATCGTTCAATACGCCGGAAGCACCCTCGCCTCCGAACATAACTACTTGCTCTAATCCAGGATCATAAGCAATGGCCGCTCCCTTGCGTGCAGCAAGCCCTCCGGGAACGCTGGAGTCGGCAAGCTTTTGCCACTTCTTCTCCGCGCCATCCCACAAGAAGTTATCTTTAAGCAGTCCGGATACGCCTTGTCCCCCGAACATGACGACTTTGCCATTCTTCTCGTCAAACGCCATCGCCGCTCCCAATCGAGCGCTAGGCATAATGTTGCTGATCACTTTCTCCCAAGAATAGTCTTGGAGCTTGTCGACAGGCGCCGGAGGCGTCTCCGGCTCGTAAGTCGAGTCCGTCGGCGTCGTATCGAACGGTGGCGTCACGTCAGCCGGCTCAGCATATACTTGCTGCTCAGACCTGCTTGGATACGCCGGATAAACCTGAACGAGCAATACTACTGCAAGCAGCATGCTGATCAATCTGGCAAATTTCTTGTGTTTCATAATGATTACCCTCCCGATTGCTCTATCTTCGTTGTTTTAACACTATTAACCAGTATAGTAGCTGGCTCTATACATGTTCTAAACATAAACGAAGGGCGAATAAGGCGGGCAGCATATAGGTTTATTGATTCAGCTCTCCATTTCTAAGCGCTGCAGCATAAAAAAAAGCAACCTTATTATCCCAAATCGAATAAGGTTGCCTACCAGGAGAGGTATTCCATTTATGCTATTTTATTGACATGGTAGAGCCATGCCTTTCAACTAATCGTTCTCGCGCTTAAGCTTATCCAGCATGGGCTGGAGCTCAGGGTTGGCTGGAGGTTCTTGTAAATCAAGGCTTCGCAGTGCTTCAACGGCAATGCGCAGCACCGCATAGTTCCGGTACCAGCGATTATCCGAAGGAACGACATGCCATGACGCCGACTTGCTGCATTTCTCGAACAGCTCCTCGTAAAGCTCGCCGTACTGCTTCCAAGCCTTGCGTTCCTTCACGTCCGCAGGATCGAATTTCCAGTTTTTGCTTGGGTCCTCGATTCTGCTAATCAGCTTCTCCAGCTGGAACTGCTTGGAAATGTGCAAAAAGATTTTAACCACCTTCACGCCGCTGTCTGCCAGCAAGGTTTCGAAATGGTTGATATGCTTAAATCGTTTTTTCGCCTGCTCTTCGGAAACCTCGCCATGCACCCTCGTTATTAGCACATCCTCATAATAGGAGCGATTAAACACCGCTATCTGCCCAAGCTCCGGAACCGCGCGATGCGCCCGCCACAAAAAATCATGCCGAGCCTCCACCTCCGTCGGCTTCTTAAAGCTGTACGCGGATATGCCTTGAGGATGCAGGCCGGCGAATACCTTTTTGATTACGCCATCCTTCCCGCTGCAATCCATCCCTTGAAAGATGAACAGCACGGCATGCTTTTTGCCCGCAATGAGCTTCTTCTGAAGCTCCTCGAGCTCCTGCTCAAGCTCCGCCGTTTCTGCCGTAACCTCTTCTTTATGCTGAAACCGCCCCGTATCCTTCGGATCGATGCTCGATAAGTGAATCTTCTTCTTTTCGATCAGCTTGTAGCTCTTTGCCATTTCCTCACTCACCTTCCTGTTCACTATCTACTTATTTGTATCCCGGCTGCGCGGCTCCTAAACAAATAACCGACAGCCGCTCTTGCGCACCATAACGAAAATCCGCAAAATACGGTGGCCCATACGAATGCAGGCAGATAAGCTGCTTGGCTCAAGCTTGCGGCATCGCCAGCCATGGCAGGGTCGGTAACGGCTAGATAAAACACAATAAACGGGCTAACAATCGATTCTACCAAGCATATAAAGGCGATAAGCAAATAATAGCCTTTGCGAAGCCAGACCGGCGCAGCGAATAGGACAAAAACCGTTAATGCAGCAAAACCACCGCTCCATGCCATCCCATATCCATTGCGTATAAACAGGGCAAGCGCCGTTCCCGCTGCCAGCGCGATGCAGGCTAATCCGATGCGGTCATGCCCACGGGCGTGCAAATAGAAGAGCAGCAGCGTGAACAAAGAAGCGCCTACGTAGCCTGCTAGCGCAATCGGAATCGACATCCAATTATCCGCATAAGACGTGTAGGTTACTCCGCTTTGATCGGCGTACAAATGAATATGCATAACGCTGCCTTTAAGCAGCAATGCTGCAATGGCGTGCGCAAGCTCGTGGACCAGCGTATTCACATTTCGGAAAAAATCGGAGAAAGGAATGAACCGCGTTAAAAACGCAACCACGATACAAATGACCGCCATTCTTAGCCAAGAAAACATCTGAAGCTGACCTCCAATCCATTGTCTTTATTGTACCTGTTCATACGCATCAAAAAGATTTATTTTTCAAATGCTTCTTATTGGGGTAATAAAAAGGATAATCACGGGAGGAGAGATACTATGGGACATTATATTGAGGTTGAGAGGAAAGTGAAGCTATACGTTGAGGATATCGGCACCGGCACCCCGGTTATTTTCCTGCATGGCTGGCCGCTGAGCAGCCGCATGTTCGAAGCTCAGTTCACCCTGCTTTCAGAGCAAGGCTACCGCTGTATCGGCATTGACCAGCGCGGCTTCGGCAAATCCAGCGCGCCTGCAGCCGGCTACGACTATGATAGGCTCGCCGATGACGTGAAGGCGGTCATAGAATATTTGCGGCTGGAGCATGCTTATTTGATCGGCTTCTCGGTAGGCGGAGCCATCGCAGTCCGTTATATGGCACGGCATGGAGGCTATGGCATCCAGAAGCTCGCACTGCTTGGCGCCGCAGCTCCCTCCTTCACGCAGCGGGACGATTATCCGCATGGCATGAAGAAAGAAGATGCCGATGCGCAGATCGCTGCCGCCAAAAAAGACCGTCCGCAGATGCTTCGTGACTTCGGCGAGCTGTTTCTAGCCAATACAGATTCCAATCCGATATCCGATCCCTTCAAGGATTGGCTCCAGCAGCTAGGCTTAGAGGCTTCTGCTTGGGGAACGGTACGTACGTTCGAATCGCTGCGCGATGAGGACTTAAGATCGGACATCTTGCAGATTAAAGCGGCTACGACCATTTTCCAAGGCGCTCTGGACCAAATCTGCCCGCCGGAATTCGCGAAGCAGCTGCTAAACGGAATCGATGGCTCTACGCTCGTCACCTTCGAGCAAAGCGGCCACGGCATGCTCTACGACGAACCAGCTAGATTCAATCAAGAGCTGCTTGAGTTTTTGAAATAAATGCAGAAGAGGAGCCGGACCTTCGGCTCCTCTTCCTTTGCTATTCCGAGCGGCAATCAGACCTCTGACAGATCACTGTAATATTTGTTCAACAAAAAGTGGAAACGCTGAAAGTCGCTGGACAGCACTTTGATTTTTCTTTTGATTCGCATTTTCCGCTTATGGTCTTTTTCCTCCAGCTGAAATTGATCAATATTTTTATCCAGCTTCTCCCGGAGCGTTAGGATGATGCCAATCGCGATATGCGACCGTGCCATATCCTGCAGGTCGGCAGCGAGCGCCTCCCCGAGATGGTCCATCGTCTGCTTCGGCCTTTGCAATACCTTCTTAATGGAAAGCCGTTCAGGAGTGAAGTCTTCCCGATAATCCTGACCAGGGACCTGCTCCCAGAATGCCTGCCACTGCTCCAGCTGTCCAACCTCATACAATAAATATTTATGGAATCCGCATAACCATGCCGTACAGCTCGTGTTCCGAAGCTGACACCCTACGCCATCCGAGAGATTCCGGCAATCCCTGCAGCATGAACCGCTGTTCGCAATGCAAACCTTGCAGATGTGATCGGCCCCCCAAGCTTGAAGCGTCAGCATCCCATTATCAATAATCGAAATCCGGCTCACGAGCTTGGACGGTCCTGCTGCTGGGACTGTCTCCCTATCAATCACAGTGCCAGACATGCGAAGACCTCCTTGTTCGTTCAATTTGGTAAAACCCTTGTCCGTATTTGCCTGTTAGATGAAGTATACTCCAGCTTTGCGCAATAGACAATTAGGATGTGCCGCGGCCAAGCACAGTCAAAACCATTGTGAAACTTAAATAGCAAAAAGACTGTTCTTCAATCAATTAAGATTCAAGAACAGCCTTTGTACCCGAGACTTGCATGCCTTTACATGCGCCGCAAGCCGTGTTACGCTACCATGCGTTTACGCCCAGCTTGTCAATCGTCTCGCGGATAAAAGCAGGCTCGTCCGCCGGTGTTCGCGAGGTAATGAGGTTCCGGTCGACCACGACCTCTTTATCGACGAAATGTCCGCCCGCGGCTTCTATTTCCCCCGACAATTCGGGATAAGCGGTAAGGGTCCGGCCTTTGAGCAAACCCGCTGCCTCCAAAATTTGCGGTCCATGGCAGATTGCCGAAATCGTCGTACCTGCTTGGTCCGCTTTTTTAATGAATGCCTGCACGGCAGCGTTATCCTTCAAATGGGACGGAGACTTCCCGCCCGGAATAATGATCGCAGCATAATCCTCCGCATTCGCTTCATCGATACCTAGATGCGAGGTGTACGTGATCGTCCCCTTCTTGCCTGTCAGCTCCTCGTGGCCGTTCAAGCTGATAATAACGGCCTCGTGGCCATTTTTCACCATTTCATCATACGGATTTTGCATCTCGGAGTCTTCAAAATCATTTGCCAGCAAAAAAGCTACTTTTTTGGCTTGCGTCATCCTTGCACGCTCCCTTCCTTATTTCTACCATAATGTACTATACCCGAAATGGCAGCATTTGAAGCATGCAGGTCAGGCTTGCAGCTGCGCCAATATTTGCGGATCCTTCAGCTTCCCGTCCTGCGCCAGCAGAACGATTTTGGACAGAATCTCCGCCGTCTTCGGGTCCTCATCCATGAATGGCAGGAATACGCGGCCGCGATGCTGAGAATGAACGGGTATAATCGCAAGCGCTCCTTTGGCCAGCTTATGTACGATTCCGCTCCCCAGATGGACGCTGTATTCACCCAGCTTGCCGTCGATCAAGGCATGCTTGCCCTCGAAGCGGACATTGACGATCTTAAGCAAGCGCAGCGACTCTCTTACGATGGCAAGGCGCATATCGACCGTGGTGAGGCTTGCTTCCGGATCGACGCCGCCGACATGCGCGACGCTGACGACCAGATCAATATCACGCATAACCTCGGAAAACACAAGACTTGGGACCTCTGAGATATCCAATCCTTTCAACGTATGCCGATTAAAAAACTGGACGGTTTCAAGCGTGGGGCTCTCGATATCCGAAGGAGAAAACCAGTCAGCAAGCGCATAGATATTCGCAATGACATTCTCTTTGTAATAAACCTTCTGCAAGCCCTCTTCATAGCTGATCGTCCACTTGCGGCTTTTCAGCAAGCTTACCGTTTTGCGAGGCTGTACCTGATGGCCCGCATATCGGCGGGACAGCGAGCCGCCTGCAAGTTCATCGGCATTCGGCAAATACAGCTCTCTGAATATTTGCTTAAACGGCTGCACGGCCTGCCGGTCGAACAATCCCTTCTGGAATAAGCTCCACTCGCCGCCGGCATATAGGTCAAACGGATGCGCGATGATCAGCTCGTCCGCTTCTTCCAGCCTATGCTTCGCTCCCAGAGCATCAATTAGCTGCCCATCGCTTTCGCTGTAGTAGCCTAGCTTTCCATTAGCCTTAAAAACCAGTTCGCGAACTAGCGGAGCAAGGACCGGATTCCGGAACAGCTTGCCGAGCTCATGCAGCGTGAAGCCGCTCCCGCTTACCATTGAGCGCTCCAGCTCCGTACGCGCGCGTCTATATTGGTCAGTCAGCTCGGTTTTCGTTTCCTTAAGTGCCGTGATATACGGGTGCTTCTTGTGAGCGGCAGGCACCGACTTCAACTTCTTGCCTTGCTTCGTTACTTGAATCTCCGTTTTACCGAGCTCATCAATCGTCAGCTGCGCGGAGATCCCAACATCCAGCTCATGCGGTTCGAAATAATGAAGAAGCTCATCGAGCTTCCTGCTTTCCATATCCCAAGTCAAGCGTATGACATCGGCATAGCCTCCATTGCGCGCTAGATTGTCCAGCGCGATGCTGGACGCTTTCTCCTCGCTAGCCCTTCGCTGTGCGCCGAAAGCTTTGCTTTCCTTCAAAAAACGCTGGATGAATGAGTATCGCTCCAGCACTTCTCCAGTCTTCTCCTTCTCTCCGCCCCAAGGGAGCAGGCTATAGCTGAGCAGCAAATCCTTATTCCGCTTCTCTATAATCGATGCCTGAAGCTCGCTTGCATTCAGTTTTCCGAGAACGGCATCCGCAAACAGCTGGGAGCGACGATGGTTCGCGCCTGCCGATATATATTTCGCGCACTGGTACAGCAGCCGGAATCGCTCTTCGCCAAGCTCTCCATAGGCTTGCCCGAACCACACGATGTCAAAGGCGCCATCGTTGAAATCCTGCGGATCGATGGGCGAGTAATGGGCAACGATCGTTTCCTTCTCCGCGGAGAAGGATTCATTGATATGCGCATGGAAATACCAAGCCGCGCTGCGCAGGCCGTCCCAGCCCAAATAATCGGAGATAAGGTCCACCCACTGCGGCGCATACATGGCGGCTTCGAGCAGCCTAATCTCCGAAATGCTCTTTTGGAGCAGCTGTTCCCGAAGCAGCGCAGCATCCTCGTTGACTCCGGGACAGCAAGCCTTGAGCAGGTGGCAAAAGGTTTCCTTGCGCGTGATGTCCTTGCCGTATCCGTAAATATAGCCGCGGACGAACGACTCTTTGTCCAGCCCTTCAAGAATCGCAGTGAAGGTACGAATGCCTTCGATATGCATAATGCCCATCGCTAAGTGAGTCACCTCGGTTGCCAATTCCCCGCGGCTTAGCTCCAGCTCCAGAATGCGCTGCACCACTGCATCTTTGATGGCAGCGAGCTGCGGGTAGGTTTCGGCCAGCTTGCGCTTCGGGTTTGTCAGCTGCCTGATATGCGTAGCGCTGTGCGGCCTCGACAGCAGCTCCTTATACAGCTCATTCTCATCGATCACGCCTAAGCTGAACGCGCGCGCGAAATCCTTCGTGTCGAGCAGCTGCTGCTCGAACCCAAACTTCTCATACAAGGGATATATGGTTCGAATCCATTCGGTGAAAGATTCATCATCGCGGCTATTGGAACGAAGTATCCGATTCCAGAAGCCCGTGAACAAATCAAGCAGCCGGCTCTCCTCTTTCGCACACTCAAACGGGAAACAGCTGATGATCAAGCTAAGGATATGCCTTGACGTTTCGAACTGCTCTACCCCGCGGCTGTCTTCGACATAAGCGTTGATGATCCGATAAACCTGCGAGCTATAGGGTAAGCTTTCGCCTATCAGATGCACCTCACGCATAAGATCAAGCGGATAGAGCTGGTCAAGCAGCTCTTTTCTCCAGCCCTCGGCAGGCTTATAATGCGCTGACTCCCAATGCTCCAGCTCACCGGCTGCATAGCTGTAAAGCTTATATTCGCTGCGCAGGAATTGAAATTGAAGCAGTTCCTCGGGACCAAATCCGCTGCTATCCAAATAGTCCGACCACAAGCTTGCGAGCGGATAACGCTCCAGCTCCTGCGTAGCATCATCCGGCTCATATCTCCAATTCATCTTCGTCAGCTGCGCCCCTACCAGCAGAGTCTGCTTCGCGCCTGAATAGTCAGTCGCTTCATATTCATGCTCCCGGTGCAGATGAACGAGATCCGCCAAACCTCTCATAAAGCCGCTGATCTGCTCGAGGGTCAAAGTGAAATAACGTTTGCCTTCACCCAATGCGGTGAGCGGCAGCTGAGCTTTGCCCGCAAGCTCCTCCTGCACGAGCAACGGATCAAATAAGCCCAACCCGGCGCTGAGCGTATATGCCGTCTGCTGCTTCAGCTTGGCGATGAGCAGCCGCTCTTTCTCAGTAGGCTCCTCCATTAAATCAACTTCTTCCTTCATAGTGCTTGAGAGCTCGGCCAATCTCGGCTCTTCCTTCATCTCCGTCAGTAGCTCAAGCGCTGCCAGGCGCTGCAGCTCATTCCGGCTTTGCAGCAGAAGCTCCAGCACGCCCGTCAGCTGGTTCGGGGCTTGCTTCAACAGCAATCCGATTGCCGCCTGCCTGAGCGTTCCCGTTTTCAGCTTGAGCAGCGAGGCTACCGCTGCGAGCTCATCCTCGCTCAACGCGAGCTCCGAAGCCTTATGTATGGCGATTTCACGGTTGCTCATGCTTTTATCTGCAAGGGAAGCCAGCAGAAAGGCGCGCTGAGCCGCATCCGAGGGATCGGATATAAAAAACCGAAGCAGCTCGCCTCTCATATCAGAGCTCAGCCTATCCTTTATGGCTATTATATCGGCAATCCATTCCCTATCCATATCGTAGGCGGACAAATACAACAGCTTGCGGACAACCATATCGGCTGTAAACGAGTAGCTCACCCACGGAAACACCTTTGATCGCTCTTCATTATCCGCCGCAGCCACGCTCGCAAGCATTGCCTTAAACTGCCCGTACTGCCGCTGCCTCACCGCTTTGTCTTCAAGCAGTACGGATCTTCTAAATACAAGGCGCCTGTATGCTCCCCGCGAGTCGCTTTCCCACTCAAACGAATAGTCGAAAGTGTAATTCTGCAGTACCCAGTACTGCACTTCCTTATGCGGCTCACCCAGCCAGTCCTGCGCGATTAGAAAGCGGATATCTTCGTTCTGGGATTGCGCGAGCATATGCTGCGCCACAATTTGCCGAAAAGGCTCTTCGCTCGCCATAATCAGGCTGATCTGCTCGTACAGCTGCTTCTCCTCGCGCACGGCTGTCGCCCATAGACTCATGAACAGCTTATTCACGTCATGGCTCGCCAAGCCGTCCCGCAATGCAGCGGGATCTGTCAAGCATTGCGCCGCATAATCTATATTTTGCCTAGCTACCCGTGCATTGGAGGCTTCGAGCGCCAGGCCCGTCCATACGTCCAATGCCCGAATAACGGAGCTAAAGCGGATCAGATCATGCTCCGTTATAACCTTCATCATGTCGGTCATCGCTTCGATCGTTCCCTCGTCCATCGCTTCTACAATGCTTTGCCGCAGGCCCTCCTGCAGCCTCGCTGCAACCAGAAGCTCTCCAATCATGCGATAAGCGTCTCGGTTGTGGCTGAGGAAGATACCCGATATCATCGTACGGGACAATAACGCGGTATTGTTATCGCCATGAATGATATCCTTTAAAGCTTCCATGACCGCATCATCGCCAGCGTCAATGGCGTATGCAACCATATCTGCTATCGCCATTGCCGGGAATTGGTATTCATTCTCTGAGAGGTAACCGGGAACCGTCAAATAATCCGTAACCGAAAAATGCCTGGCCTGCAAATAAAACAAGGAAATCAACTTGGTCAGCAGCCGATCCACATGGAGCCGCTGTTCCTTGGTTCGAAAAGGCCTGCGCGCATAGCCGGTGCTGTACGGATATTCGATGGCATGTTCCGATATATAGCGAAATACGCGGCCGTACGGATCATCCAGCAGCTCGTCGATCACGACTGCAAGCGGCTCGAACAGCGGCTGCTCTTCTCCTGACGCAAGAACGAGCAGCTGCTCTTTAATCTCAGCGCTAATCTCATAATCGTTGTATCCCCGTTCGCCTAACCGGACAAGCAGCAGCGCGAGCCGCTGGTGCGAATCGGAGAGCGGTATTACTGCCGCTTTGTCATTCATTTGTTGGAAATAGAGCTTTTGCTCTGCACGATCCATCATCCTGCCTCCTTTTTATCGTCCTACCATAATCCTCCGGATAGCATCGTAAAACGAATGAATGCCAGCTCGTCTCCGTCGCGGAGGGCAAGCGGCATATCCAGCCGTTCTGCTTCGTTCCCATTAATAAACACACGATACAAACCGTCCTCGAAGGCGAGCAGCGCAGTAGAAACAGCCTCCTCCTCGCCGTTCCCTTGCTCGTTGTACAAGGTACCGAAACCAACCTTCCCCCCATCGGCTTGCCGCAACATATCGTTCTGGGTCAAGTAGGAAACGAGCGGCACTTGCGTCTCCCGTTCGTTAAACGATTGGACGCCCGAGATCACGACGGCTTCAATTAATGCTCTCAAGGTTGGCGGCGCTTCCGCAAGCGGCCATGCCAGACGGTCGAGATGATTTTTTTTCCTTCCTAAGCTTTTAACCGTTATGAACACATTTAACACAGCTGCACCTCCAGCTAGTGAAATAATCGACTAGGCTTATCGTACCATAATAAGGAATTTCATTTCCAAGTACGGAAAATGACGGGATCCTACCGATAGCAAGCATAAGAAGAAACGCCTGACGGCGTCCTTTTAATAGACGCCATCGTTACGGCGAAACGTATAGAGAAAGGTAGGGCAAACCCATATCCTTTCCTATACGTCAAGAAGAAACGGCTTCGCCGTCCTCCCCAAGAGGAGGTATCCGTTTCTCGTAGAAATAGAAGAATACTTATCGCGTGAAACATATACAGTCTTATATTAAAAAAAAGCTGCTGCGAGGCGTGTTTTCATCACCGTTCACAGCAGCTGCTTATCCATTGGGGGAAATAGCCGATCGTATTTGATTATTCCCGTTCAGCGGGCATAGCCAGCCGGGATTCTTTCGAGCAAGCTTGTGCCGTAAACATCGTTCATGGCTAGCTCAGGCATATGAATATAGCCGATATAGCATCCGCATTTCTTCATCCCGCAGGGACGTTCTGAAGAAAGACCCTCCAAACCGTCACGGTAGAGGTGTCCGATGACCTTCCGGTCGCTGTAGCAGCGCTTCACAATACCGGGGCCCTGAACATAAAACACGTTTTCGCCAGCCCCGCAGCGCGCCCCTAGGCTGTCGTAATCGGGGACGTTTAGCTGGAAATAGGGATCGATGCCCGTAAGATAAGCGATCTCGTCAAGCGTATAATACGCCTTTCGGTCTTTGAACGCGTTCACCCAAAGGTAGACGTCCGGCGGCAGCTCGCTTCGCAGGCGCGCGATTGCGCCAAAAGCGCTGCGGATGCCAACCGAGCCCACGCTGAATGCAAGGCCATTCCGGTAAAGCTTCATGCACTGGCCCAAAAAATGGGCCTCGCTCGTCTGTCCAGGATGGTAGGTTACCCAGAAGGCGGCCTTGCTTTTCTCAAGCTGCTCCGTCCAATCCAGCTTCGCCGATAAATTCGTTTGCACGGCCACCTTCTCCACATGCTCCAAATGCGACAGCTCCGTCATCGCTTCGCGGTACCAACGATGAACGAGCGCCTCGCCGTAAGGGTTGAAAAAGATCGACAGCCGATGTCCGGCCGCTCCCTGCACGCGAACCCAGTCCATAAAGGCGAGCAGCTGCTGCCTATCCTTCTCCAGCGTCTCCTTGCTGTCCTTCGTCTTGCTGAAGGGACAGTAAGGACAATCATAGTTGCAGGATGAGAGCGCTCCACGGTAATACAGCACCGCCTTCATCGGACGATGTATCCGTTCATCAGCTCTCTTACATCGCCGGAGATGAGCTCATCTCCGATTGCATCCGAATACGCCATCCCTCTCGTCGTCAGCCGAAGGATGCCCTCATCCAGCTCAGCGAGTTCAAGCGAGAGCAGCTCCTGCAGATCGGAATGCTCATTCACCGCATCGCTTCCGAAGCGAGCTTCATAGGAGGCGAGTGCCAAACCTTCTCGGTGCAGCAAAGCTTTCAGAATGAATCTTCGCTTCTGCTCAGCAACGCTTAGCCTAAATCCGTAATCGGCCGTATCATGACGCTCTGCGGCAACGTAATCCTCAATGATGCTTCTAGTTGCGGCTGCGCTCACGCCGTAACGCGAAGCGTAATGCACGTCGCGCGTGTACGAGCGCGCCCCGCAGCCGAGTCCGGCCATGCCTTCCTCCTGGCAGCTGAAGGGCAGAATGCTTTTGTGGGTGAAATTCGTTTCTTTCGCGAAGCGCCGCATCGAATATTGCCTATAGCCGGCCGCCTCGAGCCTTTGCCTCGCAATATGGTACAGCTCCAAGCGAATATCCGAGCCAGCGCTGCGGATCTGATCCGGCTTCAGAATCGTATTCTCCCGCGTATACAGCGGATAAATGAATATTTCTCCAGGGCCGTAGCCGATTGCCTTCTCGAGCGAGTACAGCCAGGTATCCGACGTTTGACCGGGCAAGCCGTATATCAAATCGATATTAATGAGCGGAAATTGGTAGCCCATCAGCTTCTCCAGCGCTTCCTCCGCAAGGCGCGGCTTCTGCGGACGGTAGATCGCAGCCGCTTCATCCTCGACGAAGCTTTGAATGCCCATGCTGACGCGGTCAACGAGCCGATCCTTCAGTACGCGCATGCGATCCTCGGTCACCGTTTCCGGCGACGTTTCGACCGAGATGGAGGCTTGCCGCGGATCAAGGCCCATCGTGTGCTCAGCAATATCGAACAGACGGTTCAGCTGCGCAGCCTCGAGAAGCGTTGGCGTCCCTCCTCCAATGGCGAATCTGGAAAACGTCCGTCCACGGAACCATGGCGCCCACTCCTCAGCCTGCCGCTGAAGCGCATCCACATACTGCTCATGCACGCTAGCCCTGCGGTCCGGCAGCGTGAATAGATTACAGAAGCCGCAGCGTGCCCCGCAAAAGGGAATGTGCATATACAAAAAGTAATAATCGGTTTGATCCCGCTCCCACAGCTCCTTCAGCGGTTCCGCTGGCGATAAATCGCGATAAGCTGTCTTATGCGGATAAGAATACAAGTAGGAGCGGTATGGAGCCGCTGTCCAGCGCTGCTCGGTCTCCCGCCGTTCGGGAGTAGCTGGTAGCGATGATGGTTGCAGCATGCTGTTCCCTCCTTAACTCAATATAAATTCGCGATACGGCACGTTCCACACGACTTCATGAGCGAGGCGATGCCCCTCGTAGCCGTCCTCCCCATATGCGGTTCCGTGATCCGAGAACGCCAAGACTAACGTTTTACCCCTATTCCGCATCGCGTCAAACAATACGCCAAGCTGGCTATCCACATAACGCAGCGCTGCCCGCTGGGTTTCGACCGAATCTTGTTTGGCGCCTGGGACAAAATAGCGGTTCGGTCCGTGCATGGCTGAAATATTAAGAAACAGAAACAGCCTTTGGGCAGGATCTGCCTTCTCCAGCAGCTTCAAAGCATGATTAACCTGATGCTCGGCCGAGCGCGGATTCGTCACGCCAAAGGTCATCCGCCAATAGCTCTCTTGGAAATAACCGGGCAGCACCTTAGCCAGCTTGTTCTTTTTCGTAAAAAAAATGACGCCTCCGATGCAGACCGTGCGGTAACCCGCCTCCTGCAAGCCGGATACAAGATCCGGGGCGTCAAACAACCATGTGTGGGGATGCGTTCTCAGCCCCGTATTTTTCGTATGGAACAGCCTCACATGTGAGGTTTTATCGGTCGTCGCGGGGGTTGGCAGAAACCCTCCGAAAAAAGCATGATGCGCCGCATAGGTGAAGCTGCCCGGCGAATGCCGTTTCTCCCACCCCCCGCTGCCGCAAAGGTTCGGGCAATTCGCCTCCTCCAGCTTAGCCGCGTCATACCGAAGCGTATCGAGCGTAATCATTAAAATATCGTGGGTGCCCACAATATGGTTCATATTCAGCATAGCTGCTTATTCCTTTCTGAGAAGCTGGCGCATTTGCCACTCGTAGGTGTTCATCCCCTCGTACTCGGCGCCATACAGCAAATCGCCGAATGGATTGATATCAATGGGATAGGTAGCGCCGCTGCCTCGCTGGACAATCACATCCACCCCTGCCGCCGAGCTGCCCGGGAATGCGCGGAGCGCTTTCTCGGCAGTCTGCTGGACCGCTTGCCTAACGTCTTCAGGCAGAAGGCGCTTCATGTCCATGCTGCGCTCGTTACGCAAATGCAGATTGGTAATTGGCGTATGGCTCAGTCGAGCGACGGTGTGGCAAGCCTTGCCGTTCACGACGAGCTGGCGTACGTCAAAGGCTTTGCCCCCGAAGCTTTCCTTCTCGATCCAGCGCTCGATATGCGCGCCTTCGCCGCATACCCAATCGATAATGCGGCGGATGTCCTTCGCATCGCTGTAACGCCTCAACCGGCCGGCATTGTAAAAGCTAAAGCCGTTAGAAGCCGGCTCCGAGCCGATCGTCGTAATAGCCAGCTCCGCCCCCGTGCGCGGATTCGTCTGGTAAGCGATAACGCCCGCGGCTCCAGAGCCGCAGGCTAATTTAATGAACAGTCGCTTCATGCCGCTCGTGCTTATGGCAGCCCGAAGCTCTTCATAGCCTTTGATAGTTCCCGCCGCGGCCGGGAGTGCCGGCAGTTGAAGGCCGTGACGCTCGAATAGCTGCCAGCAGGTTCTTTTGTCGAACATTTTGGCTATGCTTCCCGGCGAGTTTACCCAGTAAGCCCGGGCGCCTGAAGCCTTAACCTCCCGCTGCATCGCCGCGAGAAACCGGCAATAACCCCGGTACCACTGCGCCGGATGCCAGATTCGGCCATGCTCAGGCGGCAGCAGGAGCGCTTCCGACGATACGATCGAAATGCCGTGCGGCAGAGAACCGCCTGACCAAAACATGTCGTCTCCATTGCGATCCGGAGCACCCCATGCAATAAGCTGCCGCTCGACAGCCGGGTTCTCTCCGGGAGCATCGAGCCGAATGATGATATCGCCCCTGCCGGCAAGCTTTCTGAGGACATCTCCTATGCATGCGTCGCCGCTAAGCAATTGCTCATACGGCAGTACAGCAGCAGGAGCAAGCCCAAGCTTCGCTCTGGCCGCTTGCAGCCCTGCCGTCCGTTTATTGGAAGAATTAGCAATAAGCAAATAAGGCTGCTCGCATCTCTCCATTATTCGGTAAGGAACGGATAACGCCAATCATCCTCATCTGACTCCTGCTGGTCCTTCACGTCGACGGACATGCCCGATTGCTGCCAACGGAGCACGAGCTCGTCTGACATGTAATGGTAGCTCAGATCAAGATGCTTCAGCTTCTTGATACGGGCACTCGCAAGCAAAGCCTCCCCACCCTCGTCGGTCAACGTGCCGTAAGACAAGTCCAGCGTATTTAACTGGTCGAGTATAGGCGCGTCAGCAGCCGCAATCGCGATTTCATCCTGGATCTCGCTGTCCTTCAGTCCTAAATACGTAAGCTTAGGGAACAGATCGCCTTTCAGGAGCGGCAAAACATCCTCAATCCCTCCATCGAAGCCGTAGTTCTCTACACCTAAGTAAAGCTCTAGCTTGCGCAGTTCCGGCAGCCTTGCGTTCGTAATCTCCTGAAGCACGGATTGCGGAAGCCCGCCGCAAATGATAACAAGCTCTTCTAGGTTCTCGTGAACGAGCGGCTGCAAGCTTAGCTCCTGGCTGCCCTTTATCGACAGCGACTTTAAATTCGGGAAAGCTGCAAGCAGCGGAGAGAGATTCGTCTGGTTAATCCAAGACACCTCGCACTCTTCAAAGCCCATATCTCCAATAAATAGTTTCGTTAAGTTAGGAAATGAATCCTTATGGCTGATCAATGTTTCAATAAAGCTCTCCGGAGAATTTTCATACGCCTGACCCCAGTCGCCGATCGTTAGTATGGACAGCTTCTCGCCATCCGGGCTCGATGCCAGTTTTTCAATCAAGCTGGACATTCTTGCCCCTTCTTCATACTCGTCATACCCTACTGATAAGCGAATTTCAATCAAGTGTATCCCTCCATTTGTTTCCATATGAAGGTAGCGTAACATGCTATTTTTGATTGCGTCAATGGTCCCATAGTCACATCTGGTACCTATGGCAGGCAAGCGTAAACGGCTGAAGCCGACCTCTGGCGGCCAAGCTTTCGTTTCGCGTAGAAATATAGAGAAAGTGGGCGAAATGCTATACTCTCCTATATTTCAAGCGTAAACGGC